>NZ_JBIVRB010000014.1:0-146625 GCF_044755465.1 Streptomyces sp. NPDC092296 | reverse complement strand
CCACCCCCCAGGTCATGCCTTCGACAGGGGGCAACAGTCATGCCGGGCCCGGAGGCCAGCGGCCCCGTTGCGGAGCCGCGGAAAACATAACGGGGGTGACGGCGGGTCAGCGGAGGGTGGCCAGGGGTGCGGTGGCGGGGTCGAGCAGGCGGAGCAGCAGCAGGCCGACGGCGACGGTGCCGTCCAGGGCGCCGAGGTTGACCCGGTCGTCGGCGGCGCGGTCGCCGTACCAGTGGCCGGAGGCGCGGCGGCGGCGCAGCAGTTCACCGACCAGGACGCCGGCCGCCTCCCGGCCGTCGAAGAACGGCCCGGGGACCAGGGCGGGGGCGTCGTCGGGCAGGGTGTGCAGCAGTCCGGCCTCGGCGGCGGTGAGGGCTTCGCCGGCGGTGGCGACCAGGGCGCGGCTGCCCAGTGCGGCGATCTCCTCGGCGGAGACGGGGGCGGCGAGCCGGCCCAGGTCGGCGGGGTGGACGGCGCCGGTGCCGAGCGAGACGGCGGTGTCCAGGCAGGCCAGCCGGCCGCTGCGGGTGCCGGTGGCGAAGCGGTGGGCGCGCAGCAGGTCGCGGGCGGCGTCGGCGTCGCCGAGCAGGGCGGGGGCCTCGGCCACGGCGCGGGCCAGGGCGGCGGCCACCGAGTCGGCGCCGGTGGGGACCAGGTCGAGCAGCCGGACCGGGTCCAGCAGTTGGGCGGGGTCGGGCCGCCGGGCGGGGTCGGGGGTGTCGCCCCGGGCGGCGAGGTGGTCGGCGGCGGCGGCCGCGAGGGTGCGGACGGCTTGGTCGGTGGCGTCGTGGCCGGGGCCGGCGACCCGGCGCAGCCGCAGCAGGTTGAGCAGCAGGCCGGCGGTGCCGAAGGGGGTGTCCTGGTACGGCTGCCGGGGGGCGCGGCCACGGCCGGCGGGGGCGGCGGCGGGTCCGGCGAGGGCGGCGGCGCCGGGGACCAGCGCCTGGGCCCGGGTGACGAAGTCGGGTTCGGCCAGCAGCAGGCCGCCCCGGGCGAGGGCGTGGATGAGGGCGCCGGGTCCGGCCAGGCCGCCGGGGACGGGGGCGCCGCCGACCAGGCGGGCGTCGGCGGCGAAGGCGAACGCCTGCGGGGCGGCGGGGTCGACCAGGTCGGCGGCGGCGGCCAGGGTGCGGTGGGCGCCCCGGTGGAAGCGGGGTTCGCCGGTGGCGGCCCACAGCTCGGCGAGCAGCAGTCCGACGCCGAGGCTGCCGGAGACCAGGTCGACGCCGAGGATCTCGACCTGCCGCAGTCCGGTGGCCGGGTACCAGCTGAGGCCGATCCAGCCGCGGCCGGTGGGGGTCTGCCGCTGGTCCGTGAGCAGCCGGTCCCCGATCCGTACCGCCCGCTCCAGCAGTTCGGCCCGGTCGACGGGGCCGGGGGCGCCGGTGCGGTCGGCGGCGGCGGGGGCCGGGGCGGTGGGCCGCTCGGTGCCCTCCCGGGCCGCGTCCAGGCAGCCGCTGAGCACGGCGGTGTGCGCGTCGAGGTCGAAGTCGGCCAGTTCGGTGACCCGCTGCCGCAGCCGCAGCCAGGCGGTGCCCTGGAAGTGGCCGGGGATCTCCTGGCCGGTGCCGGTGTAGACGGCGGAGGAGGTGGTGAGGGAGCGGAAGAAGGGGACGTCCAGTTCGCGGAAGGCGTCGAGTTCGGAGAGGACGACGTCCAGCAGGTCGCCCCGGTCCGCGTCCCCGGCGCGGGCGGCGACCGCGCCGCGCAGCGCACCGGCGATGACGGTCTCCCGGGTGGCGCCGTCGGTGAGGGCGAGCGGGCTGGTCGACGCCCTGATGATCTTGTATCCGTCCCAGGTGTGCCGCCAGATGTAGCGCACCCACAGCCCCCGGAAGGCGGCCAGCGGCCCGTCCTCGGCGGCGAGTTCGGCGCGCAGCCCGTACAGGGTGCGGTGCATCTCGCGGTAGCCGGCCACCACCTCATCGGTGTACTGCCAGGCGTCGGCGGTCTCGCCGTCGTGCACCGGCCGGTACGGCGGCAGCGGCAGCGCGGGCGTGCCGGTCCCGATCCGCAGGTCACCGGCCCGGGACAGGCAGCCGATGTCGATGGCCGGCTGGTCCCGGGAGGGCACCCACGGCTGGACCGCCATCGCGGTGCGCACCACGGTGGCCTCCAGCTCGTCCAGCAGGCCGCGCTGTCCGGCCGGCAGCGCGGGCGGGGTCTGCACCCGGGGGTAGAGCAGGCACTCCAGGTCGGTGATCACCGGGTACTCGCCGTGGGCGAGCAGGTTGTCCGCCCACAGGTCGCGGCCTTCGAGCAGCTGCACCAGCCGGATGGTCATGCCGAGCCGCCGGTAGAAGCGGGCGAAGCCGTCGCGGGAGTCGCAGGGGGTGTCCGGGACCAGCTCCTCCCAGCCGTACTCGCTCTCGCAGTCGGCGCCCAGCGAGGCGGTCAGGCCGCCGTCGCCCCGGTCGCTGCGCACCAGCACGGTGCGGACCGGCAGGTCCAGCGGCAGCCCGGCGGCGTTGAGGGTGCGGACCAGGTCCAGGTAGGCGGTGGCGTGCCGCATGTCCTTGGGCTTGTAGACCACCCCGGCGCCGTCCGCGAAGCGCAGCAGCGCGACCGAGCGGCCGCCCACGTGGCGGTCCCCGGCGTCGCCGTGCACCGAGGCGAGGGGGCCGGGGTCGGTGCCGTCCCAGAGGCGTTCGACGAGCAGCGCGCGGTCGGCGGCGAGCCGGGCGAACAGCTCGGTGGAGACCCGCTGCCAGTGCAGGCAGGCGACGCCCACCAGGTAGGCCAGGCCGGGCAGCCGCTCCAGCCGGGCCAGCCAGCCCTCCTGGGAGGCGTCCAGCCCGCCGGCCGCGTCCCAGTCGACGGCGCCGGGGCGGCCGGAGGCGGCCTGGTGCTCATGGCAGAGCGACAGGTTGCAGGCCTCGGTGAGCCGGCCGGTGAGGCCGGCCGCCAGGTCCGCGCGGGCGCCGTCGGTGACCGGTACGCCCAGCACGCCGCCGGGGCCGTGCGGCAGCAGCGCGTACGCGGCGCGGCGGAAGGACTCGGCCACCGCGCCGGGCCCGGCGGTGCCCTCGCCGGGGGTGGCGGGCTGGGCGCGCAGGAAGGCGACCAGGGCCTGTGCCCAGTCGGGCAGCCGGGCGGGGTCGCGCAGCACCACCTTGCGCAGGCCGTCGCCGAGCGGGCGGCCGGTGGCGGCGAGGTGGTCGAGCAGCACTCCGGCGGCGGCGGGGTCGCCGGTGGCGCGGCGCAGCCAGGTCTCCACGGCGGCGGCGCGTGAGCGGCGGTCCTCGGCCGGGTCGGGGGCGAACAGCGGGGGGCGGGTGCCGGGCAGGTGTTCGCTGCCCGCGTCGGCCCGTTCGGGGAAGGAGGCGGCCGCGCCGACCAGGGCGCGCAGCCGCTCGTCGCCGCGCGGCAGGTCGGGCAGCAGGGGCTCGCTGCCGGCGGGCGCCTCGTCCTGGCCTTCGAAGGGGCCGATCCACGCCTGTAGGTCGAGCGTCATCTCACATCTCCTGGGGTCGGACGAGGCGGGTGAAGAGCGGGTCGGTGTCGAGCAGGGCGTCATAGCGGCCCACGGCGGCCACCCGGCCGCCGTCCAGTACGTAGATCCGGTCGGCGCGGCGGATGGTGCTGAGGCGGTGGGCGACGACGATCCGGGTGCGGTCCAGGGCGGCGATGCCGTCGGCCACGTACCGCTGGGTGGCGTTGTCCAGCGCGGAGGTCGCCTCGTCCAGCAGCAGTACGGCGGGGCGGCGGACCAGGGCGCGGGCGAGCAGCATCCGCTGCACCTGGCCGCCGGAGAAGCCCTGGGCGTCCTCGCCGATCCGGGTGGCCAGGCCGAGCGGGAGGCGGCGCAGGTCGTCCGCGATGCCGGCCAGTTCGGCGGCGGCCCAGACGTCCTGCTCGGTGGTGTCGGGGTCGGTGCCGGCCAGGTTCTCCAGCAGGGTGCCGCGCAGCATCCGGCCGTTCTGGAGTACGGCGCCGAGGCGGCGGCGGACCAGCCGGGGGTCGAGGCCGGCCAGGTCCTGGCCGTCGTAGCGGACGGTGCCGGACTCGGGGCGTTCGAAGCCGAGCAGCAGCCGGATCAGGGTGGACTTGCCCGCGCCGGAGGGGCCGACCACGGCGATCATCTCGCCGGGTTCGGCGTGCAGCGAGACGCCGTCCAGCGCGGGCAGGGCGGTGCCGGGGTAGCGGAAGGTGACCTGGTCCAGCCGGACGGCGCCGTGCATCGGGCCGGGGTCGGCCAGGCCGCCGCCCGCCGCCTCGGCGGGGGCGGCGAGCACCGGGCGGAGCCGGTCCAGCACCGGGGCGATGCCGTAGGCGGTGGCCGCGGCGTGGGTGACCTGGCCGAGGGCCAGCGCGACCTGCCCGGCGGCCACGGCGGCGGCCATCAGATGGCCGGGGTCGGCGCTGCCGCCGGCGGCGGCGCCGGCCAGCAGCACCGCCAGCAGCGCGGGCTGGAGGGCGGCGGTGAGGGCGCCGGCGGCGGCGTCGGCCCGCATGGCGGCGGCGTCGGCGCGCTTCTGCCGGGCGAAGGGGGTGGCCCAGCGGGCGAACGCCTGGATCTCCCGGCCGGCGGTCTGGATCTTGTCGATGCCGAGCAGCAGCCCGTACAGGACGCCGTGCAGCTGCCCGTGCAGCGCGTACACCTCGGACTCGTGCCGCTGCCGCAGCCTGCCCAGGGCCAGCAGTCCGAGGGTCGCGGCGAGCGCGGCGGCCAGCAGCAGGCCGCCGAGGCGCAGGTCGACGGCGAGCAGCACCAGCAGCCCGGAGAGGGTGAAGAAGGCGCCGAGCACCGCGCCGACCAGCACTTCGGACAGCGCCTGCCGGGCCTGGGCGATGGCGTTGGCCCGGTGGACCAGGTCGCCGGTGCTGTAGTCGCGGAAGAAGCGCGCGTCCTGGGAGAGCAGCCGGTCCCAGACCGCCGGTTCGACGGCCGCCTGGAGGCGGCTGGTGAGGCGCAGCGCGGCGGTGTTGCGCAGCACCAGCAGCAGCCAGCCGGCGCCGGTGGCGGCGGCGAGCAGCAGGGCCAGCCAGCGGAGCGGGTGGTGTCCGGCGCCGACCAGCCGCGGCATCAGTACGCCGGTGCTGAGCGGCACCAGCAGGCCGACGGCGGCGGCGAGCAGTCCGGCGGCGGCCAGCACCGCGAGGTCGCGGCGGGCGCCGGGGGTGGCCAGGCCGAAGCGGAGCAGGCCGCCGGGGGTGGGGGCGCCGGGCGGCAGCGGCCGGTAGAGCAGCAGGGCGCGGCGGGCGACGGCGGGCCGGGCGCCGGGGGCGGCGGGGTCGTGCACCCGGTGTCCCGAGCGGTGCGGCAGCAGGGCGAGCGGGCGGCCGTCGGCGGCGGCGTGGCCGATCATCGGGCCTTCGGTGCGGGACAGGTCGCCGTCGCCGGCCGCGTCGGCGGGCAGGGTGATCGGCCGGCTGCGGACGCCGGTCAGCCGCAGCAGGGCGGCCAGCGGGTCGCGGGCGGTGCGGACGGCGGGCGGCAGCGTCGCGGGGGCGGTGATGCCGAGCGCGGGGGCGAGGGCCCGCAGGACGGCGTGCGCCCGGTCGGCGGGGTTGTCGGCGGCGGGGTCCCGGGGGTCGGCCGGCGGGTCGGTGCGGCGCCCGGCGGGGTGCAGGGTGGCGAGGGCGGCGGCCAGCGCGGCCCGGTTGGCGGCGGCGGTGGCGGCGGGGCCGGGCGCGGGGTGCTCCCGTACGGCGGTCATGGCTGCTCCTGGTCGGGGTCGGCCGCCGGGTCCGCCGGGGCGGGCTCGGCCTCCTCCAGCAGGTCGCGGTAGGGGCCGGGGACGGTGGCGAGGTCGGCGGGGCGGCCCTGCTGGACGATCCGGCCGCCGTCGAGCACCACCACCCGGTCGGCGGCGCGTACGGTGCTCAGCCGGTGGGCCAGCACCAGGCAGGCGGCGCCCCGGCGGCGCAGGTGGCCGGCGACGGCGGCCTCGGTGCGGGCGTCCAGCGCGGAGGTGGCCTCGTCCAGCACCAGCAGCACCGGGTCCAGGGCCAGGGCGCGGGCCAGTTCCAGCCGCTGGCGTTCGCCGCCGGAGAGGTTGCGGGCGTCCTCGTCGATCCGGCCGCCGTCCAGGCCGCCGCGCCGCCGGACCAGCTCGGCGGCCTCGGCGTCGGCGAGCGCGCGGTGCAGCGCGTCCTCGTCGGCGGCGGGGTTCCACAGCGTCAGGTTGTCGCGGACGGTGCCCTCGAAAAGCCGCAGCTGCTGCTCGACGTAGGCGATCCGGCTGGTGACCAGGGACCGGGGCCACTCCTCGCGCGGCCTGCCGTCCAGCAGCACCTGGCCGCTCCAGGGCCGCATCACGCCGGCCGCCAGCCGGGCCAGGGTGGACTTGCCGCTGCCGCTGCCGCCGACCACGGCGACCCATTCGCCGGGCCGTACGGTCAGTGAGACGCCCTGGAGGGTCGGCGGCCGGTTGGGGTCGTAGCCGAAGGAGACGTCCCGCAGCTCCAGGGCGCCGCTGGGGGCCGGGCCGGCGGCGGGGGCGTCCAGCACCGGGGTGAGCCAGGGGTCGGGTTCGGTGGTCTCCACGTCCTCCAGCAGCGCGTTCTGCGCGCGGGCGACGGTGAGTTCGGCGCCCGCGCCGACCAGCTGGGCGACCGGCAGCAGGAAGCCGCCGAGCAGCAGCAGGAAGGCCAGCAGGGTGCCTGCCGGGAGCGAGCCGGCGAGCAGCAGCGAGGTGCCCGCGACGACGGTGGCGGCGGTGCCGGCGGTGGTCAGGGTGGTGGGCAGCGACATCGGGACCAGGACGGCGGCGGCGATGCTCTGCGCGCTGTCCACGGCGCGGGCCTGCCAGCCCGCCCAGGAGCGGAAGAGGGAGTCCTCGGCGCCCTCCGCCTTGACGGTCTCGATGGCGGAGATCCCGGCGAAGGCCACGCCGTCGCGCTTGTACTGCTCGGCGTGCAGGCGGTGCAGCATCCCGCCGCGCCGCCGCTCGGCGGTGCGCAGCGCGACGACGTCCAGCACGGCGACCGCGACCGGGATGGCGGCGAGCCGGGGTTCCAGCCAGACCAGGGCGGCCAGGTGGACGGCGGCGGAGCCGGCGGAGGCGGCGGCGCCCGCCGCGCGGTGCGAGAGCAGCCCGGCCAGGCCGTCGTTCAGCTGCACCCGGGTCACCAGGCCGCCCAGCTGCCGCCGGTGGAAGAACGCGCCGGGCAGCCGCAGCATCCGCCAGAGGAATCCGGCGGAGGAGCGGGCGGCCATCGCCTCCAGCACCCGGTTGACGATGGTCTGCTGGAGCCAGCTGCCGAGCAGTACGGCCGTGGCGGCGCCCGCGGTGGCCAGCACCAGCGGCGCCGCCCAGGCGTGGGCGCCGCCCGCGACGACGCCGATCAGGTAGGCGCGGAGCAGGAAGGCGGCGGCCACCGAGGGCAGGGTGAGCAGCAGCGCGGTGGCGACGGCCAGCAGCAGCGCGGGGGCGTACGGGCGGATGCGGGCGGCCAGGGCCCGCAGCAGCGGCAGGCGGCTGCCGCCGCGTTGGAAGTCGGGTCCGGGTTCGAAGCCGACCGCGATGCCGGCGAAGGACTCCCAGAACTCCGCCGGGGTGGCCGACCAGGAGCCGAGCGACGGGTCGTTGATGTGCACCCGGCCGCGCCGGACGCCCTCGAAGACGGCGAAGTGCGGGCCGGTGACCAGCACCATCGACGGGACCGGCACCGCGCCGAGCCCGAGCAGCCGGTCGTCGCCGCGCACCACCCGCCGGCCCCGGGCCAGCAGCCCGTAGCGGCCGGCGGCGCGGGCCACGGCGGCGGCGCTGACCCCGTCGCGGCTGACGCCGCAGGCGCGGGAGGCCTCGTGCAGGGTGGTGCGGCGGCCGAAGGCGCCGAGCACCACGGCCAGGCAGGCGGCGCCGCAGTCCTGCTCCTCCATCTGCGGGACCACGGGGGTGCGCAGATAGCGGCGGGGACGCTTGGCGGCCGCCGGGGCGGGCGCGGCGGGGGCGGGTGGGGCGGTCCGCTGGGTGTCCAGGCTCATCGGTCGTCCCCCCCGGTGCCCAGGACCACCTGGTAGGGGTGGCGGGCGCCCAGGTCCACCGACGCCTGGAGCAGCAGCGGGCCCGACCCGGCGGGGTCGGCGGGCGTGGGCTCCGGCCGGGCGTACGCGGTCCACACCGGGGCGCCGCCGCCGGGCAGGCCGGGCAGCGCGACCGGCAGGGTGCCGTCGAGGGAGTCGGCGCGGGCGGGCAGCGGCCGGACGTCGGTGATCCGGGCCCGCAGGGTGCTGCCGTCCGGCAGCGGCAGCAGCACCTCGCGGCCGGGGCGCAGCCGGACGGCGTCCTGCTCGGTGGTGGCGAACAGCCGTACGGTGGCGGGTTCGGCGGCCGGGTCGAGGGCGGCCACCGCGCCGCCCGCCGCGACGGTGGTGCCGGGCGGGGCGAGCAGGGCGGTGACGGTGCCGGCCGCCGGGGCGCGTACCTCTTCGGTGCCGTGCGCGGTGCGCAGCACGGCGAGCGGCCGCCCGGCGGTGACCCGGTCGCCGGGCTGGACCCGGACGTCGAGCACCGAGCCGGCGGTGGCGGTGCGGGCCAGGGCCGGGGCGGTGCCGTGGGCGAGTACGGCGGGCAGCGCGAGGGTGTGCGGCAGCGAGCCCAGCGCGGCCCAGGCGGCGCCGGCGCCGACGGCCAGCAGCAGCGCGGCGGCGCCGGCCGCGAGCCGGGCGCCGAGCAGCCGGACGGGGCGGTCGGAGCCGGGTTCGACCACCGCTGCGGCGCGTTCGGTCGCGGTGATGGTCATGACGGGCCCACCCCCGCGCCGACCGGGGTGCGGCTGTGGACGGGGAGGGTGCGCAGGCCGCCGAAGACGAAGTGCTCGTTCCACCGCGCGCTCTGCTCGGTGACGGTGGTGCCGAGCCCGCCGGCCGCGTCGGCCTCGGCCAGTCCGCGCAGGACGGCGGCGCCGGCGATCAGGGAGAGCGGGGCGCCCAGGCAGTGGTGCGGGCCGTGTCCGAAGGCGAGGTGGCGGCGTTCGGCGCGGTCCGGGTCGAAGCGGTCGGGGTCGGGGAAGCGGCGCGGGTCGCGGTTGGCCGCCGCGTACAGCAGCAGCACCACGCCGCCCGCCGGGATGACGGTGCCGCCGACCGCGACATCCTGGGTGACGGCGCGGGCGCTGGCCCGGACCGGGCTGCCGAGCCGCTGGCACTCGTCGAAGACGGCTTCGGCGCTGCCGGGGTCGGTGCGCAGCCGTTCGGCCACGCCGGGGGTGCGCAGCAGCTGCCAGGTGGCGAGGGTGAGGCCGGAGGTGAGCGTCTCCAGGCCGTTGGCGAAGAGCATCACCACGAAGGCGAGCAGGTCCTCGGAGTCGATCCGGCCCTCGGCGCGGGCGGCGGCGAGGCGGCTGACCAGGTCGTCGCCGGGCCGGGCGGTCCGGCGGGCGCACAGGTCCTCGACGTACGCGCGGAAGCCGGCGAACTCGGCGTCCAGCGCTTCGGTCCGCTCCTGGCCGGTGAAGGGGTCGAGCAGCGAGCGGGAGACCAGGTCGGCCCAGCCGGTCACCCGGTGCCGGTCGGCCTCGGGGACGTCCAGGATCGCGCAGGAGACCGCCACCGGCAGCGGTATGGCGAGGTCGGCGACCAGGTCGAAGGAGCCGGCGGCGAGCAGCGGCGCGAGCAGCCGGCCGGCGGTCTGCTCGATCTGCGGGCGGAGCTGCTCCAGCCTGCGGGCGCCGAACGCGGCGGTGGCCAGCCGCTTGAGGCGGGTGTGGTCGGCGCCGTCGCGCAGTGGCAGCATCCGGTCGACGACGGCGGCGAGCGCGGAGGCGCCGGGGCGGGCCAGGCCGATGGAGGCGGGGTCGACCCGGGTGCCGGGGTGCATCAGTACGGTGACGATCTCGTCGTACCCGGAGACGACGTGCACCCGTCCCAGGTCCAGTACCGGGGCCTCGGTGAGCAGTCGGCGGTAGAGCCCGGGTGGATCGTGCCGCGCGGCCGGGCTCTGGATGAACCGCGCGAGCTCGTGCCGGAGGCTGTCCACGCCCGGCCCTCCCTCTTCTCGAAGTGTGAGGGCCGGGTGCCGCGGTGAAGCCGTCGGAGCGGCTCCACCGCGGCACTGGCCCCTCAGGCGGCGCCGGGCGGCCGACGCCGGGTCACGCCTCCGGCACTCAGACGGCGGCGGCGTTCGCGACCGAGCTGAAGGACGAGACCGGGCAGGCGGCGCAGGCCAGCGAGCTGACGCTGACGCCACCGGAGACGGTGTCCAGCTCCTCGACCTCGATGTCGAACTGCTCGGTCTCGGCGGCGGGGGTGGTCTCGACGGCCTTCTCGTTCTCCGACATGGCGGTTCCTTCCATGCAGTGCCTTGGGCGCTTTTTCCGGGGCTTTTCCCCGGCCGCTTCCGGCGATGAGAAAAATATGCACCCGATCCCCGTGCCACTGTCAGTGGGAAACGTCAGCAAAACCCGATGGAAAATGTCATACCCGCCACCCATGACATTTTGCACCCCCGCGCCCACCTGCACATACACCACCCGACAAGGCTACTTGCACTCGCCCGGCACCCGACTGCACCCTGTTCTCATGAAAACCAATGAATCCCCCACCGACCCCCGGCAACCAGCCGTCGAAGTCCGCGATCTGCATCGCACGTACGGCGATTACCAGGCCGTACGCGGCATCTCCTTCACCGTCGCCCGGGGCGAACTCTTCGCCCTGCTGGGCACCAATGGCGCGGGCAAGACCACCACCCTGGAGGTGGTGGAGGGCTACCGGCCGCCGAGCGCGGGCACCGTCCGGGTGCTCGGTCTGGACCCGTACGCGGACGGGCCGCTGGTCCGCCGCCGTACCGGGGTGATGCTCCAGCAGGGCGGCTTCTTCGGTGAGCTGACGGTCCGCGAGACGCTGGACGCCTGGCGGACCTTCACCAGCGGCGCCCGGCCGGCCGGCGAGGTGCTGGAGCAGGTGGACCTCGCCGCCAGGGCGCGGGTGCGGGTCGACCGGCTCTCCGGCGGCGAGCGCCGCCGGCTGGACCTGGCGCTCGCCGTACTGGGCTCCCCCGAACTGCTCTTCCTCGACGAGCCCACCACCGGCATGGACCCGGAGGCCCGCCGCAACACCTGGCGGATCGTCAGCGGACTGCGCGCCGCCGGCACCACCGTCGTCCTGACCACCCACTACCTGGAGGAGGCCCAGCAGCTGGCCGACCGGGTCGCCATCATGGACCGGGGCCGGATCGCCGCCGAGGGCACCGTCGCCGAGGTGCTGGCCGGGCACGGCGCCCGGATCACCCTCCCACTGCCGGCCGGGGTGCACCCGGCGGACCTGCCGCTACTGGACGGCAGCGCCCCGACGCTGGAGCAGGGCACCGCCGTGTACGCCGTCGGACGCACCGCGCCCGCGCTGGCCGCCCTGCACGGCTGGGCCGCCGCCCGGGGCGCCGCACTGGACGGCATCGAGGTGCGCACCGCCTCGCTGGAGGACGTCTTCCTCGACCTGTCGCACGAGAGGGTGGGCACCCGATGAGCTGGCTCTCCTACTCCCGTGGGCAGTTCCTGCTGTCCTGGCGGGTCTTCTGGCGCAACCGGCGCTCCACCTTCATCGGCTTCGCGCTGCCGGTGCTGCTGAACCTGGTGGTCGCCGCGCCGCTGCGCGACCGGCAGATCGGCGGGGTCAACGCGGCGGGCTACACCACCGTGGGCTTCATCGGGCTGGCGCTGGTCACCTCGTTCGTCAATCTGCTGGGCGGGGTGGTGGCCCGCCGGGACGACCTGGTGCTCAAGCGGCTGCGCGGTACCGAGGTGCCGCCCACCGCCGTCTTCGCCGGGCAGATCGCGGCCGGCGGCGCCGTGGTGCTGCTCCAGGTGGCGGTGCTGGGCGGCGTGGCGGTGGGCTGGTTCGGCGCCCCGCTGCCCGCCGATCCGCTGCTGCTGGTGCTCGCCCTGGTCGGCGGCTACCTGGTCTTCGCGGTGCTGGCGCTCGCCCTGTCGGGGCTCACTCCGGGGTCGGAGAGCGCGCCGCTGGTCGCGATGCCGGTCCTGCTGCTCTGCATGTTCGGCGCGGGTGTCTTCATGCCGCTGGCGTCACTGCCGGGCTGGCTGCGCGCCCCGGCCCACGCGCTGCCGCTGGCGCCGGTGGTCCAGACGCTGCGGACGGCCTGGTTCGGCCGGGACTTCGGCGGCGAGAGCTGGGACGGGCACGCGCTGCCCGCCCTGGACCTGCTGCACGGCTGGCAGGCGGCCGGCCCCGCCCTGCTGCTGATCGCCGCCTGGGCGGCGGCGGCCGTCGTACTGACCCGGCGACTGTTCCGCTGGGAGCCCCGCCACAACTGACCGGCGCCGGCCCGGGGCTGCCCTCCGGCACCCCGGGCAGCACGGCCCCACCCACCACCAGCGGAACCACGACGTCCACCCGGCCATCCCAGCCCGACCGTCCCCACCCCCACCCGCCGGCCCCCTCACACCCCCCGGCCGAAGAGCGGCGCCAGCACCAGCTCCGCCGCCCCCGCCGCCACCGCCCGCCGCCCGGCGCGGGCCACGGTGACCGGCACCGGCCGCCACCCCGGATCGGGGATGCGCTCGGCCACCTGCGCCGCGACCTCCCGTACGAAGACCTCCGGCGCGGCCAGCACCGCCCGGCCGCCCAGCACCACCCGGTCGACATCCAGCAGCCGCACCACATTGGCGACGCCGACCCCGACCAGCCGGGCGGCGCCGACCGTGTCCCCGGCCCGCAGCGCGGCCAGGCAGAGCGCCTCCAGGCAACCCCGGTTGCCGCAGGCGCAGCGCGGGCCGTCCAGCCGTACCGTCTGGTGGCCGAACTCGCCCGCGTTGGTCCGGGGCCCCCGGTAGAGCGCGCCGTCGAGCACCAGCCCGGCGCCCAGGCCGCTGCCCAGGTGGACGTAGACCGACGACCCGGCCGGCTGCGGCTCGGCCAGCACCGCCGCGTTGGTGTCCTTGTCGACCAGCACCGGCAGCCCCAGCCGCTCCGCCAGCGCCGCGCGCAGCGGGTAGCCGTCCCACTGCGGCAGGCCGGGCACCCGGTGCGGCACCCCGGTCCGGTGGTCCAGCGGCCCGGGGCAGCCCACCCCGACGCCCAGCAGCCGCCCGGCCGGGACCGCCGCCGCGACCTCGCCCAGCCGCGCCGCCACCTCGGCCGGCACCGCCCCGGGCTCCCCGGCCGACCTGAACGGGCCTTCGACGCAGCCGACCTGACGTCCGGCGAGGTCGGCCAGCAGCACGGTGAGCCAGTCCCGGTCCAGGTGCACCCCGGCCGCGTACCCGGCCTCCGGCACCAGCCGCAGCAGCGTACGGGGCTTGCCGCCGGTCGACTCCCGGCCCGCCTCGGCCACCAGGCCGTCGGCCCGCAGCCGGGCCACGATCTTGCTCACCGCCTGCGGGGTGAGCCCGCTGCGCTCGGCCAGCTCCGCCCGGCCGAGGCCGTCACGCCCCCGCAGCAGGCCCAGCAGCACGGCGGCGTTGTGCCCGCGCGGCGGCCGCTCCGAAGTGCTCACCCGTCCATTGTGCCGGTTGCTTGCACTTACGCAACGCCGTTGCTTAAGTGGTCGCATGTCCGCACCAGCAACAGCCAGCCCGCTCCGCGTCGGCCTGGTCGGCTACGGCCTGGCCGGCTCCGCGTTCCACGCCCCGCTGATCGCCACCACCCCCGGGATGCGGCTGGCCGCCGTGGTCACCGCCGACCCCGAGCGCCGCGCCCGGCTGCACCGCGAACACCCGGACGCCCGAGCCGCCGACACCCCGGAGCAGCTGCTCGCGGACCCTTCGGCGCTGGACCTGGTCGTCATCGCCTCGCCCAACCGCACCCACGTCCCGCTCGCCCGCGCCGCCCTGGCCGCCGGGCTGCCGGCCGTGGTCGACAAGCCGCTCGCCGCCACGGCCGCCGAGGCCGCCGCCCTGATCGCGCTCGCGGAACAGCACGGCCTGCTGCTGACCGTCTTCCAGAACCGCCGCTGGGACGGCGACTTCCGCACCCTCCGCCGCCTGGTCACCGGCGGCGAGCTGGGCCGGGTGCACCGCTTCGAGTCCCGCTTCGAGCGCTGGCGCCCGCAGATCAAGCCCGGCTGGAAGGAGCTGCCCGACCCGGCCGAGGTCGGCGGCACCCTGTACGACCTGGGCAGCCACCTGGTCGACCAGGCGCTGACCCTCTTCGGCCCGGCCGCCGCCGTGTACGCCGAGATCGACAGCCGCCGCGCGGGCGCCGCCGTGGACGACGACGCCTTCATCGCCCTCACCCACACCTCCGGGGTCCGCTCCCACCTGTGGACCAGCGCCGTCGCCGCCCAGCCGGGGCCCCGGCTGCGGGTGCTCGGCGACCGGGCCGGCTACGTCAAGTACGGCCTGGACCCGCAGGAGGCCGAGTTGCGGGCCGGCCGCCGCCCCGGCGACGGCGCCCCCTGGGGCGTCGAGCCGGAATCCGCGTACGGGCTGCTCGGCACCGAGGGCGACACCCGGCCCGTCCGCACCGAGCCCGGCGACTACCCCGCCTTCTACCGGGCCGTCGCCGCCGCCCTGCGCGACGGTGGACCGGCCCCCGTCGACCCCCGGGACGCCATCGCCGCCCTCACCGTGCTGGAGGCCGCCCGCCGCTCCGCCGCCACCCACTCCGTCGTCCACCTCAACCCCGAGGAAGCATGAGCGTCCCCCTGAACCCCACCGACCTGGCCGAGCTGATCCAGCGCATCGAGGACGAGGAGCGCCGCCTGGTCCTCACCCGCTTCGACAACGACGACGCCTGGCGCCTCGGCTGCACCCTCACCGAACTCGCCCGCACCCGGCGGCTCCCGGTCACCGTCGACGTCCGCCGGGCCGGGCAGCAGCTGTTCCACTGCGCGCTGCCCGGCACCAGCGCCGACAACGACGCCTGGCTCCGGCGCAAGTCCCGGGTGGTCGACCGCTTCGGCCACTCCTCCTACCTGGTCGGCCTGCGCCACCTGGCCCGGGGCACCACCTTCGAGGAGAAGTCGCGGCTGGACCCCGACCGCTACGCCGCCCACGGCGGGGCGTTCCCGATCACCGTCGCCGGGGTCGGCGTCATCGGCACGGTCGCCGTCTCCGGCCTCCCGCAGGGCGAGGACCACCGGCTGGTCGTCGACGGACTGGAGCGCTTCCTGGCCGCATGACATCCGTCATACCGGACGGCCGACGACGCTCACTGGTACGGCACGGCGGCCCTCGGGCAGGCTGGTGGCCCGTCCGTACCAGGTCCAGAGGAGCGCGCATGCACCGGATCAGCGACTGGTGCCGCCGCTGGAAAGTCCGCGAGTGGTGGTTCAGCGTCATCTGGCTCTGGGGACTCACCCCCGGCATCGACACCCTCGCCCACCGCCCCACCTGGGCCTTCGCCCTGGCCGTCACCGGCGCCGCCGTCTTCTGCCTGGCCTTCGTCACCACCGTCGCCCACGCCAGCCGGGGCGGCAGCCCCCGGCTGCGGGTCAGCTGCTGGGCGGTCACCGCCGTGCTGGCCACCGCCTTCACCCTGCTGCTCGGGGCGGCCTGGCTGCCGATGTACCTCTACGTCGCCATCTGCAACGCCGCCGCGTTCCCGCTGCGCCGCGCGGTCCCCCTCGCGGTCGGCCTGGTCGCCCTCCAGTGGACCACCGCCCTGGCCGCCGGCGCCCCCTTCGCCACCTACTGGCCCTGGCTGGCCGCCGCCGCGGCCGTGGCGGGCTTCAGCATCCTGGGCACCGAGCGCAGCCGTACCAAGGCCCGGCTGCGCAAGGGCGAGGAGGCCATGGCCCAG
Source organism: Streptomyces sp. NPDC092296 (assembly GCF_044755465.1). Lineage (NCBI taxonomy): Bacteria > Bacillati > Actinomycetota > Actinomycetes > Kitasatosporales > Streptomycetaceae > Streptomyces > Streptomyces sp. NPDC092296. The sequence goes on along the minus strand of NZ_JBIVRB010000014.1, from coordinate 130,982 downwards.
CTGGCCGTCAACGAGGAGCGCCTGCGCTTCGGCCGCGACCTGCACGACCTCCTCGGCCACTCCCTCTCGCTGCTCGCCCTCAAGACCCAGCTCGCCGAACGCATGGTGCACACCGACCCGGACGGCTGCGCCAAGCAGCTCGCCGAGATGCGCGAGATCACCGTCACCGCCCTGGCCGAGGTCCGGGAGTCCGTCACCGGCTACCGCCGCCCCACCCTGGCCACCGAACTCGCCCGCGCCCACACCACCCTCACCAGCGCCGGCATCCGCCCGGACATCGACCCCGACATCGAGCCGCGCGCGGGGACCCTCCCGCCCGCCCGGGAGGCCGCCCTCGCCTGGGCGCTGCGGGAGTCGGTCACCAACGTGGTACGCCACAGCGCCGGCGCCCGCTCCTGCCGCATCCAGCTCACCCACCGCAACGGCCAGTACATCCTCACCGTCCAGAACGACAGCACCACCACCCCCACCGCCTCCTTCGGCAACGGCCTTTCCGGCCTGCGCGAACGCCTCGCCCTCGAAGACGGCCACCTCGAAGCCGGCCCCATCCCCGGCGGCTTCCACGTCAGCGCCCACCTCCCCGAACCCGCCACCCCCTGAACCCGACCCCCCACCAAGCCGCACCAACCCACCAGCTCCCCCAAGCCGCACCAACCCACCACCAGCCTCACCCGGGCCCGGCCCTTCCCCACCCCCACCAAGCCGCACCAACCCACCAGCACCCCCAAGCCGCACCAACCCACCACCAGCCTCACCCGGGCCCGGCCCTTCCCCACCCCCACCAAGCCGCACCAACCCACCAACACCAACCACGCACGGACCTTCCTCCCCCCTCCGGGCGGAAGGGTGGCGGACGGGGAGGGGTGGGGGTCCCGGGCACTCAGGAGGACCGGAACCGGTGACCTGACGCGAGGAACGAGCGGCAGGACACCGTGAGGACCGGACGCCCGGGACCCCCACCCCGGACCGGCCGACACCCGCACCCACCCACCCACCCACGCCCCACCACGCCCCGGCCAAACCCCACGCCCCACGTACACTCGCTCAGAGAACCAACCCCCAACCCGCGCCATGAGGAGGAGCCCCCGTGCAGCTGCCCACAGCCGCCGCCGGCCTCTGCTGGCACACCCTCGGCCACCTCCTCCTCGGCCCCACCGCCCTGACCGCCCTGACCGCCTTCGCCGCAGCCGCCACCCTGGCCCTGCTGGCCGGCGTCGTCTCGGGCACCCTCACCACGGCCCGCCTGCTGGGCACCGCCGCCCCGCACGCCGTACGGGACCGCGCCCTGCGCCGCCGTGCCTGGCACACCGCCTTCCTCCCGCAGCGCGACCCCGACGCCAGAGGCAGATCACGCCCCAGGGCACCCTCCGCAGCGGCCCCGACGGCCGCATAGCACCCCCGCACGTCGCCATCCGGCCGTCCTCCGCCACTCCCCGTCACCCGACGAGACCCCGGAGGGCTCGCTCACCATGTCCGTTCTCAGCGTTCTCGACCCCGCCGTCGGCCTGGCCCACCACGCCGTCGCCGGCCTCGCCCAGGTCGTCCCCACCGCCGCCGCCATCGTCGTCTTCACCATCTGCGTCCGGCTGCTGCTGCACCCGCTGGCTCGGGCGTCCGCCCGTGGCGAGAAGGCCCGCGCCCGGCTGGCCCCGCAGGTCGCGGAGGTGCGGCGCCGCCACCACCGCGACCCGGAGCGCCTTCAGCAGGCCCTGACGGAGCTGTACCGCAAGGAGGGCGCCTCCCCGGTGGCGGGCTGCCTGCCGATGCTGCTCCAGATGCCGTTCTTCTCGGTGATGTACCGGCTGTTCACCCGCCCCACGGCCGGCGGCGCACCCGATGACCTGCTGCACCACACGCTGTTCGGGGTTCCGCTGGGCAGCCATGTCACGGCGGCCCACGGCCCGCAGCTCGCCGTCTTCCTCGGCCTGTACGCCCTGCTCGCCGCCGTCGGCGCCGTCAGCTTCGTCCGCGCCCGCCGCACGGCCGCCGCCACCCCGGCCCCCACCCCCACCGAGCAGGCCAAGCAGACCAACCGGCCCACTTCCGCCGACCCCAGCGCCAGGGCAGCCGCCCTCGCCCCGTACCTCTCCTTCGGCACGGTGCTCTTCGCCGCCCTGGTCCCCCTCGCCGCCGGCCTCTACCTGCTCACCACCACCGCCTGGACCGTCGCCGAACGCGCCCTGCTGCACCGCCCCGCCCCGGCCCCCACCCCCCTCACCACCGGCGCCGCCACCACCGCCTGAACCACCAGGGAGCGGCGGCGGCCCACCCGGGCCCCCGCCGCTCCCACCCAGCCACACCCGGCCACACCCAGCCGGACCAGCCCGACCCGTCAGCCGTTCCGCAGCCACCCCGCCGCATACGCGTCAATCTCCGCCGTCAGCCGGGCCTTGCCCCCGGCGTCCAGGAACGACGCCTCCACCGCGTTCTTCGCCAGCGCCGCGACCCCCGCCTCGTCCAGCTCCAGCAGCCGCGCCGCCACGCCGTACTCGGTGTTCAGGTCGGTGCCGAACATCGGCGGGTCGTCGCTGTTGACCGTCACCAGCAGCCCGGCCGCCACCATCTGCCGGATCGGGTGGTCCTCGATCCGCTCCACCGCCCGGGTCGCGATGTTCGACGTGGGGCAGACCTCCAGCGGTATGCGGTGCTCACCCAGGTAGTCGACCAGCCGGGGGTCCCGTACCGCCTGCGTGCCGTGCCCGATCCGCTCCGCACCCAGTTCGAGCAGCGCGTCCCAGACGGTCTGCGGCCCGGTGGTCTCCCCGGCGTGCGGCACGCTGTGCAGCCCGGCGGCCCGCGCCCGGTCGAAGTACGGCTTGAACTGCGGGCGCGGCACGCCGATCTCCGGGCCGCCGAGACCGAAGCTGACCAGCCCGTCGGGGCCCGTCTCCAGCGCCAGCCGCGCCGTCTCCTCCGCCGACTCCAACCCCGCCTCGCCGGGGATGTCGAAGCACCAGCGCAGCACCACGCCCAGCTCGGCCTCCGCCGCCTTCCGGGCGTCCTCGATCGCCTCCATGAAGGCCACGTCCGGGATGCCCCGGCGCACCGAGCTGTACGGGGTGACCGTCAGCTCCGCGTACCGGATGTTCTGCCGGGCCATGTCCTCGGCGACGCCGTAGGTGAGCGCCCGTACGTCGTCCGCGTCCCGGATCAGGTCCACCACCGACAGGTAGACCTCGATGAAGTGCGCGAAATCCCGGAAGGTGAAGTACTCCGCCAGCAGCTCCGGATCGGCCGGGACCCGGGTGGTGGCCTCGTGGCGCGCGGCCAGACCGGCCACCACCCGGGGCGAGGCCGAGCCCACGTGGTGCACATGCAGCTCCGCCTTGGGCAGCCCGGCGACGAACGCCGCCATCCCCCCGCCGCCGCCCGCACCCGAACCCGAACCACCCACACCAGTCACATCCACGCCACCCACGCCACCCACGCCACCCACCACAGACTCCCTCTCACCCATGACCGACCCACCGCCTCCACGGTCCGAACCGCTCCCGCATCGTCGCACGCCTCACCCCGCCACCAGCACCGAGACCGTGTGGATCAGCAACCCCGCCAGCGCCCCCACCACCGTGCCGTTGATCCGGATGAACTGTAGGTCGCGCCCCACATTGGCCTCGATCTTCCGCGACGCCTCCACCGCGTCCCAGCCCGCCACCGTCTCCGAGATCAGCGAGGTGATCTCATGCCGGTAGGTGTCCACCACATACCCGGCGGCCCCCTCCAGCCACCCGTCGACCTTCGCCTGCAACCGCTCGTCGGAGGCGAGCCGCTCCCCGAAGGACCGCACCCCGTCCCTGATCCGCCGCCGCAGCTCGCTGTCCTCGTCCTCCGCCGCGTCCAGCACCAGCGACCGCACGGCGCTCCACGACGAGGCGATCAGCTCCTGCACCTCCGGCCGGCCGAGCAGCTGGGCCTTGGCCCGCTCCACCCGCGCGATGGTCTCCGGGTCGGTACGCAGCTCCGCCGCGAAGTCGGCCAGGAAGCTGTCCACCGCGCCCCGCGCCGGGTGCTGCGGGTCGTCCCGCACCTCCTCCGCGAACCGCAGCAGCTCCTTGTGGACCCGCACCCCCACCTGGTGGTCGATGAACTTCGGCGTCCAGCCCGGCGACTCCTCCGCGATCCGGGCGACCACCTCCTCCCGGTGCTCCACCAGCCAGTCGCGCAGCCGCCGCGCCACCAGGTCCACCATGCCCCGGTGGCCGCCGTCCGCCACCACCCGGCCCAGCATCCGCCCCATCGGCTGGGCGACCTGCTGGGCCGCGGCCCGCCGGGTCACCGCCTCGCCGACGACCGCCTGCACGTCCTCGTCGCGCAGTACGGCCAGCACGCCGCGCAGCGCGGCGGACGCCTCGGTGGTCACCCGCTCGGCGCTGCCGGGCGCCGCCAGCCACTCCCCGGCCCGCCGGGCGATCCGCAGCGCCCGCAGCCGGTCCCGTACGACCCGCCCGGACAGGAAGTTGTCGCCCACGAACTCACCGAGGCTGCGCCCGAAGACGTCCTTCTTGGTGGGGATGATCGCGGTGTGCGGGATGGGCAGCCCGAACGGGCGGCGGAACAGCGCGGTGACCGCGAACCAGTCGGCCAGCGCACCGACCATGCCCGCCTCCGCCGCGCTCTCCAGGTAACCGGCCCAGGCTCCGGCGCCCGAGGCCCCGGCCCATCTGGCCAGCGCGTACACGGCAGTCGCCACGGCCAGCAGGCCGGTCGCGAACGCCTTCATCCGGCGTACGCCGCGCTGCTTGGCCTCGTCGGACGCGGTGAACCGTACCGCCGTCGCCCCCGTGCCCCCACCGGCCCCGTCACCCTGAGCGTTCACGCCATCCACTCTTCCCACAGCCGCCATCACCCACCCGTCATCGCCCGCCCGTCATCCCCCGCCGGCCAGCCTGCCTCCTCGGCCTGCCCCCTCAGCCTGCCAGCGCCGGGTGGGCCGGGTCTCCCCCACCCTCCCCTCCCTCCCCGCCGCCCGGCCCCGGCCCCGGCCCCGCCGCCGACGACGACGCCGCCGACGCGGTGGCGATCTCCCCCGCGTACAGCCGGGCGATGACATCCTCGATGGCCGGCTCGCGCACCGACAGGTCCACCAGCGGATACCGCTCCGCGACGGCCGCCACCACCGGCGCGGCGCTGCGCGCGGCCGGGAAGGCCAGCCACTGCCGGGGCCCGTCGACCCGCACCACCCGGGCTCCCGGCACCTCGATCGGCGGCCGGGGCTCGGCCAGGTCCACCACCAGGGTGCGTTCGCTCTCGCCGACCGCGTGCAGCCCGTCGAGTCCGCCGTCGTAGACCACCCGGCCGTGGTCGATGACCATCACCCGGGAGCAGAGTTGCTCGATGTCGGTGAGGTCGTGGGTGGTGAGCAGCACGGTGGTGCCGCGCTCGGTGTTGACCTCGCGCAGGAACTCGCGGACCCGGTTGCGGCTGACCACGTCCAGTCCGATGGTGGGCTCGTCCAGGTAGAGCACCTGGGGGTCGTGCAGCAGCGCGGCGGCGATGTCGCCGCGCATCCGCTGGCCCAGCGAGAGCTGGCGGACGGGGGTGTCCAGCAGCGGGCCGAGTTCCAGCAGTTCCAGGCAGCGGTGCAGGTTCTGCCGGTAGCGGTCGGCGGGGATGCGGTAGATGCGGCGGGCCAGCTCGTAGGAGTCGCGCAGCGGCAGGTCCCACCAGAGGGTGGTGCGCTGCCCGAAGACGACTCCCATCCGGCCGGCGAGGGCCACCCGGTCGCGGGCCGGGTCGACTCCGGCCACCCGCAGCCGGCCGCCGCTGGGGACCAGGATGCCGGTGAGCATCTTGACGGTGGTGGACTTCCCGGCGCCGTTGGGCCCGATGTAGCCGACGCACTCGCCGGCGTCCACGGCGAAGCTGAGGCCGTCCACGGCCCGCACCTCCCGCTTCTCCCGGCGGAACCGGCTCTTGCGGCTGCGTACGGTGAAGGTCCGGCTGACGTTCTCGACCTCGATGAGCGCTGGCATCTCGGTGTGCTCCTCACTGACGTTTCGATGGGTACGGAGGGGGGCTCAGCTGCCGGTGCTGCGGTAGGTGCGCAGGCCGGTACGCCAGGCGAGCCCGGCAACGGCCAGCGCCAGCGCCGCCGCGACCGGTGAGGCGAAGCGGAACGCCTCCGGGAGGCCGAGCGGGTCGGGCCGGCCGAGGATGTGCAGGGCGGGCAGCCAGTTGACGAAGGCCAGCGGGACGCCGAAGACCGCGCCGGCCAGCAGGTCGCGGCCGAAGACGGCCGGCGGGTACTGGAGCATGGTGGCGCCGCCGTAGGTGAAGGCGTTCTGCGCTTCGGCCGCGTCCGCCGCCCAGAACTGGAAGGACGCGCCGCCGACGAACAGCGCCACGAAGATCGCGGTGCCGCTGATCAGCAGCACCGGCACCAGCAGCACCCGGTCCCAGGTCCAGTGCACCTGGACGGCGGTCAGCGACCAGGCCAGGATGGCGGTCGCCTGGAGCGGCCGGCCCAGCCTGCGCAGCCCGAACCGGTCGGCGGCCATCTGGGCGAGGGCGGGCGCCGGGCGTACCAGCATGGTGTCCAGGGTGCCCAGCCTGATCCGCTCGCCCAGCCGGTCGATGCTGCCGACCAGCAGGTCGGCCGTCCCGATGGCGAAGCCGGAGGTGCCGTAGAGGAAGGCCACCTGCGGCAGGTCCCAGCCGCCGAGCCGGCCGGTGTGCTGGAACATGATGACGATGACCGCGAAGTCCATCGTGGTGACGGTCAGATTGCCGAGCACCAGCATGGCGAACGAGGCGCGGTACGCCAGCGACGACCGCACCCACATCCCGGCACTCATCCGCCAGACCCGCAGCCCCCAGCACAGTTCCGCCAGCGGCCGCCGCCGCCTCCGTCCCGTGACGACGGAACCGGGCCCGCCCGTACCAGCGCCGGCAACCCCCGTCCCGGCCTCGGCGAGGTCAGCCACCCTGGACCACCACCCGGCGGGTGGCCGCGACCTGCACGGCCCGCCCGGCGGCCAGCAGCAGCACCGCCCACAGCAGCTGGAAGCCGAGCGCCCGTCCCAGCCCGGCGCCGACCCGCCGCTCCAGCAGCACATCGCAGGGCACCTGCACCAGCGCCGCCCACGGCAGCAGCCGGGCCACCGCGCCGAGCGCCCCGGGGAAGAGGGCGAGCGGCAGCAGCATGCCGGAGAAGAACATCCCGGTCATCTGGGCGAGCGTCCGCAGCCCGTCGACGTCCAGCAGCCAGAAGCCGACCAGGGAGACCAGGTAGCGCAGGGCGAAGCTGACGACGACGGCCAGCAGCACCGAGAGCAGGAACGCCGCCCAGACCCGACCGTCGCGCGGCAGCTCCAGCGGGAAGGCGAGCGCGCCGACGGCGAGCGGCACGGCGCCCCGGGTGATCAGCTGGAATCCGGCCCGGCCGAGGTCGGAGGCCAGCCACCACGCCTGGAGGTCCACCGGCCGGTAGAGGTCGACCGCGATGTCACCGTTGCGGATGCGGGTCTGGAGGTCGTCCTGGAAGCCGCCGCCCCAGACCGCGACGGTCGCCAGCAGCGCCTGGCTGATCCAGATGTAGGTCACCGCCCCGGCGAGGTCGTAACCGCCGAGGCCCGGCCGGGCCTGCCAGAGTGCCCGGAAGGTGCAGGCCAGGATGAAGCCGAACGCGGTGTTGGCGAAGATGCCGGCGAAGGTCGCGGCCCGGTAGGTGGAGTAGCGGCGGAAGGACCCGTGGGCCACGGAGCCGTAGAGGGTCAGCTGCACTTTGTCTCCTTGTCGACAGAAGGGACGGCCCACCGCACCCGGGCACGCCACAGGGCCCCGACCCGGAGCACCCCGGGGGTCGGGGGCTGGGTCGGAGCTGTCGGAGCTGCCCGGTATGCGGTTGTACTCGCAGCGTAGCGAGCACCGTCACAGCGCGCATCCGTATTCCCGGCCCGATCACCACAGCGCGTGACGCTGGTCACGCCGTGGGTCACAGGAATGCCACAAAGGGGGCGGGAGGCGCGCCGTCCGGGCATTTGTTACCGATGATGCGAAAGTGTGAGCCGGAAGGAGCCGACCGTTCCGACGGCCACACATGCGTTGTACCAGCGAAAGCGCCGCCGCCCGGTGGCGCCGGCCGCAGCCCAGGAGCGAGCAGGAGCCATGAGCGAGCAGAGCAGGAGCGCGCAGCGGCGCGCCCGCAGGCGGGCCGCCCGAGCCGCCCGCAGGGCCCGGCGGACGGGCTGGCGGCGGCTGCTGCCCAGCTGGCGGATGACGCTGGGCGCGCTGCTGCTGTTCGTCCTGGCGTGCACCGGCGCCTTCGTCTTCCTGTACCTCACGGTGCCGGTGCCGGACGCCAACGCCCAGGCCGTCGCGCAGAGCAACGTCTACTACTACTCCGACGGCAAGACCGAGCTGGGCCGCACCGGCGAGGTCAACCGCGAGTCGGTGCCGCTGGCCCAGATCCCGCTGGACACCCAGCGCGCGGTGGTCTCGGCGGAGGACCGCAGCTTCTACAAGAACAAGGGCGTCGATGTGAAGGGCAGCCTGCGCGCCGCCCTCAACACCATCACCGGCAAGGGCACCCAGGGCGGCTCCACGATCACCCAGCAGTATGTGAAGAACTACTACCTGACCCAGGAGCAGACCGTCAGCCGCAAGGTGAAGGAGATCTTCATCTCGCTCAAGGTCGACCAGACCGAGAGCAAGGAGCAGATCCTCGACGGCTATCTGAACACCAGCTACTTCGGCCGCAACGCCTACGGCATCCAGGCCGCCGCCCGCGCCTACTACGGCAAGGACGCCGCCGCGCTGACCACCGAGCAGGGCGCCTATCTGGCGGCGCTGCTCCAGGCGCCCAGCCAGTACGACGTGGCGGTCGCCACCCCGGCCAACCGCCGCGCCGCCGTGGCCCGCTGGAACTACGTGCTGAACGGCATGGTGACCGAGGGCTGGCTCACCCCGGCCAGGCGGGCCGGGATGACGTTCCCCGAGCCGATCGCCCCCAAGGCGACCCCGGGCGTCGGCGGCCAGGCGGGCTACCTGGTGGAGATCGCCCGTGACTCGCTGCTGGAGTCCAAGGCCATCGACGAGGCCACCTTGCAGGCCGGCGGCTGGAAGATCACCACCACCTTCGACAAGAAGAAGCAGAACGCCTTCGTCTCGGCGGTCAAGAGCGAGCTGACCGACCAGCTCGACCCGAAGGCCCGGCCGGACACCGACACCGACGTCCGGGTCGGCGGGGCCTCGATCGAGCCGACCACCGGGAAGATCGTCGCCGCGTACGGCGGGGCGGACTACGCGACCCAGCCCTACAACGACGCCACCCGCCGCGACAACCCCATCGGCTCCACCTTCAAGGCGTTCGACCTGGCGGCCGGTCTCCAGGGCGACCACACCACCCAGAACGGCAAGCCGATCACCACCCAGACCGTCTACGACGGCACCAGCCGCCGCCCGGTCGTCGGCGGCGGCCCCCACTGGGCGCCGCCCAACGAGGACGACAAGGACTACGGTCCGATCACGCTGCGCTACGCCATGATGAAGTCGGTCAACTCGGTCTACGCCCAGGAGGCGGTGGACGCGGGCCTCCAGAACGTCCGGGACACCGCCGTGGCGCTGGGCCTCCCGGCGAACACCAAGGACATGGACCCGGCCAACAGCTCCATGGCGCTGGGCACCGCCACCCCCAGCGCCCTCGACCTGGCCGGCGCCTACGCGACCCTGGCCAACCACGGCGGGCGGATCACCCCCTGGGCGGTGCAGCGGCTGGAGCGCACCAACGGCACCGTGGTCGCGCTGCCCACCCACCACACCACCCAGGCCATCAGCCAGGGCACCGCCGACGCCGTCACCTCGGTGCTCCAGGACGTGGTCAGCCCGAGCGGCACCGGCTACGCCGCGCTCGGCCTGGGCCGGCCCGCGGCCGGCAAGACCGGTACCACCGACAAGAACGTGTCGGCCTGGTTCGCGGGCTACACCCCGCAGCTGGTCACCACGGTCGGCATCTTCCGGGAGAACCCCAGGACCCACGCCAAGGAGTCGCTGAACGGCACGGCCGGCCTGGCCAGGATCAACGGCGGGGCCTTCCCCACCGAGATCTGGACCGCGTACATGAAGGGCGCGCTCCAGGGCACCAAGACCGTCGACTTCGACCTGGCCCCGAGCACCGGCAACAGCGGTCCGCCGGTCGTCGCCACCAGCCCGAGCGCCAGTGCGAGCCCCAGCACCTCGGCCGGCCCCAGCCCCAGCGGCTCCCCCTCCGCGCAGCAGCCCTCGCCGGCGCAGTCCCCGGAGACGCCCAGCCCGTCGGGCGAGGACACCGGGATGCCGTCCGGCATCCCCAGCGCCGGGGACATCCTCGGTGACATCGCGGGCGGTACCGGCGGCACGGGCAGCACCGGGGGCACGGGTGGCACCGGCAGTACGGGCAGCGCCGCGCCGAGCGGCCCGAGCGAGGGCGACACCGGGGCGGGTGGCGGCGGCCGTACCACCGGCGGGAACAGCGGCCACCCGGCCGGCCCGGACGCCACGCTGCCGGACCGCTGACACCGCAGTCCCCGTGACAGCACCGGCCCGCCGCTTCGATGCCGGAGCGGCGGGCCCGTGCTGTCAGGGTGCGGGCGGGGTCAGAGGTACAGTCCGGTGCTGCCGCCGGTGTCACCGATCCGCTCCGCCGCGACCGCGTGGATGTCCCGCTCGCGCAGCAGTACGTACAGGGTGCCGCGCACTTCCACCTCGGCCCGGTCCTCCGGGTCGAACAGCACCCGGTCGCCCGGCTCGATGGACCGTACGTTCTGCCCCACCGCGACGACCTCCGCCCAGGAGCAGCGCTTGGACAGCTCGGCGGTGGCCGGGATCAGGATGCCCCCGGTCGAGCGGCGCTCGCCCTCACCGCCCTCGGTGCGCACCAGCACCCGGTCATGCAGCATCCGGATCGGCAGCTTCTCGCCGAGGGTCTCGTTGCGCGTCGTCACGTAGCTGCTCTGCTTCTCGTCGTTTCCGGGACGGGGGGTCTCACTCACACCCCCGAAAATACCGCCCCGGGGCGCGGGCCCCACCGGCGAGGGCCGGACCGGGCGACCGCCCGGCCCGGCCCTCGCCGGAAGCGTGCGCTACTTGCGGCGGCGGCGCAGTGCCACGACGGCCACCACCGCGACCACGGCGACCGCCGCCACCGGCAGCAGCCGGTCCTTGCGCGGGCCGCCCTTCTCGTCCAGGAACTCCGCCCGGACCCGCTCCACGCCGCGGTGCGCCGCCACATACGCCCGGCCCACCGTGCGGTCGGCCGCCGCGGCGGCCTTGGCCTTGGCCTGCGCGGCGACGGTGGACGGGTGCACCCGTACCGCGATCTCGTCCAGGGTCGCCGCCAGCTGCCTGCGGGTCGCGGCGATGTTCGCCTCGATCTCGGCAGCGGTGCGCCCGTCGGGGGCGCCGCCGCTGTCGCCCCGCGTGCCGACCTCGCCCAAGGGGGCCACCTCACTCACCAATCCCGTTTGCGTTCGATGGGGAACAGTCTGTCAGGCCCGGTGTCGCCGCGCGCAGCGGCACCCCGCCATCGGAGTACCTTTCCTGAGAGCGCGTACCCATCCCATCCGAGGAGAAATTGCCCCGTGAGCGAGCGACTTCAGCCCGGCGACACCGCCCCGGCCTTCACCCTGCCCGACGCCGACGGCAAGCCGGTCTCCCTCGCCGACCACCTCGGCCGCAAGGTCATCGTGTACTTCTACCCGGCCGCCCTCACTCCGGGCTGCACCAAGCAGGCCTGCGACTTCACCGACAACCTGGAGCTGCTGGCCGGCGCGGGCTACGACGTGATCGGCATCTCGCCGGACAAGCCGGAGAAGCTGGGCGCGTTCCGGGAGAAGGAGGGCCTGCGGGTCACCCTGCTCTCCGACCCGGAGAAGGAGACCCTGGCCGCGTACGGTGCCTTCGGGGAGAAGTCGCTGTACGGGAAGACCGTCGTCGGCGTCATCCGGTCCACGGTGATCGTGGACGAGCAGGGCAAGGTCGAGCGGGCCCTCCACAATGTGAAGGCGACCGGCCACGTGGCCAAGCTGATCAAGGACCTGTCCCTCTGACCTGCTGGTCCTCATCGGTTCGCAGCGGTGGCGGCGGGCCCCCCGACAGGACCCACCGCCACCGCCGTCACTCACCTCGGTGCCGCGTCGACCGGCTCCGAGGTCGCATCGGGGCTGCGCCGCCCGGGAGTTGACGGCGACTCTACAAAGGTCTGAACCACTTGGGCAATAGGTCTGAACCACTCTGTTGAACCACCCCGCCGGGGGCGGCCCGGTCGCGGGCGGCCGGGGCGCGAAAGTGTGACGGCGACGGCCGGGCCCCAGTACCATGGTGGATCGACGCGGCCGTGGCGCAATGGCGACGCAAACGGTTTAGGTCCGTTGGCCCGTGAGGGCTTGAGGGTTCGAATCCCTCCGGCCGCACTCTCCGCCGATGCGAAGGGCCGCCCGGGGTGCTCCCCCGGGCGGCCCTCCGCCGTCGGTGCCCGCTCAGCCCAGCAGCTGCCGCACGACCGGGACCAGGGCGCGGAAGGCGTGGCCCCGGTGGCTGATGGCGTTCTTCTCGTCGGCGGTCAGCTCGGCGCAGGTCCGGGTCTCGCCGTCCGGCTGGAGGATCGGGTCGTAGCCGAAGCCGCCCGAGCCGGCCGGCTCGGTGCGCAGCGTGCCCGGCAACCGGCCCTCGACCACCCGCTCGGTGCCGTCGGGCAGCGCCAGCGCGGCGGCGCAGACGAAGTGGGCGCCCCGGTGCGGGGCGGCGATGTCGGAGAGCTGGGCGAGCAGCAGGTCGAGATTGGCCTTGTCGTCGCCGTGCCGCCCGGCCCAGCGGGCCGAGAAGATGCCGGGGGCGCCACCGAGCACGTCCACGCAGAGGCCGGAGTCGTCGGCGACGGCGGGCAGTCCGGTGCCCTGGGCCAGGGCGTGCGCCTTGAGCAGCGCGTTCTCGGCGAAGGTGACACCGGTCTCCGGGACGTCCGGGATCTCGGGGTAGGCGTCGGCGCCGACCAGCTCCAGTGGCAGCCCGGCTGCGCTGAGGATGGCCTGGAGTTCGGTGACCTTGTGCCGGTTGCGGGTGGCGAGGACGAGGCGCTTGTTGCTCATGACAGCCGATTATCCCCCGGGCGATTTCCCCCGAGCGATTCACCCCCGGGTTCCCCCCGGGCGACTATCCCCCGAGCGACGGCACGTACCCACCGGCGCAGACGGCGGTCAGGGTCGCGGCCGCGCGGACCAGCGGGGGGAGGTCTGGCTTGCGCTTGGCGTCGACGGCCCGCCGCACCGCCTCGACCTGGGTCCGCAGATCGCGTACGGACTTGCCGACCTCGTCGTTGTGGGACTGCCCGGCGACCTGGTCCAGGTCGTGGGAGAGGGTGTCCAGCGCCGTGTCCAGCCGCTTGGGGTGCTCGGTGGCGCCCCGGGCGGCGCTCTCGACCTCCTGGACGTCACTGGTGATCCGGACGGCGACCTTGCCGCAGTCCAGCGCCTTCTGGGCGGCGGAGCAGCCGGCGGCCAGCGGGGCGGTGGCGAGCAGTGCGGCGGCGGCGAGGGCGGCGGTGCGGCGCATCGGGCGGCTCCGGAAAGGGCTCGGTGGTGCCTGCGGGTCATCCGTCCCGATCGAGACTACCGGCGTGCCCGCCGGTCCCGGGTGGGAATCGGCGGGCACGTGCGCTGCGGCCGGCGGCGGGGGTCAGCCGTCCAGGGCCTTGCGCTGGATCTCGTCCAGTTCGGCGCAGCCGAGGGTGCCGAGGTCGAGCAGCTGGTCGAGGAGCGAGCGGTCGAAGGGGGCGCCCTCGGCGGTGCCCTGCACCTCCACGAAGCGGCCGTCGCCGGTGCAGACGATGTTCATGTCGGTCTCGGCGCGGACGTCCTCCTCGTAGCAGAGGTCGAGCATCGGGACGCCGTCGATGATGCCGACGCTGACCGCGCTGACGGTGCCGGTGATCGGCTGCCCCTTGGCGCGCAGAATCCTCTTCTCGCGGGCCCAGCCGATCGCGTCGACCAGCGCGACGTAGGCGCCGGTGATGGCGGCGGTGCGGGTGCCGCCGTCGGCCTGGAGCACGTCGCAGTCGAGCACCACGGTGTTCTCGGCGAGCGCGCGGTGGTCGATGACGGCGCGCAGCGAGCGGCCGATCAGGCGGCTGATCTCATGGGTGCGGCCGCCGATCTTGCCGCGTACCGACTCGCGGTCGCCGCGGGTGTTGGTGGCGCGGGGGAGCATGGAGTACTCGGCGGTGACCCAGCCCTCGCCGCTGCCCTTGCGCCAGCGGGGCACGCCCTCGGTGACGCTGGCGGTGCACAGCACGCGGGTGTCGCCGAAGGAGACGAGGACGGAGCCTTCGGCGTGCTTGCTCCAGCCCCTCTCGATGGTGATGGGGCGGAGCTGGTCGGGGGTGCGGCCGTCGATGCGTGACATAGCGGTCGAGCGTAGTCGAGTCGGCGGCGCCCGGGGCGCGACTGGGGGCGGGGTGCGCGCCGGGGGCGCGCGGCGGCGGCCCGTGCCGGCTGCGGCGGGCGGGCGCCGACACGGGCGGGGGCGTGCGGGTCAGCCGGTCACATCATGTCTTCGATCTCGGCCGCGATCGGGTCGGCGTCGGTGCCGATGACGACCTGGACGGCATTGCCCATCTTGACGACGCCATGGGCGCCGGCGGCCTTGAGGGCGGCCTCGTCGACCAGGGAGGCGTCATTGACCTCGGTGCGCAGGCGGGTGATACACCCTTCGATCTCTTCGATGTTCTCGATACCGCCGAGACCGGCGACGATCTTCTCAGCCTTGGTGGCCATCTGCTTCTCCTGCTCTGTGGGCGCCCGGTGCCGACCCCCGTCCGGCGCTGCTTCGCGAGCGGCCGCCCGGCGGTGACCGCTGGTCTACACCAGTTCTCGAACAGGAGCCAAGCGCGAGCGTATCGGACGCGCGGCGGCCGGAACGGCCGGACGGGGGAGGCCGGACGGGTGGCACCGGGACCAGGGACACGGGAGAGCGGGGACACAGGAGAGGGGGACACGGGAGAGCGGCGGGGGCGCGGCCGGGGTGTCGATGGCCGTCCGCCGGACTTCGGGGGTGCACGATGGGTCCGATTCACCGCTCGGGCCGATCGGCGGTGTGGTCAACTGGTGGTCGGCTGCCGCATTGTGGGTGAAGAGGGCGGCCGATCGCCGATTTATGCAGCAAGGTATCGATTCGGCAGCGCTTCCCGCCTGCGCGTTTGCCGGGGGTTTCAGCGGCCTGTGACGGCGTGCTACAAAACTGGTCTACACCAGATTGGTGTAGACCAGTTTTACTCCGCGTGAGGAACGCCCCATGAGCACGACGACCGCGCAGGCAGTGCCGCCCGCCAAGAAGTTCGGCTCCGACCTCTTCCAGGGCCTGCAGAAGATCGGCCGCAGCCTGCAGCTGCCCATCGCCGTGCTGCCGGCGGCGGGCATCCTGCTGCGGCTCGGCCAGCCCGACGTCTTCGGCCCCAAGGGTCTGCACTGGGACAAGGTCGCCAAGGTCTTCGCCACCGCGGGCGGTGCCATCTTCGACAATCTGCCGCTGCTGTTCTGCGTGGGCATCGCCATCGGCTTCGCCCGGAAGTCGGACGGCTCCACCGCGCTGGCCGCGCTCGTCGGATACCTGGTCTTCCACAATGTGCTCAGCGTCTTCCCCGACCATGCGGGCGAGCCGCAGAATCCCGGTGTGCTGGGCGGCATCGTCGTCGGGCTGCTGAGCGCGCTGCTCTGGCAGCACTACCACCGCCGCAAGCTGGTGGACTGGCTGGGCTTCTTCAACGGCCGGCGGCTGGTCCCGATCATCATGGCCTTCGTCGGCACCCTGCTGGGGGTGCTCTTCGGCCTGCTCTGGGGGCCGATCGGCTCCGGCGTCGACGCCGCGAGCAGTTGGACCATCGACCTGGGCGCCACCGGCGCCGGGATCTTCGGGCTGGTCAACCGGCTGCTGCTGCCGATCGGCATGCACCAGTTCGTCAACACCTTCTTCTGGCAGCAGGCCGGCACCTTCCATGACGCCACCGGCCGGCTGGTGCAGGGCGACCTCAACCGGTTCTTCGCCGGCGACCCCTCCGCCGGGCAGTTCATGGGCGGCTTCTTCCCGATCATGATGTTCGGCCTGCCCGCCGCCGCGCTGGCCATCGCGCACTGCGCCCGCCCGGAGCGGCGGGCAGCGGTCGGCGGCATGATGCTGTCGCTGGCGCTGACCTCGTTCATGACCGGCATCACCGAGCCGATCGAGTTCTCCTTCATGTTCATCGCCCCGGTGCTGTACGGCATCCACGCGGTGCTGACGGCGGTGTCGCTCGCGGTCACCTGGCTGCTGGGCGTGCACCACGGCTTCACCTTCTCCGCCGGGGCCATCGACTACGTCCTCAACTGGCACTTCGCCACCAAACCCTGGCTGATCGTCCCCATCGGGCTGGTGGTCGGGCTGGTCTACTACCTGGTCTTCCGCTTTGCGATCATCAGATTCGACCTGCCGACGCCGGGGCGGGAACCCGATGAGCAGGTCGAGGACGCCACCAAGCCCTGACCGGCCGCCGCCCGGGGCGGGGCCGGTCGTACTCGGTCTTCAGCCGCGGCCCTCAGATGCGGTACTTCGCACCGGCCACCGCCGCCTCCACCGGGCCCGCGAAGGCCGCCTGGGCGTCGGCGACATTGCGTGCGGTGTCCGTCCACGGCGGGATGTGGGTGAGCACCAGCCGGCCCACCCCCGCCTCCTCGGCGCACTCGCCCGCCTCCCTGCCGTTCAGGTGCAGGTCGGGGATGTCCTCCTTGCCCTCGGTGAAGGACGCCTCGCAGAGGAACAGGTCCGCGCCCCGGGCCAGCTCGGTCAGCGCCGCGCAGGGGCCGGTGTCCCCGGAGTAGACCAGGGTGCGGCCGTCGTGCTCCAGCCGGAAGCCGTACGCCTCCACCGGGTGCGCCACCGGCACGGCGGTGACCCGGAACGGACCGACCTCGAAGGTGCCCCGGGTGAGGGTCCGGAAGTCGAACACGCCCTTCATCCCCGGATGCTCGTCCATGTCGTAGGCGCGGGCCAGCCGCTCGGGGGTGCCCTGCGGGCCGATGACGGGCAGCGGGTCGGGGCAGCCGCCGACCCGGTAGTTGCGGGCCACCCAGTAGGCGCACATGTCGATGCAGTGGTCGGCGTGCAGATGGCTGAGCAGGACGGTGTCCACCTCGTACAGCCCGCAGTAGCGCTGGAGTGCCCCGAGGGCGCCGTTGCCGAGGTCGACCACCAGGCGGAAGCCGTCGGCCTCGACCAGGTAGCAGGAGCAGGGCGAGTCGGGTGACGGGAAGCTCCCCGAGCACCCCACCACGGTCAGGTCCATCCGCGCCCCTCCGCACCGGCTCGTACCGACCGGGCCGCCGGCCGGTCAGGCTGCTTTCGCGAGTCGAGAGTAAGGGTGGGGCGGCACTATGCCGCCGCCCGCGTGCCGCGTTGTGTCGGGAATCACCAGTACGAGCGCGCGGTGCCTCCGGCGGGGCGGGGGTGGGCGCGGAGATCTCGGGTGCGGGAAGTGCCGGGCCGGGCGCGCAGTTCCCCGCGCCCCTGCCGGGGCGGGGGGTTGCCCAGGGTGTTGGTGGGCAACCCCCGGGGGGTCAGGCCCAGAGTTGGCCCTGGAGGGCTTCGACTGCGGCTTCGGTGGTCTCGGCGGTGTAGATGCCGGTGGAGAGGTACTTCCAGCCGCCGTCCGCGACCACGAAGACGATGTCGGCCCGCTCGCCGGCCCGCGCCGCCTTGCGGCCCACGCCGATCGCCGCGTGCAGGATGGCGCCGGTGGAGACCCCGGCGAAGATGCCCTCCTCGCGCAGCAGCTCGCGGGTCCGCACCACGGCGTCCTGCGAACCCACGCTGAACCGGGTGGTCAGCACCTCGGCGTCGTACAGCTCCGGCACGAAGCCCTCGTCCAGGTTGCGCAGGCCGTACACCAGGTCGTCGTAGCGGGGCTCGGCGGCGACGATCTGCACGCCGGGGACCTTCTCCCGCAGGTAGCGGCCGACGCCCATCAGGGTGCCGGTGGTGCCCAGGCCGGCCACGAAGTGGGTGACGGTGGGCAGGTCGGCCAGGATCTCCGGGCCGGTGGTGGCGTAGTGGGCGCCCGCGTTGTCCGGGTTGCCGTACTGGTAGAGCATCACCCAGTCGGGGTGCTCGGCGGCGATCTCCTTGGCGACCCGTACGGCCGTGTTGGAGCCGCCCGCCGCCGGGGAGGGGATGATCTCCGCACCCCACATGGTGAGCAGCTCGCGCCGCTCTGAGCTGGTGTTCTCCGGCATCACGCAGACCATCCGGTAGCCCTTGAGCTTGGCCGCCATGGCGAGCGAGATGCCGGTGTTGCCGCTGGTGGGTTCGAGGATGGTGCAGCCGGGGGTGAGCCGCCCGTCGGCCTCGGCCCGCTCGATCATGTGCAGCGCGGGGCGGTCCTTGATGGAGCCGGTGGGGTTGCGGTCCTCCAGCTTGGCCCACAGCCGCACGCCCCCGGAGTCGTTCCCGGGGACGGCGGCGGAGAGCCTCGGCAGCCCCACCAGCGGGGTGTTGCCGACGGCGTCCAGCGGGGTGTCGTAACGCATCAGCGCGCGCCGCCGGCCACGGCCGGGAGGATGGTGATGCTGTCGCCGTCGGCGACGCCGGTGGAGATCCCGTCCAGGAAGCGGACGTCCTCGTCGTTGAGGTAGACGTTGACGAACCGGCGCAGCTCGCCGCCGTCGACCAGGCGCTCGCGGATGCCGGGGTGGCGGGAGTCCAGGTCGGCGAAGAGGGCGTCCAGGGTGGCCCCGCTGCCCTCGACGGCCTTCTGACCGTCGGTGTAGGTGCGGAGGATCGTCGGGATGCGGACCTCGATGGCCATGGCTGCGCTCCTGGGGAGTGGGGGGGCGCCGGAGGGCGCCGGCAAGGAAGGGTGGGGATGCGGGGGCGGCCCCGGGTGCTCGCGGGGCCCGGTCGCGCGGGCGCGCCGACGACGGCAACGGCCGGTCAGCGGCGGTTTGCGGTAGGACAGATCGCGCTGGCGAGGCGGCACAGGTCGATGTGCAGCCGCGCCACGAGGCGGACGCCCGGGGCCTTGGAGCTCACATCGACGGAACGCATACGGTCATCGTATCGATTCCCACCCGCGATTTGGGATGGCCGTCCCACTCTCCGGATGACTGCGTCTCGGATGTCGATATGCGCGGGCCGCCGGGCGCCGCTCGTGCTGCCGGCCGGGCTCAGTCCTGGTAGGCGTCGACCAGCCGGACGTCTTCCTCTGTGATCTCGCCGTCCACGATGCGGAACGAACGGAACTGGAAGGGGCCCTCGTCGTTGCCGCACTCGGCGGTGGAGACCAGGACATAGTGGGCGCCCGGCTCGGAGGCGTACGAGACGTCGGTACGGGACGGGTAGCCCTCGGTGGCGGTGTGGGAGTGGTAGACGATCACCGGCTCCTCGTCCCGGTCGTCCATCTCCCGGTAGAGCTTCAGCAGGTCGGTGGAGTCGAACTCGTAGAAGGTGGGCGACCGGGCCGCGTTCAGCATCGGGATGAACCGCTCCGGCCGGTCGCTCCCGGCCGGCCCGGCCACGACACCGCATGCCTCGTCCGGATGGTCGGTCCGGGCATGGGCCACGATCGCGTCGTGCAGCTCTCGGGTGATGGTCAGCATGCGGCTCAGGATAAGCCGGGGCCCCTGGCGGGTCCGGTCCGGCTCAGGTCTCGCCGAGCAGCGCCGACCGCTGCTCGCCATGGGCGGCCACGGCGGCCGGATTGCGGCGCCTGAGCACGGCGTAGCCGCCGGTCAGCAGCAGCAGCCAGGCCGGGAAGACGTACAGCCCCACCCGGGCCTCCCGGTCGATGCCGATCAGCACGGTGACCAGGGCCAGGAAGCCGAGCGCCGCCCAGCCGGTCCACGGCGACCCGGGGGCGCGGAAGGTCGGCGCGGGCAGCCGACCCGCCCGGTAGGCGCTGCGGTAGCGGAGCTGGCAGACCAGCACGACGGACCAGGTCCAAATGGCGGCCACGGTGGCGACCGAGGTGATGTACAGGAACGCCTTGGCGGGGGCGGTGTAGTTGAGCAGGACGCCGACGCCCATCAGCAGCGCCGAGACGGTGACGGCGGCGGCGGGGGTGCGGCGGGCGTTCAGCCGGGTGACGGCGCCGGGGGCCTGGCCCTTGAGGGCGAGGTCGCGCAGCATCCGTCCGGTGGAGTACATCCCGGAGTTGCAGGAGGACAGCGCGGCGGTGAGCACCACGAAGTTGACGATGCCGCCGGCCGCCGGGATGCCGACCCGGCCGAAGACGGCGACGAACGGGCTGACGCCGGGCTGGAACTCGCGCCAGCTGACCAGGGAGAGGATCACCAGCAGCGCGCCGATGTAGAAGACGCCGATCCGCAGCGGCAGGGTGTTGATGGCCCTGGGGAGGGTCCGCTGCGGGTCCCGGCTCTCACCTGCGGTGACGCCGACCAGTTCCACGCCCAGGTAGGCGAAGAGCACGATCTGAAGCGTCATCAGGCTGCTGCCGACGCCCGCCGGGAACAGCCCGCCGTCGGCCCACAGATGGCTGACCGAGGCGGTGTCGGCGGCCTTGCCGAGCCCGAGGGTGAGCACCCCGACGCCGATCAGGATCATGCCGACGATCGCGGTGACCTTGACCAGCGAGAACCAGAACTCGATCTCGCCGAAGAGTTGCACCGAGATCAGGTTGGCGGCGTAGAGCAGCAGCAGGAAGAGCAGCGCGCTGGCCCACTGCGGGACGGCCGGCGCCCAGTAGTGGATGTAGACGGCCGCCGCCGTCACCTCGGCCATGCCGGTGACCACCCACATCAGCCAGTAGGTCCAGCCGGTGGCGAAGCCGGCGAACGGCCCGAGGAACTCGCGGGCGTACTCGGCGAAGCTGCCGGAGACCGGGCGGTAGGTGAGCAGTTCGCCCAGCGCCCGCATGATGCAGAAGACGACCGCGCCGGCGACCGCGTAGCAGAGCAGCAGGCTGGGGCCGGCCCGGTGGATGGCGGTGCCGGCGCCCAGGAAGAGGCCGGTGCCGATGGCGCCGCCGATGGCGATCATCTGGACCTGCCGGCCGCCGAGCCCCCGGGCGTACCCCTCGTCGCCGCCGGGGGTCGGCGGGGCTTCCGGGCCGGACGCGCTCGGGCCGGGTGCGCTGGGGCCGGGTGCGGCGGGGTCCGGTACGGCAGGGTGCTGCTGTGCTGCCATGGGTGTGAGGCGCCCTTTCGTCCGCAGCCCGGGGCGGGGGGCTCCGGGCGTGCTGAGCGCAGTCGTACCACCGGCCGTTCGGACATTCGCCCCGATTCCGGGCATCAGCGGCGGTGATTCACCCCTTCGGGGCGACTCAGGGCAGCACCGCCTCGACCAGCGACTCCTGCATCGCCCCTAGCCACAGGTAGGCCATCACCAGCGGCTTGGCCGGGTCGTCGTCGGGCAGCCGGTAGAGCCGGTCGTCCTCGCCGTCGTCGGCCACGTCGAGCCGGGCGCCCAGGGTGAGCCGCAGGTCGTTGAGCGCGCCCAGCCAGCGGCGGCACTGCTCCGCGTCCAGCCGCAGCACCCCGCCCCGCTCGCCGCCGGAGCCCAGGGCGTCCAGCGCGTGCACCACGGCCAGGGCGTCCTCCCGCTTGCGGGTCCGCAGGTCGACCTCGGTGAAGCGGCGGAACTCGGCGGAGGCGGCCCGCTGCTCGTCGTCCTGCGCCTGGTTCGGCTCCCCGTACGCGTCGGGGAACAGCCGGGCCAGCGCCGGGTCCTCGGGCGGCGCGGAGGGGCCCTCGGCGAACAGCGCCGCCAGCGGGTCGGCCTGCTCCTCCTCGGCCGGTCCCGGGCCGATCAGCTCCAGCATCTGCACCGCCAGGCTGCGCAGGATGGAGGTCTCCACCTCGTCCAGCGCGATCACCGCGCCGCCGCCGGAGGCGGCTTCGAACAGTCCGGCCATCAGGGTTTCCGGGTGCCCTTCATCGTCGTTCGCTGTCGTCCGTCACACGGGCCGTGCCCGCCGGGGCCTACCGGTCCTGGCTGAGCGTGGCCCACAGGCCGTACCCGTGCATGGCCTGCACGTCCCGCTCCATCTCCTCGCGGCTGCCGCTGGAGACCACCGCGCGGCCCTTCTGGTGCACGTCCAGCATCAGCTTGCGGGCCTTGTCCTTGGGGTAGCCGAAGTACGACTGGAAGACGTAGACCACGTAACTCATCAAGTTGACGGGGTCGTTGTGGACGATCGTCACCCAGGGGGTGTCGGGGTTGGGGACCGCCGCTGCGGCGGACTCCGACTCGGTGCGCTCGATCTCGGTCGGCGCGACGCTCACGACTTCGTTCCCCTCTGCGTTCTCCACGGCGTTGGCAACCCGACCGGGCTGCGCGTGGGCCCCGAGCGGGTCGCGTGCGTGCCCAGCCGGGCACCACCCCACACCCCCATGCTGCCACCCTGGCGGCCCGGTTGCGATTCCGGGCCGGTGCGGCGCGGGTCCGCCCATCGGAAATCGTCAGAGTGACGTTAAGGGGGTAGCATCATCGGCATGGACGTCACGGACGCATCCGGCGCCGAGCGCGCCCCCGGCGCGCCTTCCACGGCGCTGCTCACCGACCACTACGAGCTGACCATGCTGCAGGCGGCACTGCGCAGCGGCGCCGCGCACCGACGCTCGGTGTTCGAGGTCTTCACCCGCCGACTGCCCGAGGGCCGCCGGTATGGGGTGGTCGGCGGCATCGGCCGGGTGCTGGACGCCATCGAGTCCTTCCGCTTCGACAGCACCCGGCTGGACTGGCTCTCCGCCAACGGCGTGGTGGACGACGACACCCTCGACTGGCTGGCCGGGTACCGCTTCAGCGGCGATGTGCACGGCTACCCCGAGGGCGAGGTCTACTTCCCCGGCTCGCCGATCCTCACCGTCGAGGGCAGCTTCGCCGAGGCGGTGCTGCTGGAGACGGTGGTGCTCTCCATCCTCAACCACGACTCGGCCGTCGCCGCCGCCGCGTCCCGGATGACCGCCGCCGCCGGCGACCGCCCGTGCATCGAGATGGGCGCCCGGCGCACCCATGAGCAGGGCGCGGCCGCCGCCGCGCGGGCCGCGTACATCGCGGGCTTCGGCTCCACCTCCGACCTGGAGGCCGGCTTCCGCTACGGCATCCCGACCGGCGGCACCAGCGCGCACGCCTTCACCCTGCTGCACGACACGGAGCGGGACGCCTTCACCGCGCAGGTCGCCTCCATGGGCCGGGGCACCACCCTGCTGGTCGACACCTACGACCTCACCGAGGCGGTGCGCACCGCCGTCGAGGTGGCCGGGCCCTCGCTGGGTGCGGTCCGGATCGACTCCGGCGATCTGCTGCTGCTCGCCCACCGGGTGCGCCGCCAGCTGGACGAGCTGGGTGCCGGGCACACCCGCATCCTGGTCACCTCCGACCTGGACGAGTACGCCATCGCCGCACTCGCCGCCGCGCCAGTCGACGTCTACGGGGTGGGCACCTCGCTGGTCACCGGCAGCGGGCATCCGACCTGCTCGATGGTGTACAAGCTGGTTGCCCGCGCCTCCACGGCCGACCCGCAGGCCCCGCTGGTGCCGGTCGCCAAGCGGTCGGCGGGCGCCAAGACCAGCCGGGGCGGCCGCAAGTGGGCGGCCCGGCGGACGGACGCGGACGGGGTGGCCGAGGCGGAGGTGGTCGGCACCGGGCCGGTCCCGCGCGAGCTGGCCGACCGGCTGCTCCAGGTGCCGCTGGTGCGGGGCGGGGAGATCGTCGGCCGGGAGCCGCTGGCCGCCGCCCGGGAGCGGCACGCCGCCGTACGGGCGCGGCTGCCGCTGTCGGCAACACAGCTGTCCCGGGGCGAGCCGGTGCTCCCCACCGAATTGGTGTCCTGATCGGGGCCCCCTGGCCGAGTGGGGCGGGCCGGTGCGGGCAGGGGCGCATACGGGGGAGCAGCACGCCCTCTGCCACCGGGCGCCGCCACTGCCTACGCTCTGACGCGTCCCACCGGGACCACTGGGACCACCAGGACCACTGGGACCACCAGGACCACCCCGACCACCCCGACCCTTCGGCTCAGCTTCCCAAGCGAGGAACCCATGCACCGGGCACTGATCGTCATCGATGTGCAGAACGACTTCTGCGAGGGCGGCAGCCTCGCCGTCACGGGCGGCGCCGAGGTGGCGGCGGCGATCACCGACCTGGTCGCGGAGAGCACGGTGGGGTACGCCCATGTCGTCGCCACCCGCGACAGCCACCTCGACCCGGGCGACCACTTCTCCGACCACCCCGACTACGTCCACAGCTGGCCCGTCCACTGCGTCGCGGGCACCGAGGGCGTCGGCTTCCACCCCAACTTCGCCCCCACGGTGATCTCCGGCGCGGTCGAGGCCGTCTTCGACAAGGGCGCCCACGCCGCCGCGTACAGCGGCTTCGAGGGGGTGGACGAGAACGGCGTACCGCTGGCCGGTTGGCTGCGCTCGCGCGAGGTCACCGAGGTGGACGTGGTCGGCCTGGCCACCGACCACTGCGTGCGGGCCACCGCGCTGGACGCCGCCCGGGAGGGCTTCCGCACCCGGGTGCTGCTGGACCTCACGGCGGGCGTCGCCAGGGAGACCACCGAGCGCGCCCTGGAGCAGCTGCGCGCCGCCGGGATCACCCTCACCGGCGCGCCGGTGCCGCCCCCGGCCTGACCCGGGCGGCGGGGGCCACCCGGGTCAGGCCGTCAGCTGGGCCCGTCCGTCAGCTGGGCCCGTCCGTCAGCTGGGCCCGTCCGTCATCTGGGCTTGACCATCAGCGAGGTCATCATCCCCAGGTCCTCGTGCTGCGCCATGTGGCAGTGCAGCATGTAGGTGTACTTCTCCGACGCGAAGTCGGTGAACCGCAGTGCGATCCGCACCCGCGCCCGGTGCGGAATCTCGATCGTGTCCCGCCAGCCCAGCTCGACGCCGTGGGGTCGCCGGCCGTTGATCGAGACCAGCTGGAACGGCACGTCGTGGACGTGGAACGAGTGGTTGCCCGGCGCCTGGTTGACGATGTCCCACACTTCCAGATCGCCCTCGCGGACCACGATCATGTTGTGGTCCATCGCCTCCATCGTCTGGCCGGACACCCCGTTGATGCCCAGCAGCCCCCGGCGGTCGCTGAGCGCGATGGTGCGGGGCTTGACCCCGGAGACGTCGAAGCGGTGGATGTTGTTCAGCCGGGACGGCAGCGCCCGCAGCTTGCGCCGCGTCGAGCCCGGCAGCAGCCGCAGGAAGGTGTGGGTGCCGTTGCCGCCGCGCCTCAGCCCGGTCTGGACGGTGACATTGAGCGCGACCTCCTCGGCCACGTCGACCACGATCTCCGCCCGGCAGGCCGCCACCAGCCGCACCCGGTCCACCCGGGTGGGCCTGTCCAGGAAGGCGGACTCGGTGGCGACCTGCTCCAGCGGTCGGCCGTCCGCGCGGGCCACGGTGAGCACATCGGCGAGCGAGGCGTTCAGCAGCCGCAGCCGCACCCGGCCCTTGGTCGCGGTGAAGGTCAGCGGCTCGTCGTCCACCGTCGCCCCGTTGACCACCAGCGGGAAGGACACGTCGCCGTCGCGCCGGCCGAGCGGTTCGGACCTGATGTCGCCGTCGTCGCCCACGGCCACGCTCTGCATGATCACCGGGATGTCGTCGGTGCCGTAGTCGCCCGGCAGGCTGGACGACGCCTTGGAACCGTCGTCCACGATGAGCATCCCGGCCAGCCCCATGGCGATCTGAGCGGCGGTCCTGCCCATGGTGTGCGGGTGGTACCAGAGCGTCGCGGCCTCCTGCTTGATGGTGAACTCCGGCTTCCACGTCTCGCCGGGCGGGAAGGCCGCGTGCACCCCGCCGTCGTCCTCCGGCGGCACATGGGCGCCGTGCCAGTGCACCGCCACGTCCTCGTCCAGGTCGTTGGTGACCTCCATCCGGACCCGCTGCCCGTTGCGCACCCGTACGGTCGGCCCGAGGTACGAGCCGTTGAACCCGGCGGTGCGGCTGCTCACCCCGGGGAGCAGCTCATGGGTGCCGTACCCCAGGCGGAGCGGGAAGACCGTGACGCCGTCCCGCTCGGTGGGCACCAGCATGTCGGGGATCGGCAGGCGCCTCCCGGCCGCCGCCGCCCGCTCCGCAAGAGTTATCCCGGTGACGCCCGCGACGGCCGACACGGTGGTCGCCATGGCGGCGATGAATCCTCGCCGGGACAGACCCGGCCTCCCGATGCGCTGTACAGGCGGAGCGATGTCATCCATAACCCTGGACGCTAACCACAGCATTAATAGGATTAACGGACCATCTGCTTTGTCCACTCGATCAGCCGCACCGGCCACCGTACGGCCCGTCACACCCGCCACCGGGCCCACCGCCAGGCCCACCGTCACGCCGGATCGGCGAGCAGCGGCACCGGATCGACCCCGCCCGCCGCCAGGGCCGCCCGGACCTCCTCCCGCACCGCCGCCGGCTCGGCCGCCAACCGGTCCGACGTCAGGCACACCACCCGCACCCCCAGGTGCTCCATCCGCTGCCGGCAGCCCCGCGCCCACGCCGCCTCACCCTCGCTCACGCACCGCAGCTCGGAGTCCAGCTCCACCGCCACCGCCGACTCCGGCCAGTACAGGTCCGGCACCGCCACAAAGGTGCCGCCCCGGGTGCGCAGCTCCGCACCGCGTACCGGCTCCGGCAGCCGCCCGCCGTCCAGCAGCGCCGCCAGCCGCTCCCCCGCCGCCTCCCGGACGTCCGCCAGCACCTCGTCCAGTGCGGCCCGCACCGGCGGCTCCGCCGTCAGCCCGGCGTCGGCCAGCTCCCCGACCAGCTCCCGGACCGGACAGCCCCCGGCCGCGACCGCCTCCCGCAGCAGCTCACGGACGGCGCCCGGCCGCAGGCCCTCGGCGCCCCACACCGACAGCGCGTCGGCCACCGCCCGCGCGATCGGCGCACAGGCCAGGCCGTGCACCAGCCGCGCCTCCAACGCCCGGTCGGTACGGAGGATGCGCACCTCCCCCGCGTCCCGCAGCCGCCGCTGACGGGGCACCAGCACTTCCACCCCGGTCACGGCCGGCAACCGGGGCACCGAGGCGAACCCGTACAGCGCCAGCGCCGCCGCGCCGGTGATCGCGGGTGCGCCGCGCCGCTCGACCAGGCCGTTCTGCGCCGCGTACAGCAGTGCGGCCCACAGCCGCTGCTCGGGCGTCGGGGCGCTCGGCTGGAGCAGGAAGACCCGGGGCAGCAGCCGCCGCCATGGACCGCCCGGACGACAGCGGCCGCTGACCGTCTTGGCGGGGATGCCTCGGGCGCGCAGCTGACCGGACGTCACCACGTTGTGCTGGGACCGGGCCAGCTCGTCGAGCGAGGGGGCCGGGGAAGGGATCTGATGGCTCATGGGCAGACGATCCCCAGCGACCGCCGTCCGCTATCCGGAACCGGGAGCCTGTTACAGAGCCGTCGCTGATTCCGGACAGCATCGCACTGGAGTCCGCCCACTCGCGCTCGAACATCCGGCGAACACCGCCGGCCGCCTTCACTCGGACGGGTGAGCCGCTGGTCACGGGTACTGCGGCCCCTCGTACGACCATGACGCACAGTCAGTTCAACTGCGCCGGGCTCAAACCCCTGACTGTGCCGGGCCCCCGGCAAGCCCTAAACTGTCGCGCCGACCGGCACGTCGACGCCGGGAGGCCGAGCGGGGGGAGAAGGCATGGCAGTGATGCTGCCCAGCGAGTTGGACGAGATCCTGGAACTGATCGGAATCGTCTGGCCCAATGTGGACGAGGACGAACTCCGGGCGATAGCGAACGAGTACCGGACGTTCGCCGCCGAGCTCGACGACATCCGTACCTTCTCGGACAACGCGACCGGATATCTGCGCTCCGTCACCACCGGCAAGGCCATCGACGCCTTCGGCCGGCACTGGGACGACCGCCAGTCCAAGGGCATGGAGCACCTGGGCGAGGTGGCCCGCACCTACGCGGGGCTGCTGGACATCGCCGCCGGGCTGATCGAGGCGGGCAAGCTGTCGGTCATCGCCCAGCTGTGGGCGCTGTTCGCCGAGGTGATGGCGGCTCAGGCCGCCGCACCGCTCACCTTCGGGCTCTCCGAGGCGGGCGCGCTGGCCGCCACCCAGGTGACCCGGGTGGCCGTCCGGGAGATCCTGGAGCAGCTGGCCAAGAGCCTGGCGCAGACCCTGCTGAGCATCGTCGAGGACGCCGCGCTGGCCGCCGTGCAGAAGATCATCCTTCAGCTGGTGGAGCAGGGGCTGGAGAACTACACCGGCGTCCGCGACGGCTATGACGTCGGGGAGGCCGTCCGGGCGGGCATCTCGGACGGTGTCAACAGCTTCGTCGGCGCGGCGACCGACCCCAGCACCTGGGCGAACGCGGCGGTCGACGGCGTGAAGAACGGCATCTCCGCCGGTAGCGGGACTGGGGGCAACCGATGAGCCACGCATCCGGTCACCGCCCCGGTCAGCCGCCGACCCACCATCCGACCGGCGGCTCGCACCAGCACCCCCCGCAGACCCGGACCCCGCCCGAGCACCCGCCGGGCAGCCGGCGGCCGGGCGACCCCGACCCGCAGAGCGGCGGCGGGCAGGGCGGCGGGCACGACGAGACCCGCGACCCGAACCACGGCGGGGACGGCGGCCTCAACATCGATGTCGGCGGGATCACCATCGGCGGTGGCGGGGACGACGGGGACGGTGGGGACGGCAGCGGCTCCGGGGGTGGCCAGGGCGGCCCGTCGGACGACGGCGGCTCCGGCTGGGACGGCGGCGGTACGCCGTCCGGGCAGGTCGGCGGGGAGGGGCGGTATCCCCTGCCGACCGACGGCGGCAACGTCTGCCTGCCCGGCCAGGGGTCGGGCGGCGCGGGGGACCAGACCTCCGGCGACCCGGCGGACTTCGAGGCGGCCGAATCCCGGCTGGAGCAGGCAGCCCAGGACTTCGAGACGGCCGGCGACCGGCTGGCCGACCTGGGCCGGCGGCTGGCGGACTGCCTGGGCAACGACTCGCTGACCTCGTCGGCCGCCGGACCGGCGCAGGAGATCGCGGACAAGATCCACGAGATCAGCGGCAAGCTGGCCTCCGGCCTGGCCACGACCGGCCACCGGCTGGGCGACCAGGGCCGGGCGCTGCGCCAGGCCGACCAGTCGTCCGGCGACCGGATGGACGGCCTGGGCAAGGGCTCCCACGAGGTGACGCCCCCGGCCACCGGCGGCGGCTCCGGCGGCAGCGGCGGGCCTTCCGGCGGCGGTGGCGGCGCGGCGGGCGGCGGCCCCACGCCGAGCACGCCCTCGTCGCCGGACCTGGGCGGCGCGGGTGGCGGTGGCGGTGGTGGCAGCAGTACGGGCATCGACTCGGTCGGCCCGCCGGTGGCCCAAGCCCCCGCCCCGCCGGTCCTCGGCGGCGCGGGTGGCGGCGGTGCGGGCGCCCCGGCCGACCTCGGCTACCAACCGGACGTGCTCATCCCCACGCCGGTGACGACCGAACCGGCCGCGGTCCCCGATCCGGGCACCGGTGCCGATACCGGCGCCGGCTCTGAAACCGGCGGCGACGCCGGTACCGGCGGCGACGCCGCCGAGCCGGCCCGCCCGCTCGTGGCCGGCAGCGGCCTGGAGATCGGGCTGCGCGCCGAGGCCCACGCCCTCGGCCTGAGCGGCGCGGACACCGACCAGGTGGTGACCGTCCTCGAAAGCCACCCGCACGGCGAGCAGGCCGCCGAGACCATCGCCTCCGGCCGGTACGACGACAAGCCCGGGTTCAAGGACACGGTGTCGATGCTCGCCAACGCCGACACCGCACCGGCCGCCATGCACCAACTGGACCTGGCCGCGAAGATGTCGGACCACGGCGTCGACGACCTCAGCTTCGCACCCACCGAGGGCAGGGACGGCACCCGCTCCGACACCGCCCTGGTCGCCCGGGGCGGCGACGGGCAGAGCTACGCGTACCGCTTCAAGGACCTCGACGACCCCTCCCAGCTGGTGCGCACCGCCCAGAAGGAGCTGCTGCAGACCACCGGCAGCGGCGCCGACCACCAGGTGCTCTGGCTGCACACCTCCGGCTCGCTGGACGACCTGCGGGCGGACGGCACCCTCCGGCAGCTCACCGAGCTCTACAGCCGGCAGCGGGCGCAGTTCGTGGTCGAGACCGACACCGGGAGGGTGGGCGTGCCCGCCGGCGGCCGGTTCTTCCCCTGGAACGAGGACATCAGTTGATCACCTCCAGCCCCGTCGCCCGCTGGACCTGGAACAGCGGCTCCACCACCGGCGACGAGATCACCGACTGCGTCGGCGCGGCCCTCTCCGTGCTGTACGTCCTGGTGGCCAACCGCCTCTCCGGGCCGGTCCGCCGGATCTCGGTGGAGGTCGGCCGGTACGGCGCACCGCAGAGCCCGCTGCACCACGGCGTCTTCGAGCTGCGCGGCAACTCCCTGGAGGAGAACGCCCGCCGCATCGTCGACGAGGTCCGGGCCGCCGCCGCACGCGGGCCGATCGGCTCCGTCGTGTCGCGGCTGGCCTGCCCCGGGCGCTGGTACGACGCCGACGGGGCCGAGCACCGCGAGGCGCGGATGTTCGACTGCGGCGCGCTGGCCACCGACAGCTTCGTGGCGGTGGACCTGGCCACCTACGGGGGCTGCTGGACGCCGTACGACCTGACGGGCCGTCCGCAGCCGACCGTGCACCAGGCCAACGCGCCCCGGCTGGCGGCGGCGCTGAACGGGCTGGCCGCCCTGCTGCGCGACCCGACCGAGCCGGACGGCCCGACCCGGTTCGGCGTGCCCACCCCGACCGGGGTGGCCAACCTGTTCGGCCCGGACGGCACCGCGGACGACGTCTGGAGCCGCTTCGAGCAGCCCGCCACCGTCACCGCCTGAACGGCGACGGCGCCTTCGGGTGCCGGGCGCGGAGCCCGGCACCCGGGGGTGTCACTGCTGGTAGGGATTGGGCTGCTGGCCGGGCTGCTGGCCGGGCTGCTGGTACGGGTTGGGCTGCTGCGGCGGCTGGGGGTACCCCTGCCCGTACGGCTGCTGCTGCCACTGCCCGGGGTACGGCTGCTGCTGCGGCGGCGGTGCGTACGGCGGGTACCCGGCGCCGGGTCCGCTGAGGCCGCCCGGCCCGCCACCACCGCCACGGCGCCGCCGGACCACGAGCAGCACCACGACCACCAGCAGCAGCACCACCACGGCCCCGGCCATGATCGCCCACACCGGCACCCCGCCGCCGTCCGCCGCCTGCGGCGCGGCGGCGTCCCCGCTGCCGCCGGGCACGGCCGACCGCGTACCGCCCGCCGCTGCGGCGGCGGGCTGCGACGGCACGGCCGAGGTCGACGGCTGCCCGTCGTCCTGCTGCGCCTCGGCCCGGCCCAGCAGCGGATTCTCCTTCGCCCCGGCGGGGATGTCCGCGCTCAGCGCCTGCCGGGGGCTGGCGATGCCGTAGCCGTAGCGGTCGTTGGGCGCCTTGCTGCCGTCGGGCGGCGCGACCGCCGACTTGATGAGCCGGTTGATCACCTGGCCGGCGGACAGTTCGGGATACTTCGCGCGCACCAGGGCGGCGGTGGCGGAGACATAGGCGGTGGCGTCGGAGGTGCCGCTGCCCAGGTTGTAGCCACCGGTGGAGCCGGCCTCCGCGTGAGGAATGTGGACGCCGGGAGCGGAGAGCGTGGTCTCGGGGCCGTGGTTCGACTTGTCCCAGACCTTGCCGTCCACATCGACAGCGCCGACGGCAATGACCCCGGGGAAGGCGGCGGGATAGGCGACCCGGTCGAAGCCGTCGTTGCCCGTGGCACCTACCAGCACCACATCGTGGTCAACCGCGTAGCGGACGGCTTCGCGTTCGCCGCTGTCGTGACCACCCGACGTACGCAACGACATGTTGATGACCTTGGCGCCGTGGTCCACCGCATAACGGATCGCGTCAGCCAGCCGGACGTCCCCGCTGAGGTCCATACGATCGGCCGCCAGGTGGACCTTGACCGGCAGGATCTTGACCCCGGGAGCCAGACCCATGATGCCGTCCTGGCCGCCCACCCCGTGCCCATGACCGGCGATCAGGCCCGCCATCTCGGTGCCGTGGCCGTTCTCGTCGGTGCGGCCGTCCGAGTGCCCTCCGGAGAAGTCGGCACCGGGCAGGATCTGGCCGGTGAGGTCCTGCTGGCCGGCCGACACCCCGCTGTCGATGAGACCGACGATCACCCCCTGGCCCTTGCTGATCGGCCAGACGTCCTGAACCACGTTGTACTTGATCAGTGGCCACTGCCCGTCACGCACCTGATCGGCCGAGGCACTCCCCGTCCCGGCGCCCCACATCAGCCCCAACGCGGCGACCAGCGCCGTGGCGCGCCCCAGTGCCCTGAACCTCAACTTCGGCCACCTCGCTCGATCATGCGATCGTCCCGCAGACCTGCTGTCTGCGGGACGATCGGCTGGCATGTCGGACCGTCATTCCACCACGTCGGGATTGGGCCGGGCGCCGTCGATCCAGGTCTCCTCATCCTCGACCAGGTAGTCCGGTCGCTCCCCCCGGCGCTCCTTCTCCCGCTTGCCACCCCGGGCGCCGCCGAGGCCACCGGCCCCGCCCGCGGAGCCACCCGCGGAGCCGCCGGACCGACCCACCCGCGACCGGCTGCCGATCCCGGTACCGCCCTCGGTGAAGGCACCGCCCCGGCCGCCCTCCATGCTCTCCCCGACCACACCGCCGGACCGCCGACTCAGGCCGCCGGCCCGGCCGGCGGTCGAGCGGGCACCGGCGCCCAGGCCGCCGCCCGCACCGCCACCGGTGCCATAGCCGCCGGCTGCGCGGCCCGTGCCCTGCCCCAGGGCCGCCGCGTCCAGGGGACCGCCACCGCCACCCC
Organism: Streptomyces sp. NPDC092296; assembly: GCF_044755465.1. Classification (NCBI taxonomy): domain Bacteria; kingdom Bacillati; phylum Actinomycetota; class Actinomycetes; order Kitasatosporales; family Streptomycetaceae; genus Streptomyces; species Streptomyces sp. NPDC092296. Next base: position 98,240 of record NZ_JBIVRB010000014.1, on the reverse strand, counting down.
GACCGGCTCCGGCCCCGAACCGCGACCGGCCGCCGGCCCCGCCGGCGGTGCGACCGGCTTCGCCCTCGATCGGCGCACTGCCGCGCCCGGCGCCGGCGGTGAGCCCACCGGCGGTGCGCACGCCTCCGGTGAGCCCGCCGCCCGCCACCGGGAGGCCCCCGCCGATGCCGTGCGAGGCGCCGGGAGCGCCGCCACCGGGGAGCGCCCCCGGTGCCACGCCCGTCGTCCGGACACCGCCGGTGATGCCGACGGTCGATCCGTCGATGCCGGTGGCCGCCCCGGTCACCGGGGAGGCGGGGGCGTGGGTCACCGTGGTCGCGGTACCCCCGTGCACGGCGGGGTCGGTCAGCGCCGGTGTCCCCCCGGCCGCCGTGCCGACGCTGCTGGGCACGGCCGTGGCGTGGCTGCGCCGCGAATCACCGGAGCTGCTGCCGCCGCCCGATGCTCCGGCGATCCCACCGAGACCGGCGCCGACGATCACGCCGCCGATGGCGCCCGCTCCGCTCAGGTCGGGTGGTGGCGGCCATTCACGCTCCTTGTCGTCAGCCCCGCCGGTGGGCACCTTCAGCACCCCCACCGAAGCCCGGTAGCGCGAGGCCAGCGTCTGCAGGACCGCGACCGCCTGCTGCTTGCGGGACTGAGCCTCGCTCTCCCTGGTGTCCGCGTCGTCGGCGCCGAACATCGACGACACCCGGTCGCCCACCCAGTCGGTGGCGCTGTCCCAGGCCGACGGCTCGTCGGGCATGGCCGCCTTGGCCTCGTCGATCGAGTCGGCGACGATCTCCAGCGTCACGGCGGCGTTGTTGGCGTACTCGGCGCCGTTGTTGACGCTGTCGGCCAACTTGGCCATGGAGGCGGCGAAGGCGTCGCTGGCCTGGCCGTCCCAGTCGGTGGTGGCCTGGCCGGAGTAGGTCCGCAGGGCGCTGCGGATGTCCTTGAGGGTGTCGTACGCGCGGCGCCACGGGTCGGCGGCCCGCATCACGGCGCCGGAGTTCATGGCGTCGACCATGTTCTTCAGGTCGCCGTGGCTGTACTGGCTGAAGTCGGTCGTGGCCTCACCCATGGCGGTACTCCCCGTTCCCGGTCACCACTTGGTGCTCTTCTCCACCGCCGCGGCGGACGGCGGGGCGGCTGCGGGCCCGGACCCCGTGGAGTCGTACCGCAGGTCGGCGGCCGTGCCGTGCTCCTGCTCGTCGTAGTTGCGGGCGGTGGCGTCGGCGTTCTTCTGGGCCCCGTCCACGGCCTGGTAGAGCAGGTCGAGCATGTCGCGAAGCCCCTCGCGCATATTGCCGTACGCGTCCGACAGTTGCCGGGCCTCCGCGAAGGGGCCCAGGCTGCCCGCCGCGAAGGCACTGTCGGCATGCGCCCGCTCGCCGTTCGCACCGGCGTCGAACTCGGACAGCAGGCCGCGCACCTTCTTCGCGAAGTCCTGCAGGTTCTCGACCTGGACCCTGTAGCCCGAACCGGCCACGGTCTGCCTCCCCCTCGGCCTCCACCCACGTTCTGAGCACTCATGTCTAACACAGCGTGGGCCGCGATTGAACGGACCCTCACCCGAACCGGTCACTCGGTCCCGGGACCGCCGGACCGCTGCGCCCCCGCCAGGGTGCGGCGGCAGAGGGAGTCGGCGGCGCGGGTGGTCTCCGGGAGGCGGTGGCGGGGCGTGAGGTGGAGGGTGTGGGCGCAGGCGTGCTCCAGTGAGACGGCGTGGCCCACCGAGACGAAGACCGGCTTGACGCCGTCGCGGGTGCGCAGCGCGCGGCCGACGTCCTCGCCGCCGTCGAGCAGCGGGGTGCGGTCGCCCCGGGCGGGTCCCGGTGGCTGGTGGGTGAAGGTGAACGGGGTCTTGGCGACGCCGAAGCTGGGGATGCCGGTGAGTACGCCGAGGTGGCTGGCGAGCCCGAGGCGGCGGGGGTGGGCGATGCCGTAGCCGTCGCAGACGATCAGGTCGGGCGGGGTGCTCAGCCGGGCCAGCGCCTCCAGTACGGCGGGGAGTTCGCGGAAGGCCAGCAGTCCGGGGATGTAGGGGAAGGCGCTGCGGCCGACGGTGGTGGCCTGCTCCAGCACCTCCAGGGTGGCGATGTCGAGCACCACGGCGGCGGCCGCCACCAGGCCGCGCTCGTCGTCGTAGGCGACGTCCACGCCGGCCACCGTGCCGCCGTCCTCGACGGCCGGGCCGGGGCCGGTGCGGTCGACCCGGTCGCGGAGCCGCGCCTGCTCGGCCAGGGCTTCGGCCTCGGTGCGGGGCCAGGGGCGGGCGGTGGCGGCGGCGCGGTCGGGGGTGGTCACGCACCGGAGGCTATCGCCACCGGGCTGACCGTACGTCAATCATTCGGCGGACGGCCGCGGCCGTGGACGTGAGCAGCACCACAGCCCGGCCACCGGGGCCGTGAGCCCGTGCGCCCCCCATGCATCGCCGTCGGCGGTTAGGGTGGACTCACCTGTGCATGGACCGGGTAGAGCACAGTGAAACCCCTGCCCCGCCTCGCGCGGGGGGCAGTCGGTCAGCCTGTCACGGACGTCCCCGATGCGAAGGACGGAACCACCATGCCCCGCCCGACCCCCGCCCAGATCTGCTGGGGAACGCTCGTCACCGTGTCCGCGACCGTGGTCATGCTCGCCGTGTCGGGTACGGACAGCCTGCCGGTCGTCACCGTGCTGGTGGTCGTGGCCGTCGCGCTGGGGACCCTGGCCGCCGCCCTGCCGCTGATCGCCCGCTCCCGTCGCGCCGAGCCCGCGGCCTCCCGGGTCATCGGCTCGGGCGGCGCCGCCGTTCCCGCCCAGGGCCGCGGCCGGCGGCCGGCCCAGACCGCCGACGCGGGCTTCGCACGCCCGAGCTCCGGGCGGCCCTGACCCGGCGTGCCCGCGCAGCGCCGTCAGTCCGGTTCGCTCAGTGCCGGGCGTCGACCACCACGGTCCGCGCGGCCTTGTCGTGCAGGCACTGCCGGTACGGCCGGTCGAAGAGGCACCAGCCGCCGTCGATGATCACCCAGAAGCCGCAGCAGAGCACGGACGGCAGGCTGTAGACGGCGGCCCGGGTCCAGGCGATGCCGCCGACCGGCACGCCCCCGTCGACCAGTCGGGCCACCCGCACCTTGGTGACCTTCTTGCCGACGGTCTGGCCGTCGCGTGACAGCATCAGGCTCTCGTAGACCCAGTAGACGAGGCCGCCGACGATGGAGAGCGTGGCCTCGCCGCTCCGGTTGTTCCAGTTGACGAACCAGCCCAGCACCAGGCTGACCAGGGCGCCGATCAGCACCGCGTCGATGATGCGGGCCAGCAGCCGCCGGCCCAGCCCGCCCAGCGGCGGCATCCCCGGGATCGGCTCCCCCGGGACACCGGTTGGGACACCGCCCGGCGCCCCGCCCGGTGTCCCGCCCGGGTAGTCGTACGGGGAGCCGGACCCGTACGGCGGCGGGGGTGTGCCGTACGGCGGGCCGCCGTACGGACCGGCGGACGGCGGCGGCTTGTCGAAGGAGGGCGGCTGGTCCCCCTGCTCCCCGGGGTCCGGTCGGTTCGGGTCTTGGCTGGTCATAGTCCGAGTAGAACATCGGACTGCGATCGATATGCCGGTATGCGTACCGTTTTGACCGCCATTCGAGTCAGCGGCGGTCACCCGTCGGACGCGACGAAGGTGCCCCCCGCCTTGTCGTGCCAGCACTGCCGCAGCGGCCGGTCGAGGAGGCACCACAGCAGGTCGAGGAAGCCCGGCAGCAGCACCGCCCCCAGCAGCAGCTGGGCCAGCCAGCGGCGGAGCGCGCCGCCGAGCCCCGGTGGCCGCCGCGCGGCCGCGTCCAGCACCCGGATGCGGGCCAGCCGCTTGCCCAGGGTGCGGCCGGACCGGGCGGTGGGCAGCACCTCGTACAGGAAACCGATCAGCAGCAGGACGGCCAGGAAGCCGCCGGCCTGGCCGAGCACGGTGGGGTCGACCAGCCAGATCCGCATCGACCGGCCGGACTCCCGGGCGGCGTCGATCTTGGCCTGGAGGTGGTGCACCGCGGCGGCGGCGAGCGGAACGCCGGCGGCGGTGGCCAGGGCGGCGACGACCAGGCCGTCGACCAGCCGGGCGAACAGCCGCCGCCCGTACCCGGCGGGCCGGGCCGCCCGCCGCCCGGCCGGGGGCGCGGCGCGGCGGTCGGCGCCCTGCGGCCGGGCGGCGGCAGCGGCGGGGCCGGGGGCCGGGGCGGGCGCGGTGGCCCGGGTGGGCGGCGGCACGGCGGCGGTACGGGTGGTCGCGGTACGGGTGGTCGCGGCGGGCCGGGTCGCGGCGGTGCGGGCCGGGGCGGTGCGGGCGACGGCGGTCGGCGCCGTGGGGGCGCCGGCCGCCCAGGCCGGTGTGCGGCGCCGCTCGGGCGCCGGGGCCGCCCCGGCACCGGTCTCGACGGCGCCCCAGGAGACCCAGCGCGGAGCCGCCTGGGGGTCCGCCGGGCCGCGCTGCCGACCACCGGTCGGCCACTCCGGGTCCGCGTGCGCCGCCGGGGCGGCCACGGCGTCGGCGGCCGTGGTCACCGGCGGTGGCGGCACCGGCGCCGCCGGGCGCCGGGGGGCGGCGGGCGGCGCCGGTGGCGGGGTCGCCGGGTCCGCCGGCTCGGGGGCCCGGCGGGCGGGCAGCGCTGGGCTCGGCATGGCGCCGGTCCGGGGGCCGGTGGTGAAGGAGGTGCCGCCGGTGGTCTCGTCGAAGAAGACCGGCCCGGACCGCTCGACCGCCGTCGGCTCGGCCCAGGCCACCCCGCCCGGCTCCGGTTCGTCCTCGGCGGCGACCGGGGCGGCCGCCACCGGCGGCGGCACGGACCGCGCCGAGGGCGCCGCGCGCCGCGCCACCACCCGGGGCGCGGGCAGCACCTCGCCGGGGCCCGGCGCGCGTCTACTGGTGCCGGGCGCCCATCCCCGGCCGTCCCAGTAGCGGACGTACCCGGGGATGGAGGGGTCGGGGTAGTAGCCGGGCGCGGGCGCGCCGGCCGTACTGCCGGAAGAGGGTCGGTCCGTCATCTGTCCCCAGTCCCGTGGTCGGCTCTGGCTGTCGGGGATGGCCCCGCTGGTACGCACGCCCCGCTCCCGCCACGGCGTCCGTGGTGCGCGGCGGCGGGACGCGAGGGGCCACCCGGGCACGCCTCGACACGGCGCGCACCCGCGCAGTGACAAAGCGTAGTACTCCGGTGGCCTTCGGTGGGCGGGTTGTCGAAGGATCGGGCGGCGAAGGGCTCGATCCGGTTCGCTTGGCACCCGGCGCCGGGGGCGGGAGCGCGGCGGACCGGTCGGGAAAACCCGCGTAAGAGTCCACCGTCCGGGCGCTCCCACGTATCACAGGCCCGGGGCGGGGCATGCGCGTCCTACCCCCGGGAGAGGCCGGTGCAGAGAGGAAGTCACACCCATGGAGACCCTGGTCGAGCACGAGTTGGAGCTGAACCTCGTGCTCTCACCCGAGCGGAGCGTCCCCGTGCCCGCCCTGCTGTCGTACGGCGCGCACGACCCCTACGCGGTGCACATCACCTTCCACCTCGGCTCGGCCGCCCCGGTGACCTGGGTGTTCGCCCGGGAGCTGCTGGTGGAGGGCACCTTCCGGGAGTGCGGGCAGGGCGACGTACGGATCTGGCCGTCGCAGCCGGGCCGGCAGGGGGTGCTGAACATGGCGCTGAACTCGCCGGCCGGCGAGGCGCTGATCGAGGCGCCGCTGACGGCGGTGCTGGGCTGGCTGGAGCGGACGCACCGGCTGGTGCCGCCGGGCTGCGAGGGCGAGTCGCTGGACCTGGACGGCGCGCTGGCCGAGCTGCTGGCGTGACGGGTGCCGGACCGGTCAGCGGGGCGCGGGGGCCCGCCGCCGGTCGAGGGGGCGCTGCGCGGGCACCGTCGAGGACCGGGCTCCGGCGGCGGTCAGCCGCCGCCGGAGGCGCAGCGCCGCCAGGACCAGCACCGCGATCCCCAGCACCGGGTAGACGGCGGCCGGCAGCTGCTGCCAGCCGGAGAGGTGCAGGTCCCGGGTGCCCTTGTGCGGCACCATCCACATGCTGTAGCAGCAGAATCCGAAGAGGACGACGGCGACGATCGGGCGCCAGCGCAGCCTGCGCACCGGCAGCGGCCGGGACCGCTCCCGCGACGCCTCTGCGCAGAGCAGCATGCCCAGCGGCACGCACCACACCCAGTGGTGGGTCCAGCTGATCGGCGAGACCAGCAGCCCGGTGACGGCCGTGCACAGCACGCCCCACGCTTCGGCGCGCGGCAGGTGCGGGGCGCTGCGGGACGCCCGTACCGCGACCACCAGGCCGAACACCCCCACCACTGCTGCGGCCAGCAGCGCGGCGGGGCCGGGGTCGGTGTCGTGCAGCAGCCGGGCCACCGCGCCGCGCACCGACTGGTTGTCGACGATCTCGGTCTTGCCGACCCGGCTGGAGTCGAAGAGGTACGTCCCCCAGAAGCCGTGCGAGGCGTCGGGCAGCGCGATCCAGCCGACCGCCACCGTGCACAGGAAGGTGGCGAAGGCGGTGAAGGCGGCCCGGACCCGGCCGGTGAGCAGCAGATAGACCGCGAACAGGCCGGGGGTGAGCTTGATGCCGGCCGCGATGCCGATCCCGATGCCGGTGCCGCGCCGCCCGCCGGCGCGGGTGAGGTCCCAGAGCACCAGGCAGGCCAGCGCCAGGTTGACCTGCCCGTAGCGCAGGGTCGTCCAGACGGGTTCCAGCCAGACGCCCAGGCCGGCGGTCAGCAGCACCGCCACCGGGCGCAGCTCGCGGCGCGGCCAGCCGACGAGCCGGCAGGAGAGCCAGGCCAGTACGCCGAGCAGGACCAGGTTGCCGCCGGTGACCAGGGCCCGCAGCGCGGAGACGCCGATCCATCCGGTCGGGACGAAGAGCATCGCGGCGAACGGCGGGTAGGTGGCGGGCAGCGCCCACTCGGAGACCCGGATGGCGTAGAGATCGCTGTGGTCGGCGACGGCGCGGCCCTCGGCCCGGTACACCATCATGTCGATCATCGAGGAGCCGGCCAGGTGCCGGGCGACGGCGTAGCCGAGCAGCGAGACCAGCGCCACGGCGGCGGCGGTCAGGGTGGGGCGGCGGGGGGCGTCCCGCAGGGCGCGGAGCACTGCGCCGCGCCCGGCCGGCTCCGGCCCGGTGACGTCCGGCGCCGGACGGTCCTGGTCCACCACTGTCACCGCAGTACTCCATCCCACGTCGAACGCCGCGACCCTACCCGATGCGCCCGCCACGGCCGGGTTCCCCGGCGGGGGACGGTCGCCGGGGGCCCGGGGTGGCGGGCGGCGTCCCGGCTACTGCCCGTTGCCGCGCCCGGCATCCCCGGGGCCGGGCTGCGGCCGGGAGCAGCGGGGGCGGCCGGGGGCGCGCGGACAGTACAGGCGGGCGTACGACGGCGGGCAAGCGCCCCGGGGCGGGCGCAGGGGCAGGACGGGACGGCGCACGGCGGGGAGCGGACGCCGGGCAGGCACGGCAGGCCGGGGCCGGGGGCAGGAGCAGGACTGGACGGGACGGGACGGCGCGCAGTGGGGAGCGGGCGCCGGGCATTCCCGGGCCGCGCCCAGGGCGGGCGTCAGCAGAGGGCGCGCGGCGGTGGGCGAGCGCCGGGGAGGCACGGGAGGGCGAGGCGCGGGGCAGAACGGGACGGCGAGGCGCGGGGCAGAACGGGACGGCGCACGGCGGGGAGCGGACACCGGGCACCCCCGGGGCGGGGCCGGCGTCAGCGGCGGGCGGGCGCGCGGCGGCGATGCGGGCGCCAGGGGCGGGCGAGCGCCGGGCATTCCCGGGGCGAGGCCGGCGTCAGCGGCGGGCGTATGACGGCGGTGCGGGCGCCAGGCAGGCACGGCAGGCCCAGGCGCGCGGGGCAGAACGGGACGGCGCGCAGCGGAGAGCGGACACCGGGCACCCGGGCCGCGCGTCAGCGGCTGGCGCACGGCGGGGAGCGGGCGCCGGGCACCCGGGCCGCGCGTCAGCGGCTGGCGCACGGCGGGGAGCGAGCGCCGGGCAGGCACGGCAGGGCGAGGCGCGGGGCAGACCGGGACGGCGCACGGCGGGGAGCGGACGCCGGGCGCCCCCGGGGCGGGGCCGGCGTCAGCGGCGGGCGGGCGCGCGGCGGCGGTGTGGGCGACGGGCGGGTGGGGCGGGCCGGGGGTCGGCCCTGGTCCGCAGGCGCAGCCGGAGTTCGGCGCCGCCGAGCGGGGAGCGGCCCACCGCCAGGTCGCCGCCGGTGGCCTCGGCCGTCCGGCGGACGATGTCCAGGCCGAGCCCGGTGGAGCCCTCGCCGCCCGCGCCGCCGCCGCGCCGCAGTGCGGCGGCGGGGTCGCTGATGCCCGTACCGGCGTCGGAGACCAGCAGCAGCACGCCGTCCTCGCCGGTGCGCAGCTCCACGGCGAAGGCGGTGCCCTGCCCGGTGTGCCGGAAGACGTTGCCGAGCAGCGCGTCCACCGCCGCCGCGAAGTCGCCGCGCTGCACCGGGACCGGTGCCGGTCCTTCGGCGCCGGTCAGCCGCCAGGGGCGGTCCTCGTCCTCGGCCAGGGCCGACCAGAAGCCGACCCGTTCGCGGACCACCTCGGCCGCGTCGCAGCCCACCGCGACGGCGGGCTGGTCGGCCGCCGTGCGGCGGGCGGTGCGGATGATCCGGTCGACCTCGCGTTCCAGTTGGGCGACCCCGTGCCGGGTGGCGTCGGCGGCCTCGCCGCCGCCCAGCGCGGCGGCGTTCAGCCGCAGCACGGTGAGCGGGGTGCGCAGCCGGTGCGACAGGTCGGCGGCCAGCTCCCGTTCGGCGGCGAGCAGTTGGACGACCCGGTCGGCCATGGCGTTGAAGGCGACGGCGGCCTCCCGCAGCTCCGGGGGGCCGCCGTCGGCCGGGCGTCCGTCCAGCGGGACCCGCACCGCGAGGTCGCCGGAGCCCAGCGCGCGGGCGGCAGCGGCCAGTCGGCGGGCCGCGCCGACGATGCGGGCGCCCATCCGGTCCGCGACGGCGACCGAGAGGGCGACCAGGGCCAGTGCGACCAGGCTGAGCACCAGCCAGGCGGTGCCGACGCCCCGGGTGAGGTCGGCGGCGGGGACGTACACCTCGATCACGGCCTTGCGGTCGACGCCGACCGCGACCGGCTGGAGCAGCGCGAACCCGCCGGGGACCCGGACGGTGAAGGAGCGGCCCCGGCGGGTGGCGGTGGCCAGGTCGGCGGCGGCGGCGCGGGCGGTGCCGACGGCGGTGGCGGTGCCGGGCGGCGGCAGGTGGACGGCGATCCGGTGCTCGGCGCCGGCCCGGGTGCTGGCGACGGCCCGTTCCAGGGCTGCGCGGTCGGTGGTGATGGCCAGGGCGGGGCCGAGGGCGGCGGCCTGGCGTTCGGCGGCGGCGAAGGCCCGGTCGCGGGCGGTCTCCCGGACCATCAGGCCGAGCGGGATCAGAAAGGCGAGCGCCACCATGGTGGTCCCGGCGACGGCCGCCTTGACCAGCGCCCATCTCACGGCTGCGGCTCCCGCACCGGGTCGCCCGGGGCTTCCAGCCGGACGCCCACGCCGCGCACGGTGTGCAGATAGCGCGGCCGGGCGGCGGTCTCGCCGAGCTTGCGGCGCAGCCAGGACAGGTGCACGTCGATGGTCTGGTCACCGCCGTACGTCTGCCGCCAGACCTCGGACAGCAGTTCGCGGCGCGGGACGACCACGCCGGGCCGGGCGGCGAGGAAGGCCAGCAGGTCGAACTCGCGCCGGGTGAGGTCCAGCGGTGCGCCGTCCAGTGCTGCCGTGCGCCGCTGGACGTCGATGGTGAGGCCGCCGACGCGCAGCAGCCGGGTGGCGGCGGCCCCGGCGGCGGCGCGGCGCAGTACGGCGGCCATCCGGGCGGAGAGGTGTTCGCCGGAGAAGGGTTTGACCAGGTAGTCGTCGGCGCCGTCGTTGAGCAGCCGGACGATCTCCGCCTCGTCGTCGCGGGCGGTGGAGACGATCACCGGGACGTTGGTGAGGCCCCGGATCATCTTCAGGGCCTCGCCGCCGTCGAGGTCGGGCAGTCCGAGGTCGAGGACGACCAGGTCGCAGCCGATCTGGGCGATCTCGCGCAGGGCTTCCAGCGCGGTGCCGACGCTGCGTACGGCGTGGCCCGAGTCGGAGAGGTGCCGGATGAGGGCGGAGCGGACGAAGGGGTCGTCCTCGACCACGAGCACGGTTGGCATGGCCCGCACCGTACGCCACCGTGCGGCCCGCGCGCAGGGTCCCGGCGGGGGCCGGATGCGGCAGGATGGCCCCCGATGCGGAGAGGGATCGTGCAGATCAGCGCGTGGGCGGTGACCACCGGGGCGGCGGTGGCGCTGTCCTGGCTCGGGGTGCACTCGGTGCTGGCGGAGCAGGCGTTCGACCCGCCGCGTCCGCTGTCGGTCCCGGCGGCCGGGTCCCCCGCACCGCCCGCACCGCCCGCACCGCCCGCACCGGCCTCGACCCCGGCTGCGGCTCCGGTCTCGGCGCGGCCCACGACGCCCCGGCCGACGGAATCGTCAGCGTCGTCAGCATCGGCGGAGTCGGCGGCGGCCGGGGAGGTGCGCAGCGTGGCGGTGACGGGCGGCCAGCTGGTGCTGGAGCTGCACCCCGGCTCGGCCGAGCTGGTCTCGGCGACGCCCGACCCGGGGTGGGAGGTGCAGACCTGGCCCGGCGACCACTGGATGCGGGTGGACTTCTCCCGGGGCGGCCGCACCAGTTCGGTCTTCGTGACCTGGAACGGCCACCCGCCGTGGGTGCAGGTCGTCAACGGCTGATTGACGGTTCGGATAGCGGGTGTCGACTTCGGGTAGTGATGGAAATCCGATGAGAGCAGCTATCACGGAGGCGCCCTGGTGCAGTCGATCGCTTCACCGCTCTGGGCGCCGGGCAGCGGCCAGGGTCTGCGGCAGCTCGCGGAACTCGGCGTGGCGCTGGTGCTCTCCACCCTGATCGGGTTGGAGCGCGAGACCCGGCAGAAGAGCGCCGGGCTGCGGACGCACACCCTGGTCGGGGTGGGCAGCGCCCTGTTCATGGAGGTGTCGCAGCACGGCTTCAGCAATGTGCTGATGCTTCAGCACGTGTCCTACGACCCGTCCCGGGTGGCGGCGCAGATCGTCTCCGGCATCGGCTTCATCGGCGGCGGGCTGATCTTCGTCCGGCGGGACGCGGTACGCGGCCTAACCACCGCCGCGACCGTCTGGCTCACCTGTGCGATCGGCATGGCCTGCGGCGGCGGGCTGGCGCTGCTGGGGATCAGCGCCACGGCGGTGCACTTCCTGGTCGTCCGGGGGTATCCGCTGCTGACCCGGCGGCTGCCCGCCGTGCTGTCGTCCGAGCGGGTCGAGCTCCAGTTGCACTACGCGGTCGGCGGCGGGCTGCTGGCCCGGGTGCTGTCGCTCTGCACCGGCGGCGGCTTCCGGGTGCTGGACGTACGGGTGGACCGGGCGCCCTGGCAGGAGGACGGCGCGGGCATCCGCCGGGGGCACGGGACGACACTGCCGGAGGCCGGTGAACCGGTCCCCGGCAGCGCCGACGTCCTGCTGCTGCTGGAGGGTACGGGCGATGTCCACCACCTGGTGGCGACGCTGAGCGAGCTGGACGGCATGCTCGGGGTCAGCGCCGCCGGTGAGGAGGGCGCGGAGTAGCGGCGGGCAGCCGGGGTCTCAGAGCACCTTGCCGGGGTTGAGGATGCCGAGCGGGTCGAAGACCGCCCGTACGCCCTGCTGGAGTTCGAGCGCGACCGGGCCCAGCTCGCGGGCCAGCCAGTCCTTCTTCAGCAGGCCGATGCCGTGCTCACCGGTGATGGTGCCGCCCAGTTCCAGACCGAGCGCCATGATCGCGTCGAACGCCTGGTGGGCGCGGGCGGTGGCGGCCGGGTCGGCGGCGTCGAAGACCACCACGGGGTGGGTGTTGCCGTCCCCGGCGTGGGCGCAGATGCCGATGGTGAGCTCATGGCGGTCCGCGATGGCCGCGACGCCGTCCAGCAGCGCGGCCAGCTGCGAGCGGGGCACCGCCACGTCGTCGATGAGGGTGGTGCCGAGCCGCTCCAGGGCGGGCAGCGCCTGGCGGCGGGCCTCCAGCAGCAGCTGGGACTCGGCCGGGTCGCTCGCGGGCACCACCTCGGTGGCCCCGGCGGCCAGGCACAGCTCACCGACCGCTTCGAGGTCGGCGGCCGGGTCGGGGGTGTCGAAGGCGACCAGCAGCAGCGCCTCGGTGGTCTCCGGGAGCCCCATCCGGGTCATGTCGTTGACGGCCCGTACGGTGGCGCGGTCCATCAGCTCCATCAGCGACGGCGTGCGGCTGGACGCCATCACGGCGCAGACGGCATCGCCCGCCGCTCGGGTGGACGGGAACTCGGCGGCCAGCGCCAGCTGCGGGGCGGGCGCAGGGCGCAGGGCGAGCACGGCCCGGACGACGACGCCCAGGGTGCCCTCGGCGCCGACGAACAGCCGGGTCAGGTCGTAGCCGGCGACGCCCTTGGCGGTGCGGCGGCCGGTCCGCAGCAGCCGGCCGTCGGCCAGCACCACGTCCAGGCCGAGGACGTACTCGGCGGTGACGCCGTACTTGACGCAGCACAGGCCGCCGGCGCCGGTGCCGATGTTGCCGCCGATGGTGCAGGACTCCCAGCTGGACGGGTCCGGCGGGTAGGTCAGGCCGTGGGCGGCGACGGCGCGGGAGAGCGCGGCGTTGACCACGCCGGGCTCGACGGTGGCGGTGCGGTCGACCGGGTCGATGTCCAGGATGCGGTCCATTTTGCCCATGGCCAGCACGATGCAGCCGTCCACCGCGTTGGCGGCGCCGGACAGCCCGGTGCGGGCGCCCTGCGGCACCACGGGGACGCGCAGCCGGGTGGCGGTGCGCATCACATGCTGCACCTGCTCCACGGTGGTGGGGTGGACGACGACGGCGGGGTTGCCCGCCGCGCAGAATCCGGCCATGTCGTGGCGGTACGCGGCGGTGACGTCCGGGTCGGTGGCGACGGCCTCCGGCGGCAGCCCCTCCAGCAGCAGTTCGAGCAGATCGCTCATGACGCGTCGTCTCCCTTGGCGGTACGTGCCTGGCCCGACCTGCAACTCTTCCGCACGTTCGCAGGTCGGGCAAGGTCACGCCGCTCGGATCAGAGGTTGCCGCGCTTCTCCTGCTCCCGCTCGATGGCCTCGAAGAGGGCCTTGAAGTTGCCCTTGCCGAAGCCCATGGAGCCGTGCCGCTCGATCATCTCGAAGAAGACCGTCGGCCGGTCCTGGACCGGCTTGGTGAAGATCTGCAACAGGTAGCCGTCCTCGTCGCGGTCGGCGAGGATCTTCAGCTCGCGCAGCTCCGCCAGCGGCACCCGGGTCTCACCGACCCACTCCCCCAGCGTGTCGTAGTAGCTGTCGGGGGTGTCCAGGAACTCCACCCCGGCCTCCCGCATCGCCCGCACGCTGGCGACGATGTCATTGGTGGCCAGCGCGATGTGCTGGACGCCGGGGCCGCCGTAGAACTCCAGGTACTCGTCGATCTGCGACTTCTTCTTGCCCGCCGCCGGCTCGTTCAGCGGGAACTTCACCTTGCGGGTGCCGTCCGCGACGACCTTGGACATCAGCGCCGAGTACTCGGTGGCGATGTCGTCGCCGACGAACTCCTTCATGTTGGTGAAGCCCATCACCCGGTTGTAGAAGGACACCCACTCGTCCATCCGCCCCAGCTCGACATTGCCGACGCAGTGGTCGACCGCCTGGAAGAACCGCCGGGCCGGCGGCGCGGTGATCGGCCCCCGGGCGACATAGCCGGGCAGGTACGGGCCCTGGTAGCCGGAGCGGTCGACCAGGGTGTGCCGGGTCTGCCCGTAGGTGGCGATGGCGGCGAGCACCACCGTGCCGTGCTCGTCCGTCAGCTCGTACGGCTCGGCCAGACCGGTGGCGCCGTGCTCGACGGCGTAGCCGTAGGCGGCGCGGACGTCCGGCACCTCGATGGCCAGGTCGACCACGCCGTCGCCGTGCTCGGCGGTGTGCGCGGCGAGGAAGCGGCCGCGCTCGGTGGCGGGCTTGACCACCGACTCGAAGACGAACCGGGCGCCGCCGGACTCCAGCACATAGGCCGCCGTCTCACGGCTGCCGGTCTCCGGGCCCGCGTAGGCCACGCAGCGCATGCCGAAGGCGGTGGAGTAGTAGTGCGCGGCCTGCTTGGCGTTGCCGACGGCGAAGACGACGGCGTCCATGCCGCGTACCGGGAAGGGGTCGGCCCCGGCGGGGTGGGCGGGGCTGGGGTGCAGAGTGGTGTCGGTCATCGCGGCCTCCCTGTGGGGCGTACGCATCCGGTCCCGGTGGGCAGGTGTGTGTGCCCGGTGTACAGCTGTGTGGGGTTACCGTGGCCGTGTCCTGCCGGATGCGCAACTGTTCGCGGAAACGCCGGGCAGTCTGTACAGCGGTTCCACCGGATGGGCAGCATTCCGGTACACAGGTTGCGCAGCGATCGGAGCCCCCATGGACGACAGCCCGCTGGACCGCCTCGACGGCCGCCTCATCGCCCTGCTGGCCGCAGAGCCCCGGATCGGGGTGCTGGAGTGCTCCCGGCAGCTCGGGGTGGCGCGCGGCACCGTGCAGGCCAGACTCGACCGGCTGCGGGCCAGAGGGGTGATCCGCGGCTTCGGCCCGGAGCTGGAGCCGGCCGCGCTCGGCTACCCGGTCACCGCCTTCGCGACCCTGGAGATCTCCCAGGGCCAGGGCCAGGACGTACGGGCGCATCTGGCGTCGGTGCCGGAGGTGCTGGAGCTGCACACCATCACCGGCCAGGGCGACATGCTCTGCCGGATCGTGGCCCGCTCCAACGCCGATCTCCAGCGGGTGATCGACCGGGTGGTGGGTTTTGATGGCATTGTGCGCGCCGCCACGGCGATAGCGCTGGAGAACCCGGTGCCGTACCGGGTGCTCCCCCTGGTGGCCCAGGCGTCCGGTACGGACTGAGGCCGGGGCCGGCCGGGGGGACCGAGAGCAGGGAGGTGCGGCGGTGAGCCTCTGGGACTACGTCAGCAGCCGGCGGCAGCAGCTGCTCACCGACACGTACCAGCAGGCCAGCCTGGTCTTCCAGTGCATGGTGGTCGCCACCCTGGTCGGGATCGCGGTGGCGGTGCTGGCCTACCGCAGCGAGCGGGTGGCGCGGCCGGTCATCGCCACCACGGTCACCGTGCTGACCATCCCCTCGTACGCCCTGCTCGGCCTGCTGATCCCGGTGCTCGGGCTCGGGGTGCCGCCGAGTGTGGCCGCACTGGTGCTGTACGCGCTGCTGCCGATCATCCGCAATGCCATCGCCGGGCTGCGCGGGGTGGACCCGGGGCTGGTCGACGCCGCCCGGGGCATCGGGATGAACCGGCTGGCGCAGCTGGCGAAGGTGGAGCTGCCGGTCGCCTGGCCCACCGTGCTGGGCGGCATCCGGGTGGCCACCCAGATGAGCATGGGCATCGCGGCGGTCGCCGCGTACGCGTCCGGGCCGGGCCTCGGCAATGAGATCTTCAGCGGCATCTCCGGGCTGGGCAGCGCCAACGCGCTCAACCAGGTACTGGCCGGCACCATCGGCATCATCGTCCTCGCGCTGCTGTTCGACGCGGCGCTGGTGCTGCTGGGCCGGCTGACCACCTCGCGGGGGCTCCGTGGCTGAGCGGCGGGACGGGTCGGGCGCGGTCACCGGCGCCACCATCGAGCTGGAGCGGCTCACCAAGCGCTACCCGGGGAACCCGGCGCCCTCGGTGGACGACGTCACGATGGAGATCGGCGCGGGCGAGACGGTGGTCTTCGTGGGCCCGTCCGGCTGCGGCAAGAGCACCCTGCTGCGGATGGTCAACCGGCTGATCGAGCCGAGCAGCGGCCGGATCAGGATCAATGGCGAGGACGTCACCGACATCGACGCGGTGAAGCTGCGCCGCCGGGTCGGCTACGCCATCCAGGCGTCCGGGCTCTTCCCGCACATGACGGTGGCCGAGAACGTCGCCCAGGTGCCCCGGATGCTCGGCTGGCGGCGGCCGCGCATCCGCGAGCGGGTGGAGGAGATGCTCGACCTGGTGGGCCTGGACCCCCGGGAGTTCCACGGCCGCTACCCCCGGCAGCTCTCCGGCGGCCAGCAGCAGCGGGTGGGCGTGGCCCGTGCGCTGGCGGCCGATCCGCCGGTGCTGCTGATGGACGAGCCGTTCGGCGCGGTCGACCCGATCACCCGCGACCACCTCCAGGACGAGCTGATCCGGCTCCAGCAGGAGCTGCACAAGACGATCGTCTTCGTCACCCATGACTTCGACGAGGCGATCAAGCTCGGGGACCGGATCGCGGTGCTGCGGGAGCGCTCGCACATCGCCCAGTTCGACACCCCGGAGGCGATCCTCACCAATCCGGCCGACGACTTCGTCTCCGGTTTCGTCGGCGCGGGCGCGGCGCTCAAGCGGCTCAACCTCACCCGGGTCCGGGACGTGGGCATCGCGGACTTCCCCGCCGTCACCCTGGACGAGCCGCTTCAGGCGATCTTCAACCGGCTGCGCACCGGCGGCGGCAACGAGCTGCTGCTGCTCGACCGGCGCAACCGGCCGTACAAGTGGCTGCGGCGCGGCGACCTGATGCGGGCCAGGGGCTCGCTGGCTCGGGCGGGCACGTTGGTCGGGGACACGGTGACCCGGGACGCGACACTGCGGGACGCGCTGGAGGCGGTGCTCACCGACAGCAGCGGCCGGGTGGCGGTCACCGGGCGGCGCGGCCAGTACCTGGGCGTGGTCGACATGGAGACCCTGCTGAACTCGGTCCATGAGCTGCTGGAGGCCGACCGGCTGGCCGCCGTCGAACACCAGCACGAGCTGGCGGAGCAGCGCGCCCCGGCCACCGGGCAGCAGTTGGAGGGGCTGGACCAGGAGGGGGGCGTCTCATGACCGCGCCGCCCCCGCCCCCGCCCGTGCCCGGCGACAGGGACCCGGGGGACAGGGACCCGGACCGCAGGGACCCGGACGGCAGGGACCCGGACGGCAGCGGCCCGGACGACGACGCGGTGGGCCGGGACCGTCCGGCGTCGGCCCGGCCGCCGCGCCGGGTACCGGTCGGCAAGCTGGTCGTCACCCCGCTGGTGCTGGCGGCGCTGCTGCTCGCCACCTGGCTGTGGATTCGCGGCGCCACGCTGGACCCGATCGAGCGGGCCTCGCTCGGCGGCGGCCAGGTGCGGCTGTACATCCGGCAGAGCATCGAGCTGACCGCCGTCTCCACCGTCTTCGTACTGGTGATCGCGA
Organism: Streptomyces sp. NPDC092296; assembly: GCF_044755465.1. Classification (NCBI taxonomy): domain Bacteria; kingdom Bacillati; phylum Actinomycetota; class Actinomycetes; order Kitasatosporales; family Streptomycetaceae; genus Streptomyces; species Streptomyces sp. NPDC092296. The sequence goes on along the minus strand of NZ_JBIVRB010000014.1, from coordinate 81,065 downwards.
TCCCGGCCGGCATCCTGCTCACCCGCCGCGCCGCCCGCCCGGCGGTGCCGCCGGCGGTCGGGCTGGCCAACCTCGGGCAGGCCACCCCGGCGATCGGCCTGCTGGCGCTGCTGACCTTCTGGCTGGGCATCGGGCAGAAGCCCGCCCTGGTCGGCATGGTGGCGTACGCGGTGCTGCCGGTGCTCAGCAACACCATGACCGGGCTGCGGGCCATCGATCCGGCGCTGCTGGACGCCGCCCGGGGCATCGGGATGTCGCCGCTGGGGGTGCTCACCCGGGTGGAGCTGCCGCTGGCGGTGCCGCTGATCCTGGCCGGGGTGCGCACCGCGCTGGTGCTCAACGTCGGCACCAGCACCCTGGCGGCCTTCGTCAGCGGCGGCGGCCTGGGCAATCTGATCACCAACGGCATCCTGACCCAGCGCACCCGGGTGCTGATCGTGGGGTCGGTGCTGGCGGTGACGCTGGCGCTGCTGGTGGACTGGCTGGCGTCCATCGCGGAGCTGCGGCTCAGCCCGCGCGGCCTGGAGGCCGGGCGGTGAGGGCCCGGCGGCTGCGGGCGGTGGCGGCGGCGCTGCTGCTGGCGGCCGGGCCGGTCGGCTGCGGGCTGCACAGCGGGTCGGTGATCGCGGACGACGTCGTACCGGGCTCGATCGGCCGGGGGCTGCCGCTGAAGGGCGCCGGCCTCACCATCGCCTCCAAGAACTTCACCGAGAACGTGATCCTGGCCGAGATGATCGGGCTGGCGTTCAAGGCGGCCGGCGCCACGGTGAACGACCGCACCAACATCTCCGGCTCCATCGGCGCCCGCCAGGCGGTGGTCTCCGGCACCGCCGACGCGATGTACGACTACACCGGCACCGCCTGGATCACCTACCTGGGCCACACCCGGCCGATCACCGACCCGCACCAGCAGTGGCTGGCGGTCCGCGACGCCGACCTGAAGAACGGCGTCACCTGGCTCCCGGCCGCCAGCCTGAACAACACCTACGCCCTCGCCGGGAACAAGGCCAACGTCGGGCGGTACGGCCTGCGGACGCTCTCCGAGGTGGCCGCGCTCGCCCGGCGGCAGCCGTCGGCGGTCACCCTCTGCGTGGACAACGAGTTCGCGGTGCGCCGCGACGGACTGCCGGGGATGCTCAAGGCGTACGGGATGGACCTGCCCAAGGCGAACATCCGCACCATGGACGCCGGGATCGTCTACACCACCACCGCCAAGGGCCGCGCCTGCCTGCTCGGCGAGGTCTACACCACCGACGGCCGGATCACCCAGCTGGGCCTACAGGTGCTCGAGGACGACCGGCACTTCTTCCCCAACTACAACGCGGCGCCCATGATCCACAGCAGTACGCTCAAGGCGCACCCGGCCATCGCCGGACTGCTGGACCCCATCTCGGCCCGGCTCTCCACCGCGACCGCGCGGCAGCTCAACGCCCAGGTCGACGTGGCCGGCCGGGACGCCCGCCAGGTCGCCAAGGAGTGGCTGGTCCGGCAGGGGTTCATCAAGGCCCGCTGACGGCGGCCCGCCCCAGCTCAAGCAGGACGGCAGCCCAGCAGCACGGCTGGCTCAGCAGGACGGCACCCGGCCGCCGTCGTCCAGCGCCTTGAGCGCGCTCAGCGCGTCGTCCAGGGTCCGCACCGGGACCAGCCGCAGCCCCTTGGGCGTGTTGACCCGCGCGTCCTGGCACTCGGCCACCGGCACCAGGAAGACGGTCGCCCCGTCCCGGGCGGCGGCCTGGGTCTTCAGCGCCACCCCGCCGACCGCGCCGACCCGCCCGGCCGCGTCGATGGTGCCGGTGCCCGCGATCACCCGACCGCCGGTGAGGTCCCCGCCGCTGCCGTTGCCGGCCAGCTTGTCGATGATGCCGAGGGTGAACAGCAGCCCGGCGCTGGGACCGCCCACGTCGGCCAGGGTGAGGGTGACCTTCACCTGGCCGGGCTTCAGGTGCAGCCGGGCCAGCGCGGCGGCGGTGGCGGCGTCCTGCGACTGGATCATGTCGGCGGTGTTCTTCCGCTCCACCTGCTCGACGGACTTCCCGGCCGGGTAGACGGCCTGCCGGGGCACCACGGCCTCGTCCTGGTCCGGCCAGGCCGCCAGCGCCCGCCCCAGGCTGATCCCCTCACCGGGCGAGGTGGCCGCGATGGTGGTCATCCGCAACTGCCCGGTGGTGTGGCGCACCGGCCGGCCGGTGATCGCGATCACCTGCTGGCCCTCGTAGCTGCCGAGGGTGTCGGCGGTGATCCCGGGCTGCATGATCGTGTACGGCAGCGGTACGAAGGCGACCACCGCGAACAGCGCGGCGGCCAGCAGGACGCAGAGCGCGAGGGCACGGACGCGGGGGGACGGCATGGCGGCAGGCACGTCCGGCATCAAAACACAGCCCGCCGCCCGCGCGCGCACCGGTCCGCCCGGCACGCCGGTGCGCGGGGGTCAGCGCAGCGCGTCGGCCACCTCGGTGGCGGCCTCCAGCACCCGGGGGCCGACCCGCTCCGGTACCAGTCCGCTGAGCATCACCACGCCGACGCTGCCCTCGATGCCGCTCAGCCCGACCAGCGCGGCGGCCGCCCCGCAGGCGCCGGACTGCTCCTCGGCCCGGGTGACGACGAAGCCGGGTTCCGTCCGCTGGCCGGGCACCTGGCCACGGGCGGCCAGGATGGCGCGCCCGGCGGCGCTCTCGTCCAGCGGGTGGCGCAGCCCGGTCCGGTACGCCACGTGGTAGTCCGTCCAACTGGGCTCGACGACGGCGACGGCCAGCGCCTCGCTGCCGTCGACCAGGGTCAGGTGCGCGGTGGCGCCCAGGTCCTCGGCCAGGCTGCGCAGCGCGGGCAGCGCCGCCTCGCGCAGCAGCGGGTGGACGCGGTGGGCGAGCCGCAGCACGCCGAGGCCGACCCGGGCCCGGCCGCCGATGTCCCGGCGGACCAGGCCGTGCTGCTCCAGGGTGGCCAGCAACCGGTAGACCACGGTGCGGTTGACGCTGAGTCGGGCGGCCAGCTCGGTGACGGTCAGGCCGCGCTCGGAGTCGGCGAGGAGCTTGAGGACTCTGACTCCGCGATCGAGGGTCTGCGAGGTCTCAGCGGTCACGACGCGCGTTCCTTTCGCGACGGGCACCGGGCCTGACGCGAGGTCAAGGTCCACGGTCGGGGCGCGCAGGGCTCGGCGACGGCGTCGTCGGCGGCGCGTCGGCCCGGCGGCGCTTCCGCGAGGAAGCGTGCACGAACGGTAGTGAGGTGGGGTGCGCAGCGGAAGTGGTTGTCCAAAATTCGGTCATGATCGAGAGTCGACCGAGGAACGAAGACGGACAAGTCGGTCGAACCACCTCGCCACCGTGACCGATTCGTGTCCTGTTCACGGCCGGGAGTCCGGAGTTCGGACACGCACCGACTTTCGGGCCCGGCTGCGGCGCGGGGCCCGGCGGGCGGGAGTGGGCCGAGCGGGCTGGGCGCGGGGGCGGCACCCGTCCGGCGCGGGGCCGTGTGGCGCGGGTCACGCCGGGCCGCCGGGGGTGGGGCACGGCCGCCCGGCTGCGGCGCCCGCCACCATATCCTGGTCTTCGGCGGCCGGAATGCCCGGCGCTTCCGCGCCGGCCGGCGCCCGTACGCGGGGCGTACGCGGGCGGTCGCGCGCCGCATGGCGGGAACCACGGCGTACGTATGAGCACTCCTGCTCACCGTAAGCTCACCGGTGGCCGTGCGGGACCGGCCCGCCCCGAAGCAGCGCGTGCGGAGTGGGCAGCAGCACAGCAGGTAGGAGGCTCGCGGATGCGGATCAGTGCGGCGACCGAGCGGCAGCTCGCGGAGGCCGGGCAGCGTGCTGCTCGGGCGCTGGCGGCCGCCGACGCCGACGGGGTCTGCGCGGAGGCCGTCGTGGACCTCGCCGCCATCGCCCACAACACGGCGCTGCTGGCCGAGCGGTCCGCGCCCGCCGCACTGATGGCCGTGGTCAAGGCCGACGGCTTCGGGCACGGGGCGCTGCCGGTCGCCCGCGCCGCGCTGGCGCACGGCGCCGACTGGCTGGGCGTCACCTCGGTCACCGAGGCGATGCAGCTGCGCCGGGCCGGGGTCGACGCCCCGATGCTCAGCTGGATGCACCTGCCCGGCGAGGACTTCACCGCCGCGCTGCTGGCCGGCGTCGACCTCGCCGTCCCCTCGCAGGCCCATCTGGCCGGGGTGGCGGCCTGCGCGGAGCGGGCCGGCGTGGTGGCCGCCGTCCATCTGAAGGTCGACACCGGGCTGCACCGGGGCGGCTCCTCCCCCGAGGAGTGGCCGCAGCTGGTGGCGGCGGCGCGCGCCTTCGAGCAGCGCGGGCTGCTGCGGGTGCGCGGCATCTGGTCGCACCTGGCGCAGGCGGACCGGCCGGGCCACCCGACCACCGCCGCGCAGGTGCGGCAGTTCGACGCGGCGGTGGAGGCCGCCCGGCGGGCCGGGCTGCGGCCCGAGCTGCTGCACCTGGCCAACTCCGGCGCCGCGCTGGACGCCCCGGCCACCCGCTACAACCTGGTGCGGGCCGGGGTGGGGCTGTACGGGGTGGAGCCGGTCATCGGCCGCCGCTTCGGGCTGCGCCCGGCGATGACCCTCCAGGCCCGTGCCATCATGGCCCGCCGGGTGCCGGCCGGCGAGGGCGTCTCCTACGGGCACGAGTACACCACCGGGCAGGACACCGCCCTGCTGCTGGTGCCGCTCGGCTTCGCGGACGGCGTGCCCCGGGCGGCCGGCGGCCGGGCCTCGATGTGGGTCGCGGGCCGGCGGCGGCCGGTGGCGGGCCGGATCGCCATGGACCAGTGCGTGCTGGACGCCGGTGACGTACCGGTGACGATCGGTGAGCGGGTGATCGTCTTCGGCTCGGGCGACCGGGGCGAGCCGACCGCCGCCGAGTGGGCCGCGTGGGCCGGCACCAATGCGCACGAAGTGCTCACCGGGATCGGCGCCCGGGTACCGCGCCGCTATCTGCCGGCCGGAGCCGGCCCCATCGAGGAGGACAGTGACTGTGCGTGACAAGAGCAGGATCGAGGTCGCCGTGCTGTTCGGCGGCCGCAGCGGCGAGCACGATGTCTCGTGCGCCTCGGCGGCGAGCGTGGTCAGCAATCTGGACCGCTCCCGGTACGCGGTCCGGCCGATCCGAATAACGACCGGCGGCGAGTGGGTGGCCGGTCCGACCGACCTGCCCGCCGGCGTCTACGGCGTGGCCGACCTGGTGCAGCTCACCCCGGCGGCCGGCGCCCCGGCCTGGCAGTCGCTCAGCGACGCCGCGCCCGCACTGGGCGGCGCCGATGTGGTGCTGCCCGCGCTGCACGGTCCGTACGGGGAGGACGGCACCGTGCAGGGCCTGCTGGAGATGCTCGACGTCCCCTATGTCGGCAACGGCGTGCTCGCCAGCGCCGCCGCGATGGACAAGGACGTCACCAAGCGGCTGCTGGCCGCCGCCGGACTGCCGGTGGCCGCGTCGGTGCTGCTCGGCCCCGGCGAGGACTCGCTGCCTGCCGCCGAGCGGGAGCGGCTGGGGCTGCCGGTCTTCGTCAAGCCGGTCCGTGCCGGGTCGAGCCTGGGCGTCAGCCGGGTCGACGACTGGGCGCAGCTGGACGCGGCGATCGCCACCGCCCGGGAGTCGGACTCCAAGGTGCTGGTGGAGGAGGCGGTGGTCGGCCGCGAGGTGGACATCGCGGTGCTGGAGCACCCGGACGGGCGGCTGGAGGCCGGGCCGCCGCTGGAGATCCGGGTCGGCGGCGGGCAGGCGTTCTTCGACTACGAGGCGAAGTACCAGGACAGCAGCACCCGCTTCGACATCCCGGCCCGGTTGGACGAGCGGATCGCGGCGACCGTCCAGCGGATGGCGCTGACCGCCTTCGAGACGCTGGGCTGCGAGGGGCTGATCCGGGTGGACTTCTTCCTGCGCGGCGGCACCGTGCCGGTGCTCAACGAGGTCAACACCTTCCCCGGCTTCACCGCCCACTCCCAGTACCCGCAGATCTGGGAGGCGGCCGGGCTCTCCTACCCGGCGCTGCTCGATGTGCTGGTCTCCACCGCGCTGGCCCACGCCGGCCGGCCGTCGGCGGCGCTGCTGGCCGGGGCCTCCTGAGCCGCGCGACCGCCCGGGGCGGGTCCGGTTCCCGTACGGAACCGGACCCGCCCGCTTCTGTCATGCCGAGCGGTTGGCCCACTCCTGGATCTTGGCGATCCGCGCCTTCAGCTGCCCCGCCGTCGCCTGCGCGGTGAGCGGCCCGCCGCAGACCCGGCGCAGCTCGTTGTGGATGGTGCCGTGCGGCTGGCCGGTGCGGTGGTGCCAGACGCCGACCAGGCCGTTGAGCTCCTTGCGCAGCTCGCGCAGCTCCTGGTGGGTGACGACGGGCCGCTTCTCGGCGGGCAGCTCCAGCAGGTCGGCCTCACCGGCGGGTCGGCCCTTGCTGCGCTGGATCTGCCGGTGCTGCCGCTTCTGGAGCAGCAGCTGGACCTGGTCCGGCTCCAGCAGCCCGGGGATGCCGAGGTACTCGTCCTCCTCCTCGCTGCCCGGGTGGGCCTGCATGCCGAACTCCATGCTGTTGTACAGCACCCGGTCGAAGACCGCGTCCGACTCCAGCGCCTCGAAGGACAGCCCCTCCTGCCCGCCGTCCGGGCCGTCCTTGGCCTGGTTGGCCTGCGCGACCAGCGCGTCCTCCTGGTCGAACAGGCCCTCGCTCTCCTTCTTCGGCCGGTCCAGCACATGGTCGCGCTGGAGCTCCATCTCATTGGCGAAGCCCAGCAGCATCGGCACCGACGGCAGGAACACCGATGCCGTCTCACCGCGCTTGCGCGCCCGGACGAACCGCCCGACGGCCTGGGCGAAGAACAGCGGTGTGGAGATGGAGGTCGCGTAGACGCCCACCGCGAGCCGGGGCACGTCGACGCCCTCGGACACCATCCGGACCGCGACCATCCACCGCTCGTCGCCGTCGGAGAAGTCGGAGATCCGCTGCGACGCCTCGGCCTCGTCGGAGAGCACCAGGACCGGCTTGTGTCCGGTCAGCTCGCGGATCATCTTGGCGTAGGCGCGGGCGGCGGTCTGGTCGGAGGCGATCACCAGCCCCCCGGCGTCCGGGATGGCCTTGCGGACCTCGGTGAGCCGCCGGTCGGCGGCCCGCAGCACATTGGGCATCCACTCGCCCTGCGGGGCCAGCGCGGTGCGCCACGCCTGCGCGATGGCGTCCTTGGTCATCGGCTCGCCGAGCCTGGCCTCGACCTCGTCCCCGGCCTTGGTGCGCCAGCGCATGTTGCCGCTGTACGAGAGGAAGATCACCGGGCGGACCACATGGTCGGCCAGCGCGTGCCCGTAGCCGTAGGTGTAGTCCGCCACACTGCGCCGGATGCCGTCGCCGCCCGCCTCGTAGCCGACGAACGGGATCGGGTTGGTGTCCGAGCGGAACGGCGTGCCGGTGAGCGCCAGCCGCCGGGTGGCGGGCTCGAACGCCTCGAAGCAGGCCTCGCCCCAGGACTTGCTGTCACCCGCGTGGTGGATCTCGTCCATGATCACCAGGGTCTTGCGGGCCTCGGTGCGGTTGCGGTGCAGCATCGGGTTCACGCCGACGCCCGCGTACGTCACCACGATGCCGTGGTAGTCGCGCGAGAGCGCCCCCGAGGAGTAGGCCGGATCGAGGCGGATGCCGATCCGCGCCGCCGCCTCGGCCCACTGCTTCTTCAGGTGCTCGGTCGGCGCGACCACCGTCACCTGCTGCACCAGATGGCTGTGCAGCAGGTACGACGCCAGCGTCAGCGCGAACGTCGTCTTGCCGGCGCCGGGCGTGGCGACCGCGAGGAAGTCGCGCGGCTGCGACTCGAGGTACTTGTCCAGGGCTCCCTGCTGCCAGGCGCGGAGCTTCCCCGCGGTGCCCCAGGGGGCACGCCCGGGGAAGGCCGGGGAAAGGTGGTGGGGGGTAGTCGCGGTACTCACGGTCTCCGAGGGGTTCGTCGGGCATCGCCGCAGGTCAGCGGCTCAGCACCCAGCCGGTCGGTAGTCGGGCAACCCGCCCAGACTACCGGCCCGGGGGGCGTCGGCAGGCTGCGGTCGGCACTTGGGAGAGCGGTTGTCGGGGTGACGCCGGGAGATTAACCTTTACTTTATGGCCGAGAAAGTAAAGCGGGTTCGCTGCACCACCAAGATCTCCAGCAAGAACCAGGTGACCCTGCCCGTCTCCGCCCTGCGCGGGGCCCATCTGGAGCCCGGCGACCGGCTGCGCGTCGAGGCTGACGGCGAGGGCAGACTGCTGCTGGTCCGGGAGGCAGACCCGTTGGACCGGGTCATAGGAGCCTTCCCGGGCCTGTCCGCGGCGAGCGACCTCGAAGCGGAGCGGGACGCATGGGAGCGGTAGTGGTCGACACCAGCGTGCTGCTGGGCGTCCTCGACCCGGGCGACGCGCTGCACGCCGCCGCCCGCGACGCGGTACTCGCCCACCGAGCGGCCGGGCACACCCTGGTCATCCCGGCATCCGTGCTGGCGGAGGCCCTGGTCGGGGCCAACCGGCAGGGTCCGGCCGTGGCACAGCGGGTCGAGGCCGCCATCGACGTACTGGTCGACGACGTCCTGCCGATCGACCGGCCGACCACCCGCTCGGCGGCGGCGCTCCGCGCCCGGCAGCCGGTCATCCGGCTGCCGGACGCCCTGGTGCTGGCCGCCGGGCGGCAGATCGGCGCGCTGGCCGTGCTCACCGGTGACAAGCGCTGGCTGGGCGTGGACGACCGGGTGGAACTGATCACGCCGACGTGAGCTCCGGGGCGGGCGCGGGCACCCGGATGCGGCCGGAGGTGGCGGCGCCGAGGAGGGCGATGGCGGTCATCACGGCGAAGATCACGCCGAAGCCGGCCGTGCTGCCGGTGGCCGTGGTGGTGGCGTGGCCGACCGCCGCGCCGCCGAGGGCGGAGAAGAGCACCCCGGCGAGGCCGACCAGCAGGATGTTGCCCAGTGCGTCGCTGACCTGGAGGGACGCCGAGTTGGCGCCGGCCTCGTCCGGGGCGGACAGGCTCATCATCAGCACGCTGACACTGGCGATCGTCAGCCCCATCCCGCCGCCGCCCAGCATCCACGCCACCGCGACCACGACCGGCGGCACCCCCGGGACCAGCGCCAGCGCGGCGCCCGCGATGGCCACGGCGGTGAGCAGGAACCCGGCCCGGATCAGGCCGTGCCGGTGCCGCCCGGCCCACGGCCGCCCCTGGAGCCAGGAGCCCGCCGCCCAGGAGAGCCCGCCGCTGGTGAGGGAGAGCCCGGCCAGGGTGGGCGACAGGTGCCGCTGGGTGACCAGCATCAGCGGGATGAACGCCTCGGCCGCGAAGAACGCCCCCGCCGCCACCCCGCGCAGCAGGATCACCGTGGGCAGCCCGCGCGCCGCCCGGAAGGTGCCGGCCGGCAGCAGCCGGGCGATGGCCGGGCCCAGCAGCGCCGCGCCCGCCAGGGCGGGCAGCAGCGCGACGGCGTCCAGCCGCTGCCCGGCGTACTGGAGCAGCCCGGCGCCCGCCGAGACGGCCAGTGCCAGCAGGATGCGCCGCCGGTCCAGGTTCCAGCTGGGCGGCGCCGCCGCGCCGCGCTCCCGCTCGGCCCGCTCCACGCGGCGCAGCGCCGGGGCCATCACCGCCAGCGGCAGCAGGATGAACGCGGGGATGGCCAGGAAGACCCACCGCCAGCCCAGGTGCTCGGTCACCGCGCCGGACACCACGGGGCCGATGATCGACGGCAGTACCCAGGAGGCGGAGAAGGCCGCGAACACCGAGGGCCGCAGCCGCTCCGGGAAGGCCCGGCCGACCACCACATACAGGGCGACGATCACCAGCCCGCCACCGAGCCCCTGGACGGCCCGGCCGGCCACGAAGACCCACATGTTGACCGCCGTGCCCGCCACCAGCAGCCCGGCCCCGAAGACGGCTATTCCGGTGAACAGCGGCGCCAGCGGGCCGCGCTTGTCGCACCACTCGCCGGAGACCACCATGGCGAACAGGCTGGTGGTGAAGTAGCCGGAGAAGGCGAAGGCGTACAGCCCGAGGCCGTGCAGCCGCTGCGCGGCCACCGGCATGGCCGTGTTGACCGCCGTCGCCTCGAAGGCGATCAGCAGCACCACCGAGACGATGCCCAGGGTGAGTGCCCGGTACGGGCCGCTGAGCACCCCGTGTTCCTGCTCCGCCGCGCTGCCTGTCGTAGCCGTGCCGGGGTCGCCGGGGAGGTCGTCGGGTCGGCGGTCGGCGCGCAGCGGCGAGGAGGCAGGGGTCATGACGTTCAGGGTAAGGCCTCATACCGGGTTTTGATCCTGACCTGTGGTCGTAGCCGGCTCGGTCGTCGGTCCTGGTCCCCCACAGCCCCCGGCCCCCGGCCCCCGGCCCTGCGCACCACGGGCCGCCGATAAACCTCCGGGAATTACCCAGGGAATTCCCGGGGATGGTTGACACGGCCCCGTCGGACCGCCAAGATGAATTGCACGAGGACGAACGCGAAGGCCGACCGGCCGAGCGCCCCTCGAACCGGTGACGGTTGACCAGGTGACAGGAGTCGGCTGATGGACAGGAAGACGGTGCCCACTGCGGCGCGCTGCACCTGTGCCGCGTACGCCGCCGCCACCTGCTGTCGCAGCAACTGCCGCACCACCTGTCAGAGTGCCGTCGTCGGCGCCTGTCGCAGCGTGTCCTGTCAGTTCTGACGCCGCTGTCCCGCGCCTTGTCGTGCGCGTGCTCCTCCCGCTCCCCCCTGTCGAGGGCTGCTCGCCCCCGTCCTGGCCGTGTGCCCGAGTGGTTCAGGGAACCGCCTGCAAAGCGGTTTACGCCGGTTCGAATCCGGTCATGGCCTCAATATATCCACACCATGTCCACCGGTATTCCACGGCGCATTTCCGATGATGCGCCGTGGAATACCGTCATGCATTTCCGGGCCGGGCCGGAGCCCGCCGGAATGCCTCAGACGACGGCGTCCTGCGGGCGCACCGGCAGCCGGGTGACGGCCCGGCCGGTGGCGGCCCGGACGGCGGCGGCCACGGCGGCGGGGGCGACCACGGCCGGGGCCGCGCCGACCGCCTTGGCGCCGAAGCTGGCCACCACGTCCCGCTCCTCCAGCAGCGCCGCGATCCGCACCTCGGGGGCGTCCAGCGCGGTGGGCAGCCGGTAGCCGGTGAACGACGGGTTGACCACCCGGCCGTCCTCGGTGTGCAGCTCCTCCAGCAGCGCCAGGCCCACGCCCTGGGTCACCCCGGCCTCGATGCGGGCCTCGATCTGCCGGGGGTTGAGCGCCCGGCCCACGTCCTGGGCGACCGTCACGTCCACCACCCGTACCGCGCCCAGCTCGATGTCCACGTCGACCACGGCCCGCATCGCGCAGAAGGCGATGGAGACGAAGGCGTCGCCCTGCCCGGTGTCGTCCAGCGGCTCGGTGGGGTGCGGGCGGCACTGGGCGGTGGCCCAGAGCTCCTTGCCCTCCAACGCCTCGCTCACCGGCATGCCGAGCACCCCGTCATAGGAGGTGATCTTGCCGTCGGCGATCTGCAGCAGCTCCGGGGACATGCCGAAGTCGGCCGCGATCGGCTGGAGCAGCTGGTGCCGCACCATCTGGGCGGCCCGCTCCACCGCGCCGCCGGACACCCAGGTCTGCCGGCCCCGCGAGGTGGGCCCGGCGGCCGGCTGGTCGGTGTCCACCGGGGCGATCCACACCTCGGTGACGCCCAGCACGTCCTGCACGATCTGCTTGGCCAGGGTGGCGAAGCCCTGCCCGGCGTCGACCGCCGCGCAGATGACGGTGGCGTGCTCGCCGCTGATCCGCACGGTGGCGGTGGAGACCTCGTCGGCCCCCTCGGCGCCCAGCATGTGCACCATGCCCACCGCATAGCCGATGCCCCGGCGCACCGCCGCCGGATCGCCCGCGCCACCCGGACCGCCGGGCAGCAGCCACTCGGTGTCGGGCTCGTCCACCGGCAGCGGCGGCAGCGGCTCGGCGGCGACCGCGTCCAGCAGCGCACCGACCGGCGCCGGGCAGGTGACGGACTGTCCGGTGGGCATCAGGTCACCGGTGGCCATCACATTGCGGCGGCGGATCTCCAGCGGGTCGATGCCCAGCTTGGCGGCCAGCTTGTCCAACTGCGACTCATAGGCGAAGCACGCCTGGAGCGCGCCCTCGCCGCGCATCCGGCCGGCCGGCGGGTTGTTGGTGCGCACCGCCCAGGCGTCCACGAAGACATGCGGCACCACATACGGTCCGGCGGAGAAGGCGGCGGCGGCGGCCAGCGCCTCGCTGGAGATGTCGGCGTACGCACCGCCGTCCAGCAGGATCTGCGCCTCGACCTTGACCAGCCGGCCTTCGGCGTCGGCGTGGTGGCGGTAGCGCAGCAGCGCCGGGTGGCGGGTGGTGTGGGTCTGGAAGGACTCCTCGCGGCTGAGCACCATCTTCACCGGGTGGCCGGTGCGCAGCGCCAGCAGCGCCAGGGTGACCTGGAAGGACAGGTCCTCGCGGTCGGTGGTGGCGCCGGGGACCCCGGCGACCACCAGCCGCACCCGGTCCGGCTCCAGGCCCAGGCAGGCCGCGGTGCGGTCCCGGTCGCCGTGCGGGTCGGTGGAGGACAGGTGCAGCTCCACGCCGCCGTCGGGGCGCGGCACGGCGAGGCCCGCCTCGGCGCCGAGCGGCGCCGGGTCCTGGCGGCCGACCTGGTACAGGCCCTCCACCACCACGTCACCGACCGCCTCCGGGTCGCCGAAGCGCAGCGGCAGGTGGCGCAGCAGATTGCCGTCCGGGTGCAGCGGCGCGGCGTGGAAGGACTTCTCCGGGTCGGTGACCGGCTCCAGCACCTCGTACTCCACCGCGATGGCGGCGGCGGCCAGCCGGGCGGTGTCGGGGTGGTCGGCGGCGACGGCGGCGACCGGTTCGCCGTGGTGGCGCACCACGTCGGCGGCGAGCACCGGGCGGTCCGCGATCACCGGGCCGTGCGGGGCGCCGGCGATCCGGCCCTCGTGGTCGGTCGGCAGGTCGGCGGCGGTGACCACGGCGTGTACGCCGGGCAGCGCCAGCGCGGCGGTGGCGTCCACCGAGACGATCCGGGCGTGCGGGTGCGGCGAGCGCAGCACCGCGCCCCAGAGCAGGCCCTCGGCCCACAGGTCGGCGGCGTACGGGTAGATGCCGAGCGCCTTGGGCAGCGCGTCGGCGCGGGCCGGGGAGGTGCCCAGGCCGAACGGCTCCGGCTCGGGCGGCGCGGCCGGCTCGGCGGCGGGGCCGGTGGCGCCGGCCGGCCCGGCGGCTGCGGTGCCGGGCGCGGTGGTGCCGGGCGCGGTGGTGCCGGGGGTGGCCTGGCGGAACAGGCCGCCCAGCGCGCCGCCGGCCGCGCTGCCGCGCTCCGGGGAGGAGCCGGGACCGGGGATGCCCGAGGCGGTGTCGGTGGGGGAGGTCATGCGCGCTCGTCCTCGGGGAGGGGGGTGCCGTACGGCGGCGTCCCGTCATGGTCCGGCGGCGCGCCGTACTGCGGGCCCAGGCCGTGGGCCGGGTCGTAGGCGGCCTGGCTGTCCGGGGTGTAGAGGACCGGTACGGGGGTGGTGTCGGCGCCGAGCCGCTGCCGGTACGGGTCGGGGTGGTAGGCGCCCTCGCCGTGCGGCTGCTCGGCGTAGACGCCGGTGCCGTAGGGGTCGGGGGCGTAGGTGGCGTACCCGGCGGCGGGCGGCCCGGCCTGCGGCGGCGCGGCGGCCTCCAGCACGGCGTCCAGCGGGCCGAACAGCGGGTCCAACTCGGGCTCGGCGGCGGGCGGCTGCTGCTGCTCGGCGGCGGGCTGGTACTCGGCGGGCGGCCGGCCGTCCTGGTACGCCGGGTCCTGGTACTCGGCGTCCTGATACTCGGCGTCCTGATACTCGGGGCCCTGGTACGCCGGGTCCTGATACCCCGTGCCCTGATGGGCCGTCTCCTGGTAGGCCGGGTCCTGGTGCTCCGGCCCCTGGTGCTCCGGCCCCTGGTGCTCCATGCCCTGGTAGGGGAGGTCCTGGTACCCCGGCTCCGGGTAGCCGGCCGGGTCGTACGGCTGCTGCGACGGGTCCTGGTAGACCGGCGGCTCGGCGGTCGGCTCGGGCTCGGGCTCCGGCTCGGCCGACGCGGCGGCGGCAGCGGCGACGGCCTCGGCGGGTGCCTCGGCGGCCTGCTGCGGGATCGGGACGGCGTCCTGCTGCGGCTCGTCCTCCACGGCCTCCGGGCCGGGCGCGGCAGCGGCCGCCGTACGGGCCCCGGCGACCGTGCGGACGGCCTCCAGCACACCCCGGTAGCCGGTGCAGCGGCACAGGTTGCCGCAGAGCGCCTGCCGGGCCTCGATGTCGCTCGGCCGGTGGTTGCGCTGGAGCAGGTCGTGGACGGCCATCGCCAACCCGGGCACGCAGTAGCCGCACTGCACGGCCCCGGCGTCGGCCAGCGCCCGCTGCACATCGGAGGGGACGCCGTCGACGGCCAGGCCCTCCACGGTGTGGATCTCGCTGCCCGCCGCCAGTGCCGCCGGTACCAGGCAGGAGGCGACCAGCTGCCCGTCCACCTGCACCGAGCAGGCCCCGCACTCGCCCTGCTCGCAGCCGTCCTTGGCCCCGGCCAGGCCCAGCCGCTCACGCAGCACGTAGAGCAGGCTCTCGCCGATCCAGGCGTCGGCCACCGGCCGGTCGGCGCCGTTGACGCGGAGGGTGTACGAGGCGCAGGGCCGCTCCTCGGTCCCCACCGCCATGGCGTCGTACGCCTGCGCCGCTTCGCCGTCGGCCTCGCCGCCGATGGCCTCCTCCGCGCCGTAGGGGGCGTGGAGGGAAGTCGGGTGGTCCGTCACTTGAGCGCCCTCCCCAGTGCACGTCGGGCCAGGACCGACACGGTACGCCGCAGCCGCTGGGCGTCGGCGAGCGGCCCCCCGGCGGGGGCGCCGGGATCGACGCCGCCGGGGGGCGGCTCGGCCGGGCTCTGCGGGTCGGCCAAGCTCTGCGGGTCGGCCAGGTGCTGCGGGTCGGCCAAGCTCTGCGGGTCGGCCAGGTGCTGGGGATCGGGGACGCAGGCCCCCGCGACGTACTCGCCGAAGGCGGTCAGCGCGGCCGGGTCGATGCCGCGCTCGCCCTCCCAGTCGATGCAGGCGGAGACCCACGCCTCGGCCTCCAGCGGCCGCAGCGGCACCGGCGCCACCGCGCCGACCGCGCAGCGCACCGCGCGGCGGGCCGGGTCCAGCACCAGGGCGACCGAGGCGCTGGCGCGGGCCGGGCCGCTGCGGCCGGTGGCCTTGAGGTAGACCTGCGGGGCGTGCAGCAGCGGGACGCGCACCCAGCCGAGCAGTTCGCCGGGCCGGATCGGGTCCAGGCCGGTGAGCAGGTGGCTGACCGGGATCTCGCGGGAGCCGGCCGGGCCGGTCAGCGTGACGGTGGCCTCCAGCGCGGCGAGCACCGGCAGGGTGTCGCCGGCCGGGTCGGCGGTGGCGATGTTGCCGCCGAGGGTGCCGGAGTTGCGGATCTGCGGGGGTCCGGCCGTGCGGGCGGCGTCGGCCAGCGCGGGGATCAGGGCGGCGAAGTCGGGGCGGCCCATCCGGGCGTGGGTGAGCCCGGCGCCCAGGACGGCGGTGCCGCCGTCCTCGTACCGCCAGCCGCGCAGCTCGCTGATCCGGCCGAGGCCGACCAGGGCGGGCGGGCGCAGCAGTCCGGCGTTGACCGCGCCCATCAGATCGGTGCCGCCCGCGACCGGCACGGCGGCCGGCGCGGCGGCCAGTGCCGCCACCGCCTCGTCGAGGGTGGCCGGCAGCATGATGGTCCGGTTCACCCTGTTCTCACCGCGCTCCGCTTGCTCATCTCGCCGCCCCTTCTCCGCCCGTACGGTACGTGCAAACCCGCCGGGCGGGGCAACTCTGGCACAGAATGCACGGTGATCATCTACGGGGTGCGGCGCCGCCCCGCCGCGCGCGGAGCGGCGCCGCCGTCAAAGGCTCCGCAACCCGGACGGACCGGGCGCGGGTGATCACGGCTGTTCCTACGGACGGGCCGGTGCGGTGGTTCCCCGGCCGGCCGGCGCGTATGTCACACGTTGGGGGGAAGGCCGTCGATCGGCCGCCCCACGACCCCGGGCCAGCGCTGCCAGGGGTGCGGGCCGCCGGGCGGGCGGTACTCCACGCCCAGCGCGTCCAGCCGGGCGTAGTGGGACGCCATCCGGCGCTCGAACCCGGCGACGTCCCGCTCCCCGGGATCGGCGGGCAGCCGGGACCAGGCCACCTCCGCGAAGGCCGCGAGCCGGGGGAACAGCCGGTAGTCGACGTCCCGGGAGCCGTCGGCCATCTCGCTCCACAGGTTGGCCTGGGTGCCGATCACCCGGCGGGCGGCCGCCGGGTCGGCGCGCAGCCGCGGCGGCACCGGTTCGAAGCGGTAGACGTCCGCGAGGGTGCGTACGAAGCCGACGGGGATCGGCTCGTCGTCGCCCGGGGCCTGCCGGTGGTCGAGGTAGACCTGCTGCTCGGGGCAGATCACCACGTCGTGGCCGGCCAGCGCGGCCGCCACCCCGCCCGCGTAGCCGCGCCAGGAGGAGACGGCGGCGCCCTCGGCGAGGCCCCCTTCGAGGATCTCGTCCCAGCCGATCAGCCGCCGGCCGCGCTCGGCCAGCCAGCGGTCGAAGTGCCGGATGATCCAGCTCTGCAGCGCGTCCTCGTCGGCCAGGCCCAGCTGCCGGATGCGGGCCTGGGCGGCGGGGCTGGCCCGCCACTGCTCCTTGGGGCACTCGTCGCCGCCCAGGTGGACGAAGGTGGAGGGGAAGATCTCCAGCACCTCCGCCAGCACCTGCTCGTAGAAGCGCAGGGTGGCGTCCTCGGCGTTGAGGACGTTGGGGCTCACCCCCCAGTCCGTCCAGGGGCGCAGCGCGCCGGTGTCCACCACGTCGGTGTTGCCCAGCTCGGGGTAGGCGGCGATGGCGGCCTGGGAGTGGCCGGGGATGTCGATCTCGGGGACGACGGTGATCTGCCGCTCGGCGGCGTACGCGACGATCTCCCGCAGGTCGTCCTGGGTGTAGCAGCCGCCGTGCGGGCGGTCGTCGCGGCGGTCGCCGTCGCGGAAGCCGACCATGGACCGCTCGCGCCAGCCGCCGACCTCGGTCAGCCGGGGGTGGCGGCGGATCTCGATCCGCCAGCCCTGGTCGTCGGTGAGGTGGAGATGGAGCACATTGAGCTTGTGGGCGGCCATCAGGTCGACGTAGCGCAGCACGTCCCGCTTGGGCAGGAAGTGCCGGGCGACGTCCAGCATCAGGCCGCGCCAGCCGAAGCGGGGGGCGTCCTCGATCTGGCAGATCGGCAGCCGCCAGCGGTGCTCGCCGGGCAGCGGGGCGCGCCGGTACGCGTCCGGGCCGAGCAGCTGGCGCAGGGTCTGGGCGCCCCAGAAGACCCCGGCCGGGCCGCCGCCGAAGACGTCGGTGCCGTTGGGCGAGACCCTGATCTGGTAGCCCTCGGGGCCCAGCTCCTCGGTGACCAGCGGGTGGACGGCGAGCCGCAGCGCATCACCGGGCGCGGCCTCGTGCGGGGACAGCCGGAAGCCGGTGGCCGCGCCCAGCTCGGCGCGCAGCCACCGCTCGGCCTGTTCGGCGCCGGGGCCTGCGGACAGCGCGGTGTCCGGTCCGAGGGCGACGCACTTGCCGTCCCCGTACCGGTGGGCGTCCAGCGGGGCAGGTATCAGGTCCATACGGCTCATCCTGCCCCGCTGTACACGATTGGCATAGACCAATCCGCAGCCGTCCGGCCGACCGGCGTCAGCCCTTGCCGCCGCCCTTGCCGCTCTTGTCCTTGTCCCCGCCGCCGCGCGGCATGGACTCGAAGATCTCCTTGCACATCGGGCAGACCGGGTACTTCTTCGGGTCGCGGCCCGGTACCCACACCTTGCCGCAGAGCGCGACCACCGGCGAGCCGGAGAGCGCGCTCTCCATGATCTTGTCCTTCTGGACGTAGTGCGCGAAGCGCTCGTGGTCGCCGTCCCCCTGGGAAACCTGGGGAGTCGGCTCGACGAGGGTGCCGGTGCCGAGGCCGCGCTCGGGCTCAAGAGTGCTCATACGACCCAAGTTTAGGTGCGCGCGGACCGGAGGACACCAGCCCGGTCGCACGGTTCCGCCGCCGGACCGACCCGGTCGGCCCGACCCGGTCCGCCCCCGGTGGCCGGGCCGGTCAGTTGAGGCTCGGATCATCCGGGTAGGTGGCCATCATGGCCAACTCGCCGCGCTGCCGGCGCAGCACCGAGCGCCACAGCCGGTCCGGCTCCGGGCTGGAGACGTCCCCCGGCTCGCAGTCCACCAGGTACCAGGCGCCGTCGATCAGCTCGTCCTCCAGCTGGCCCGGCGACCAGCCCGCGTACCCGGCGAAGACCCGCAGCGAGCCCAGCTCGGCGGCCAGCAGCTCGGGCGGCGCCTCCAGGTCGACCAGCCCGATGGCGCCGTGCACCCGCCGCCAGCCGAGCGGGTCCTCCTCGGTCGGCTCACCGGGCACCACGGCCAGCGCCAGCGCGGAGTCCAGCGCCACCGGGCCGCCCTGGAACACCACGGCGGGGGCGCCGGCCAGTGGCGCCCACGGTTCGAGCACGGCGGCCACCTCCACCTCGGAGGGCCGGTTGAGCACCACCCCGAGCGACCCCTCCTCGTCGTGGTCGAGGAGGAGCACCACGGCGCGCTCGAAGTTGGGGTCGGTCAGCGCGGGCGTTGCGACAAGCAGCCGTCCGGTGAGCGAGGAGACCTCGGTCATGCTGGACATGATCCCGCATGACGGCGTCGCACGGACAGCCGACGCGGCCGCAGGGCGGCCCCGGAGCGCCGGGAGACGGCCGGGATCGGCCAAGATCGTCCACCGGGCGGGCCGCCGTGAGGTACCTCACACCGACTCCGGCCACCTGGGGGTTTCGGCCGCCCGCCGCGAGGGCCGCCGCAGACGGGAACCGGGCGCGGGAGCATTACCATCTTCAGGGTGTGGTGGGCCCGCAGAAGCGACGGGCGCCTCCGCCGAGGGCCGGTGCGGCCCTCCCGCCCTCCCCGTAGCCCGGCACCGGGCACGAGGGACCCCTGCGAGCATCACCCCCGCCCCGACCGCACACCCCGGGAATGCGAGAAACATGACCGACGACGTCCTGCTTGTCCACGGCGGCACCCCGCTGGAGGGCGAGATCCGTGTCCGCGGCGCGAAGAACCTCGTGCCCAAGGCCATGGTCGCCGCCCTGCTCGGCCACGAGCCGAGCCGACTGCGCAACGTCCCCGACATCCGGGACGTCAAGGTCGTCCGCGGCCTGCTCCAGCTGCACGGCGTCACCGTCCGCCCCGGCGAGGAGGTGGGCGAGCTGATCCTCGACCCCTCGCACGTGGAGAGCGCCAACGTCGCGGACATCGACGCCCACGCCGGCTCGTCCCGCATCCCGATCCTGTTCTGCGGCCCGCTGCTGCACCGGCTCGGCCACGCCTTCATCCCCGGGCTGGGCGGCTGCCACATCGGGGACCGGCCGGTCGACTTCCACCTGGACGTGCTGCGCCAGTTCGGCGCGGTGGTGGAGAAGAACGCCGAGGGCCTCTACCTCACCGCCCCGCAGCGGCTGCGCGGCACCAAGATCCGGCTGCCCTACCCGTCGGTCGGCGCCACCGAGCAGGTGCTGCTCACCGCCGTGCTGGCCGAGGGCGTCACCGAGCTGGCCAACGCCGCCATCGAGCCGGAGATCGTGGACCTCATCTGCGTGCTACAGAAGATGGGCGCCATCATCTCCATGGGCACCGACCGCACCATCCTGATCACCGGCGTGGACCGGCTCGGCGGCTACAACCACCGCGCCCTGCCGGACCGGCTGGAGGCCGCCTCCTGGGCCTGCGCGGCGCTGGCGACGCACGGCGACATCTATGTGCACGGCGCCCGCCAGCTGGAGATGATGACCTTCCTCAACACCTTCCGGAAGGTCGGCGGCGCCTTCGAGGTGGACGACGAGGGCATCCGCTTCTGGCACCCCGGCGGCGAGCTCAACGCCATCGCGCTGGAGACCGACGTCCACCCGGGCTTCCAGACCGACTGGCAGCAGCCGCTGGTGGTGGCGCTCACCCAGGCCACCGGGCTGTCCATCGTCCACGAGACGGTGTACGAGTCGCGGCTCGGCTTCACCTCCGCGCTCAACCAGATGGGCGCCCACATCCAGCTCTACCGCGAGTGCCTGGGCGGCACCCCCTGCCGCTTCGGCCGCCGCAACTTCCAGCACTCCGCCGTGGTCTCCGGCCCCAGCAAGCTGCACGGCGGCGAGCTGGTCATCCCCGACCTGCGCGGCGGCTTCTCGTACCTCATCGCCGCACTCGCGGCCCAGGGCACCTCCACGGTGCACGGCATCGACCTGATCAACCGGGGCTACGAGAACTTCATGGACAAGCTCCGCGCCCTCGGCGCCAGCGTCGAACTCCCCACCACCGCCTGACCCCCACCACCTGACCCCCGCCCCCGCGCCGGGCCCCGGAACCTCCCGGGGCCCGGCGCGGCCGTCCCTACAGGTCGAACGGCAGCAGCCGGAACGTCTTGTGCGCACCGAGCGGACGCACGGCCCGGAAGTCCCGCTGGTCCAGGGTCAGCACCAGGTCCGTCCGGAACTCGGCGGCGAGCACGACGTTCACCGCGTCCACCAGGTCGAGGTCCAGCGCTGCGTAGCGGGCGCGCAGCCCTTGGGCGGCGTCGATCCCCGCCGTCGTGATCTCTGGCATCACCACTCTCCCGGCGCGGGACCAGCGGCGGATGTCGTCGATGATCTCCATGGCCGCGTCGCGCCCGAACTCGCGGGTCACGACATGGTCGATCTCCGCGAGCGCCAGCGGCGAGAGAACGACCACCCCCGCCTCGGACAGCGCGCTGGCGCAGGCGTCGGCCTCGGCGGCGTTCTCGTCGTACGCGGCCAGAATCCCCGAGGTGTCGGCGATGAGGATCACGCCGCGTCCTCCGCACCGGGCTTACGGCCCACCGCGTCGACCACCGCGTCCCGGACCGTCTCCTTGACCGCCGGGCGCCCCGAACCGTGGAACCGCCGACTGACGAACGGCTCGTCCCACTCACGGTTCGCCATGGCCGCCAGGTGGATGGCCTCTCGGATTATCTCCGCCTCGGAGACTCCCTGGCGGGCCGCAGCCTCCTTGATGATCGCCAGGTCGTCGACGTCGGCGTAGACATTGGTCCGCTTGAGAGTCATGTACTTAGCCTAGTACAGGGCCGGAAGCGCGGCCCAAGCCCGAGGCCGGGGCGGGCGCCCTCCGGGGAGGGGCCCGCCCCGGCCTCGGGGTGGAGCGGTCGGGCGGGGCGCGGAGCCCGGCCCGGGGGGATCACTTGCCGGAGGCCGAGGCCTTCAGCTTGGAACCGGCGGAGACCTTCACGCTGTAGCCGGCCGGGATCTGGATCGGGTCGCCGGTCTGCGGGTTGCGGGCGGTGCGCGCGGCGCGGTGGGTGCGCTCGAAGGTCAGGAAGCCGGGGATGGTGACCTTCTCGTCGCCCTTGGCGACGATGTCGCCCACGACCTCGGCGAAGGCGGCCAGGACGGCGTCCGCGTCCTTGCGCGTCACCTCGGCGCGCTCGGAGAGCGCGGCCACCAGCTCACTGCGGTTCATGTGTACTCCTGTGGTCTGTTCGCGTCACGGTTTCCGGGGGGCCCGAGGGGGCTCCCGGCTCGGTCACCGATCCGCACGTTGCGGTGGGCAGGGGTCCGATCCGCTGTCCCAGGCCGGGTCCGCCGCCTGCCCGGGACGAATCCTGCCCCCACCAGCACCGAGAAAGCCAATCCAGCACCCGGGAGAGTCACACGAACAGCGCCCGTCCGCCGGGACGGTGACGCGCCGTCCGCGACCGCCGCGACGGAGGCGGCGCTCGGCTGACTCTCGCCGGACACCGAAGGCGGATGTTCCGTACTTGTCGGACACGCCGCGCCGGTGCAGGGCTACCGTACGCCCTGGCACTGACAACCCCAAAAGCCCCCTGCCCTTGTGTCGCAAGGGAAAACGCGCCGCTCAGCGGCCGGGGCCGGCCTGTCAGAGCGCCGGGGCCACCCCGTCGCCGCTCTCGGTGATGCCGACGGTGCCCGCCGGGACGTGCACCGGGGCGCTGCCGGTGGCCTGTGCGGCCTCCCGTACGGCGGCGGCCACCGTCTTGGCCACGTCCGGGTGGAAGACGCTCGGAACGATGTAGTTGGCGTTGAGCTGATCGGACTGCACGGTGGCCGCCAGCGCCCGCGCGGCGGCCAGCATCATCTCGGTGTTGACGGTGCGGCTCTGGGCGTCCAGCAGGCCCCGGAAGACCCCCGGGAAGACCAGCACGTTGTTGATCTGGTTGGGGAAGTCGCTGCGGCCGGTGGCCACCACGGCGGCGGTCTGCCGGGCCACCGCCGGGTCGACCTCGGGGTCCGGGTTGGCCAGCGCGAAGACCACCGCGCCGTCGGCCATGGCGGCCACGTCGTCGCCGTCCAGCACATTGGGGGCGGAGACGCCGATGAAGACGTCGGCGCCGCGCACCGCGTCCTTCAGGGTGCCGGTGACGCCGTCCGGGTTGGTGTGCTCGGCGATCCAGCGCAGCGCGGTGCCGTCGGCGGCGGTGCCCAGGTCCTCGCGGCCGCAGTGGACCACGCCGTGCACGTCCGCCACCACGGCGTGTCGCACACCGGCGGCCAGCAGCAGCTTGAGGATGGCGGTGCCGGCCGCGCCCGCGCCGGACATCACCACCCGCACCCGGCCGATGTCCTTGCCGACCACCCGCAGCGCGTTGGTGAGCGCGGCGAGCACCACGATGGCGGTGCCGTGCTGGTCGTCGTGGAAGACCGGGATGTCCAGCGCCTCGCGCAGCCGCGCCTCGATCTCGAAGCAGCGGGGCGCGGAGATGTCCTCCAGGTTGATGCCGGCGAAGCCGGGCGCGATCGCCTTGACGATCTCCACGATCTGGTCGGTGTCCTGGGTGTCCAGGCAGAGCGGCCAGGCGTCGATCCCGGCGAACCGCTTGAACAGCGCCGCCTTGCCCTCCATCACCGGCAGCGCCGCCTTGGGGCCGATGTTGCCGAGGCCCAGCACGGCCGAGCCGTCGGTGACCACGGCGACGGTGTTGCGCTTGATGGTGAGGCGGCGGGCGTCGTCGGGGTTCTCCGCGATGGCCATGCAGACCCGGGCGACACCCGGGGTGTAGATCATGGAGAGGTCGTCGCGGTTGCGGATGGGGTGCTTGGCGGACATCTCGATCTTGCCGCCGAGGTGCATCAGGAAGGTACGGTCGGAGACCTTGCCGATGGAGACGCCGTCGATCGCGCGCAGCTTCTCCACGATCTCCTCGCCGTGGGCCACCGAGGAGGCCGCCACGGTGACGTCGATCCGCAGCCGCTCATGGCCGGAGGCCGTGACGTCGAGGCCGGTGACCGACCCGCCGGAGGACTCCACCGCAGTCGTGATCATGCTGACGGCGTTGCCCCTGGCGGGCAGCTCCATCCGCACCGTGATCGAGTTCGACACACTGGGCACCGTCGCCATTGACGTCCTTCTTCCGTGCTTCGCTTCGCACACCATCTGTGCTGTTTAGGGCTCCGATGCTGCCACCTACCACCTGGTAGCCGAAAACCAGGTCCCGTACGGCCCCGAGCGGCCCGGTCACTCCTTTGCAGTACGCCCGTCGGCGGGTCCATGAAACGGACATCTCGGGCGCCTATGCTCTGGGAGACCGCCGGAGCGGCGGCAGCCAGGCGCAGCAAGGCAGGGACAGGACATGGCTGAGGGCAAGGTCAAGTGGTTCAACGCGGAGAAGGGCTACGGCTTCATCGAGCAGGACGGAGGCGGCCCGGACGTCTTCGTCCACTTCTCCGCCATCGAGGGCAGCGGCTACCGGGAGCTCGTGGAGAACCAGCGGGTCGAGTTCGACGTCACCCCGGGGCAGAAGGGCCCGCAGGCCGAGCGGGTCCGCCTGATCTAGGCGGCGCCCCGGTGGGCGGGCCCGGCCCGGTGCCGGGTGCGCCGAACGGGGGTGGCGCGGGAAATCTCGCGCGACGGGAATGGTGCGCGGTGCCCATGGGTTAGTCTGGATACGGCACCGGCTCGATCCAAGCCCCCGGGCCCAACCTTAGTCGCTTCGAGCGACCACTTGCCGCGAGGCGAGCATGGCGGGTCGGTGTCACAGACCTGGAAGCGGCCGGGTCCCTCCTTCGGGAGGGGCCCGGCCGTTCCGCGTCCGCGCGGTGCTCAGCGCAGCAGCGCCGGCACCCCCTCGCTGTCCGGCAGGTCGTCCGGCCCGCAGAGCACCGTGAGCCGCTGGGTGGCCCGGGTGAGCGCCACGTACAGCACCCGCAGCCCGGCCTCCGACTCACCGGCGATGCCGGTCGGGTCGGCCACCACCGTCGCGTCGTACTCCAGGCCCTTGGCCTCCAGGCTGCCCAGCGCCACCGTGCGGTCCCCCAGCCCGGCGATCCAGCCGGCCGCCTCCGCCCGGCGCTCCATCGGCACCACCACGGCCACCGTGCCGTCGACCTCGGCCAGCAGCCGCTCCACCTCGGCGCGGGCCGCGGCGGCCAGCTGCCCGTCCTGGTCGGCCGCCGCCGCGAAGCGCGGGACGACGCCGGTGGAGCGCACCGCCGTGGGCGACGGCGTGCCGGGCGCGGCCAGGGCCAGCACCCGGGCGGCCACCTCGGCGAT
This sequence comes from Streptomyces sp. NPDC092296, assembly GCF_044755465.1. NCBI lineage: Bacteria > Bacillati > Actinomycetota > Actinomycetes > Kitasatosporales > Streptomycetaceae > Streptomyces > Streptomyces sp. NPDC092296. Next base: position 56,479 of record NZ_JBIVRB010000014.1, on the reverse strand, counting down.
CTCCGCCGGGTTCCGGTAGTTGGTGGTCAGGGTGTAGCGGCGGCGGGGCTTGCCGCCGAGCACCTCGTCCATCGCCTCCCGGGCCTCCGAGGGGCTGGGCCAGGAGGACTGCGCCGGGTCCCCGACGATGGTCCAGGTGGCCTGCCGGGCGCGGCGGCCGACCATCCGCCACTGCATGGGCGTGAGGTCCTGCGCCTCGTCCACGATGACGTGGGCGTACTCGGTGCGCTCCACCGGGCCGTCGCGGCGGGAGCGGTCCCGGGAGATCCGGTCGGCGTACGTGGTGACCTCGTCCAGCCCGGTGAGCTGGTCGGTGGGGTCGACCTCCCTGGTACGCGGCCGGGCGGCCTCGCCCAGCAGCAGCCGCAGCTCGTCCACCAGCGCCACGTCGTGCGCGGAGAGCGCGCCGCTGCCGTCGTCGGCCAGGTGCCGCCAGGAGGCGGCCAGCAGCCGCACCTCCTCCGGGGTGAGCACCCGGCGGGCGATCCGGCCCAGGGCGCGGGCGCCCTCGCCGTCGGCGGCGCGCGGGCCCCGGGCGCGCAGGGTCGCCAGCACCCGGCGGGGGGTCAGCGGCGGCCACCAGGCCCGCAGGAAGTCCAGGAAGGCGTCGTCGTCCGAGAGGTACTCGTCGAAGGACTCCCGCTCCTCCTGCCAGCGCTCCCGCTCCGCCCGGTCGGCGGGCCGGGGGCGGTGCCGGGTGGCCTCGCCCCAGAGGGCGTCCAGCAGCAGCCGGCGGGCGCGCGGGCGCAGCAGGTTGACCGGGGTGGTGCCGCCCAGCACGGTGCGGCGCACCTCCCGCAGCCGGCCGGCGTCCAGCCGCAGCACCTGGCCGAGTGCGACGACCCGCAGCTCCGCCGGGGTGTCGGGGGTGTCCAGCGCCGCTCGGGCGGCGTGCCGCAGCACCTGCACCATCCGGGAGGAGCCCTTGATCCTGGCGGCCTCGGGGGTGTCGTACGTGGTGGCCTCGACGCCGTCCACCAGGCTGCCGACCGCGCGGATGGCGACCTGGCCCTCCTCGCCGAGCGACGGCAGCACGCCCTCGGTGTAGGCGACCAGCAGCGGCGTCGGGCTGACCACCAGGATGCCGCCCGCGTAGCGGCGGCGGTCCTGGTAGAGCAGGTACGCGGCGCGGTGCAGGGCGACGGCGGTCTTGCCGGTGCCGGGGCCGCCGGTGACCAGGGTGGCGCCGGCGGCGGGGGCCCGGATGACCTCGTCCTGCTCCTTCTGGATGGAGGAGACGATGTCCCGCATGGTGTGCGAGCGGGCCCGCCCGAGCGAGGCCATCAGCGCGCCGTCCCCGACCACGGCGAGGTCGGTCGGCAGGTCGGGCCGGAGCAGGTCGTCCTCGACGCCCACCACCCGGCGGCCCTTGGAGCGGATCACCCGGCGGCGCACCACCCGGCCGGGCTCGACCGGCGTGGCGCGGTAGAACGGCGCGGCGGCGGGGGCCCGCCAGTCGATCACCAGCGGGCCGTACTCGGCGTCCAGTACGCCCAGCCTGCCGATGTGCAGGGTCTCCGCGATGGTCGGGTCGTCGGGGTCGAGCGGGGTCTGCGAGGGGACGCCGTGCTCCTCCGGGCTGTCCGCCTGCTGGAGGTCGATCCGGCCGAAGAGGAAGTCCTCGAACTCGCTGTTGAGCCGGTGCAGGTGGGCGCCGGCCCGGTACACCTGGGCGTCGCGCTCGGCGAGCGCGCCCGGGGTGCCGACCTGGACCCGCTTGGCGGCGTCCTCAAGGAGGTACTCGGCCTCCGCGAGCTTCTCCTCCAGTCGGCGGTAGACCACGTCGAGGTGCCGCTGCTCCTCCGCGATCTCGCGGTCGCGGACGGTCTCGTGCGGGTCGGCCGAGGCCGTGGTGGTGGTGTGCTGGGCTGTGCCGTGCGCGCCCAAGGAGCCCCCTGTCGTACGTCCTGCTGAGGTGCGGAACTGCGGTGCGGATAGGTGCTGCGTCCGGTGGCCAACACATCGCGGGCCGCCCGGATTCCCCCGATTCGTCCACCGGAGGCCACCGGTGGAGGGAAGCAGCGGACAGAAGATCGTACGTCGCGGCGGCGCCGCTGTCCGCTTCCGGGCTCCGATCGGGGCGGCGTTCTCGCCATCCGCCCCTCGGCCGGGGGCGGCGGGTCAGCGCAGACCGGTGCTCAGCGCGACCAGCAGCACGGCGGTGCCGGCCGTCAGCCAGGCCAGGTAGTCCCCGAGGTGGCCGGAGTGCAGCCGGCGCAGCGGGCTCCAGCCGGCCGCCAGCGCGCGGGCCCGCCGCGCCGCCCGGGGGAAGATCCGGCGGCCCTGGACGGCGCAGCCCGCCAGCGCGCAGGCGACGGCGGCGGAGAGCAGGCCCAGCGCGGCGCCGGAGCCCGTCCAGCCGGTGGGCGGCGCGGCGGGCGCCGGGTGGGCCGGGCCGCCCAGCACGGCGGCGAGGTAGCCGGCCCGGTCGGTGAACCCGGCGGCGGCGCGGGCCACGCCGCCGGTCGGGGCCAGGCCCAGCGCCAGCGCGCCGGCCAGCAGCACGGCGGGTACCGCCAGCATCGGGCGGGGGATGCGCCGGGACGGGTCGGTGATCTCCGGCTCCTCGCCGCCGCCGGTGGTCTCCGGGCGGTCGGTGGGGCGCTCCACCGGCTGCGGCCCGGCCCCGGCGAAGATCCGCAGTGCGACCCGCAGCACCGCTCCCCCGGTCACGGCGGAGACCAGCAGGTAGACCACCGGCAGCCACGGCTGGTACTCCCCGGCGGCATGCTCGGCGACGGCCTTGCCCAGCCCGAGCCCGAACGGCGGCAGCCCGGCCAGCGCCAGCGCGGCGAGGGCGAACAGCGCACCGGTGACCGGCATGTCCCGGGCCCGGCCGTGCAGCCCGTGCTCGTCCACCGAGCCGTGCCGGTCCAGCAGCACCCCCGTCCAGCCGAACAGGGCGGCCTTCACCCCGGCGTGCCCGAGGACGTACAGCGCGGTGCCCGCCGCCGCCCCGGGCGCGAACAGGGCCGCACCGGCCAGGAACAGCCCGGTGTGCGCCACGGTGGAGAAGGCCAGCAGCCGCTTGAGGTGGCGCTGCTGCCAGCACATCGCGGCGCCGACCAGCGCGGTGAGCACCCCGGCGGCCAGCAGCAGCGGCCGGACGGTGTCCTGCGGTACGCCGCCGGGCCCGGCGAAGGCCACCGAGTACACCCGGGCGACCCCGTACAGGCCCAGCTCCACCATCACGCCGGAGAGCAGCATGCAGACCGGGGTGGGCGCGACCGCGTGCGCGTCGGGCAGCCAGAAGTGGAACGGTACGACGGCGGCCTTGACCAGCAGCGCCACCAGCACCAGGCCGAGCGCGACGGCCAGCAGCGCGTCCCGGCGCGGGTGGTCGTCCAGCGCCCGGCCGAGCTGGGCGAACCCCAGCTCCCCGGTGCGGGCGTAGACCAGGCCGATGCCCAGCAGCGAGGTGTACGCGGCGAGCGAGGTGACCGCGCCGAAGGTCAGCGCGCCCTGGAGCGGGCGGGGGTCCTCCACGTGGAAGCCGGTGAGGGCGTAGCCGACCACGCTCATCAGCTCGAAGAAGACGAAGGCGTTGAAGAGGTCGCCGGTGAGGGCGAAGCCGCACATCCCCGCCTCGAAGAGCAGCAGCAGCGCGGGGAAGGTGCCGGGGTGGCCGCTGGCGGGCTCGTCGAAGTACCGCCAGGAGTAGCAGAGCACCGCCAGCACCAGCGTCGCGGCCAGCAGCGCGAGGCCGATCCCGATCCCGTCGCCGACCAGCACGATGCCCACGCCGTGGCCGTGCACCGGCCGCCAGCCGCCCAGCCACTCCACGGTGCGCCGGTCGCCGGACCGCAGCAGCAGCGCCGCCAGGTCGGCCACGGTGGCGGTGGCGCAGACGGTGGCCAGCGTGTCGGTGGCGGTCCGGGGCAGCCACCGTCCGGCGAGGGCCGACAGCGTCGCGCCCAGCAGCGGCAGCGCGACGGCCAGCGGCAGCAGGTCGGCCGTGGCCGGTCCGGCGCCGCTCACCCCCGGAGCTCCGAGAGCCGCTCCGGGTCGACGGTGCCGTGCCGCTTGCGGATCTGGACGACCAGGGAGAGCAGCAGCGCGGTGACGGTCGCGCCGACCACGATGTCGGTGAGGACGAGCGCCTGCACCACCGGGTCGACCACGGGCGTGCCGGGGCCGATCCCGGCGAAGACCGGCGCGGTGCCGCCCCGGCGGTAGCCGACGCCGAGCAGCAGCACATAGGTGGAGGACTGGGCCACCGCCAGGCAGCCCACGGCGTGCACCAGGTTGCGGCTGGTGGCCATCCCGTACACGCCGACCAGGAAGATCCAGCCGGCCACCAGGAACGGAAGGACGGTCATCGGCGGTGGTCCTCCTCGGGGGAGTCGATCTCGATCGCCTGGTCGAGGAAGCGGGAGAGCAGCACCACGATCCCGGAGGCCACCTCGATGCCCACCACCGCGTTGAGCACCGGTACCAGGCCGCCGGAGGCCAGCTGCCCGAAGGTGCCCAGCGGCAGGGTGTTGGCCAGGTAGGCGCTGCCACCGGCCAGGCCGACCAGGCCGAGCGCGGCGAACGCCCCGGCGCCGAGCGCGTCCGCGACGGAGACCACGGTCAGCGGCCGGATGCGGGCCAGCGCCCGGTAGTCGGCGGCGACGTACGCCAGGTGCAGCGCGGTGGCCAGGATCACCCCGCCCTGGAAGCCGCCGCCGGGGGTGAGCTGGCCGTGCGCCACGACGTACCAGCCAGTCAGTACGGTGAGCGGCAGCAGCGCGGCGCCCAGCAGCCGGGTGGCGGGCAGGACGTGTCCGGGGGCGGGCTCGGTCTCCCGCTCGTCGCGGGCCCGGCGCAGCAGCACCACGGCGCCGAGCACCGCCGCGAAGAGGATGGACTCCTCCACCAGGGTGTCGAAGGCCCGCTGGTCGAAGTTGACCGCCGAGATGGCGTTGGCGGTGTGGTGCCGGAGCGCGGCGGCCACCGACCGGGCGCCGTAGGGGTGGTCCCGGGTGCCGAACGGCGGCAGTCCGCCGACGGCCGCCGTCCAGTACCCGGCGAGCACGGCGCAGGAGGCGAGCAGCAGCCGCAGCCGGGCGGTGCGGCTCATCCGGCGCCCCCGTCGCGGTCGCGGCCCTTGCCGCCCCGGCGCAGCCTGCGGACGGTGAGCAGGATCAGCAGCGGCGTCACCGCGGAGCCCACGGCCAGCTGGGAGAGCGCCACGTCGGGGGCCTGGAGCACGGTGAACAGCACCGCGAGCACCACACCGAGCACCGCCAGCAGCACGGCCTGCCGGACCGGCTCCCGGGTGAGGGCGGCGGCGGTGGCCGCAGCGGCGGTGAGCAGCAGCGCGGCGGCGATCAGGACGTCGGTGGGGCTCACTCGGGGGCGTCCTTCCGCAGCAGGCGCTGCTGCTGGGCGGTGGCGCGGCCGATCGCCATGGTGGTGACGGCCCCGCCCGCAGCCAGCAGCACCGCGATGAAGAGCAGCTTCACGGCGGCGCGGCCCGGCCCGGTGTCCACCGCGAGGGCGACCGCCACCAGCGGCGCGCCGAGCGACCCGGCGGGCGACAGGGCGTGCAGCCGGGCGTACGGGCCGGGCAGCACCAGCAGGGCGAGCGCGGAGAGCAGCAGGACGGCGATGCCGCAGACCAGCAGGGCGAGGGCGACCAGGTGGCGGGGGGTCACCGCCGCTCCCCCGCGCCCGTACCGCTGCTGCCCGTACCGCTGCTGCCCGAACCGCTGCTGCCCGAACCGCTGCTGCCCGGCTCCGCTCGCGCTGCGGAGTCGCCGCCCAGGAAGCGGGCGAAGACCAGCGTCCCGGTGGGGGTGAGCACCGCCAGCACCAGCGCCACATCGGTGTAGGCGGCGGCCCGGTCGAAGCCCTGGGCGAGCAGCAGCAGTACCGCGCAGCCCGCCGGCCCGGCCAGCGCCAGCCCGGCCAGCCGGGCGGCCGCGGTGCCCCGGCAGGCGGCGGCCAGCGCCGGGCCCAGGGCGGCGACCAGCAGGACGGTGGCGGCCGACAGCCAGGCGTTCACCGGGCGCCCGCCGGGCCGTCGGCCGCCTGGATGGCGCGCTGGACGGCGGACGGCCGGGCGCCGAGCAGGTGGACCGTCAGCTCCGGGCCGTCGGCGTCCAGGACGCACGATCCGGGGGTGCTGGAGAGCAGCGCGGACGCCCAGGCGCCGCCGGCGTCGGGCCGCAGCCGCACCCGGTGGACGCCGCCGTGCCGGGGCCGCCCGCGCAGCGTGGCGGCCACCGCGCCGGCCAGCTGCCCGGTCTCGGCCAGCAGGGTGCCGGGCCAGGCGGCCCCGGCCGCCACCGCCCGGCCGAACCGGCCGGTGCGGGCGTCGGCGGCCCGCCGCACGGCGTGCGCCCCGGCCGCGCCGAGCGCCGAGCCGACGGCGCCCACCACCAGCTCCAGGGTGCCGACACTGCTGATGAAGACCGTGTACAGCGCGAGCAGCAGCACCCACCAGCCGAGCAGCTCGCCGATCGCCCGCCCCATCGGTCCTCCTCGCCCCGCGCGGTGACGTACCGGACCCGTCTACCCGCACTCCGCGACCGGATGCCCTCCCCCGGGCGGCGTGCCGCCGCAGGCAACCCGCTCGGCGCAGCCGGGAAACGCGCGATGGCCGCCTTCCGGGTGGAAGACGGCCATCGCGTACATGGGGTGTGGTGGAGGTGCCGGGAATCGAACCCGGGTCCTGTGGAGTTGATTCAGGGCTTCTCCGAGCGCAGTCTGCTGTGATTTTCTCAGCCCCGGCAGTCACGCAGACAAGCTGCCGACGGGCTCAGTTACTGTTTGATGTTCCGGACGGCCCCGTAACCGGGCCGGACGGTGAGTTCCCTAGCTGATGCCAGGGTCCGGGTCGGGAACACACCCGGTCTGACACCTTCGGTACTCGCTGCTCAGGCAGCGAGAGCGAAGGAATCGCTCTTGGAGTTGGCGATTATTTTTTTGCGGCAGATGGTTAACGAGATCATTGCCGCGTTCCTCGGCTCGCTTCCCCTGTTTCGACATCCCCAGTCGAAACCGATCACCCCCATGTTTTGTTTTCAAGCAGCTCCGGCCGGCCCTCTCCACGGCGCCTGCCGGTGCATCGCCCATCGTACGGTCCAACGTGCGGCCGGTCCAGTTGATTCCGGTGCCCTGCCGACGGGTCGGCCGGGCCGGTCAGCTGGGCCGGTCAGCTGGGCCGGTCAGCCGGGCCGGTCGGCCGGGCCGGTCAGCCGGTGCGCCGGTTGGCGCGGGCGAAGGCACGGGCCGTCTCGCGCTTGTCCTGCTTCTCGCGGAGCGCCTGCCGCTTGTCGTACAGCTTCTTGCCGACCGCGACCGCCAGCTCCAGCTTCACCCTGCCGTCCTTGAAGTAGAGCGACAGCGGGACCAGCGTGTGGCCGGTCTCCTTGGTCTTCGCCTCCAGCTTGCGGATCTCCATCCGGTGCAGCAGCAGCTTGCGCTTGCGCCGCGCCGAGTGGTTGGTCCACGTCCCCTGGGTGTACTCGGGGATGAACACGTTGTCGATCCACGCCTCACGGCCGCTGATGTAGGCGTAGCCGTCGGTGAGGTTGGCCCTGCCCTCGCGAAGTGACTTCACCTCCGTACCGGTGAGCACCATGCCGCACTCGTAGGTGTCGAGGATGGTGTACTCGTGCCGCGCCTTCTTGTTCTGCGCGATGAGCTTGCTTCCCTTTTCCTTTGCCATAGCGCCGATATTGTCGCATCCGGCGCGCCCGGACGGGAGCCCATTACGGCCGGGACGGCTCGCTGCGGCCGCCGCCGAGCCCGGAGAGCACCGTCAGCGCCAGTTGCTCGGCCTGCGCGGGGCCCGACCGGGCGGGGACGGAGACGTCCGGCACGATGCCGGTGCCGTCCGGGGAGCGGCCGGCCGGGGTGTAGTAGCGGCCCACGGTCAGCTCCAGCACCGAGCCGTCGGCCAGCCGGCTGGGCTCCTGGACGGTGCCCTTGCCGAAGGTGCGGCTGCCGACCACCACCGCGCGGCAGCGGTCCTGGAGCGCCCCGGCCAGCAGTTCGGCCGCGCTCATGGTGCCGCTGTCCACCAGCACCACCAGCGGGGTGGCGGTGTCGCCGCCCGGTTCGGCGGTCAGTTCCCGGTCGACGCCGCGCACCTGGTACGTGCCGACCGGCCCGCCGTCCAGGAAGGCGGAGGCGGCGGCGACGGCCTCGGCCAGCAGGCCGCCGGAGTTGCCCCGCAGGTCGAGGACGACGCCGCCGTGCCTGGCGCCGTCGGCCGCCCGCCGCCGGGCGGCGGTGTGCAGCGCGTCGGCCACCTCGGCGCCGACGCCGCTGGTGAAGGCGGCCACCGCGATCCTGGTGACATCCGGCCCCGGGTGGTCCACGGTGACGTCCTGGGTGGCCAGCACGGTGCGGCGCAGGGTGACCTCGCGGACCGGGGAGCTGCCGCTGCGTACGGCCAGGGTGACGGTGGAGCCGGCCTCGGCGCCGCCGCCGGTGAGCGGAGTGGCGCGGCCGTCCGGGGCCTCGCGGCTGGCCCGGTCCCCGCCGCCCGGCCCGCCGTCGTCGTCCCCGCCGTCGCCGTCCCCGCCGTCGCCGTCCCCGGTGCCGCGCAGCCGGGCCACCACCTCGGTCACCGGCATCCGGTCGGCCGGTGCGCCGTCGATCCGCAGCAGCCGGTCGCCGGCCCGGATGCCCGCCCGCGCCGCCGGGGTGCCCTGCTGGACCCGGGAGACGGCGACGCCGTCCTGCTCCCGGCGCACCCAGAGGCCGACCCCGACGTAGGCGCCGTCCAGGCTCTGCGCGAAGTCCGCGTACTCCCCGGGGCTGTAGTAGGCCGCCCAGCGGTCGCCGCTCTCGCCGACCAGCCGCCGCGCCTCCGCGGGGGTGAGGTCCCGCCCGGCCGGGTCGACAGCGGCGGCGTACGCGGCGACGCCGTGCCGGGGCGCGGGCCCGGCCGACTGACCCCAGGCGCCGGTGGCGGCACCGGTGGCGAGCACCGCACCGAACACCAGCGACAGGGTGGCGCCCTGACGCATCCGACGAGACGACGTACCGGACATGGCTCTGGAGTGTAGGACAAGCGACGTGCCCTGACGGAGCACCAGGTCACCGGGGAGCGGCGGCGTCACGGTACGCGATCGGGCCCCGACCCCCGGTGTCACCGGGGGTCGGGGCCCGATCCGTGCGCGGACCACCGGGGTCCGTCAAACCTTCAGGTACTTGCGCAGTGTGAAGAACGCGGCCACCGCCGCCATCGCGATACCGATCACCACCAGCAGCGGGATCACCCGCAGCACCTCGGGCAGGCCGATGAAGACCACGGACTGCACCCGGGGCTGGAGCCAGTCCTGCACGAAGACGTTGCCCAGCAGCAGCAGCCCGGAGGCCAGCGCCGCGCCGAGCAGCGCGGCGAACGCTGCCTCCGCGATGAACGGCATCTGCACATAGAAGTTGGAGGCGCCGACCAAGCGCATGATGCCCGTCTCGCGGCGGCGGCTGAAGGCCGACACCCGGACGGTGTTGACGATCAGCAGCAGCGCCACGAAAACCATCAGCGCCATCATCACGAACGCCGCGGTTTGGAGGCCGTTGAGCAGACTGAAGAGGTTGTCCAGGATCTTGCGCTGGTCCTCCACCGACTGCACGCCGGCCTTGCCGTCGAAGGCGCTGGCGATGACGTCGTACTGCTTGGGGTCCTTGAGCTTGACCCGGAAGGACTCGGGCAGCCCGGAGGCGCCGACGACGCTGGCCAGCGGGTTGTCCGGGTTGAGCTCCTTCCAGTGCTTGTACGCGTCCTGCCGGTTCTCGAACTGGACCTCCGCGACGACCGGCAGCTTCTCCAGATCGGCCTTGATCTCGGCCTTCTGCTGGTCGGTGGCGGCGCCGCCGGAGCAGGCGACATACCTGGTGGCGTCGTCCTTGTTGCAGAGGTAGACGGCCACCTGAACCTTGTCGTACCAGTACCCCTTCATGGAGTTGACCTGGTCACGGACGAGGAAACTCGCACCCGCGAGGGCGAGCGAGAGCGCCACACTCACCACGACCGCGACGGTCATCGTCAGATTGCGCCGGAGTCCTACACCGATCTCCGACATGACGAACTGGGCCCTCATGATGTCCTAGCTGCTGCTCGGGGCGCCGCCGCGGCGGGGTGCGGACGGCGCCGGGATTGCTGTGGTCAGTGCTGGTAGCCGTAGACGCCACGGGACTGGTCGCGGACCAGCAGGCCCTTGTCCAGTTCGATCACGCGCTTGCGCATCTGGTCGACGATGGCCTGGTCGTGGGTGGCCATCAGCACGGTGGTGCCGGTGCGGTTGATCCGGTCGAGCAGCTTCATGATGCCGACCGAGTTCTGCGGGTCCAGGTTGCCGGTGGGCTCGTCCGCGATCAGCAGCATCGGACGGTTCACGAAGGCGCGGGCGATGGCCACGCGCTGCTGCTCACCACCGGAGAGCTCACCGGGCATCCGGTCCTCCTTGCCGGCCAGGCCGACCAGGTCGAGGACCTCGGGGACCACCTTGCCGATGGCGCCCTTGGGCTTGCCGATCACTTCGAGGGCGAAGGCGACGTTCTGGGCGACCGTCTTGTTCGGCAGCAGCCGGAAGTCCTGGAAGACGGTGCCGAGCTGGCGCCGCATGTGGGGGACCTTCCAGTTGGACAGCCGGCCCAGGTCCTTGCCGAGCACGTGCACCGCGCCCTGGCTGGGCCGCTCCTCGCGCAGGATCAGCCGGAGGAAGGTCGACTTCCCGGACCCGGAGGAGCCGACCAGGAAGACGAACTCGCCCCGCTCGATCTCAAGCGAGACATCCATCAGGGCGGGACGGTTCTGCTTCGGATAGGTCTTGGAGACGTTGTCGAATCTGATCACGGCTGCATCACGGTTCGCCAGTCTAGGAGGGTCGGCGGGCGCCTCGTCGCGGATGGGTCCCTCTCCCCTTGGCAGCGGGGCGGAGGGCGGCAGGAGCGGAGTCCACCGCTCCCCCCGGTGGTGGACCCTACGCGAACGGCGGCTCCGCGTGCAGGCGAGCGGAGGGCAAAGGTGGGGGATTTCACGGATGAAAGGGAATAAATCCCGCCTTTCTCCCCGCCGGATTGCCCGGCCGAAGCTGTCCGGCACTCGCCGTTACCCGCCGGTATGCGGTACACGGGCCTGATCCGGCCGGACCTGGCACAGTGGAGGGGACGAACCGAAAGGCCCTCCCCCGTCGTCTCCGCGGCCGGTACCCGTGGGAAAGCCGGCCCCCGTGGGCAGAACAGTCGGTGAAGGACGCGGGAACGAAGCCGCCGATCCGGTGCGTTGGCAGAATGAGGAGGAGATCGCATGACCTGCGACCGTCTGGTGTGCGCCAACTGCGCGGGACCGGTCAACGAGGGGCGCTGCCCGGTGTGCCGGGCCAACCGTGCGCGGTTGCAGCAGCAGAACCCGTTCGCGGGGATCTCGCTCACCACGCTGCTCGCCCTGGTGGCCGCGATGGCCGCCGTGCTGTTCATAGCGCGCCACGCCCTGGCCTGACCCACCCGGGCCCGCCCGCGCACGACAGGGCCCCGGGAGCTACGGCTCCCGGGGCCCTGTCTCGGCGTGCCCGATCCGACGTGGACCGCCCGATGCGACCGCTACCGCTAGACCGTGGCGGTCTCCTGCTGCTTGCGCCACCGGATGCCCGCTTCGATACTGCGCCAATCGTTCATCTCAACGGGCAATCCGCCGACCTCACACGGAGACTTCCTGCTGCTTGCGCCACCGGATGCCCGCTTCGATACTGCGCCAATCGTTCATCTCAACGGGCAGTCCGCCGACCTCACACGGAGACTTCCTGCTGCTTGCGCCACCGGATGCCCGCTTCGATGAAGCCGTCGATCTCGCCGTCCAGCACCGCCTGCGGGTTGCCGACCTCGTGGTCGGTCCGCAGGTCCTTGACCATCTGGTAGGGGTGCAGCACATACGACCGCATCTGGTTGCCCCAGGAGTTGCCGCCGTCGCCCTTGAGGGCGTCCATCCGGGCCTGCTCCTCCTGGCGGCGGCGCTCCAGCAGCTTCGCCTGGAGGACGTTCATCGCGCTCGCTTTGTTCTGGATCTGGGAGCGCTCGTTCTGGCAGGAGACCACGATGCCGGTCGGCAGGTGGGTGATCCGCACCGCCGAGTCGGTGGTGTTGACGCCCTGGCCGCCGGGGCCCGACGCGCGGTAGACGTCGATCCGCAACTCGGACTCGTCGATGTCCACGTGGTCGCTCTGCTCGACCACCGGCAGCACCTCGACGCCCGCGAAGGACGTCTGGCGGCGGCCCTGGTTGTCGAACGGCGAGATCCGCACCAGGCGGTGGGTGCCCTGCTCCACCGAGAGCGTGCCGTAGGCGTACGGGGTCTTCACGGCGAAGGTCGCGGACTTGATGCCGGCCTCCTCCGCGTACGAGGTGTCGTACACCTCGGTGGAGTAGCCGTGGCGCTCGGCCCAGCGCAGGTACATCCGCATCAGCTGCTCGGCGAAGTCCGCCGCGTCCACGCCACCGGCCTCGGCGCGGATGTTGACCAGCGCCTCGCGGGCGTCGTACTCGCCGGAGAGGAGGGTGCGCACCTCCAGCTCGTCGACGGCCTTGCCGACCGACGCCAGCTCGGCGTCCGCCTCGGCGCGGGTGTCCGCGTCGTTCTCGGCCTCGGCGAGTTCGAACAGCACCGCCAGGTCGTCGATCCGGCCGCGCAGCGCCTCCACCTTGCGCAGCTCGCCCTGGAGGAAGGAGAGCCTGCTGGTGACCTTCTGCGCGTTCGCCAGGTCGTCCCAGAGGTCCGGCGCGGCGGCCTCCTCCTCAAGGCGTGCGATATCGGCCCGGATCTTGTCCAGGTCGAGGACTGCCTCGATCGACCCCATGGTCGATTCGAGGGACTTGAGCTCTTCGGAAGGATCGACAGCTGCCACGCCCCCAGCGTAATGGCTCCGTGCCGGAACCGGTCCCCGGCTACCGGTACGGCCGGCCGCGCCGCGCCCCGAGGGGTGCGGCGCGGCCGGTGAAACGGCTGCTCAGACCGTACGCGTGTAGTGCAGGGTGCCATCCTCGGCACGGGCGAAGAGCCCCACCCGGCCGCCCTCGGCCACCGCCCCGGCGCCGAACCGGCCGCCCGAGGCCGCACCCGGGACGGCACCGGAGCGCCAGGCCAGGCCGCCGGAGTGCGACACCGCCTGGGCGAGACCGCCCGCCAGGCCCCGGCCGAAGACGTACAGGGCGCCGTCGGCCGCCACGGCGGGCTCGGCCCGGCCGCCGGTCAGGCCGGGGACCGGCTCGGCCGGGTGCCAGGCGCCGCGCAGCGCGGTGACCCGCAGCACCGCCGAGTCGGCGGCGCGGACCACGAAGGCGTCCAGCCGGCCGTCCGCCCCGGCCGCCAGCCCGGGGTCGCCGGTGATCCGGCCGGCGGTGGTCACCGTCGCCCAGGCGCTCCAGGTGCGATGCACATAGGAGGCGGTGGCCAGGTCGGAGCCGATCCGGGCCACCAGGTCGATCCGGTCGTTGGAGTCGTCGGCGGTGGCCGCGGGCGGCGAGTCCAGCCGGGTGCGGCCGTCCAGCTGGCCCCACTGCGACCAGCCGCCGCCCGCGTAGGTGCGCTGGTAGAGCAGCCGGTCGGTGCCCAGGGCGAAGAGCACGATCCGGCCGTCCGGCATGGCGACCGGCGCCGGGTCGCCGCTGACATGTATGCCGGTGAGCCGCCGCCACGGGCCGAAGGCGGTACCGCTGCCGCTACGGGTGATGTAGCGGACGGCGCCGTCCCGGTCGGTGGCGAAGGCGAAGGTCACCCCGTCCACCCGGACCGCCCGGACGCCGCCCGCCAGCGGGGTGGGCGCCGCCGGGACGGACTGCCAGGCCGCCCAGGAGGGCAGCGCGGCCGTCTCGGCGCCGGGGCCGCCGGAGGCGACGTCCTCGGCGGCGGCGGGGGCGGTGGGCAGCCCGGCGCCGCGCTCGGTGCCCTTGCCGCTGTCCTTGCCGGGGCTCTTCCTGCCGCCGGGCGCGGCGGGGGCGGCGCTGGCGGTGCCGTGGCCGGCCGGTCCCTGGCCCGCGTCGGTGTCCCCGCGCCCGGTGAGCGCCTCGTACGCGCCGACCGCGCCCGCCACCACCAGCACGGCCAGCCCGGCGGCCAGCAGTCGGCGGCGGCGCAGCGTCACCGAGCCGGGGCCGGCCGGGTGGCCCCGGTGGCTGCGGGCCCGCTGGTCGTCCGCGCCGTCGGCGCCGGGGGCGCGGCGCTCCCGCTCGGCGCGGGAGGCGGCGGCGAAGGAGGCCAGCTCGTCGGCGTTGGGGCGGCGCAGCGAGGTGTGGGTGTCCCGGGTGGAGTCGGGCTGCGGGCCGGAGACCAGCGGTACGGCGGCGCCGCGCCGGCGGCGGGGGCGGGCGGTGCCGTCCTCGGCGTCGGGCTCGTCCGGCGGGGCGGCGGGCGGTTCGGCGGGCTCGGTGCCGGGTGCGGAGACGGTGAGCGGGGGGATACCGGCCAGGGCGGGCAGCTGCTCGCGCAGCCGCTCGGCCATCTCGGTGGCGCGCAGCCGGGAGGCCGGGGCCTTGGCCAGGCACTCCGCGATGATCTTCCACAGGCCGTCGGGCAGGCCGGGCAGCGGCGGGACCGTCTCGGTGACATGGCGGCGCAGTACGGCGCCGGTGTGGCCGCCGCCGAAGGGGGTGAAGCCGGCCAGCAGCTCGTACAGGACGGTGGCCAGGGCGTAGATGTCGACGGCGGCGCGGGGTTCCAGGCCCTCGATGATCTCGGGGGCGAGGTAGTCGGGGGTGCCGATGATCCGGGTGGCCCGGGTGCGGCGGGGTGCGTCGACCAGCCGGGCGATGCCGAAGTCGGTCAGCTTGGCGCGGGGGGCGCCGCCGGGGCCGGTGGAGGAGGCGAGGTCCAGCAGGACGTTCTCCGGCTTGACGTCGCGGTGCACGATCCCGGCGGCGTGCGCCACCGCCAGCGCGTCGGCCACGTCGGCGGCGACCGCGACGGCGGCCTGCGGGGCGAGCACGCCGTCCCGGTCCAGGCGAGTGCGCAGGTCGGTGCCGTGCACCAGCTCCATGACCAGGGCGAGGTCACTGCCGTCCACCACCAGGTCGCGGATGCCGACCACCCGGGGGTGGTCCAGGCTGGTCAGTGCGGTCCGCTCCTGGACGAACCGGCCGACCAGCACCTGATCCGAGGCGAGGTCCTCGCGCAGCAGCTTGACCGCGACCGGGCCGTCAGGGCCCTCGCCGAGCCACACCGTGCCTGCGGACCCCCGGCCGATCACCTGGTGAACGGTGTACCGGCTGCCGATCTTGCGTGCCAATGCTGCTCCGTGAGCCGAGGGAGCGCGCCCGCGGTCCGCGTCACTCGGTGGTGCTCCGCGGCCCGGCGCGCTCGGGGGGTCGGTGCGTCAGCGACCAAACTACGCGGAGAACGGGCGGCGAGGGGACGCCGCACCGCTTCCACGGGGAGTTGACGGGCCGAAAGTCGATAAACCGTCAATATCGTCGGTCGGCCCGGGTTCCCGGGTCAGGATGTCCAGCTGTGCCAGTGGTCGGTGATCCACTGTGTGGTGCCGTGGGTGGTGTCCTGGACGTGGTGCCACCAGTCCGGGAGCGGGGTGAAGTTCCACAGGGCGACGGCGGCGAGGGCCAGGATGACCAGCACCATCAGGCAGCCCTTGAAGCAGCCGAGGCCCGGGATGTACATCCGGTTGCGGCTGCGCTGCCGGGGCTCCCGACGCGGGGCGGCCTCACGGGCCGGCTCCGGCTCGGACCGCCGCTCCGGGGCGGGCTCGGGCCGGCGGGCCGGGGCCGGCTCACTGCGCCGGGCCGGGGCGGGCTCGGCGCGGCGCGCCGGGGGGCGCTGCGGCTCGGGGGCCGGGGCGGGCTCGTACGGCTGCTGGTACTGCTCCTGCTCGTACGGCTGCTGCCGGTACTGCTGCTGCCGGTACTGCTCCTGCCGGTACTGCTCCTGCTGGTACGGGGGCGGCGCGGCCGGCGGCTGCCGGTACTGCTGCGGGGCGGCGCGGCGCGGGTCGCCGGGCTGCTGGGGGTAGCCGTAGCCCGCGTCCTGCTGCGGCCGGGCGGCGGGGCGCTGCTGGTAGGGCGGCGGGGCGATCCGGGGCTCCTGGAGCTGCCGGAGCTCCTCCGGCTCCGGATAGCCGACCTCGGTCTGCTGGTTGCGGTCGCGGGCGGCGCGCAGCTGGGTCTGCCAGGGGTGCGGCTGCTCGGGCTGCGGCCCGGCCGGGCTGCCGGGACCGTTCTGGCCGCCGGGACCGTTCTGGCCGCCGAAGCCGTCCGCGCCGGCCGGTCCGTCCGGACCGACCGGCGGCAGCACCCGGGTGCGGTCGCCCTGGCCGGTGTCGGCGGGCGGCATCATCCGGGTGCGGTCCTCGGAGTCGTACCCGGCGAGCGGCCCGGCCGTTGCGGCACCCATCAGCCGGGTGGCCGCCGCCGGGTCGTACTGCGCACCGCCGTCGGGTGCGGAGGTGCCCAGCACCCGGGTCGGATCGGCGTCCGGGGCGCCGAAGGGGCCGCCGGAGGCGGGCACCCGCGCCGGGTCCGGGTCGGGCAGCAGCAGCGCGCCCACCGCCAGCGCCTCGTCCACCTGGGCGGGGCTGGCGTGCACGCCGACACCGGCCGCGACCACCCGCAGCGCCCGAGCCAGCGAGGTGGCACCGGGCCGCTCGGCGGGGTCCTTGCGCAGGCAGCGCTCGACCACCGTCCACAGCGGCTCCGGCATGCCGCCGGGCCGCTCCGGCTCCTGGGCCAGATGGGCGTGCAGGATCTGCAACGGGCCGTCGCCCCGGAACGGCGGACGGCCGGTGACCAGCTCATACAGCATGATCCCGGCGCCGTAGACGTCCACCGCCGAGGTCTGCGGGCGGCCCTCGGCCGACTCCGGCGCGACATACGCGGGGGTGCCGACGAACTCATGGGTGCGGGTGATGCCGGGCGAGTCGGCCAGCCGGGCGATGCCGAAGTCGGTGAGCATCGGGTGCATCTGCTCGCCGCCGCCCTGCTCGGCGGGCAGCTCGGTGGTGGCCAGCAGCACATTGGCCGGCTTGAGGTCGCGGTGCACCACGCCGTCGGCGTGGCTGACCGCCAGCGCGTCCGCGATCTGGGCCATCAGCAGCGAGCCGGCGATCGGGCTCAGCGGGCCGTTGCTGCGCAGATAGCGGTAGAGGTCGGGCCCCTCGACCAGGTCCATCACCAGGGCGAGCAGATCGCCCTCGACCACCAGGTCGCGCACCCGCACGATGTTCGGGTGGACCAGCCGCAGCAGCACCGAGCGCTCGCGCAGGAAGCGCATCACCACATCGGGGTCGTTGGCGAGCTCCTCGCGCAGCACCTTGATGGCCACCTGCCGGCCGGGCTCGATGCCGGGCACGGCCGCGTCCTCGCGCACCTGGGCACGCCAGACGGTGCCCGTGGCGCCCCGTCCGAGCGTCTCCATGAGCAGATACTTGCTGCCTACCGGCCGCACTGATGCGCTCCTCGCCGTGCCGTCCTCGCGGGGCCGCGCACCGGTCGAGTGCTGCGGCGGCCCGTGTTTCCGGCAACTGTAACCGTGTCCGACGCCCTGGGGCCGCCGGGACCGAGCCCGGTACGGGCATCGCTGCGGACCGGGAACCGTTCCGGCCGCCGCACTCGTGTCAGGGAGACAGACGCAGGGCGGCGCGCTTCGGTTGACGCGCGCCGCCGAATGGCCCCGAAAGGCCGTGCGCCCACCGTCGACGGCATGTGAGGATGATCGCAAGATCATCAAATCCGGTACCCGACACACACTGTCAGTCGCGGGTGGGAGGATGCTGCCACCACCCGCGTGGGAATTGCTCGTTGGGCATGCTGCTCCCCGTCGCCGAGGCGGCGGGGCGGCCGGTCGGCCGGCGGCCCACCCGGGCGGGCATGATGGCCCGCGCCGTGCGGACGGCGCGGCGCCGCACGACCCCAGAAGGGACCTCGGGCGACATGCAGATCCGGCTGACCGTCCACCGGCCGCACAGCGGTCCGTCCACGGACGGGCTCGCCGCAGATGTGCTCGTCACCGCTCCGGCGGGCACCGCGCTCGGCGCGGTCGCCGGAGCACTGGCGGGCGCGGTCGGAGTGCGCGGTGGCCGCGCGGCCACCCATGTGCACCTGTACGCCGGCGCCCACCGCCTCGACGAGCGCACCCTGCTGGGCCACCCGCCGCTGGTCGACGGCGCGGTCCTCTTCCTCGGCGAGCCCGCCCCCGAGCACGCCGCCGACCCCGACCGGGACGCCGGTCCGGCGGCGGCCGAGCTGCGGGTGGTCGGCGGCCCCGACGCGGGCGGGGTGCACCTGCTGCACCCGGGCCTGGTGCGGGTCGGCCGCTCCGGCGACGCGGACGTGCCGCTGGACGACCCCGATGTCTCCCGGCTCCACCTGGAGCTGCACATCTCCCCCGACGGCCGGGTGGCCGTCGCGGACCTGGGCTCCACCAACGGCACCGCGCTGGACGGCGCGCTGGTCGGCACCGAGCCGGTGCTGCTGCCGGTCGGCGGGCTGCTGCGGCTCGGTGAGTCCTCGCTGACGCTGGCGGTCCCGGCGGCGCCCCCGACGCCCACCGAGACCGCCGGGTCCCGCGCCGCCGCCCCCGACGGCCAGGGCCATCTGCGGCTCACCGCCGCGCCCCCGCCACCCGCCCGGCCCAGCACCCCGCCCGCCGCCCCGGCGCAGCGCCCGCCCGAGCCCGCCGCCGGGCGCGGCCGGGGCCTGCGCTCACTGCGGCTCGGTGACGGGCTGCGGCTCGGCGACGGGCTGCGGCTCGGCGACGGGCTGCGGCGCGGCGGTCGCGGCCCGGCCGAGGAGACCCGTACGGCGGCGCAGGAGCAGGCGCTGGCCCGCGCCCGGGAGGCCGCCGCGCTGCGCGAGCGGCTGCCCGACCCGGCGGCGCTGCTGCTCGGCGCCCTCGGGCGCGGCCCGCACCGCTGGGAGCGCGGCCCCGACCACCCCGACGCCCTCACCGTGCGGCTGGGCACCGCCGACCGGCCCGGCACCGAGCCGGGCGAGCCGCTGCCCGGCGTGCCGGTCGCGGTCGGGCTGCGGGCGGCGGGCAGCCTGGGCCTGGCGGGGGCGCGGCCCCGGCTGGCCGCCCTGGCCCGCGCGGTGACCGCGCAGCTCGCGGCCCTGCACGCGCCCTCCGCGCTGGAGCTGGTGCTGGTCAGCGCCGATCCGGGCCGGGCGGCGGAGGAGCGGACGGCGGAGTGGTCCTGGGCGTTCTGGCTGCCGCAGCTGCGGCCGGCCCGGGGCCAGGAGTGCCGGCTGCTGGTGGGGCTGGACGCCGCCCAGGCGCAGGCCAGGATCGCGGAGCTGACGGCCCGGCTGGACGGCTCGGTACGGCCCGGCGGCCCCGCCGCCGTACTGCTGCTGGACGGCGACCCCGGGTCGGAGGACGCCCGGCAGGGCGTGGCCCGGCTGCTGGCCGAAGGACCGGCCGCCGGGGTGCACCCGGTCTGCCTGGCCGAGCGGCCGGAGTCGCTGCCGCCGGGGCTGGGGGCCACCGCCGTGATCGGCGGCGAGGTCGCCACCCTGCTGCGGGTGGAGCGGCCCGGCGCGGCCGGGGCGCGCGAGGTGGTCGACGGGGTGGCGCTGGACGCCGTCTCCACCGCCTGGGCGGAGCGGCTGGCTCGGGCGCTGGCGCCGCTGCGCGAGTCGGCGCCGACCGCCCGGGGGCCGCTGCCCACCGCGCTGCGGCTGCTGGACCTGCTCGACCTGGACATGGTCACCCCCGCCAAGATCTCCGGCCGCTGGGCCGACCTGCCCGCCACCACCGGTTCGGCCGTGGCGATGCTGGGCACCGCCCGCGACGACCGCTGCACGCTCGACCTGGCCGATCCGGAGCTGACCGCGCCCGGTCTGCCCGGCGGCCCGCATCTGCTGGTGGGCGGCGCGCCCGGCTCGGGCAAGACGGAGCTGCTGCGCACCCTGGTCGCCTCGCTGGCCGTCGCGGAGCGGCCGGACCGGCTGGGCGTGGTGATCATCGAGGGCCGGGAGTCCGACGATCCGGCGCTCGGTCTGTACGCCTGCACCGATCTGCCGCACGTCACCACCTATCTGGGCGCGGACGTCGACCCGGCGCGCACCCGGGAGGCGGCCGACGCGCTGCTGGCCGAGCTGGAGCGGCGGGCCGCGCTGTTCCAGGGGCGGGACTTCACCTCCTGGTACGCGGAGCGGGTGCTGCGGCGCGGCACCGCCACCGTGAGCGTCGGGGTCGGCACCGGCGGTGTCCGGGTGGTGGCGCCGCGCACCGCGCCGGACGACGCCGAGCGCGACCGGGCGGCGGCGCGGGCCGGTGGCGGCCTGCGGGGAGCGCCGGGGAGCGGGCCCGGTCGGGGGTACGAGGGCGCGGCGCCCGGTGACGGCGGGCCGTCCGCCGCCCCGGGGACGCTGCCGCCCGCGCCGCCGGGTCGGCTGCTGATCGTGGTGGACGACTTCGACGCCCTGCTGGGCGACGGCTCCGCCCGGCCCGCCGCCGGGGACGCGGCAGGGCCGGCCCGGTCGGCGCTGGCCCAGGCGCTGGCCGAGGTCGCGGTGCGCGGCGGGCGGCTGGGGGTGCACCTGGCCGTCTCCACCGGGCGGCCGGAGTGGACGGCGGGCACCGAGGTGGACGAGGCGGCCCTGCTGCGGATCGCGCTGCGGACCGACGACCCGGCCCGCTCCCGGCTGCTGGTCCATGTCGAGGACGCGGCCGCGCTGGCGGAGGACACCCCCGGCCGGGGCTATCTGCGGCTGCCGGACGGCGGGGTGACGGACTTTCAGACGGCCAGGGTGAGCGGCCGGATTCCGCGTACGGCGACGCTGCGGCCGAGCGTGGTGGCGCTGGACTGGGCGCAGACCGGCGCCCCGCCGACCCGCCGCCCGGTACGCGAGCTGGGCAACGGCCCGACCGACCTGGCGCTGCTCGCCAGCGCGCTCCAGCGGGCGGCCGAGTCCCTGTCCGCCGACCCGGCCCCGCCGCTGCTCTGACCCCGCCCCCGCGCCGCTCCACTGCCCGATGACCAGCCCCGACCGCAGTCCTGACATCTATGACACGACCAACGCCGCCCGCTGCCCCGCCGCGATCAGCGCGCAGCGGGGCCGGGGTTCCGGGCGGCGCGACGGCGGCGCGACGGCGGCGCGGCCCGGCGCGGCCCGGCGCCCCGGCTTCCGCACCACCCGTACGACGGACCCGGGTCGGCCCCGCAGCCGGGCGCGCGGCGCCGCCGCCGCGCCGGGCTCACCAGCCGTCACTTCAGCCTCACAGGGCATGATCCCGGGCCGTGGGGGTAGATCGGCTGCGCACAGTCCCGTCGACCGGCGACACGGTTCGGTCACAGTAGGCGACTGACCGTCACGCAGGGTCTTGCGACGCCTGTGGGCCCGGCGTAGGACTGTGCGGGGACGCGAGACGACCCGCGCCGCGACCCGCGCGTCAGCGCCGACGCCTCCCGGCCCGGCCACGTGCGGCCACGGCCGGTCCACGGGAGGGATTACGTCATGCACCTGACTATACGTACACGTTCCACCAAGGCCGCAGGCCGCACCCGCACCGCACTGGTGGTGACCGCCGCCACCGCGCTGGCGCTCACCGCCGCCGGGTGCGGCAGCGGCGGCGGGGGCGGCACAGCGGCACCGAGCAGCGCCGGCGGTGCCTCCGGTCCCGACGGCGCGACGGGCGGGGACGCGGCGAGTCCGGCGGCCACGCTGAAGCTGCCGGACCTGCACGGCCAGAGCCTGTCGGTGGCGGCGATCTGGACCGGCGCCGAGCAGAAGAACTTCCAGCAGGTGCTGGACGACTTCGCCAAGCGGACCGGCGCCAAGACCAGCTTCGTACCGACCGGGGACAATGTCTCCACCTTCCTCGGCACCAAGGTGCAGGGCGGCGCGCCGCCGGACGTGGCGTTCCTGCCGCAGGTGGGCGTGTTGCAGCAGTTCGCCAAGGCGGGCTGGCTGAAGCCGGTCTCCGCCGAGGTGGACGCCACGCTGACCGCCAACTACGGCAAGGGCTGGAAGGATCTCGGCGCGTACGGCGGCAAGCAGTACGGGGTGTACTTCAAGGCCGCCAACAAGTCGACCGTCTGGTATAACACCAAGGTCTTCGCGGACGCCGGGGTGAGCGAGCCGAAGACCTGGGCCGACTTCCTCGGCACCGCCCAGACGATCTCCGACTCCGGCACCCCGGCGGTCTCCATCGGCGGCGCCGACGGCTGGACGCTCACCGACTGGTTCGAGAACGTCTACCTCTCGCAGGGCGGCCCCGAGCTGTACGACAAGCTGGCCAAGCACCAGATCAAGTGGACGGACCCGTCGGTCGCCAAGGCGCTCACCACCCTCGGGCAGCTGTTCGGCAAGGACACCCTGATCGCCGGGGGTGCCAAGGGCGCGCTACAGACCGAGTTCCCGGCCTCGGTGGACCAGGCGTTCGCCGAGCCGCCCAAGGCGGGCATCGTGTACGAGGGCGACTTCGTGGCCGTCAACATCGCCAGTGAGACCAAGGCCAAGGTAGGCGAGGACGCCAAGGAGTTCCCGTTCCCGGCGGTGGACGGCGGCAAGGCACCGGTGGTCAGCGGCGGCGACGTGGCGGTGGCCATGAAGGACTCCCCGGCCGCGCAGGCGCTGCTGACGTATCTGGCCTCCCCGGAGGCCGCCGCCGTGGCGGCGGCGCAGGGCGGCTTCCTCTCCCCCAACAAGTCGCTCGACCTGTCGGTCTACCCCAATGACGTCGCACGCGGCATCGCCAAGTCGCTGATCGACGCGGGCGACGACTTCCGCTTCGACATGTCCGACCAGGCCCCCGCCGCCTTCGGCGGCACCAAGGGCATGGGCGAGTGGAAGGACCTCCAGGACTTCCTGGCGAACCCGAAGGACGTGGCCGGGGCCCAGAAGAAGCTCGAAGCCGACGCCGCCAAGGCGTACGGGAACTGACGGGGCGTCGGCAGATGGCCGCTCCGGCAGTCCCCGCACCGGTGGCGCGCCCGGACCGGGGGCGGGTGCTCGGCACCCGCCCCTGGATCGCGGTGCTCTTCCTGCTGCCCGCCCTGGTCCTGCTGGGCGCGCTCGTCCTCTATCCGATCCTCTGGACGCTGGTCCGCAGCCTGTACGGCATCGACGACTTCAGGCACTTCGTCGGCCTCGGCAACTACGGCGACGTCTTCACCACCTCCGCCACCCTGACCGCGCTGAAGAACACCGCCGTCTGGGTGGTGGTGGCGCCCATCGCCACCACCGCGCTCGGCCTGGTCTTCGCGGTGCTGACCGAACGCATCCGCTGGGGCACCGCCTTCAAGCTGGTGGTCTTCATGCCGATGGCCATCTCCATGCTGGCCGCCGGCATCATCTTCCGGCTGGTCTACGACCAGGACCCGGACAAGGGCGTGGCCAACGCGGTGGTGGTCGGCGTGCACGACACCTTCGCCAAGGCGTCGGCCTACCCCGGCGCCCGGCCCCGGGCCGACGGGGACCTCAAGGCGTCCGGCGGCGGCTCCTTCACCACCACCGCCACCGCCGTGCCCGGCACCCCGGCGGCGCTGCCGCTGGTCGGCCTGCCGCCCGCCTCGGTCGCCTCCCAGGCACCGGCCAGGGCCGCCACCGCCTCCGGCGACTCCATCGCGGGGACCGTCTGGCTGGACTTCGCGCCCGGCGGCGGCGGTACGGCGGGCAAGGTCGACCCCGGGGAGAAGGCCCTGTCGGGGGTGCGGGTGGAGGCCGTCAAGGACGGCCGGGTCGTCGCCCGCGCCACCTCCGGCAGGGACGGCACCTTCACGCTGCCCGCCGAGGCGGCCGGCGCCCGGCTGCGGCTGCCCGCCGCCAACTTCACCGCCCAGTACGCCGGCGTGGAGTGGCTCGGCCCGACCCTGGTCACCCCGGCGATCATCGGCGCGTACATCTGGATGTGGGCCGGCTTCGCCATGGTGCTGATCGCCGCCGGACTGACCTCGGTGCCCCGGGAACTGCTGGAGGCGGCCCGGGTCGACGGAGCCGACGAGTGGCAGGTCTTCCGCAAGGTGACCGTGCCGCTGCTGGCGCCGGTGCTGGTCGTGGTGCTGGTGACGCTGGTGATCAACGTCCTCAAGGTCTTCGACCTCGTCTACATCATCGCGCCCGGCTCCACCCAGCAGGACGCCAACGTCCTCGCCCTCCAGCTCTACCTGTCCTCCTTCGGCGGTGGCGGCAACCAGGGCGTGGGCAGCGCCATCGGCATCATCCTGCTGCTGCTGGTGCTCCCCGCGATGCTCTTCAACATCCGCCGCTTCCGGAGGGAGAACCGCCGATGACGACCCTTCAGGACACGGCCCCGGTGCCCGCCGCCGCGCCCGCCGTCCGCCGCCGGCCGAACCTGGCGGCCCGCGCCGCCTCCCGGCTGGCGGGCGGCGCGGTGCGGATCGTGCTGCTGCTGGTCGGGGTGTTCTGGCTGCTGCCCACCGTCGGGCTGCTGGCCTCCTCGCTGCGCGGGCCGATCGACATCCAGCAGTCCGGCTGGTGGCAGGTCTTCACCAAACCCGCCCAACTGACCGTGCACAACTACACCAACCTGCTCTCCAACGACACCATCACCCACTCGCTGCTGAACACCGCGCTGATCACCGTGCCCGCCACCGTGCTGGTGGTGCTGATCTCCTCGCTGGCCGGGTACGCCTTCGCCTGGCTGGACTTCCCCGGCCGCGACTGGCTGTTCCTGCTGGTCATCGGCCTGCTGGTGGTCCCGGTCCAGGTGGCGCTGATCCCGCTGTCCAAGCTGTTCGGCCAGCTCGGGATCTTCGGCAGCCTGCTGGGCGTGGTCCTCTTCCATGTGGCCTTCGGGCTGCCGTTCGCGGTCTTCCTGCTGCGCAACTTCTTCGCCGGCATCCCGCGCGAGCTGCTGGAGGCGGCCCGGCTGGACGGCGCCGGTGAGCTGCGGGTCTTCTTCACCGTGGTGATGCCGCTGGGCGGTCCGGCCATCGCCTCGCTGGGGATCTTCCAGTTCCTCTGGGTGTGGAACGACATGCTGGTGGCGCTGATCTTCGCCGATGCGGACTCGGCGCCGATCACGGTGGCGCTCCAGCAGCAGGTACGCCAGTTCGGCAACAACATCGACATCCTGGCGTCCGGTGCCTTCATCTCGATGGTCGTGCCGCTGGTGGTCTTCTTCGCCTTCCAGCGCCAGTTCGTCAGCGGGGTGATGGCCGGCGCCGTGAAATGACGGAGTGGTCCCGGTCCCCCGCAATCGCCGGACATCTGGGAAGCTGTCCGTAACGACGTACGGAAGTCCCGGCCCAGCGTCGTGCCGGAGTACACGTACGGATGCCCTGCACACCCTGCGACGCCACCTCGTCGAGAAGGAGCCTGCCCGGATGTCCGTAACCCAGCGTATCGAGTCGATCTACGCACAGATCCTGCAACGCAATCCCGGCGAAACCGAGTTCCACCAGGCGGTCCGAGAGGTCCTGGACACCCTGGACCCCGTGCTGGCCAAGCGGCCCGAGCTGGCCGAGGCCAAGATCATCGAGCGGGTCTCCGAGCCCGAGCGCCAGCTGATCTTCCGCGTGCCGTGGTCGGACGACTCCGGCGAGGTCCACATCAACCGCGGTTTCCGGGTGGAGTTCAACAGCGCGCTCGGCCCGTACAAGGGCGGTCTGCGGTTCCACCCGTCGGTGACGCTGGGGATCGTGAAGTTCCTCGGCTTCGAGCAGATCTTCAAGAACGCCCTGACCGGCATGCCGATCGGCGGTGGCAAGGGCGGCAGCGACTTCGACCCGAAGAACCGCTCCGACGCCGAGATCATGCGGTTCTGCCAGTCCTTCATGACCGAGCTCTACCGGCACCTGGGCGAGTACACCGACGTCCCGGCCGGTGACATCGGTGTCGGCGGCCGCGAGATCGGCTACCTCTTCGGCCAGTACAAGCGGATCACCAACCGCTACGAGTCCGGCGTGCTCACCGGCAAGGGCCTGGGCTGGGGTGGCGCCCAGGCACGCACCGAGGCCACCGGGTACGGCTGCGTGCTGTTCACCGCCGAGATGCTGCGCACCCGGGGCGAGGACCTCGACGGCCAGCGGGTCGTGGTGTCCGGCTCCGGCAATGTCGCGATCTACGCCATCGAGAAGGCGCAGCAGCTCGGCGCCACCGTCGTGACCTGCTCCGACTCCACCGGCTATGTGGTCGACGAGAAGGGCATCGACCTGGAGCTGCTCAAGCAGATCAAGGAGGTCGAGCGCGGCCGGGTGTCCGACTACGCGGAGCGGCGCGGCGCGGGCGCGCACTTCGTGACCGGCACCGGCGTCTGGGAGGTGCCGTGCGACGTGGCGCTGCCCTGCGCCACCCAGAACGAGCTCAACGGCGCCGACGCCGCGACCCTGGTCGAGCACGGCGTCAAGGCGGTCGCCGAGGGCGCCAACATGCCGACCACCCCGGAGGGCGTCCGCATCCTCCAGGGCGCCGGCGTGCTGTACGGGCCGGGCAAGGCCGCCAACGCGGGCGGCGTGGCCACCAGCGCCCTGGAGATGCAGCAGAACGCCTCCCGCGACTCGTGGACCTTCGCCCACACCGAGGAGCGGCTCGCGCAGATCATGGGGCACATCCACCGCTCGTGTCATGAGACGGCCGAGCGCTACGGCCGTCCGGGCAACTACGTGGTCGGCGCCAACATCGCCGGCTTCGAGCTGGTCGCCGAGGCCATGGTCGCCCAGGGCCTGATCTGACCCACCCCGGGCGGGCGGGGGCTGAGCCGCATCCCCCGCCCGCCCGGCCTGCCGGGCGCCAGGAGTGCCGGTCGGCCGCTGCTGACCGGGCTCCGCCGAGCGGCCGTGCCCATCGTGCCGCCGCCCCCGCCGACGCGGGGTCGGCGGGGGCGGCGGCTGCGGGGCCGGGGTGCGCGGTCAGCGCATGGAGCCGGTCCGCAGCAGGGTACGGATGACCCGCATGGCGACCGAGAGCCCGGCCAGGTCCTGGCTCTCCGATGCCCTTATGTCGTCGAGCGTGGCACGGGCCCGGTTGATCAGGGTCGCGTTGCGGCTCTCCCAGGCCTCGAACCGCTGCTCCGGCCGGTCACCGGCCTCGCCGCAGGCCAGCACCTCGGCGGTGAGCGCCGCGTGGGTGGCGAACAGGTCCTCGCGGATGGCCGCGCGGGCCATGGACTGCCAGCGGTCGGTGCGGGGCAGTTCGATGATCCGGTCCAGCAGGTGGCTGATCTGGAGCCGGTCCGCCAGGTCGTAGTACAGCTCCGCGACCTCGGAGACGTCCGCGCCCGCCCGGTCCGCGACCTCGACGATGTCCAGGGTCGGGAAGGCGGAGGACAGCCCGGCGCAGCGGGTGGCGAGGGCGTCCGGGACGCCGGCCGCCAGCAGCTCGTCGTAGACGCCCTGGAACCAGTCCAGGTCGCCGCCGCGCAGCAGCTTGGGCAGCTGGGACCAGACCTGGTCGCAGCGGTCCCGGAAGACCTCGATGGTCTCGGCGATGTCCAGCGGCTGGCGGCGGTTGTTGAGCAGCCAGCGGGTGGCCCGCTCGACCAGCCGCCGGGAGTGCAGCCGCATCCTGGTCTGGGTCTCGGCCGGGACCCGGTTGTCCAGGCCCTCGATCTCGCCCCAGATCCGCTCCAGGTCGAAGACGGCCCGCGCCGCGGTGTGCGAGCGGACGATCTCGTCCATGGTGGCGCCGGTCTCCTCGCGGAGCCGGAAGGCGAAGGTGCAGCCGCCCCGGTTGATGGTCTCGTTGACCAGCTGGGTGGTGATGATCTCCCGGCTCAGTGCGTGCTTGTCGACCGCTTCGGGGAAGCGGTCGCGCAGTGCGGCCGGGAAGTACCGATGCAGCGAGTCGCGGAAGTACGGGTCGTCCGGCAGGTCGGTGGCGAGCAGCTGCTCGGCCAGGGTGATCTTGACATAGGCGAGCAGCACCGCCAGCTCGGGCTGGGTGAGCCCACGCCCGGCCTGCTGGCGTTCGCGCAGCTGCCTGCTGTTCGGCAGGAACTCCAGCGCGCGGTCCAGGTCGCCGTCGGCCTCCAGCCGGCGCATCATCCGGGCGTGCACATTGAGCATGCTGGACGCCTGGGCGACGGCGTTGGCCAGCACGGTGTTCTGCGCGTAGTTGTTGCGCAGCACCAGCGTGCCGACCTCGTCGGTCATCTCGGCGAGCAGGGCGTTGCGCTGCTTGACGGTCATGTCGCCGTCCGCGACCACCCGGTTGAGCAGGATCTTGATGTTCACCTCGTGGTCGGAGGTGTCCACGCCGGCCGAGTTGTCGATGGCGTCGGTGTTGATCTTGCCGCCGGTGTCGTCCGGGCCGCCGGAGGTGGCGAACTCGATCCGGCCCAGCTGGGTGCAGCCCAGGTTGCCGCCCTCACCGACCACCTTGGCCCGCAGGTCGCCGCCGTCGACCCGGATGGCGTCGTTGGCCTTGTCCCCGACCTCGGCGTTGGACTCGGTGCTCGCCTTGACGTACGTGCCGATGCCGCCGTTCCACAGCAGGTCGACCGGGGCGAGCAGGATCGCCTTCATCAGCTCGGCCGGGGTGAGCCGGGTGGTGCCGGGCGGGAGGCCGAGGACGGCCCGCATCGGCGCGGTGAGCTGGATGGACTTCGCGGTACGGGGGAAGACGCCGCCGCCGCTGGAGATCAGCGCGGTGTCGTAGTCCGCCCAGGAGCTGCGCGGCAGGTCGAACAGCCGGCGCCGCTCGGCGTAGGAGGCGGCCGCGTCCGGCGCGGGGTCGATGAAGATGTGCCGGTGGTCGAAGGCCGCGACCAGCCGGATGTGCTCGGAGAGCAGCATGCCGTTGCCGAAGACGTCCCCGGACATGTCACCGATGCCGACGGCGGTGAAGTCCTCGCTCTGGGTGTCGTGCCCCAGCTCGCGGAAGTGCCGCTTGACCGACTCCCAGGCGCCGCGCGCGGTGATGCCCATGCCCTTGTGGTCGTAGCCCGCCGAGCCGCCGGAGGCGAAGGCGTCACCGAGCCAGAAGCCGTAGGACTCGGCCACCTCGTTGGCGATGTCGGAGAAGGTGGCGGTGCCCTTGTCGGCGGCGACCACCAGATAGGTGTCGTCGCCGTCGTGGCGCACCACGTCCTGCGGGGGCTTGACGCCCTGGCCGGCCACCAGGTTGTCGGTGATGTCCAGCAGCGCGGAGATGAAGGTGCGGTACGAGGCGATGCCCTCGGCCAGCCAGGCGTCGCGGTCCACCGACGGGTCGGGCAGC
Organism: Streptomyces sp. NPDC092296; assembly: GCF_044755465.1. Classification (NCBI taxonomy): domain Bacteria; kingdom Bacillati; phylum Actinomycetota; class Actinomycetes; order Kitasatosporales; family Streptomycetaceae; genus Streptomyces; species Streptomyces sp. NPDC092296. Next base: position 27,418 of record NZ_JBIVRB010000014.1, on the reverse strand, counting down.
TGCTTGGCGACGAAGCCGCCCTTGGCGCCGACCGGCACGATGACGGTGTTCTTCACCATCTGGGCCTTGACCAGGCCCAGCACCTCGGTGCGGAAGTCCTCCCGGCGGTCGGACCAGCGCAGACCGCCACGGGCGACCTTGCCGAACCGCAGGTGGACGCCCTCGACGCGCGGCGAGTAGACCCAGATCTCGTACGCCGGGCGGGGGGCCGGCAGGTCGGGGATGGCCTGCGGGTCGAACTTCATCGAGAGGTACGGGTGCGGCTCGCCGCTCTCCGAGCGCTGGAAGAAGTTGGTGCGCAGGGTCGCCTTGATCAGGTGCAGGAAGGAGCGCAGGATGCGGTCCTCGTCCAGCGAGGCGACCTGGTCCAGCGCGCCGTCCAGCTCCTCCAGGATGCCCTCGGTCAGCTCCAGGCCGGCCACCGTGTGGGCCGGGGAGAGCCGGGCCTGGAAGAGGTTGACCAGCAGCCGGGTGGCGTGGGTGTTGTTGCGGAGCGCGTCCTCCATGTAGTCCTGGGAGAACGTCGATCCGGCCTGGCGCAGGTACTTGGCGTACGCGCGCAGCACCACGGCCTGACGCCAGGTCAGCCCGACGCTCAGCACCAGCTCGTTGAAGCCGTCGTTCTCCGCCTGGCCGGTCCACACGGCGGCGAAGGTGTCCTGGAAGCGCTCGCGGGCCTCGTCGCCCAGCTCCCCGGTGCGGCGCAGCTTCAGCCCGAAGTCGTACACCCAGGCGGTCGAGTTGTCGGAGCGGCGCAGCTCGTACGGGTGCTCGTCCATCACCTCGACGCCGAGCCGCTGGAGGACGGGCAGCACCTCGGTGAGCGAGATGGCGCCGCCACTGCGGTAGATCTTGAAGCGGCGCTCGTCGTCGTCGGCGCCCACCGGCTGGTAGAGGTTGAGCCGGAAGTCGCCGGCCTCGGCCAGCGACTCCAGCTGGCGCAGGTCCGCGACGGCGGTGCGCGGCGAGAAGTCGGCGCGGTAGCCGTCGGGGAAGGCGTTGGCGTAGCGGCGGGACAGCTCGGCGGCGCGCTCCTCGCCGCACTCGGCGAGCAGCACCTCGTGGAAGCCGTCCATCCAGGAGCGGGCCGCCTCCGCGAGCCTGGCCTCGATCCGCTCGGTGTCGGCCTCGGTGAGCCGGCGCAGTTCGCTGCCGGGGGCGACCCGGACCACGAAGTGCAGCCGGGTGAGGACGGACTCGGTGCTCCAGACCGTGTAGTCGATGGTGGCGCCGGGCTCGTCGCCCTCCTTCGCCGGGCCGGGGCCGCCCAGCTCCTCCATCAGCAGGTCCATCAGGCGCAGCCGGACCCGGGTGGTGTAGCGGTCGCGCGGCAGGTAGACCAGCGCGGAGAAGTAGCGGCCGAACTCGTCCTGGCGCAGGAAGAGCCGCAGCTTGCGGCGCTCCTGGAGGTAGAGGACGCTGCCGGCGATGGCGAGCAGCTCCTCGACCGGGGTCTGGAAGATCTCGTCCCGGGGGTAGGTCTCCAGGATCTGGAGCAGGTCGCGGCCGTCGTGGCTCTCCGGCGGGAAGCCGGAGGAGGTGACGACCTCGCGCACCTTGCGGCGGACCACCGGGACGCGGGTGACCGACTCGGTGTACGCGGCGGAGGAGAAGAGGCCCAGGTAGCGGCGCTCGCCGGTGACATTGCCGTCGGCGTCGAACTTCTTGACGCCGATGTAGTCCAGGTACGACGGGCGGTGCACGGTGGAGCGGCTGTTGGCCTTGGTGAGCACCAGCAGGGTGGGCTCGTGGGCCTTGGCGCGGGAGGCGGCGCTGAGCCGGCCGAACGCCTCGCTGGCCGGGTGGCCGTCGGGCGAGCCGCCGCGCGGGTCGGGGCGCAGGATGCCCAGGCCGGTGCCGGGGACGGCGCGCAGCGCCTCCTGCCCGCTGTCGCCGGACTCAACCAGGTCGTACTCGCGGTAGCCGAGGAAGGTGAAGTGGTCGTCGGCCAGCCAGCGCAGCAGCTCGCGGGCCTCGTCGGCCTCCTGGGCGGGCAGGCCGGCCGGGGGCTGCTCGGCCAGCTCGTCGGCGAGCCGGAGCGCGGAGTCGCGCATCTTGGCCCAGTCCTCGACGACCTCGCGGACGTCGGTGAGGACCCGGCGCAGGTCGGCCTCGATCCGGCGCAGGTCCTCGCGGTCGGTCTCGCGGTCGACCTCGATGTGCATCCAGGACTCGACCACGGCGTCGGCCGGCGGCTCGGCGGACCGGTCGCGGGTGCTGGGGTCGGCGTCGAGCACCTCCAGCAGCTTGCCGGTGATGTCGCGGCGGACCAGCATCTGCGGGTGGATGACCACGTGGATGGCGCGGTCCTGGCGGGAGAGCTCATTGGTGACGGAGTCCACCAGGAACGGCATGTCGTCGGTGACCACCTCGACCACGGTGTGGCCGCTGGACCAGCCGTTCTCCTCGACGGTGGGGGTGTGGACGCGGACCTCGGCGGTGCCCTGGGGGCGTGCCCGGCCGAGGCGGAAGTGGGAGACGGCGGCCCCGTAGAGGTCGACCGGGTCGCGGTCGACCAGGTCCTCCGGGGCCGTGTGCTGGTAGTAGTGGCGCAGATAGGCGGTCAGGGCGCCATTGCCCAGACCCTCCCCCTGCACTGCCCCCACCTGGCTGTTCTCAGCGGCCTGGGCGGCTCGGGCGAGCACCTCGGCCTTGGCTGCGTCCAGCTTGGTCTGCATGGCTATCTGGCTCCTGTCGCGCGCCGTTGCGTGACTCGGTTGGTCTGGTACCGCGCCGGGTCCGTCCGTATCCTCCCGCAACCCCGGTGCAGGTGGCGGATGCCACGCATGAAATGCCATGCACCTGGGTACGACAGGTCTTTCATCCCTCGGCCTTCCGGCCAGCCTAACCGTGCGTCTGCGGACTGTCAGGGGCCGGTCCGTAGCAATGGGCGACCGGGTACCTGCCTCGGTGGACGACTTGTACAACTACCGGACGGTAGGGGCGAGTCCGGCGTACTAATCCCGGCCGCTGCTGGGTATGCCGGGGTGCATGACGACCAAGATTCTGATCATTGCCGGTGACGCAGCGGAGTCACTCGAAGTGCTGTACCCCTACCAGCGGCTCCGCGAGGAGGGGTACGAGGTGCACATCGCGGCGCCCAGCCGCAAGAAGCTGCGCCTGGTGGTGCACGACTTCGAGGACGGCTTCGACACCTACACCGAGAAGCCGGGCTACACCTGGCCCGCCGACCTGGCCTTCTCCGAGGTGGACCCGGCCGACTACGCGGCGCTGGTGATCCCCGGCGGGCGGGCGCCCGAGTACCTGCGCAACAACCCGGACGTCAAGCGGATCACCGCGCACTTCTTCGGGGGCGACAAGCCGGTGGCGCAGGTCTGCCACGGGCCGCTGATCAGCGCGGCCACCGGGTCGCTGGCCGGGCGGCGCACCGCCGCCTATCCGGCGCTGGAGCCGGACATCGCCGCCGCCGGGGCGGTGTACGAGGACGGCGAGGCCGTGGTGGACGGCGTCCTGGTCTCGGCGCGGGCCTGGCCGGACCACCCCGGCTGGATGCGGGCCTTCGTCGAGGTGCTGCGCAGCAAGGCTCCGCTCGGCTGAGCCGCCGGGGCCGGGCCCGGGTGGGCCCGGCCCCGCTCAGCGCACCAGGTCGGCGGCGAGCGACACCGCCTCGGCCAGCGAGTCGACCACCGGCACGCCGACCGCCGCCAGGCTCTCCCGGGCGTGCGAGCCGCCGGTGTACAGCACCGCGTGGGCCCCTGCGGCGGCGGCCGCCAGCCCGTCGTCCGCCGCGTCGCCGATCACCACCGTACGGGCGGGGTCGACCCGGTCGCCGAGCGCGGTGAGATGGCGCAGCAGGTGCTCCGCCTTGCCACCGCCGGACGGGCCGGTCCGCCCGTCCACCCGGACGAAGCGGCGCTCGATGCCGAAGCCGCGCACCAGCGGCACCAGCTCCTCATGCCCGTACATGGAGAGGATCGACTGGCTGCGGCCCGCCGTCTCCCACTGCTCCAGCAGCAGCTCGGCGCCCGGGGTGAGGGAGCAGCCGGCGCTGTGCTCGGTGTAGTGGTCGTGGAAGACCCGGTCCATCCGCTGCCACTCCTCGGCGGTGGGTGCCCGGCCGAGCAGCCGCTCGTAGAAGCGGGGTATCGGTATGCAGTAGAGCAGGCGGTAGCGGTCCAGGCTCAGCGGCGGCAGGCCGACTTCCGCGAAGGCGGCATTGCTGGCCGCCACCACGGCCTCCATGTCGTGGAAGAGCGTCCCGTTCCAGTCCCAGACGAGATGTGCGCGCACAGCCGAACGGTACCGGGCACCACCGACAGCGTCACCGGCGCAGTCCTGCCCGGCCGGGGCTCACGGCAGCAGAGCGGGGATCTCCTGGGTCGCGTACCAGAGCAGTTCGTGGTCCTCCGCGCCGTCCACGGTGAACCGGGCGTCCTCGTCGCCCGCGTCGGCCGCCGGTACGGCCGCCGCCGCCGCGGCCACGTCGTCCGCCGCGTCGTCCGCGTCCACGTGCACCGCCGCCGCCCGAGCCAGCGCCACCGGATCGGCCAGCCGCACCTGGCCGAGCGACGCCTGGTCCTGGTACTCGGCCCCGGTGTCCAGCAGGACGGCCTTGTCGGGGACGTCGAGCGCGATCACGGCCCGGCGGCGCGGGGCGGCCGGGTCGGCGGCCAGCAGCCGCAGCGAGGCCTGCCCGGCGCGGACCAGCGCGGCGTACTCCAGCTCCTCGATGTCGTCGCTGACATACCACTCGCGCAGCGCCGGGGTCACGGCGTACGCGGACAGCGGCGTCGGCCCGAGCTCCCCGGCGGCATGCGCCACGGCCAGCAGGCTGAGGGTGGTGGGGACGTACACGCGCATCGGGGCCGCTCCGCATCGTGGGTCTCCGGGCCGGCCACCCATGGGGACGCGACCCGGGCGCGGCCCCGGGGACCGCACCGCCCCCAGGATACGGCGGCCCCCGATCACCCGATCACCCCGCCGCCGCACCACACGTACGCAGCACCGCCCCCCACCACCGGACGCCGGAGCCCCACCGCACCGCCTGCCTGCCCCCACCCGCAGGGCCAGGCCCACCCCACCGCCGCCACACGCAACACCGCCAACACCCCACCCCACGTACGCAGCACCGCCAGACCACGGCCCGGACCCACCACAGCCACCCCGCACCGCCCGCCCCCACCCGCAGGGCCAGGCTCACCCCGCCGCCGCCTCCGCACGCAACGCCGCCAACGCCGTACTACAGGTACGCAGCGCCGTCTCCAGCACCTCCGGGCGCCGGGCCGGGTCCATCATGTTGGGGCCCATCGCCGTCAGGTCGTCCAGGGTGGGGGCCAGCAGCCGGACCCGGGTGCCCTCGGCCCGCAGCAGGCGGGCCTCGCGGAGCATCTGCCGAGTGACCGCGCGCCGGTAGCGGCTGACCAGGTGCGCCAGTACGCCCCTGGGCCGGTCGCGCTCCCGCCACTCGCGCAGCGCCGCCGCGCCGCGCGGCCGGGGCCCGGCGGCGTCCAGGGGCCTGATCCGGACGGCCATCGGCGCCAGGACGTACACCTCGTCCAGGCCGCGCCCCAGCAGCAGGTCGGCGTTGGTGGCCGACCAGGCGCCGCCGTCGATGAAGCGGCGGCCGTCCACCGCCACCGGCGCGAACCAGCCCGGGATCGCGCAGGAGGCCATCACCGCCTCGGCCACCCCGGCCTCGGGCGCGTCCGGGTCGCCGAAGACCACCCGGCGGCCGGTCCCGTAGTCCACCGCGACCAGCCGCAGGCCGGGGTGGTCCGACCAGTTCCCGGCCGGGACCAGCCCCCGGACCAGGTCACCGATCGGCCCGACCGAGCCGCGCCCCGGCGGCACGAACGCCGACACCATGGTCAGGAACGGGTAGTCGCGCGGATGGCGCACGGTCTGCCGCAGCAGGTCCGGCGAGCCGATGCCCGGCCGGGGGCGCGGCGGCAGCGCCCCGCCGACCGCCGTGTCGTAGTCGAAGTCCACCCCGACCAGCGGCCCGGTGACGATCGGCCGGCCCTGCTGATGGTCCCGCAGCTCGTACGGTTCGGCGCCGGAGGCCAGCAGGGTGCCCAGGATCGCGCCGGCGGAGGTACCGAGGATCACCTCGGCGCCGCCGGGGGCCCAACCGGTGGCCTCCTGCATCGCGCAGAGTGCGCCGACCGCCCAGGCCGCCCCGAGCATCCCGCCGCCGCCGAGCACCAGGCCGCGCCGGGGCCGCGCCGGATCGGCCGCGCCCGCCGACGCCGCGCGGCGGCCGGCCTCCTCCGGGTCCCCGACGTCGGACACATCCGTCACCATGCGGCTGCCACCCTTCACCGGTACCGCGTGCGGGACGGGCGGCACCGTCGGCCGCACCGTGGGCTCTGCACCCCCGACGGTAACCGCTGCCCCTCCGTGAGGGCAGACGCCACCCGTACCCGGCCGCGCCCCTTGGGACAACCTCCACCACCCGGCGCACCATTCCGGCCCCCACCGCCACCGGCGGCGCCCATACACCCCACCCGGCCCCGTCCACCCCGGGCCCGATCCGGTCCCCCCGTAACCACCACCCCACCCGCTGCGCGCATCAGGCCCGCAGCGCCCCGCACACCTCAACGTGATTCCCGTCGCCCCCGCACCCCACCCACCCACGCCCCACCGACCCGACCCGGTACGCGCAACCACCCCCGCCCCGGCCGGAAGACAGCCCCCACCCCCGCCCCGGCCGTACCCGATCGGATGACCCCCACCAGCCCGGAGCACCGGGGCCCGCCCCCATCCGACCCCGTCCCCACCTGCCCCGCCACGGCCCGTCTCACCCGGACAGGTGAATTTCCGGAGCCCGGGGCGGGCGTTCCCCGGGCTTTGCGGCGCCGGGGCGGCGGCCGGTAGCAAGGAGCCGTCAACCGACTGCCGCCACGGGGGTGCTGAGCATGGTCGATCCCGCACGGTCCGCCGCCCTGACCGTACCGCTGCCCGAAATCCGCCGACTGCTGCCGAGCGCACCCGCCACCCGGTGCCCGGACCGGCATCCGGCGCCGCCCGCCGGGACGGCCGTACGCCTGGGCCGAGTGCACGCCCGGCGGGTCGGACGGCCGCGCCCGGCGGCGGGGGCGCCGGGCGCGGCCCGCTGCGCACCGCCGCGCAGCGACCTCAATGACCTGGCCACCCGGTTCGCGCTGCGGCTGGTCGAGGTGATGGCGGGCGCCCGGCCGGCCGGGCAGCTGTCGCGGCACACCACGCACACCGCGTACGGCGAGCTGGCGCTGCTGGTCCGCCGGGGCGCGCTCCGGCCCGCTGCGGGCGGCAGCCGCCCGGTGGTGCGCGGGGTGTACGACAGCGCGCCGGCGCCCGGTGTGCTGGAGGTCTGCGCGCGGGTGGACCTCGGCCCGCGCAGCCGGATGCTGGCCTTCCGGCTGGAGCGGCACCCCCGGTCGCAGCAGTGGCAGTGCGCCACCGTGGACGCCCGCTGAGCCCCGGCCCCGCCGCGCCCATGACGGAGGGCGCCGCCCCCGGCCGTGCCGGGGTGGCGCCCTCCGTCCGCTGTCGCGTCGACCGCTACTTCTTGCGGCGGCGGCCCTTGCCGGCCTTGCGCCGCTCGGCGCGGGTCAGCCCGTCGTCCTCGCCGTCGGTGGCGTTGTCCTCGGAGAACTCGCCCTCGACCACGCCGCCCTCGCCGTCCACCGACGGGGCCTTGTAGTGCAGGCGCTGGCGCTGCGGGGCCTCCAGGCCCTTGGCGCGGATCTCCGGGCGGCTCTCCTCGGCCTTGCTGAGCTCCACCGGGGTGGCGGCGTCCTCGACCGGGACCTCCTCGACCTGCTGCTCGACCTGGACCTCCAGGTTGAACAGGTAGCCGACGGACTCTTCCTTGATGCCCTCCATCATGGCGCCGAACATGTCGAAGCCCTCGCGCTGGTACTCCACCAGCGGGTCGCGCTGGGCCATCGCCCGCAGGCCGATGCCCTCCTGGAGGTAGTCCATCTCGTAGAGGTGCTCGCGCCAGCGGCGGTCCAGCACCGACAGGACCACCCGGCGCTCCAGCTCGCGCATGATCTCCGAGCCGAGTTGCTCCTCGCGGGCCGCGTACTGGGCGCGGATGTCCTCCTTGACCGCCTCCTCGATGAAGTCGGAGGTCAGACCGGCCGTACCGCCGGCCTCCTCCTCCAGCTCATCCAGCGCGACGCTGACCGGGTAGAGCTGCTTGAGGGCGGTCCAGAGCTTCTCCAGGTCCCACTCGTCCTCGAAGCCCTCGCCGGTCGCCGCCCGCACATAGGCGTCGACCGTGTCGTCCATGAAGTGGCCGATCTGCTCCTGGAGGTCCTCGCCCTCCAGGACGCGGCGGCGCTCGCCGTAGATGACCTCGCGCTGCCGGTTGAGCACCTCGTCGTACTTGAGGACGTTCTTCCGGATCTCGAAGTTCTGCTGCTCGACCTGGGACTGCGCGGAGGCGATGGCGCGGGTGACCATCTTGGACTCGATCGGCACGTCCTCCGGGACGTTCGCCATCGCCAGCACCCGCTCGACCATGCCGGCCTTGAACAACCGCATCAGGTCGTCGCCCAGCGACAGGTAGAACCGGGACTCGCCCGGGTCGCCCTGGCGGCCGGAACGGCCGCGCAGCTGGTTGTCGATCCGGCGGGACTCATGGCGCTCGGTGCCGAGGACGTACAGGCCGCCGAGCGCCTGCACCTCCTCCTGCTCCGCCTTGACCTGGGCCTTGGCCTTCTCCAAGGCGGCCGGGAAGGCGGCCTCGTACTCCTCCGGGGTCTCCGCCGGGGAGATCCCGCGCTGGGCCAGCTCGGCGGCGGCCAGGTGGTCGGCGTTGCCGCCCAGCATGATGTCGGTGCCACGGCCGGCCATGTTGGTGGCCACCGTGACGGCGCCCTTGCGGCCGGCCTGCGCGACGATCTGCGCCTCGCGCTCGTGCTGCTTGGCGTTGAGCACCTCGTGCGGCACACCGCGCTTGCGCAGCTCCTGCGACAGGTACTCGGACTTCTCCACCGAGACGGTGCCGACCAGGACCGGCTGGCCCTTCTCGTGCTTCTCGACGATGTCCTCGACCACCGCGCGGAACTTGGCGGGCTCGGTCTTGTAGATCAGGTCCGGCTGGTCGACCCGCGCCATGTCGCGGTTGGTGGGGATCGGCACCACGCCAAGCTTGTAGATCTGGTGGAACTCGGCCGCCTCGGTCATGGCGGTACCGGTCATGCCGCCGAGCTTGTCGTAGAGGCGGAAGAAGTTCTGGAGGGTGATGGTGGCCAGGGTCTGGTTCTCGTTCTGGATCTCCACCCCCTCCTTGGCCTCGATCGCCTGGTGCATGCCCTCGTTGTAGCGGCGGCCGGCCAGGATGCGGCCGGTGTGCTCATCGACGATCATGACTTCGCCGTTGATGACGACGTAGTCCTTGTCGTTCTTGTAGAGCTCCTTGGCCTTGATGGCGTTGTTGAGGAAGCCCACCAGCGGGGTGTTGACCGACTCGTAGAGGTTGTCGATGCCGAGGTAGTCCTCGACCCGGCTGACGCCGTCCTCCAGGATGCCGACGGTGCGCTTCTTCTCGTCCACCTCGTAGTCGCGGTCGCGCTTCAGGCGCAGCACCAGCTTGGCGAAGTCGGCGTACCACTTGGTGGCCTGGTCGGCCGGGCCGGAGATGATCAGCGGCGTACGGGCCTCGTCGATCAGGATGGAGTCGACCTCGTCGACGATGGCGAAGTTGTGGCCGCGCTGCACCAGCTCGTCCTGCGACCACGCCATGTTGTCGCGCAGGTAGTCGAAGCCGAACTCGTTGTTGGTGCCGTAGGTGATGTCGGCGGCGTACTGCTTGCGGCGCTCGGCCGGCGTCATGTTCGCCAGGATCACGCCCACCTCGAGGCCGAGGAAGCGGTGCACCCGGCCCATCCACTCCGAGTCGCGCTCGGCGAGGTAGTCGTTGACCGTGATCAGGTGGACGCCCTTGCCGGTCAGCGCGTTGAGGTACGCCGGGAGCGTGCCGACCAGGGTCTTGCCCTCGCCGGTGCGCATCTCGGCGACGTACCCGAGGTGCAGCGCTGCGCCGCCCATCATCTGCACGTCGTAGTGGCGCTGGCCGAGCACGCGCTTGGCCGCCTCCCGAACGGTGGCGAACGCCTCGGGCAGGATGTCGTCGAGGGTCTCGCCATCCGCCAGCCGCTGCTTGTACTCGTCGGTCAGCGCCTGAAGTTCGGCGTCCGTGAGGTTGACGAAGTCCTCTTCGATGGAGTTGACCTGGGCGGCAATCCGCTGCAGCTTGCGAAGGATCTTGCCTTCGCCGGCGCGCAGGATCTTGTCGAAGACGGACACGTGAGTGGGCTCCTTGCCTGGACTGGCACTCGACTGCGGACACTCGACTGCGGGCGCACGACTGCACGGCGGAGCTTCCCCACCGCACCGGCCATCGTATGCGAGGAGGCAAGCACCCCGGGAGGTCCGTCGACGCTGTGATCCCGTGTCATCCGGCCGGGCAATCCTACTCATGCCATGCCTTGCCGGACGAAACGGGCGCCGCCGCGCCCCGTGCACCCTTCACGACGTACGACGGAACCGCCGTGTTCCCGACCCGGCGGGCTGTCCGCGCCGTCGGCCGTTCCGCGATACTCGGGCGCATGGAACCCGTGACCCTGCACACCGCTCGGCTGACCCTGCGGCCGCTGTCGCCCGGTGACGCCGAGGCCGTGCACCGGGCCTGCCAGGACGAGGAGGTCCAGCGCTGGACCTCGGTCCCCTCGCCCTATCTGCGGGAGCACGCCGAGGGCTTCGTCAACCGGATCGCACCGGACGGCTGGCGCAACGACACCGTCTACCACTGGGGCGCCTTCACCCGGGAAGGCGACCTGCTGGCCTCCTCCGTGGGGCTCTCCCTCCCCGGTCGGCCGGGGAACGCGGAGATCGGCTACTGGACGGCCCGCGAGCACCGGGGCCACGGCTACACCGCGGAGGCGGTCGCCGCCATCGCCCACTGGGCCTTCCGCTCGCTGGGCATCCAGCGCCTGGAGTGGCTGGCGGCGGTGGGCAACGACGCCTCCCGCGCCGTGGTGGCCCGGGTCGGCTTCACCTTCGAGGGGACGCTGCGCGGCTACCTCGACCAGCGCGGGGCCCGGCAGGACGCCTGGGTCGGCGCACTGCTGCTCACCGACCCGGCCGCCCGCGCCCTGGCCGGGCCGTACGGCTGACCGCTCCGCCGGGGCGGTTGCCGACTCCCCAGGCCGATTGTCAGTGGTGTTCTCTACGCTGCCGGGCATGACCGAAGCGCCGTCGCCCAAGCCCACCGCCGAGCTGTCCGCCGACGAGGCCCGCCGCATCGCCCTGCGCGCCCAGGGGCTGCTCGGCGCGCCCGACCGCCGGGGCGGGGTGCGCGGCGTGCTGCGCCACCTGGGAGCGGTCCAGCTGGACACCATCTCGGTGCTGGCCCGCTCGCACGAGCTGGTGCCGTACGCGCGACTGGGCGCGGTGGACCGGTCGGCGGTGGAGGGCGCCTACTGGGGGGCGGGCACCAGCTTCGAGTACTGGTCGCACGCCGCGTGCATCCTGCCGATCGAGGAGTGGCCGCTGTTCGCCTTCCGGCGGCGGGCCTTCGTCGCGCGCGGGCACCGCTGGCACCGGCTGACGGACGCCGAGCGGTCCTGCGCGGAGGTGCTGGCCCGGCTGCGCGGCGACGGGCCGCTGACCGCCACCGACCTCGGCGGCGCGCGCAAGGGCGGCCCCTGGTGGGACTGGTCCGAGACGAAGATCGCCATCGAGTGGCTGCTGGACATCGGCCAGGTGGTCTGCACCGAGCGGCGGGGCTGGAAGCGGGTCTACGACCTGGCCGAGCGCGCGGTGCCCGCCGAGCTGCTGGCGCAGGAGCCGGACGACGGCAGCTGCCTGCGCCGACTGGTCCGGCAGGCGGGGGCCGCGCTGGGGGTGGCGACCCGGGCCGACCTCGCGGACTACCACCGCCTCAAGGCGGAGCAGGTGGACGCGGTGGTGGCCGACTCCGGGCTGCTCCCGGTGACGGTGCGGGGGTGGGGTCGCGGCGGCGGGACTGCCCCGGCCTGGGCCGACCCCGCCGCCTTGGCCGCGCCGCCCCGGGGGCGCCACCGCACCACGCTGCTCTCCCCGTTCGACTCGCTGATCTGGGACCGGGCCCGCACCGAGCGGATCTTCGGCTTCACCCACCGGCTGGAGGCGTATGTGCCCCGGCCCAAGCGGGTGCACGGCTACTTCGCGATGCCGCTGCTGGCGGGCGGCCGGCTGGTCGGGCGGGTCGACCCGGCGCGCGAGGGGCGGACGCTGATCGCCCGTCAGGCGTCGCTGGTGTCGCCCGGAGCGGTCGAGCCGATGGCACGGGCGCTGCGGGAGGCGGCCGGCTGGGTGGGGTGCGACGCGGTGCGGGTGGAGCGGGTGGTGCCGGAGTCCCTGGCGGGCCCGCTCACCGCGGCCGTGTCGGCAGGCTGAGCGACGCGCGTCAGCCTATTTCGAGGATCTTCTCCCGCATCGCGTAGACGACGGCCTCCATCCGGGAGTGCAGCTGGAGCTTCTCCAGGATGTTGCGCACATGGTTCTTCACGGTGTTCTCGCTGATGAAGAGCTGCTTGGCGATGTCCCGGTTGTTCATCCCGGTCGCCACCAGCTTGAGCACCTCCAGCTCACGGTCGGTGAGCCGGGGGGCGGGCACCAGCGGGCGGTCGTCGGAGCGCTGCTGGATCATCGACTTGAACTCGGTGAGCAGCTTGGCGGCCATCGACGGGCTGATCTGCGACTGGCCGTCGGCTACCGCGCGGATCGCGGTGGCCACCTCGTCCGTGGAGATCTCCTTGAGCAGGTAGCCGGTGGCACCGGCCTTGATCGCCTCGTAGAGGTCGGCCTCCTCGTCGCTTATCGTCAGCATGATGATCTTGGCGCTGGGCGCCACGTCCTTGATGGCCGTGCACGCCTCGATGCCGCTGCGGCGCGGCATCCGCACATCCATCAGGATGATGTCCGGCAGCAGGTCGGCGGCCTTCTCGACGGCCTCGGCGCCGTCCCCCGCCTCCCCGACCACCTGGATGTCGTCCTCCTGGGCCAGTACGATCTCCAGCCCGCGCCGGAACAGGGCATGGTCGTCGACCACCAGCACCCGGATCGGCTCGGCGCCGCCCTGCGGCTCCTCGGGCGGCCCGGCGGCGGACGGCGGACCGCCCCGGTCGGCCGGTCCCCTGCTGAAACGCTCCCCCATACGCTCCTCCCCCTCGTGGCCGGTGCGGTGGCCACGTGCCTGGTCGGACACCCCTGTGCTGCTCGGGGATTGTGCGCCATCATTCCACGGCGACAGGGAACGCGATCACACTCAGCGGCCGTCCGTATCCGATCGGGCATCCGACGAGGCCACCGGACGACGGCGTCCGGCCCGGCAACTGCCACCGGGCCGGACGCCTCCGTACGATCCGCGCTCACCCGGCCCGGCGCGGAGCCCGCGCTCGGGGGCCGGGCGGCCGGACCCGTTTGGGCCTCGTCCGCTAGACCTCGTCCGCCTCGCCGAGGGCACCGCCCGCGCCGCCCAACTCGCCGTTGGGCCCGGAGCCGTCGGCCTTGAGGTGGATCACGCCGTAGTTGTAGCCGTGGCGGCGGTAGACGACGCTCGGCAGTCCGGTGTCGGTGTCGACGAAGAGGTAGAAGTCGTGCCCCACCAGCTCCATCTCGTAGAGCGCCTGGTCCAGCGCCATCGGAGCGGCGGCGTGCACCTTCTCCCGGACGACGAGCGGCCCGTCGCCCTCCACCTCCAGCGACCCGATCCGGGTCCGCGTCACCGCCGCCCGCTGCTCCTCGGCGGTCGGGGAGGTCTCCGGCAGCGCGGCCAGCGCCGCCGTGGCCTCGGCCACGCTCATCGGCGTACGGCCGGTGCCGCCCTTGTGCACCCGCCGGCGGTCGGCGGCCTTGCGCAGTTGTGCGTCGAGCTTGCTGCTGGCCATGTCCAGTGCGGCGTACGCGTCGCCGGCGCAGGCCTCGGCACGGATCACCGGGCCGCGGGTGCGCACCGTGATCTCGACGCGCTCGCTGCGGTCCGCCTGGCGCGGGTTTCGCTCCTTGGACACCTCGACGTCAAGGCTGATCACCTTGCCGTCGAACTTCTGGATCTTCTCCAGCTTCTCGGCCACGTGCTTGCGGAACCTCTCGGGCACCTCGGTCTTGCGGCCCTTGACGACGATGTCCACGCAGAACTCCGTTCCCTTGCGCTGACGCCGGGCGGGGCCAGGCCCCGCTCGGCCCACCGAGTCCGCAGCCCCGCCGCCCTCCGGTTCACCCAGCGGCCGGACCGGCGGGCGGAACTGCCTCTCTCCCCCCTTCCTCCCCACCAGGGACGGCTGAAACCCCATGGAACACCTCCCCCGCAGATTCCGCCCTGTGAGCGACCCGCGTACGGGCGCACCCGAGCGCACACCGGCGGACGGGGCCCGATCGCGCGCCGCCACTCGTACACCTGAGCCCCCAGCCATACCCCCGTTCGGATGAACGGGGCGCGAACCGGCCCCAACGTGGCCCGCCGCCGCGCAGTGTGGTGCCCGACGCACCCGCCGAGAGGAGCACCCGCCGCCGTGAATCCCGCCGCCATGAGCCCCACCGCCGTGAATCCCGTCCCCAGCAACTCCGCCCCCGGCGACTCCGCCCCCAGCAACTCCCTCCCCATGGACCCGGCGACCGCCGACCGGCGCCCCGGCCTGCCCGATGCCCTGCTCGACCTGCTGCTGCCGAGCCGCTGCGCCGGCTGCGGCAGCGGCCGCACCCAGCTGTGCGCCGACTGCCGCCATGCCCTGGAGAGCGCCGTCGGCCGCCCGGTCCGCCCCGACCCGCCGCCGCCCGGCCTGCCCCCGGTGTACGCCGCCGCGCCCTACGCGGGGGCCGTGCGCGGCCTGCTGCTCGCCCACAAGGAGCGTGGCGCGCTGCGGCTGGCCGGGCCGCTCGGCCGGGCGCTGGCCGCCGCCGTGCCCGCCACCGCCCGCCACCCGGCGGACGGGCGGCCGCTGCTGCTGGTGCCGGTGCCCTCCGCCGGCCACGCGGTGCGCGCCCGGGGCCATGACCCGGTGCACCGACTGGCCCGCGCCGCCGCCCGGGAGCTGCGCCGGGCGGGCGTCCCCTGCCGGGCCGCCGCCGTGCTGCGGCCGGTGCGCGCGATCGCCGACCAGGCGGGTCTCGGCGCGGCCGACCGCCGCCGCAATCTCGCCGGTGCGCTCGCGGTGCGGCCCGCCGCCGCTGCCGGGCTGCGCGGGCGGCGGGTGGTCCTGGTGGACGACCTGGTCACCACCGGCGCCACCCTCGCGGAGGCGGCCCGCGCCGTCACGGCCGCCGGGGCGGCGCTACCGGCGGCGGCCACGGTGGCTGCCACCGTACGGCGGGTGGGTCGGGCGACGCCGACCCGGCCGGAGTAGGTCGGCCGGGATGAAGCTCAGCAGGGGCAGCACACAACCGGGGCCGAGCTCAGCCGGGGTAGACGGGCGCGATGGCGTTGCGGGCCACCGCACGCCACTGCCCATTGAGCTCCAGCCGGTAGATCTTGTGGTCCTGGGAGTCCGCGTACACCGGCGCGTGCGGGTCCTCCGCCGCCGCCACCCGGGTCATGCCGTCGATGGCCTGCAACGTCGTGTCCTCGTCGCGCGAACCGTCGACGCCGACCAGCTGCGGGTGCTTGACGCCCTCGGCCTCCTTGCCCAGCACCACCAACTGGTCGGTGTCGGCCCAGGAGACCGCCGTGACGTCCACGAGCTGCGGGGCCACCGGCTGAAGGCCGGTGATGGCCGCCTGCGGAGCCGTCTCGGTCCCCGAGTGCCGCACCAGGCCCATCGCCACCGTCCGCACACCGGCGGGGTCCGCCAGCAGCAGGGCGACCCGGGTGCCGTCCGAGGAGAGCTTCAGCCCCTGGACGGTGCGCCCCTCCAGCCCCTCCACATAGACCGGGTACGCCCGGTCGCCCCGCACCATCTTCACGCTCGGGGCGGCCGGGTCGCGGTCGGCGACCCAGAGGTCGCCGTTCCCGTCCCAGCTGGGCAGCGACAGCGCCTGCTGCGGCTTCGGCCCCGCGCTGCTGACCAGCACCGGCCCGGCCTTGGCGCCCTGCGAGAGGCCCACCTCGCGCAGCTCCCGGCCGTCCAGCGTCACCTCGGCGGCCAGCGTGGCGTCGCGGCGCACCGCGATGGCGCCCGCCCGGGGCTGCTGCGGCGACGCCTCACCGAGCGGTCCGGCCACCGGCGTACCGGAGACCTCGTCGACCCCCAGCATCAGCAGCCGCCCACTGTCGAAGTCCTGGTAGTAGATCTCGCCGAGCATGTCCTGGTTGGCGAAGGGGCCGGCCTCCTGGCCGGAGATCTGGCAGCCGCCGCCGTCGGGGCCGGAGACATCGACCTGCTCCACCCCGTTGCCCGACTGGTCCTTGAAGGTGCGCAGCAGCTGCACGGCCATCCGGCGGCAGTCCTCCTGCCGACTGCTCAGCCCGCGCGCGCTCACCCGTACCTGCACCACCCCGGCGTCGTCCGGGCCGACCTGCCGGGACAGCACGGTCACCCCGTTGAACGCGGAGGTCACCGCCGGGGCGAGCCACCGGGAGGGACCGGCGGCCAGGGCCTTGGCGGCGGCGGTCAGCGGGTCGATCCGGCGCCGCAGGTAGATGGGGTCGGGCACCAGCGCCGGCGGCCGGGCGGACGGCCGGGAGGGGTCGGCGGCCGCGTAGAAGTAGCGGTTGACCCGCTCATAGACATTGCGGAAGTTGGTCTGGTTGACGATCAGGCCGTCCGGGAGCTGCGAGATCCGCCACTCGCCGTTCTCCTTCTCGAAGGAGAACGCGGCGTGGAAGGCACTGTCCGACGGCTTGAAGGTCTTGTTGGAGTCCAGCACCGCCACCCGGGTGCCCTCGACGGTCACCCGCGCCTGCGTCTTCCCGATGCTGCCCGCGCGCACCCGGGGATTGTCGGCCAGCACCGACACTCCCGCCTCGGGCCGCCACTGGGCGGCCTCCTCCTTGGTCAGGTACTCCTTCGCGGTGTCGTACCCGGCCTCGTCACCGATGGTGGCGTCCAGGAAGTTCTGCAACAGCTCCTGGGGGTCGAGGCCCTTCAGCGGGTGCACCGGGAAGACCCGGACCTGCAGGTTCTGGTCGTCGCCGCGCTCGGCGGCGCTGACCTCGGACACGTCCCCGCTGTCCGGCATCGCGGCGCACCCGGCGAGCAGCAGCGTCAGCGGCAGGGCTGCGGCGAGCAGCCGCCGGTCAGTCCTCCTCGGCACGGTGCCGCTCCTCCCCGTCCTCGCCCGGAGGCGGGGACCCGGCCGCTCCCGGCTGTCCTGTGCCGCGCTCCACCACCACATGCGCGCCGGTCGCACGGTATCCCGCCGAGGCGGCCCGTACATCGGAGGGGTCGGCCGTCGGCCGGCGTGCCGACCGGGCGCCGGGGCCCAGCCCGGGGCCGATGGTGAGCACCCCGCCGAGCCCGGGTCCGAAGCCGCCGCCGCCGTTCTCCGGCGCCTCCGGGGGCGTCTCCCCGGCGGGCAGCGCCGTGGCACCGGTCCTGGCGATCCGGCGGTACGGGGTGCCGGGCGCGCCCAGGCCGCGGTTGTGCCGGGAGTCCTCCGGCTCCAGCGGCAGCGGCGAGCGGCCGATCTCGGCGCCCCGGGTGCGCGGCACGGTCAGCCGGAACTGCGAGCCGCCGCCGGGCTCGCCCCACGCCTGGAGCCAGCCGCCGTGCAGGTGGGCGTCCTCCAGCGCGATGGAGAGCCCGAGGCCGGTGCCGCCGGTGGTGCGCTGCCGGGCCGGGTCGGCCCGCCAGAAGCGGTGGAAGACCCGGGACGCCTCGCCGGGCTTGAGGCCGATGCCGTGGTCGCGTACGGCCACCGCGACCGAGCCGTCACCGGACGCCAGCCGGACGACCACGTCCCGGCCCTCGCCGTGCTCCAGCGCGTTGACCACCAGGTTGCGCAGGATGCGCTCGATCCGGCGGGGGTCGACCTCCGCCATCACCGGCTCCTCGGCGCCGCGTACCAGCAGCGCGCTGCCCTTGGCCTGGGCCAGCGGCTCGGCGGCCTCGACCACCCGGGAGACGATCTCGCGCAGGTCGGCGGGCTCGGCGTCCAGGATGGCGGCGCCCGCGTCGAAACGGCTGATCTCCAGCAGGTCGGAGAGCAGCGACTCGAAGCGGTCCAGCTGGCCCTGGAGCAGTTCGGCGGAGCGGGCGGACGCCGCGTCCATGTCCTCGCGGCCCTCGTACAGCAGGTCGGCGGCCATCCGGACGGTGGTCAGCGGGGTGCGCAGCTCGTGCGAGACGTCGGAGACGAACCGCCGCTGCACCCGGGAGAGCTCCTCCAGCTGGCGGATCTGCGCCCAGAGCGCATTGGCCATCTCGTTGAAGGACTCACCGAGCCGGGCGATGTCGTCGGTGCCGGTGACCTTCATCCGCTCGTCGAGGTGGCCGGCGGCCAGCCGCTCGGAGATCCCGGCGGCCATCCGGACCGGTGTGACGACCATCCGGACCACCATCCAGGCGATGGCGCCGAGCAGCACCACCACGAAGACCCCGGCGGTGGCCAGGGTGGTGGTGACCAGGCCGAGCGTCCTGGTCTCCTGGCCGAACGGGAAGACGTAGTACAGCTGGTAGTCGGTGTTGTCCGGGCCGGTCAGCTGCTTGCCGATGACCAGGCCCGGTTCGCGGCGCCGGTCGTCGCCCCGGTCGCGCAGGATGGTGGTGGGCTGCTCCCCCACCGTGCCCGGGTGCGCCGCCAGCCGCTGCTGGAGCTGCTGGGGGATGGACTGCGGCAGCACGTTGCCGGTGCTGCGCTGGCTGCTGACGCCGGGGCCGTCGCCGGGCTGCACCAGGGCGGCGGAGGGCACCAGGGCCACCACCGAGTAGACGCCCTGGCCGCTGCTGGCCAGCTGCTCCATCTGCTTGGTGATCCAGTCCCCGATGTCCTCGGTGGCGGGGTCGGGGGCACCGGCGGCGGCCTTGGGCAGCACGTCGTTGGCGGCCTCGATCTGCTTCTGGGCCACCGAGAAGCCGCCCCTGGCCTGGCTCTCGGCGGCCTGCCGCTTGGCGCCCAGCAGCCCGGTGCGGACCTGTGCCACCACGACGACGCCGAGCAGCAGCACCACGCCGAGCGACAGCAGCAGGGTGGTGGCGACCACCCTGAGCTGGATGGACCGCCGCCAGAGCGCCGCGCTGCGCCGGAACGGCCGCTTGACCTGCCGGCCCAGCAGCCTGGCCAGCGGCCGCACCCGGCCGTGGCCGGCGCGCGGCGAACCGCCCCCGGACGCCGACTCCCCGCCGACCGAACCGTCGGGCGGGGAGTCCTGGTAGTGCTGCCCGCTCACGTCAGCTGGGCCCGGCCTTGTAACCGACGCCACGCACGGTCACCACGATCTCGGGCCGCTCCGGGTCCCGTTCGATCTTGGAGCGCAGGCGCTGCACATGGACGTTGACCAGCCGGGTGTCGGCGGCGTGCCGGTAGCCCCACACCTGTTCGAGCAGCACCTCGCGGGTGAAGACCTGCCAGGGCTTGCGGGCCAGCGCAACCAGCAGGTCGAACTCCAGCGGGGTGAGCGGGATGGACCGCCCGTCCCGCTTCACGGAGTGCCCGGCGACGTCGATCACCAGGTCACCGATGGCCAGCTGCTCGGGGGTGGGCTCCTCGGCGCGGCGCAGCCGGGCGCGTACCCGGGCCACCAGCTCCTTGGGCTTGAACGGCTTGATCACATAGTCGTCGGCCCCCGACTCCAGGCCGACGACCACATCCACCGTGTCGCTCTTTGCGGTGAGCATGACGATCGGCACCCCGGACTCGGCCCGGATCTGCCGGCAGACGTCGATTCCGTCGCGGCCGGGCAGCATCAGATCGAGGAGCACCAGATCGGGTTTGCTCTCCCGGAACATGGCCAGAGCCTTGTCACCGTCCGCGACGAAGAAGGGCTCAAAACCCTCGCCACGGAGAACGATGCCCAGCATCTCGGCCAGTGCGGTGTCGTCGTCGACGACCAGGACGCGTCCCTTCATGCTTCACATCGTCTCATCACTCGATGGTGACACGGCGCACAACCGTGTCATCCCGCTCACATCCACGGGGGAGACTACGCCCTTCTCGGTGACGATCGCGCTGATCAGTTCCGGCGGAGTGACGTCGAAGGCCGGGTTGTACGCCGCCGCCCCCGGGGGCGCAACCGCGACCCCGGCGAATTCGGCCACCTCATGGGCGGCCCGCTGCTCCACCTCGATGCCCGCCCCGTCCGGCGTCCGGGGGTCCACCGTGGTGCTCGGCGCGACCACCACGAACGGCACCTCGTGGTACCTGGCCAGCACCGCCAGCGGGTAGCTGCCGACCTTGTTGGCGGTGCTGCCGTCGGCGGCGATCCGGTCGGCGCCGATCAGCACCGCGTCCACCCGCCCGGCGGCGAAGAGCGACCCGGCGGCGTTGTCGGCGAGCAGGGTGTACGGCAGCCCGGCCCGCGCCGCCTCGTACGCGGTCAGCCGGGCGCCCTGGAGCAGCGGCCGGGTCTCGTCCACCCAGAGCCGGTTCAGCCGCCCGGCGCGGTGCGCGGCCAGCACGACCGCCAGGGCGGTGCCCTCGCCGCCGGAGACCAGGGCGCCGGTGTTGCAGTGGGTGAGCAGCCGCAGCGCGCCGCCGGGGGCCAGCCGGTCCAGCAGCGCCAGCCCGTGGCGGGCCATGGCGGCGCTGGCGGCGGCGTCCTCGCGGTGCAGCGCGCGGGCGGCGGCCAGCGCGGCGGCGGCCGCACCGGCCAGGTCGCCGGGCCGGGCGGCCAGGTGCGCCCGGTGGGCGTCGTGGGCCCGGCGCACGCCCAGGGCCAGGTTGACCGCCGTGGGCCGGGCTCGGGCCAGCCGCTCAGCGGCGTCGTCCACCGAGCCGCCCCGGGCGGCGGCCAGCGCCACCCCGTACGCACCGGCCAGCCCGAGCAGCGGGGCGCCGCGCACCGCCAGCCGCTGGACGGCGTCGACCAGGGTGGGGATGCTGGTGCAGGCGATCTCCCGCTCCTCGGCGGGCAGCCCGGTCTGGTCGAGCAGCAGCAGGGCGGGGCCGTCCGGGGAGTCGTCCCAGCGCAGGGGTGGGGGCGCGCCCGGCGGGGCAGCGGTGAAGTCGGCCATTGGCCCAGTCTGCACCGGTGCGCCACCAGAACGGACGGCAACCGGGAATTCGAACAGCTCTGCGCCGCCGTCTCCCCCGCCGCCACCGGCCACCGGTCCCCCGGACCGGGTACGGCGTTCGATCGCACCATGGCACGATGGGCGCCACACGGGCGCGCACCTCATCCCGTATGTCCCCTCGCCCGTATGTCCCCTCGCCCGTATGTCCCCTCGAAGGAGCAGCGATGACCGACACTCCGGGCTGGGCACCGCCCGGTTCGCCCGAGCCGCCCCGCGAGGACGGCCGCCCCACCGGCGGCGCCCCCGCACCGGCGGGCGCTCCCGGGCCGTCGGCACCGCAGGGCCCGCCGCCGGGGCCCGCCGCACCGCAGGGGCCGCCCGCCTGGGGCGCCGCCCCCGGCTGGGGCCCGCAGCCCCCGTACCCGGGCGGCGGCTACGGCTACGGCGGCCCGCCCCCGGGCTTCCCCGGCGCCCCCGGCTTCCCCGGCTGGGGCGCACCGCCGTCCCCCAAGCCCGGCGTCATCCCGCTGCGCCCGCTGGGCGTCGGCGAGGTCCTGGACGGCGCCGTGTCCACCACCCGCCGCTACTGGCGGACCGCGCTCGGCATCTCCCTGCTGGTGGCCGTGGTGAGCACGCTCACCACCACCCTGATCGGCTGGGGCAGCACCACCACCCTGTCCGGCGCCGACGCCCTGTCCGGCAGCGGCTCCACCTCGACGGGCAGCCTGGTGAACTCCCTGGTGCTCACCTTCGCCGGGCTGATCGCCACCTCGCTGCTGACGGTGGTGGTCAGCCGGGCCGTCCTGGGCCGACCGGTCACGTTCGGTGAGGCATGGGCCGCCACCCGACCTCGGCTGCTGCCGATGGTGGGGCTGGTGCTGACGCTGACGGCCCTGCTGGTGGCCGTCGGCGGCGTCCTGCTGCTCCCGGCCGGCCTGGCCGCGCTGGCGGGCAGCGGCCGCGATGTCTGGATGCCGCTGCTGGTGCTCGGCCTGCTGGCGGCGGTCGGCTGCATCGTCTGGCTGTGGATCAGGTTCTCGCTGGCCGCGCCCGCCCTGATGCTGGAGAAGCAGGGCGTCAAGGCGTCGCTGTCCCGCTCGTCGCGGCTGGTGCGCGGCAGCTGGTGGCGGATCTTCGGCGTCACGCTGCTCGGCCGGGTGGTGACCGGCTTCGTCTCGGTGATCATCGTGATGCCGGCCACCATCGTCGGCCTGGCCGTCGGCGGCCTCGGCGGGGTGCTGGACGACTCCACCGGCAACAGCTACACCCTGCCGCTCTCCACCCTGGTCATCGTGGGTATCGGGACGGCCATCGCCTCCACCGTCACGCTGCCGGTCACCTCGGCGATCAATGTGCTCCTCTACATCGACCAGCGCATCCGCCGTGAAGCGCTGGACATCGAACTGGGCCGGGCGGCCGGCCTGCCCGGCTTCGGCGACACCGCTCCCGGGGCCTGACCGGCGTGGGCGGCCGGGGGGAGCAGCTGCGCGCCGCCGTCCTCACGGACGGCGGCGTCCCCGTCATCCTGCCCCGGGAGGCGGCCCGGGAGGCGGCCCGGCGGGAGCTGTCCGACCATGCGTACCACCGCGACGACCCCGGCCTGTTGACCCGTCTGCTGCACTGGGTGTGGGAGCAGTTCGACCGGATGCTCGACCAGGTCGGCGGCACCGGTGTCGGCGGCCGGGCCGGGCTGCTGGTGCTGCTGGTCGTCCTGCTGCCGGCGGGCCTCGCCCTGTGGTGGCGGTTCGGCGCGCCCCGGCGGTCGCCGCGCACCACCGGCGCCGCGCTCTTCGACGACCGCCCCCGCACCGCCGCCGAGCACCGCGCCGCCGCCGAACAGCACGCCGCCGCCGCCCGCTGGGACGACGCCGTACGGGAGCGCACTCGCGCCGTCGTACGCGCCCTGGAGGAGCGCGCGCTGCTGGACGAGCGCCCCGGCCGCACCGCCGACGAGGCCGCCGCCGAGGCGGGCCGCGCCCTGCCCGACCACGCGGCCGCGCTGCGCCGGGCCGTCCGCACCTTCGACGCCGTCAGCTACGGCGGCAAGCCCGGCGACCCCCAGGCCTACCAGCAGGTCACCGAGGTGGACGACGCCCTGCGGCACGCCCGCCCCGCCCAGGCCGCCACCGCGCCCGCCCGCAGCGGAGGCCCCGCATGACGCCGACGGCCACCTCCCCCACGGCCACCTCCCTGGCCCCCACCGCCGCCCGGCTGTGGCAGCGCTCCCGTGGCCTGCTGGCCGCCGCCCTGGTGCTGCTCATCGGCGGCCTGCTGTACGCGGCACTCAGCGGCAGCACCCGCTACCCGGCGCTCGACCCCCGCTCCACCGCCCCCGACGGCAGCCGCGCGCTGGCCCGGCTGCTGGAGCAGCAGGGCGTCACCGTGGACACCGCCGCCCCCGGCCAGGCCCTGGACGACGGCCACCCCGTCACCGTGCTGCTCCCCGGCCCGGACGTACTGACCCCCGACCAGTCGCAGGCACTGGACCGCGCCGTGCACGCCCACGGCGGCCGCGTCGTCCTCATCGCCCCCGGCCGCGACGAGCTGGACGCCCTGGCCCCCGGCGTCCGGCCGGTGACCAGCGGCGGCAGGACGCTGACCGTCCCCTCCGCGAGCGCCGCCCCCGGCTGCTCACTGCCGGAGGCCGCTCGGGCCGGCAGCGCCGAACTCGGCGGCGCGCTCTACCAGGTCTCCGGCCCCGCCCAGGGCTGCTACCTCCGCTACGGCCGGCCCACACTGGTCGACAGCCGCCGGCCCTCCAGCGGCGACACCGTCGTCCTGGGCTCCGGCCGCTTCCTCACCAACGACCGGCTGGACGACGACGGCAACGCCGCCCTCGCCCTCGGACTGCTCGGCGCCCACCAGCGGCTGGTCTGGTACCTGCCGGACTACGACCACTCCGCCGCCACCGGCGAGGGCGACCGCACCCTGGTCGACCTGCTGCCGGCCGGCTGGCGCTGGGGGCTGCTCCAGGCGGGCGTGGCCGCCCTGCTCGCCGCCGCCTGGCGGGCCCGCCGCCTCGGCCCGGTCGTCCCGGAGAACCTCCCGGTGGTCGTCCGCGCCGCCGAGACCACCGAGGGCCGCGCCCGCCTCTACCGCCGCGCTCGGGCCCGCGACCGGGCCGCCGACGCGCTGCGCCGCGCCGCCCGCGCCCGGCTGGCCGCCACCCTCGGCCTCCCCGCCCGCCCGGAGGCCGACCCGGCCGCACTCACCGCCGCCGTCGCCGCCCGCCTCCCCGGCGACCGCACCCCCGCCGAGCCGCAGGCACTGCTGTACGGTGCGGCCCCGGCCGACGACGCCGCCCTACTGCGGCTCGCCGACGATCTGGACACCCTGGAAAGGCAGGTACGACAGCCGTGACCGAGCACGACGCCCGGCCCCCGCACCCGGCGCGGCCCACCCCGGTGGCGACCGCCCGCGACCCCCGGCAGGCCCTGGAGGCGCTGCGGGCCGAGATCGGCAAGGCCGTCGTCGGCCAGGACCCGGCCGTCACCGGCCTGGTCGTCGCGCTGCTCTGCCGTGGCCATGTGCTGCTGGAGGGCGTCCCCGGCGTGGCCAAGACCCTGCTGGTCCGCACCCTGGCCAAGGCCCTGCGGGTCGACACCAAGCGCATCCAGTTCACCCCCGACCTGATGCCCGGCGATGTCACCGGCTCGCTGGTGTACGACGCCCGCAGCGCCGAGTTCTCCTTCCAGCCGGGGCCGGTCTTCACCCACCTGCTGCTGGCCGACGAGATCAACCGCACCCCGCCCAAGACCCAGGCGTCACTGCTGGAGGCCATGGAGGAACGCCAGGTCAGCGTGGACGGCATCCCCCGCCCGCTGCCCGACCCCTTCCTCGTCGCCGCCACCCAGAACCCGGTGGAGTACGAGGGCACCTACCCGCTGCCCGAAGCACAGCTGGACCGCTTCCTGCTGAAGCTGATCCTGCCGCTGCCCACCCGCGACGACGAGGTCCAGGTGCTGGCCCGGCACGCGGCCGGCTTCAACCCCCGCGACCTGGACGCCGCCGGGGTCCGCCCGGTCGCCGGACCGGAGGACCTGGAGGCCGCCCGTGCCGAGATCGACCGGCTGACCGTCGCGCCGGAGATCCTCGCGTACGTGGTCGACATCTGCCGGGCCACCCGCGAATCGCCCTCGACCGCACTGGGCGTCTCGCCGCGCGGCGCCACCGCGCTGCTCGGCACCTCCCGCGCCTGGGCCTGGCTGGCGGGGCGCGACTACGTCACCCCCGACGACGTCAAGGCGCTCGCCCTGCCCACCCTGCGGCACCGGCTGCAACTGCGTCCGGAGGCCGAGATGGAGGGCGTCACCCCCGACTCGGTCATCCAGACCGTCCTCGCGCACGTGCCCGTCCCCCGCTGACCCCGCCCTAGGAGCGCCGCCATGGCCCTCACCGGCCGCACCGCCCTGCTCGCCCTGGCCGGCGTCCTCGTCGTGGGCCTGCTGCTGCCGTCCGCCGCCGGTCTCGGCCTGGTCTGCGGAGTGCTGCTCGCCGGGGTGGCCGCCGATCTGCTGCTGGCCGCCCCGGTCCGCACCCTCCAACTGTCCCGGTCCGGCGACACCTCGGTACGGCTCGGGGAGTCCGCGCAGGTCACCTTGACCGTCGGCAACCCCAGCCGGCGGCGGCTGCGCGCCCGGCTGCGGGACGCCTGGCCGCCGAGCAGTTGGACGCCCGGCACCGAGCAGGCCGCCTCCCGGCACCGGCTGGACATCCCCGGCGGCGAGCGCCGCCGGGCCACCACCGTGCTGCGCCCCACCCGGCGCGGGGACCGCCGGGCCCACCGGGTGACGATCCGTTCGACGGGCCCGCTGGGGCTGGCCGCCCGGCAGGGCTCGCACACCGTGCCCTGGTCGGTGCGGGTGCTGCCGCCGTTCACCAGCCGCAAGCACCTGCCCTCCCGGCTGGCCCGGCTGCGGGAACTCGACGGCCGCACCTCACTGCTGGTCCGCGGTCAGGGCACCGAGTTCGACAGCCTGCGCGAGTACATCCCCGGTGACGACGTACGGTCCATCGACTGGCGCGCCTCCGCCCGGCGCTCCGCCGTCGCGGTCCGCACCTGGCGGCCGGAGCGGGACCGCCACCTCCTGATCGTGCTCGACACCGGCCGCACCTCCGCCGGCCGGGTCGGTGACGCCCCCCGGCTGGACGCGGCCCTGGACGCCGCACTGCTGCTGGCCGCCCTGGCCACCCGGGCCGGCGACCGGGTCGACCTGCTGGCCCACGACCTGCGGACCCGGGCCTCGGTGCAGGGCCGGGCCGCCGCCGAGGTGCTGCCGTCCTTCGTCAACGCCATGGCCGTGCTGGAACCCGCCCTGGTGGAGACCGACTTCCGCGCGCTGACGGCGGCGGTGCTCAAGCGGGTGCCGCACCGCTCGCTGGTCGTCCTGCTGACCAGCCTGGACAGCGCCCCCGCCGAGCAGGGGCTGCTTCCGCTGCTACCCGGCCTCACCCGCCGCCACGAGGTGCTGGTGGCCTCGGTGAGCGACCCCAGGGTGGCCGAACTGGCCGCCGCCCGGGGCACGCTCGACGCCGTGTACGGGGCCGCGTCCGCCGAGCAGACCCGCGCCGACCGCCGCCGCACCGCCGACCGGCTCATCCGGCACGGCGTCACCGTCGTGGACGCCCCGCCCGCCGACCTCCCCCCGGCCCTGGCCGACGCCTATCTGGCCCTCAAGGCCGCCGGCCGCCTGTGACGGCGGGGCCGCCCGGGTCCAGGTTCAGTGCGCCAGGTACTCCATCTCGTACTCGGTGAACGACAGGTCCGGCGGATACTGCATGGTCACGCCGCTCTCCGCGAACCCCAACCGTCGGTAGAAGGACAGCGCCCGCTGGTTGTCCTCCCGTACGAACAGCCGGACCCGCTCGGCGCCGCCCTCGTCCCAGGCCCACTCCAGCGCGGCCCGGACCAGCGCCTCGGCCGCCCCCGCACCCCGCCCCCGGTCCGCAGGGGCGACATAGACACCGACCAGATGCACCTGCGGCTTGACCGCCTCGGGCTCCTGAAACGCGCTCACCATCCCGCACCAGCGGCCCGACTCCGCAGCTTCCAGCACCAGCGTCGCCGTGCGCCGGCCATCGGGCAGCGCCGCCGCCCCGGACGCGTGCAACGCCCTGGCCTGCCACTCGTCGTCCGGTGTCAGGCGCTCATCGGCGTACTGCGTCACAAAGGCGGTGGGAGTGTCCCGCAGGGCCGCCAGCCGCAGCTCACGCAGCGCCAGCCACTCGTCCGCCGACACCCGTCGTACTCGGTAACTCATGGGTCCGATCCTGCCATCCCCGTTTCCGGGCATGCGAAAGGGCCCCCAACCTGACGGCTGGAGGCCCTTTCTGAATGATTGTTCGGCGGTGTCCTACTCTCCCACAGGGTCCCC
>NZ_JBIVRB010000013.1:88881-166589 GCF_044755465.1 Streptomyces sp. NPDC092296 | reverse complement strand
AGGCTCCTCCGGGCGCTTCCCTTCGGTTTCACCAGCTTATCAGACCCGCTTACCGCGTTTCCGACCCCCGCTGGCGGGGTTCCTGCATTTCCTTCGGCCTTTCGGCGCTTTCCGACTCTATCAGATCGCTCTGACCGTCTTCCCGCGCTTCCCGGCCTCGGGAGGCTTTGCCGGGGCGGGCTTTTCGGCCCGTTCCGACGAGATGAAACCCTAGCGAAGAGAACCGATCCGGTCTAATCGCCGCCTTTCCCGAATTCCGCACACACGGCCGCACGCAGCGGGCCGCGTTCGCGGAGGATGAGAAAGGGTTCGCCGCCCCGGGTCCGCCCGCACGATCCGTGCGTCCGGTGCTCCCTGACGAGCGACCGTGGAACTCTACGACCGCGACGGCGGCGAAGGCAAATCCGCCGGGCCGCCGGACGCGGCGGTGCCCCGGGCGCCTCCGCTGGGGGAGGCTGCCCGGGGCACCGAAGGATCGGGGTCAGCGGACCTCGGTGATCTCCGGACCGCGGTCGAAGGGGTTGAGGACCGTCCCGGAGAAGCGGGCCTCGCCCTCTCCCTCGGCCTGCTGGCCGGCGCCGCCGTCCGCCACCATCTGGGCGTCCTCGGGGAGCTTGAGCACGATCGGGTCGCGGGGGGCCATCGGGGCCTCGCCACGGACCACCACCGTCTCCCGGAACACCCGCTCCAGGACGTCGGCGGTCTCCGGCTGCACGGCGGCCTGGCCGGAGATAACACCCCGGAGGAACCAGCGCGGGCCGTCGCAGCCGACGAAGCGCACCAGCTGGACGCCGTGCGTGCCGTCGGGCAGCTGGACCGGCACCTGGGCGCGGAGGTGCCAGCCGAGCGGGCCCTCCTCCTCGTCGACGATGCCGCCCTGCTGGGTGATACCGCCGGCGATCTCCTCGCGGACCTCGCCCCAGATGCCCTCGGACTTCGGCGCGGCGAACGCCTGCAGCTGGATGGCGCTGCTGCCGAGCACCAGGGTCGCGGCGACGATCGAGTCGCCGGCCACCTCCACCCGGAGCTCCATCCCCTCGACACCCGGGATCAGCAGGCCGCCGAGGTCGACCCGGCCCTCTTCGGGGCTCTCCAGCTCGGACACGTCCCAGGGGCCGTCCGGACGCGGCGCGGGCGGCAGTCCGACCCGGTCGGTCGGGTCGGCCTCGGCGAGGTCAGCGCCGTCGGACGCCGCTGCACTGTCTGTGTCGGAGGCACCCTCGACGTCGTCGACATACTCATCGACGCCAGGGGCGTCCTCGGCGAGCTGCTCGACAGCGTCCTCGCTCTTGTTGCGACGACGGAACACGGTCACTGTCCTTCCCGGTCGGGGGCCGACGTGAATACCTGCCCGGCCGCGGGCATGCTAACCGCGGCATGGCCTCCCGTCGACCCGAAGCCCCCATCGGCACGGGCCGATCCGGGCAGCTCGGCCACCTCGTGGAAACGCGCCCGCTCGACCTGCTGGACGACCAGCTGGGCGATACGGTCCCCACGGCGGAAGCCGACCTTCTCCCGAGGGTCGAGATTCACGACGATCACCTTGATCTCACCACGGTACCCGGCATCCACCGTTCCCGGGGCGTTCACCAGCGCGACGCCGCACCGCGCGGCCAGGCCGGACCGGGGGTGGACGAAGGCCGCGTAGCCGTCGGGCAGCGCGATGGCGATACCGGTGGGCAGCACGACACGCTCACCGGGTGCCAGCTCGGCGTCGACGGTGGTGAGCAGGTCGGCGCCCGCGTCCCCCGGATGCGCGTACGAGGGCAGCGGCAGGTCGGGGTCGAGTCGGCGGACCAGGATGTCCACCGGGTGCCGGTTCTGGGCAGGGCTCACGGGTTCACCTCGAAGGCTCGGGCACGCTTGAGGACATCGGGATTCTCCATGGCGGCCTTGATGTCCTGAGGCCGCCCGTTGGCGGTGAAGTGCTCCAGGGAGACCTGGACGAAGAGCGCCTGGGCCCGGATGGCGACCGGGCCGTCGGGAGCGCCGATCCGGCCCTCGGCCGTGCAGTAGATCTTACGGCCGTGTATCCCGGTGACCCTGGCGTGGATGTGCAGGACGGTGTCGACCGGCACCGGTCGTATGAAGTCGGTCTCCAGCCGCCCGGTCACCGACGCGGTGTGCAGGATCCAGTTGAGCGAACCCAGCGCCTCGTCCATCGCGCTGACCAGCACCCCGCCGTGCGCCAGCCCGGGGCCGCCCTGGTGGGCCGGCTTGACGGTGAACTCGGCGTTCACCTCGACGCCCTCGCCGGCCCTGGCCACCAGGTGCAGGCCCTGCGGCTGCTGCGGACCGCAGCCGAAGCAGTGCTCGTAGTGGGAGCCGAGCGGCGTGCCCGGAGCCGGGGCGTCCGGGTGCCGTACGGCGGGCCTGGCGTCGGGCGGCGGCGTGGTGGCGGGCCGCGCTCCGGCCTGGTCTGGGGCCCGGAGCCCGGCGGCCTCGGGTGGAGTCGGTCCGGTCACAGGCGCTGACCCTACCGTCGGCCGTGCCCGCTGCGCCCGTACCGGTGGCGCGCCGACGGCGGTGGGGGGCGGCGGTGGGGGGCGGCGGTGATCGCGGGCATGGAGCGCCCACAATGGAGCCCATGTACGACGAACGCCTTACCGCGCCGCGCTCCTGGTGGCTGCTGCCCGTCGGCGCCGGTCTCTCGCTCGCGCTGATCCTGCTGCGATTCAGCGGGGTGGCCGCGCTGATCGCCCTGGTGGCCGGGGTGGTGCTCGGTGCGGCGGCGCTGAGCAGCTACGGCTCGGTCCGCATCCGGGTGGTGCAGGGGTCACTGGTGGCCGGTGACGCCCGCATCCCGGTGGGGGCGCTGGGCGCCGCGCAGCCGCTGGACCCGGCCGAGACGGTGGCCTGGCGCACGGTGAAGGCCGATCCGCGGGCCTTCATGCTGCTGCGCTCCTATGTGCCGACGGCACTGCGGGTGGAGGTCAGCGACCCCGAGGACCCCACGCCGTACGTCTATCTGTCCACCCGGACGCCGGAGCGGCTGGCGGCGGCCCTGGAGGCCGCCCGCGCCGAGCAGAAGCCCGCCTGAGCGCCCGGGGCAGGCCGCTTCAGGGGCGGCGGTCGTCCGGGCCGGACGGGGGCCGGGCGGCGGCCCAGTAGCCCTCCTGGTCCGGGGGGCGCCCGCGCAGGTCGTCGCGGACCTTCTGGGCGAGCCTGCGGGTGTCCCGGCTGTTGACCCCGGCGCCGATGCCGGCCCCGATCAGCAGCGGCGTGAGTGAGGGCACCTTGCGCAGGCTGCTGCGGGTGAGCCTGCGGCGCAGCTGCTGCTTGAGTTCGCCGCTGAGGCGCAGCGCCGTCATGCCGACCGGGCGGGTGAGGTCGATGCCGCGCCGGTTGGTCCAGGCGTTCACATAGGCGCCGGCCCGGTCGGTGGCGCCGCCGGGGGCGCGGACGCCGTAGACCTCGTGGAGCTCCGCGATGAGTTTGATCTCTATGGCGGCGACGGCGAGCGTCTCGGCGGCGATCTCCACCGGCATCGCGGGGGGTGTCGGCATCATGGCCGCCGCTCCGACGCCGGCCCCGACGGCCGCCGAGGCGCGGACCGCGCCGGTGGTGAGGCGGTCGGCGAGCTGTTCCCGGTCGGCCGCCGAGGGGTGCTGGTCGCGCAGGGTGGCCAGACTCCGTACCGGGATGCGGGGGGCCGCGTCGAGCAGCCGGTCGCTGAGCGTCCGCATCCCGACGGTGGCACCACGGGCCGCCGTGCGGCCGCCGCGCCCCACACCTCGGGCCAGGACGCCTGCGAGCGAGGCCAGACGCTGGCGGCCTCGCTCGCGGGGGTGGGACGGGTCCGCCTCGGCGGGACCGTCCCAGTGCTCCATCTCCGCGGCGATCGATGCGATCTCGTCCGCCGCCTCCTCGGCCGCCTGGTCGGCGGCCTCACCTGCCGCCGGCTCCGATGTCCGGAACCGGTCGGCGCTGCTGCGTCTCCGGATGCGTGCCATGACTCTCCGGTTACCCGCCGATCAGGCGGCGCAGTCCCTGCAGATCGGGTTGCCGTTCTTCTCGGCGGCCAGCTGGCTCCGGTGGTGGACCAGGAAGCAGCTCATGCAGGTGAACTCGTCGGCCTGCCGGGGCAGGACCCGGACGGACAGCTCCTCGTTGGAGAGGTCCGCGCCGGGCAGCTCCAGGCCCTCGGCCTGCTCGAACTCGTCGACGTCCACAGAGCTGGACGTCTTCTCGTTCCGGCGGGCCTTCAGTTCCTCGATGCTGTCCTCGTTGAGGTCGTCATCGGTCTTGCGTGGTGTGTCGTAGTCAGTAGCCATTTATCGCTCTCCCCCTCCGGGTGTCTGCGGTATCTCCAGCGCTCGTAACGCATGAGGGGCCGGTCTTGTGCCCGTCCCGAAGCGGAGATTTTGCCTTACTTCAAGGCCTGTTACTCAATCGACACCCAACCCCGCCCCGAAGAGGTGATGGTGTGCGGTGTCGGCGGAGGGTCGTGGCGGGCTGCGGAGCCGGGTCCGCGCGCGCCCCTAGATGCACTTACCGTGATCACTGCCTGCGGAAACGTCCTGGTGGAAACCCTGGCGAAGCCGACGAAACCCGGTCCGCCCGAAGGCGGTCGGGGAGCGGCGGCGACAGGGCCGCCCGGCAGGACGGTCACCTTGGGTGACATCGGCCGTAGCGGGCTCCGTCACGTCGTGCTTGCAGGCGGATACTATAGGCGATTCGCTGTGAGCTTGGTCACCATGGCGTTCTGTCCGGACAAAAGCTGAGAAGTCCGCTGCTGGGTGATGAGTATGTCACTCCTGGTTGCGGGCGGCGCGGCGGGCCAGGAAGGCGGCGCGGCGCTCGTCGAAGCGGGTGGCCTGGGTGTCCAGACCCTCCAGGAAGAAGCCGAGCTCCTGCTGGGCCTGCTGCCCCTCGGGGCCGAGGCCGCCGATCTCCATCACCTTGAGGTGGCGCAGCACGGGCTGGAGTACGTCGTCGTGGTGGATGCGCAGGTTGTAGACGCCGCCGATGGCGATCTGGGCGGCCGCGCGCTCGAAGCCGGGCATGCCGTGGCCGGGCATCCGGAAGCCGGTCACCACGTCGGCGACGGCCCGCATGGCCTGGTCGGGGGCCAGTTCCAGGGCGGCCAGCAGCAGGTTGCGGTAGAAGACCATGTGCAGGTTCTCGTCGGTCGCGATGCGGGCCAGCATCCGCTCGCAGACCGCGTCGCCGGAGGTGTGGCCGGTGTTGCGGTGCGAGATGCGGGTGGCGAGCTCCTGGAAGGCCACGTACGCCACCGAGTGCAGCATGCTGTGCCGGTTGTCCGACTCGAAGCCGGCCGACATGTGCTCCATGCGGGCCCGCTCCAGGGCGACCGGGTCGACGGCGCGGGTGGTCAGCAGGTAGTCGCGGATCGCGATGCCGTGCCGGCCCTCCTCGGCGGTCCAGCGGTGCACCCAGGTGCCCCAGGCTCCGTCGCGGCCGAACATGGTCGCGATCTCGTGGTGGTAGCTGGGGAGGTTGTCCTCGGTCAGCAGGTTGACCACCAGCGAGACCCGGCCGACGTCGGTGAGCCCGGACTGCTCGGGGGCCCATGCCTCGCCGCCCAGCACGCCGTCGAAGTCGCGGCCCTGGCTCCAGGGCACGTACTCGTGCGGCATCCACTCCTTGGCCACCTTCAGATGGCGGTTGAGCTCCTGCTCGACCACCTCTTCGAGGGCTTGCAGCAGCCGGGCGTCGGTCCAGGTGGTCGATCCGCTGCGCTGGGTGGGGGCTGTGGTCACGTCGGCAGGCTCCTGCGGTCGGGGCGACCTACGGGTGCGTAGGTTACGCCACCGTAAGTTGAAGCACCCGCAAATGACAAGCGGCCGTGACTCCGGTCGGCGGCGGCCGCCACCGGCCTGCGGGCAGCACGCCGCCGCCCCCGGGAGCGCGGTGGCTCCCGGGGGCGGTGCGAGGGAGTTGTGCGGGCCCGTACGGGCGTCGGACGCCGGTCAGGCGCCGGGGATGCGCACCCGCATCAGCAGGCCGCCTCCCGGGCGGGGAACGGCCTCTATGGAGCCGCCGTGCGCCCGGACCACCGAGCGGACGATGGACAGCCCCAGGCCGACGCCCTTGTCGCTGCGGGTGCGCTCGGCGCTCTTGACCCGCCGGAACGGCTCGAAGATGTGCTCCATCTCGTACCCGGGGATGACCGGGCCGGTGTTGGAGACCACCAGCTCGCCGGCGCCACCGGGGACCACGGCCGTGCTGACCTCCACCCAGCCGTCCGGCTCGTTGTAGCGGACGGCGTTCTGGACCAGGTTGAGGGCGATCCGCTCCAGCAGTACGCCGTTGCCGGAGACCGCGACCTCGCCCAGCGCGGCGCGCAGCTCCACCCCGCGGGTCGCCGCCTCCGCCCTGGTCTGCTCCAGCGCCTGGGCGGCCACCTCGGAGAGCTCGACGGGCCGCCGGTCCACCAGCTCGTTGTCGCTGCGGGCGAGCAGCAGCAGCCCCTCCACCAGTTGCTCGCTGCGCTCATTGGTGGCGAGCAGCGTCTTGCCAAGCTGCTGGAGGTCGGGCGAGGCCTCCGGGTCGGAGAGCTGCACCTCCAGCAGGGTGCGGTTGATCGCCAGCGGGGTACGCAGCTCGTGCGACGCGTTGGCGACGAACTTGCGCTGCGAGTCGAAGGAGCGGTCCAGCCGGTCGAGCATCTCGTCGAAGGTGTCCGCCAGCTCCTTGAGCTCGTCGTCGGGGCCGTCCAGCTCGATCCGGCGGTGCAGATCGGAACCGGCCACCTCGCGGGCGATCCGGGTGATCTTGCCCAGCGGGCTCAGCACCCGGCCGGCCACCGCGTAGCCGAACGCGAGGGCGGCCACCGCCAGGCCGATCAGTACGGTGATCGACTTGCGCAGCAGCGAGTCCAGCGCCTTGTGCTGGGCCTGGGCCTGCCAGTCCGCGACCATCTGCTGGAACTCGTGCGGGGTCCAGGTCTGGCCGGTCCGCGAGTTCACCACCGGGAGGTTCTCCGGGATGGTGCTGAGCGGCAGCTCGGCGCCGACCTGGAGCGCCTGCCGGGCCAGCATGTAGATCACCAGCACCAGCAGGACGCCGGCCAGCAGGAACATCCCGCCGTAGAGCAGGGTGAGCCGCATCCGGATGGTGGGCCGGAACGGCAGCCAGCGCAGTCCGATGCGGGGGGTGTACGGCGGCGGGGTGGCCGGTGGCGGCACCACCGGGTGCGGCGGGTGGCTCGGTCGCGGCGGCAGGCCCCGGGAGGCCGGGCCCGGCACGGCGGTGGACCCGCCGGGCGCGGTGGGGGGTGGGGTGGCCATGGGAGTCCCCCTGTCAGATCCGGTAGCCGGAGCCCGGGACCGTGACGATCACGGCGGGCTCGCCGAGCTTGCGGCGCAGGGTCATCACGGTGACCCGGACCACGTTGGTGAACGGGTCGGTGTTCTCGTCCCAGGCCTTCTCCAGCAGTTGCTCGGCGGAGACCACGGCGCCGTTGGCGCGCAGCAGCACCTCCAGCACGGCGAACTCCTTGGGGGCCAGCTGCACCGGGCGGCCGTCGCGGGTGACCTCACGGCGGCCGGGGTCCAGCGAGATCCCGGCCCGCTCCAGAATCGGCGGCAGCGCGGTGGTGGTGCGGCGGCCGAGGGCCCGCACCCGGGCCACCAGTTCGCTGAAGGCGAACGGCTTGGGGAGGTAGTCGTCGGCGCCCAGCTCCAGGCCCTCCACCCGGTCGCTGATGTCCCCGGCGGCGGTCAGCATGATCACCCGGGTCGGCAGACCGGAGTCGACCACCGCGCGGCAGACGTCGTCGCCGTGGACCAGCGGCAGGTCGCGGTCGAGTACGACCACGTCGTAGTCGTTGACGCCGACCCGTTCCAGGGCGGCCTCGCCGTCGTACACCACGTCCACCGCCATCGCCTCGCGGCGCAGGCCGGTGGCGACGGCTTCGGCGAGCAGCTGCTCGTCCTCGACGACGAGTACCCGCAAGGCGGTCTTCCTTCCTCCTGGCCGGGGCGGCGGGAGTGCCGCCACCGGACGCGTTGGGCCGCCGGTGCCGTCCGCGCGTGCCTGCGCGCACTGGCAGGCCGGCACCCGGTGGCGCGGGGCCCAGCGGCCCCGCAGGCCGGGCGGACGGCACCGACGGTGCCTCCATCCTGCCTCGTCCGGGTGTAAAGCAGTGGTAAGCGGGCACTCGGACGGACGCGGTGACCCCGGCGGACGAGGTCGCCCGGCCACTCCACCCCGTCGGTCCGGCAGAAGCCTCTGGCATTTGCCGGCAGAATCGAGGTTTCCGCGCCGTTCGGGGTGGGGAGGACGATTGCAACCCGCGATCGCGCCGCTCGGCGGCGGTTCGCACCCACCCGCAGTGCGATACGCGACACCACCGCACCGGGTCAGGGAACTGAACGTCTGCGGTCACGGCCCGTCGGGCCGGGGCCGTGCCGGGCACCGCCAGTCGGCGGGCCCACTCGCCGGTCCCAATGCCGCATCCCGAAGCCCGGGGTCGCCCGAACATCCCTAGGGGGTCTGCCGATGGACGCCTTCACCGCCGGTATCCTGCAGCGCATACGGAAGACCGAGCAGGACCTGAACCGCGCCTTGGAGTCGGGAGACGACTTCCTGGCCGAGGTGGAGCAGTCCGAGCTCGACGACCTCCGCCGCCTGGCCGCCGAGCACGGCGTCAGCGTCTCGGAGGAAGCGCTGCCCAGCGGCGCCTGAATCCCGCGTCACCCGGCCCGCGCGGCCGTCGGGTCCGTTGCGCGTACCCGGCCGCTTACGGGCGGGACGCGAGCCTGTCCGCGCCACCGGGACCGCCCGGTGACGCCGTCGTACGCCGGAGTGCATCCGGCGTACCTCCCCGTGTGAATCACGAGTGCGTCGAGTGTGTCCCGAGGCCCCGGTCACGTCAGCGTGCCCGGGGCCTCGGGTGCGTACCCGGTCAGTCGTGCCAGGCGCCCAGCTCGTCCAGCAGCGCCTGGAGCGGCTGGTGCAGCCCCGGGACGGCGGTGACGGCGAGCTCGCCGGACGGCTCCTGGCCCGGCCGGCCGCCGGACAGTGCGCCTGCCTCGCGGGCGATCAGTACGCCCGCCGCCATGTCCCAGGGCTGGAGGCCGCGCTCGTAGAAGGCGTCCAGCCGGCCGCAGGCCACGTCGCACAGGTCCACCGCCGCCGCGCCGCCGCGCCGGATGTCCCGCACCTGCGGGATCAGCGCCCTGGCGACCTCGGCCTGGTGGTCGCGGACGCTCTGCACATAGTTGAAACCGGTGGCGACCAGCGCCTGACCGGGCGCGGGGGCGGGTCGGCAGTGGATGCGCCGCCCGTTGAGGTACGCGCCCCCTCCCGCGACGGCGTGGAAGGTCTCGCCGCGCGCCGGTACCGCCACCACGCCGGCCACCGCCCGCCCGTCGACCTCGGCGGCGATGCTGACCGCCCAGGACGGCAGGCCGTAGAGGTAGTTCACCGTGCCGTCCAGCGGGTCGACCACCCAGCGGACGCCGCTGCTGCCCGACCGGCTGGCGCCCTCCTCACCGAGCAGGCCGTCATCCGGCCGACGGGCGGAGATCAGCCCCATGACCAGCCGCTCCGAGGCGGTGTCCATCTCGGTGACCACGTCGATCGGGCTGCTCTTGGTGGCGGCGACGCCGAGGTCCGCCGGGCGGCCGTCGCGCAGCAGCGCACCGGCCTGCCGGGCCGCCTCCAGGGCGATCTCCAGCAGCTCGGCGGCCTCGGGTGCCTCGGGGGCGGGCTGGGTCATGGGGAGTGGTCCTCCTGGGGCTCGGCGGTCAGGACTGGGGTTCGGCGGTCAGGACTGGGCGGCGGCGGTCAGGACTGGGCGGCGGCGGGGCGGGGCGCACGCGGGTTGGGGCAGCAGTCGACCGGGCAGACGTCGTGGCTGGCCCCCAGCGCGCCGAAGGCGCAGCGCTCGGGGCGCGCGCC
Organism: Streptomyces sp. NPDC092296; assembly: GCF_044755465.1. Taxonomy (NCBI): domain Bacteria; kingdom Bacillati; phylum Actinomycetota; class Actinomycetes; order Kitasatosporales; family Streptomycetaceae; genus Streptomyces; species Streptomyces sp. NPDC092296. The sequence continues at coordinate 156,719 of NZ_JBIVRB010000013.1, read as the reverse complement.
GCGCTCGGTCGCCGCGCGCTCCAGCACCAGCTCGCGCACCGCCGCGACGAAGCGCGGGTCGGTGCCCACGGTGGCCGCGCGCGCCATCGGCAGCCCCAGCTCGGCCGCCTTGGCGTGGGCCTCGGTGTCGAGGTCGTACTTGACCTCCATGTGGTCGGAGACGAAGCCGATCGGCACCAGCACCGCCGCCGGGGCGCCGTCCTGGTGCAGCGCCTCCAGGTGGTCGCAGACGTCCGGTTCCAGCCAGGGGGTGTGCGGGGAGCCGCTGCGGCTCTGGTAGACGAGCTCCCAGTGCCGGCCGATGATCCCGGTGGCCTCAGCAACCGCGCCGGCCACCAGCCGGGCGACGTCCAGGTGCTGGGCGACGTACGCGCCGCCGGGCCTGCCCCGGGCCGGGTCGTCCGGGGCGCCGGAGCTGTCGGCCATGGCGGTGGGGACGGAGTGGGTGGTGAAGACCAGGTGGGCGGTGTCGCGCACCTCCTCCGGCAGCTCGGCCAGCGCGATCAGGGTGTTCTCCACCATGGGGCCGACGAAACCGGGGTGGTTGTAGAAGTGCCGCAGCTTGTCGACCCGGGGCTCGGGGACGCCCTCCGCGCGCAGCTGGGCCAGGGCGTCGGCGAGGTTCTCCCGGTACTGGCGGCAGCCGGAGTATCCGGCGTAGGCGCTGGTGGCCAGGGTCAGGATGCGGCGGTGGCCGGCCTGGGCCATCTCGCGGAGGGTGTCCACCAGGTACGGCGTCCAGTTGCGGTTGCCCCAGTGGACCGGCAGTTCCAGGCCGTGCCGGGCGAACTCCGCGCGCAGTGCGGCGAGCAGCTCGCGGTTCTGCTCGTTGATCGGGCTGACCCCGCCGAACCGGAAGTAGTGCCGGCCGACCTCGACCAGCCGTTCCTTGGGGATGCCGCGGCCCCGGGTGACGTTCTCCAGGAACGGCACCACGTCGTCCGGGCCCTCGGGCCCGCCGAAGGAGAGCAGCAGCAGTGCGTCGTACGGCGCGGCGTCGGGGGCCTGCGCGGGGCCGCCGGTCACGGCGCCGCCGGAAGTGCGCGAGTCGGACATGGGACCGATCCTGCCACTGCGCGCCGGGCGGGCGGCGGCAGGGCCGCGCCGTACCGGGGCGGGGGACGGGGTCGCGGTAAACGGTTTGCCGCCCTTCGTAAGCTGTGTGAGCGAATCACATTCCTTACCGGAGTCACCGGAGCCCCTGTTGCCGTCCCTGCTGTCGACCTACCGCCAGATATTCGCCGCCCCCGGCAGTCTGGCCTTCTCCGCCACCGGGCTGGTCTCCCGGCTGCCCATCTCGATGACCGGCATCGGCATCGTGACCATGCTCGCCCAACTGCGCGGGGCCTATGGGCTCGCGGGCGCGGTGACGGCGACCCTGGCGCTGGCCGCGGCGGTGCTCGGCCCGCAGGTGTCGCGGCTGGTGGACCGGTACGGGCAGCGGCGGGTGGCGCTGCCGGCGGTCGGGCTGAGCGTGCTGTTCACCGCGGCGCTGCTGCTGTGCGCGCGGCTGGCGGCGCCGGACTGGACGCTCTTCGTCTGCGCGGCGGGGATGGGCGCGATGCCCAGCATGGGGTCGATGGTGCGGGCGCGCTGGGCGCACCTGTACCGGGGCGAGCCGTCGCTGCTGCACACCGCGTACTCCTTCGAGGCGGTGATGGACGAGGTCTGCTTCATCGCCGGGCCGATCATGTCCATCGGCCTGGCCACCGCCGTCTTCCCGGAGGCGGGCGTGCTGCTCGCCGCGATCTTCCTGACCGTCGGGGTGGCGCTCTTCACCGGGCAGCGGCGCACCGAGCCGCCGGTGCATCCGCCGGAGCAGCACGTCGGCGGCTCGGCGATCCGGTCCAAGGGCCTCCAGGTGCTGGTGCTGACCTTTGTGGCCACCGGTGCGATCTTCGGCTCGGTGGAGGTGGTCAGCGTGGCGTTCGCCCAGGAGCAGGGCCACACCGCGCTGTCCAGCGTGGTGCTGGCGGTGTACGCGCTGGGGTCCTGCCTGGCCGGGATCGTCTTCGGGGCGCTGCGTCCCTCCGGCCCGATGTCGCGGCGCTTCCTGGTGGGCGTGTCGGTGATGGCGGTGAGTATGCTCCCGCTCCTACTGGTAGGAAACCTCGTGGCCCTGGCGGCGGCGCTGTTCGTCGCCGGGCTGTCGATCTCCCCGACCATGGTCACCACGATGGGCATGGTGGAGCGGTTGATCCCGGCCGCCAAGCTCAACGAGGGGATGACCTGGACGATCACCGGGCTGGCCGTCGGCGTGGCGGCGGGCTCGTCGGTCGGCGGGTGGACGGTGGACCGCGCGGGGGCCTCGGCCGGGTACTGGGTGCCCGTGGTGTCGGCCTCGCTCGCCATGGTCACGGCGTTCCTCGGCGTGCGCCGGCTGCGGTCGGCACCGGAGCAGCAGGAGGCAGCGCGTGTCGAAGGCGACGAGCGGGAGCCGCAGCGGCGCTCCTGAGCCGGCCCGGTGGAGCAACTGGGCGGGCAACCAGAGCGCCGGGCCGAGCCGGGTGGTGGCGCCGTCCTCGGCGCGGGAGCTGGCGGCGGCGGTGCGGCAGGCGGCGGCCGACGGGCTGACGGTCAAGGCGGTGGGTGCCGGGCACTCCTTCACCTCGATAGCCTCCGCCGAGAACGGCGTGCTGATCCGCCCGGACCGGCTGACGGCGGTGCGGCGGGTGGACCGCGAGGCGGGCACCGTGACGGTGGAGTCCGGGCTGCCGCTGGAGCGGCTGAACCGGCTGCTGGAGGCGGCCGGCCTCTCGCTGACCAACATGGGCGACATCATGGTGCAGACCGTCGCCGGGGCGACCAGTACCGGCACCCACGGCACCGGGCGGGACTCCGGGTCGCTGGCGGCGCAGATCCGGGAGCTGGAGATCGTGCTGGCGGACGGTACGGTCACCCGCTGCTCGGCCGCCGAGAACGCCGAGCTGTTCCAGGGCGCCCGGCTGGGGCTGGGGGCGCTGGGCGTGGTCAGCGCGCTCACCTTCGCGGTGGAGCCGCTCTTCCTGCTGACCGCCCATGAGCGGCCGATGCGGCTGGACGAGGTGCTGGCCGACTTCGACCGGCTGACCGAGGTCAACGAGCACTTCGAGTTCTACTGGTTCCCGCACACCGACCGGTGCAGCACCAAGAGCAACAACCGCAGCCCGGGGCCGGCCACCCCGCTGCCGCGCTTCCGGGAGTGGCTGGACGACGAGTTCCTCTCCAACACCGTCTGGGAGGGGGCCTGCCGGGTCGGGCGGCGCTTCCCGGCCGCCATCCCGACCATCGCCCAGGTCTCCAGCCGGGCCTGGTCCGAGCGCACGTACACGGATGTGGCGTACAAGGTCTTCACCAGCCCGCGGCGGGTGCGCTTCGTCGAGATGGAGTACGCGGTGCCGCGCGCCGCCGCGACCGCCGTGCTCCGTGAGCTGCGGGCGCTGGTGGAGCGGTCCGACTGGCGGATCAGCTTCCCGGTGGAGGTGCGTACGGCGCCGGCCGACGACCTCTGGCTCTCCACCGCGAGCGGGCGGGACACCTGCTACATCGCGGTGCACCTGTACCGGGGGACGCCGGACCGGGGGTACTTCGCCGAGGTCGAGCGGATCATGACCGCCCATGAGGGGCGCCCGCACTGGGGGAAGCTGCACACCCGGGACGCCGAGTACCTGGCGTCGGTCTACCCGAGGCTGGGCGATTTCACCGCGCTGCGCGACCGGGTGGACCCCGAACGCCGATTCGGGAACGGCTATCTGCGCCGCGTCCTGGGGTCGTGACCGATTCCGATTGCAGTATGTCCGCAAAGGACGACAGAGCTGGCGGATACTGCACTCCAATTGGCCGAAAGGTGTGAAGATGATCACCATCCTTCGGTCGGCGGTCGGCCATCGGAGTGGTGGCCCTTGAGATTCCACGGATTCGCGGGAGACTTGAGCAGCGGGCCGAGCCTCCCGGGCGCCACCAATGGAGTACTGTTTGTGGAGTCTGGCCGCATGCTGCTCGACTGTCCGTCAGCCCGATGGCGAGGGACGGTCGATGGAGAAGGTGGAGGGCGGCACTCGTCCCGGGGCCGCAGGCTCCCGGCTGGGGCGGGACGCGCCACCGGATCGATGTCCGGAGGCGTCCGAGGCGCGGCGCCGACCGGCGGTGCCGCAAAGAGGTAACCGTGCCACAAAGCGTGCCGAGGCCAGCCGCGACACGCCGTAGAAGTCTGCAATGTTGTGGCCAGCCGCCCGTCGGCAGGCCACACTCGTTACGGGAGCAGCGACGCAGGTGACGTCGGCAGGCACCACCCGGGAGGTAACCGTGCCCGAACTGCGTGTCGTGGCTGTCAGCAATGACGGCACACGACTGGTGCTCAAGGCTGCCGACAGCACGGAGTACACCCTCCCCATCGATGAGCGGCTGCGGGCCGCCATCCGGGGTGACCGCCCTCGGTTGGGTCAGATCGAGATCGAGGTGGAGAGCCACCTCCGCCCCCGCGACATCCAGGCACGCATACGAGCGGGCGCCACCGCCGAGGAGGTCGCGCAGCTGGCCGGCATCTCGGTGGACCGGGTCCGCCGCTTCGAGGGTCCGGTGCTGGCCGAGCGGGCGTTCATGGCCGAGCGGGCACGCAAGACGCCGATCCGGCGGCACGGCGAGAGCACCGGGCCGCAGCTGGGCGACGCGGTGCAGGAGCGGCTGACGCTGCGCGGCGCCGACAAGGACAGCGAGCACTGGGACTCCTGGCGGCGCGACGACGGCACCTGGGAGGTGGTGCTGGAGTACCGGGCCGAGGGCCAGCACCGCAGGGCCGGCTGGACGTACGACCCGCCGCGCCGACTGGTGCAGCCGACCAATGACGAGGCCCGCGCGCTGATCGGGGAGTCCCCGGAGCGCGGCGGCGGCGAGGACCCGGTCTTCCCGTTCGTGCCCAGGATCGCCCGGCTGCCGCAGGAGCGCACCGCCCGGCCCGCGCTGGAGCGGCCGTCGGCGGACCGGATCATGGAGCGCCCGGCGGCGACGGCGGAGGCGCGCGACTCGCTCACCAGCCTGCTGGACGTGGTGCCGAGCTTCCGGGGCGACCTGGTGGTCGACCCGACCGAGGAGACCGTCGAGCAGAACGAGCCGGACGAGCCCGCGGCGGCTGCCACGGCCGCGCCGGCGGCGAGCGCGGGCGCCGGCTCCGCGTACGCGGACATCCTGATGCCGCGCGCGGTCTCCCCGCACCGGGACCGGCTGGTCGGCACCACCGACCGGCAGGCGGAGGCGGACGGCGTGCGTCCCGGGCGGCGGGCGACCGTGCCGAGCTGGGACGAGATCGTCTTCGGCAGCCGCCGCAAGAAGCAGGACTGACGGCCTGGCGGCTGACGGCAGGGCGGGTCGCTCCGGGTGGCGCGACCCGCCCTGCGCCGTATCAGGCGGCCGGGCCGTCAGCCCGGCTGGGCGCCGGTCGCGGCCGGGCGGTCCGGATCGGCCGACCACTCGCTCCATGAGCCCGGGTAGAGCGCCGCGCTGAAGCCCGCCGCCTCCAGGGCGAGCACCTGGTGCGCCGCGGTCACCCCGGAGCCGCAGTAGACCCCGGTCGGCGCCTGCTCCACCCCCAGCTCGCGGAAGCGGGCGGCCAGCTCGTCGGCGGGCAGGAAGCGCCCGTCCGCCGCCAGATTGCCGGTGGTGGGCGCGCTCACCGCGCCGGGGATGTGCCCGGCGCGCGGGTCCACCGGCTCGGTCTCGCCCCGGTAGCGCTCCCCGGCGCGGGCGTCCAGCAGCAGGCCGGAGCGGGCCAGTCGGGCCGCCTGGTCCGCGTCCAGCGTCGGCATCGCACCGGGCTTCGGGACGAAGTCGCCGTCGCCGTCCGCCGGGACCTCGGTGCTCAGCGGCAGCCCGGCGGCGGTCCAGCCGGCCAGGCCGCCGTCCAGCACCCGGACCCGGTCGTGCCCTGCCCAGCGCAGCAGCCACCAGGCGCGGGCCGCCGAGGTGGCCGGGCCCGCGTCGTACACCACCGCGTCGCGGTCGGCGGACACCCCGGCGCGGCGCAGCGCGGCGGCGAGCACCTCCGGGTCGGGCAGCGGGTGGCGGCCGTTCGGACCGGGCGGGGCGGCGAGTTCGCGGTCGAGGTCGATGTAGTGGGCGCCGGGGAGGTGGCCGGCCCGGTACTCCTGCTCGCCCGGCGGGCCGCCGAGCTGCCAGCGCACATCGAGCAGCGCGGGCGGCCGGGAACCGCGCAGCGCGGTGGCGAGTTCGTCGGCCGCGATCAGGGGGTAGGGGGTGTGGTGGCTGTCCATGGCCGCCATTGTGCTCCGGCGCGAGGGCGGTGGTGTCGACGTCGATACTTTTGAGGCTCTTTGCCCGGGTGGCCGCGCGGCCCGGAGCAATGTCCCGGCGGATGGTGGCACCATCCGTCCTGGGGTCCCCCCACGCCGGACGGTATGCCCTGGAGGAGCCGCCGATGACTGCTGTGACTACCCGGTGCGCGCAGGGTTCGCCCTGCTGGGTGAGCCTGATGGCGCGTGACCTCGGCGCCGCCCAGGAGTTCTACGGGCCGCTGCTGGGTTGGGAGTTCACCGCCGGGCCGGTCCGGCTCGGCCGGTATCTGCGGGCCACCCTGGGCGGGGTGCCGGTGGCCGGGCTCGGGCTGCTGCCGCCGGGGCTGGGGTTCCCGGTGAGCTGGACGACGTACTTCGCCGCCGACAGCACCGACGAGTTGGCGCAGCGCGTCCGGGCCTGCGGCGGCACGGTGGCGGTGGGCCCGCTCCAGGCGGACGAGGCGGGGCGGGTGGCGATCGTCTCGGACCTGTCGGGGGCGGTCTTCGGGTTGTGGGAGGGTCAGGAGCACGCCGGGTGGCAGGCGGTGGGGGTGCCGGGGGCGCCCGCCTGGACGGAACTGCTGACGCCGGAGGTCGGGGCGGCGGCGGCCTTCTACGGGTCGGTGTTCGGGCATCAGGTGGCGCGCGTCGGCCCGCAGGCGCCGGCGCGCTGCGAGGCGGATGCGCTGCTGCGGGTGGACGGGCGCCCGGTGGCGGGCATCCGGGGCGCGGCCGGGCTGCGTGGCGGGCCGCCGCGCTGGCGGGTCCAGTTCGCGGTGGCGGACGTGGCGGCGGCGGCCGGGGCGGCGGTGGAGCTGGGCGGCCGGGTGCTGGCCGGGCCGCAGGAGTCCCCGTACGGGTGGCTGGCGCGGCTGTCGGACCCGGAGGGCGGGCACTTCACGGTGGTGCAGTCGGGCGCCTGACGTACGGTCAGGGGATGGTCAGGACAGCTGGGCGGCGCCGGGGTCGAAGGGCAGCACGTCCGGGGAGAGCGCGGCGGCGCGGGCGGTGGCGGCGGTCATCCGGCGCCGGTGGTGGCGGCGGCAGAGCACCTCGTAGCCGATCTCGGCCTCGCTGACGGCCACATCACCGATCACCACCTGGGCGCCCTCGACCACCATCACGCCGCCGACGGTGCGGGCGTTGTGGGTGGCGCGGGCGCCGCACCAGCACAGTGCCTCGACCTGGAGCACCTCGACCCGGTCGGCCAGCTCCACCAGCCGCTGGGAGCCGGGGAAGAGCCGGGTGCGGAAGTCGGTGGTGATGCCGAAGGTGTAGACGTCGATGTCCAGCTCGTCGACGATCCGGGCCAGCTGGTCCACCTGGTGGGCGGCGAAGAACTGGGCCTCGTCGCAGATCAGGTAGTCGACGCGGCCACCGGCCGAGAGCAGCTGGACGACATGGGCGTGGAAGTCCAGTCCGTCGGTGACCTCCACCGCGCCGGTGGCCAGGCCGAGCCGGCTGGAGAGGGTCGCCGCGCCGGCCCGGTCGTCGCGGGTGAAGATGACGCCCTGCCGGCCCCGGGCCGCGTGGTTGTGGTCCATCTGGAGGGCAAGGGTCGACTTGCCGCAGTCCATCGTCCCCGAGAAGAACACCAGCTCGGCCATCGGGAGTGCGGAAACCTTTCGTGGAGGGGGGTGCCTGCCGCTGCGGCACCGGGATCAGCGGCGGACCTCGAGGAGCGGGACGAACTGCTCGACCGGGGTCATGGACCCGTGCAGGCCGACCATCCGGGACTCCCCCGGCTCGCTGCGCGAAGCGGTCACCGCGATGTCGTCGCAGGCCGCCGCGACCACGTCACCGATCCGCCGGTACACCCGCTCGTCCACGACCGGGCCGAACCAGCCCGCCGCGATGGCCTGGTCCCGGGTGGCCACCCACATCCGGTCACCGAGCACCTCGCTCCAGACCGCGTGCACGTCGGCGGCGGCACCGGGCACCGCGTAGACGTGCCGGGCCCGCCCCTCGCCGCCGAGCAGGGCGACGCCGGCGCCCAGCTCCCAGTCCTCGTCGAAGTCGATCCGGTCCTCCGGCGCCACGTCGATCATGCCGTGGTCGGCGGTGACGTACAGCGCGGAGCGCGGCGGCAGCTGCTCGGCGAGCCGCTGCGCCAGCCGGTCGACGGTGTTGAGCATCATCCGCCAGTCGTCGGAGTCGACGCCGTAGCGGTGCCCGGCGCCGTCCAGCTCGCTGACGTACGTGTAGACCAGCGCCCGGTCGGCGGCGCCCAGCCGCTCGGCGGCCAGGTCCATCCGCTCCTCGCCGCTGAACCGGCCGAAGAAGGTGCCGCCGGAGAGCGCCACCCGGGTCAGCGGGGTCTGCGCGAACGCCGGCGAGCTGACCTGGCAGGTCTCCACCCCGGCCGCCTCGGCGTGCTGGAACACCGTGGGGTACGGCTGCCAGCGGTGCGGGTCGACCGGCGGCTGCCAGCGCAGCTGGTTCATCAGCCGGTCCTCGCCGGGGATGGCCACCGTGTAGCCGGCCAGCCCGTGCCTGCCGGGCGGCAGCCCGGTGCCGACCGAGGCGAGGCTGGTGGCGGTGGTCGCCGGGAAGCCGGCGGCCAGCGGACGGCCGGTGCCGCCCAGCGAGCTGCCGAGCAGCGAGGTGAGGAACGGCGCGTACTGGGGGTGGGCGCGCAGCAGCTCCCAGCCCAGCCCGTCGACCAGGAAGACGCAGACCCGGTCGGCTGGCTCCAGCGCCAGGCCGGGCGCGTCGCCGGAGTCGTACGGGGGTGTGCCGAGGCCGGCCGCGACGGCGGGCAGCAGGTCCGCGAGGGTGGCGCTGCCGTACGGGGGCACCGGGGCGGCGGCGGGGTCGAGGATCTCGAAGTGGTCGGGCGACGGAAGCGGCAGGGAGTTGGTCATCGAGCGGTGCGATCCGGCCTCAGGCGCCCTGGGCGATGGTGGCGTCGGACAGCGCTCGGGCGAACAGCAGCGCCTGGGCGACCGTCTCCGGGCCGTCACCGGCCTCGCTCACCCGCAGCGACAGGTCGTCGGCGGTGGCCGAGCCGGTGTAGCCGTGGTCGGCGTCGCAGTTGGGGTCGGAGCAGCCGGCGGGCTCCAGGTCGAGCCGCTGCACGGCGCCCCAGCCGATGGTGAGCACCACCTCGCGGGGCAGCGTGCCGGGGGTGTACGTCTCGGGGTTGGCGACCACCCGGCTGAGCACGACCGAGGCGATCCGGCCCAGCCGCACGCTCTCGGTGGAGGTGGTGGCGTACGGCACCGGGGAGGTGTCGTCGGCGGCCTGCTCGTCGGTGTGGCTGACGATGAACCGGGTGGCGGTGAGGACCAGCACCGTCACATGGCGCCGCACCTCGTTGGCGTCGAAGGTGGTCTCCTGGTGGACCAGGTAGGAGCCGATCGGCTCGCTGCCCACCGCGGACTCCACTGCCTCGGAGACCAGGGCGGGGTAGTAGCCGCTGCGCTCGATCGCGGAGCGCAGGCCCTGCGTGGTGGTCGTGCCGGTCTTCGCCATGTCTCCATCCTGGCATGTCCGAGCGCGGCTGCGGGCCGCGTGGACAGGGCTCGGCCCGGATACGTCCGGACGTCGGGGGTCGGGCACCGAGGGGCGCCGCCCAGGAAGGCTACAGCTTGCTCATGCTGCGCGGTCCCAGATCGCTGCGCGCGGGCAGCGGGGCGACCCGGACGCGGGCGGCGAGTACGGCCAGGCCGTGCGGGGCGACGACCACCGGCTCCAGCTCGACCGAGGCGACCTCGGGCAGGTCGTCGACCAGCCGCGAGACCCGCAGCAGCAGCTCTTCCAGGGCGGGGGTGTCCACCGGGTCGGCGCCGCGCCAGCCGAACAGCAGCGGTGCCGCCCGGACCTCGCGGACCAGCTCGGCGGCGTCCCGGTCGGTGGCGGGCAGCAGCCGGTGGGCGAGGTCGCCGAGGAGTTCGGCGGGGGCGCCGGCGATGCCGAAGGAGAGGATCGCGCCGACGGCCGGGTCCACGGTGGCGGAGACCACGGTGTCCACTCCGCGCGGCGCCATCGGCTGGACCACCAGCTGGGCCTGGGCGGCGCCGCCGAGCAGCGCGTCCAGCTCGCGGTGGGCGCGGCGCAGCTCCGCCTCGCCGGTGAGGTCCAGCCGGACGCTGCCCAGGTCGGGGCGGTGGCGCAGATGTCCGGCGGTGGCCTTGAGCGCCACCGGGTAGCCGAGGGTGGCGGCGGCGCGGGTGGCGGTGTGCTCGTCGGGGGCGGGCAGTGAGCGGACGACGTGGATGCCGTAGTCGGCGAGCAGTCCGGCGGCCGCGTCGTCGTCCAGGGCGATCCGGGCGCCGGACTGGGTGCGGGCGGCGGCCGCGGTGCGGGTGGAGAGGGCGGCCAGCACCCGGGCGCGGGCGGCGGCCTCGTCGATGCCGTCCAGTTCGGGGACGCGGGCGGAGCTCTCGGCGGCGACCGTGGCGCGGCGCCAGGCGGCATAGCGGACGGCGAGGGCGAGGGCGCGGACGGCGCGTTCGGGGGCGGAGTAGGCGGGGACGGTGCCGGGGAGGACGGCGCCGGCCGGGTCCAGTCGGCGCAGCCGGGCGGGCAGGTCGGTGAGGGCCAGGTGGGCCAGGAGCAGCGGCTTGCCGACGGCGCGGGCCCGGTCGGTGGCCTCGGCCAGGGCCTCCGCGATGGCGGGGGCGTCGGCGGTCAGCTCCGGGTCGCCCCCGGTGCTGCCGAACAGGGTGCTGCCGGGGAAGGCGGGGGTGCCGATGGGCGGGATGGCCACGGTGACCACGGCGTCGACGGCGGGGTCGTCCAGCGCGGTGGCCAGGGCGATCCGGAAGTGGTCGCCGGTGGCGGCGGTGGTGAGGTCGACCGGGGTGCGGGGGCGCAGTCCGGCGCTGAGGCAGGCGTCGTGGGTGAGCAGGCCGAGGGAGTCGGAGTTGCCGATGATGGCGATCCGGTCGCCGGGCGGCAGTGGCTGGTACGCCAGGAGTTCGCCGGTGTCGTACAGCTCGGTGATGGTGTCGACCCGGACCACGCCTGCCTGCTGGAAGAGGGTGTCGACGGTGGCGTCGCGCAGGGCGGAGGCGGTGGAGGGCACGGCGTGGCCGGGCGGGACGCTGCCGGTGTGGCGGCCGCCCTTGACCACCACCACGGGCTTGGTGGCGGCGATCCGGCGGGCGATCCGGGTGAACTTGCGGGGGTTGCCGAAGGACTCCAGGTAGAGCAGGACGACATCGGTGGCCGGGTCCTCCTCCCAGTACTGGAGCAGGTCGTTGCCGGAGACGTCGGCGCGGTTGCCGACCGAGGCGAAGGAGGAGATGCCGATGGCGCGGTGGTGGGCGCTCTCCAGCAGGGCGGCGCCGATGGCGCCGGACTGGCTGAAGACGCCGAAGCCGCCGGCCCGGGGCAGCAGCGGGGAGAGGGAGGCGTTCAGCGGTGCGTCGGCGGCGGTGTTGATCAGGCCGAAGGCGTTGGGGCCGATGACCCGCATGCCGGCGGCGCGGGCCTGGCGGACCAGCTCCCGCTGCTGCTCCCTGCCGTCCGGGCCGGTCTCGGCGTAGCCGGCGGTGACCACGACCAGGCCCTGTACGCCGTGGGCTCCGCAGTCGGCGACGGTGCGGGGTACGGCGGCGGCGGGTACGGCGAGGACGGCGAGGTCGACCGGGGCGGGGAGGTCCAGGACGGAGCGGTGCACGGGCATGCCGTCGAGCTCGGTGCCGGGCGGGGCGGCGCTGTTCACCGCGTAGACGGCGCCGGGGAAGCCGGAGGCCCGCAGGTCGCGCAGCAGGGTGCGGCCGACGGCGGCGGGGTTGCGGGAGGCGCCGACGACGGCGACCGAGCGGGGGGCGAGCAGCCGCTGTACGGACCGGGCTTCGGCGCGGTGCTCGCGGGCGCGCATCACGGCGAGGGAGGCGTCGGTGGGTTCCAGGTCGAGTTCGAGGTGGACGACACCGTCGGCGTAGCTGCGCTGCTGGGTGTAGCCGGCGTCCGTGAACACCTTGATCATCTTGCGATTCTCGGGCAGCACCTCGGCGGCGAAGCGGCGGATGCCGCGCTCGCGGGCGACGGCCGCGATGTGCTCCAGCAGGGCGGAGGCGACGCCCCGGCCCTGGTGGGCGTCCTGGACCAGGAAGGCGACCTCCGCCTCGACCGCGCCGGACTCGGCGTCGGCGGGGCGGCCGGTGGCGTCGATCCGGTCGTAGCGGACGGTGGCGATGAACCGGTCGCGGACCACCACCGCCAGACCGACCCGGTTGACGTAGTCGTGGTGGGTGAACCGCCGCACGTCGCGGTCGGACAGCCTGGGATAGGGGGCGAAGAACCGGAAGTACTTGGACTGGTCCGACACCTGGCCGTAGAACTCCACCAGCCGGTCGGCGTCGTCCGGGGTGATCGGGCGGATGCGGGCGGTGCCGCCGTCACGCAGCAGGACGTCGGCCTCCCAGTGCTGCGGGTAGGCCCGCGCGGGGTCTGCGGGTGCGGCTGAGTGGTCCACCCTGCCAGGCTATCCGGGCTGCGGGGTGGGGGCCGCCGGACGTGCGGGCGGCGGCCCGCACCCATGCAACACTGGTCTAGACAACACCGCGCCCCTGGCTCCACCCGGAAGGCACCACTCATGGCTGAGCGTCGCGTCACCGTCGGCTGGCCCGAGGGCCTGCACGCCCGTCCCGCCTCCGTCTTCGTACGCGCGGCCACGGCGACCGGCGTCCCGGTGACCATCGCCAGGCCCGGAGGCGCCCCGGTCAACGCCGCCTCGATGCTCGCCGTGCTGACCCTGGGCGCCCGGGGCGGTGACGAGGTCGTACTCGCCGTCTCCACGCAGGACGCGGAAGCGGCCCTGGAGCGGCTGGCCACCCTGGTCCGCGACGGGCTGGACGAGCTGCCCGCCGCCTGACGCCCGCCCGCTCCACCCGACGGGTCGCCGGTGCCGGCCGCCCCGACCGGCTGACCATCGCTCTGCCTCCCGTCAGACCGATCGCGGTTCGATCGCGGTTCCATCGACGCCCTCCCCATGGCCGCCGACCGCCGCGCCCCCTGGCGGAACTGCGGCGCATCCTGCGCCCGGGGGCTCGGGCGTTCTTCACCTGCGGCGAGTGGCACGGCCCCGAGGTGCCACCGCACCGGCGCGGCGGACCCCGCTGGGCGCCGCTGATCGCGGAGGCCGGCCTCGACCTGGTCGGCACCCGCATCGACCACGGGCAGCGGGAGCGGTGGCTCGCCCTCTACGCCCTCTGGCTCGACCACGAGGCCGAGCTGCGGGAACGCCTCGGGGACGACACCGCCGAACAGCTGCTCCGGGAGGCCCGCAGCGGCCCCGAGGTGCAACGGCCCAGCCGCCGGGCGCTGCAACTGACCGCCGAGCGCCCGGTCACGTGATGGTGCGTCAGCCCTTGACGCAGACCAGCTGCTTGAGCTGGGCCACCACCTCGACCAGGTCGCGCTGCTGGTCGATGACCTTCTCGATCGGCTTGTAGGCCCCGGGGATCTCGTCCACCACGCCACTGTCCTTGCGGCACTCCACACCCCGGGTCTGCTCCTCCAGGTCCTGGGTGGTGAAGCGCTTCTTGGCGGCGTTGCGGCTCATCTTGCGGCCGGCGCCGTGCGAGGCGGAGTTGAAGGCGTCGGTGTTGCCGAGGCCACGGACGATGTACGAGCCGGTGCCCATCGAGCCGGGGATGATGCCGTAGTCACCGGAGCCCGCCCGGATGGCGCCCTTGCGGGTGACCAGCAGATCCTGGCCGTCGTACCGCTCCTCGGCCACATAGTTGTGGTGGCAGGAGATCACCTGCTCGAAGGTGACGCCCGCCCGGCGGAACTCCCGGCGGACGACGTCCTGGAAGAGGGCCATCATGATGGCGCGGTTCTTCTTGGCGTACTCCTGTGCCCAGAACAGGTCCTCGCGGTAGGCGGCCATCTGCGGGGTGTCCGCGACAAACACCGCCAGGTCGCGGTCGACCAGGTTCCGGTTGTGCGGCAGGGAGCGGGCGACGCCGATGTGGTGCTCGGCCAGCTCCTTGCCGATGTTGCGGGAACCGGAGTGCAGCATCAGCCACACCGAGCCCGCCGTGTCGAGGCAGAACTCGATGAAGTGGTTGCCGCCGCCCAGCGAACCCATCTGCGACAGCGCCCGCTCCCGGCGGAACCTGACCGCCTGCGCCAGGCCGTCGAAGCGCTGCCAGAAGCCGTCCCAGCCGGCCGTGGGCAGGCCGTGCAGGCGGCTCGGGTCGACGGGGTCGTCATGGCCCTGACGGCCGACCGGGATGGCCTCCTCGATCTCGGAACGCAGGCGGGAGAGGTCATCGGGCAGGTCACGGGCGGTGAGCGAGGTCTTGACCGCGCTCATCCCGCAGCCGATGTCCACGCCGACGGCGGCCGGGCAGACGGCGCCCTTCATGGCGATGACGGAGCCGACCGTGGCGCCCTTGCCCAGGTGGACGTCGGGCATCACGGCGAGGCCGCTGATCCAGGGCAGCGAGGAGATGTTGCGCAGCTGCTGCATGGCCTGGCCCTCGACGGCGGCCGGGTCGGTCCACATGCGGATCGGCACCCGGACGCCGGGAACCTCGGTGTACGACATGGTTGAAACGACCTCCAAGGTCGGATGGCCCACTTGCGAGAGTGCCACGCGAGAGTCCGGCGTGGCTCGGGAAGGCTGTGCCCCCAGGGGGGTGTGCGCCGCAGGGACGCCCCCGCTTCCCCCGTGCGCGGAGGCGGCCCTGGGCGCTGTGTGGTGCGCGTCGGCGGTGTTACCGCCGGGTGCGCACCGGGGACGGCGCGGTTCGGCGGAGCCCCGGGGAGCGGCGAGTGCTGGAACAGCGCCCGCTCGGTGTCTCGACCCGCATGGCTTCCGCCTCCCTTCGCCGTGTTCGGGAGCGGCGCTGCCGGTCCCGGGCCCGTGTACCGGGCACGGGACCTATCTACCCACGGCGGCGCGGCGGCGCGCAACGGAATTGCCGAGAAGTGACGGGAACCTTCGGAGCTTGCGGCCCCTCTGTCTTGAGGGAGCGTCACGGAGAGGAGGCTGGATGGGGACTCTGCGGGTGGAGGCAGTGCCAGCGGAGGCACTGCAAGTAAAGGCACGGCGGGCGGAGGCACTGCGGGCGGAGGAGCCGGGGGTGTCGGACGTGGTGGGGGTGTCGGACGTGGGGCCGGGGGCGGCACCGGAGGAGCGGCCGCCGCCGTGGGAGGCCGCTGCTGCGCTGATGCCTGCGGCGCAGCGGGGCGATGTGCTGGCGATGGACGCGCTGCTCCGGCTGCTCACGCCGTATGTGACACGGCTGTGTCGGCCGATCGCGCTGCGCGACACGGCGGACGCGGTGCAGGAGGCGTTGGTCGCGGTCTTCCGGGGGCTGCACACGGTGCAGGAGCCGGGGGCGTTGTACGGGTGGGTGCGTACGGTCACGGTGCGCGAGGCCGTGCGGGTGGCGCGGCGGGCGGCCCGGGAGACGCCGGTGGCGGAGTGGGACGACCGTCCGGCCAGGGGCGATCCGCAGCTGGCCGGGGAGGTGTACGACGTGCTGCGCCGGATGTCGTCGGACCATCGGGCGATCCTGGTGCTGCGCGAGTTGGAGGGGTTGGACGAGCAGGCGGCGAGCGAGCTGCTGGGAGTGTCCCGGGGGACGGTGAAGTCGCGGCTGCACCGGGCGCGCGACAGCTTTCGGAAGGCGTGGCAGCGATGATCGACGGGCTGGAGCAGGAGCAGGATGGAGCGGGTATGCCGGGGGTCGACCCGGTTCGGCGGTTGCGGGTGATGGCAGCCGGGGTGCGGGGGGCGATGTACGCCGAGGGGTATATCGCCGCGCCGCCTGCGGCGGTGTGGTCGGTGGCGGCGGATCTGGAGGGTGAGCTGCCGCGATTGGTGCCGTCCGTGTACTCCTTCCAGCTGGTGGACGGCTCGGCGCCGAGGTTCCGGGCGGTGGCGGCCGGGCCGCTCGGGCATCGGGCGGAGTTCGAGGTACTGCTGGAGGCGGGGTGGTGCCTGATGCAGAGCGAGCTGGTGGTCGGCGGGATGGCGGCGGTGGCGGAGGGTGAGGGCACCAGGTTCGCGGTGCTGGGCGGCGTGCGCAGGCGGAGGCTGGTGCCGATAGCGGCGGTGCTGCGGGCGGTGGGGGCGGTCCGGGTGGGGCGCATGGTGGAGCGGGTGCGGCGGCGGACGGCCGACCGGAGCTGACCGCACCTGCCGGGCGGCCGCTCCCGGCGCCGTCAGCCGTGGAACAGGGCGCCGGCCGCTTCGGCGACCAGGTCAGGGCGCTCCTGGTGGAGCAGGTGCCCGGCGCCGGGTATCACCTGGACGCGCAGCCGGTCGGTGTGGCGGTCGGCACCGGCCAGCACGCTGGGCGGGAGCGTGGCGTCCCGCTCGCCGGCCAGGATCACGGTAGGGGTGGTGAGACGCTGCCGCCGGTAGCGGCCGCGCACCAGGCGGGGGATGTCGTGCAGGGCATACGCGCGGTGCAGCTGCTCGGCGGCGCGGGCGTGCGCGGGTTCGGCGGTGGAGCGGGCGTACTCGTCGAGCTCCTCCGGGCTCCAGACGGCCGGGTCGGCGGTGCCCCGGCGCAGCAGTTGCCGGGTGAAGCCGGGGCTGTGGCGCAGCAGGCGGCGGCCGAGCAGCGGGGTCTCCAGCGGGGCGGTGTGCCAGTAGCGCCAGGCGTTGGGCAGGAGTCGGCGGTGCAGCGGCCAGGGGTGGGTGATGTTGAGGGCCAGGTGGTGGCTGAAGCGGCCGGGTGCGCGCAGGCAGAGCATGAAGCCGAGCCAGCTGCCCCACTCATGGCCGATCAGCCTGACCCGGTCGAGGTCGAGGGTGTCCATCAGGGCCAGCACATCGGTGACCCGGGTGTCGGTGTCATAGCCGTGCGGCGGGGCGTCGGACCAGCCGGAGCCGCGCAGGTCGGGGCAGATCAGGCGATGGTCGGCGGCCAGCAGCGGCAGCAGGTGGTGCCAGGCGTACCAGTGCTGGGGAAAGCTGTGCAGCAGCAGCACGGGCTCCCCTTCGCCGGCCTCGGCCACGTGGAAGCGGATGCCGTCGGCCGTGACGAAGCGGTGGGTCACGCCCGGGGCGGGCGGCAGCGGTCGGGTGGCGGTGGTCGCGGTGCGGGCGGTGTCGGTGGTAGCCGTGCGGGCGGCGGTCATGGGTGGTGCCTCCTGGGCGGGTCGCTGGTGCCTTCTCGTCCGGTCAAGAGGCGCCGGGTGGGCCAGAGGTTCCGAGCGGTTTCCGGCGGCGGGTCGGGGGTGCGCTGCGGCCGGCGGTGGGCTGGAATCGGGGCATGGTGACAACGCGGTCGGAGTGCGTGTTCTGTGCGGTGGTGGCGGGGACGGCGGCGGCGCGGCTGGTCTACCAGGACGAGTGGACGGTGGCCTTCCTGGACCGGCGGCCGCTCTTCCCAGGCCACACGCTGGTGGTGCCGCGCACCCATGTGGAGACGCTGCCGGAGCTGCCGTCCGCGCTGCTGGAGCCGTACTTCTCGGTGGTGCAGCGGGTGGCGGCGGCGATGGAGGGCGCGCTCGGCGCGGCCGGTTCCTTCGTCGCGGCGAACAACCGGATCAGCCAGTCGGTGCCGCATCTCCATTTTCATGTGGTGCCCCGGAACCCCAAGGACGGCCTGCGGGGCTTCTTCTGGCCGCGTGCCCGCTACCGCGACGAGACGGAGGCGGCCGGGGTGGCGGCGACGCTACGGGCGGCGCTGACCGCCGCCGACGAGCCGCAGGACCGGGACGGCGGCCCAGGCAGCCGGACGTGAGGCCGCCACCCGGTCCAGTACCAGCAGTCCGGGCACGTCGGCGGCAGGCGCGGCGCTGAGCTGCCGGGCCCGCAGGAAGCGGAATTCCGGGTCGGCGGTGCGTTCGGCCCGCATCGCGGCCAGGGCAGCGGCGTCCGGGCGGCGGGCGGTCATCCCGGCTTCGGTGCCCTCAGGAGCGGGCTCGGAGCCGGGCATCGGCGTGGCAGGAGCCGTACGGACAGGCTCGCCGGGGATGACCCAGGCGGTGCTGCCGGGGGTGCACAGGCCCGCGAGCAGCGCGACCGTACCGGCGGCGGTGCGCGAGCGTACGGCCAGTTCGGCGTCCGAGCCCGCGCTCACGGCCGCCACCGCCGCGCGGGCCTGCCGGTCGGGCAGCTCGACGCCCAGCAGCCGCGCGGCCTGCTCCAGCCCGAGCGGCCGGTCGTGGCCCCGGCGCAGCGGCCAGCGTGGGAAGGCGGGGTCGGGCCAGGTGTACGGGAGGTCATCGGGCAGTCCGGGTTCGAAGCGGTCCCGGTAGTGGTCCGGGTCCTTGCGCAGCAGCGCCGAGCGGTGGCTGAGGTGCACGGCCTCGTCGCCCAGCCAGGGCGGCAGCAGTCCGTCGTCGGCCAGGTCGCGCTGCGAGCGGGGCCCGCCGGGTCCGGTGAAGTCGCGAAGCTGGCCGGCGACCGTGTCGCGGTGGCCGAGCTGCTGCCAGCGGTGGCAGACGGCCAGGCCGTAGGCGGCCAGCGCGGGTACGAAGCCGCGCCACATCGCCACGGCCGGGTGGTTCTTCCAGCCGTACTCCGGCCAGACCAGCGCGCGGGCGATCTGGAGCGTCTCCACCCGCTGCTTGCCGAGCCGCCTGGTGTCCAGTACGGCCGCGCCGGCGGCGAAGTCCGGGTACGGCAGGAAGGTCTGCACGGGCTGTCGGGTGCCCCCGGCGGGGATTCTCATGCGGCCGGTGTCGGAAAACGGGGTGCCCGGGGTGCGGGCGCGAGCTAGCGTGCGCGTCGGCCGCCCGGCCGGGATCGCGGGTGGGCCCCGGTGTTCTGCGGAGGCGAGGGGGCGGATGTGGCGCTGGTACGCAAGGGTTCGCGGCTGGTCACGGTGGATGGGACGGAGTACCGCTGGCGGGTGCGACCCCGGCCGACGTACTGCCAGGGCGCCGGGTGGTCGTCGCTGACGTTCGCGGTGGAGCGGACCGGCTGCGGGCCGGGTTCGGTGCTGGTGGCGGACCTCGGTGCGGCCCGGCCCGACAACTGGGCGGGCCGACCGGCGATGAGCGTGCTGCCGTCGACCGTGGCGGCGGCCGTCCGCCTGGGTCTGACCCGGGGCTGGCAGCCCGACCGGCCGGGCAGTCCGTTCCTGGTCGGCCCCGGCGACGGAAACCCGGTCGCGCCCGGTCCGACGCCGCTGAGACCCTGACCGGCACGGACATCGACCCCGTCGACCAGGCCCGGCGTCTGGTGCGCGCCCGCTTCCCCGACGCACTGGCGGCGGTCCTGGCCGGATCGACGGCCGCAGGGCGGCCCACGGCCGGCAGCGATCTGGACGTCGCGGTGCCCATCGGGGACGGCGGAGCTACCGGCGGGTGAGCGGGCGGCCCGGGGCCCGCCCGGCCGCCGGGGCCGGTGCAGGGCCCCGGCGGCCGGTGCGGTGGAGGTGCGGCCGTCAGGACTGGACGACGGTGACGTCGCCGATGCCCAGCTCGCGGACCGGGCCTGCGATCACGGAGGCGTCCCCGACCAGGACGGTGACCAGCCGGTCCGGTGGGAAGGCCGCGACCACGGCGGCGGTGGCCTCGGCCGTGCTGACCTCGGCGAGCCGCCGGTACATCTGGGCCTGGTAGTCGTCCGGCAGGCCCTGCTCGACCTGGTCGGCCAGGGTGTCCGCCACGGCGGCGGACGTCTCGTACTTCAGCGGCGCCACGCCGACCAGGTTCTGCACGGCGACATCGCGCTCGTCGTCGGTCAGCCCCTCGGCGGCGAGGGTGCGCAGCACCGTCCAGAGGTCGGCCAGGGCGGGGCCGGTGGAGGCCGTGTCCACCGAGCCGGTGATGGCGAGCAGCACCCGGCCGGTGCCGTCGGAGGCGGAGCGCAGTGGCTGGTTGAGCGCGCGGACGCCGTAGGTGTAGCCCTTCTCCTCCCGCAGCACCCGGTCCAGCCGGGAGGTGAGGGTGCCGCCGAGGCAGTAGGTGCCGAGCACCTGGGCCGCCCAGTGCTCGTCGTGCCGGTCGGGGCCGATCCGGCCGATGAGCAGCTGGGTCTGCACCGAGCTGGGCCGATCGACGATGATCACCCGTGCCGTGTCGTCGGCGGCGATCGGCTCGGAGCTGCTGGGCTCGGCCTTGTCGCCGGTCCAGGCGCCGAGGGTGCGGTCCAGGATGCCGGGGAGGTCGACGCCCTCCAGGTCCCCGACGACGACGGCGGTCGCGGTGGCCGGGCGGACGTGCGCGTCATAGAACGCCTGCACGGCCGCGCGGTCGATGCGGCGTACGGTCTCGGCGGAGCCGGCCCGGGGGCGGGAGAGCCGGTCGGCGCTGTCGAAGAGGTCGCCGTAGAGCGCGAACGCCGCGCGGCGGGCCGGGTTGGCCAGCTCGTGGACGATCTCGTCCAGCCGGTTGGCGACCAGCCGCTCGATCTCGTCCCCGGGCAGGGCCGGGGCCCGCAGCGCGTCGGCCAGCAGGGTGAGGCCGCGCTCCAGCCGGGAGGCGGGCACCTCCAGTGAGACCCGGACGCAGGAGTGGTCGGCGTGCGCGCCCATGGTGGCGCCGGCCCGCTCCAGCTCGGCGGCGAACTCCTCGGCGGTGAGGGTGTCGGTGCCCTCGCTGAACGCTCGGGCGAGGATGGTGGCGACGCCGTCCAGCTCGGCGGGCTCGGCGGCGAGCGGGGCGTCGAGCAGCACCTCGACGGCGACCAGCTGCTGGCCGGGCCGGTGGCAGTGCAGCAGGGTCAGGCCGTTGGCCAGGGTGCCGCGCTCGGGGGCGGGGAACGCCCACGGGGTGGCGGTGCCCGCCTCGGGGCGCGGGTGGAAGGTCATGGTGGGCTCGATGCCGGTCATGCGGCGCCTCCCTCGGAGTTCGCGGCGTCGTCGGAGGCGTCGGAGGCGACGGCCTCCGGGTGTACGGGCTCGTACACGAGCACCGCGCGGTTGTCGGGCCGCACCCGCTCTGCGGCGATGGCCCGGACCTCCTCGGCGGTGACCTCCATGACCCGGCTCAGCGCGGTGTTGACCAGCCCCGGGTCACCGAACAGGACGGCGTAGCGGCACAGTTCGTCGGCGCGGCCGGAGACGGTCTGGAGCCGGTCCAGCCACTCGCGCTCGATCTGCGCCTGGGCACGCTCCAACTCCTCGGGCGTGGGGCCCTCGGCCGCGAAGCGGGCCAGCTCGTCGTCGACGGCGGCCTCGACGTCCTCGATGGTGGCGTCACCGGACGTCTTGACGTCCAGCCAGCCCAGCGAGGGTGCCCCGGCCAGCCGCAGCAGGCCGAAGCCGGCGGTGACGGCGAGCCGGTCGCGGCGCACCAGCCGGTTGTAGAGCCGGCTGGACTCGCCGGAGCCGAGCACGGTCAGCGCGAGGTCGGCGGCGTCGGCCTCCCGGGTGCCGTCGTGCGGCAGCCGGTAGGCGGCCATCAGGGCGCGGGAGGGCACCTCCTCGCGGACGGTGAGCCGCAGCTCCTCCCCCGCGACCGGCGGCAGCGAGCCGTCGCGCGGCTCGGGCTTGCCGTCGTGGGAGGGGATGCTGCCGAAGTACTTCTCGACCCAGCGCAGGGTCTCCTCGGGGTCGATGTCGCCGACCACCGACAGCACCGCGTTGTTGGGCGCGTAGTAAGTGGTGAAGAAGGCCTGGGCGTCCGCGAGGTCGGCCGCGTCCAGGTCGGCCATGGAGCCGATCGGGGTGTGGTGGTACGGGTGGCCCTCGGGGTACGACATCGCGGTGAGCTTCTCGAAGGCGGTGCCGTACGGCACGTTGTCGTACCGCTGGCGGCGCTCGTTCTTCACCACGTCGCGCTGGTTGTCCAGGCTGGTCTGGTCCAGCGCGGCCAGCAGCGAGCCCATCCGGTCGGCCTCCAGCCAGAGGGCGAGCTCCAACTGGTGGGCGGGCATGGTCTCGAAGTAGTTGGTGCGCTCGAAGCTGGTGGTGCCGTTCAGGGAGCCGCCGGCACCCTGGATGAGCTCGAAGTGCCCGTTGCCGGAGACATTGGCCGAGCCCTGGAACATCAGGTGCTCGAAGAGGTGGGCGAGGCCGGTGCGGCCCTCCACCTCGTGGCGGGAGCCGACGTCGTACCAGAGGCACACGGCGGCGACCGGCGTGAGGTGGTCCTCGGAGAGCACCACACGCAGGCCGTTGGCCAGCCGGTGCTCGGTGATGGATAGGCCTCCGGTGGTGGAGGCGGGGGCCGGGTTGGCCATGCTCTTCGGGTCCTTCCCGTCGCTGCTCGGTGTGGTTCCTGCTCGCGGGGTGAGGGCGTCGCCGCCCTCGTGCTGCCCCATTGTGGTGCAACGAACGAGCGGCCCGCAGATGCCCACGCCAGGCCGTTGTTCGCCGCAGGCGGACGCGCGCCGGTGCTCCGGCCGGTGGCGGCGGTGCCCGTGGACGGCGGGCGCGGGGTGGTGGCCGGGGATGTCGGTGCGAGGGGTCACAATAGGGAGCCGCCGTGCCCGCACGGCCTGGATCGACGCTGAACACGCAAAGGAGCCCGCCCGCGATGGCCCGCCGCAGTTCGCCTACCCCGCCGCCCGGCGACTTCGAGGAGCGCATCCTCGATGTCGACGTCGTGGACGAGATGCAGCGCTCCTACCTGGAGTACGCCTACTCCGTCATCTACTCCCGCGCCCTGCCCGACGCGCGGGACGGTCTCAAGCCGGTGCATCGGCGGATCGTCTACCAGGCCAATGAGATGGGGCTGCGCCCGGAGCGCAGCCATGTGAAGTCGGCCCGCGTCGTCGGTGAGGTGATGGGCCGGCTGCACCCGCACGGCGACGCGGCGATCTACGACACCCTGGTGCGGCTGGCACAGCCGTTCTCGATGCGGCTGCCGCTGATCGACGGTCACGGCAACTTCGGCTCGCTGGGCAACGACGACCCGCCCGCCGCGATGCGGTACACCGAGTCCCGGCTGACCGCCGCCGCGATGGCCATGGTGGAGTCGATCGACGAGGAGACCGTCGACTTCACGCCCAACTACGACGGCAGCGAGCAGGAGCCGGGCGTGCTGCCCGCCGCCTTCCCCAACCTGCTGGTCAACGGCGCGTCCGGCATCGCGGTCGGCATGGCGACCAATATGCCGCCGCACAACCTCTCCGAGGTGGTCGCCGCCGCCCGGCACCTGGTCAAGCACCCGGACGCCGACCTGGACACCCTGATGCGGTTCGTGCCCGGCCCGGACCTGCCGACCGGCGGCCGGATCGTCGGCCTGGCGGGCGTCCGGGACGCGTACGAGACCGGCCGGGGCACCTTCAGGATCCGGGCCACCACCACGATCGAGAGCGTCACGGCGCGCCGCAAGGGCATCGTGGTCACCGAGCTGCCGTACAACGTCGGCCCGGAGAAGGTGATCTCCAAGATCAAGGACCTGGTCGGCTCCAAGAAGCTCCAGGGCATCGCCGATGTGAAGGACCTCACCGACCGCGCGCACGGCCTGCGGCTGGTGATCGAGGTCAAGAACGGCTTCGTGCCGGAGGCGGTGCTCGAACAGCTCTACAAGCTGACGCCGATGGAGGAGTCCTTCGGCATCAACAATGTGGCGCTGGTCGACGGGCAGCCGCTGACGCTGGGTCTGAAGGAACTGCTGGAGGTCTATGTCGACCACCGCTTCCAGGTGGTGCGCCGACGCAGCGAGTTCCGGCGCAGCAAGCGGCAGGACCGGCTGCACCTGGTTGAGGGCCTGCTGGTGGCGCTGGTCGACATCGACGAGGTCATCGCCCTCATCCGGGGCAGCGAGAACGCCGCCCAGGCCAAGGAGCGCCTGATGGAGCGCTTCTCGCTCTCCGAGGTGCAGACGGCCTACATCCTGGACACCCCGCTGCGGCGGCTCACCCGGTTCGACCGGGTGGAGTTGGAGGCCGAGCAGGAGAAGCTGCACCGGGAGATCACCGAGCTGACCGCGATCCTGGACTCGGACGCCAAGCTGCGCAGCGTGGTCTCCGGCGAACTGGCGGCGGTGGCGAAGAAGTTCGGCACCGAGCGGCGCACGGTGCTGCTGGAGGGCGGCGTGGTGACGGCCGCGTCGGCGGTGCCGCTCCAGGTGGCGGACGATCCGTGCCGGGTGCTGCTCTCCTCCACCGGGCTGCTGGCCCGCACGGCGGACGCGGACGCGTTCGAGCCGAGCGAGGGGCGGTCCAAGCACGACGTGATCGTCTCGGCGGTGCCAGCCACGGCGCGCGGCGATGTCGGCGCGGTGACCTCGGCCGGGCGGGTGCTGCGGCTGACGGTGATCGACCTGCCCGCGCTGCCGCCGAGTTCGGCTGCGCCCAGTCTGGCGGGCGGCGCGGCGGCGAGCGAGTTCCTGGATCTGGCGCCCGATGAGCGGGTGCTGGCGCTGACCACACTGGACGAGTCCTCGCCGGGCCTGGCGCTGGGCACCGTGCAGGGCGTGGTGAAGCGGGTGGTGCCGGACTGGCCGGCCAACAAGGACGAGTTCGAGGTGATCTCGCTCAAGGAGGGCGACAGCGTCATCGGTGCGGTGGAGCTGCGCACTGGCGAAGAGGATCTGGTCTTCATCGCCTCGGACGCGCAGTTGCTGCGCTATCCGGCGGGGCAGGTGCGGCCGCAGGGCCGCCCGGCGGGCGGTATGGCGGGCATCAAGCTGGCCGACGGCGCCCGGGTGCTCTCCTTCACGGCGGTGGACCCGGCGCTGGACGCGGTGGTGCTCACCGTCGCCGGGACGGCCGGGACGCTGACCGGGGAGGCCCAGTCGAGCTGGAAGCTCACCCCGTTCGAGCAGTACCCGAGGAAGGGCCGGGCCACCGGCGGTGTCCGCTGCCAGCGGTTCCTGCGCGGCGAGGACGCCCTGGCGTTCGCCTGGGCGGGTCCGGCACCGGCTCGGGCGGCGACCGCGGGCGGCGCGCCGGTGGAGCTGCCGGAGCGCGACCCGCGCCGCGACGGCTCGGGTCTGCCCGTCACCGCCCAGGTCGCGGCGGTGGCCGGCCCCGCCTGACGCACCCCGGCCGCCCCGGCTCCGGTGACCGCTTGCGAGCGGCCGCCGGAGCCGGGCTCGGCGGCTCGGCGGCCCGGCGGCCCGGCGGCCCGGCGGCTCGGCGGCTCGGCGGCTCGGCGGCCAAGCTCAGTCGATCAGCCGTTCAGGAAGCCCTCCAGCATCGGCAGCAGCTCCGTACGGTGCGTCACCTCCATGTGGGTGCAGTCGGGGAGGACCGCCAGGCGTGAGTCGGGGATGAGCCGGTGCATCTCGGCGGCGTGCTCCAGGCGGACGAAGTCGGTGTCGCCGAAGACCAGCAGCACCGGTACGGCCAGCCCCTTGAGGTCGTCCGGTGACCAGCCCGCGAAGCCCGCCGCGACGGTGCACTTGGCCATGAAGTCCTGGAAGTGCCCCGGGTCGGGGGCCACCGCGTTGTAGGCGTCCACCATCTGCTGGAAGTCGGCCCGGGTCGGCAACCGGGTCGATGTCGCATGCAGCGCCGGGTCGCGGATCTCGTCGTAGTAGCCGTCCGCCCGGTAGGCGGCGCCCGCGACGGCCAGCCGACCCACCCGCTCCGGATGCCGCAGCGTCGTCTCCAGCGCCGTCATGCCGCCCAGGCTGAACCCGAAGAGGTCGGCCTGCCCGATGCTGAGCGCGTCGAGCAGCGCGACGACGTCACCGGCGAGCGCCGGTACGGTCATCTCCCGGTCGATGTCGGCGGTATGGCCGTGCCCCTGCAACTCGACGGCGATCACCCGGCGCCCGGCGGCCAGCGCGGGCAGCAACTCCCCGAACGACGACTCGATGGTGAGGACGCCGCCGTGCAGCAGTACCAGCGGTCGGCCGGAGTCGGCACCATGGGTCTCGTAGTACATCTCCATGCCGTTGACCTGTGCATAGGCGACCTGATGAGCAGTCATGCCTGCCCCCCTCCAGCTTGGAATCCACTGCTGTCCGGATCGTACGAGCCACCTCTGACAACACGGCCGGTCCTGACGCCGACCACGGGGGCGACCCGCGCGACAGCGGCGACCCACGCCGCCGTCGGCACGGCCGCGACGGCGCGGTGGCGGCCGACCACGGCGAGCCCGGCCGCCAGGCCGAGCGGGTCCGCCCAGGTGTGCGGATTGTGCACATAGCCCTCGGGGTTGACGGCCGGCCCGAGCCCGAGCGGGTCGGGGGCGGTGTAGCGGGCGGTCTCGGGGTCGTAGTAGCGGTGCAGGCCGTAGTGCAGCCGGGTCTCCGGGTCGAAGTACTGGCCGGGGAAGCGCAACGGCGTGTACGTGGTGCTGGTGCTGGGCCAGGTGGTGTTGCCCCAGAGGGTGGGGGTGGCCCGCCAGGCGATGGTCTCGGTGGCGGGGTCGACCAGCTCGGTGGGGGTGCCGACCAGGTCGGTGACGACGGCGAAGAAGCGGCGGTCGGTCTGCTCCCGGGGGGCCTCGGCCGTCGCCCGGGTGGTGATGGTCTCGGTCTGCGCGATGGGATGCAGCCCCCGGTGGTCCCAGCTGAGGGTGTGCGGCCCCGGGAGGTAGCGGGCGCGGGTGGTCTGCTCGGCCAGGGTGGCGCCGTCCCAGGTGAAGTCGGTCTGCTCCTCCACCGTGGTGCCGTCGGCGGCCAGCCGCTGCTTGGCGGTCCGCCGCCCGAAGGGGTCGTACAGGTAGCGCCACCGGGTGCCGTCGGGGGTGGTGACCTGGGTGAGCCGGTCCTCGGCGTCCCAGCCGAAGTGCCAGCTGTCGGGCTGCTGGGCGGATCGGAGGCGCTGCCGCAGGACGGTACGACCGGCGCCGTCGTACTCGTAGCGCACCCGCCCGGCCGTACTGAGCCCGGCCTCGCCGTAGCTGCGGGGGCCCAGCGCCGCGCGGGTGGCGCCGGTGGCCGGCCACTGGGCGTCGGTGAGGTTGCCCGCCGGGTCGTAGGCGTAGCTCTCGGTCCAGGTGGCTCCGTGCACGGCGGTGACCCGGCCGACCTGGTCGAGGTCGAAGGTGCGCTGCCCGGCGAGCCGGTCGTCGATGCCGCAGAGGCTGCCGTCCGCGCAGTAGCTGTAGTCGCGCTGCTGGAGCACGGCGTCACGGCACTTCAGGGTGGACCGGATCAGGCTATGCCGGGTGTCCCAGCCGCTGGTCAGGGTGAGGTGGCCGCCGATGGACCGCTGCCGTTCGCGCCCAGCGGCGTCATAGGCGAAGTCGAGGCTGCCCGCCGGGGTGGTGAGGGCGGTGCGCTGGCCGCCGGGGTTGTACGTCCAAGTGCTGGTGTGGCCGGTGGGGGTGGTGCGGCGGACGCGACGGCCGAGGATGTCCCGGGTGTGGGTGAGGGTGCGGCCGTTGACGCTCTCGGTCAGCAGGTTGCCGAGCGCGTCGACGGTGCGGACCAGCCCGGTGTCCGGCCCGACGGCCTGGATCAGGTGCCCGGCGAGGTCGTGGCAGTAGCTGGTGGTCAGCCCGTCGGCGCTCTTGGAGACCAGGTTGCCCAGCAGGTCGTAACCGTACCGGACCTGCTGGCCCAGCGCGTTGGTGCGCGCGACGACCTGTCCGGCCGCGTCCAGCCGGTAGCTGACGACCCGTCCGTGGAAGTCGTGCTCGGCGACGGGCCGGCCCGCCTGGTCGTAGCGGTACTCCCAGGTCCGGCCCAGCGCGTCCGTGACGGTCACCAGTTGCAGATGCGCGTCGTGGCCGAAGGCGACCCGGGCGCCGTCCGGCCCGGTGCGGGCGGCGAGCGTCCCGAACGGGGAGTACTCATAGGTGGTCACCCGGCCGAGCTGGTCGGTGTGGGTGAGCAGATTGCCCTCCTCGTCGTACGTCCAGCTCTCGGTGCTGCCGTCCGGGGCGGTGCACGACGCCGGTCGCCCCTCGACGGTCCAGGTCAGCCGGGTGACGGCACCCAGCGGATCGGTGAAGGCGACGGTACGGCCGAAGGCGTCGCGCTCGAACCGGCTGGTGGCGCCGGTCGGGTCGGTGACCTCGACCGGGAGGCCGGCCGGATTGCTGTGGACGAAGGTGGTGTGGCCGAGCGCATTGGTGACCGAGGAGAGATGCCCCAACTCGTCGTAGCCGTAGCGGGTGACGGCGCCCAGCGGATCGGTGACCGAGGTGCAGCGGCCGTCCTCGTCGTACTTGCGGCGCCAGACCGCCCCGCCCGGCTCGACGACCACTTCCGGCAGGCTCAGCCCACCGCGCCGGGTGTAGCAGGCGGTGGCCGGTTCGCCGTCGGCGCGCGTGGTGACGACCAGGTCGCCCGCGCCGTCGTACTCGAAGCGGGTGGTGGCGCCGAGCGGGTCGGTGACCGCCAGCAGCCGGTCGTTCCCGTCCCGTTCGGTGCGGACGGTGTGCCCCAGCGGGTCGGTACGGGCCACGATCCGGGCGTGCTCGTCGACGTGGTGGCAAGTGGTGTAGCCGAGGGCGTTGGTCTCGCTGTGCACCCGCAGGCCGGTGGCCGGGTCCGGGTCGCCGTACTCGAAGTGGAAGCGCAGCGAGCCGTCGACGCCGCCCGCGTCCACCACTCGGCCGGAGGTGTCGTAGGCGTACAGATAGCGGGTGTCGTTGCGGTCGGTCCAGGCGAGGATGCGGCCCTGCTCGTCGTTGTCGAAGCGCAGCGGCCGACCGGAGGAGTCGTACACCGCCGACAGCCGGCCGTCGGTGTAGCCGTACCGCCGCAGCAGCAGGTCGCCGCCGTCCGGCCCGGCGCCGGCCAGCCGCAGGGCGATGATCCGGCCCCGGTCGACGGCGACCAGCAGCCGGTAGCCACCGGAGTGGGTGATGCTCAGCGGCGTACCGTCCTCGTCGTACGCGAAGTCGAGACGGCGGCCGAAGGCGTCGCGCAGCCGGGTCAGCAGCGCCGTCCCGCCGTCCGGCCGGGCGGTGAACTCCCGGACCAGGCCCCGGGAGACGTCGGTCAGGGTGTAGTCGCCGGTCGCGGCGTCGACCGCCAGCTCCCGGCGCACCCCGGCGTCGGCCTGCGTCGGCTCGCCGGGGGCAGGGTGTGGATACGCCTGCGCGGCCGCGTCGGTGCCGAGGTGGACGACGCCCTCCGCGTCGATCTCCAACCGCTCGTCGAAGGTGCACACCCAGCGCCGGCCCATCCAGCGCCCCGCCTGGTAGCCCGAGTCATGGGTCCGGGTGAAGGCCAGTGGCAGCGAGCCGGGCAGGAGTACGTCGCTCTGCTCGATGCACAGCCGGCCGGTGGCCAGGTCGACCCCGCCGGGGCCGCCGGTCGCTGCGGGTCGGGCCGCCTCGCGCGGGGTCGCCACCTGCCTGCGGGCGGCGCCGTCCCCGTGCTGGTGGGTCGGAGCCCGGCTGCCGGCGTCGAGGATCTTCAGCAGCAGCGTCGCGGTCTCCTGCTCGATGTGGGCCTCCTCGGCGTTCACGGCGTTCACGGCGTTCACGGCGTTCACGGCGGGCGGCTCCTTCCCCGTCGCGCGGTAGAAGTCCCGTACCGCCAGGCCGGCGTCCTCGGCGAGCGCCCTGCCGATCCGCTGGACGCCGCGCTCCGCCGTCACGTCCAGCGCCGCCGCCACCGCCCGGCAGGTGTCGACCAGCACGGCCAACCGGCTGCCGGACAGCCCCTCCCACTCGGCGGGCAGCGCCTCGCGGGCAGCGCCGGGCAGCCGCGGGGTCGCGGCGGGCCTGTCGTGGGCGTGCTGTATCGTGCTCGCGAACTCCCGGACGCGCGCCGCGTGCTCACGCACGTTGTCCTCGTTCACCTGGGGCCAGTCGACCCCGATGAACTGGAGGAACGACACCACCTCACCGGGCAGCTCGATCGCCATGGCTCTCCCTCGGCCGGCGGTGGACAGGCCGCTCGGCCGCTGGCAATCTAACCGCCGCCCATGCCGCTCCCCCCGCCCCCGCCGGGTGCTCCAGCGCCGCTCTACGGGCGGCCAGGGGCCTCCACGCCAGGACAGCATCACCCTCACGGGTGACCCGCGAGTCCGACCACCGCGAGGAGTACGACCGCCGGAGCAGTGGCGCCGTCGGCGGCGTTGTCAGCGGCGTTGTCAGTGGCGGTCGATACGCTCCGCGCATGATGACGGTGACAGAGAGCGATCTCCAACTGACCGATGGTCGTACGCTGCACTTCTACGACGCCCGCCCCGAGGAGGGCCACCACCTCACGGTGTTCTGGCACCACGGCACGCCCAACATCGGCGCGCCACCGGAACCGCTGTTCCCGGCCGCCGCCCGGTGCGGCATCCGCTGGGTCTCGTACGACCGCCCCGGCTACGGCGGGTCGACTCCCCACCCGGGCCGGGGGCTGGGCGCGGCCGCCGCCGATGTGTCGGCCGTCGCGGACGCGCTGGGCGTCGACCGGTTCGCGGTCATGGGCTCGTCCGGCGGCGGCTCGCATGCGCTGGGGTGCGCCGCGCTGCTGCCCAGGCGCGTCCTGGGCGTGGTCTGCGCGGCGGGGCTGGCCCCCTTCGACGCCGAGGGGTTGGACTGGTTCGCCGGCATGGCGGCATCCGGTGCTTCGGGGCTGCGCGCCGCCGTCGCGGGGCGCGCCGCGCTGCAGGGCTTCCTCGCGGCCAATGACTTCGACCCGGAGTCGTTCACCCCGGCGGACCACGCCGCGCTGGGCGGCGAGTGGTCCTGGCTGGGCACCGTCGCCGGGAAGGGCCTGGACGCCGGAATGGACGGCATGGTGGACGACGACCTGGCCTATGTCCGCCCGTGGGGGTTCGACCCCGCCCGGGTACGCGCGCCCACACTGATCCTGCACGGCGGACAGGACCGCATCGTCCCCAGCTCCCACGGTGCCTGGCTCGCCCAGCACTGCCGCACGGCGGAACTCTGGCTGCGCCCCGACGACGGCCATGTATCCGTCCTCGCCGCGGCCCCGGCAGCCTTGGCCTGGCTACGGGAACACACCGACTG
Source organism: Streptomyces sp. NPDC092296 (assembly GCF_044755465.1). NCBI lineage: Bacteria > Bacillati > Actinomycetota > Actinomycetes > Kitasatosporales > Streptomycetaceae > Streptomyces > Streptomyces sp. NPDC092296. Next base: position 125,806 of record NZ_JBIVRB010000013.1, on the reverse strand, counting down.
AGCCCACGGGCCGACCGGCCCGTCCGGAAGTGCTCGTACTGGCCGTGCCGGCCCGGAGCGGGTCCGGGCCGTTGTCGGGTTGCACGGGGTCAGCGGGGGTAGTGGGGGCGGAGGCCCGGGGAGAGTTCGGGGTAGCGCCGGAAGATGCGGGCCAGCAGGGCGGTTTCGGCTTCGCGGGCCGCGTCGATCAGGGCCAGCAGGTCAAGGAAGCGCTGGGCCGTCTCGATGGTGGTGCGGCCCCAGGCGACGGCGGGCTCGGCATCGGGGGCCGGGTCTTCGTGCAGGTGCAGCTCGAAGAAGTCCAGGGCCATGCTGCCGGTGGCCGCGCGGAGTTCCGCGACCACCTCATGGGCCCGGCCGCGGTGTTCGGGCTGCCGTGGGGTTGTCAGCTCCACGCGGGCACCGCCAGTTCCGCCCAGACCGTCTTGCCGATCGGGTAGCGGTCCAGCACGCCCCAGCACAGCGAGATGCAGTCGACCAGCAGCAGGCCGCGCCCGTATTCGTCATCCGGGCGCGGCAGGCAGGCCGGGCCGGGTCGCCGTTCGCTGCGGGCGTCGGAGACCTCGATACGCAGCAGGGCCTGGTGGAGGACCAGCCGCACTTCGAACTGGCGGCCAGGTACCCGGCCGTGCAGCACGGCGTTCGCGGCGAGCTCGGCCACGACCAGCGCCGCCGACTGCGGCAGATCGTCGTCCATGCGCAGCCCCCAGCAGTCAAGTTGGCGCAATGTCGCGTGGCGCGCCAGCTGTGCTCCGTGCCGCGTGGGGCTGAACCGCTCGGTGAACTCTCTGACGGCTGCGGTGGTCTCGGCAGAGCGAATCTTCAGCTTCATGCCTCCAACCGTGGCGGCTCGGACATGGCCTGACCAGCACAACGGCGCGTACTGAGAGTGGCCGTACCATCGCCCAAAGTGGCGGTACGCTGGGCCGACTTGAGCTGGCGCGCCCTGCTCCGAAGCGCGGAGAGCACCTCAGCGAGGCGCGAGAAATGGCCAACTACGCAAGCTGCTCCATGAGCAAGCGAGCACCGACCGGCCGCAGCACGCTGAACGTACTCAAGTGATCGATCTCCGGGGCGCGTTTCCCGGCACTTCTCCGGGACTTCACCTGCTTGGAGGCAGCGGCGGTCGAGTTGTACGCCCACGACAGCCTGGTGGCCAACGGGCTTCAGCCCCCGAGGCATGGGCGGGGCACATGGAGTTCGCCGCCGCGCTGTGAGGCAGTGCCGTACTCGACGGCCCCGCCGCCGAGGCGGTTGGCGGGGCCGTCGTAGGTACGCCGTCAGTTCCTGACGGATCGCAGGATGACGAACTTCGGGTTGCTGCTGACGATTTCGCAGTTGCCGAAGATGCGGCGCAGCCGGATGTGGTAGCCGAGATGCCGATTGCCGATCACCCACAGCTCGCCGCCGGGCCGCAGCGCGTCACGCGATCCGGTGAACATCCGCCGGGCCGTGGCGTCGGTCGTGGCCTGGTGGCTGTGGAACGGCGGGTTGCTGAGCACCAGGTCCACCGTGCCGGCCGGGATCGCGGAGAGGCCGTCCGCCACCAGGAATTCGGCCTTGGAGCCCGATGAGGCATTGGCCCGGAAGGTGGCCTCGGCGGAGGCGACGGCCTGGTACGACTCGTCGGTGAAGAGCACCTCCGCGTCCGGCTCGGCCAGCGCCATCGCCGTACCGACCACGCCGTTTCCGCAGCCCAGGTCCACGATCCGCCGGGGGTCGGCGCCCGGGGCGGGCTGCGGCGGGAGGTTGCGCAGCAGGAAGCGGGTGCCGATGTCCAGGCGCTCGGCGCAGAAGATGCCCGCGTGGTTGACCACCGTGCGGCCGGAGACCGCGCCGATGTCGTCGGGCAGTGCGTAGCTGAGCGGCCAGGGGCTGGCGGTGCGCGGGATCGCCGGGTCCGGTGAGCAGAAGATCAGCCGCGCCTTCTTGGCCGCGAGCGAGGTGCGGGTCGGTCCGAGGATGCGCTCGAACAGCTTGAGCGTGGAGGTGTGGATCTCGGTGACCATGCCGGTGCCGACCACGACGGTGTCCGCGTGTACGCCGGGGGCCAGCCGGTGCAGCTGGTCCTCCAGCAGGGCGAGGCTCTTGGGCACCCGGATCAGCAGCGCGTCGATCCGGTCCGGGGGCGTATCCCTGGTGGAGAGCAGGCGCACCGCGTCCGGGTCGGCGCCATTGCGGCGCAGGTTGGCGCGGGTGGCCTGCTGGGCGAGGTGGGAGTCGGTGATCTGTACGGGGCGGTGCGGCGGCTCCGCGGTGGCCAGGGCGGTGGTCAGGGCGCCCCAGCGGTCGCCCAGGACGACGGTGGTGGCGTCGGGGGCGATGCCGTCGAGGTGGCGGAGCAGGTACTCGTCGGCGGCGTCCCAGGCGCGGAGCTGGTCGCGGGGGTCCTCGGGGAAGCGGGTGAGGGCGAGGTCCCCCCAGGGTGTGGTCAGACGGTTCATCGTGCTCTCAGGCTACGCGCAGGGGGCGCGGTGGGGGCGCGAGGCAGTGGGTGGCCGCCCCTCGGAGCCGACGGGGCTCCTAGGGTGTCGGGCATGAGACGGCACATCACCTTCGAGCAGCTGCACAACTTCCGTGATCTGGGCGGGTATCGCACCGATGACGGGCGGGCGGTGCGCTGGGGCCGGCTGTACCGCTCCGACTCGCTCGCCAAACTCCAGGGGGCCGACTGGGAGCGCTTCCTCGGTCTCGACATCCGCACGGTGATCGATCTGCGGTACCCGTGGGAGATCGAGCGCAAGGGCCGGGTGCCGGACGCCGCCGGACTCGCCTACCACAACTTCAGCGTGGAGCACCGGCCGTACGACCAGGCGGAGATCCCGGCCGATGTCGACCCCTGGCGCTACCTCGCGGACCGGTACGCCGAGGTCGCCCTCGACGGCGCGGTGGAACTCCGGCAGGCGCTGGAGGTGATCGCCGCCGACAGCGGCCCGCTGGTGTTCCACTGCGCGTCCGGCAAGGACCGCACCGGGATGGTGGCGGGGCTGGTCCTCTCACTGCTGGGCGTGGGCGTGGACGACGTCCTGGCCGACTTCGCGCTCACCGAGCTGGCCACCGAGCGGCTGGTCGCGGAGTGGCAGGCGTCCCAGCCTGGTCGGAAGCTCAACTGGCCGTCGTACGGGAGGGCTCCGGCTCAGGTCATGCGGCTGTTCCTGGCCGATCTCGCCGCCGAGCACGGCTCGGTGCGCGGGTATGTCGTCGAGCGGCTGGGGGCGGACGAGGAGTTGATCACGGCGCTGCGGGAGCGGCTGCTGACCACCTGAGACCGCCGTTCCGGCGGGTCGGGCGGCCATTCGGCCACGTTCTGGAACGGCGGGAGCCGGGTCGGGGCGACCCGGCATAATGGGGGCGCCCATGGGGCGGGCGAGTTCTGGACCGCCCCTTCGTTTTGCTTGCGTCAGGATATGCCGTATGCGCGCCGTTGAGCCAGAAGTCCGCCTTGTCGCCCGCCCCGATGTCGACTACGCAGAGGTTTCGGAATACCTTGCCGAGGTCGGCGGGGAAAGCTGGCTGGAGCGGATCGACCGGGGCGACCTGGATGACGCGCAGAATCTGGCCGAATTCGCCGGTCGGATCTGCTACCGCTCGTGGGAGCCGGGGCTGAATCCGAATGTCACCAGGATACGTACCGACCAGGACCAGTATCTTAAGAACATCCTGGCCAGCGCGCACGGCTCGGTGCTTGAGCACGTCAGCTTCTCCTTCGTGCTGCACAACGTCAGCCGGGTGGCCACCCATGAGCTGGTACGGCACCGCGCCGGGACGGCGATCTCCCAGGAGTCGCTGCGGTTCGTCCGGCTCGACGACCTCCCGTTCTGGTTCCCCGACTGGGCGCGGGAGGACCCCGAGCTGATGGCTCGCGCCAGTGGACTCCTGACGCAGATCGAGGAGTTCCAAGGCTGGATGGCCGACCATTTCGGACTGGACGAGGAAGGTGTGAAGTTCGCCGAGAAGAAGGCGAAGACGTCGTTCATGCGGCGTTTCGCGCCGGAGGGCCTGGCGACCGGTCTGCTCTGGACGGCGAATATCCGCACGCTGCGCCATGTCATCGAGAACCGCACCGCTCCCGGGGCCGAGGAGGAGATCCGCCTCATATTCGGAAAGGTCGGTGAGCTCATGGTCAAGGAGGCGCCGTCGCTTTTCGGTGACTACAGCGTGCAGGACGGCGCCTGGGTGCCCGGCTGGCGCAAGGTCTGAAGCCGCCGGCCACGTCGGCGGCCTCCGCCGAAGGCCGCCGGGCCGGGTGGGGCTGCTGAGCGTAGGGTTGCCTTGGTGAGCACGTGTACCACCCTCTCCTGGGAACTGGCCGAGCCGCTGGCCGCCACGGCGGCTACCGCGACGACCTGGCTGCTGCTGGAGCAGAACGGCCCCTGGGGGGCCAAGGCACTCACCCACAGCCACCTCGACCCGGCGGTCGGGCGGGCGCTCGACGCGGCTGCCAAGGGGACCGGCGTGAGGGTGGCGCTGATCCGCAGGCCCGGCCGGCACGCCGACTCGGGGACGGGCGGCGGGCACGGTGTGGTGGTCGCGCACACCGCCCCCGGGGCTTCCTGGGTGCGGCGGGGCCAGGTCGACACACCGGGTGACCTGCTCGGACTGGACTTCGCCGCGCTGGGTGCGGGCGACCACGGGGGCTTCGGCTGCTCGGGCGGCTCGGGCGGCGAGCACACCGGCGACCCGTTGGCTCTGGTGTGCACCAATGGGCGGCGCGACCAGTGCTGTGCGCTGCTCGGGCGGCCGCTGGCGGCGGAGCTGGCCGCCGCCGGGCACAGCGAAGTCTGGGAGGTCACCCATCTCGGCGGCCACCGCTTCTCCCCCACCATGCTGGTGCTGCCGTACGGGTACGCCTATGGGCGGCTCACCGTCACCGCCGCCAAGGAGGTGCTGACCGGCACCGCCGAGGGGCGGATGGCCGCCGAGTGGTGCCGGGGGCGCTCCTGTTGGGACCGCCCCGGGCAGGCCGCCGAACTTGCCGTACGTCGGCTCACCGGCGAGGACCGGGTCGACGTCCTCACCGTGGAGCAGCACGAGCGGGACAAAGGTCACTGGGAGGTCCAGGTCCGCCACCTGGACGGCCGCGCCTGGTCCGCCGAGGTGGCCAAGGGCGCCTCCGAGCCGCCCCGCCCCGAAAGCTGCGGCAAGTCCCCCGGCACTCCGGCCCGGATGATCGTCCGCACCCTCGCTCGCCTCTGACCTGCACCGAGCGACCCGCCCGGGGAAACCGGCCCGATTGTGGGAGGTGCGACGTAGACTCGGCGGCGCTTGTGCTGGACCGACTACGGGGAGTGGTTTCGGATGACGGCAATCGCACGGCTGGGCTCGGTGGCGATCGACTGCGCCGACCCCAAGGAGCTGGCCGACTTCTACACGGCGTTGACCGGCTGGGAGGCCACCTTCAGCACCGATGACTTCGTGGCGCTCTCCGGTGACCGGCTCTGGCTGACCCTGATGCGGGTGGACGACTACCTGGCACCCAGCTGGCCGGCGGGCGAGGTGCGCAAGCAACTGCACCTCGACTTCGCGGTGGACGACCTGGACCGCGCCGAGGCCGCCGCCGTCGCGATCGGCGCGGTCAAGGCCGCCGACCAGCCCAGCCCGGACCGGTGGCGGGTACTGCTCGACCCCGCCGGGCACCCCTTCTGCCTCACCACACTGATCCCCGAGAACTGACCCCGAGCGCTGCTCCGACCGCTGGTCAGGGCCGCTGGTCAGGGCCGTGGCACGACCTTGCCGAGGTTGGCGCGGGCTTCGCTGGCCTCGTGCACCCGCGCCGCGTCGGCCGGCGGGATCTCGGCGTGCGCAGCGAGCCGTTTCCGTCGTAGGGGCCCCGCAGGCCGCCAAGGTGTACCCGGCCGTCCGCAGCTGCCCGGTCCGGTGTCAGACGGCACCGGCACCGGTGAGGGAGCGGACCTCCAACTCGGCGTAGCGGTCGGGGTCGGCAGGTCGACGAGAGGTGACGGTGCCCAGCCAGCCCGCCAGGAAGCCGAGCGGGATGGAGACCAGGCCGGGGTTCTCCAGCGGGAACCAGTGGAAGTCCACACCGCTGACGATCGACTCCGGGCCGCCGGAGACCACCGGGGAGAAGACCACCAGCAGCACAGCGGGGACGAGTCCGCCGTAGACGGCCCAGACCGCGCCCCGGGTGGTGAAGCGGCGCCAGAACAGGGTGTAGAGCAACGTCGGCAGATTGGCGGAGGCGGCCACCGCGAAGGCCAGGCCGACCAGGAAGGCGACGTTCAGCCGCTGGGCGTAGAGGCTGAGCGCGATGGCGAGCGCACCGACGACCACCGCCGCGACCCGGGCTACCAGCAGCTCCCGGCGCTCGGTCACCTTCGGTCGACCGGCCCGGCGCAGCGCCCAGGCGTAGATGTCATGGGCGAAGGAGGCCGCGGAGGCAAGGGTGAGCCCGGCGACCACGGCCAGGATGGTGGCGAAGGCGACCGCCGAGGTGACGGCGAAGAGCAGCAGGCCGCCGGTAGTGGCCGCGCCCCCGCCCAGCTCCAGCGCGAGCAGGGGGACGGCGGTGTTGCCCGCCGGGTCGTCGGCACGCACCGCGCCCGAGCCGACGATCGCGGCGGCGCCGAGGCCCAGCACGATGGCCATCAGGTAGAAGCAGCCGACCAGGCCGACCGCCCACATCGTGGAGCGCCGGGCGGCACGGGCAGTGGGCACCGTGTAGAAGCGCGACAGGATGTGCGGCAGCCCGGCGGTGCCCAGCACCAGGGCCAGCCCGAGGCTGATGAAGTCCAGTCGGCTGGTGATCGTGGCGCCGTATCGCAGGCCCGGTTCCAGATAGGCGGGGCCCGCGCCGCTGCCGTCGGCGGCGGCGCGCATCAGCCCGGCGAGATCGCCATGAAAGCGGACCAGGACCAGAGTGGTGAGCAGCGCCGTACCGGAGATCAGCAGCACGGCCTTGATGATCTGGATCCAGGTGGTGGCCTCCATGCCGCCGACGGTGACGTACACGACCATCAGGGCACCGACGCCGACGATGGTCCAGCTGCGGGCCGGACCGTCGCCGGTGCCGAGCAGCAGGGCGACCAGGCTACCCGCGCCGACCATCTGGGCGACCAGGTAGAGCAGGGTGACCACCACCCCGGCGCTGCCCGCGGCCGCCCGTACCGGCCGCTGCCGCATCCGTACCGCGAGGACGTCCGCCAGGGTGTAGCGGCCGGTGTTGCGGACCAGCTCCGCCACCAGCATCAGCACCACCAGCCAGGCGACCAGGAAGCCGATGCTGTAGAGCAGGCCGTCATAGCCGTAGAGCGCGATCAGCCCGGTGATGCCGAGGAAGGAGGCGGCGGAGAGGTAGTCGCCGGTGATGGCGAAGCCGTTCTGCAACGGGCTGAAGGCACGGCCGCCGACGTAGAAGTCGTCGGCGGCACTGCTGCGGCGCCCGGCGCGCAGGGTGATGGCCAGGGTCACCAGCACGACCACGGCGAACAGCACGGTGGCCAGGACGTGGTGCTGTGCGGTGGGGCCCGCCGCGAGCGGTGCCGGGGCGCTCACCGGAGCCGGTCCTGGGTGTCCCAGCGCAGGCCGAGGGCGGCCCGGTCGCGTTTGGCGCGGGCGTGGCGCCCATATAGCCAGGTGATCAGGAAGGTGGAGGCGAACTGGAGCAGCGCGAGTAGCCAGGCGACGTTCAGCGGGCCGGCCACCGGGTGGCGCATCAGGGCGGGCGCGGTGGTGGCGGCGACCAGGCAGAGCAGGTACCAGGCGAGGAACAGCGCCGAGACCGGGAAGACGAAGCCCCGGTAGCCACTCCGGATTCGCTGGAAACCCTCGCTCTGCTGCACCGCGCGGTACACCTCGGCGGCGGCCGGTCGCGGTGCTGCCTGCGCGCCGAGCGGCGTGGGGGCGCGGCAGGGGGCTTGGGTGCCGGGGCGGCACGGCGGAAGGGCCGTCCGGCGGATGCCGGGGCCGTCGCGGCCCGGGGGGCGAAGCCGTGGCGCCGGGCGACCAGGGGGTCGATCGGCACCGCTGTTCCTTGCTGTCTCAACGGTTGAGCTCCTGACGTGGGACGCGCCACCGGCTTCGGGCGCCGTGTCCCACCCAGGGTGTCCGTCCGCGTACGCCTGCACGGACGGCAGTAGCTATGTTCACCCCATCTGGTGAAGGGCGGGTGAGAGTCTCCAGAGCGCATGCGGAACGCCGAGCGGTGTGCATGGGCCGCCGCCTGGCTATGCGGTCGCTCTGGGCATGGGGGTCGGCCTGGTTACCGCGTGGCAAGAAGCGCCAGGGCGCAGCGGCCCTGCCATCGGCCTGGGCGCGGCCGGCCGGCCGGCTGGGCGGGGGTCGCACTGCTCAGGGCTGCCGGGAGATCCCGTGCAGATAGGCGTAGCGCACCGCCTGGGCCCGGTCGCGGACCCCGGTCTTGGCGAAGAGATTGTTGATATGGGTCTTCACCGTGGCCATGCTCACGAACAGCGTTGCTGCGATCTCCGGGTTGGACAGCCCGTCCGCGATCAACGCGAGCACCTCGGCCTCCCGGCCGGTAAGGCCGTCGGGCAGCCGGGCAGGCTGCTGCGCGGGCTGCGGCGGCAGCTCCGCCCGGAGCTCCGGCGGCGGCGCGGGCCGCCCCGCGAGCCGCTCCAGCAGCCGACGCTGCACCTGCGGGGCGAGGCCGGCAGCGCCGGAGCGTACGTCGGTGATCGCGCGGGCGATGGCCTCACCGCCCGCGTCCTTGGTCAGGTAGCCCCGGGCGCCCGCCTCCAGCGCGGGGAACAGCGAGTCGTCGTCCACATAGGTGGTGAGCACCACGACCTCCGTCCCCGGGTGGTCGGCACGGATGCGCCGGGTGGCCTCGACGCCGTCGCAGTGCGGCATCCGCAGGTCCATCAGCACCACGTCCGGCGCGTACTCGGCCACCAGCCGGACGGCCTCCTCACCGTCCGCCGCAGCGCCCACCACCTCGATACCGGGCAGCAGGCCGAGCAGCATCACAATCCCCTCGCGGACCACCGTCTGGTCGTCCGCGACCAGCACCCGCACCGCCTGCCCGGTCATGCCGGCACTCGCAGCCGCACTCGCCATCCTCCGTCGTCGGGGCCGGATTCCAGGGTGCCGCCGAGCAGTTCCGCACGCTCCCGCATCCCCAGCAGACCGTACCCGGAACCGCTGCCCGCCAGCTCGGAGGTCTTCTCCCGCCTGGCGGCCCTGGCGTTGCGCACCTCCAGCTCCACGGCCTGTTCCAGATAGCTCAGCCGAAGCACACAGCCCGCCCCGGCGGCGTGCTTGCGGACGTTGGTGACGGCCTCCTGGGCAGTACGCCGCACCGCGAGCCCGGCCTCGGCGGCGAGCGGCCGGGCGGTGCCCTCGACCTCCAGCCTGGCCCCCTCGGCGGCGGCCAGCGACGCCAGAAAGTCGCCCACGGGAGTGAACTCGCCACGCAGCGCGGAGAGCGCCTGCCGGGTCTCGGCCAGCCCGTCCAGAGCCATCCGGCGGGCGGCCACCACCCGGTCCCGCACCTGCTCCCGGTCGACGTCGGCGTCCAGCATCAGCCGGGCTGCCTCCAGGTGCACCAGTTGGGCGGAGAGGCTGTGCGCCAGCACATCGTGGATCTCCCGGGCGATCCTGGCCCGCTCGGCCAGCGCGGCGGACTCCGCCTCGGCGGTCCGGGCGGCCCGCTCCTGGGTGAGCAGCCGCTGCGCGTTGCCCCGGGCCTCGGCATCCAGCCGGAACACATAGCCCAGCAGGGCCACACCCCCGGTGGTGGTGACGGCGGTCAGCCAACCCTGGTGGTCCACGACGGCGTACGAGACGAGCGCGAGCAGGCTGCCCGGTACCCCGACCGCCAGCGGCAGCCGCTCCATGGCGACGATCCCGGCCCCGTACCAGATCACAGCGGTCAGCAGCGGCACCTGAACCGCCCAGGCGCCAAGGCCGACCGCCAGCAGGCCCCCCAGCAGGGCGGTGGAGAGCAGTAGTCGGTGCTCCAGGGTGGCGCGATAGAAGGCTCGTACGGCGACGCCCAGCACAATCAGAGCGGCCGCCGTGCCCGCAGCGGCCCAGCCGGTCAGCTGACCGGGCCCGAAGATGCCGTACAGCAGGGCCGCGATCACCACCAGTCGCGTCCCGAGACCGATCCTGGTCCGGGCACGGCTGAAGCCCCGGTGGCTCAGCGCCTCCCAAGACGGCCAGCGCGTCCATGCCTCCAGCTCCATCTGCGGTCCTTCCGCCACCGACGGCGGAGTCGGCGGCCACACACTCAGCCTGCGGCAGGGACACGGTACGACGGTTCCAGCAGGTGTGCCCGCCAGGCGACCACCAGTCCCCGCACCAGCAGCAGCGCCGCCACCGCGAGCAGCAGGCCGTTGGTGCCCTGGTGCACGCCCATCCCAGCGCCCAGCGCGTACAACCCGCCACGCAATACCAGCATGCCCGCCCAGGCCGCCGCAGTGGCCTTGGTGCCCCTGACCCACAGGGTGCCGTCCTCCGCCTGCCATATTCGGGTCGTCCAGCCCCAGACGCAGCCCATGGCGACCTCCACCAGCACCCCGGCGGCCAGCAGTGCGACGGCCGCCGCCCGGTGCCCGGGGTCTATCAGCTGCGGGTCACGCAGCGCCACCACGGCCAGGATCAGTGGCAGCAGCCAGATCCGACGGCCGGTGCGGACCTGGCGGGCCCGCATCTGCCGGACCACGACCAGGGCCACCGCGGCGACCGCGATCAAGACGTCCGAGATGCCGTTCATCGAGCCTTCTCCGTATCCGCGTCGGGGATGCGGCGTCGGAGCGGACCCGACGCCGAAGTGCGACACCGATGACGCTACGGAGTGTGAAGGGGCGCTGCCTCGGAGCAGCGGTGGAGGTCCGGGTGGAAACGCCGTGTGCGGGTCTCCACCCCAGGGTGGAGACCCGCACACGGCGGAAAGGTTCGGGCGGAGGGGCTCAGGCGTCGATGCGGGAGCGGTCCAGCGTGGCGGCGGAGTCCACGATGAACTCCTTGCGGGGAGCGACGTCGTTGCCCATCAGCAGGTCGAACACCCGCTCGGCCGCCTCCAGGTCCCCGAGGTTGATCCGGCGCAGGGTGCGGTGGCGCGGGTCGAGGGTGGTCTCCGCGAGCTGGTCGGCGTCCATCTCACCGAGGCCCTTGTAGCGCTGGACCGGCTCCTTCCAGCGCTGTCCCTTGCGCTGGAGCCCCAGCAGCAGGGCCCGCAGCTCGCTGTCGGAGTAGGTGTAGAGGTACTTCTCCTGACCGCGCTTGGGGTTGGTCAGCTCGATGCGGTGCAGCGGCGGCACCGCGGCGAACACCCGGCCGGCCTCCACCATCGGACGCATATAGCGCTGGAAGAGGGTCAGCAGCAGGCAGCGGATGTGAGCGCCGTCCACATCGGCGTCCGCCAGCAGCACGATCTTCCCGTAGCGGGCCTGGTCGATGTCGAAGGTCCGACCGGAACCGGCTCCTATCACCTGGATGATCGAGGCGCACTCGGCGTTCTTGAGCATGTCCGCGATGGACGCCTTCTGCACATTGAGGATCTTGCCCCGGATCGGCAGCAGCGCCTGGAACTCGGAGTTCCGCGCCAGCTTGGCGGTGCCCAGCGCGGAGTCGCCCTCGACGATGAACAGCTCGCTGCGGTCGACGTCGTCGCTGCGGCAGTCGGCGAGCTTGGCGGGCAGCGAGGAGGTCTCCAGCGCGGTCTTGCGACGCTGTGCCTCCTTGTGCTGGCGGGCGGCGACCCGGGTGCGGGCGGCGGCGACCACCTTCTCCATCACGGCGCGGGCCTGCTGCTTCTCATCCCGCTTGGACGAGGTGAGGAACGCCTTGAGCTCCTTGGCGACCACGGCGGCCACGATCCGGGAGGCGGCCGAGGTGCCGAGCACCTCCTTGGTCTGGCCCTCGAACTGCGGCTCGGCCAGCCGTACCGTGACGACCGCCGTGAGGCCCTCGGTGGCATCGTCCTTGGTGACGTCGTCCTCGGCGACCCGCAGCAGCTTGGCGGAGCGCAGCACCTCGTTGAGCGTCCTGCTGAGCGAACGCTCGAATCCGGCCACGTGGGTGCCGCCCTTGGGGGTGGCGATGATGTTCACGAAGGAGCGCAGGGTGGTGTCGTAGCCGGTGCCCCAGCGCAGCGCGATGTCCACGCCCAGGTCGCGGGTGACCTCGGTGGGGGTCATATGGCCCCGGTCGTCCAGTACCGGGACGGTCTCCTTGAAGGTGCCGGCGCCGGAGAGCCGCAGCACATCGCAGACGGCCTTGTCGGGCGCCAGGAACTCGCAGAACTCACCGATGCCGCCGTCGAAGCGGAAGACCTGCTCGTCCACCTGGTCGGAGTCCAGCAGCCGCTCGTCGCGGACCACGATGGTGAGCCCGGGGACGAGGAAGGCGGTCTGCCGGGCGCGGTTGTGCAGGTTCTCCAGAGAGAGCCTGGCGTCCTTGAGGAAGATCTGCCGGTCGGCCCAGTAGCGGATACGGGTGCCGGTGCGGGTGCGGGGCACCTTGCGGACCTTGCTGAGGCCGCTGCCGGGCTCGAAGGGGGCATCCGGCGACAGCTCGGTGAAGATGCCGGGCGTGCCCCGGCGGAAGCTGATGGCGTGGGTGTGGCCGCCCCGGTCGACCTCGACGTCCAGCCGGGCGGACAGGGCGTTGACGACGGAGGCGCCGACGCCGTGCAGGCCGCCGGAGGCCGCGTACGAGCCGCCGCCGAACTTGCCCCCGGCGTGCAGCTTGGTGAGGACGACCTCCACGCCGGACAGCCCGGTCTTGGGCTCGACGTCGACCGGGATGCCCCGGCCGTTGTCGCGGACCTCCACCGAGCCGTCGTCGTGCAGCAGCACCTCGATGTGGTCGCAGTGGCCGCCGAGCGCCTCGTCCACCGAGTTGTCGATGATCTCCCAGAGGCAGTGCATCAGGCCCCGGCTGTCGGTGGAGCCGATGTACATGCCGGGGCGCTTGCGCACCGCCTCGAGTCCTTCGAGGACGAGCAGGTGCCGCGCGGTGTAGTTGGAGCCGTCGTCGCCGGCGAGCAGGGCGGTCGGCACGGTCGTTTCGGCGGTCACGCGGTGCTACTCCTCAATCCGTCTGAGTCATCGTGCGGTGTCGGCACGGAGCCGGGGCTTGTACGCGCTGCGCGAACACGGACTTTGAGGATGCGTCTGCCCGGAACGCTCTGCGCCGCACCGGCTCGCACCGCTGCCGGGGCCAGCCTAGGGTGGCCGTGCCGCTGACGTGCAGGCTACCGGTGTGTGGGCCGGGGCTTATGCTCCAACCCCGACCCGTTCCATGCTACGCGTACTTCGTACAAGCGTTCGATAACACCATTGGGTGATCCATACGTCACGGGAGCCGGTACGCATGAACCGTCCGCACCCGGGGCACGTCCTCAGCAACACAATCAGAAACTCCACAACGGCAAGCAGGCGAACCGGCGACGAAGAAGCCGCCACCGTCCGCCGCCAACCTGGTCAACCGACCCGGCCCCGCTTGAACCGGTGCACAGTGATCAAAAAGGCACCAGAAAGAAAAGGCGCAAGCGGGAACGTTTTCGGCCTGGTTGGATGTTGACCCTGGTACGACAGCTCGTCGAGCTAGAGAAGAGGCGACGTGACTACTGTTCTGACCCCCGCGAGTCCGCTCACCGCGGCCGACCGTTGCGACCGTTGCGGCGCCCAGGCCTACCTGCGCGTCGTGCTGGCCAGTGGCGGCGAGCTGCTCTTCTGCGCCCACCACGGGCGGAAGTTCGAGCCGGAGCTCAAGAAGATCGCCGTGGAGATACAGGACGAGACCGGTCGGCTCACCGCGCCCTCCGCCACGGCCTCCACCGAGGAGCGCTGACACGAGCGAGAGACCCCCGACGAGCTGAAGCCGGTACAGGCCGGCAGCCGGGCGGCGGACCGTGTGTGGTCCGCCGTCCGGTTTTTGCCATGCCCCGCACCGCTCGCAGGGTGTGCCGTCCGTCACACGGCCGATCAGGCAGTGTGACGGATGGCTAAGTGATGACTACTCAGAGTTGGGCCCTGACGGCGTCCGCCATCGCCGCCAGTCGGGTGTAGACCCCCGGATAGCGCTGCTGGGCGCAGCCGGTGCCCCAGGAGACCACCCCGACCAACCGGCCGCCGACCGTCATCGGCCCGCCGCTGTCCCCCTGGCAGGCATCCCGACCGCCGTAGCGCTCACCGGCGCAGACCATGGACTTGGCGTCGAAGTGGCCGTTCGGTCCGCCCGGGTAGTCGGACGCACACACCGAGTCCGCCAGGAACGGCACCTGCACGGAGCGCAGCTGGGCGGAGTAGCGACCCGCGCCGGTGGTGTCGCCCCAGCCGAAGACCTGCGCCCGGGTGCCGGTCTTGTACGGTGCCGCCTCGCCCTGCCCGACCAGCGGCACGGTCGGCCGGCCTGCCTGCGGCTCCGCCAGCGTGACGACCGCGACATCCCAGACGTTGGCCGTGAAGGAGTAGTCCGGATCGACCCAGACGCCCTGCACCGGCACCTCGACGCCCTCGTCACCGGTGATGTCGGTGCGCCCCAGGATCACCCGCAGCTCGGGCCGGTCGGTGCGGGCTCCGCTGGCTTCGTCGTAGAAGCAGTGGGCGGCGGTGACCACCTTGGTCGGGCTCACCAGGGCACCGCCGCAGAACTGGCCGGAGCGGGCGGAGCCGAACTGCGGCCGGCTGGCCAGGGCGACGACCCAGGGATGCAGCTCCGTGCCGTCCGCGACCCCGCCGACGATGCGCCGCTGCGCCTGCGCCGCCCCTGCGGTCCCCGGCACCGCTGCGACCACCGGCGGCAGCAGGGCCAGTAGGGCCAGGAACGCGCCCCGGTGGAGTGGTACGGCGCCACGCGCCCGACGGATGGCCAGCACCGGTGTCCTCCTGGAGGGGTCTGCGACAGACAACCGACCCAGCGTAATTGACCCATCACCAGCTGTGGCAGCGCCTGCGGCGAGACAACCCTTCCGGGGGAATGCGAAGCGGGGCCCGGAGCTGGCGCTCCGGGCCCCGCGACTGCTGTCGGCCGACTCAGTCCAGGTAGTCGCGCAGCACCTGGGAGCGCGACGGGTGGCGCAGCTTGGACATGGTCTTGGACTCGATCTGGCGGATGCGCTCACGGGTGACCCCGTAGACCTTGCCGATCTCGTCCAGCGTCTTCGGCTGGCCGTCGGTGAGGCCGAAGCGCATGGAGACCACGCCGGCCTCACGCTCGCTGAGGGTGTCCAGCACGGAGTGCAGCTGCTCCTGGAGCAGGGTGAAGCTGACCGCGTCGGCCGGGACGACCGCCTCGGAGTCCTCGATCAGGTCACCGAACTCGCTGTCGCCGTCCTCACCGAGCGGAGTGTGCAGCGAGATGGGCTCGCGGCCGTACTTCTGGACCTCGATGACCTTCTCCGGGGTCATGTCGAGTTCCTTGGCCAGCTCCTCCGGGGTGGGCTCGCGGCCCAGGTCCTGGAGCATCTGACGCTGCACACGGGCGAGCTTGTTGATGACCTCGACCATGTGCACCGGGATGCGGATGGTCCGCGCCTGGTCCGCCATGGCGCGGGTGATCGCCTGCCGGATCCACCAGGTGGCGTAGGTGGAGAACTTGTAGCCCTTGGTGTAGTCGAACTTCTCCACCGCGCGGATCAGACCGAGGTTGCCCTCCTGGATCAGGTCCAGGAAGAGCATGCCGCGACCGGTGTAGCGCTTGGCCAGCGAGACGACCAGTCGGAGGTTGGCCTCCAGCAGGTGGTTCTTGGCGCGGCGGCCGTCCTCGGCGATGATCTCCAGCTCGCGCTTGAGCTTGGGCGCGAGCTTGTCGCCGTTGCCCAGCTTGTCCTCCGCGAAGAGGCCGGCCTCGATGCGCTTGGCGAGCTCCACCTCCTGCTCGGCGTTGAGCAGCGGGACCTTGCCGATCTGCTTGAGGTAGTCCTTCACCGGGTCGGCCGTGGCACCGGCGGCGGCGACCTGCTGCGCGGGGGCGTCGTCCTCGTCCTCGTCGGAGAGCACAAAGCCCTCGGACTCCTCCTCGGGACCGGTCGCCTCGCCGTCGCCCTTGGCGCCGGGCAGCGCGGTGTCCTCGACCGACTCGTCGTCGGTGGTGAGGTCGTCGTCGCCCTTCTTGCCAGCCTTGCCCGCGGCGGTCTTCTTCGCCGCCGTCTTCTTGGCCGGTGCGGCCTTCTTGGCGACCGCCTTCTTGGCCGGTGTCGCCGCCTTCTTGGCGACGGCCCTGCTGGGCGCCGCCTCCTCGGCTCCGTCGACCGCGTCGGCGGTGGCGGTGAGCGGGGACACGGCCGTGGCAGCCGCCGTACGGGGCACGGCGGGCCGCGAGGTGACCGGCTGCGAAGCGGCGGCGGTGCGCGTGGTGGTGACCGCCTTGGTCGCCGTACGCTTCGCCGTGCTCTTGGCCGCCACGTTCTTGCGCGCGCGCTTGGAAGCAGACGGGTCCGCCGCGCTGACCATCAGGTCAACCCCTTCCTCAATGAGGACCTGGTTGAGGCTGCGCATGACGTTCTTCCACTTGGTGACCGGGATCTGGTCCGCCTCGAAGGCCTGGCGCACGTCGTCACCGGCGATCTGCCCCTGTGCCTTGCCCCGCTCGATGAGCGCCATGAGAGCGGCGGACTCGGCGATCTCGGGTGGGAGCGAACGGGATGTGCTGGCCGACACGAACAACCTCTCGGACGTGAGTGGACGGGAAGCCGGGCCCGTCCCCCGGCCCGTCGAGGGCAGGAGGAGTGCCGGGTGCACGGCGGGTGCGCGGGCGGTGCGTCGGGTTCGGGCTTCACGGCTGGGCTTGCGGGACGGGAACAACCCTCCAGGGCAACACAGCATTCTGACATGCCGCCCGTATTCCGGAGCTGCTTCCGCTCTCGTAGACATCGCTGCGCAAGCCCAAGTGTTACGCATGCCCTTCGTGGCCCCCGTCACACCCCCCGGGATCGGGCCCGGCCGCGGCCGTGATCCGCACTCCGAGCACCGTGACATCGTCGTTGCGCTCCTGCCCCGCCAGCATCCCGGCGACCACCGTGCCCAGCAGCGCGTCCAGGGCGCCGACCGCGGCCGGACGGCCTCGGGCCACCTCCAGCAGTTGGTCGAGGCCCTGCTGCAAGCCGCGTGTCCTGGTCTCCACCAGGCCGTCGGAGAAACCGACCACCACATCCCCCGGGGCCAGCCGCACGGTGCGCTGGATGCGCGGCTCGGGGATGCCGAGCGGCGTCGCCGCCGGGCCCGCGTCGACCAGTCTGGCCCCGCCGTCAGCGGAGACCACCAGGGCCGGCAGGTGGCCCGCGTCACCCAGGGCCAGCTCGCCGGTCGCCGGGTCGAGCAGGCCGTAGAGCACGGTGGTGAGCGACTCGTCGTCCTCGGTGGCGGTGAAGAGGCGGTCCAGGCCGGCCAGCACGGCGGCCGGCTCCGGGTCGGTGAAGGCGAGGGCACGCAGCGCCGAGCGGACCCGGCCCATCCCGGCGGCGGCCGTCAGCCCCTTGCCGATCACATCCCCCACCACCAGGGCGACCCGGCCGTCGGGCA
Source organism: Streptomyces sp. NPDC092296 (assembly GCF_044755465.1). Taxonomy (NCBI): domain Bacteria; kingdom Bacillati; phylum Actinomycetota; class Actinomycetes; order Kitasatosporales; family Streptomycetaceae; genus Streptomyces; species Streptomyces sp. NPDC092296. Next base: position 108,356 of record NZ_JBIVRB010000013.1, on the reverse strand, counting down.
GTTGGAAGCAGTCGTACCAGTCGCCGCCGACCTCCGTGCCCGGGGCGCCCGGCAGGTAGCGGAAGCCGAACTCCACGCCCCGGACGGCCGGCAGGCAGCGGGGCAGCAGGCTGCGCTGGAGGCTCAGCGCGGCTTCGCGTTCCCGCTCGTACAGCTGGGAACGCTCGACGGCGAGGGCGCACTGGGCCGCCAGTGCGTCCAGGAAGGCGCGGTCGTCGGCGTCGAAGTGGTGCTCGCCCTCGAAGAGCAGCCGCAGGCTGCCCAGCGGCGCGCCGGAGGCGATCAGGGGGAGCACAGCCCAGGACTGCGGCTCGGAGCGCGCCGGCTTCTCCACGTCACTGGTGAGTGCTGGGGGCCGTCGGCGCTGGGCACCGGGGGCGGTGTCCGTGCCCGGATCGGCCCGGGGATTGGCTTGGACATCGGCTCGGAGCGGCGAGGGACGGTCCGTCGCGGGGCGGGGTGGCCTCAGGCGGGTGGCGGCGGTCCGCAGGTCCGGCTGCCGGGCTCCGTACCGGCGGGCGTCGTACGGGTGGCCGCTGGGCAGGCGGGCGGCGGACCGGCGCGTGTCGGGCGGATCGGGCAGCGCTGCGGGAAAGTAGCGCGGTCTGCCGTCCCGTACCGTCGCGGCCAGTACCTCGCACCAGTCCCCCGGTACCGGCCGACGGGTGCGGCCCGGGTCGGCGGCCGGCAGGTCCGGCCAGGGGAAGCGGTGCAGCCGGGCGTCCAGCAGGTGGAGCTCGGTGCGGTACGCGCCGATGCCGCGCCCCAGCGCGCTCACCGTGCGGGCCACGTCGCAGGCGGCGAGCGCCCCGGCCAACTGGTCGGTCATCGCCTGGAGCCGGGAGGTGCGCCACTGCCCCTCGCGCAGCAGTTGCCGGGCCCGGTGCTCCTCGGTGATGTCCGCCACCACGCCCAGCACGCCGCAGGGCGTACCGTCGGGCCCCGGTACGGGACGCCAGGTGCAGCGGACCCGGCGGATACCTCCAGCGCCGCACAGCAGGGCCTCCGGCTCCACCGACGGCAGGCGCTCGTCCAGCGCGCGGCGCGCGGCCCGCTCGACGCTCCGGCCGTACGGCCCCGGCAGCGCCTCGCAAGGGCGCCGACCGAGCAGCCCGGGGGTTGGGGTGTCGGCCAGCACGGCGTAGCCGTGGCTCACCCGGGTGTAGCGCAGCCGGTCGTCCAGCAGGGCGAAGGCGAGTTCCGGGTGGCCCAGCAGGGCCGCCTCAAGGGCGGTGCCGATACCGTCGCCGTCCCGGCTGTGAAGTGTGTCGCCGACCATCGTGGCGTTGTCACCGCCCTTGTCACGACCCGGCCGCCGCGCCGACCGGGCGCGGCGACCGAACCAGGCACTTCAGGGAATTCGTCCCCCACGTCATCGCAGGAGGTGCCGGGCCGCGCCCTTGCGTCGTACACCGACGCACCATCGCGTGGCGGGGCGCGGCGGCCCGGGTCAGTGCTCCCGCGGGGCGGGGACGACGTGCTCGATGTCGGGGTGGACGGTGAGCAGGGAGCGCATGGCGGCCTCCGCAGCGGGCCCGTCGCCGGTGCCGAGTGCGTCCAGCAGCCGGGCGTGCAGACCGACGGAGGGCTCGGAGGGGCGCTCGCAGGCGGTGGCGGGGCCGCCGCTGACCTGGAGGGCGCAGGCGACGATGCCGGAGAGGTGCTCCAGCATGCGGTTGCCTGCGAGTTGCAGCACCAGGACGTGGAACTCGGCGTCGGCGCGGGCGAAGGTGACCGGGTCGCCCTGGGCGGCGGCGTGGCCCATGATCTCGGTCATGTCGACCAGCCGCTGCTGGACGTCCTCGCGGCCGTGCCCGGCGGCGAGGCGGGCGGCCAGCGGCTCGATGGCCCAGCGCAGTTCGAACAGCTCGCGGCGCTGGTCGTCGCGCTGCGGGCCGAAGGCGCGCCACTCGATGATGTCCGGGTCGAGCAGATTCCAGTCGCTGACCGGGCGGACCCGGGTGCCGACGTTGGGGCGGGCACTGACCAGGCCCTTGGCCTCCAGCACACGCAGCGATTCGCGGACGACGGTGCGGGAGACCTCGAAGCGCTGGCCGATCTCCTCCGGCACCAGCGGACGGTCGGCTCCCAGGTCGCCGGCCACGATCATCTGCCCGAGCTGCTGGACCAGTTGCCCGTGCAGGCCGCGGCCCCGGCTGCTGGTGGTCTTCCGGCCGAACCTGGCCAGGTCGCCCTCGGCCCCCTCCCAGCGGGGGCCCGGCGGGGTCGGCCGCTCGGACAGGGCATAGCGGTCCAGCTCGCCGGGGACCGGAACGCCTGTCTCGGCGGAGCGGTTGGAGTTCATGGTGGGGTGCGCAAGGGTACTCACAGCTCCTTTGTCGGTCACGCCTGTCTGCGACTTGAGAACTTTCGTGAAAAGCACACGAAAGGGTGATCACCCACCGGCCGACAATTGACTTTCTATCAGGTTCAATCGCCCATTACCGACATACGGTTCACCGACTCCGGTGCCACAATGATCCGCGCTGCGGCCGACCGGTCTTCGGCGGGACGGACGGGGGCTCTACGGCTCCGGGCGGAGCATCGGCGGGTTGAGCACCGTGGCGCCGCCGGCCCTGAACAGCTGCGCGGGGCGGCCTCCCTGACGGGTCGTCGTACCACCGGCCGGCACCAGGAAGCCCGGTGTGCCGGTGACCTTGCGGTGGAAGTTGCGCGGGTCCAGCACCACGCCCCACACCGACTCGTACACCCGGCGCAGCTCCCCCACGGTGAACTCGGCCGGACAGAAGGCCGTCGCCAGCGAGGAGTACTCGATCTTCGACCGGGCCCGCTCCACGCCGTCGGCGAGGATCTCGGCATGGTCGAAGGCGAGCGGTACGCCGTCCTCGCCCCCTCGGCAGCCCAACAGCTCGCCCACCGGCGCCCAGCGGGCACTGCGCGCGTCCCCGCCGGGGCGGGGGGTGGGCAGATCGGGTGCCAGCGCGAGATGGGCGACGCTCACCACTCGCATCCGGGGGTCGCGCTGCGGGTGCCCATAGGTGGCGAGCTGCTCCAGGTGGGCCCCGGCCGCCGCCTGCCCCTGGGCGGCATGGGCCCGCAGCCCGGTCTCCTCGGCCAACTCCCGGGCCGCCGCCTCCGCCAGCCCCTCGTCCGGCCGGACGAAGCCGCCGGGCAGCGCCCAGTACCCCTGGAACGGTGGCTCGCCCCGCCGCACCACGAGCGCGCACAGGGCGTGCTCCCGCACGGTCAGCACCACAAGGTCGACCGTAACGGCGAAGGGGGGGAAGGCCGACGGATCGTAACGCGACATGGCGACGATCCTAGTCGTCTTCCTGACGATAAACAGCGGATCGGGCTTCCTCGTGCGGCCGGTACCGGACGTGGTCGGACCCTCGGGATACGGTGCCGGGGCCCCACTGTGACCAGCACATTCCGCTTGCGAGGAGTTCCATGACCGTCATCCGGCAGCCCGGCGTCGTCTCGACCGACCATGTCCTCCAGGTGCCGCTGGACCACGCCGATCCCCCCGGGGAGCAGATCGAGCTCTACGCCCGGGAGGTCGTCGCGGCCGGCCGCGAGCGGGACGAGTTGCCGTGGCTGCTCTTCCTGCAGGGCGGCCCCGGTGGCAAGGCCGGACGGCCACTGGGACGGGACGGCTGGCTGGACCGCGCGCTGGACGACTACCGCGTCCTGCTGCTCGACCAGCGCGGGACCGGGCGCTCCACTCCGGCCAACCGGCAGACACTGCCCACGCGCGGCGGCGCGGCGGAGCAGGCCCGTTATCTGGCGCACTTCCGCGCGGACTCGATCGTGCGGGACGCGGAGGCCGTACGCAGGCAGTTGCTGGGCAAGGACGGCCGCTGGAGCCTGCTGGGCCAGAGCTTCGGCGGCTTCTGCACCCTCAGCTATCTGTCGCTGGCGCCGGAGGGCCTGCGGGAGGCGTTCGTCACCGGCGGACTGGCCGGTCTGGGCACCAGCGCCGAGGACGTCTACCGGTCCGCGTATCCCCGGGTGGAGCGCAAGAACCGCGCGCACTACGAGCGCTGTCCACAGGATGTGGCGGCGGTGCGGCGCATCGCCGAGCATCTGCGCGCGGCACCGGCCCGGCTGCCCGACGGCGGCCTGCTGACGGCCGAGGCGTTCCAGGCGCTGGGCCTGCTGCTGGGGACCGGGACCGGCTCGCAGACCCTGCAGTACCTGCTGGAGGAAGCCTGGGTACGCGGCGTGTCCGGCTTCGAGCTGTCGGACACCTTCCTGGCCGGGGCGCAGGGGCAGCTCTCCTTCGCGGGCAACCCGCTCTACGCGGTGCTGCATGAGTCGATCTACGGTCAGCGCACGGTCGACACGTCGGGCACCCGCTGGGCGGCGCAGCGGGTGCGCGCGGAGTTCCCCGCCTTCGACGTGGATCTGGCGCTCGCCGGGGACGACCCGGTGCTGCTCACCGGCGAGATGATCTACCCCTGGATGTTCGACACGGACCCGGCCCTGCGACCGCTGAAGGAGGCGGCCGAACTGCTCGCCGAGCGGGGCGACTGGCCGGATCTGTACGACCCGGCGCGGCTGGCGGTCAACGAGGTGCCGGTGACGGCGGCGGTTTACCACGACGACATGTACGTGGACACCGCCGACTCGCTGGAGACGGCGCGGGCGGTGCGGGGCGTACGCACCTGGGTCACCAATGAGTGGGAACACGACGGGCTGCGGGTGAGCGGCGGTGCGGTGCTGGACCGGTTGATCCGGATGGCGCGCGGCGAGGTGTGAGCGGTCGGCCCGGCCCCCGTCCGCACCGCCGTGCCGCCACTCAACCGCCCGCACAGGTGCTCCTCGGTGCCCGACGGCGGTCGGGGGCTCGGCGGCGGTCCTTGCGCGGGCGGCGGCCGAGCCGACCGCGCGGCGCGGCGGACCCGCTCCGGGCCGCCAGGCGTCGGGCCCGGTCGTCGCGCAGGACCTCCCGTAGCCGGTCGGGCCGCAGACCGGCGTTGAGGGAGTCGTACAGCAGTTGCGCCAGCGTGTACCCGGGATCGGCCTCCAGCGCGCGGGAGAGGGCCACCCGCGTCGTCGGTGTGTCGTCGGCCAGCCAGGTCGTCCAGGCGAGCAGGGTCAGCGGGGCGGCGGCGAGGTCGCAGAACGGCGGCACGCAGCGGCGAGCCAGGAACCGCCACAGCCGCTGGGCCGGCACCAGGTCAGCCGGTTCGGCGAACTCGGCGGCCCGGTCCCGGGACTGCTTGTCGCGCAGCCCGAGCAGCAACCGGGCGGCCTGCTCGTCGTCCAACCGGTCGGCCCCGGCCCGGAACCGCTCGATCGCGGCGTCCAGCAGGTCACCGGTCCGCTCGCGAGCGGCCTCGGGGCTGCCGGGCGGGCGGCCCTCGCGGCGCAGCACGGGCAGCAGCCGCTCGAAGGCCCGCCGCTGTGCGTCGGCGGCCGGTGGCCCGACGGGCTCCATGGCGGCGGCCAGCTCCTTGCGGCTGCCCCGCACCGCCAGCCCGGCGTAGGTCGCGGCGGCGGCCACCGGGCCGACTTGGTCGGCGCGCCGGACGGGGGTGCCGCGCGGGTCGCAGCACCCGGGCTGTGAGCAGATGTAGGACCACCAGCGGCCGTCGGAGACGCAGAGTGACTCCATCACCTTCAGGCCGACCGCGCGGAACTCGGTGGCGAGCAGAGCGGCCAGCGGTCGCAGGCGCGCGGCGACGTCAGCGCCGTCCTGCCCGGGGGCGGGGTCGCGGCACAGGTACAGCACGACGGCCGAGGGACGGCAGTCGCGTTCCTCGGACAGCCGGACCAGGAGGCGGGCGGTCTCGGCTGCCATACGTGCCCGATCCGGCTCGGCGGGGATGTCGACCCGCACGGTGCCGCCCTGCCGCAGCCCGTCACCCTGGAGGCCCAAGGCGACAATGCTGTCATCGGGGTGGAAGCCCAGCAGATAGGGCAGCATCTCGGCCAGATCGGCGGGGCCGCGCATCCGTACGGCGGGCTGGTCGGGGAAGTGGGCGGCGGGCAGCGGGCCGCCGTCGTTGCCGCTGCTGCCGCCGGAGCGGCCGGCGTGGTTGCTGTCGGTCATGGCGAGGACTGTGCCGGGTGGAGCGCCGATCCGGGGCCTGTCCGATTTGCCCTGTGGACGACACGCCATCTGTGGATATCCGTATCCCCCGCAGGAGTGAATCGGCCGGGTCGCACCCGCCCAGCGGATCGTTTCTCCACAGGTTCGCCCGGCGACGTTCGCCGGATGTCCGTACGGCGAGGTTGTATGGACCGCATGGACCAGCACCAGCCGACCGCGCCGACCACCACCCCGACCGACACCGCCCCGACCTATACCGGCCCGACCTACACCGGCCCAAGCGATACCGCTCCCGACCGGGCCGCCGTCCGCGAGCGCGCCGACGAGGTGCTGCGCCGGCTGGCCGGGGACCGGGCCACGCTGCGCGAGGACCAGTGGCGGGCCATCGAGGCCCTGGTCGTCGACCGCAGGCGTGCGCTGGTGGTGCAACGCACCGGCTGGGGCAAGTCAGCGGTGTACTTCGTGGCGACCGCGCTGCTGCGCGAGCGCGGAGCGGGCCCCACGGTGATCGTCTCCCCGCTGCTGGCCCTGATGCGCAACCAGATCGACTCCGCCGCCCGTGCCGGCATCCGGGCGCGCACCATCAACTCGGCGAACATCGAGGAGTGGGACGCGGTACAGGCCGAGGTCGCGGCCGGTGAGGTGGACGTCCTGCTGGTCAGCCCCGAGCGGCTGAACAACCCCGACTTCCGCGACCAGGTCCTGCCCAAGCTCGCCGCCTCCACCGGTCTGCTGGTGGTGGACGAGGCGCACTGCATCTCGGACTGGGGCCATGACTTCCGCCCCGACTACCGCCGTCTGCGCACCATGCTCGCTGAGCTGACCCCGGGTGTTCCGGTGCTGGCCACCACCGCCACCGCCAACGCCCGGGTCACCGGGGACGTCGCCGAGCAGTTGGGCACCAGGGCGGGGGCCGACAGCGGGGACGGCGCCCTGGTGCTGCGCGGCCCGCTGGACCGGGAGAGCCTCACCCTGGGCGTACTGACGCTGCCCGACCCCGCGCACCGCCTGGCCTGGCTCGCGGACCACCTGGACGCGCTCCCCGGCTCCGGCATCGTCTACACCCTCACCGTGGCCGCCGCCGAGGAGGTCACCGCCTTCCTGCGGCAGCGCGGCCACCCGGTGGCCTCCTACTCCGGGCGCACCGAGGACGCCGAGCGCCGCGCCGCCGAGGCCGACCTGCTGGCAAACCGGGTCAAGGCGCTGGTCGCCACCTCCGCGCTGGGCATGGGCTTCGACAAGCCCGACCTGGGCTTCGTGGTCCACCTCGGCTCCCCCAACTCACCGATCGCCTACTACCAGCAGGTCGGGCGCGCCGGGCGCGGCGTGGACCGTGCCGAGGTGCTGCTGCTGCCGGGCCGGGAGGACGAGGCGATCTGGCGCTACTTCGCCTCACTGGCGTTCCCGGCCGAGGAGCAGGTCCGGCGCACCCTCGACGTACTCGGGGAGGCCGACCGGCCGCTGTCCACCGCCGTTCTGGAGGCCCGGGTCGACCTGCGGCGCACCCGGCTGGAGACCATGCTCAAGGTGCTCGACGTGGACGGCGCGGTGCGCCGGGTGCGCGGCGGCTGGACGGCCACCGGGCAGCGCTGGGCGTACGACGCCGAGCGCTACCGGCGGGTCGCGGAGGCTCGGGAGAGCGAGCAGCGGGCGATGCGCGAGTACGCGGTCACCGAGGGCTGCCGGATGGAGTTCCTGCGGCGGCGACTGGACGATGAGCAGGCCCGGCCCTGCGGCCGCTGCGACACCTGTGCCGGGCCCCGGCACAGCCCGGAGGTGTCGCCCGAGGCCCTGGACGCGGCCCGGACCGCACTCGGCAGGCCCGGAGTCGAGGTCGAGCCCCGCCGCATGTGGCCCACCGGCATGGAGGCGGTCGGCGTCTCCCTCAAGGGCCGGATCGCGCCCGGGGAGCAGGCCGCCACCGGCCGGGCGCTGGGCCGGCTCTCCGACATCGGCTGGGGCAACCGGCTGCGTACGATGCTCGCCCCCGGTGCCCCGGACGGTCCGGTGCCCGGCGAGGTGGTGGACGCGATGGTGACCGTCCTCTCCGACTGGGCACGCGGTCCGGGCGGTTGGGCGGCCGGCGACGGGAGCACCGACCGGCCGGTGGGCGTGGTGACGGTCGCCTCCGGCACCCGGCCGGCCCTGGTCGGCAGCCTCGGGGCGCGGATCGCCGCGATCGGCCGGCTGCCGTTGCTGGGACAGATCGAGTACACCCCGGCGGGGCCGCCGCGCGGGGCCCGCAGCAACAGCGCCCAGCGACTGCGGGCGCTGCACGACGCCTTCACGGTGCCGCCGGCGCTCGCCGAGGCGCTGGCGGCCTGCGAGGGGCCGGTGCTACTGGTGGACGACCTGGTCGACACCGGCTGGACGGTGACGGTCGCAGCCCGGCTGCTGCGCCGGGCCGGGGCTCGGGGGGTGCTGCCGCTGGTGCTGGCGGTTCAGGCGTAGCCAGGCTTGCCGGGCCTCGGGCGGGGCACGGCCGGTCGGGACCGGTGTCACCGATGGGGGTGGGATATATCGGGCGTACGCGGCGGTGTCGGGCGAGGTTCGGAAGTTCGTCATTGCCGGTCACGCCGGTGGGGCGGGAGAATCAAAGAGCATCCACCATTCCCGGGCCCACCAGCCCGGCCCTCGGCGTGCGCGCACGCCCTACCAGGGCGGGAGCGCGCGGAAGGAGGAACGTGATCAACGGCATCGACCGCAGTCCCACCCCCTCCGCCCCACCCGCCATGAGCCGGACGCTGGACCTGGAGACCTGGTCCGACGCGGGAATCCCGCTGCTCCGCAATCCGCGCGAGTTCGTCGGCGCCCTCCACGCACGGCACCTGCCCGCGCCGGGCACCGCGATCGTCGCCGTCCTCGACCCGCTGCACCGGGTGGTCGGCTCGGCTTCCTTCGCGCCCCGGGCCGACAGCAGCGACGGCTGGCAGTACCGCAACGCGATCCTCGCGCATCTGCGCCGGGTCGTGCCGCACGACCTGCGTCGCGCCGTGCCGTCTCGGACCGCCGTGCTGCTGCTCTGCCGCGCCGGCGAGCCCGGATGGACGCCGCAGGACGGCGCCTGGATGTGGGGGCTGCGGGATGCCGCAGGGCTGCACGGGCTGCGGTGCGGCTCCTACATCACGCTGACGCCGCAGGGATGGCAGGTGTTGGGGGACGGCCGCCATGGACGCAATCCCCATGCGGGCTCCTGGACCGACGGTTCGCCTCCGGCCAATGTGGCGACGCTGCCCGACCGCTCGTCGGACAGTCGGCACTGGGCTCGACGGTCGGCGCCGCCACTTCGGCGGGCTGCTGGGCGCTGACGGCTTCGGGGAGCCGGGGTTGGGGGCGCCGGTTGCAGGAGCCGCACGGGCGGGCCGGGCCCAGGGCAGACCGAAGCGCCCGGCCGGTGGGGATGGCCGGGCGCTTCGGCTGGGTCAGGCGTGAGCGGGCTGGGGGATGCCGTCCAACAGCGTGCCGAGCTGCGCGGGGTCGCCGCAGACCAGCAGCAGCGTCCGGGCGGTGCCCAGGGCCGCCGTCAGGGCCTGGGCGTTGCGCTGCTCGGTGCCGTTGCAGGCGAGCACCACGACCTCGCGGGCGGCGGCCGCACGGGTGGCCAGGGCGTCGGCGTAGAAGACGTCCCCGCCCTCCTCCAGCTGCGCCCAGTAGTGCTCCTCGCCGAACGAGGACTCGTGGCGCTGCCACGGGTGGGCGTCACCACTGGTGAGCACCAGCACGTCGCTCGGCGCGCGGCCGGACTCCAGCAGGCCGTCCACCGCCTCGTCGGCGTGATCCAGAGCGGTCGGCGCGGTGGCCGGCACCAGCCGGACCTCCGGCGCGGTCGCGGCGGTACGGCGGGGCGCCGGGCCCGGCTTGGGGATGCGGGCGGTTCGCGGGCCTGTCCGGTCGCCGCGCGGAGGCGCGGGGCGGGGCGGGCCGGGACGGGGGGCCGGCAGGGGGGCCGGCGCCGAGTTGGCAGGGGACGCCTCTGCTGCGCCAGGCGCTGCGGGCGTACGGGGGGCTACTGCGTCCGACTTGCGGGGGAAGGGAACGCCGGGGCCCGGGATGCTCTCGTGAATCTCCGGCTCCTCGGGGAAGACAGGCATACCGCGATGTCTATCAAACGTAGGTGCGAAGCGCAGCACCGGCCCCACCCATTGGCGCCCCGCAGCCCGGTGGTACGGCGCCGCTCGGGCCGGACCACCGTCCGGGCCAGCAGCTTGACGTACCGTCAGAAACCCAGCGCCAGTTGCTGTCCCGCGTCCGGCGCCGGTGTGCGGACCTTCTTCAGATGGCGCCAGGCGGGCAGGTCGTCCAGGTAGGCCCAGGAGAGCCGATGGAGCGGACTGGGGCCGAACTCGGCCAGCGCCGCCCGGTGCACCGGCGAGGGATAGCCCGCGTTGTCCTGGAAGGCGTACGGGGGATGCTCGGCCCCCAGCTCCGCCATCAGCCCGTCCCGGTACACCTTGGCGAGCACCGAGGCCGCCGCCACCGAGACGCAGCTCTGATCGCCCTTGATGACCGTACGCACCCGCCACGGGCCGCCGAGGTAGTCGTGCTTGCCGTCCAGGATCACCGCGTCGGGCCGCACCGGCAGGCCCTCCAGGGCCCGCACCGCCGCCAGTCGCAGCGCCGCCGTCATGCCCAGTTGGTCGCACTCCTCGGCGGAGGCGTGGCCGAGCGCATGGGCGGTGACCCAGTCGGCCAGCACGGCGCGCAGCGCGGTGCGGCGGAGCGGGGTCAGCAGCTTGGAGTCGGTCAGACCCTCGGGCGGGCGCCGCAAGCCGGTGACGGCCGCGCACACCGTGACCGGGCCGGCCCAGGCGCCCCGGCCCACCTCGTCGACACCGGCGACCACGGCCGCGCCGGCCCGGCGGAGCGAGCGCTCCACGCTGTGAGTGGGGGGTTCGTACGGCACGGCCCCAGGCTACGCCGACGCGCCGCCGCCGGGGGTCGGGGGGCCGGGACGCGGTGCGACCATCGGCAGCAGCACCTGGTCCACCAGCCGCTCGGCGAACCCCTCGGGAAGTTCCCCGCCGCACACCTTGGACCGGTACAGCAGCAGGGCCGGGACCACGTCCGCGATCAGCGGATCGGCCGCGTCGGGACGGACGTCGCCCCGGGCCACGCCTCGGCGCAGGATCTCCAGCATCTCCCGCTTGGCGGGCTCCACGACCCGGTCCTGGACGAAGGAGGCGAAGACCCGGGCCCGGTCGTGGTCGAGCTCGCCCATCAGGACGCGCATCGCGGCGCCCGCCGGTGACTGGACGGACGTGCACATGCGCTCGGCCAGCTTGCGCAGCTCCGCGCGGGCCGAGCCCAGATCGGGAATGTCAGTGGCGGGTGGCAGGCTGGATGCCAGGGCGTCGAGCACCAGTTCCTGCTTCGATGCCCAGCGCCGGTACAACGCTGCCTTCCCGGTCTGCGCGGCACCGGCCACCCCCTCCATGGTCAGCCGCGCGAAACCACCGGAGGTCAACTGGTCAAGAGTCGCCTCGAAGATCGCGCGCTCCAGCGCCTTGCCCCGGCGTCGCGCCGGGGCGGCCGGGGCGGCCGAAGCGGTCTGATGCGGGGCAGTGTGGGGCGGGGGCGACTGTGAGCGATCGGGCAAGGAGGTCATCCGCCAGGTTCTCCGTAACAATCCGTCACGATCCCAAGGAACGTTTGCGTTCACTAATTATCCCCCGTTAGGGTGAATCCCAGTGAACGCTACCGTTCTCTCACGGCGGGGCACAGTCGGCCGACGCAGCCGAGGCCACGCCACCCAAGCCACGCAGCAAGAGCCAACAGGGGGCATATTGTGGCTGTCTCGGACACTCTCATCACCCACTCCCCGCCCAAGGCGAGCAAAGGACAGCGCCCGGGGATAGCGCTCACGGTCATCGCCGCCGCCCAGTTGATGGTGGTGCTCGACGCAACGATCGTGAACATCGCACTGCCGCACATCCAGGACTCGCTCCACTTCTCCACCACCGACCTCGCCTGGGTGATCAACGCCTACACCCTCACCTTCGGCGGCCTGCTGCTGCTCGGCGGCCGGGCCGGCGACATACTCGGGCGCCGACGGGTCTTCATCACCGGCGTCCTGCTGTTCAGCCTGGCCTCGCTGCTGGGCGGCTTCGCGCAGAACTCCGGCATGCTGCTGGGCGCCCGCGCACTCCAGGGCATAGGCGGGGCGATCTGCTCGCCCACCGCGTTCGCGCTGATCGCCACCAACTTCAAGGAGGGCCCGGAGCGCAACCGCGCCTTCGGGGTCTTCTCCGCGGTCGCCGGTTCCGGCGCGGCCATCGGCCTGCTGGCGGGCGGCCTGCTCACCGAGTACCTCAACTGGCGCTGGGTGCTCTTTGTGAACGTGCCGATCGCGATCGTGATCGCGGTGGCGGCCCCCCGGTACATCAACGAGTCCGAGCGCCACCCCGGCCGCTTCGACATCGCCGGTGCGCTGGCCTCCACACTGGGCCTGGTCTCGCTGGTCTACGCCTTCATCCGGGCCGCCTCGGACGGCTGGAGCGACAGCTTGACGCTGGTCGCCTTCGCCGCAGCGGCGGTGCTGCTGGTCACCTTCATCGTCGTCGAGCGGCGCACCCAGGAACCGATCACCCCGCTGCACATGTTCGCGAACCGCAACCGCAGTGGCAGCTATGTGATGATGCTCTGCCTCGCGGCGGCGATGTTCGGGATCTTCTTCTACGTCACGCTCTTCGTGCAGCGGACGCTGGGCTACAGCCCGCTGAAGGCAGGTGTGGCATTCCTGCCGATCAGTGCCGCGATCATCACGACGGCCCAGATATCGTCCCGGTTCCAGGCCAGGACGGGCCCCAAGCCCTTCATGGCAACCGGCGCGCTGCTGGTCACCATCGGCCTGCTGTGGCTGACGCGTACCACCGCACACAGCGGCTACCCGGAGGGGGTGCTCGGCCCCACCGTGATCTTCGGCCTGGGGATGGGCTGCATCTTCGTACCGCTGATGCTGCTCGCGGTCTCCGGGGTCTCCGCCAGGGAGACCGGCGCGGCGTCCGGCCTGCTCAACGCCACCCAGCAGGTCGGCGGCGCGCTCGGCCTGTCCATCCTGACCACGGTGTTCGGCACCGCGGCCAAGGACGAGTTCACCCGGCAGCTGCCGTCGTTCACCGCGTCCGCGACGCCCGCGCAGAAGGCCGAGTTCGGCAAGACGCAGCAGCTGCCCGGCAGCTGGGGCGACGAGGTGCTGGCCTACGGCATCTCGCATGCCTTCCTGGTCGCGGTGGCGCTGGCGTTCCTCGCGCTGCTGACCGCCATCTTCGTGATCAAGGCCAAGCCGTCGAGCCTGCCCTCGGCACCCGTGCCGGGCGCCGGACTCTGATCGGCCCGGACCGGGGGCGGCGGGAGGTCTCCCGCCGCCCCCGGTCCGCTGTCGCACACAGCGAGCAGCATGCGGTGCTCAACGCCGAGCAACACCGAGCAACGCCGCTCCGCCCGCCACTTCTGACGGAGCGTCATTGAGCTGGCACCGGCCGACCTGAAAACCCATCGGACGGTGCGGTGCGCCGTCAGTAGGGTGACCACACGGCGACCACCGGAGCGAAGGGCGGGGCATGACGACCGAGCAGCGGGACGACGTGGAGCGCGGCAGGGTCTTCGGCGAGGTGGCGGAGGTCTATGACGCCGCCCGACCGGGATACCCGGACGACCTGGTCTCCGAGGTGCTCGGCTATGCGGCGCTCGGTGACCGGCCGGCCGTCGAGGTGGGGGCCGGTACCGGCAAGGCGACCGTGGCCTTTGCCGCCCGTGGCGTCCCGCTGGTGTGCGTCGAACCCGACCCGCAGATGGCTGCGGTGCTGCGCCGCAACACCGCCGCGTACGCCGACGTCCGGATCGACGTCGGCGGCTTCGAGGAGTGGCAGCCGGGCGGGCGGCGCTACGGGCTGCTCATCGCGGCTTCGTCCTGGCACTGGGTGGACCAGGCGCGGCGCTGGGACCTGGCGTACGGGGCGCTGGCGCCCGGCGGGGCGATGGCGCTGGCCTGGCACGTCTACGGCGTCCACGACACCGCCCTGCACTCCGCGCTGGCCGAGGTCGACACCCGCTACGGGATGGTCCACACACCGCACAGCGACCCGCTCGCGGCCTACGACGACGAGTCGGCCGCCTGGACCGAGCAGGCAGGCCGGCCGGAGCCCGAGTGCCGCCGCGACGGCCGCTTCACCGATCTGCGGTCGATCCGCTTCCGGCAGGAGCACCGCTACTCCGCCGACGCTTACCGCGACCACCTGCTGTCGGTCTCCGCGTACCGCATCCTGCCGGACCACCGCCGCGAGCAGGTCCTCACCGAGGTCGCCCGCACCCTGGAAGCCCACGGCGGCGGCATCACCGTGGACCGCGTCACCGACCTCTTCCTGGCCCGCGCCCGCTGAGCCCGCGCCCGCCGCCCACAGCGCTGCCCCGGTCCTCCCAAGGGAGGACCGGGGCAGCGCCTTGCATTCAGGGCCTGCCGGAATTCAGCTCACATGCCGAGTCGCGACTCGGATTCCGGCGGACCTGCTCCGCATTCCTGGCCTCAGCTGCAGCCGCTGGTGGAGCCGCAGCCCTCGCAGAGGTAGCAGCTGCCCGCGCGGCGCATCTTGGTGCCGCAGGAGAAGCAGAGCGGGGCGTCGGCGTTGAGGCCCTGCTGGGCCTCGACCAGCTCGGTGGAGGAGTGGATCTGCACCGGCACCGGCTGGGCGGCGGCCTGCGGAGCGGCGGCGGGCTGGGCCTGGGCGCGGGGGGCGGACTGGGCCAGGCCCTCGACGTCCAGGTCCTCGTCGTCGGACGGCTCGTACGAGCCGGTCTCCAGGTGCCGCTGACGCTCGTCGGCGGAGTGGATGCCGAGCGCGGAGCGGGTCTCGAAGGGCAGGAAGTCCAGCGCCAGGCGGCGGAAGATGTAGTCGACGATCGACTGCGCCATCCGCACGTCCGGGTCGTCGGTCAGACCGGCCGGCTCGAAGCGCATGTTGGTGAACTTCGAGACGTAGGTCTCCAGCGGCACGCCGTACTGCATGCCGACCGAGACGGCGATGGAGAAGGCGTCCATCATGCCCGCCAGGGTCGAGCCCTGCTTGGACATCTTGAGGAAGACCTCGCCCAGGCCGTCGTCCGGGTAGGAGTTGGCCGTCATGTAGCCCTCGGCGCCGCCCACTGTGAAGGAGGTGGTGATCCCCGGGCGGCCCTTGGGGAGGCGCTTGCGGACCGGGCGGTATTCGACCACCTTCTCCACCGGGGCGGCCTCGCCCTTGTCGTCCTTCTTCTTGGCCGAGAGCGGCTGGCCGACCTTGCTGTTCTCGCGGTAGATGGCGAGCGCCTTGACGCCCATCTTCCACGCCTCGAAGTAGATCTCCTCGACCTCTTCGACGGTGGCGGTCGACGGCATGTTCACCGTCTTGCTGATGGCGCCGGAGATCCAGGGCTGGATCGCGGACATCATCCGGACGTGGCCCATCGGGGAGATGGCCCGCTCGCCCATGGCGCAGTCGAAGACCTCGTAGTGCTCCGCCTTGAGGCCGGGCGCGTCCAGCACATTGCCGTGCTCGGCGATGTGGGCGACGACCGCCTCGATCTGCTCCTGGTGGTAGCCGAGCCGCCGCAGCGCGCGCGGGACCGTGTTGTTCACGATCTGCATCGAGCCGCCGCCGACCAGCTTCTTGAACTTGACCAGCGCCAGGTCGGGCTCGACGCCGGTGGTGTCGCAGTCCATCATCAGGCCGATGGTGCCGGTCGGGGCGAGCACCGACGCCTGGGCGTTGCGGAAGCCGTGCTCGGCACCGATCCGCTGCACGTCCTGCCACGCCTCGGTGGCGGCGGCCCAGACGGGGGCGTCCAGGTCGTCGCTGCGCACGGCGGCGGCGTTGGCCTCGGCGTGCTGGCGCATCACCCGCTGGTGCGCCTCGGCGTTGCGGGCGTAGCCCTCGTACGGCCCGACGATGCCGGCCAGCTCGGCGGAGCGGCGGTAGGCGGTGCCGGTCATCAGCGAGGTGATGGAGCCGGCCAGCGCGCGGCCGCCGTCGGAGTCGTACGCGTGACCGGTGGCCATCAGCAGGGCGCCGAGGTTGGCGTAGCCGATGCCCAGCTGGCGGAAGGCGCGGGTGGTCTCGCCGATCTTCTGGGTGGGGAAGTCCGCGAAGCAGATGGAGATGTCCATCGCGGTGATGACCAGCTCGACGACCTTGGCGAAGGTCACCGCGTCGAAGGTGTCGTCGGCGCGCAGGAACTTCATCAGGTTGAGCGAGGCGAGGTTGCACGAGGAGTTGTCCAGGTGCATGTACTCGCTGCACGGGTTGGACGCGTTGATGCGGCCGGACTCCGGGCAGGTGTGCCAGTGGTTGATGGTGGAGTCGTACTGGATGCCGGGGTCGGCGCAGGCCCAGGCGGCCTCGGCCATCTTGCGGAAGAGCTTCTTGGCCTCGACGGTCTCGATGACCTCGCCGGTCAGGCGGGCGCGCAGGCCGAACTCGCCGCCCTGCTCCACCGCGGTCATGAACTCGTCGGAGACGCGCACCGAGTTGTTGGCGTTCTGGTACTGGACCGAGGTGATGTCGTCACCGCCGAGGTCCATGTCGAAGCCCGCGTCGCGCAGCGCGCGGATCTTCTCCTCCTCCTTCACCTTGGTCTCGATGAAGGCCTCGACGTCCGGGTGGTCGACGTCCAGCACGACCATCTTGGCGGCGCGGCGGGTGGCGCCACCCGACTTGATGGTGCCGGCCGAGGCGTCGGCGCCACGCATGAAGGAGACCGGGCCGGAGGCGTTGCCGCCGGAGGTGAGCAGCTCCTTGCTGGAGCGGATGCGGGAGAGGTTCAGGCCGGCGCCGGAGCCGCCCTTGAAGATCATGCCCTCTTCCTTGTACCAGTCGAGGATCGACTCCATGGAGTCGTCGACGGACAGGATGAAGCAGGCGCTGACCTGCTGCGGCTGGGCGGTGCCGACGTTGAACCAGACCGGCGAGTTGAAGCTGAACACCTGGTGGAGGAGGGCGTAGGTCAGCTCGTGCTCGAAGATCTCAGCGTCGGCGGGCGAGGCGAAGTAGCCGTTGTCCTCACCGCCGGCGCGGTAGCTCTTCACCACCCGGTCGATGATCTGCTTCAGGCTCCACTCGCGCTGCGGGGTGCCCACCGCGCCGCGGAAGTACTTGCTGGTGACGATGTTGACCGCGTTGACGGACCAGGTGTCGGGGAACTCGACGCCATGCTGCTCGAAGTTGATCGAGCCGTCCCGCCAGTTGGTCATGACGACGTCACGCCGCTCCCAGGTCACCTCGTCGTACGGGTGGACCCCCGGGGTCGTGTGGATGCGCTCGATCCGCAGGCCCTTGTCGGCCCTGGCGCCGCTCTTGCCGCCGCTCTTCGAGCGCGAGCCGCGTGCCGAGCCGCTCGTCGTCTCTGTCACTTCGTCCTCCTCCTGGGCAAACGCCCTGAGTGCCCCGTGACTTCCCGGGACACTTCGTCTCGCATCAAGGTGGGCCCGCGCGGGGCCGGAACGCCCCGCTGTCAGGGCGCGGGGGCAGGAGCGGGTACGGGAGCACCCTCCCCCGCCGCGGGAGGCCGCTCGGCACGCAGTTCGCCGATGGCGGCCTCGAAGTCCTCGAGGGAGTCGTACGCCCGGTACACCGAGGCGAACCTCAGGTAGGCGACGACGTCGAGCTCCTTCAGCGGACCGAGTATGGCCAGGCCGACGTCATGGGTGGACAGCTCGGCGCTGCCGCTGGAGCGCAGGCACTCCTCGACCCGCTGCCCGAGGAGCGCGAGGGCGTCCTCGGTCACCGGGCGTCCCTGGCATGCCTTGCGCACACCGGTGATGACCTTGTCGCGGCTGAAGGGCTCGGTGACCCCGCTGCGCTTGATGACCACCAGGGTGGCGGTCTCCACCGTGGTGAAGCGGCGGTTGCAGTCGGGACACTGGCGGCGGCGCCGGATGGCGGTGCCGTCGTCGGTGGTGCGGCTGTCGACCACACGGCTGTCGGAGTGCCTGCAGAAGGGGCAGTGCATGGAAGGCTCCCTCCTCCGTCAGCGGCGTCGCGAGATCCCCGGGCGGCCGTGGAACGGCACCCGGAGCAGCGACAAGTGTAGGCGACGCCCATCCGGCCTGAACCACGGGGGACCACAACCTGTGGGCTTCGGGCATCACTCTAGCCACAAGATGTGGGGTCTGGCGCAAGCTGCCGGCGGCGTGTTCCGTAGCCCTCGGCTCACCGCTCGCAATCGGTGCTGGTCAGCGCCGAAAGCCGGAGGCGGGGGTTCCACGAGGCCCCCGGGACGGGTCGCCGGGGTCACTCGGACGGCCCCGCCGGAGCCTCTCCGAGCGGGATGGGCTGCCATGCGGAGGCATCCGGACTAGACTACTCGCAGTCGAACACTTGCTCGGCAATACACCCTAGACCTTGATCATGTCAGGCGACTCGCGGGAAATTCACTCGAACGTGTGTTTGGCGCAACCTTTCGATAGGAACTACCGTTGGCCTATTAGCGAGAACGTCCGTCGAGAGGGGCCGCCGTGACCACCGCAGAAAGCAGCACCGTCCCGGTGCAGGAACGTTCCCAGAAATCCCTGGACCACAGCCAGGAAGACCATCGGATCGCCGGTCAGGGTCTCGTTCCAGACCAGCCGGTCGAGCATGCGGCGACTCAGGACTCGGTGCCGCACGGCGGCCTCGACACTCCGACGCGCTCGCTGCCCGGCCGGCCGCCCGGAATCCGCACGGACGAAACGGGGCTCACCGATCGCCAGCGCCGGGTTATCGAGGTGATCCGGGATTCCGTGCAGCGGCGCGGATATCCGCCGAGCATGCGGGAGATCGGGCAGGCCGTCGGCCTGTCCAGCACCTCTTCCGTCGCCCACCAGCTGATGGCCCTGGAGCGCAAGGGATTCCTGCGCCGCGACCCGCACCGCCCACGCGCCTACGAGGTGCGCGGCGTCGAGGTCGCCCGGCCGAACACCGCCGACAACGCGGGCCGGCCGTCCACCTCGTATGTGCCGCTGGTGGGCCGGATCGCGGCGGGCGGTCCCATCCTGGCCGAGCAGTCGGTGGAGGACGTCTTCCCGCTGCCGCGTCAGCTGGTGGGCGACGGCGAGCTGTTCGCGCTCAAGGTCAGCGGTGACTCGATGATCGAGGCGGCCATCTGCGACGGCGACTGGGTCACCGTCCGCCGCCAGCCGGTCGCGGAGAACGGCGACATCGTGGCCGCGATGATCGACGGCGAGGCCACGGTGAAGCGGCTGAAGCGGGAGGACGGCCACATCTGGCTGATGCCGCACAACAGCGCCTACCCGCCGATCCCCGGCGACAATGCGACCATCCTCGGCAAGGTCGTCGCAGTGTTGCGCCGCATCTGACCCGGGCCGGTCACGGATACCCGAAGACGTGGCTGTGGGGCCCCGCCCCCCCGGGCGGGGCCCCCCCCCCCGCGGGGGGCATGCCGCGGCGCGTTTGGGGTGGGCCCCCGCGGGGGGGCGGGCGGCGCCGCC
>NZ_JBIVRB010000013.1:0-88871 GCF_044755465.1 Streptomyces sp. NPDC092296 | reverse complement strand
CCAGGGTGCTCGCTTTGTGGCGCGGCATCGGCCCGGGCCGGCCCCCGCACCCCCCCCCCGGGGGGGGGGGCCCCGCCCCCCCGGGGGGGGCCCCACAGCCACGTCTGGCGAATTCCGGCGGCTATTTGCGCTTGGCCACCGGCTTGGGCTCGGGCGCCGACGCATTGATGGCCGCCAGCGAACGCCGCACCTGATTCCGGTCGGTGGTGTACCAGAAATCCGGCATGGAGGAACGGAAGAATCCGCCGTACCGGGCCGTCGCCAGCCGGGGATCGAGGACCGCGACCACTCCCCGGTCCTCCGCCGCCCTGACCAGCCGGCCGGCGCCCTGCGCCATCAGCAGTGCCGCATGGGTCGCCGCGACCGCCATGAAGCCGTTTCCGCCACCCTCCTCGACCGCCTTCTGCCGGGCGCTCATCAGCGGGTCGTCCGGGCGCGGGAAGGGGATGCGGTCCATCACCACCAGCTGGCAGGCCGACCCGGGCACATCCACCCCCTGCCAGAGCGAGAGGGTGCCGAAGAGGCAGGTCTCGGCGTCCGACGCGAAGGCCCTGATCAGCTCGCCCAGGGTGTCCTCGCCCTGGAGCAGGATGGTGTTGTCCAACCGCTCCCGCAGCGCCTCCGCGGCCGTTTGGGCGGCCCGCATCGAGGAGAACAGGCCCAGGGTGCGGCCACCGGCGGCGTCGATCAGCTCGGCCAGCTCGTCCAGCATCTGCGGCCGGTCCGGCTCCCGACCCGGCGGCGGCAGCTGCCGGGCGACATAGAGGATGCCCTGCTTGGGATAGGAGAACGGCGAACCCACATCCAGCCCGCGCCAGGCCGGCGGAGCGCCCTCGCCCCGGTCACGCTCCGGCTCGTCCGCAGTGCGCTGGTCCGGCAGCCGGCCCTCGGGCGGCAGGCCGACCGAGGCCGCCACCCCGCCGAAGTCGCCACCCAGCTTGAGGGTGGCCGAGGTCAGCACCACCGACCGCTCGGCGTAGAGCTTCTCCCGCAGCAGCCCGGAGACGGTGAGCGGAGCGACCCGCAGCGAGGCCGCGCCCATGCCGAAGCGGTCGTTGCGGTCGATCCACACCACGTCGTACGGCGACTCCTCCAGCAGCCGGTCGGTGGTGTCGTGCAGGCTCTCGGCCATGGCCATCGCCTGCTTGCGCACCGCGTCCTCGTCGGAGAGGCCCTTGTCGCGCACCTCGCCCAGCGAGGTGATCACGGCCCGGGACGCCTCCCGGATCGCGGCCACCGCATAGGCGATGTTCTCCGGCAGCTCCTCCAGCCGGCCGGGCTGGGCGATCTCCATCAGGCCGTAGTAGTTCTCCGCAGCGGCCTGGAGGGCGTCCACCGCCTTCTCGTTGGCCAGCCGGGCGGCCCGCTTCACCGTGCGGTTGACCGCCGTCGCGGTCAGCTCGGCGGTGGCCACACCGGTGACCCGGGAGACCAGCTCATGGGCCTCGTCCACGATCAGCAGCTCGTGCTCCGGCAGCACCGGGGCGCCCTCGATGGAGTCGATGGCCAGCAGCGCGTGGTTGGTGACCACCACATCGGCCAGCTTGGCACGCTCGCGGGCCTGCTCCGCGAAGCACTCCGGGCCGTACGCGCAGCGGCTGGCGCCCAGGCACTCCCGGGAGGTGACCGACAGCTGGGACCACGCCTTGTCCGAGACGCCGGGCGAGAGGTCGTCCCGGTCGCCGGTCTCGGTCTCGTCCGCCCAGTCGCGCAGCCGCAGAATGTCCTTGCCCAGCTTGCTGCTGGGCCCGCCCAGCGCCTCCGCCGGGTCGAACAGGCCCTCGCCCTCGTCGCTGGGCGTGCCCTCGTGGGCGCGGTGCAGGCAGAGGTAGTTGGAGCGGCCCTTGAGCATCGCGAAGAGCGGTCTGCGCCGCAGCACCGGGTGCAGCGCCTCCACGGTGCGCGGCAGGTCGCGCTCGACCAGCTGGCGCTGCAGGGCGAGGGTGGCCGTGGCCACCACCACCCGGTCGCCGTGGGCCAGGGCCGGTACCAGGTAGGCGAGGGACTTGCCGGTGCCGGTACCGGCCTGGACCAGCAGATGCTCGCCGCCGGCCACCGCGTCGGCGACGGCCTCGGCCATCTGGACCTGGCCGGGGCGCTCGACGCCGCCGACGGCGGTGACGGCGGCATGGAGCAGTTCCCGGATACGGGCGCGGTCGGCATCCGGCACGGCGGGGGCGGCCGGAGCGCCCTCGGCCTCGGGCCCCGCTGTCGGGGGTGGGGAGTCGTTCGTCATGGCCCGCCAAGCCTACGGCGCGCCACTGACAGCGGAGCGGCTTCCGCCGGACCTGGCGGGCGGCACCGGGGTCGGGCGGGGCAGCGGGCCACGGTGCAGCGGGTTGGGCACGGTGCCGTGCACCGCCGCGTGCGGGCGGCGCGGCGCGTCGCGGTAGCCGTCCCGCAGCAGGCGGTTGCGGTTCAGGCAGAGCCGCTCGATGCGCGGGGTGAGCAGGTCGAAGAGGGCGAAGCGGTCGGCCAGCTCCGGGAACCGCCGCTGGTGGGCGGTGATCTCCTCGCGGACCAGCCCCCAGAACTCGTCCTCCCCCACGCCGAGGTGCTGCTCCACCAGCGGCGCCAGATAGCGGTAGACGCCGACGAAGAGCCCCGAATGGATGAACTGGCAGAGGAAGTCGGGCCGCTCGCGCAGCAGCACGGCGGAGACCTCGGCGGGCATCAAGGCCAGTTCCGGCAGCGGCTCGGCGCTGACGTTGACATCGTCCACGAAGTCCTTCACGGCCAGGCGCACCGGAACGTCCCGGTCGTCGAAGACCACGATCGCGTTCTCGCCGTGCGGCGAGAAGACCATGCCGTAGCGGTACAGGAAGCGCAGCAGCGGCGGCAGCATCGCGGCGAACAGCCGGCGCAGCCAGTCGCGGGCGGGCAGCCCGGAGCGGGCGACCAGTTCGGCGGTGAGCGGGCGGCCGTCGGAGCCGGTCTGCAGCAGCGCGGCCAGGGTGCGGGCCCGCTCGCCGGGCGCCAGGTAGCGGCTCAGTGGCTCGCGCCAGATGGCACCGAGGAGCTCCTTGTACTGGTACGGCGCCTCCGGGAGCCGGCCGTACAGCGGATGCTCGACGGCGACGGAGGCCACCTCGCCCAGCAGCACCACCCGGCACTCGTCGCGCAGGAACGGGTCCTGGTCGCGCAGCGAGTGCACCCAGGCGGTGACGGCGGGGGCGGCGAGGGTGCGCTCGGTGGGCAGTCCGCGCCAGACCAGGGTGTTGAGGATGGCGAGCGGCAGCTTGACGGTGAGCCGGTCGGGGCGGCTGGTGTTGAGGAAGGTGCGGATCGATTGCTGGGGCAGTCTGAGGTCGTTGTCAGTGGGGAGCGGGATGATGTCACCGGCGGCGATCGAGGGTGCGAAGAGGGGGACGACGGTCTCGTCCCACTGCCAGGGGTGGACGGGGAGCAGCAGGTGGTCGCCGGGGTCGGCGCCGCGGTCCAGCAGCGCCTGGTGGAAGGCGTGGCGGGTGCCGGGGTCGAGTTCGGCGGCGTAGAGCAGATCGGGGGTGTCCAGCCCTGCGGTGCCTCGGTACTGGGCGAGGCGGCGGTGGACGGCGATCCAAGGCAGCCGGTGCGGGGTGCGGGCCTCGGGGGCCCAGCGGGCGGTGTCGGTGGCGGAGAAGCCGAGGCGGCCCTTGCTGGGGACGATCCAGGGGTGGCCGGTCTGCCGGCCCTCCAGGTCGGCGTAGTCGAGGTCGGCGAGTTCGGCGGCGGTCAGGGCGGTGCGGGCGTGGTGGGCGTCGGCGAGCAGGGTGGCGGTGAGTTCACGGACGAGATGGCCGGTGGTGTCGCCGGAGAGGCCGAGCTGGTGGCGGGCCTGCTGGAGCAGCCGCAGCGGGTCGGCGCCGGGGTTGGCGGCGGCGGTGATGTCGGCGGGGTCGATCAGCCAGCTGCCGTACGCGCCGCGCCGGGCCAGGAAGCGGTATTCGACGCCGTCGGAGAGCGGAAGGCGGTAGGGCAGCGCGGTGCCGGGGGTCTGGGTGCCGGGGGTCTGGGTGGCGGGGGTCTGGGTGGCGGTGTCGGGGGTTCGGGCGGGGGTGGAGGTGTCGGCCTGCGGGGTGAGCAGTTCCTCGTAGGCGAATTCGGCCAGCATCTTGGCCAGCATCCGGCGGCACGCCTGCCGCCACAGGTCGGGGGTGAGCTGCGCGGGGAGGTGCAGTGGAGTGTCGGAGGCAGGGGACTTCTGCACGGGTGGGCTCCAGGGGTACGAGGCCGGGGTGCGGCTGGGGACAGGGAGGCCCGAGCTCCCTGACCGGGCCGCCGGCCGAGGGGACGGTCGGCGGTCCGGTGCGGGAGCGGGGTGCGCGGATGGCACGGGTGCTGGGTGGTGCTGGGTGGCACGGGTGCTGCGGTGCTGGGCGGCGCTGGTGGCGCGGTGCTGGGCGGCGCGGCCGGCGCGGGTCAGCCGGCGGTGGGGAGGGCGCGGTCGCGGATCATCAGGGCGGCGCGCTTGTCGGGCAGGTCGAGTTCGGCGGCGCAGTGGAAGCCGGCTCTGCGGAACGCCGCGACGGAGGGGGCGTTGCGGACGTCGGGCTCGGCGACGACCCGGGTGCAGTGCGGCCGGGATTGGAGGATGCGGGCAGCGAGGGCGTCCAGCAGGGTACTGCCGATCCCCCGGCCACGGGTGTCCGCCGGACCGAGCAGCAGATGGATACCGGTGTCATGCGGGCGAGCGGGGTAGTGCAGGGCGAGCGGATCGAGATCGGCGCGGTAGACCTCCCAGTAGCTCATGGGCCGCCCGTCGAGGAGGCCGACGCAGGGGACGCTGTGTCCGTCTCCGGCGAGCTGGGCGCGCAGATGCCGCTCGGTGGTCTCCGGTGGGCCGTCGAGACGCCAGAATTCGGCCACCGCCGGGTCGTTCATCCAGGCTGTGACCAGGGCCAGATCCGCCGGGAGACGGACCGGGCGGAGCCGGAACCGGCCGACGGCGGTGGTCAGTTCGCCCCAGTCGCAGCCGTCGTCCGACCGGTCGGCGGCACCGCCCTCCCGACCCGGCGGCGCGGACCGGGGCCGGGCGGCCGGGCCGGGCGGGGCGGATGGGCCGGGCAGGGCGGACGAGCCAGGCGAGGCGGATGGGCCGGGCGAGGCGGGCGGGCCAGACGGGCTAGGCGGCTCAGACGGGGCGGACGGGCCAGACGGGCCAGGTGGGCCAGGCGGCTCAGACGGGCCAGACGGGCCAGGCGAGGCGGGCGGGCCAGGCAGGGCGGACAGGCCGGGCAGGCCAGGCAGGGCGGACGAGCCAGGCGGGCCAGGCGGGACGGACGGGCCAGGCGGGCCAGGCGGGGCGGACGGGCCAGGCGAGGCGGGCAGGGCGGGCGCAGCAGATGGGGCGGACGGGCCAGACGGGCCAGGCGGGCCAGGCGGGCCAGGCGAGGCGGACGGGCCAGACGGGCCAGGCAGGGCGGACGAGCCAGACGGGCAGGGCGAGGCGGACGAGCCAGACGGGCCGGACGGGGCGGACAGGCCAGGTGGGCCGGACGGGCCAGGCAGGGCGGACGAGCCAGACGGGCTAGGTGGGCCAGGCGGGGCGGGCGGGCCAGGCGGGGCGGGCGGGCCAGACGGGCCAGGCAGGGTGGACGAGCCGGACGGGCCAGGCGGAGCAGACAGGGCAGACAGGCCGGGCGGGCCGGGCGGGCCGGGCGGGCCAGGCAGGGTGGACGAGCCGGACGGGCCAGACCGGGCGGACGAGCCAGGCGGGCCAGACCGGGCGGACGGGCCAGACGGGCCAGGCAGGGCGGACGAGCCGGGCAGGGCGGACGGGCCAGGCAGGGCGGACGGGCCGGGCAGGGCGGACGGGCCAGGCAGGGCGGACGGGCCGGGTGGGCCGGGTGGGCCGGGCAGGGCGGTCATGCCGAGCCGTTCGGGGTGGCCGGCGGATTGGAAGCGGCGGGGAGCGGGCTGGGGACGGCGAGCGGATTGGGGATGGTGACGTAGACCGACTGGGTCTCGACCGGGCCGACCAGCTCGTCCAGGCCGCCCAGCCGGGTGAGCAGATTGGCCTTGCAGCGCAGCGTCGGGGAGTCCAGCAGCAGGGCGGGCAGCGTGGAGCCGGTGGCCTGGGCGGGGTCGCCCGCCAGGAAGCGGCGCAGCGCGGCGAGCAGCAGCCGCTCGTCGGCCAGCCGTTGCGAGCCGAACGCACCGATCAGGCCGAGCAGGTGGTTGATGCCCAGGTAGTAGGCGAAGCGCTCGTCCGCGATCCGGTCGGGGACGAAGGTGTCGCTGTCGGCGCCGATCCCGGGCAGCCGGGCGGCGAGGGCGGCGGCGGCCGATTCGCGGTAGTAGTACCCCTGGTTGTCCCGGTAGCGGCCGCCGATGGGCCAGCCATGGCGGTCCAGCAGGACGAGGCTGTTCTGCTGGTGGGCCTCCAGGGCCACCCCGGCCTGCCCGTCGAGCCAGAGGACCGGCAGCACCACCGCGTCCAGGTAGCGCAGGAACCACTCGGTGGCGACGGTGGGCAGTGGGCGGCCGGCGCGCCGGGCGAGGGTGAGCAGCAGGTCCGCGAGGTGGGAGGGGACGGCCGCGCGGTCGGGCGCCGCCGCGTCCGGCAGCGGGCGCTCCGCGACCAGCCCCGCGACGCACACCGCCCGGTCGGCCGGGCCGAAGGGCTGCTGCCGCAGGACGGTGTCCAGACCGCTGGGGGTGCCGGTCTGCTGGTCGGGCAGGTCGACGCCCAGCCAGGCCGGGTCCCGGACGATGTCGAAGCCCGGGTGGTGGGCGTGCCACTCGGCGGCCAGGCCGCTCTCCAGCAGCCGGTGGACCTCCACGCCACGGTGCAGTTCCTTGCGCAGGTTCTCCCGGCAGGAGTTGGTGATGCGCAGTCCGAGCGAGAGTTTGAGCATGTAGGGGACGTCCGGCCGGCAGACCGTGCGGACCGAGGAGGTGGGGTGCCAGGGGTCACCGTGCGGGCCGAGGTCCAACAGTCGGCCGCTCTCCAGCAGCGCCCGGACGGCGGGGCGCAGCGCCAGTTCCCGGGCCTGCCAGGGGTGCAGCGGCAGTGCGACGGTGTCGGGGGGCAGCGGTGCGGCGCCGCCGAGCAGCCGCTCGGTGATCTCTGCGGCGTCGGCGGCCAGGGCGGAGTCGGCGGCGACCAGGGCGCGGTCGGCGGCGAACCAGTGCAGCCGGAAGGAGCCGCGCAGCTCCGGGGAGTAGGCGGCGGCCTCGGCGCCGCCGATGCCGTCGCGGCTCTTGGGCGTGGGGTGCAGCGGATGCCCGAGGAGCAGGGCCTGCTCGCCCTCCAGGAACGGGAACGGGTCGCTGCCCGGGGCCGGCCGGGGATGGCGGCGGCGGTGGGCGACGAATTCGGCGGTGCGGCGGGCGGAGTCCGCGACCCGGCCGGTCAGGTCCGCGATGTGCGCGGCGGCGGGCGAGCCGGCCGCCCGGGTGAGCAGGGCGGCGATGGTCACCGCGTCGACGGGCGAGCCGGCCGCCGTACCGGGGTCGTCGTCGAGCCCGAGTACCGGTGCCAGCAGCGCCGGGCCGAAGCGGTGCCAGCCGGCGGCCGACCAGTGGCGGACGGGGACGGTGAGGCGGGCCGCTCCGGCGGCGACCGGGATACGCAGCAGGCCGTCGGCGGGGGCGGCGACCCCGGTCTCCCGGGTCCAGCAGCGCAGCAGGCTCTCGGTGGTGGCGTGGTCGGCGGCGGTGGCCGGGTCCGGGTGCAGCAGCGGGTCCGCGCCGTGCCGGGTGCCGGTGGGCACGGACTGCTGGGCGGGGGCAGGCTGCTGGGTAGGGGCGGACTGCTGGGCGGGGACGACGGGTGTGGTGGTCAGCGGGGCGAGCGAGGTGGGGGCCGGTACGGTGCGGGCCGGGCCGGTGAGGGCGGGGTTCACGGGCGCTTCCAGGGGTGCGACGGGGTCCGGGGCGGCGCGGGGCGGCAGCGGCTCGGCCCGGACACCTCCGCGAAGTGGCGGGTAAGGCTTACCTTCGCGTGATTGCGCGGAGCAAACGCTCGGGCACCCGAAGTAGTGACCCGGCAGTCGAGTTTCATCCGGGAGAGTGAATTGCCCGGCCGTCAGGCCCGCCCGGCCCGCCTGGCGGACGGCGCGGCGGTCGCCATCTCGGTAACCGTCCGTCAGCGGATGCAACCAAGGGGTCGATGTGCGTCGTCCTTGGCCGCAATGGGACAGTAGTGCCCGCCCGACGACGGCCCGAGCCGTGTCTTGAACTCAAGGGGAACTGAGCTCATGTCACCCATACGCAGGGACGTCCTGCGTCGCCGCACGAACCGCACCCGCACCGGCACGGCGTTCGCCGCCGCCGCGCTGGCGGGCGTCACCTTGCTGAGCGTCACCGCCTGCAGTGACAACGGCGGTTCCTCCGACGCCAGGGGCGGCGGTGCGACCGCGCAGGCCATCGGCGGTGACCTCGGCGGGCTGCCGGACGGCCTGCCCAGCGAGCTGGCCAGTGCGCTACCCAGCGGGCTGCTCGACGGTCTGCCCAACAGCCTGGACGAGTTGAAGAACTGGACGTTCGACGACTGGGACAAGTGGGCCGAGGACCATGTCTTCAACAATCCGGTGATCAAGGGCCTCTGGGACCCGGACAAGATGAAGCACGCCAAGCCCAAGGACCAGGACCCGCCGACCGACACCCCGAGCGGCAACCCGGACGACCCGAGCGGGGACTCCGGCGGTTCGGGCTCCGGCGGCGATGACGGCGGCGACGGCGACGGCGGCGACGGCGACGGCGATGGCAGCAGCGACGGCATGGTCCGCCCGTTGCCGACGCCGATCCGGGCGACGGCGGTGGAGCGCCCGTACACCAGGAACGGCGCGGTCGGGAAGATCTTCTTCGACGAGCCGGACGGCACCGCCGTCTGCTCCGGCACGGTGGTCAGCGATCCGGCCCACCCGGGCAAGAGCAACCTGGTGTGGACGGCCGGCCACTGCGTGCACGGCGGCAAGGGCGGCGACTGGTACCAGCACATCATCTTCGTGCCCGGGTACAACAGCTCCGGTACGGGCAGCGGCGGACAGCAGTCGCTGGACAAGGAGCTCGCCCCGCTCGGCCAGTGGTGGGGCGACGATGTGGTCACCTCCCCGCAGTGGGCGGCCGAAGGCCCGCCGGCCACCCACGGCCCGGTGGACAAGTCCAGCCAGTACGACTTCGCGGTGGTCCGGGTGCACAACCCCGACGGTGACGGCCGGTCGCTGGAGGAGACGGTCGGCGGCGCGGTGCCGGTCTGGTTCAACGCGCCGCGCGAGAACCTGGCCCCGGTCGCCAACTGGGGCTACCCGGCCGCGCAGCCGTTCGACGGCCAGGAGCTGTACCGCTGCCGCAG
Organism: Streptomyces sp. NPDC092296; assembly: GCF_044755465.1. Lineage (NCBI taxonomy): Bacteria > Bacillati > Actinomycetota > Actinomycetes > Kitasatosporales > Streptomycetaceae > Streptomyces > Streptomyces sp. NPDC092296. Next base: position 79,591 of record NZ_JBIVRB010000013.1, on the reverse strand, counting down.
CACCGTCCCGCCGTCCCGGCTGTCGTACGACGGCTCCCGCCCGCCGATGCTGGTGATCGGCTGCACCATGACGGGCGGCTCCAGCGGCGGCGGCTGGTTCGCCACCATGCCGGACGGCCGGACCGGTCTGGTCAGCAACAACTCCATCGGCCCGATCAAGGACCCGACCTGGGAGGCCGGTCCCTACCTCGGCACGGTGGCCGAGAAGATGTTCGACTACTTCGCCAAGAAGACCTCCTGACCGCAGGGGAGCGACCACGGCCGAGGGCCGGTTCCGATCGAGACCATCGATCGGAACCGGCCCTCGGCCGTGGTGCCGGCAGCGGCCGGACGGCTCAGCCGCGCACGCCCGCCACCGCGTAGCGGTCCAGCTCGGCCGCCAGCTCGGCGGAGACCTTGGCCCGCAGCAGGGTGCCCTCACCGGTGTGCTCGGTGCCGATCAGCTCGCCCTCGGCGTGCACCCGGGAGACCAGGTCGCCCCTGGTGTACGGGATCAGCGCCTCGACCTCGATCGACGGGCGCGGCAGCTCGTCCTCGACCAGCTTCAGCAGTTCCTCGATGCCGTCGCCGGTGCGGGCGGACACCACCACGGCGTGCGGCTCGCGGCGCAGCAGCCGCTGGAGGACCAGCGGGTCGGCGGCGTCCGCCTTGTTGATCACCACGATCTCGGGCACATTCTGCGCATCGACCTCCACGATCACCTCGCGGACGGCGGCGAGCTGCGACTCCGGGTCGGGGTGCGCGCCGTCCACCACATGCAGGATGAGGTCCGCGTCCGCGACCTCCTCCATGGTGGAGCGGAACGCCTCGACCAGGTGGTGCGGCAGGTGCCGTACGAAGCCGACCGTGTCCGCGATGGTGTAGACCCGGCCGCCGGGGGTGGCGGCGCGGCGGACCGTCGGGTCCAGGGTGGCGAACAGCGCGTTCTCCACCAGGACGCCGGCGCCGGTGAGCCGGTTGAGCAGCGAGGACTTGCCGGCGTTGGTGTATCCGGCGATGGCGACCGACGGCACCTGGTTGCGCTTGCGCTCCTGGCGCTTGGTGTCGCGGCCCTTCTTCATGTCGGCGATCTCGCGGCGGAGCTTGGCCATCTTCTCGCGGATGCGCCGCCGGTCGGTCTCGATCTTGGTCTCACCGGGACCACGGGTGGCCATGCCGCCGCCGGAGGCGCCGGCGCCGCCGCCGCCCATCTGCCGGGAGAGCGACTGGCCCCAGCCGCGCAGCCTGGGCAGCATGTACTGCATCTGGGCGAGCGAGACCTGCGCCTTGCCCTCCCGGGACTTGGCGTGCTGGGCGAAGATGTCCAGGATCAGGGCCGTCCGGTCGACGACCTTGACCTTGACCACGTCCTCCAGGTGGATCAGCTGGGCGGGGGTCAGCTCGCCGTCGCAGACGACGGTGTCCGCGCCCACCGCGGCGACGATGTCGCGCAGCTCCTTGGCCTTGCCGGAGCCGATGTAGGTCGCCGGGTCGGGGCGCTCGCGGCGCTGGATCACGCCGTCCAGCACCTCGGAGCCGGCCGTCTCGGCGAGGGCGGCCAGCTCGGCGAGCGAGGTCTCGGCCTCCTCGGCCGTGCCGTCCGTCCACACCCCGACGAGCACCACGCGCTCCAGGCGGAGCTGGCGGTACTCGACCTCGGTGACGTCCTGGAGTTCGGTGGAGAGGCCGGCGACGCGGCGCAGCGCCGCCCGGTCGCTGCGGTCGTACTGGTCGCCGTCGTAGTCGTGGTCGAGGTCCTCGTCGATCGCCGCGAGGTCCTCGTCCATCAGGGCTTCGGCCCGAAGGTCCTCCGGACGGCGCGCGGCGCGTGCGGCGGAGTGGTCGCGGTTGTCGAACGTGGAGGTCATCGTGTCCTTAGGGGCTGCGGGAACGGATGCGGGAGCGGGAGCGGGCCCGGCTGACCGGACTACCCCTCTGTACCTCTGAACGCCGCGGACCGACCGCGGATTCCCGACGATGGTCGCACGCCGGGCGGCGCGGGGTCACCCGTATTTGCCCGCGAGCCGCCGCCCCGCCGTCCCGCGCCGGGCTCCGGCCGCCGGACGTCGTACACCCCGGAGACCCGCAGCATCGCCCGCATCAGGGTCGGCAGCGCGCCCGGCTCCGACAGCTCGACCGTGTAGCTGTGCCGGACCCGCAGCTCCTGCGGGGGCTCCACGGCGGCGGAGACGATGCCGATCCCCTGGGCGGCGATGGCGGCGGTCAGGTCGGCCAGCAGCCGGGGGCGGTTGAGGGCGTCGGCCAGCAGGGTGACCCGGTAGCCCGCCCGGCCGGGGCCGGCCGTCCAGCCGACCTCGACCTGGGGCCGCCCCTCGGCGTGCAGCCGGTGGCCGCTGGGACAGTCCCGGCGGTGCACGGTCACCGCGCCGCCCCGGACGGTGAAGCCGGTGACCTGGTCCGGCGGCACCGGGGTGCAGCAGCGCGCCAGCCGGACCGGCACGCCGGGCTGCCCGTGCACCTCCACCGGACCGGCCGCCCGGACCGCCGCGCCCGCCCCACCCGGCGGCGGCGCGGTGGGCCGGGCCGTCCCGGCGGAGGGCCCGGCGGTCGGCCCGGCCGGGGGCTGGGCGGCCACCGGGTGGGCGGCCAGCCAGTGCTCGATGGCCAGCCGGGCGCGCGGCGTACGGACGTGGGCCAGCCACTGCGGGGCGGGCCCGGACGGCTCGCCCGGCCCCGGCTCGGTGAGGATGCCGACCATGTCGCCGTCGGCCAGCGAGGTGGAGAGCGCCACCAGTCGCCCGTTGACCCGGGCGCCGATACAGCGGTGCCCGGTCTGCTCGCCCAGCGCGTACGCCGCGTCCACACAGGAGGCGCCGGCCCGCAGGGTGAGGGTGACGCCGTCCTCGGTGACGGCGGTGATCTCCCGGTCGTCGGAGAGGTCGGCGGTGAGGGTGGACCAGAAGGTGTCGGGGTCGGGCGCGTCCCGCTGCCAGTCCAGCAGGCGGGTGAGCCAGCCGGGGCGGGCCGGGTCGGTGCGGTCCAGCTCGTCGCGGCCGGGGTCGGGGGTCTCCGGCTGGCGGGGGCTGCCGAGGGCCACCACGCCGAACTCCGCGACCTGGTGCATCCGGCGGGTGCGGACCAGCACCTCGACCACGTCGCCGCGCCGGTCCGCGACCGCCGTGTGCAGCGACTGGTAGAGGTTGAACTTGGGCGCGGCGACGAAGTCGGTGAACTCGCCCGGCAGCGGCGTCCAGCAGGTGTGCAGCTCACCGAGGGCGGCGTAGCAGTCGGCGTTCTCCTCCACCACCACCAGCACCCGGCCCAGGTCGGTCGGGCGCAACTGCTGCGGGCGGCCGTCCGGCCCCCGGGCGGCGAGCCGCTTGAGCAGCACCCGGTGCGCGGAGACGCAGTGCCGGGAGCGCACGGTCACCTGGGCGGCCACCCCGGCCTCGGTGAGCTGGCGGCGCAGCCGGGCGGCGAAGTCGGCCAGCGGGCCGGTGCCGGTCTCGGCGGCCGCCATCAGGGCGCTGGTGCGGCCGTACTCCTCGGGGTGCAGGGTGGCGAAGACGATGTCCTCCAGCTCGGTCTTCACCACCTGGATGCCCAGCCGCTCGGCCAGCGGGATGAGCACGTCCCGGGTGACCTTGGCGATCCGTACCCGGCTGGCGGGCTTCATGTGCCGGATGGTCCGCATGTTGTGCAGCCGGTCCGCGAGCTTGATCACCATCACCCGGACGTCGTCGCCGGTGGCGAGCAGCATCTTGCGGAAGGTCTCGGCCTCGGCCGCCGTGCCGAAGTCGACCTTGGCCAGTTTGGTGACGCCGTCGACCAGGTAGGCGACCTCCTCCCCGAAGTCCGCCCGGACCTGATCTACCGTCATATCGGTGTCCTCCACGGTGTCGTGGAGCAGGGAGGCGACCAGGGTGGTGGTCTCCGCGCCCAGCTGGGCGAGGATCATGGTGACCGCCAGCGGGTGGGTGATGAACGGCTCGCCGCTCTTGCGCAGCTGCCCCCGGTGGCCCGCCTCGGCGCTCTGGTAGGCCCGGCCGAGCAGGGCCAGGTCGGCCCGGGGGTGGTGGGCGCGGTGGGCCCGCACGATGGGCTCGATCGCGTCGGGCACCGGGGGCCGCCCGGTGGCCAGCAGCGCGGCGCGCCCGGCCCGGCCGAGGGCGGCGCGCCCGAGCCTGCGGACCGGCCGGGGGGCGGGGTCGGCGGCCGGGGACGGCTGCTCGACGGCGGCCGGGCCGGCCGGGGCCGGCGTGTCGACCGCCGGGCCGCCGGTCCGCAGGGCGTCGGGCTGGGCCGACGGATCACCGGCTTGGATGGTCATGCGCACCTCCGGCAACGTTCACCGGAGCAGAATCCGACCCCGGTGGTCCATGTTACCGAGAGCATCACAAGCCGCGACGGATCACCCGCAGAGCGTCCATGGAATCACTCGTACGGGCGGATTCAACCGCCCCCGGCGCGGGAAAGCCGGTCAGCCCGCAGCCAGCCACTGCGGGTCGAGCACGCCCCGGGCCACGATCACCGCCGGGCCGGTCAGCTCCACCCGGCCGTCGGGGTGCTCGGTGACCAGCAGTCGCCCGCCCGGCACCTCCACGGTGTACTCGGCGGGGCGGCCGGTGACGGCCGGGTCGACGCCGTCGCGGCGGGCGGCTGCGACCGCCACCGCACAGGCGCCGGTGCCGCAGGACCGGGTCTCGCCGGAGCCGCGCTCATGCACCCGCATCGCCACCCGCGCCGGGCCCCGGTCCACCACGAACTCGACGTTGACGCCGTCCGGGTAGGCATCGGCCGGGGCGACGCCGGGCGCGGTCCGCAGCTCGCCCGCGTGGTCGAGGTCGGCCACGAAGGCCACCGCGTGCGGATTGCCCATGTTGACGTTCCGGGCCGGCCAGCGCCGGTCGCCCACGGCCACCTCGATGCCGTCCGGGCCCGGCAGGACGGCCCGGCCCATGTCCACCGTGATCTCGCCGGGCAGGCCGTCGGGGCCGTCCTTGGCGATGTGCACCCGGCGCACCCCGGCCCGGGTGGCGACCGCCAGGTCACCGGGCTCGGCGTGGCCCGCGTCCACCAGGTAGCGGGCGAAGACCCGGACTCCGTTGCCGCACATCTCGGCGACGCTGCCGTCCGCGTTGCGGTAGTCCATGAACCACTCGGCCTCGCCCGCCAGCGCGGCGGCCTCGGGGTGGGCGGCGGAGCGTACGACCCGCAGCAGCCCGTCGCCACCGATCCCGGCCCGGCGGTCGCAGAGCCGGGCGACGGCGGCGGGCCCGAAGTCCAGCAGGCCGTCCGGGTCGGGCACGATGACGAAGTCGTTCTGGGTGCCGTGGCCCTTGAGGAAGGGCACGGGGCTCTCGGTCCGCCGCGCGGTGTCGTCGCTCACGGACCCAGCGTACGGCGGTTCGGCGGCCGCTTGCCGGGCGGGACCAGCAGCCGGACGTCAGCCCCGCAGCCGGGCGACCCGCCACACCGCGAGCCCGACCAGCACCAGCCCGACCAGGGCGTATGCCGCCGGCGCCCGCCATCCGGCGCGCTCCTCGGAGCCGCGCCGGGGCAAACCGGGCAGTGCGTAGCCGACCCGGCGGGCCGCCATGGCGCCCCAGCCGACGGAGGCGGCGGTCAGCAGCAGGCCGAGCATCCCGACCATGGCACCGCCGTCACCGGACTCGAAGGCCAGCGGGAAGGCGAACATCAGCGAGCCGAAGATGCCGACCACCCCGATCGGCACGGTCTGCCACCAGCGCAGCCGCCGCCGGGGCCGGATCTCGCGCTCATGGACCACGCCGTCCGGCGGGGCGGTGGCGCCGATCCGCGCCGGGCCGCCGGTGTCGAAGGAGACGCCGGGATCGAGCGGGGACATCGCCACGCCGTCGAGCTCGCCGGTGGCGGCGCGCGGTCCCGGTGCTGGGACGGCGCCCAGTCGCTGGTCCGCTTCGGGGCCGGTACCCGTCGACACGCGGCCTCCCCGGACATTACGACGCATGGTGCGACAAGAACTGACTGCTCGATGATGGCATGCCCACGGGCCGTCACCGCGCGTCACGCGGGTCCTCGGGTGATCCGTGGCCATGACGTGATCCTGCCGTGACCGCGATGTCCCTCTGCACCTGCACGTGCGCGCGGCGTATGCACCGTACGCTGCGCGGGCGCGGCCGTCAGCCCGCCGCGCGGATCAGCTCCAGAGAGCGTTTCAGCAGGTCGGAGCGGTCTCCATCGCTCGCGGCCGGCAGCCAGTGGATACGCGGATCACGCCGGAACCAGGACTCCTGGCGGCGGGCGAACCGCCGGGTGGCGCGGATGGTCTCCGCCCTGGCCTCGGCCTCGTCGCACTCCCCGGCGAACCATGACAGTACCTGCTGGTAACCGAGGGCCCGCGAGGCGGTCCTGCCCTCCCGCAGCCCGACCCGCTCCAGGGCGCGGACCTCGTCCGGCAGCCCCGCCGCCCACATCCGCAGCACCCGGGCCGCGATCCGGGCGTCCAGCTCCGGCCGGGGCACCGCCACGCCGAGCTGGACGGTGTCGTACGCGGCGGTGTTGCCGGGGAGGGTGGCGGTGAACGGCCGGCCGGTGATCTCGACGACCTCCAGCGCCCGGACGATCCGGCGGCCGTTGCCGGGCAGGATCGCCATCGCGGCCGCCGGGTCCAGCGCGGCGAGCCGGGCGTGCAGCGCACCCGAGCCCTGCTGCTCCAGCTCCGCCTCCAGCCGGGCCCGCACCTGCGGGTCGGTGCCGGGGAACTCCATCACGTCGATGGCGGAGCGTACGTACAGGCCGGAGCCGCCGACCAGCACCGGGGTGCGGCCGGCCGCCAGCAGCCGGTCGATCACCTCGCGGGCCAGCCGCTGGTACTCGGCCGCGCTGGCGGTCTCGGTGACGTCCCAGACGTCCAGCAGGTGGTGCGGGATGCCGCGCCGCTCCTCGACGGTGAGCTTGGCGGTGCCGATGTCCATGCCCCGGTAGAGCTGCATGGAGTCGGTGTTGATCACTTCTCCGCCCAGCTCGCGGGCGATGTCCACCGCCAGGTCGGACTTGCCGGCGGCGGTGGCTCCGACGACCGCGACGACGCGGGGCGCGCCGGGCGGCGTGGCGGGGCTGGAGGATTCCGGACTGGTCACGCCCCCAGTCTCGCAAAGCCGCCCCGCTGGGGCGTATCGGGGCCGGTCGTGCGGCAGTTGGGCGCCCGGCGTAACTTGGAGGCAGGAGGGGCGCGGGCAGCGGCTGTGCTGCGGACCCCGACGGAGGACGGAGACCGGTCATGGGCATCATGGACAGCTTCAAGGACAAGGCCGAGGAGCTGAAGGGCAAGGCCACCGAGCTGGCGGGCAAGCACAGCGGCCAGATCGACCACGGGCTGGACAAGGTCGGCGAGGCGCTCGACAAGGCGACCAAGGGCAAGTACACCGACAAGATCGAGCAGGGTCGGGAGAAGGCCAAGCACGCCGTCGACGACCTGGCCGCCAAGAAGGACGACTCCGAGGGGCCGGGCGGCAGCTTCTAGACGCTACCGCTCCCCCGCAGCTCAGCTCCAGCAGGCGGCGAAGTAGCCGACCCCGTACGGCGCCCCCTCGTGCAGCAGCCGGCCGGTGAGCCCCGCCCCCTCGGCGGCACCGGCCAGCACCTGCCAGGGGGCGCGCCCGGCGGCCAGCAACCCGGCCGCCGGCGCCGGGTCCAGCCCGGCCAGCGCCCCGGTGTCGGCCGCCGCGAGGGCCGCCGCCACCGTGGCGTCGAACGCCTCGGCCCGGTCGTCCAGATAGCCGGGCGCCTTCAGCGACCGCCGGGCACTGCCATCCCCGAGGACCAGCAGGCCGACCCGGGGGTGGCGGGCGGCCAGCTCGGCGCCCAGCCGCAGGCAGTCGGCCGGGGGTTCGTCGGACGGTACGCAGTGGGCCTCGCACTCCGTGGACCAGCCGGTCCACTCCAGCAGCCACGCCCCCACCGCCAGCGGCCCGGTCAGCTCGCCGGCCCCGCCGACCGGCCCGCCGGAGCCCAGCCGTACCGTCCGCTCGACGCCGAACCGGCGCAGCGAGCCGGTGGCGCCGGCCGGGAAGACCGCGCGCCGGGCCGGGTCCTCCGGATCGGTGCCGCCCACCACGTACAGGTGGTCCGGCCGGGCCTCGGCCACCGTGCGCAGCGCCTCGGCGCAGGCGGCGCGCAGCGGGTCCAGCTCGGCGGCGGCGCCCTGGGCGACCTCGGGCACGAGCAGCGGCGGGCAGGGGCAGACGGCGGCGGCGACCAGCATGGCGGCCAGCCTATCCGGCGGCCGGCCACGCCCCGCCCTGCGGTACGCCACGGGCCCGGCAGGCGTGCGGCCTGCCGGGCCCGTGGCGTGGATGAGCGGGTGGGGTCGTGGGGTCAGTCGCAGCCGCAGCCGCCCGTCGGAGCGGGCTGCGGCGCCGGGGCGCCGATGGTGGGCAGGCCCAGCATCACCCCGGTCGGGGCTGCGGGGGCGGCCCGGCGGCGCTCCCAGGCGTCGCCCGCCGGGGTGCGCCGCACCGCGAGCGTGGGGCCCTCGGCCAGCAGGTGGTGCGGGGCGGCGTAGCTGATGTCGACGGTGACCACGTCACCGGGGCGGACCGGCTCGGCGGGCCGGCTGAAGTGCACCAGCCGGTTGTCGGGCGCGCGGCCGGAGAGCCGGTCGGTGCGGTCGTCCTTGCGGCCCTCGCCCTCGGCGACCAGCACCTCCAGGGTGCGGCCGACCTGCTTCTTATTCTCCGACCAGGAGATCTCCTCCTGGAGGGCGACCAGCCGCTCATAGCGGGCCTGGACGACCTGCTTGGGGATCTGGCCGTCCATCTCGGCGGCGGGGGTGCCGGGCCGCTTGGAGTACTGGAAGGTGTACGCCTGGGCGAAGCGGGCCTCGCGGACCACGTGCAGGGTCTGCTCGAAGTCCTCCTCGGTCTCGCCGGGGAAGCCCACGATGATGTCGGTGGAGATGGCGGCGTCCGGCATCGCGGCGCGGACCTTCTCGATGATCCCGAGGTAGCGGTCCTGCCGGTAGGAGCGGCGCATCGCCCGGAGCACCGCGTCCGAACCGGACTGCAACGGCATGTGCAGCTGGTGCATCACATTGGGCGTCTCGGCCATCGCGGCGATCACGTCGTCGGTGAAGTCGCGCGGGTGCGGCGAGGTGAAGCGGACCCGCTCCAGCCCGTCGATCCGCCCGCAGGCACGCAGCAGCTTGGAGAACGCCTCGCGGTCGCCGATGTCGGAGCCGTACGCGTTGACGTTCTGGCCGAGCAGGGTGACCTCGACGACGCCCTCCGCGACCAGCGCCTCCACCTCGGCCAGGATGTCGCCGGGGCGGCGGTCCTTCTCCTTGCCGCGCAGCGCGGGCACGATGCAGAAGGTGCAGGTGTTGTTGCAGCCGACCGAGATGGCGACCCAGGCGGCGTACGCGGACTCCCGGCGGGTGGGCAGCGTGGAGGGGAAGGTCTCCAGCGACTCCAGGATCTCCACCTGGGCCTCGGACTCCACCCTGGCCCGCTCCAGCAGCGCGGGCAGATGCCCGATGTTGTGGGTGCCGAAGACCACGTCGACCCAGGGGGCCTTGCGGACGATGGTGTCCCGGTCCTTCTGGGCCAGGCAGCCGCCGACCGCGATCTGCATCCCCTTCTGCCCGGCCTTGACCGGGGCGAGCCGACCCAGGTTGCCGTACAGCCGGTTGTCGGCGTTCTCCCGCACCGCGCAGGTGTTGAAGACGACGACGTCCGGGCTGCCGTCCTGGGCGGCCTTGACATAGCCGGCGTCCTCCAGCAGGCCCGAGAGCCGCTCGGAGTCGTGGACATTCATCTGACACCCGTAGGTGACCACTTGGTAGGTTCGCGCGCTCATCTCAACGCACAAGAGTACGCGCCCCCGCACCGCCCGGTCTGCCCCTCCCCTCCAGGGTCCCCGGCTGGCAGTATCCCGGCATGGCCGACTCCGCGGCACGCCCGCTCCCCCGCCTCGCCGCCGCGCTGCGCCGCCGGGCCGCGTCCCGGCTCTGGCGGGCGGGCACCGCGTTGGTACTGGTCGCGGCGGTGCTGCTGGGCTGGTGGCTCTCCCCGTCCGCCGGGGCGGCCTACCCCAAGGGCCGGGTCGGCTTCGCCACGGGGGTGCCGCGCGGGGTGTACGAGCGGTACGGGCAGCTGCTCCAGGCGTATGTGCGCACCGCGATGCCCGGGGTGGAGCTGCGGCTGGACCCCTCCGAGGGGTCGCCGGACAACCTCCAGCGGGTCGCCTCCGGCCAGGACGCCTTCTGCATCGCCACCGCCGACGCGGTCGCCAGCTACACCGGCCCCGGCCGCTCCCGGCTGCGGGCCATCGCCCGGCTGTACGACGACTACATGCAGCTGGTGGTGCCGGCCGACTCCCCGGTGCGGTCGGTGGCCGACCTGCGCGGGCTGAAGGTCAGCGTGGGCCAGCCGCTGTCCGGGGTGAACCTGGTGACCCGGCGGCTGCTGGCGGCGGCCGGGCTGGACCCGGACCGCGACATCACCCCGGCGCCGCTGGGCATCGGGGAGGCGGTGGACGCGCTGCGCGACGGCCGGATCAACGCCCTGTTCTGGTCCGGCGGCCTGCCGACGGCGGCCGTCGACGAGCTCTCCCGGGAGCTGCGGGTCCGGCTGGTGCCGCTCGGGACGCTGGCCGAGCCGCTGCACCGGGCGGGCGGCGACGGCGCCGAGGCGTACCGGGCCGCCGTGATGCCCGCCGACGCCTATCCCGCCGCCCTCCCGGCCAACACACCGGTGGCCACCGTCGCGGTGGCCAATCTGATGGTCACCCGGGACGACACCGACACCGGGCTGGTGCAGGGGATGACCCGGGCGGTGATCGACAGCCGGGACGCCATCGGGGCGGAGGTGCACGCCGCGCAACTGGTGGACCTGCGGACGGCGATCTACACCGATCCGCTGCCGCTGCACGAGGGGGCCCGCCGCTACTACGCCTCCATGAAGCCCTGAGGCGCGCCGTCCTGACGGACCGTCGACCGGGGCGGCCGGATTCGGCGGATTCCTCCCGCTCCCAGCGGAACCGGCCGGGCCGGGTGATGGTCCCCGGTCGGCCCGGCGCCTAACCTGATCCCCTGACCGACACACGAGCCAGGGGGCCGGGCTATGCAAAGCGGGGGTGGACCCGAGGGCGAGGCGCGCACCCAGGGCGTGCCCCCGGCCCGGACGCCGGGCGGTTCCGGCGGCCCGGACGGCGAGCACCGGCCGGGCCGGGTGATCGACAACCGCTACGAGCTGCAACGGCGGCTCGGGCGCGGCGGCATGGGCGTGGTCTGGGAGGCCAGGGACACCCGGCTGCACCGCCAGGTCGCCGTCAAGGAGCTGCTGTTCCGGGGCGCGGTGGACCCGGAGACGCAGGCCCAGTGGGTGGGCCGGGCCCGCCGCGAGGCGCAGGCCATCGCCCGGATCGGCCATGAGCACGTGGTGACCGTCTACGACGTGACCGAGGCCGAGGGCCAGGTCTGGATCGTGATGGAGCAGGTCAACCCGCGCTCGCTGGCCGACCTGCTGCGCACCCACGGCCGGCTCCCGGTGCAGGACGCGGCGCGGATCTGCCTGGAGGTGCTGCGCGGCCTGCGGGCGGTGCACGCGGCGGGCGTGCTGCACCGCGATGTGAAGCCGCACAATGTGCTCTTCCGGCGGGACGGCCGGGCGGTGCTGATGGACTTCGGCATCGCCACCTTCGAGGGCGCCGCCCAGGTGACCCGGCTGCACGAGACGGTGGGCACGCCCGCCTACCTGGCGCCGGAGCTGTGCGACCCGTCCGGCCCGCGGACGCCGAACCCGGCGAGCGACCTGTGGGCGCTGGGGGTGACGCTGTACGAGATGGTCGAGGGGCGGCTGCCGTTCCGCGGCCCCGCGCCGTTCGAGGTGCTGCTGGCCGTACGGGAGGAGGACGTCCCGCCGCCGCAGCACGCCGGCCCGCTGGGGCCGCTGCTCGCCGGTCTGCTGGAGAAGGACCCGGCGCGGCGGATGGACGCCGCGCGGGCCGAGGAGCTGCTGCGGCACGTGGTGCAGGAGACCCCGGCCGCCGCCTCCCGGCTCGACCTGCGGACCTGGCCGCTGGCCGAGTCCGCCGACAGCGAGACCGAGACCACCCCGGGCGGCGACCCGCCGGTGGAGCCGCCCGGCGGCAGGCGGCCGTGGTGGCGCGACCGGCGGCTGCGGGTGCCCGCGCTGGCGATGGGGCTGGTGCTGGTCGCGGCGGCCTCCTGGTTCGGCTACCAGCGGTGGCCCGCCTCGCAGGACTCGCTGGCGTCCTCGCAGACGCTGGCGCAGGCGCAGCTGCGCGGGGCCCTGGTGATCGGGGTGAAGGCCGACCAGCCGGGCCTGAGCGTGCTGGTCGACCCGGCCACGGGGAAGTACCAGGGCTTCGACGTCGACATGGCCACCTACCTCGCCAAGGACCTGGGCTTCACCGGGGCGAGGGTGGAGTTCACCACCGTGCAGACGTTCAGCCGGGAGCTGGTGTTGCAGAACCGCACCATAGACCTGGTGGTGGCCAGCTACAGCATGACGCCGGAGCGGGCCCGGCAGGTGACCTTCGCCGGGCCGTACTACCTGGCCGGGCAGGACTTCCTGCTGCGCACCGACGAGAAGGACGTGGTCGGCCCGGAGGACCTGATCGGCCGCACCGTCTGCACCGCCCGGGGGTCGACCCCGGCCGAGCATCTGCCGAGCAGGTTCCACGGCATCGGGCTGAGCTTCCGCAGCAGCTACGGCGAGTGCGTCACCGACCTGCTGGCCCACCGGGTGGACGCGGTCTCCACCGACGACATCATCCTGGCCGGCTACCAGAAGCAGCACCCCGACCAGCTGCGGCTGCTGGGCATCCCGTTCCAGTCGGAGGCGTACGGGGTGGGGATGGCCCGGGGCGAGGAGGCGCTGCGGCGGCGGGTGTGCGAGTCGATCCAGCGGTACGTGGACAGCGGGGCGTGGTACCGGTCGTGGCAGCGGTGGCTCCAGCCGCTGGGGCTGCTGCGGCCGAGCCCGGGCACCTGCTCCAACCACGACTGGGAGAACTCCAACTGACCGACCCGGCACCGCCGTGGAACGCTCGACCCACCGGCAGCCCGGACCCACCAGGGGCGCGCGGAACTGCGCGGGTTACCCCGCACCGCCGTAGAAGGCTGATCACGCCGGTACGCCGGGCTTGGGTGGGTGGTTGTTCGCGCAGTTCCTCGCGCCCCTGGCGGGGTGGGGGGTTGGGCACGGTGGATTGTGCCGCTTGGGTGGGTGGTTGTTCGCGCAGTTCCTCGCGCCCCTGGCCGGGTGGGGGGGTTGGGCACGGTGGATTGTGCCGCTTGGGTGGGTGGTTGTTCGCGCAGTTCCCCGCGCCCCTGGCCGGGTGGGGGGTTGGGCACGCCGGTACGCCGCTCCTGGGTGGGTGGGGGGTTCAGGGGGCCGGGTGGCGGGGGGTGGTGAGGGTGACGGTGAGGCCGGCGGGGTGGTTGGGGGCGAAGGCGAGGCCGCCGCCGGTGGCGGTGAGGAGGGTGCGGGCGATGGCGAGGCCGAGGCCGGAGCCGTCGACGTTCTGGTGGCGGGGGCTGCGCCAGAAGCGGTCGCCCACCCGGGCCAGCTCCTCCTCGGTGAGGCCGGGCCCGGCGTCGGCCACGGTGACCGCGACCGCGTCGGCGCGGACCGCCACCGCGACCCGTACCGACGCCCCCGCCGGGGTGAACTTCAGCGCGTTGTCCACCACCGCGTCCAGCGCGCTGCCGAAGCCCACCGGGTCCGTCCAGCCCAGCGCCATCGGCGGCCCGTCCCAGGCCAGTTCGACCCCGCGCCGCTCGGCCACCGGCCGCCAGGCGAGCACCCGCTCCAGCGCCAGCCGCACCAGGTCGGTCTGCTCCGCCTCCGGCCGGGCGTGCTCGGCGGTGGCCAGGCCCAGCAGGTCGTCCAGCACCCGGGCCAGGCGGCGGCCCTCGTCCCGTACGGCGGACAGCTCCTCCTCATGGCCGTCCGGCAGCTCCATGCCCAGCAGCTCGATCCGCAGCATCAGCGCGGCCAGCGGGTTGCGCAGTTGGTGGGAGGCGTCGGCGACGAACGCCCGCTGCCGCTGCATGGCCAGCTCCACATGGTCGGCCATCTCGTTGAACGACCCGGCGAGCCGGCGCAGTTCCGGTGGGCCGCCGGCCGGGGCCACCCTGGCGTACATCCTGCCGGTCGCGATCTCATGGGTGGCCCGGTCCAGCACCCGTACCGGCCGCAGCACCCAGCCGGTGAGCCGGACGGACGCCACCACCGCGACGATCATCGCGGCGGCCTCGCCCGCGCCCAGCAGCAGCCAGCGGTGCAGGATGCGGGAGCGCAGCGCCTGGGTGGGCGACTCGGTGAGCACCACCGCGACCACGTCGCCGTCCCGCACCACCGGGGAGGCGACCACCAGGGTGCGGTCGGTGGTCCACGGCCAGACCTGCGGCGGGTTGTGGCTGCGGCGGCCGTCCAGCGCCTCCTGGAACGCCTCCCGGTACGGCTCCCGCCCGGTCGTCCTGCCCCAGTCGGCGGGCGCGACCGCGAGGACGTCGCCGTCGCGGGAGAAGACCCCGGCCCTGATCCGGTAGACCTCGTCATAGCGGGCCACCTCGGCGCGCAGCGCGCCGAGCTGGGTGGCGTCGCCGTCCGCCACGGTGGCGTACTGGGCGAGCCCGGCGAAGCGGGCGGCGTCGTCGATCCGGTCGACGATCACATGCTGCTGCTCGGCGGCGGCTTCGGCGGCGGCCAGCGGGATGCCGAGCGCGGCCAGGACGCAGGCCATCAGGGAGAGCAGGATGCCGAGGAGGCGGGTGCGCATCCGGGGTCAGCGGCCGCTTCCGGCCGCCGGTGCGTCCTCGTCGGGCGGCTCGGCCACCACCCGGTAGCCGACCCCGCGCACGGTCTCCACCAGGGTCGGCAGCCCCAGCTTGGAGCGCAGCGAGGCGATGTGCACCTCCAGGGTGCGCCCGTTGCCCTCCCAGCCGCTGCGCCACACCTCGCTGAAGATCTGCTCCCGCCGGTAGACCACGCCCGGGTGCTGGGCGAGCAGTGCCAGCAGGTCGAACTCCTTGCGGGTGAGCGGTACTTCGCGGCCCGCCACGGTGACCCGGCGGCGCTTGCGGTCGAGGTCGATGCCCCGGGCGGCCAGCGGCTCGGGGTCGCCGGGCGGCGCGGTGGCGGGGGCGGCCTGCGGGCGGCCGTCCTGCGGCGGGGCGGGCCAGCGGCGGACGACGGCGTGGATGCGGGCCAGCAGTTCGCCGGTGTCGTACGGCTTGGTGACGTAGTCGTCGGCGCCCAGGTTGAGGCCGTGGATGCGGGAGCGGGTGTCGGCCCGCGCGGTGACCATGATCACCGGGACTCGGCTGCGGTCCCGGATGCGGCCGCACACCTCGAAGCCGTCCCGGTCCGGCAGCCCGAGGTCCAGCAGCACCACCCGGTACGGCCCGGCGCCGTCGGGCACCAGCGCGTCCAGCGCCTCGCTGCCGCTGCGCGCGTGGCGCACCTGGAAGCCGTGCCGGCCGAGCACCGCGACCAGGGCGGCCGCCACGTGGTCGTCGTCCTCGACGAGGAGCAGGCGCATCTCGCTTTCCCCTTCCGCCGTTGCCCAAGTACGTCGTCGTCCTACCCAAGTCGCTGCGGCGGCCCGTCGCGGTTCCCTGCATCCAGTCCCACCCCGGCGCTCCGGGTCAAGCCCGATCGGATGAACCCGTGCGTACTGTTATTGACCTGGAACCTCGCCCGTCGGCCCGCCGCAGCCGACGCCACCTGCGCGGGACCCGCGCGGGGCCGCTGCTGTGTCCCGATCGTGATCCTCAAGTTCCGCTCAGATCTGCTGACGGACCGTCGCCCGCCCTCCTATGGTCGCCCCACCGGGGCAGCGGGCTCCGCCGGTCCGCGCCCCGGACCCAGCAGCCGGCAGGACGGTTATGAGGGAGCAGCATTCGATGACCGAGGCCGCCGTCGCCGAGACCAGCACCGGGGCCGACCCCCTGGTGGTGCTCAAGGGCGTCAACAAGCACTTCGGGGCCCTGCACGTGCTCCAGGACATCGACCTGGAGATCGCCCGCGGCGAGGTGGTCGTGGTGATCGGCCCCTCCGGTTCCGGCAAGTCGACGCTCTGCCGGACCATCAACCGGCTGGAGACCGTGGACGAGGGCGCCATCACCGTGGACGGCCGTCCGCTGCCCGCCGAGGGCAGGGAGCTGGCCCGGCTGCGCGCCGAGGTCGGCATGGTGTTCCAGTCGTTCAACCTCTTCGCCCACCGCACCGTGCTGGAGAACGTGGTCCTGGGCCAGGTCAAGGTCCGCAAGGTCCCCCGCGAGCAGGCCGTGGCCAAGGCGCGGACGCTGCTGGACCGGGTGGGCGTGGGCGCGCAGGCCGACAAGTACCCGGCGCAGCTCTCCGGCGGCCAGCAGCAGCGGGTGGCCATCGCCCGCGCGCTGGCCATGGACCCCAAGGTGATGCTCTTCGACGAGCCGACCTCGGCCCTGGACCCGGAGATGATCAACGAGGTGCTGGAGGTGATGCGGCAGCTCGCCGCCGACGGGATGACCATGGTCGTGGTCACCCATGAGATGGGCTTCGCCCGCTCCGCCGCCAATCGGGTGATCTTCATGGCCGACGGCCGCATCGTCGAGCAGAACACGCCCGACGCCTTCTTCACCGCGCCCCGCAGCGACCGGGCGAAGGACTTCCTGTCGAAGATCCTGCACCACTGAGACCGCCGCCGAGCAGACCGACGCCCGGTTCCGCGCCGTCCGGAGCCGGGGCAACCCCCGAGGAGACAACCCCCATGAGGACCCGTCGCACCGCAGCGGCCGCACTGGCCGTGCTCGCCCTGACCGCCGTCGCCGCCTGCGGCAAGGACAGCAAGCCGGCCGCCGCCGGCATCTCGTACGAGGTGAAGAAGGACGTCTCGGTCTCCGGGTCCAAGACGTTCGACGCCGCCCAGAAGCGCGGCTACCTGGTCGTCGGCGCCAAGGCCGACCAGCCCAACCTGGGCTTCGAGGACGTCGCCAGCGGCACCCGCACCGGCTTCGACATCGAGATCGCCAAGATGGTCGCCGCCGACCTGGGCTTCGCCGCCGACAAGGTGAAGTTCAAGACCATCCCGTCCACCAACCGGGAGACCGCCATCTCCGGCGGCGAGGTCGACTACTACGTCGGCACGTACACCATCAACGACGACCGCAAGAAGCAGGTCTCCTTCGCCGGTCCGTACTACGTCGCCGGCCAGGACCTGCTGGTGGCCAAGGACAACACCGACATCACCGGCCCGGAGACGATCAAGGGCAAGAAGGTCTGCTCGGCCACCGGCTCCACCTCGATCGCCCGGGTCAAGGAGTACGGCGGGGAGCCCGTCGCCTTCGACACCTACTCGCAGTGCGTGGACAAGCTGCTCGACAAGTCGGTCGACGCGCTCACCACCGACGACGCCATCCTCAAGGGCTACGCCGCGCAGTACCCGGACAAGCTCAAGGTGGTCGGCAAGCCGTTCTCGCAGGAGCCGTACGGCATCGGCCTCAACAAGGACGACAAGGCGCTGCGCGACGCGATCAACAACGCGATCGAGGCGCACGAGAAGAACGGCGACTGGAAGAAGGCGTACGACGCGACGCTCGGCAAGTCCGGGTCGGACGCCACGGCGCCGCAGCTCGCCCGCTACTGACCCGGCCGGGGGGGGGGGGGGGGGGCCCCCCCCCCCCCCCCCCCCCCCCCCGGGGGGGGGGGGCGCCCCCCCCCGCCCCGCCCGATCTCCACCTGGGAGGAGGACGGCCGCCATGCATGTCCTGTTCGACAACCACAACTTCGCGCTCTTCCGTGACGGCTTCCTGGGCACGCTCGAACTGACCGTGCTCAGCGGCCTGCTGGCCCTCGTGCTGGGGGTGCTGCTGGCCGCCTTCCGGGTCTCCCCGGTGCCGCCGCTGCGGATCTTCGGCACGGTCTGGGTGAACGTGCTGCGCAACACCCCGCTGGTGCTGCTCTTCTTCGCCGTGGTCTTCGGCCTGCCGAAGATCGGCATCTCGCTGGACTACTTCACCTTCGCGGTGCTGGCACTGGGCTGCTACACCGCCAGCTTCGTCTGCGAGACGGTGCGGTCCGGCATCAACACCGTGCCGCTCGGGCAGGCGGAGGCGGCCCGCAGCCTGGGCATGACGTTCGGTCAGACGCTGCGGCTGGTGGTGCTGCCGCAGGCGGGCCGGACGGTGATCTCCCCCACCGGCTCCATCCTGATCGCGCTCACCAAGAACTCCGCCATCGCCGGCGCCTTCAACGTGGGCGAGCTGTACAGCGTGATGAAGACATGGAACGAGCTGGGCTACCAGATCTTCTGGATCTTCCTCTGGGTGGCCGTCGCCTACCTGGTCATCACCTTCGCGATCAGCGGCCTGTTCCGCGCCCTGGAGAACCGACTGGCGGTGGCCCGATGAGCAGCGGCAGCGTCCTGTACGACGCCCCCGGCCCCCGGGCGCGGGCCCGCAACCGGATCATCGGCGTGCTGGCCGTCGCCGGGATCGCGGCCCTGATCTGGGTGGCGGTCCAGCGGCTCTCCTCGCACGGGCAGTTCGCCGCCGCGATGTGGGAGCCGTTCGAGTACAACGGCACCCAGGAACGGCTGCTGCACGGGCTGGAGGACACGCTCACCGCCTTCGGCTACGCGGCGGTGCTGTCGCTGGCGCTCGGTGCGCTGCTGGCGGCCGGCCGGCTCTCCGACCACCGGCCGGTGCGCTGGTTCTGCACCGCGTTCGTGGAGTTCTTCCGCGCGATGCCGCTGGTCATCATGATCTTCGCGCTGTACCAGGGCGTCTTCAGCGACGCCCCGATGTGGGCGCTGGTGATCGGTCTGACGCTGTACAACGGCTCGGTGCAGGCGGAGATCTTCCGGGCCGGCATCGTGGCCGTACCGCGCGGCCAGAGCGAGGCCGCGTACGCGCTCGGCATGCGCAAGTCCCAGGTGATGACCACCGTCCTGGTGCCGCAGGCGTTCCGGTCGATGCTGCCGTCGGTGCTCAGCCAGCTGGTGGTGACGCTCAAGGACACCTCGCTCGGCTACATCATCACCTACGAGGAGCTGCTGTACGTCGGCAAGCTCATCGCCAGCACCACCAGCACCGCCGAGGGCTACCCGTACATCCCGGTGGTGCTGGTCATCGCGCCGATCTACATCGGGCTGTGCCTGGCGCTGTCCGGGCTCGCCAAGTGGATCGAGCGGCGCGGGCGGCGCAGCGCCAAGGGCACCCCGGCGCTGCCGGCCACCGGGCCGGGCGGTGCGCTGCTCGGCGGTGCGCAGACCGCCGGACCGGCCGTCAGCGCTGCCGTCCCGGCTCCGGCCGCACCCCGCGACCCGGAGCCGGAGCCGCCCGCGACCCTGCGGTGACCTGCCGCGACCGACCCGTCGTCAACCGCCCCCGGAGCACAGCGGCCTCCGGGGGCGGGGCGCCGCGCTCCGGCGTACAACGAGTGCTGCTTGACGCGCCCCCCGGGGATCTGTTGCATTGCTCTACGTGACACGATGCGGGGCACCCAGGCCGAGCACCCGAGCGACGGCGCCGACACACCGTCGGGCGCGGCTCCCGCATCGCCGCCCCCGCCCGCAGCCCGCACGCGCGACGGCCGCCCCATGGACCCGGTGATCATCGTCGGGGCGGGGCCGGTCGGCCTCGCCCTGGCGCTGGACCTCGCCCGCCACGAGGTGCCCAGCATCGTCCTGGACGAGGGGCCCGGCCTCTGCCCGGAGTCCCCCCGCACCACCGTGCTGCGGCCCGACACCACCGCGCAGCTGACCCGGCTCGGCTACACCAGGGCCGCCACCGACGGCGCGGCCTGGCACGGCTGGCGCATCCTGCGGCGCCGACAGGAGGTGCTCCACCTCGACCTGGGCGCCACCCCCGTACTGCACCTGCCGCAGCACCGGCTGCAACGCGGGCTGCGGGACGCGGCGGGCGCCGAGCCGCTGGTCGAGCTGGTGCCGCTGCAACGCGTCGAGGAGCTGGAGCAGGACGGCGAGGGGGTGAGCGTCCGCACCCGGCACGCCGAGGACGGCCGGACCACCTGGTGGCGCGGCAGCCAGCTGGTGGGCTGCGACGGGGCCCGCTCCACGATCCGCAAACTGCTGCGCATCCGCTTCCCCGGCCGGGCGGCGGTGGACCGCTACGCGGTGGCCACCCTCCGGGTCGACCTGCCGTTCCCCGGCGAGGCCCGGCTGCACCGCGACCCGCCGTGGCGCGGCGACCGGGAGGCGCTGGCCCGGCCGCTGCCGGACGGGCTGTGGCGGCTGGACTGGCGGCTGCCGCCCGGTCGGCCCGCCCCCGCCGCGCCGGTCGACCCGCACGCCACCTGGCCCGGCATCGTCACCGGCGACACCCTGGTGGCCCGGGTCCGGGCCACGCTGGGCGGCTGGTGCGGCGAGATCCCGCGCTACGACCTGCTGGCCGCCGCCGACCACCTCGTCCAGCAGCGGCTGGCCGGGCGGTTCCGGGCCGGGCGGTGCTTCCTCGCCGGGGACGCCGCGCATCTGCACGGCGCGCTCGGCATGCAGAACCTGGACGACGGGCTGCGCGACGCGGGCAACCTCGCCTGGAAGCTGGCCCTGGTCTGGCACGGGCACGCCGGGGACGCCCTGCTGGACACCTACGAGGGCGAGCGGCGCGGGGCGGTCGGTGCCCGGCTGCGCGCCGTCGACCAGGCGATGCCGCTGCTGCGGCCGGTGAAGGGCTGGGAGCAGGCCCGGCGCAGCCTGCTGTCCGGGTCGTTCCGCAAGCACGCCCCGCTGCTCACCGACGGCACGCTGGGCGCCGGGCGGTTCGGCAGCCCGCCCGCGTATCCGCCGCCTCCGGCGGCGCCGACCGGCCGGGCGGGGCGGCGGACCGCCGCGCTGTCGGAGGGCCTGGCGGAGACAACGCCGGGGGTGCTGGTCCCCGATGTGCCGGTGATCGCGGCCGACGGGGCGAAGGGGCCGCTGCACGACCGGCTGGGCCGGGGCTTCCTGCTGGTGCTGGTGGCGCCCGGTGCGGGGGTGTGGGCCAGCGAGCACTGGCTGGGCGCCGGGCTGATGCCCCGGCTGGCCGAGACGGCGGCGGCGCTGCCAGTGCCGGCCGAGGTGGTGGTGGCCGAGGTCTACCCGGGGGCGACGGCGCACACCGTGCTGCTGGTACGGCCGGACGGCCACCTGGTCGGCACCATGCAGGGCAGCCGCGCCGAGGAGCTGCACGCCCTGGCCGACCGCGCCCGTGGCGGCCCCGCCGCCCTCCCCACCGCCGAACACACCGGCTGACCCCGGCCACGCGCTCCGTACACGCCCACCGGCGAGCGCCGATTCCCCGCGCCGGGCGACCGGAGACCCGCCGACCGGCTCCGACGGACACCCGCCGCCCGCCGGACGTCAAGCGGCCGAGCCGCCGCGCACCGCCGGACTCGTCGTCACCGAAGGCGACCTGCCGCCACCGTCGTTGCCCCGACCGCGCTCCCCCAGCGCTGGAGCCGATACCCCACGGCCGCCGGGGAAGACACCGGTGGCGGACCATGCCGGGATGACCCGCCCCAGAATCCGAGTCGCCGCCTCTGTGATCCGGTACGGCGACGTCCCCCGGGTGCTGGTCTTCGACCACGTCGGCATTCCCGAGGCCGGCACTCGGGCCCCCGCCGGGGGTGCCGAACCGGGCGAAGGGCTGGAACGCGCGGTCCGGCGGGAGGTTGCCGAGGAGACCGGCCTACTGACGGCCACCGTGGTCCGGCGGATCGCCGTGGAGGACAGCCCTCATCCCGATACGCGGCAGCCACGACGGACCACCTACTTCCTGCTCCGGGCGCCGGAGGGCACCCCCGACGCAGGGGAGCACCAGGTCCACGGCGACGGAGGCGATGCCGGTCCCACCTTCGCCTGCCGGTTCGTCCGGCTGCCGCCGGCCCGACCGCTCGCGGACGGCCGGGACGCCTGGCTGGGCCGCGTCGATCCGCGCTGGACCACCATGGCCGGCGACGGTCGCTGATCGACGGCCCGACCCGGTCCGCACGGCCGAGGGCGCGCCTTGACCGCGGATCGGCGGCATGATTCACTCCGACCGTGGGACACCTCGGCCTCAGGCTCTTCCGCCGCACGCACCTGGACACGGTCCGGTACGTCGGCTGCCTGTGTTGTCGCCGCGCCGCCTGACCACGCCTCCGGACCCCGCGCCGGGCACTGACGCCCCCGCGCCGCTCCGGTAAATCCGCCGCCCAGGCCGATCCGGCCCGGTCCGCGCCCGCGCCCGCGCAGCAGCCCCTGCCGACGTACCCGGTCCCGCTCGACCGGACCCGCCGCCCATGGGCTCCCCATCCGCAGCCCGCCCGGCCCCCGGGCGGCCGCCGCCGTACCCAGGACGGTCCACCTTGCCCCGCACCGCCGACACCACCGCGTCCACCGCCACACCCACCCCGGTCACACCCACTCCCACCACACCCACTCCCACCGCACCCTCCCCTGTCACCCCCGCCGACAGCGGCGGCCCCACCCTTGCCGAGCTGCTGGACTTCGCCCACCGCACCGCCGCCGACCCCGCCGCCATCGCCCTGCTGCCGATCGACCCGCAGCAGCGCACCTGGGTCGCCCTGGAGGGTCCCGGCGGCAGCGAGGCATGGCTCATCGGCTGGCCGCCCGGCGCCGAGACCGGCTGGCACGACCACGGCGGCTCCCGGGGCGCCTTCGTCACCGCGTCCGGCCGGCTCACCGAGCAGTCGATCGCCGTGGAGCTGCCCACCGAGGGGTGGCGCACCCTGGAGCTGGTCGAGGGGGTCGACCGTGAGCGCGGCCTGCCGGTCGGGCGGGGCCGGGCCTTCGGGCCCCGCCATGTCCACCAGGTGGTCAACTCCTCCGAGGAGCAGCATGCGATCTCCGTACACGTCTACTACCCCCCGCTGCCGCTGATGCGCCGCTACAGCCGCCGGGACCGGGTGCTGACCCTGGAGACCGTCGAGGTGCCGGAGGAGTGGGAGCAGTGACGGATCGACCGCTCAGCATCGACCAGGCGCTGGACCGGGCCCGAGCCCGACTGGATCGCCTGACGCCGCATCAGGCCGCTGCCGCCGTAAGGGAGGGCGCGCTGCTGGTGGACACCCGCTATGCCGCGCTGCGCGACCGGGACGGCACCGTGCCCGGTGCCCTGGTGGTGGAGCGCAATGAGCTGGAGTGGCGGCTGGACCCGCAGTGCGACCACCGGCTGCCGGAGGCCGTCCACCACGGTCTGCGGGTGATCGTGTTCTGCAACGAGGGGTACGCCTCGTCGCTGGCGGCGGTCTCGCTGCGGGATCTCGGCCTGCACCGGGCCACCGATCTGATCGGCGGCTTCCAGGCCTGGGCCGCCGCCGGGCTGCCCGTCACCCCACCTGCCGACGCCCCGGTCTAGCGCCCCGGTCAGCGCCCCGGTTCAGTGCGCCGGTCAGCGGGCGAACTCCGTCGCCCGGCTCTCCCGGACCACGGTGATGCGGATCTGGCCGGGGTAGGTCAGCTCCTGCTCCACCTGCTTGGCCACCTCGCGCGCTATGACCTGCGCCTGGATGTCGTCCACGGCGTGCGGCCGGACCATCACCCGCACCTCCCGCCCGGCCTGCATGGCGAAGACCTTCTCCACGCCCTCATGGGCACCGGCGATGGCCTCCAGCCGCTCCAGCCGCCGGACGTGCAGCTCCAGTGACTCGCGGCGGGCGCCGGGGCGGCCGCCGGAGCAGGCGTCGGCGGCCTGGGTGAGCACTGCCTCCACGGTGCTGGGCTGCACCTCGCCGTGGTGGGCCGCGATGGCGTGCACCACCTCGTCCGGCTCGCCGTAGCGGCGGGCCAGCTCGGCGCCGATCGCGGCGTGGCTGCCCTCGACCCGGTGGGTGACCGCCTTGCCGATGTCGTGCAGCAGGGCGCAGCGCTTGACCAGCGCGGGGGCCATCCCCAGTTCGGCCGCCATGGTCCCGGCGATCTGGGCGGACTCCACCAGGTGCCGCAGGACGTTCTGCCCGTACGAGGTGCGGTGGCGCAGCCGGCCGAGCAGCCGGACCAGTTCGGGGTGCATGTCGGAGACGCCGACCTCCAGCAGGGCGTCCTCGCCGGCCCGGAGGCAGAGCCGCTCGACCTCCGCCGCAGAGCGCAGGTGGACCTCCTCGATCCGCTGCGGGTGGATGCGGCCGTCGGTGACCAGCGTCTCCAGGGTCAGCCGGGCCACTTCGCGCCGGACCGGGTCGAAGCAGGAGAGCTGCACGGTGCCGGGTGTCTCGTCGACGATCAGATTGACTCCGGTCACCGACTCGAAGGCGCGGATGTTGCGGCCCTCGCGACCGATGATCCGGCCCTTGATGTCGTCGCTCGGCAGCCGCACCGCAGAGACCGCCGACTCGGCGGTCTGCTCACCGGCCAGCCGCTGGACGGCCAGCGCGATGATCTCGCGGGCCCGCTGCTCGCCCTGCTCCCGGGCGCTGTTCTCCAGATCCCGGATCAGGACGGCGGCCTCCCGCTTGGCCTGCACCTCCACCGCGCGGACCAGCTCGGCGTGTGCGGCCTCGGCGGTGAGCCCGGCGGCGCGCTCCAGCAGCAATCGCCGCTCGTCCTCCAGCAGGGCCGCCCGGTCGTCGAGTTCATGATGCAGGGTCAGCAGTCGGCGTTGTTCGCCGTCCAACCGGTCTTCACGTTCGGTGAGCCGCTGTTCGCGGCGCTCCAGCTCGTTGCGCGCCCGGCGCAGCTCGCTGCGGGCCGCCTCGGTCTCCCGCTTCGCCTCGGTGTGCAGCCGGTGCTGGAGCAGCGCTCCGACGGCGAGCACGGCGGCCACCAGCACCGCAGCTGCCACCGGGACCAGAGATCCGGCGGTCGGCGCGATCCCCATGTGGCCCACTCCCGTCCCGGCGCCTGCTCCGCTGCTGGCGCAGCGGCACGGTGAGGGGCCTTCCGGCAGGGGGCGGACAGTCGATACGGCCGACCGGTGGCATGTTCGAGTCATGCCGCTTCCCTCACTAGTTGTGAGGCTAGATCCAGGTCACGAAACGGTCAAGATGTGATCGCTGATTGACTTCTGCTCAACCGTCTGGCAACCACCGGTCCAGTTCTTCGGCGGCCTCGCCCTCGGCGGTCAGCGCCTCGCGGACCACCCGGAGCGCCAGGCCCTCGGGATAGCCGCGCCGGGCGAGCATTCCGGCGAGGCGGCGGATGCGCACCTGGCGGTCCAGACCTCTGGTGGCGCGCAGCTTGCGGTCGACCAGGGCCCGCGCGGTGTCGGCCTCCTGCTCCGGGTCGAGCCGACCGACGGCTTCCTCGACCACCGCCCCGGAGACCCCCCGGGTGCGCAGCTCGCGGGCGAGGGCGCGGCGGGAGAGCCCGCGCCCGGTGTGACGGGACTCCACCCAGGCGTCGGCGAAGGCCGCGTCGTCGATCAGCCCCACGTCCTCGAAGCGGGAGAGCACTTCCGCTGCTGCCTCCTCGGGGATGCCCCGCTTGCGCAGGGCGTCCGCCAGCTGCTTGCGGGTGCGGGGCGAGCCGGTGAGCAGCCGCAGGCAGATGGCGCGGGCCTGCGCCGCCGGGTCGCGCACCTCCTCGGCCGCACCCGGCCCGGCCGGGTCGGCGCCGGCCGATCCGGAACCGTCCGGCGCCCCGGAAAAGTCCGGCCCAGAAAAGTCCGGTCCGGAAGAGTCCGGCCCGGAACCGTCTGCCCCGAAACGGCCCGGCCCGGTACGGGACCGACCGCCGCGCCGCAGCCGCTGCGGCCGGTCCGCGCGAGCCGGCCGCTCCCGGTCGTCGGCCGGGAACGGCGGCGCCGGGTCGTACCGGCCGCCCCCGAACCGCCGCCCGGTCTCGGGCCGCCGCTCGGTGCCCGGCCGCTCGGCGCCCTGCTGCTCGGACCCCGGGGCGGGCTGCCGCCAGGCGGCACCCACCGCGCCGCTGGCGCACCAGTCCAGCGGGCCCCAGTCGCCCGTCTCCGGTGGCTCACCGGGGACGGGCGACTCAGTGTCGTTCCGCATCGGCTGCTCAGGCCTTGGCCGCGGTCTTCTTGGCGGCCGTGGTCTTGGCGGCGGTGGCCGTGATCGGCTTGGCCGACGCCCCCTCGGCAGCGGCCGCAGCGGCCGGAGCCGCACCGGCGGCCTGGTCCGCCGAATCGGCCGGAGCGTCGACGCGCGGGCCGACGCCCAGCTTCTCCTTGATCTTCTTCTCGATCTCGTCCGCGAGGTCGGGGTTGTCGCGCAGGAAGTTGCGCGCGTTCTCCTTGCCCTGGCCGAGCTGGTCGCCCTCGTAGGTGTACCAGGCCCCCGACTTGCGGACGAAGCCGTGCTCGACGCCCATGTCGATCAGACCGCCCTCGCGGCTGATGCCGACGCCGTAGAGGATGTCGAACTCGGCCTGCTTGAACGGCGAGGCCACCTTGTTCTTGACGACCTTGACCCGGGTGCGGTTGCCGACCGCCTCGGTGCCGTCCTTGAGGGTCTCGATCCGGCGGATGTCGAGGCGGACCGAGGCGTAGAACTTCAGCGCCCGGCCACCGGTGGTGGTCTCCGGGGAGCCGAACATCACGCCGACCTTCTCCCGGAGCTGGTTGATGAAGATCGCGGTGGTCTTGGACTGGTTGAGAGCACCGGTGATCTTCCGCAGCGCCTGGCTCATCAGCCGGGCCTGGAGACCGACGTGGGAGTCGCCCATCTCACCCTCGATCTCGGCGCGCGGCACCAGGGCCGCCACCGAGTCGATCACGATCAGGTCGATGGCGCCGGACCGGATGAGCATGTCCGTGATCTCCAGGGCCTGCTCGCCCGTGTCCGGCTGGGAGACCAGGAGGGCGTCGGTGTCGACGCCCAGCCGCTTGGCGTAGTCGGGGTCGAGCGCGTGCTCGGCGTCCACGAACGCCACGATGCCGCCCGCCCGCTGGGCGTTGGCCACCGCGTGGAGGGTGAGGGTCGTCTTGCCGGAGGACTCCGGCCCGTAGACCTCCACCACGCGGCCGCGCGGAAGGCCCCCGACGCCGAGGGCGACGTCCAGGGCGATGGAGCCGGTCGGAATGACCTCGATCGGGGCGCGGGCCTCGTCGCCGAGCCGCATCACCGATCCCTTGCCGAACTGTCGCTCGATCTGTGCGAGCGCGGTCTCTAGAGCCCGCTCGCGATCGGTACCTGCCATGGATTCCACCCTGCTGGTCTGTGCTGTGCGCTTCATCGTCATCGACGCTAGCGCGTACCACTGACAATCGGCCCCGAGAGGCCCCGCCTGTGGATAACTCGCCGCGATCCAGCATACAGAACACAAGTTCGATTCACGGGGAACGCGGCACCGCCGGGCGCCCCGCGACCCGCTCAGCCGCGGCCGTCCTCCCCGCCGCCACCTGGACCTTCGCCGCCGCCACCCGACGTGCCACCGCCCGGCGTCCCGCCCCCATCACTGCTCCCGGGCCCGCCACCGCTCCCGGGCCCGCCACCGCTCCCGCCGTCCCGGTCGGAGAGCCGCCCCGGTCCCCGGGAGACCAGCCGCCGCAGCCGGCGCGCCGCCGCCTGCCGCCGCTGCCTGCGCGCCTCACCGAGGTCGATCCGGGGGTCCTGCGCCACCTCGTAGCGCTTCACATAGGTGCTGACGAACCCCTGGAGGGTCGCCGCCGCCGGAATGGCGATCACCGCGCCCACCGCCCCCAGCAGCGCGGCCCCGGCGATCACCGCCCCGAACGCCATCGCCGGATGCACATCGACCGTCCGCGCCGTCACCCTGGGTTGCAGCAGATAGTTCTCCACCTGCTGGTAGACGACCACGAACGCCAGCACCCAGAGCGCGTCCACCGGCCGCACGGTCAGCGCCACCAGCATCGGCAGCGCCCCGGCCAGATAGGTGCCGATGGTCGGCACGAACTGGGAGACCGCCCCGACCCAGATCGCGAGCGCCAGCGCGTACGGGATGTGCAGCAGGTAGAGCACCACGCCGTGCGCGACCGCGGAGAAGAGCGCGAGCAGGGCGCGCGAGTAGATGTATCCGCCGGTCTTGGCAAGCGCGATCTCCCAGGCCCGCAGCACCTCCGCCTGCTTGGCCGGCGGCAGCAGCGAGCAGACGGTCCGGCGCACCCGGGGCCCGTCCGCGGTGAGGTAGAAGGTGAACAGGGCGATGGTGAACAGTTGGAAGAGGCCGCCGATCAGCGTGGTGGAGACGCCCAGGATGTTGTCGGCGGCCCGCTGGGCGTACTTCTCGACGTCGCCGGAGTCCTGGAGCACCCGCTGCTGCAGCTGGTCCAGGGTGACATCGGTGTGGAAGGTGCTGTTGACCCAGCCGATCAGGTCGTTGAGCAGTTGCGGCAGCTTCTTGGCCACCTGCCCGACCTGGTCGACCAGCAGGGTGCCCAGCGCGGCCAGGAAGCCGCCGCCGGCGACCAGCACCGCCAGGAAGACGATGAAGGTGCCCACACCGCGCCGCACCCCCCGGGCGGCCATCCGGTCCACCGCGGGCTCCATCGCCAGCGAGAGGAAGAAGGACACCAGCAGCAGGGTGAAGAGGCCGATCAGCTGGTGGAACGCCCAGTCCGCGAACTCGAACAGCCCCGCGAAGACGAACAGCAGCAGCAGCGCCCGGGGCAGCCAGCGCGGCATGCCCTCCCCCCGCAACAGCGAGGAGCGGCCCGCCCCGGGCACGGCGGCCGCCTCCCGGGCTGTCTCCTTCTGGGCTGTCTCCTCCCGGGCTGTCTCCTCCCGGGCCGCCGGCTCGGGGCGGCCGATGGCGGCCGGGGTCTCCTGGGGTTCGTCACTGCCTGTCACGGGCCCCAGTCTCGCCCATCGCGGTCGGCGGCCCCGCCCCGGCCCCGGCAGCCCCCGCCCCGATCCCGTCAGCGCTGCGCGGCGGGCACGTCCATCGCGGCGCACACCGCGCGCCAGACGTCCTTGGCCTCCCAGCCGGCGTCCAGCGCCTGGTGCACGGTGCGCCCGCCGAGCTCGGTCATCACATGGTCGCGGGCGAAGCTGTCCGCGTACGCCTCCCCGAAGTGGTCATTCATCCTCCGCCAGAAATCTGTCAGCCGCATGCGCCCAGTATCCCGCCCCGGCGCGGTCGTCCCGTCAGCCCGCCCAGATCCGCACCAGGGCCGTGACCAGCACCGCCGCGCCGACCACCCGCAGGAAGGGCGCCCGACTGTCCAGGGTGCGGCCATGGCCGTGCTGCGGGCCGAAGGGCCGGAGCAGGTGAGCGCCGCCCCACGGGGGTGCCGTCCGATGGCGTGCCGTACGCAGCGGGCGTCCTCCGCTGCCGTACCGCCGCCCCGCCCGACCGGTCGGCGGGCCGGGCCTCACCCGCTGCCGGGCCGTCCGCCGCCGCTGCCCGGCTCCGGCGGCACCGTCAGCACCCCGGCCCCGAAGTAGCGCGGATCGGCGCAGAGCCCGGCCCCCACCGGGCAGCGCCCGTGCAGCGCGGCCCCGGTCAGCACCGCCCGCAGCGCGTCGGAGCCGTCGCCCGGGTGGGCGGCGGCGGCCAGCGCCACCGCGCCGGTGACATGGGCGGCGGCCATCGAGGTGCCCGCCAGCGCCGCGTAGCGGCCGCCCGGCCAGTCGGAGACCACGGCGCCACCGGCCCCGCCGTCCGGGTCGCCGCCCGGCGCGGCCAGCACGATCCGGCCGCCGCCGTAGTTGGAGTAGCCCGCGATCGTCCCCGTCCGCTCCACCGCGCTCACCGCCACCACCCCCGGCAGCTCGGCGGGGAGCCGGACGCACTCGGGGCCCAGGGTGCGGACCGGCGGCGCGGCGGTGGTCAGCCGGTCGTTGGGGCTGCGCCCGTCGGTGCGGCGCGCGCCCAGGTCCTGCGCGTCATTGCCCGCCGAGGCCACCACCACCGCGCCGCGCCCCCGGGCGTAGCGCACCGCGCGGCCGACGGCGGCGATGATGGCGGCCTGGTCCGGGTCTTCGGGGCAGTTGTACTTCCACGGGTCCGCGAAGTAGCTGTCGTTGATCGCCCGAGCGCCGTGGTCGGCGGCCCAGAGCAGTCCGCAGACGATGTTCTCGGCGTAGTACTGCCCCTGCGCCCCCAGCAGCCGTACCGCCGCGATCCGTACGCCCGGCGCCACCCCCACCACCCCGTCGCCGTTCCGGGCCGCGCCGATGATCCCGGCCACATGGGTGCCGTGGCCGCTCTCCCCGATGCTCTGCTCGGGGCGCCAGGCGCCGAAGCGGTGGTCGGGGCGGCCGTCGGCGCAGGAGGCGGAGCTGTCCGGGTCGACCGCGTCCCGTAGGTCCGGGTGGGTGTCGTCCACGCCGGAGTCCAGCACCGCCACCAGGACCCGGCGCAGCTCCTCCCGGGTGCGGTCGGCGCCGGTGCCGATGCCGCCCAGCAGGGCGGCGGTGTCCACGCCGGGCGCGGTGGCGCCGATCATCCGCAGGTTCCAGGCGGGCCGCTCATGGGGGTCGGGCACGGTCGGGGTGTCGTCGGTGGGCAGCAGGGCGGCGTGGCCGGGGGCGTCGTCGTGCGGCTGCCAGGAGCGGCCGCCGGCCTGGAAGTCACCCTCGCCGGCCAGTCGGCCGGGCGGGGCGGAGGTGGCGACGGTACGGGTGGCGCCCGCTGCGGCGATGCCGGGGCGGTGGCGCAGCCGGTCGGTGAAGGAGCGGCCGGCTGCGGAGTACGCGAGCACCGCGCCGATCTGCGGGTACTCCTGCGCCACCGTGCCGCCGGCGGCGCGTGCCTCCCGCCCGGCAAGGGCCGCGCCGGCCGGGTCGGCAGCGGCGGCCAGGACCAGGTAGCTGAGGTAGGAGCGGCCGGGCCCCGCCATGTACGGCACGCCGCCGCCGAGCAGCAGGGCGGCCAGTGACAGCACCAGCAGGGAGCGGAACAGCAGGCGCCGGTGCCCGCCGGCGCGCGGCCCGTGGCCAGGGGTCGGGAACTGCCGCACCGCGCCTCCACCCATCGCCGGGCACCTGCGGGAGACCACAGGGGGTCTTCATACGATATGAGCGGATAGGTCGGTATGCCCTGATCTACTGCACCGGATGCGGGACCCCTGCCGCCACGCCCGCTGTCAGTGCGGCGCGGCACCATGGGGTCATGGCACCACGCACCCCCGACCGGCAGCCCGGCGATCCGCTCGCCGGCTTCTCCCCCGCGACCCGGTCCTGGTTCAGCGGTGCCTTCCACGCGCCCACCGCCGCCCAGGCGGGCGCCTGGCAGGCCATCGGCGAGGGCTCCGACGTCCTGGTGGTCGCGCCCACCGGCTCCGGCAAGACCCTGGCCGCCTTCCTCGCCTCGCTGGACCGGCTCGCCACCGTGCCGCCGCCCGCCGAGCCCCGGCGGCGCTGCCGGGTGCTCTACGTCTCACCGCTCAAGGCCCTGGCCGTCGACGTGGAGCGCAATCTGCGCGCCCCGCTGACCGGCCTGCGGCAGACCTCGGTACGGCTCGGGCTGCCCGAGCCGGAGGTCCAGGTGGGCATCCGCTCCGGCGACACCCCCGCCGCCGAGCGCCGCCGCTTCGCCACCCACCCGCCGGACATCCTGATCACCACCCCCGAGTCGCTCTTCCTGCTGGTCACCTCCGCCGCCCGCGAGGCGCTGCGCGGCGTGGAGACGGTGATCCTGGACGAGGTGCACGCGGTCGCCGGCACCAAGCGCGGCGCCCACCTCACCCTCACCCTGGAGCGGCTCGACCAGCTGCTGGACCGGCCCGCCCGGCGGATCGGGCTCTCCGCGACCGTACGGCCGGTGGACGAGGTCGCCCGCTTCCTCAGCCCGCAGCGCAAGGTCACCGTGGTCCAGCCGCCGTCCGCCAAGGAGTTCGACCTGTCGGTGGTCGTCCCGGTGGCCGACCTGGGCGAGCTGTCCGGCGGCCGGCCCGGCCGGCCGGGCACCCCGGACGGCGAGGCCGGCAGCCCGGCCGGGGAGGCGTCCATCTGGCCGCACGTCGAGGAGCGGATCACCGACCTGGTCCAGGCGCACCGCTCCACCATCGTCTTCGCCAACTCCCGGCGCCTCGCGGAGCGGCTGTGCAACCGGCTCAACGAGATCGCCCATGAGCGCGCCACCGGCGAGCCGCTGCCGGAATCGCACTCCCCGGCCGCCCTCATGGCGCAGGCGGGCAGCGACCGGGGGGCGCCGCCGGTGCTCGCCCGCGCCCACCACGGCTCGGTCTCCAAGGAGCAGCGGGCCGTGGTCGAGGAGCAGCTCAAGGCCGGTCTGCTGCCCGCCGTGGTCGCCACCTCCAGCCTGGAGCTGGGCATCGACATGGGCGCCGTCGACCTGGTCGTCCAGGTCGAGTCGCCCCCCTCGGTGGCCTCCGGCCTCCAGCGGGTCGGCCGCGCCGGGCACCAGGTGGGGGCGGTCTCCACCGGGGTGGTCTTCCCCAAGTACCGGGGCGACCTGGTGCAGGCCGCCGTGGTGACCGAGCGGATGCGCGACGGCCGGATCGAGTCGCTGCGCATCCCGAAGAACCCGCTGGACGTCCTCGCCCAGCAGATCGTCGCCATCACCGCCATGGACACCTGGGACGTCGACGAGCTGCTGACCCTGGTCCGCCGCGCCGCCCCGTTCGCCGCGCTGCCGCAGTCGGCGTACGAGGCGGTGCTGGACATGCTCGCCGGGCGCTATCCCTCCGACGCCTTCGCCGAGCTGCGGCCCCGGCTGGTCTGGGACCGGGTGGCCGGCACCGTCACCGGCCGCCCCGGCGCGCAGCGGCTCGCGGTCACCTCCGGCGGCACCATCCCCGACCGGGGGCTGTTCGGGGTCTTCCTGGTCGGCGCCGACCCCAAGAAGGGCGGCGGCCGGGTCGGGGAGCTGGACGAGGAGATGGTCTACGAGTCCCGGGTCGGTGACGTCTTCACCCTGGGCACCACCTCCTGGCGGATCGAGGACATCACCCATGACCGGGTGCTGGTCTCCCCCGCCCCCGGGGTGCCGGGCAAGCTGCCGTTCTGGCACGGCGACGCGCTCGGCCGCCCGCTGGAGCTGGGCCGCGCGGTCGGCGCCTTCGTCCGCGAGATCGGCGGCCTGGCGCCGGAGGCCGCCCGCGCCCGGCTGGCCGCCGCCGGGCTGGACGACTGGGCGGCGGCCAATGTGCTGGCGTACCTCACCGAGCAGCGCCAGGCGTGCGGCCATGTCCCCGACGACCGCACGGTGGTTGTGGAGCGGTTCCGCGACGAGCTGGGCGACTGGCGGGTCGCCGTGCACTCGCCGTTCGGCGCCCAGGTGCACGCCCCCTGGGCGCTGGCGCTCGGTGCCCGGCTGCGGGAGCGGTACGGGCTCGACGCGCAGGTGATGCACGCCGACGACGGCATCGTGCTGCGGCTGCCCGACGCGGACCTGCTGGACTTCCCGGCCGACGGCCCGGACGGCTTCCCCGACCCGTTCCCCGACCCGTTCGCCGCACAGCAGCCCGCCGCCCCGGCATCCGCCGCCGACGAGGCACCGCTCGGCGCGGACGCCGCCGTCTTCGACCCGGCCGAGGTGGAGCAGCTGGTCACCGACCAGGTCGGCGGCTCGGCGCTGTTCGCCTCCCGGTTCCGCGAGTGCGCCGCCCGCGCCCTGCTGCTGCCGCGCCGCAGCCCCGGCCGCCGCACCCCCCTGTGGCAGCAGCGGCAGCGTGCCTCCCAGCTGCTCCAGGTGGCCTCGGAGTTCGGCTCCTTCCCGATCGTGCTGGAGGCGGTCCGCGAGTGCCTCCAGGATGTCTTCGACGTGCCCGGTCTGGTCGAGCTGATGCGCGACATCGAGACCCGCAAGGTCCGGCTGGTCGAGGTCACCACCCCCGAGCCCTCCCCGTTCGCCCGCTCGCTGCTGTTCGGCTATGTCGCCCAGTTCCTGTACGAGGGGGACTCCCCGCTGGCCGAGCGGCGGGCCTCCGCCCTCTCGCTGGACTCCCGGCTGCTCGCGGAACTGCTCGGCCAGGCCGAGCTGCGCGAACTGCTGGACCCGGGCGTCCTCGCGGAGCTGGAGGCGGAGCTGCAACGGCTCACCCCGGACCGCCGGATCAGGGACGCCGAGGGCGTGGCGGACGCACTGCGGCTGCTGGGCCCGCTCAGCACCGCCGAGCTGGCCGCGCGCGGCGCCGAGGCCGACTGGGCACCCGGGCTGGAGACGGCCCGGCGCGCCATCCGGGTGCGGATCGCCGGCGAGGAGCGCTGGGCCGCGATCGAGGACGCCGGGCGGCTGCGCGACGCACTGGGCACCCCGCTGCCGGTGGGCATCCCCGAGGCGTTCACCGAACCGGTCAAGGACCCGCTCGGTGACCTGCTGGCCCGGCACGCCCGCACCCACGGCCCGTTCACGGCGGCCGACGCCGCCGCCCGCCACGGCCTGGGCACCGCCGTGGTCACCGGCACGCTGCACCGCCTCGCCGCCACCGGGCGGATCGCGCAGGGCGAGTTCCGGCCCGGCGGCAGCGGCAGCGAGTGGTGCGACAGCGAGGTGCTGCGGCGGCTGCGGCGGCGCTCGCTGGCCGCGCTGCGCCACGAGGTCGAACCGGTGCCGCCGCGCGCCCTCGCCGCCTTCCTGCCGCAGTGGCAGCACATCGGTGCCGGGCGGCTGCGCGGCCTCGACGGGCTGGTCCGCGCCGTGGAGCAGTTGCAGGGCGCCCCGGTGCCCGCCTCCGCCCTGGAGAAGCTGGTGCTCCCGGCCAGGATGATCGACTACTCCCCCGCCATGCTGGACGA
Source organism: Streptomyces sp. NPDC092296 (assembly GCF_044755465.1). NCBI lineage: Bacteria > Bacillati > Actinomycetota > Actinomycetes > Kitasatosporales > Streptomycetaceae > Streptomyces > Streptomyces sp. NPDC092296. The sequence continues at coordinate 45,098 of NZ_JBIVRB010000013.1, read as the reverse complement.
GCTCACCGCCGCCGGCGAGGTCGTCTGGTCCGGCGCCGGCGCGCTGCCCGGCAAGGACGGCTGGCTCTCGCTGCACCTCGCGGACACCGCCCAGCTGCTGCTCCCCGCCCCGCAGCCGCTGGAGGGCACCCCCGTCCACCGCGCCCTGCTGGAGGCGCTGGCGGGCGGCTACGGCCTGTTCTTCCGCCAGCTCGCGGACCGGGCCACCGCCGCCGCGACCGCCGGGGGCGCTCCGCCGCCGTCCGATCCGGACCTGGCGGACGCACTGTGGGACCTCGCCTGGGCCGGGTACGTCACCAATGACACCCTGGGCCCGATGCGGGCCCTGCTCGGCTCCGGCCGTACGGCGGGCGCCACCGCGCACCGGGCGCCCCGGGCCACCCCGCGCGGCCGGATCGGCGGCGCGGGCCGGGGCCTCGGCGGCCACGCCGGGCGCACCTCGCGCACCGGGCCACCCACCACCGCCGGGCGCTGGGCGCTGCTCCCCGAGCGGGCGGCCGACGCCACGCTGCGGGCCACCGCCGTCGCCCAGGCGCTGCTCGACCGGCACGGCGTGGTCACCCGGGGCGCGGTGGCCGCCGAGCGGGTGCCGGGCGGCTTCGCGGCGGCCTACCGGGTGCTCTCCGCCTTCGAGGAGAACGGCCGCGCCCGCCGGGGGTACGTGGTGGACGGCCTGGGCGCCGCCCAGTTCGCCACCGACGGCGCGGTGGACCGGCTACGGGCCGTCAACAGCTCGCTGGAGCGGTCGGCGTCGGCCGGGTCGGACGGCTGGAGCGGTGCGGCTGACGGGCGGTCACGGGCGCTGGTACTGGCCGCCGCCGACCCGGCCAACGCCTATGGGGCGGCACTGCCGTGGCCCGATCCGCCGGGCCCGGAGGCCGGCCGGCCGGCCCACAAGCCCGGCCGGAAGGCGGGCGCGCTGGTCGTCCTGGTGGACGGTGCGCTGGCGCTGTACGTGGAGCGGGGCGGCAAGTCGCTGCTGGCCTGGGCGGACGAGCCGGAGCAGCTGCAACGGGCCACCGACGCCCTGGCGCTGGCGGTCCGTGAGGGCGCCCTGGGCAAGGTCACCGTCGAGCGGGCCAACGGCGAGGCCGCCCTCACCTCCCCCCTCGGCCGCGCCCTCGAAGCGGCCGGCTTCCACCCCACCCCCCGCGGCCTACGCCTCCGCGCCTGACCCCCGCCGGGGCTCCAGGGGCGCGAGGAACCGCGCGAACAACCCACCATCGACGTGCACACTCACCCGGACAGCTCCCCCCACCCCAGGCGGGGATGTTCCACACGTGCTGCGCTCCACGAAGCTGCATGGTGGGCGGCTCCCCACCCCCCTGACGGGCGGCCCGTGCACAGTCACCACCCCTGATGCCCCGGCCGAGGCATCATGGAGCCGTGCCCGAAGGTGACACCGTGTACCTGGCCGCCGCCCGGCTCCGCGAGGCGCTCGCGGGCCGGGTACTGACCGTGACGGATCTGCGAGTGCCCCGGTTGGCGACCGTGGACCTGGTCGGCCGCCGGGTGACCGAGGTCGTCCCCCGGGGCAAGCACCTGCTGATCCGGATCGAGGGCGGCTGGACCCTGCACACCCATCTGCGGATGGACGGCCGCTGGCAGATCCACCGGGCCGGGGCCCGCTGGACCACCGCCCCCGACTGGCAGGTACGGGCCGTCCTCGGCAACGCGGAGAGCACCGCCGTCGGCTACCGCCTCCCGGTGCTGGAGCTGCTGCCCACCGCCGAGGAGCAGCGCGCCGTCGGCCATCTCGGCCCCGACCTGCTCGGCCCGGACTGGGACCCGGAGGAAGCCCTGCGCCGCCTGCTGGCCCAGCCCGACCGCCCGGTGGGCGACGCCCTGCTGGACCAGCGCAACCTGGCCGGTCTGGGCAATGTCTACCGCTGTGAACTGTGCTTCCTGCGCGGCGTGACCCCCTGGACGCCGACGGCCGAGGTCCCGCACCCCGAGCGGCTGGTGGACCTCGCCCACCGCGCGCTGGACGCCAACAAGCTGCGCCACGGCCACGTCACCACCGGTGACACCCGCCCCGGCCGCCGGCACTGGGTCTACGGCCGGGCCGACCGGCCCTGCCTGCGCTGCGGCACCCCGATCGCCGTCGCCGAGCGGTCCGACCCGTCGCTGGAGCGGATCAGCTACTGGTGTCCGCACTGCCAGCGGGGTCCGGCTCCGACGGCGTCCAGGGCGGCGCGTCCGAGCCGTTGAGCGGTGCGCCGCCCGCCCGCCGGGCCGGTGCGGTGCGCTTCGGGTCGCAGTGGACGGGCAGCAGGCTCAGCGTCCAGCCGCCGACCGCGACCACCGCGGCCGTCAGGGCCACCCCGGCGGGGCGGACGACCCCCGCCAGCAGCGCGCACCAGCCGAGCGCGGACAGCAGGGCCGCGACCGCCCACGCCGCCGGGGAGCGCCGGGGTGGAGCCGCGAGCAGTCCCCGCACGGCCCTGCGGCCCCAGGTACGCAGCAACGGGACCGGACGGGATGACGAGACCAGGCGGGATATCGGGACCGGACACATCGAACCACCTCCTTCGGCCTCCACGGGGACACCGGAGCGAGGAAACACCGGAGCGGAGGGCACGGGAGCGGGACAGAGCACGGATCACCAGCAGCGCACACACGACGGCGGCCGCACCCGGCCCGGTGCGGCCGCCGTCGGCGGGGTCAGCGCGCGTTCTCCGCCTGGAACATCCAGGCTTCCTTCTCCAGCTCGGCGGTGATGCCGATGAAGAGGTCCTGGGTGACCGGGTCGGGCCGCTCGGTGGCCGCGACCCGCTCCCGCATCCGGTCGATCACCGCCGCGAACGAGGCGACCAGGGCCTCGATCACCTCGGTGTCCCGCACCCACCCGGAGGGGAAGTCCGGCAGGCCGCTGGTCTTGGCGACGGTGGCGGCCCGGCCGTCCGGGTTGATGCCGAGGGCCGAGGCGCGCTCGGCCACCGTGTCGGCATAGGCCCGCGCGTTGCTGACGACCTCGTCGAGCTGGAGGTGGACGGAGCGGAAGCGCGGACCGATCAGGTTCCAGTGCGCCTGCTTGGCGACCAGCGAGAGGTCGAGCAGGTCCACCAGGGCGCTCTGCAGCGCATTGCCGGTGACTCGCTGGTCGCTGTCGGAGAGCGGGCTCTTGACGACGGTCATCTCTGGAAAGCTCCTCCCGCCCGAGCGGCGCCCGCCGCCCCGGGCACAACCGGGGATTCGATCGCGCCGGTCGGAGCAGCTGGCTCCGGCGCGGCAGGAGGGCTTCTGCCCACGAACCCGGGGAGCATTCGGGCCCGAGGCCCGCGTTTCGGCGCCCCTCCGGGGGCGCCGCGCCATCGCCCACGGGGGATGCCCCCGGGGCGTCAGCGGACCGCTGTCAGGCGGCGACCACGTCGACGGCGGCGGTCTGGGCGGTCTTCTGCGTGATGGAGCTCATCCGGTCGGCGGCGGGGCCTGGGACCGGTACGGGCTCCAGCACCGGCCGCACCGGCTCGCCGGCGGCCAGCTCCGCGAGCGACAATTCGTCGCTCACCTCGCGCATGACCTCCGACATGCGGACGTCCAGCGCGTCGCAGATGGCGGAGAGCAGCTCGGAGGATGCCTCCTTCTGTCCCCGCTCGACCTCGGAGAGATACCCGAGCGACACCCGTGCCGCAGCGGAAACCTCACGGAGGGTACGGCCCTGACGCTGGCGCTGCCGACGCAGCACGTCACCCAGTAGGCGACGGAGCAGGATCATCGGTGGCTCCCTCCTCGGACCGCGGATCGAGACGTCACGCCCCCACCGTACCGCCTTGCCCGCTTCACGTGCGGGGACCATGGTCGTGTTCACTCTCGGCTGTACGCATGGCCCCTCCCGAGTAATTCCGGTACGGACGGGCCGCTGCCCGTACCGACCGGTGGTCTCAACTACCTGGCTTCTGCCCGGCGGCGGGGCCGCCGGAACCCGCTCGGGCTCCGCCCTGGGCGGACGGCCGCAGCTGGTCGCGGAGCAGCTCAAGCGCGGCCGTCACCGCCTTGCGTCGGATTGTGGCACGCTCCCCCGACAGCCGGGGCGAAGAGACCGCAGTTCCCTCCGGACCGGCGACGGCGACATGCACCGTGCCGACCGGCTTCCCGTCCTGCGGCTCGGGTCCGGCTACGCCGGTGGTGGCGACTCCGTAGACGGCGCCCATCAGACGCCGTACGCCCTCCGCCATCTGCCGCGCCACCTCCGGGTGTACGGCGCCCTCGGCGGCCAGCAGCTCGGCGTCCACTCCCAGCACCGACGCCTTGAGGTCGGTGGCGTAGGCGGTCACCGAGCCCCGGAAGGTGGCGGAGGCACCGGGGGCGTCCACCAGCTCGGCGGCCAGCAGGCCGCCGGTGAGGGACTCGGCGGCGGCGACCGTGCTGCCCGCCGCCCGCAGCGCGGCGTGCAGCTGCCGGGCGAGGCCGGGGGCCGCGCCGCTCTCGGGTGCTCCGGAGGTGGTCATGCTCACGCCTCCGCGCGGGGCCGGGCCAGCCCGGCCCGGCGCAGCTGCACCGCCTGGCGGATGTAGTCCAGGCCGGTACCCAGCGTGAGCAGCACCGCCGCGCCCATCAGGACCGCTCGGGCGGTCGCCAGCCATCCGGTGAGCGCCAGCACGTACATGCCGACCGCGATGCCCTGGGTGAGGGTCTTCAGCTTGCCGCCCCGGCTGGCCGGGATCACCCCGTGCCTGATCACCCAGAACCGCATCAGGGTGATGCCCAGCTCGCGGGCGAGGATCACCACCGTGACGAACCACGGCAGGTCGCCCAGCACCGAGAGGCCGATCAGCGCGGAACCCATGATCGCCTTGTCCGCGATCGGGTCCACCAGCTTGCCGAAATCGGTCACCAGGCCCTTGCGGCGGGCCAGCTCCCCGTCGAAGAGGTCGGTGATCATGGCGATGGCGAAGGACGCCCAGGCCACCGACCGCCACTTGGGGTCATGGCCGCCCGCCGCGAAGAGCAGGCTGACGAAGACCGGCACCAGCAGCAGCCGCAGCATGGTGAGCATGTTGGCGATGTTCCAGATGCCCGGTGGCGGCTCGGCGCGCTGCACCGCCGGGCCGCCCTCCGGGGCGGCTGCCGGCTCCGGGGCGGGCCCGGGGGTGCCGTGCTGCTCGGCCAGGGCCTCCCCGGCCGCCCGCGCGGCGGCCGGCTCGGCGGGCTCCTCCACCCGGGCGCCTCTGCCGCCGCCCCCGGCCTCCGCTGCTTCGGTCACGCGTCCGCCCCCTGACCCGCTTCGAGCACCTCGAGCACCTCGGCCATCAGGTCGACACCCTCGGTACCGACCACCCTGGCCCGGACGAACTGTCCGGGCTTCACATCCACCGCGTCGACCAGCACGGTCAGCCCGTCGGTCTCCGGCGCCTGGTGCGCCGCGCGGCCCTCGACCACGCCGTCGTCCCCGTCCTCGTCGGTGGGGATGGTCTCCACCAGCACCACGACCTCGCTGCCGATCCGCTCCTCGGCCCGCTGCGCGGTCAGCTCCTCGGCCAGCCGGGAGATCCGCGCCAGCCGCTCGGCCACCACGTCCTCGGGCAGCTTGCCGTCGTACGAGGCCGCCTCGGTGCCGTCCTCGTCCGAGTAGCCGAACACCCCGATGGCGTCCAGCCGGGCGTGGGTGAGGAAGCGCTCCAGCTCCGCGACGTCCGCCTCGGTCTCGCCGGGGAAGCCGACGATGAAGTTGGACCGGGCGCCGGCCTCGGGGGCCTTGGCCCGGATGCCCTCCAGCAGCTCCAGGAAGCGGTCGGTGTCCCCGAAGCGGCGCATCCGGCGCAGCACGGCGGGGGCGGAGTGCTGGAAGGAGAGGTCGAAGTAGGGCACCACGCCCGGGGTGCCGGTCATCGCGTCGATCAGTCCGGGCCGCATCTCGGCGGGCTGGAGGTAGCTGATCCGCACCCGCTCGATCCCGTCCACGGCGGCCAGCTCGGGCAGCAGCGTCTCCAGCAGCCGGATGTCACCGAGGTCCTTGCCGTACGAGGTGTTGTTCTCGCTGACCAGCATGACCTCGCGGACGCCCTGCTGGGCCAGCCAGCGGGTCTCGGAGAGCACATCGGCCGGGCGGCGGGAGAGGAAGGAGCCGCGGAAGGCGGGGATGGCGCAGAAGGAGCAGCGGCGGTCGCAGCCGGAGGCGAGCTTCACCGAGGCCACCGGGCTGTCGTCCAGCCGCCGCCGCAGGGTGCGCGGCCCGGAGGCGGGTGCCAGGCCCTCCGGCAGGTCCTCGGGGGCGCCGTGGCCCGGGGTGGCGACCTCGGCGGCGGCGCTCTGCCGCTCCACCGGGGTCAGCGGCAGCAGCTTGCGGCGGTCGCGGGGGGCGTGCGAGGTGTGGTGGCCGCCGGAGAGGATGGTCTGGAGGCGGTCGGCGATGTCGGCGTAGTCGTCGAAGCCGAGGACGGCGTCGGCCTCCGGCAGCGCCTCGGCCAGCTCCTTGCCGTAGCGCTCGGCCATGCAGCCGACCGCCACCACGGCCTGGGTGCGGCCGTGACCCTTGAGGTCGTTGGCCTCCAGCAGGGCGTCCACGGAGTCCTTCTTGGCGGCTTCGACGAAGCCGCAGGTGTTGACGACGGCGACGTCGGCATCGGCGGCGTCGTGGACGAGCTGCCAGCCGTCGGCCTCCAGTCGCCCGGCGAGTTCCTCGGAGTCGACCTCGTTGCGGGCGCAACCGAGCGTGACAAGGGCGACAGTACGGCGTTCTGGCATGCCGCAAGGTTAACGCGCGGCCCCCGGCCGTGTGTCCGGAGGCCGCGCTGCTGGTACTGCGGCGGGGCCACGGGTACGCCCCGGGCCGGGTGGGCTAGGCGGCCTCGGGGTCGCCCGGGGTGTACGTGAGCCGCACGACCTGGCCGTCCTCGCCGGCCGGGCCGAGGTCCTTGCCGTTGACGTACAGGTGGACGGCGCCCGCGTTGCCCAGCACCAGCTTGATCTGCTTGGGGTCGGTGAAGGTCTGGTCCTCACCCGACCGGAGGTTCTTCTGGAAGAGCGTGTTGCCCTGGCTGTCGATCGCGGAGACCCAGCTGTCGCCGTCCTGGGCCACCAGCTTCACGGTCACCTTGTCGGCCGGCGCGGCCGCGATCGGGGACTCGGTCCGCTGGGTCGGGGAGGGGCGCACGGTGACCGGCGGGGACGCCTTGCGGCTCGGCAGCGGGCTGGAGGCGACCTTGGTCTCGGCGGCCTGGCCGCCGCCACCGCTCAGCAGGTTGAAGCCGATCAGCGCGACCACCGCGACGATCGCGGCGACCATGGCGGCCGTCCAGTTGGGGCGGCGGCGCTCGGTGCGGATGCGCCCGGCCTCGAAGATCTGGGTCGGCCGGGCCGGGTCCGGCGCGTCGCCGTGCTCGGCGTCGTACCGGGCCACCAGGGCGTCGCCGTCGACGCCGACCGCCTTGGCGATGGCCCGGATGTGGCCGCGGGCGTAGAACTCCCCGCCGCAGCGGCTGAAGTCGTCTCCCTCGATGGCGTGCACTATCGGCACCCGCACCCGGGTGGCGGTGCTGACCTGGTCCACGGTCAGGGCGGCGTCGATACGGGCCGTCGCCAGGATGCGGCCGATGGTCGGCAGCGGGGCGGCGGTCGGCACGATGTCGGCAGGCGGCTGGAAGGCGGCGGGCACCGGCGGTCTGCGCCGCCCGAGCGCGGAGGCCCCGGACATGGTCGGGGCGGTACCGGGCGAGGCGGGGTCGGACCGGCGGTTGTCGCCGTGCGGGGACTTGCCGATGGTCACTGGGCGCGCCTTTCGAGCGTTGGCCACCTGCTGGAAGAACAGTCTAGGGGCGGTGCGAAAGCCTTTATCAAGCCGGGCGGGACCGAATGCGCACGCGCGGTCCGCGGCTGTCCACCGCACCCCGAGGGTCACCTCAACCGGTGGACGCAAGCGTCCGCCGGTCGGTTCCCCCCGCTCACCCGAACGAGTCCGGGTTCCGGGTCATCCCCGGATTTCGAGCAGGACCGCGTCCAGTTCATCCGGTTTGACGAGGACGTCACGGGCCTTCGATCCCTCGCTGGGGCCGACGATCCCGCGTGTCTCCATCAGGTCCATCAACCTGCCCGCCTTGGCGAATCCCACACGCAGTTTGCGTTGCAGCATCGAGGTCGACCCGAACTGGCTGGCGACCACCAGCTCCGCCGCCTGGCAGAGCAGGTCCAGGTCGTCGCCGATCTCCTCGTCGATCTCCTTCTTCTGACCCGCCGCCACCGTGACGTCGTCGCGGTAGGCGGGCGTCAGCTGCTCCTTGCAGTGCTGGACGACCAGGGCGACCTCCGCCTCGGTGACGAAGGCGCCCTGCATCCGGATCGGCTTGCTCGAACCCATCGGCAGGAACAGCGCATCGCCCTTGCCGACCAGCTTCTCCGCGCCGGGCTGGTCCAGGATGACCCGGGAATCGGCCAGCGAGGAGGTGGCGAAGGCCAGCCGGGAGGGCACATTCGCCTTGATCAGACCGGTCACCACGTCCACCGAGGGCCGCTGGGTGGCCAGCACCAGGTGGATGCCGGCCGCGCGGGCCAGCTGGGTGATCCGCACCACGGAGTCCTCGACGTCACGCGGAGCGACCATCATCAGGTCCGCCAGCTCGTCCACGATCACCAGCAGATACGGGTACGGGCGCAGCTCCCGCTCGCTGCCGGGCGGCGCCTGCACCTTCCCGGCCCGCACGGCGGCGTTGAAGTCGTCCACATGGCGGAAGCCGTAGGCGGCCAGGTCGTCATAGCGCAGGTCCATCTCGCGGACCACCCACTGGAGTGCCTCGGCGGCCTTCTTGGGGTTGGTGATGATCGGCGTGATCAGGTGCGGGATGCCCTCGTACGCGGTCAGCTCCACCCGCTTGGGGTCGACCAGCACCATCCTCACCTGGTCCGGGGTGGCGCGGGCCAGTACCGAGGTGATCAGGCAGTTGACGCAGGACGACTTGCCCGCGCCGGTGGCGCCGGCCACCAGGATGTGCGGCATCTTGGCGAGGTTGGCCATCACGGTGTGGCCCTCGACGTCCTTGCCCATGCCGACCAGCATCGGGTGGCCGTCCTCGGCGGCGGCGCGGGAGCGCAGCAGGTCACCGAGGTTGACCATCTCGCGGTCCCGGTTGGGGATCTCGATGCCGACCGCCGACTTGCCGGGGATCGGGCTGATGATCCGTACGTCCGGGCTGGCCACCGCGTAGGCGATGTTCTTGCCCAGCGCGGTGATCCGCTCCACCTTCACCGCCGGGCCGAGCGCCACCTCGTACCGGGTGACCGTCGGGCCCCGGGTGAAGCCGGTGACGGCCGCGTCCACCTTGAACTCGCCGAATACGCCGGTGAGTTGGGCGACCACGTCGTCATTGGCCTGGCTGCGGGCCTTGGCCGGGCCGCCGCGCTCCAGCAGGTCCAGCGGGGGCAGCGCATAGCCGTCCTGGTCGGAGAACCGGAGCTGTTCGGTCCGCTCCGGGGCGGGGGTGTGCCCGGCGGGGGCGGTGGCGGCGGCGCTGCGGGCGGCCGGTACGGCCGGCTCCTCGGGCTCGGCGGTGCGGTCCACCACGGCGGGCACGATGCCGGCCAGGGTGGAGGAGCCGGGGACGCCGAACTCCACGGCGCCCTGGAGGTCGGCGGCGACGCCCTTGGCCTGGTCGATGGTGGCGAACGGGCCGTCGTCGGCGGGCTCGGGCAGCACCTCCGGCTGCGGCCTGCGGCGGCGGCGCCGGGACGGCGGTGCGTCGGCCCGCTCCACGGTGTACGGCACGGCCTCCGGGTCGGCGTCCTCCGGCGGCTCGGTGGAGTGCTCCCGGGCCAGGGCCTGTTCCGCGGCCCCTTCGGCCTCCTCGGCCGGCGGCGGCTCCAGCACGCCCAGCCGCCGGCCCAGCAGCCGCAGCCGGTCCGGGATCTTGTTGACCGGGGTGGCGGTGACCACCAGCAGGCCGAAGAAGGCGACCAGCAGCAGCAGCGGCACCGCCAGCGCCGGACCGGCGGCCGCCATCATCGGCTTGGAGGCGGCCCAGCCGATCACACCGCCGGCCTGCCTGATCCGGGTGGCGCCGCTCTGCATGCTCGGCGCCCCGCAGCCGATGTGCACCAGGCCGAGCACCCCGACGGTGAGTGCGCCCAGGCCGATCACGATCCGGCCGTTGGCCTCCGGGCGCTCCGGGTGGCGCAGCAGCCGCCAGGCGATCCCCGCCAGCGGCACCGCGACCAGGACGTCCAGCCGGCCGAAGGCGCCGCTGACCACGGCGGTGGCGGCGACGCCCAGCCAGCCCTGTGGGCTGAACCAGGTGCCGGCGGCGGTCACCAGGGCGAGGCCGAGCAGCAGCAGGCCGACGCCGTCCCTGCGGTGGGCCGGGTGGAGGCCCTTGGCGCCGTCGCCGAAGCCCCGGAAGACCGCGCCGACCGCATGGGCCAGGCCGAGCCAGCAGGCCCGCACCGCGCGGAAGAGTATCGGCCGCGGCGGTGACGGGGGCGGTGGCGGCGGAGCAGCGGCCTTCTTCGCCGGGGCCTTCCCGGCCGCCCTCCCGGCCGCCGACTTGCCGGCTGCCGACTTGGAGGCCGCCGGTTTCTGAGCTGCCGGTTTCTGGCCCGCCCCCTTGCCGGCCGGTCCGGAGGCCGCCTTCTTCGACGACCCCGACGGTGGGGTACGCGGAGCGCTTCCGGACGTGCGTGTGGCCATGCGCAGAGCGTACCGGCGGCGCCGACCGGGGAACATCCGCTCGGCTCCGGTCGGCGGCGCGTGTCGGACCACCGGGGCGGACGCGACGTCACCGGGTCGGCGGCCGACCGGCGGTGGCGGTCATCCGGCGGTGGCGGTCATCCGGCGGTGGCGGTCGCTCCCGGACGGCAGCGCGCTGAGTGGCGGTCAGCCCTCGCCGGGAAAGGCACCGCCGGGTCGGCCCACGCCCGGGTCCAGCGCGTCCAGCGCGCGCCGCAGCCCGGCGAGCTTGCGCTCCAGATGGGTGGCGGTCGCGGTCGCCGCGGTGTCCGCCGACTCGTCAAGCTGCTTGGTGAGCGCCTCGGCCTGCTCCTCCACCGCCGCCAGCCGGGCCGACAGCTCGGCCAGCAGGCCGCCGTTGGCCTGTTCCTTGCCGGCGGCGGCGCTCTCGCCTGGGAGCGGCTGCCCCGACTCCAGTTGCAGGCGCAGCAGGGCGGCCTGCTCCTTGAGCTTGCAGTTCTTCACGTACAGCTCGACGAAGACCGAGACCTTCGCCCGCAGCACCCAGGGGTCGAACGGCTTGGAGATGTAGTCCACCGCGCCGGCCGCATAGCCCCGGAAGGTGTGGTGCGGGCCGTGGTTGATCGCGGTGAGGAAGATGATCGGGATGTCCCGGGTGCGCTCGCGGCGCTTGATGTGGGCGGCCGTCTCGAAGCCGTCCATCCCGGGCATCTGAACGTCCAGCAGGATGACCGCGAAGTCATCGGTCAGCAGCGCCTTGAGCGCTTCCTCCCCGGACGATGCCCGGACCAGTGTCTGGTCGAGCGCCGAGAGGATCGCCTCCAGCGCCAGCAGATTCTCCGGCCGGTCATCGACCAGGAGGATCTTGGCCTTCTGCACCACGGCCCGCCCTCCTCGCCCCGGAAGTGCTCCGGGCGCCGCCCCCACGGGCGACACCTGTGCGCCGCCTGCCCTCGTGCCGGTCATGGTAGTCGCACCTTTTCGTCCGCCACAGCACGTAGCCCTGATGCCACGCGTTCCGGTGCCACACCCCCGGAGGCCATCGCGTCGCAATTGTCGCAGCGCTGTGTTGCTGCCGTGTCACCTGCCGTCGCACCGTGACGGCATCGTGCGACGCCCCCACCGGACAGTACCTTGCACCTCCTGGCAACGCCGAGCGACCATATCCGGTTCCCCACCCGGGCAGCCACCACACCTTCGGGTGACAGCGGCGCCCGGGGCGGGACCGCGCGCCGGTCAGCGGCTGCGGGCCCGCAGCCAGTGGTCCATCACCTCCAGCAGATGCCCGGTGTCGACCGGCTTGGTGACATGGTCGGAGGCACCGGCCTCGATGCTCTTCTCCCGGTCGCCCTTCATCGCCTTGGCGGTCAGCGCGATGATCGGCAGCCCGGCGAACTGCGGCATGCTGCGGATCGCCTCGGTGGTGGCGTAGCCGTCCATCTCCGGCATCATGATGTCCATCAGCACCACCGCGACATCGTCGTGCTGCTCCAGGACCTCGATGCCCTCCCGGCCGTTCTCCGCGTAGAGCACCGTCAGGCCGTACTGCTCCAGCACGCTGGTGAGGGCGAAGACATTGCGGACGTCGTCGTCGACGATCAGCACCTTCTCACCGTCGAAGTGCCCCTCGAAGCCGCCCTCGCCACCGGCCTCCCCGGCCGTCTCCTCGGCGCCCCGGTCCGGGAAGGCCACCGGGCGGGACGGCACCGGCTCGGCGGCCGGCACCGGCGGCACGGCCGGGCGGGCCGGCGCGGACGTGCCGCGCTGCTCGACCGTACGGCGCTCGGCGGCGTGCCGCTCCGCCGCCCGGCGGCCAGCCGCCTCACGGCGCCGCTCCTGGGCCAGCTCGCGGACCTCCTGCGCCCAGTGCTCGGCCGGGTTGCCGTCCGCCGCACCGTGGTCGCCGCGCACCGCCTCGGCGGGCTGCTGCCCGCCGCGCCGCTCGGCGGCGCCCGGCTCCTCGGTGTGCAGCGGCAGGTAGAGGGTGAAGGTCGAGCCCCGGCTCAGCTCGCTCTCGGCGTTGATCTCGCCGCCGAGCAGCCGGGCGATCTCCCGGCTGATGGAGAGGCCGAGCCCGGTGCCGCCGTACTTGCGGCTGGTGGTGCCGTCGGCCTGCTTGAACGCCTCGAAGATCTCCCGCAGCTTGTTGCTGGGGATGCCGATGCCGGTGTCGGTCACCGAGAAGGCGATCAGCTGCTGCTCGGGCTCGGTGATGGCGCCGACCTCCAGCAGCTGCTCCCGCACGTGGTGCGGCACCTCGCTGCCGACCGGGCGGATCAGCAGCTCCACGGCGCCGCTGTCGGTGAACTTCACCGCGTTGGAGAGCAGGTTGCGCAGCACCTGCTGCAACCGCTGCTCATCGGTGTGCAGGGTGACCGGCAGGTCGGGCGAGACCCGTACCGCGAAGTCGAGGCCCTTGTCGGCGGTGAGCGGCCGGAAGGCCGCCTCCACATAGTCGACCAGCTGGACCAGCGCGATCCGGGACGGGCGGACCTCCATCTTGCCCGCCTCGACCTTGGACAGGTCCAGGATGTCGTTGATCAGCTGGAGCAGGTCGGTGCCGGCGCCGTGGATGGTCTCGGAGAACTCCACCTGCTTGGGCGAGAGATTGCCCTCGTTGTTGTCCGAGAGCAGCTTGGCCAGGATCAGCAGCGAGTTGAGCGGGGTGCGCAGCTCGTGCGACATATTGGCCAGGAACTCGCTCTTGTAGCGGGAGGCCAGCGCCAGTTGCTCGGCGCGCTCCTCCAGCACCTGGCGGGCCTCCTCGATCTCGCTGTTCTTGATCTCGATGTCGCGGTTCTGCTGGGCCAGCTGCTCGGCCTTCTCCTGGAGCTCCTCGTTGGTGCGCTCCAGCTCCTCCTGGCGCGCCTCCAGCTCGGCGGAGCGCATGGAGAGCTCGGCGGTGAGCCGCTGGGACTCCAGCAGCAGCCCCTCCGTCTTGGTGTTGACGCTGATGTTGTTGACGGTGACGCCGATCATCTCGGCGATCTGGTTGAGGAAGTCCAGCGCGACATTGGTGAAGGCGCTGAACGAGGCCAGCTCGATCACGCCCAGCATCCGGCCCTCGAACATCACCGGGAGCACGACCACATTGGCCGGCGACGCCTCCCCGAGACCGGAGGCGATCTTGAGGTAGCCGGGGGGTGCCTCCTTGAGCATGATCGGGCGCTTCTCCACCGCCGCCTGCCCGATCAGCGACTCGCCGGGCCGGAAGGTGGTCGGCATGGCCCGGCGCTGGTAGCCGTACGAGCCGATCAGCCGCAGCACCACATCGCTCTCGTCGTCGTCCTCGGTGACCAGGGCGGCCGAGCGGCTGGCCGGCTGGGCGAGGAAGAAGGCGCCGTGCTGGGCGGAGACCACCGGGGTCAGCTCGCTCATGATCAGTGCGGCGACCGCCTCCAGGTCGCGGCGGCCCTGGAGCAGGCCGGAGATCCGCGCCAGATTGGTCTTGAGCCAGTCCTGCTCCTGGTTGGTGCGGGTGGTCTCGCGCAGGTTGGCGATCATCTGGTTGATGTTGTCCTTGAGCTCGTCGAGCTCGCCGGACGCGTCCACGTCGATGCGCAGCGACAGGTCGCCCCGGGTGACCGCCGTGGCGACCTGGGCGATGGCGCGGACCTGTCGGGTGAGGTTGCCGGCCAGTTCGTTCACCGACTCGGTGAGGTCCTGCCAGGTGCCGGCCACGCCGGGGACGCGGGCCTGGCCGCCGAGCCGCCCGTCGGTGCCCACCTCGCGGGCGACCCGGGTGACCTCCACACCGAAGGCGGAGAGCTGGTCGACCATGGTGTTGAGGGTGGTCTTCAGCTCCAGGATCTCGCCGCGCGCATCGACGTCGATCTTCTTGGACAGGTCGCCCTTGGCGACGGCGGTGGTGACGAGGGCGATGTTCCGCACCTGGTTGGTGAGGTTGTTCGCCATCAGGTTGACGTTCTCGGTGAGGTCCTTCCAGATGCCGGCCACGCCCGGCACGCTCGCCTGGCCGCCGAGGATGCCCTCGGTGCCCACCTCGCGGGCCACCCGGGTCACCTCGACGGCGAAGGCGGAGAGCTGGTCGACCATGGTGTTGAGGGTGCCGGCCAGTGCGGCGACCTCGCCCTGCGCCTCGATGGTGATCTTCTTCGACAGGTCGCCGTTGGCGACCGCCGTGGCCACCTGGGCGATGTTGCGCACCTGGCTGGTCAGGTTGGACGCCATGAAGTTGACGTTGTCGGTCAGGTCCTTCCAGATGCCCGACACGCCGCGCACTCTGGCCTGACCGCCGAGGATGCCCTCGGTGCCCACCTCGCGGGCCACCCGGGTCACCTCGTCCGCGAAGGCGGAGAGCTGGTCCACCATGGTGTTGACGGTGGTGACCAGCTCCAGGATCTCGCCCCTGGCGCTGACGGTGATCTTCTTGGAGACGTCGCCCCGGGCCACCGCGGTGGTCACCTGGGCGATGTTCCGTACCTGGCCGGTGAGGTTGTTGGCCATCAGGTTGACGTTGTCGGTCAGGTCCTTCCAGGTACCGGAGACACCCGGCACCAGCGCCTGACCGCCCAGCATGCCCTCGGTGCCGACCTCCCTGGCCACCCGGGTGACCTCGTCGGCGAAGGCGCCCAACTGGTCGACCATGGTGTTGAGGGTGGTCTTCAGCTCCAGGATCTCGCCGCGCGCGTCGACCTCGATCTTCTGCGACAGATCGCCGCGCGCCACCGCCGTGGCGACCTGGGCGATGTTCCGCACCTGGCCGGTCAGGTTGTTGGCCATGAAGTTGACGTTGTCGGTCAGGTCCTTCCAGGTGCCGGCCACGCCGGGCACGCTGGCCTGACCGCCGAGCATGCCCTCGGTGCCCACCTCGCGGGCCACCCGGGTCACCTGCTCGGCGAAGGCCGAGAGCTGGTCGACCATCGTGTTGATGGTGTTCTTCAGCGCCAGGATCTCGCCCCGCGCGTCGACCTCGATCTTCTGCGACAGATCGCCCCGCGCCACGGCGGTGGTCACCTGGGCGATGTTGCGGACCTGATCGGTGAGGTTGTTGGCCATGAAGTTCACCGAGTCGGTCAGATCGCGCCAGACCCCGGCCACACCCGGTACCTGCGCCTGACCGCCGAGCCGGCCCTCCACGCCCACGTCGCGGGCGACCCGGGTCACCTCGGCGCCGAAGGACGACAGCTGGTCGACCATGGTGTTGACGGTGTTCTTCAGCTCCAGCATCTCGCCGGAGACGTCCACCGTGACCTTCTGCGACAGATCACCGTTGGCCACGGCCGTGGTGACCTGGGCGATGTTGCGGACCTGGCCGGTGAGGTTGCGGAACGCGGTGTTGACGGAGTCGGTCAGGTCCTTCCAGGTGCCGGCCGCGCCGGCCACCTGCGCCTGACCGCCGAGCCGCCCCTCCACGCCGATCTCCCGGGCGACCCGGGTCACCTCGGCGCCGAAGGACGACAGCTGGTCGACCATGGTGTTGACGGTGTTCTTCAGCTCCAGCATCTCGCCGGAGACATCCGCCGTGACCTTCTGCGACAGATCGCCGGAGGCGACCGCCGTGGTGACCTGCGCGATGTCCCGGACCTGCGCGGTCAGGTCGCGGAAGGCCGTGTTGACCGAGTCGGTCAGGTCCTTCCAGACGCCCGCCGCACCCGGCACCTGCGCCTTGCCGCCCAGCCTGCCCTCCGAGGCGACCTCGCTGGCCACCCGGGTGACCTCGTCGGCGAAGGTGCGCAGCGTCTCGGTCATCGCGTTGATGGTGGTCGCCAGCCGGGCGACCTCGCCGCGCGCGGTGACGGTGATCTTCTGGGACAGGTCGCCGTTGGCGACCGCCGTGGTGACCTGGGCGATGTCCCGGACCTGGGCGGTGAGGTTGTTCGCCATCAGGTTGACGTTGTCGGTGAGGTCCTTCCAGACGCCGGCCACGCCGGGCACCTGGGCCTGGCCGCCCAACTGGCCCTCGGTACCGACCTCGCGGGCGACCCGGGTCACTTCGGCCCCGAACGAGGAGAGCTGGTCGACCATCGTGTTGACGGTGTTCTTCAGCTCCAGCATCTCGCCGTCCACATGGACGGTGACCTTGCGGGAGAGGTCGCCCTTGGCGACGGCGGTGGTGACCGCCGCGATGTCCCGGACCTGCGCGGTCAGCCGGCCGGCCATGGTGTTGACCGAGTCGGTGACGTCCTTCCAGCTGCCGGACATGCCGCGCACTCTGGCCTGCTCACCGAGTTTGCCCTCGGTACCCACCTCATGGGCGATCCGGGTCACCTCTTCGGTGAACTCGGAGAGCTGGCCGACCAGCCCGTTGACGGTGCGGCCGACCTTCAGGAACTCGCCGCGCAGCGGGTGGGTGGCGCCGTCCGCCCCGCCGGAGCGCAGTTCCATCCGCTGGTCGAGGTCGCCCTCCGCGATGGAGCCGAGCACCCGGCCGACCTCGGCCATCGGCCGGGCCAGGTCGTCGATCAGCGCATTGCAGTTGTCGATCGCCGTACCCCAGGCGCCCTCGCCCGCGCCGATCTCCAGCCGCTCGGACAGCCGGCCGTCGCGGCCCACCACCCGGCGCACCCGGGCCAGCTCACCGGTGAGGTGCTGGTTGCGCTCCGCGACCTCGTTGAAGACCGTGGCGATCTCGGCCATCACACCGTCGCCGGGCAGGGTCAGCCTGCGGCGGAAGTTGCCGTCCCGCATCGCGGTCAGCGCGGCCAGCAGCTTGCGGAGGTTGGCGGCATCCGTGTTCCTGGTGCCGTTGGACGGCGCGTTCCTGGTGCCGTTGGACGGCGCGTTCCTGGTGCCGTTGGACGGCGCCGACCTGCGGGTGGACGCACCCCGGTCCGGGGCGGTCCTGGTGCCGCCCCGCTGGGATGCGCCTCCCGCCGTGCCGGCTGGTACCGATTCGCCCGAACTCAACGGGTCCCTCCCACCTATCTGGATCTGGCCGCAGCTTCTGGTGTGTGGCACGACTTCTGGGTATGGCACAGCTTCTGGGTCCGCGCGGCTCGGGGTCCGGTGCAGCCTGCCGAAGAACAGCGTGAACCGTGCGCGATCCCCCAGTGTTGCATCACGGGCAACCCGAGCACACGGGCACGAGGGCGGTTGTGCAAGGCTGATCCCCGGGTATCGCATTCTCGACCAGCCTCGCACCGGTTCGGATACGTACCGGACAAAGAATCCCCGTCGCCGGTGACATCGGCGGCAGAAGCACACGGCGGCCGGAGCGGAAAGTAACCTGTCGGCCGGAGCACCGCGCTGCGGAAACGGGCAGCCGACGAGCAGAAGGAGCCGGGGAACAGTGGTCACCGCGCGGGCAGCCGCCACCTTCGAACCACAGGGCCGGTCGGTCGCGGCCGCCCGCGGATTCGTCCGCGACACCCTCCAGGGGTGGGGGTTCGCCGAGGTGGTGGACGACGCGGTGGTGCTCGCCAGCGAGCTGGTGACCAATGCCGTGGTGCACGCCGGCACCGCCGCCGAGGTGACCTGCCTGCGGGAGGACGACGCGGTACGGATCGAGGTCGCCGACCGCTACCCGGAGCGGGAGTTGCCGCTGAACGGACTCGGTCCGGCCGGTGACCCGGCGCGCAGCCGGCTCGGTGATCCGGAGCGCGAGGGCGGGCGCGGGCTGCTGCTCTGCTCGGCGCTCGCGCCGCGCTGGGGCGTGGAGTACACCGCCACCCACAAGCTGGTCTGGTTCCGGCTGGCGATGGTCTCGCGGGGCGTGGGCACCCGGTTCGCGGTGCCCGCCGGGCCGGACGGCACGCTGCCCGCCTCGCCGGACGCGGTGCTGGTCGCGGTGGTCGTGGTGGACGCGGAGGGCCGGGTCCAGTCGTGGAACACCGACGCCGAGGGGCTGTTCGGCATCCCCGCCGACCGGGCGACCGGACGGCCACTGGCGGAGTACGCCGCCTGGCCGCAGACCCCCGGCACCGGGCTGGGCCTCCAGGAGGCGCTGGGGCTCTCCCGCTGGGAGGGCAGCTACGGCATCCGCTGCGGCGACGGCCGGGTCACCGGTGTGTACGGCTCCCACCTGCGGATGCGGGATGCCGAGGGCGCGCCGTCCACGGTCTGCCTGCTGGTGCGCGACCGGGACCGGGCCGTGCTCCAGTCGCCGTTCCGGGCACCGGCCGGCGACAGCGCCGCCGTGGCGCGGGTGGACGGCCGCGACCGGCGGCCCGCCGACGCCTTCGACGCACTGCTGGGCCGCCCCAGCACCGACGACCTGGACGGGCTGCTCCAGCGGATCGTGGAGCGGGCCCGCGACATGCTCGACGGCGACGCCGCCTACCTGGTGCTGGCCACCGACGACGAGACCGAGCTGGAGGTGCGGGCCAGCGCCGGGCTGCCGTCGGGCCGGCAGCGCTTCGCCCGGGTGCCGGTGGAGTCGGGCGCCGGCCGCTACGGCTCGGCCCGGATGCCCGCCGTGCACGACGACCTCACCGCGCAGCCCAGCGCGGTGCCGCTGCTGTCCGGCACCGGGATGCGCTCGGTGGTCACCGTGCCGCTGAAGGTGGAGGGCCGGCTGACCGGCTCGCTGGGCGTGGCCGCGCAGGCGCCCGCCCGGTACGGCAACGACGACGCGCTGCGGCTCCAGTTCGCCGCCGACCGGATCGCGCTCGCCGTGGAGAGCGCCCGGCTGACCGAGCTGGAGCGGCTGCGGCGCGGCTCGCTGTCCTTCCTGGTCGAGGCGTCCGATCTGCTGGCCGGCACCCTGGAGCGGGACCAGACGCTGGCGTTGATGGCGCAGATGACGGTGCCCACGCTGGCCGCCTGGTGCGCCGTGTACACCACCGGTGACCAGGCGGGGCCGCCGCAGCTGGCCTTCGTCCTGCACGAGGACGAGGACCGGATCGACGGGCTGCGCGCCCTGCTGGAGAAGGTCGAGCCGCCGGACCCGGACCCCAGCCCCGGCGCGCGTGCCTGGAAGGCGCCCGCCGAGACGGCGCACGCCGCCGCGCTGCGCGCCTCGCTGCGCTCGCTGGGCCTGGGCGACGCCGCCCGCCCGGCCACCGGACCGGGCACCGCGCTGGCCACCGCCGCCGCGGTGGGCGGCGAGACGGTGGTGCTGCCGCTGGTGGCCCGCAACCGGGTGATCGGGCTGCTGGCGCTCGGCCGGTCCGCCGACGAGCGGTTCCGCCGGGAGATCCTGGAGCTGGCCGAGGACCTGTCGCGGCGGGCCGCGCTGGCGCTGGACAACGCCCGGCTGTACTCGGAGCGTACGGCCATCAGCCGCGCCCTCCAGCGCAGCCTGCTGCCGCCGGACCGGCCCCGGGTGCCGGGGGTCGAGGTCGAGGTGATCTACCGGGCGGCGGGCGAGGGCAATGAGGTCGGCGGCGACTTCTACGACGTCTTCCCGATCCGCGAGGGCACCTACGGCTTCGCGATCGGTGATGTGTGCGGCACCGGGCCGGAGGCCGCCGCGGTGACCGGGCTGGCCCGGCACTCGCTGCGGCTGCTGGCCCGGGAGGGGCTGACCGCCCCCGAGGTGCTGCTGCGACTGAACGCGGCGATCCTCGACGAGGGCGCCCGCAGCCGGTTCCTCACCCTGCTGTACGGCGAGATGACGCCCCGCGAGGACGGCACGGTGGAGCTGCGGGTGGTCTGCGCCGGGCACCCGCAGCCACTGCGGCTGCGCCCGGACGGCGGGGTCTCGACGGCCGCCGAGCCGCAGCCGCTGCTGGGGGTGCTGGAGGAACTGGAGCTGGTGGAGGAGACCGTCCTGCTGGAACCGGGCGATGTGCTGCTCTGTGTCACCGACGGGGTCACCGAGCGCCGCGAGGGCACCCGGATGCTGGGGGACGACGGCCTGGCCGAGGTGCTGTCGGGCTGCACCGGGCTCACGGCGGGGGCGGTCGCAGCGCGGGTGCAGCGCGCGGTGGAGCGGTTCGCGCCGGAGCCGCCCTCCGATGACATGGCCATCCTGGCCCTGCGCATCCCGGCGCAGCGGCAGGGCTGATCCCGTCCCGCCGTCTGACGCCGCGTCATAGGCGATGAAGCGCAATGCTTTCGATGCCGTAATGATGCAATTCACAAGGGTGCAAGCAGCCTTCGGGCGGGTACATCCCCCTGCGCCGGGGCGCTGATCGCCCGACCCGGACCAACCCGGATCAGCCCTGATCACCCAGCCCCGGTCAAGCGATCCCGATCGCGCACTCCCGATCGTCCCGACCAGGAGGCCGAGCCGCGCGCGCCGTACCCCGGCGCGGCCACGACCCGGCGCCGTACCACTCAACGCAACCACGCAACGAGTGAAAGGAGCCTCCGGTGAGCAATGAAGCTACCGGGGCAGCCAACGCCCGACCCGCCGCAGCCGACGCGGGTCCTCTCGGACATCTCGCACTCGGCCTGACCCTGCTCGCCTTCGGCCTCCTCCAGACCGGCGTCGTGTCCGGCGCCGGCGCCGGGAGCGCCGGTTCGCTGGCGCTGCTGGTCGGCGGGGTCACGCTCTTCCTCGCCGGGCTGTGGCAGCTGCGCCGCGGCGACACCTTCTCCGGCACCGCCTTCGCCGCCCTCGGCGCCTTCTGGGCCACCTGGTCGGCCGGGCTGGACAGCACGACCAACAAGAACGCCGCCGGGCTGTTCCTGCTGCTGTGGGCGCTGCTGGCGCTCACCGTCACCGCCGCCGGCTGGCAGTCCGGCCGCCTCGCGCAGGCCGTGTTCGGACTGTTCACCGTGGCGCTGGTGGTCCTGGCCATCGCCGTCTGGGCCGACTCCGGCGGCCTGGTCAAGGTGGGCGGCTGGGTGGCGGCGGTCGCCGGGCTGATCTCCTGGTACGGCGCCACCGCCACGCTCACCAACGCCACCTGGGGCCGTACGGCGCTCCCGCTGCGGTAGCGGCACCGGCGCCGGGCCCGGGAGTGCTCCCGGGCCCGGTGCCGTGCGGCGGGCCCGTGTCCGGTGGCCGGCTCAGGCCAGCTGAACGGCTCAGGCCCGGTGGACGACCTCGCCGCCGACCACGACCAGCTCCGCGACCGTACCGGGGATGTCCTCGGGCGCGGCCGACAGGATGTCGCGGGACAGCACCACGAAGTCCGCGAGCTTGCCGGGGGTCAGCGAACCCCGCTCCTGCTCCAGGAAGTTGGCGTACGCCGACCCCATGGTGTAGCCGTGCACGGCCGCCGCGACATCGACCGTCTCGCCCGGCATCCACGGCTCGCCGCCGCCCAGCGGGCGCCGGGTGACGGCCGTGTAGATGCCCACCATCGGGTCCATCTCGGCGACGTTCCAGTCACTGGAGAAGGCCAGCACGGCGCCCGCCTCGCTCAGGCTGCGCATCGGCCACGCCTTGTGCCAGCGCTCCGGGCCGACGTTCTCCGCCCAGTCCTGGCCGGGGCCGGCGATCTCGGGGGCGCAGTGCCGGGGCTGCATGCAGGCGACGACGCCCAGCTCCGCGAAGCGCGCGGTGTCGGCCGGGTCGAGGCACTCCACGTGCACCACCTGGTGGCGGGCGTCGCGCGCGCCGTTGACCGCGCGGGCGTGCGCGACGGCGTCCAGTACGGTGCGCACGCCCCGGTCGCCGGTCGCGTGCACAAAGCACTGGAAGCCCCGGGCGTCCAGCTTGGCCAGCAGCTCCGCGAACTCCTCGGCGGGGTAGAAGGTCTCGCCCCGGTGGTGGCCGCAGCCCGCGTACGGCTGGAGCAGCGCGGCGGTGCGCGGCTCCACCACGTCGTCGATGTACAGCTTGAGCGGGCCGACCCGCAGCCGGTCGTCCGCGAAGCGCTCGGCGGCGGCCGCGAAGTCGTCCAGTTCGGCGTCGCCGGTGCCGCGCGGGTGGAACAGCGCGGCGACGATCCGGGAACGCAGCCGGCCCTCGGCGCGGGCCCGGGTGAACAGGGCCAGGTCGTCCAGGGAGTTCTGCGGCTCGACCACGGTGGTGATGCCGAACCGGATGGCGTCGTCCAGGCTGCGGGCCAGTCGGCCGTACTGCCGGTCGGCACAGGCCCAGGGCACGCCGAACTCCTGGAGGGCGCGGTGGCCGTCCCGGGAGAGCCCGCGCACCGCGAAGTCGCGGATGAAGCCGGTGGGCTCGCCGGTGCGCGGGTCCTTCTCCGGCTCGCCGAAGGGGAGGGTGCCGCTGTCCCGGGTGATGCCGAGGCGGCGCAGCGCCGCGGTGTTGAGCCAGGCGGTGTGCACGTCGTAGCTGAGGATGAAGGCCGGGGTGTCGCCGGTGACCGGGTCGAGGTCGGCGGCGCACGGCATCCGGCCGTCCGGGATGGCCGAGTAGTCGAACGCCTCGCCCTCGATCCAGGCGGCGTCGGGGTGTCCGGCGCGCCAGGCGGCGATACGGGCGTGCACCTCGGTGAGGGTACGGGCGCCGGCGAGCTGTACGCAGGCGTCGTCGGAGCCCAGCCGGACGTGGTTGTGGGCGTCGATGAAGCCGGGCAGCACCAGTCGGCCGCCCGCGTCGAGCACCTCGGTGTCCGGTCCGGTCCAGGCGGCGGCCTCGGCGTCGGTGCCGACGGCGGCGATCCGGCCGCCGGTGACGGCGAACGCCTGCGCCTCGGGGTGCTGCGGGTCGACGGTGTACACCCGGGCGTTGCGGACGACCAGGTCGGCGTGGGCCGGGGCGGCGGTGGCTGTCATCGGGTCTCTCCAGGGTGGTGCGGTGGTACGGGGGTGAGGGTCGGCGGGGTCAGGCGAGCCGGGCGCGGCGGGTGAGGGCCCAGTAGGCGAGGCCGGCGACGACGCTGCCGAGCAGTGACAGGTCACCGCCGCCCAGCGGGGCGACCAGCGGGCCGGTCCACAGCTCGCAGTCGGCGGTGAGCGCGGAGAAGACCATGCCGATGCCGAGCGCGGCCATGCCGGGGAGGTGGAAGCCGCGCCGGTACCAGTAGGCGCCGTCGCGTCCGCTGTGCAGTGCGGCGGCGTCGTACGTGCAGCGGCGGATCAGCATGTCCGCGATGAAGACGCCGCCCCAGGGGGCGAAGACGATGACCATCAGCGACAGGAAGCTGAGCAGCGAGGTGGTGAAGTCGACCAGGAAGAGCGCGCCGAGGGCGCCGAGCGTGGTGACGGCGACGCTGAGGTAGATGCTCTTGGCGCGGGACCAGGGGATGCCGAGCACCTGGAGGTTGAGGCTGGAGGAGTACAGGGTGAGGATCGAGTTGGTGACCGAGCCGCCGAGGACCAGCAGCAGGAAGACCAGCTGGAACCAGCCCGGCAGCAGCCCCTTGACCCCCTCGACCGGGTCGTCCATGTCGACCTGGGTGGCGGCGACCACGCCTCCGATGCCGAGCGCGACCGAGGAGAGCAGGCCGCCGAGGGCGCCGCTCCAGGTGATCGAGCGCAGGGTGGTGGTGCGCGGCAGGTAGCGGGTGTAGTCGGCGGGCATCGGCAGGTAGGAGACCGGCCCGGAGATGGTCACCACCAGGGCGAGGGTCCAGGCGCTGAAGCTGTTGACGCCGGAGGTGGCGGGGGCGGCGTGCAGGTCGAGGCCGGGCAGCAGCAGCGCGATGAGCAGGCCGAAGCCGATGGCGAGCACATAGGCCATCCACTTCTCGGCGGCCTGCACGGTGGCGTGGCCCCACATGGCGACCACGAAGGTCATCGCGAGGGTGACGACCAGGGCGACCAGTCGGCTGAGGTCGCCGCCGGACCAGCCGAGCTGGCCGATCAGCGACTGGAGGGCGAGCACGCCGACGACCGTGTTGACCACGGTGTATCCGATGCTGACGATCCAGTTGACCAGCCCGGCCGGGAAGTTGCCGAGCACGCCGAAGGCGGCGCGGGAGATGACCAGGGTGGCGGTGCCGGTGCGGATGCCGCTGAGCCCGGCGGCGCTGACCGCGAAGAACGCCAGGCCGCCGAGGACGACGGTGGCGGTGGCGGCCCAGAAGGAGAGGCCGAAGGCGACGGCGAGCGCGCCGTTGATCACAAAGGTGAAGGTGAGGTTGGAGCCGAACCAGAGCCAGAACAGGTCCTTGGCGCTGCCGTGCCGGTCCTCGTCCGGAATGGGGTCGATGCCATGGGTCTCGACCTGGAAGACCTCGTCGTTGGCCACGCCGGTGCCGAATCTGGCGGCCTCTTCCGGGCTGGTCGTGGTCATCGGATCAGCCTCCCTTCACACTGGAACAAGTTGAACGGCATTCAAGGAAAGCTTGAATGCCATTCAATGTGCGGGACGTCGGCCCGGGTGTCAATAGCCGATGGCTCCCGATAGGGTTTCGGGCGCGGAGCCCATGGCGGGAGCCCACGGAGGGAGTACGGGAGTGCCAGCACGGCGGCGGGACGGGCAGCTCGCCCAGGGGCGCATGCTGGAGGAGGCCATGGCGGCCATCGCCGAGAACGGCCTGGCCGGGCTCACCATGTCCGGCCTCGCGGAGCGCCTCGGCACCAGCGGCGGGCACATCCTGTACTACTTCGGCAGCAAGGATCAGCTGCTGCTCGCCGCGCTGCGCTGGAGCGAGGACCGGCTCACCGAGGAGCGCCGCGCCCTGCTCGCCCGCCGGGTCCGGCCACCGCGCAAGCTCGACCTCTTCCTCGCCCTCTACCTGCCCAAGGAGACCCGCGACCCCCGCTGGATGCTCTGGGTCGAGCTGTGGGCGCGCACCGCGGCCAACGCCGAGCTGCGCTCCGCGCAGGAGGACCTCGACCGGGGCTGGCAGGACGACCTGGCGGCGCTGCTCGCCGACTGCGGCCTGCCGGGTGGCGAGGCGGAGACCCGGGCAGCCGCCGACGAGCTGCTCGCCCTGCTCGACGGTCTCAGCACCCGGGTGGTCCTCGGCCTGGCCGGCGCCACCCAGATGGACGCCCTCACCATCGCCCGCCGCGCCGCGACCCGGCTGCTGCCCCCAGCCCCCAGCCCCTGACCCCCGGATCTCCTGAGCCCCGAACCCCCCTGATCGCCCGGCGGCCCGGCTCAGCCCTGGCTGCCCACCGGCTGCTGCGCCGGCGGCTTCTCAAGGGTGGCCTCGGGCCCGGCCGTCCGCCTGCGGGCCCGCAGCAGCGCCGACCCGCCCCACTGGGCCGCGTACGCCAGCAGCAGCAGCGCCACCGCCACGATCCCGTCGGCCCAGAAGTGGTTGGCGGTCACCACGACCACCGACACCGTCACCACCGCGTGCACCGCCCCGAGCCAGCGCCAGCGGCTGGCCGACACCCGGGCCGCCGCCACCGCGACCAGCACGCACCAGGCCACATGCACCGACGGCATCGCGGAGAGCTCATCCGCGACCAGGCCGCCGACGCCCCCGCCGTACACCGACTGCCCGTACTGGGCCGCGACGTCCACGAAGCCGCTGTCCGGCAGCATCCGAGGCGGCGCCACCGGGATGAACTGCACCAGCAGGCAGGCGGCGGTGACCAGCACCACCGTGGTCCGCACCCAGGCGTACTGCCGCCGATGCCGCAGGAAGACCCAGGTCAGCAGGCCGATCATCACCCCGAAGTGCATCGCCGCGTAGTAGTAGTTGGCCGTCTTCACCAGCCAGGGGTGCGGCGTCACGGCGCGCTGCCAGGACGCCTCGTCCGGCAGGCCGAACCGCTGCTCGGTGCGGTGGATCCACTGCGCCCGGTCCAACGCGTGCTCGGTGCCCATCACCGAGAGGTGCCCGGCCAGCTGCCAGAGCGCGAACAGCGCCAGCATCGTCCCGGCCTCGCGCAGCACCGCCGCCACCGGCGTGCGCCCGGCCGCCGTCCGCCGCACCGCGTACGACGCGGCGAACAGCACGGCGGACGCGCCGCCCGCCGTCTGCCACGACAGGGTCAGGTTCTGCACCGGCCAAGCCCTCCCCGCGAGCACCGCGCCGGCCCCGCCCCGGCCGGGCGGGGAGCGCACCGGCCGGGCTCCCGCGATGAACAGACCGTAGACCCCGGCCGCCGACCCCCGCCGGTCAGCCCCCGCTCAGCCCCCGATGACCAGCCGCCGCACCCCCGCCCAGCGCGCCGGGTCGGTCACCCGCCGCCCGTCCACCAGCACCCGCACCCCCGGCAGCTCGGCGGCCGACAGCACCCGGTACTCGGCGTGGTCGGCCTGCACCACGGCGGCCCGCACCGGCTCCCCCGCGTACGGCGGCAGCCCCAGCGCGGCCAGTTCAGCGGCACCGTACAGCGGGTCACTGACATACGGCTGCGCCCCGTGCTCGCGCAACGCCGCCACCAGCGGGAACACCCCGGAGAACGCCGTCTCCTTCACCCCGCCCCGGTAGGCGGCGCCCAGCACCAGCACCCCGGTGCCCGCCAGCGGCCCGTACGCGGCCGCCAGCAGCTCCACCGCATAGGCCGGCATCCGCTCATTGGCCTCCCGCGCGGCCCGCACCACCGTCGCCGCCGGGTCGTTCCACAGGTACATCCGGGGGTAGACCGGGATGCAGTGCCCGCCGACCGCGATCCCCGGCTGGTGCAGATGGCTGTACGGCTGGGTGTTGCACGCCTCGATCACCCGGTTCACATCCACCCCGACCGCGTCGGCGTAGCGGGCGAACTGGTTGGCCAGGCCGATGTTGACATCCCGGTAGGTGGTCTCGGCCAGCTTGGCCAGCTCGGCCGCCTCGGCGGAGCCCAGGTCCCACACGCCGTTGGGCCGGGGCAGGTCGTCGCGGGCGTCGAAGTCCAGCACCGCCCGGTAGAACTCCGCCCCGCGCCGCGCCGAGGCGTCGTCGATCCCGCCGACCAGCTTGGGGTAGCGCCGCAGGTCGGCGAAGACCCGGCCGGTCAGCACCCGCTCCGGGCTGAAGACCAGCGCGAAGTCCCGCCCGGCCGCCAGCCCCGACCCCTGCTCCAGCATCGGCGCCCAGCGGCCCCGGGTGGTGCCCACCGGCAGCGTGGTCTCGTAGCTCACCAGCGTCCCCGGCCGCAGCCCGGCCGCCACCGCCCGGGTCGCCTGGTCCATCCAGCCGAAATCCGGCTCGCCCGCCGCGTCCACGAACAGCGGGACGACCAGCACCACCGCCTCGGCGTCCGCCACCGCCGCCGCCGTGTCGGCCGTGGCCCGCAGCCGCCCGGCGGTGACCGCCTCCTTGAGCCGCACATCGAGTTCCGCCTCGCCGGGGAACGGCACCGACCCCTCGTTGACCAGCCGCACCACCCGCTCGTCCACATCGGCGCCCACCACCTGGTGCCCCTTGCCGGCGAACTGCACCGCCAGCGGCAGACCGATCTTCCCCAACGCCACCACACAGATCCGCACGACCGCTCCCTCCGGGTCCGCCGCCGGGCCGGGGGCCCGCTCACCTGCGATTGTCGGCCGGGGTCCGGGCGGGGGCCCGCCGGGCGCGGCGTACGGGGGACGGCACCCGGCCGCCCGGCGTGGCCGGGCCGGGGCCGCGCGGCGCCCGCCTAGCGTGGGACGCGTCTCCCGTCCCCGTCCGGAGGAGCGGTCCGCCGTGAAGGTGCTCAGTGTCGTCGGGGCCCGGCCCCAGCTGGTGAAGCTCGCGCCCGTCGCCGCGGCGCTGACCGGGGCGGGCCACCGCCATGTGATCGTCCACACCGGGCAGCACTATGACGCCGACCTCTCGGACGTCTTCTTCTCCGGCCTGGGCATCCCGGCGCCCGACGTCCACCTGGGCATCGGCTCCGGCAGCCACGGCGTGCAGACCGGCGGGGTGCTGGCCGCGCTGGACCCGGTGCTGGCGGCGGAGGGCCCCGACTGGGTGCTGGTCTACGGCGACACCAACTCCACGCTGGCCGCGGCGGTCTCGGCGGTCAAGCAGCATCTGCCGGTCGCCCATCTGGAAGCCGGCCTGCGGTCCTTCAACCGGCGGATGCCGGAGGAGCACAACCGGGTGCTCACCGACCACGCCGCCGACCTGCTGCTCGCCCCCACCGAGGAGGCGCTGCGCCATCTGGCCGCCGAGGGGCTGGCCGCACGCTCGGTGCTGGTCGGGGACGTCATGGTCGACGTCTGCCTGCGGGTGAGCGACACCGTACGGGCCGAGCGGCGCACCCCCGAGCTGCCCGAGGGCATCGACCCGGACCGGCCGTACCTGGTGGCCACCGTGCACCGGGCGGAGAACACCGACGACCCCAAGCGGCTCGCCGCCCTCGCCGACGCGCTGGCCGCGCTGCCGCTGCCGGTGGCGCTGCTGGCCCACCCCCGGCTGCTGGCCCGCGCCGAGGAGCACGGCGTACGGCTGGACCGGAACGCCGTCCGGGTCGGCCGCCCGCTGCCGTACGCCGGGCTGGTCGCGGCGGTGCTGGGCGCGGCCGGGGTGGTCACCGACTCCGGCGGGCTCCAGAAGGAGGCGTACCTGCTGGGCCGCCCCTGCACCACGCTGCGGCCGGAGACCGAGTGGCCGGAGACGCTGGCCGGCGGCTGGAACGCGCTGGTCCCCGATCCGCAGCTGCTCACCCCCGCCGCCTGGGCCGCCGTCGCCGCCCGGCCCGCCCCCGAGGCGCCGCGCGGCACCCCGTACGGGGACGGCCGGGCGGCCGGGCGGGTGGCCCGGGTGCTGGCCGAACGCTGCTGAGCAGCGCTCGGCCGGGCCGGGCCGTGGCTCAGTGCCGCAGGGCGGCGGCGATCCGGCCGTGGCCGGCCAGCGAGTCGTCCGGTACGAAGGCGATGTCGCTGCCGGTGGCGAGCGCCCGCTCCACGATCTCGTCCACGATGTCGTCCCGGACCTCCGGCTCGGCCACGGCCGCCGCCTCCTCCTCGGCCGGGACCGGGGCCAGGTGCCCGTCACTGACCCGGACCGTCTCCCGGTAGTGCTCCTCCACCACGACCAGCCCGGCCCGAGCCTCGCTGACGCTGCCCCACACCTCGTCGAGCCCGGCGGCGAACCGGCGCCGCCCGGCCGCCTCGTCCAGCCGCTCGGCCGCCTGCCGCTGCCGCTCGCCCAGGTGGGCGTCGAGGACCGGCCGCAGCGCGTCCAGCAGGGCGTGGCCGGGGCCGTCGATCAGACCGCCCTCCACCAGCCGCCCGGCGGCGGCGGTCGCGGCGCTGCCGGTCTCCGTCAGCAGTGCCAGCGCGGGGGCCAGCCCGACCAGGAAGAACGGCCGGGGCCGCTCCGCCAGCACCTGGCCGAGCGCGGTGTCCACCGTGCGCAGGAAGGCCCGGGTCTCCTCCTCGTTGAAGGTGCTGGGGGTGTCCCCGGTCCGCTCCTGGCGTTCGGCGTCGAAGTTGCGGTCCTGGGGCCGGACCACCGGGAAGCCCCGGCCCTCCTGCTGCTCCAGGGTCTCGCCCGCGCCGCTCCACAGCGTCGCCCGGTCGGCGGAGACCGCGAGCACCCAGTACGGCTGGGCGTGGGCGTGGGCCGACACCAGGTTGCGGGTGAGGTACGAGTCGCTGAGCACCACCCGCTCGGGGACCTCGTACGGCACGTACCAGACCTGGTGCTCTGCGGCGCTGACGAAGATCACCAGGCCGTCCTGGGCCTGCCGCAGGTCCACCTCGGTGACGGCCCGGTCCAGCTGGGCGCGCAGGTCCATCCGGTCCTGCCGGGACACCCGGGGGTCCTCGTCCAGGCGGCGGACGGCCTCGGCGGCCAGGTTGCGCAGCCGCACCGGGTCCTGGACGTGTCCCGGCTCGCGGCGGTGGGTCGGCATGGTGAGCGAGACGGCGGGATAGCGGCGCGGGGCGCGCAGCTCGGCCAGGACCTGCGGGGTGAGATCGCGGGCGTCCATCGCTGTCCTCCAGGTACGGGGGGTCTGACGGGGTGCTTCAGGGCGGCTCCGGGCCGGTCGGCGCTCAGGCGCTCAGGCGGGCTGGGGCTCCTCCGGGATGCGGGCCCGGTCGGGCGTGCCCTCCGACGGGCGGACGGCGACCGTGCTGCGCTGCTCCGCCGACTCCAGCACCGCCGCCGACACCTCCACGGTCCGCAGCCCCTGGCGCAGCGTCACGATCTCGCCGGGCTTGCCCTCGACCGCGTCCCGGAACCGCTCGTGCTCCACCAGCAGCGGCTCCCGCTTGGGGATGGCGTAGCGGACCATGTCGCCCTCCGCGACCCCCCGGAAGGCCCGCAGCGCCTCCCACTCGGTGGTGAGCGCGCCGTTGGCGTAGAAGGTGAGGTCGGCGGTGAGGGTGTCCGCGATGAAGCAGCCGTGCGAGCCGGTGACCGCCGCGAAGCGCTCCTTGAGCGGGCTCAGCCAGTTGACCAGGTGGCTGACGACCGTGCCGTCCGCCAGCTCACCGACCACCGCGACCATGTCCTCGTGCGGGCGGCCGCTCTTGCTCACCGTGCGGGCGGCGACTGAGGTGTACTCCTGGCCGGTGACCCAGGCGGTGAGGTCGATGTCATGGGTGGCCAGGTCCTTGACCACGCCGACGTCCGCGATCCGGTGCGGGAAGGGGCCCTGGCGGCGGGTCACCACCTGGAAGACCTCCCCCAGCTCGCCGGTCTCCAGCCGGGCCCGCAGGCTCAGCAGCGCCGGGTTGAACCGCTCGATGTGGCCGACCCCGGCCACCAGGCCGCGTGCCTCGAAGGCGTCCACCAGCCGCTGGGCGGCGGCCACCGAGTGGGCGAGCGGCTTCTCGATCAGCGCGCAGACGCCGTTGGCGGCCAGCTCCAGGCCGACCTCCTCGTGGTGGGCGGTCGGGCAGGCGACCACGGCGTAGTCGACGCCCATCGCGATCAGCTCGGCCACGGTGTGCAGCACCGGCACACCGCGTGCCGCGCCGCTGCGGTCGCCGCCCGGGTCGACGGCGGCGACCAGCTGCACGCCGTCCAGCTCGCGCAGCACCCGTGCGTGGTTGCGGCCCATGGCGCCCAGGCCGATCAGTCCGGCCCGC
This sequence comes from Streptomyces sp. NPDC092296, assembly GCF_044755465.1. NCBI lineage: Bacteria > Bacillati > Actinomycetota > Actinomycetes > Kitasatosporales > Streptomycetaceae > Streptomyces > Streptomyces sp. NPDC092296. Next base: position 13,866 of record NZ_JBIVRB010000013.1, on the reverse strand, counting down.
AGCGTACGGCGCCCGGTGGCCCCGGCGGGGGCGGTGGCGTTCATCGGCGGTCTCCTCGTGCTCCGGCGCCGGTCGGCCGGGCCGCCGGGATCAGCTGTTCGTCTCGCCCGCGCATCGCGGCCACCTCCGTCGTGTCGTCGCTCAGGGTCAGGGGCTCAGGGTCGGGGACTCAGGGTCGGGTCATGGCCGGTCGGGGCCGTCAGGCGGCCTCGGCCGGGTCGGGCAGCGGGTGCAGCCGGGCGGCGGCCAGCAGTGCGGCCACCGCGCCGGCCAGCGCGTCGTACGGGTTGGCGGCGTGCTGGTGCTCCTCGGACCAGCGCACCGCCCCCGCCCGGCAGCGGTCGTACGCGGCGCGCTGCGGGCCCGCCCAGCCGGTGAGCACCCGCCCGGCCTGCGCCGCGTCCGCCGCGACCGTGCCCGCGCCGCGCTCGCGGACCAGCCCGGCGGCGCGCGGCAGCGGGGTGCTGAGCACCGGCAGGCCGCACGCCAGGTACTCGTAGACCTTGGACGGTATGCAGTCCACGAAGGCCCGGGTGGGCTCCAGCAGGGCCAGCCCCGCCCAGGCGCCCTCGGCCAGCCGCCAGGCGGCCCGGGGCGGCATCCGGCCGTGCAGGCGGACCCGGTCGGCGGCCGGGCTGGTCCGCTGCCACTCCCGCAGCCGGTCGCGGTCGGCGACGGCGACCGGGCCCACCAGGTCCAGCTGCCAGCCGGGGGCGGCCTCGGCGGCGGCGAGCATCGTCCACAGGCCGCGGCTGCCGCGTACGTCCCCCACGTAGAGCGCGCGCGGCACCGGGCCGGGCGGCTGGGGGGCGGGCAGCAGCCGGAAGTCGGGCAGGTTGCGGACCACCATGCGGTGCGCCGCGTCATGCGGCGGTACGTGCTCGTCCGCGACCACCGTCAGATCGGCGCGCCGGCTGAGCCGGGTGGCGGTGTGCGCCCAGCAGCGGGCGGCGGCCCCGACGGCGCCGCGCGCCCAGGCGCGATCGCGCAGCAGCGCCTGGTAGTCCTCGTGGACGTCGACGACCAGCAGTCGGCCGCCGCCGGGCAGTGCGGGCAGGCCGGGCAGCCCGTGCAGGGCGCGGCGCAGCCGGGCGGCGGGCACCAGGTCGGGGTCGAGGGTGAGCAGCACCGGGCCGCGTGCTCGGGCGGGCAGCAGCAGGGCGTGCAGGGCGCGGCGGCCGAGCCCGCCGGACCCGATCGGCCGGAAGTCCACGCCGGGGGGCGCGTCGGCCGGGCGGCCCCGGGCCAGCACCTCCACGGTCAGCCCGGCGCGGCGCAGCGCGGCGCAGTGCCGGTGCAGCCGGGCGTCGGCGACGTGGTGGCCGCTGGTGACCACGGAGACGTCGACCGGCGCGTGCAGGGCGGCGGGCCGGTCGGCGCCGTGGTGGGCTGCGGGGCGGCTCATACGTCCTCCATGACCACGGCGTCCTCGCCGACCTCCTGGAACTCGATGTAGGCGGCGGTGACCTGCGTCGGGTCGCCGCGCATCATGATCCGGCCCCGGTGCAGCCAGACGCAGTCGTCGCACAGTTCGCGGATGGTGCCGACGGCGTGGCTGACCAGGAAGATGGTGCGGGCCTGGTCCACCAGTTCGCGGATCTTGTCGTACGACTTGCGCTTGAACTTGGCGTCCCCGGCGGACAGCGCCTCGTCGATCAGCAGCACGTCGGGCTCCATGTGGGTGGAGACGGCGAACGCCAGCCGCCCGTACATGCCGGAGGAGTAGGTCTTCATCGGCATGTCGATGAAGTCCCCGAGGTCGGCCCAGGCGGCGATCTGCTCATATCGTTCTGCGATCTGGCGGCGGCTCAGCCCGGCGGCCAGGCCGCCGAGCACCACGTTCTCCCGGCCGCTGAGGTTGCCGTTGAAGCCGACGCCCAGCGCCAGCAGGGTGCTGATCCGGCCGTGCACCTCGATCTCGCCGTTGCTGGGCGGCAGGATGCCGGCGACCGCCCGCATCAGGGTGGACTTGCCGGCGCCGTTGGCGCCCACCACGCCGAGCACCGAGCCGTGCGCGACCTCCAGGCTGACGCCGCGCAGCGCCTCGACCTCGCGCACCAGGTCCTGGCGGCGGCCCGGCCGGGTGAGCCGGTAGCGCAGGGTGTTGGCGCGCGGGTCGCGCGGCACCCGGTAGGTGATGTGGACATCGCGGACCCGTACCGACCACGCGGGTGCGGGGCCGGGCGGCTCGGGCGCGGCCGGCCCGGGGCCGGCGGCGACCGTCTCAGAGGCGGACAGCGAACTCACGCTCCCTCCACATGAAGACCAGCGAGCCGAGCAGGAACGCGCCCAGCCCCCAGCAGCCGCCCTGGAGCAGCCACTCGGGGTGCTCGAAGCGGCCGCGTACCAGCGCGTCGCCCCAGGTCCCGATCATCGGCGACAGCGGATTGGCCGAGATCAGCAGGGCCTTGCGGCCGCCCTTGGCCAGCTGGTCCTCCAGCGCCCAGAGCACCGGTGACAAGAACAGCCAGATCCTGATCATGTACGGCAGGAAGTTGGCGAAGTCCCGGCAGTACACCTGTACGGTCGCGGTCAGAAAGCCCAGCCCGGCCCCGAACAGCGCCACGCAGACGAAGGCCGGCAGCCCCCAGAGCATGGTCCAGGTCCACGGCAGGCCCTCCACCTCGTGCACCACCAGGAAGACCACCATCGAGGGCAGGAACCGCATGAAGGCGATGACGATCTGGGTGACCGGCAGCAGCAGCCGGGGGAACGAGCTGTTCATGATCAACCGGCTGCTGCCGATCACCGAACCGGCGCACTGGCCCAGGCAACCGGAGAAGAAGTTGAAAACGAAGAGCCCGGCCAGCAGCTTGGCGAAGTAGTCGCTGGCGTGGGTGCCATTGCCGAGGATGTCCACCAGCACGTAGTAGACGCAGCCCAGCAGCAGCGGATTGAACACCAGCCAGAGCTGGCCGAAGAAGCTGGTGTAGTTCTGGGCGCGCAGCGTGCTGCGGGCCATCTCATGGACGAACTGCCGGCGCTGCCAGAGCTGCGCCAGGTACGTCGGCAGATGCGGCAGCCCGGCCCGCTGGGCGCGGAACAGGTGGTGCTCCAGCCGCCGGACGGGTACCGGGCCCGCCGCCGCCACGGCCTCGCCGGTCGCGGTCTCGCTCATCCCGCCTCCTCCCGTACTGCGGCGGGCACGGGCGGCTCAGCGGCAGGCGGCTCAGCAGCAGGCGGCTCAGCGGCGGACGGCTCCAGGACCGGCGGCAGGTCCTCGTACCCGGCCCGGTCCAGCCCGAGGCAGATCTCCAGCCGGGGGTGGGCGCGGCCCAGGTGCCAGGCCGTCGGCACCGCGTACGTGTCATAGACCACCACCCGCTCGGTGGCCGCCGTCACCAGCTCCGGGCCGGGGTCGCGGCGGGCGACCCGCCACAGCAGGTAGGGGCGCACCACGCGGTAGCCGCGGATGAAGACGCGGTGGTGGAAGCCGTCCGCGAGCCGGGCGTGGCAGCGGGCCGCCAGGCCGACCGCCAGCTCCAGACCACGGCCGACGTCGGGTCGGGCGTAGTGCGGCTCGGCCGCGCCGCGCAGCAGGGCGACGGCCTTGCGCGGCAGCCGGTAGACCAGCAGCCGTTCGATGCGCGGCAGCGGGTGGCGGCCCTCGCCCTCGCGCAGCGACCAGCTGCGCACGGCGGCGGGCAGCCCGGCGGCCTCCCACGGCAGCGGGTTGACGGTGAGCAGGTCGACGCCGATGCCCCGGGCGAGCAGGAACTCCGCGTCCTCGCAGACCGCCGCCACCCGCCGGGTGTTGAGCGCCAGCAGCAGTACCCGGCGGCTCATCGGACGGCCTCCGGTGCGGCGGCGGGCGCGTCGGCCGGTACGGCGGCCCGGGACCGGCCCGCCGGGTGGGCGGCCCGCTCCACGCACCAGCGCAGCGGCAGGTCGGGTTCGGCCCGTGCCAGGTGCCAGGCGAAGGCGACGGCGGGGGCGTCGCAGACCACCACCTCGGCGACCTGCGGCCGGGGGCCCCGGCCCAGCAGGCCGCGCAGCCCGCCCCGGGCCGCCCGCCACAGCCGCCAGGGGCCCAGCGGGCCTCTGCCGGAGGGCAGCCGCAGCACCCAGACCCGGGGGTCCTCGGCGGCGGCCTCCGCCACCTCCCGCCGCCCGGCGGCCACCACCACGGGCACCCCCCGCTCGGCCAGGAACGCGGCGTCCTCCACCACGGCCCGCAGCCGGGTGGCCCCCAGGGCCAGCAGCACCACCGCACCGGGCCGGGTCGGCTCCCCGGCACCCTCATCCGGCAGACCGCCGCCCGCCACAGCCGCAGCCCCCGCACCCGCACCCGCGTAAACCTCAGCCAGCCGCTCCCCCACCGCCGCCAACCCGAACCGCCGCTCGACAGCCGCCCGCGCCTTCGCCGGGTCCAGCCGGTCGACGGCGGCGGCCAGCTCCTGGTAGCCGGTGAGCAGCACCCCCGGGTCGTCCGAGACGTCCACCAGCCGCCCGGCCACGCCCTCCAGACCGGCCATGGTCTGCTCCGGCCCGCCGCAGCGGGTGACCAGCACCGGCATCCCGGTGGCCACCGCCTCGACCACCGTCATCCCGAAGGTCTCGAACTTGCTCGGGTGCACCAGCAGATCGTGGTCGTGCATGAGGCCGAAGACCTCGGCCGGGTCCACCGGCCCGTGCACCACCACCTGATGGCCGATCCCCAGCTCACCGGCCCGCCGCCGGACGGCCTCGGCATTGCCGGGCCCGACCAGGGTCAGTTCCAGCCGGGGGTTGTCCGCCACCGCCGCCGCGAACGCGGTCAGCAGCAGCGGCACGCCCTTGGCCGGTGCCAGGTTGCCGACGAACAGCCAGCGGCGCAGCTCCCGGACGGGTTCCGGCCGCTGCGGGACGGCGGCCAGGTCCACCGCGTTCGGTACGACCTGGAACTTCTCCTCGTACTCCGGGAAGGACTGCGCCAGCCGGTCCCGCAGCCAGGGGCTGACGCAGAGGAAAGCGTCGGCCCGCTCCACAACCTCCCCGTACAGCTCCCGGGAGACCGGCTGCCGCAGCACGCTCGGCAGGAAGGAGGCATGCTCGGTGACGATCACCCGCGCGCCCGGCCGGGCCAGTCGGCAGGCCGCCCAGCCGCCGTAGACGCCGGTGTGGCCGTGGACGACATCGGCGTCGATCCGGCCGCCGGGAAGCACCGCCCGCAGCGCGCTCTCATGGGCGCGCGCCCACTCGGCGTACGGGGCGGGGGGCCGCACCGGCACCGGGACGCGGGTCAGCCGCCAGCCCTCGGCGGTGGTCTCGGGCAGCACCGGTACCCGGGCCGCGCCGGGCGGTCCGGCCAGGCGCTCGTAGGCGGTGCGGACCAGGTCGTGCCGCAGCTCGCCGCCGACGGACGGCCAGTCCTCGCCGTTGAGCACCTCCACCGAGGCGAATCGTTCCGCCACGGCGGCGGTCGCGGTCCGGACGAACGACCCGGCATGCGGGCGCTGCGGGCACGGGTACCAGGGCGTCACCACCGCCAGCCGTCCGGCCCGCGCTGCGGGCCGCTCCCGGCGCGGTCGCTTCTTCCTGCGGTCAGCGGCCACCTGCGATCCTCCTCAAGCGCTCCTCGAACGGCGCGAGCGTCGCCTCGCGGGTGAACCGCCCGGCGTGCTCCATCGCCTGCTCGACCTGGTCCGGTTGCAGTTCCAGCGCGGCCCGGCCCGCCGCCGTGAAGGCACCGGCCACCGCCTCCGCGTCCAGCCGCCGCCCGGAGAACCAGAGCGGGTGGCCGCGCAGCACATCGGCGGCGGCGTGGTCCGGCCGGTGCACCGAGACGATCGGCTTGCCGGTGGCCATGTACTCGAAGACCTTGCCGGAGGTGACGTACCGCGAGCCGCCCGCCAGGAAGACCACCGCGTCCATCTCGGCGTACGCCGCCGCCACCTCGGCCTTGGCCACCGGCCCCCGGTAGTGCACCCCCAGCCCCTCCGCCGGCTGCGGCATCCGGTCCAGCAGCGGCTGCGCGCTGTGCGCGAAGAACCCCAGATGGCCGTGGAGGTGCAACTCCGCGTCGGCCAGCGCCGGGTCCCGCCGGGCGAGCCGCCAGCCGTCGAACAGCACCTCCAGCGGCAGCTGGTCGGTGATGGTCCCGATGTAGCCGAAGCGCAGCGGGCGGCCCGGCGGGCGCGGCGTCCAGCCGGGCCGGCCCAGGATGTCCGGCTCCCAGCCGTTGTAGACCACCCGGGAGCGCCCCGCCGCGAACGGGTAGCGGTCCGCGTACCACTGCCGGATCGGCTCGTTGACGTGCACCACCTCGGCGGCACCGCGCAGCACCCGGTGCTCCCAGCTCCAGGCGTTGCTGTCCTTGGGGAAACCGGGCTCGCCGGTGAGCGGGTTGAAGGTCCACGGGTCGCGGTAGTCCAGCACGTACGGGACGCGCAGCAGGCGGCCCAGCGCCCACGCACCGGCGAAGGAGGCGAACGGGTTGCCGGTCGCCACCACCAGGTCGAACCGCCGCCCGGCATGCAGCCGCACCGCCCGCGCCAGCAGATGCGGCAGCCAGGTCGCGTAGTGCTCGGGGAACACCCGGCGCTGCATCCAGTTGTACCCGGCCGCCGCCAGGCTGGGCGCGTTGGCCCGCAGCCTGCCGTAGCGGCGCACGTCCCGCTCCCAGCGGAAGTAGCCCATCCGGGGCCGCTCCACCGCGATCGCCGGGTGGACGCGCGCCTCCAGTGACGGGTCGTAGGAGCGCAGGTAGTCCGCGAAGAACTCACGCGGCGCGGTGGCCACGGTGACGTCCCAGCCGCGCTCGGCCAGCAGGTTGGCGGTGGCCAGCGCCCGGTAGACGCCGCTGGCCCGGGTGGGCGGGTAGAAGAAGGCCAGGTAGAGCACGCTCGGGCCGCTGCGGCGCGACCGGGCGCCCCGGGCGGGGGCCGCGCCGGGCCGCAGTCGCGGCTGCTGCTGCCGAGTGGTGCCAGACATTCCCGAAATCACCTCTGCACCGTAGGCAGAAGGTGCGCCGACCCGCGCGCCGAGCGCCGCCATCCGGGCCGGGACGGCGCCCTGCGGGTACGTCGGCGGCGGCCGACCCCCGGGGGAGGGGCCGGCCGCCGCAGCTCGGCGGACGCCGGGGCTCGGCGGATCGCCGCAGCTCAGAGCAGGCCGCCCAGCGCGTTGGCCGCGTTGACGATCCGCTCCAGCTCCTCACTGGTCAGCGTCGGGTACACCGGGAGCGACAGCACCTCCGCCGCCGCCCGCTCGGTCTCCGGCAGTTCCCAGCGGCGCAGCTGCTCGCCCCCCGCGCCGCAGTACGCCTTCAGCCGGTGGATCGGCGTCGGGTAGTACACCGAACTGCCGACCCCGCGCCCGGCCAGCGCCTTCTGCACGCAGTCCCGGTCCGGCCGGCCGTTGCCCGGCACCCGCACCGTGTACTGGTGGTAGACGTGGTGCGCGCCGTCGGCCACCGGCGGGGTACGCAGCCCGGTGAGCCGGGAGTCCAGCAGCTTGGCGTTGGCCCGCCGCTGCTCCGTCCAGAGCGGCAGCCGACCCAGCTGCACCCGGCCGACCGCCGCCGCCACATCGGTGAGCCGCATGTTGGCGCCCACCACCTCGTTGGCGTAGCGCTGCTCCATGCCCTGGTTGCGCAGCAGCCGCAGGGTGCGGGCCAGGCCCTCGTCGGCGGTGGTGACCATGCCCCCCTCCAGGGAGTGCATGTTCTTGGTCGGATAGAAGCTGAAGCAGCCCGCCGCGCCGAAGGTGCCCACCGGGCGGCCGTGCAGCGCCGCCGCGTGCGCCTGGCAGGCGTCCTCGACGATGGCCAGCCCGTGCCGCTCGGCCAGCGGCACCAGCCGGTCCATGGCCGCCGGGTGCCCGTACAGGTGGACCGGCATGATCGCGGCGGTGCGCGGGCCGATGGCGGCGGCGACCGCGTCCGGGTCCAGGCAGAAGCTGCCCGGCTCGATGTCGGCGAAGACCGGCTCCGCGCCGACCAGCCGCACCGCGTTGGCGGTGGCCGCGAAGGAGAAGGACGGCACCACGACCTCGTCGCCGGGGCCGAGGCCCAGCGCCATCAGGGTCAGTTGCAGCGCCGAGGTGCCGGAGTTGACGGCCACGCAGTGGCGGCCGTCCACCAGCGCGGCGAACTCCGCCTCGAACGCCGCCACCTCCGGCCCCTGCACCACCGCGCCGCCGCGCAGCACCCGCACCGCGGCGTCGATCTCGGCCTCGCCCAGCACCGGGCGGGCTGCGGGGATCAGCTCTTCGTTCCGCCCGCGCATGCGGTCACCTCCATGTCGATGCGTCCTCGCGCCGTCGGTCGCACCCGACGACGGACGGCACGGCCATACCGTCGGCGGCGCACTGGACCAGGCTCGCGGACCCCTTTGAACGGGGCACTGTCTCCAGGTGAACGCCGGGCAGCCGGCCGGGCGGCGCGGCTCACCCCTGCACGGTAGGCACGTTCCCGGGCGGTCCGCTCGCTGCGCGGGGCCGTCCGGGATCGCCGGGCTCCGCCGCCGCGACCGGGCGCAGCCGCAGCGGTCCCGGCCGCGGCTCGACCGGGCCAGACCGCGAGTCGACCGGGCCAGACCGCGGCTCGACCGGGCCAGACTGGGGCTCGACCGGGCCAGACTGGGGCTCGACCGGTCCCGGCTGCGGCCGGTGGCCGGTCAGCTCCGCGTACAGGGCGTCCAGCGCCGCCGCCTGGCCGCTCCAGGAGAGTCCGGGCAGCGCCTCGGCCGCCGCGCCGCCGGGCTGGTACGTCCGGCGGTACCGCTCGGGGTGGGCCAGCAGCAGCCGGGCGGACCGGGCGAAGTCCGGCACGTCACCGGCCCGGAAGACCTCCCCGACGGCCAGCGCCCGGGTGGCGCGGGCCATCTCCGCCACATCGCTGCACAGGATCGGCAGCCCGGCGTGCAGATACTCCAGGTACTTGGTGATCAGCGACAGCTCATGGTTGGGGCGGTGCAGGATCGGCACCAGCCCGGCGGTGGCCGAGGCGATGTAGCGGACCACCTGATCGGGTGAGACATACCCGGCCAGGTGCAGCCGGTCGGCGACGCCCAGCCGCTCCGCCAGCGCGGCCAGACCGGCCGCGTCGGCGTCGCCCTCCCGGGCCACCAGCACCAGGTGCACCCCGGGCAGCGCGGGCAGCGCCCGCACCACCGTGGCCACCCCGCGCCGCGCCGCCAGGCCGCCGCTGTAGAGCAGCAGCGGCACCTGCGGCGGCAGGCCCACCACCCGGCGCACATCGGGTCCGTCCGGCGCACCGGCGGGCACCAGCGGCGCGTTCAGCACCACGCGCGGGCGTACGGGGAGCGCGTGGTCGGCGTGCAACCGCCCGGCGATGGCCTCGGAGACCGTCACCACCGCGTCGGCCCGGCCGATGTACTCCCGCTCCACGCCCAGCAGCATCCGGCGGCGCAGCCGGGCGCGGACGTCCCGGCGGCGCGGCACCTCGATCCCGGCCAGGTACTCATGGGCGTCGTACAGCCAGCGCACCGGCCGGCCGGGGGTGCTCCGGCGGGCGGCGGCCCGAGCGCCGATGCCCACCGTGTGGAAGTCGTGGGCGTGGATCAGGTCCGGGTCCAGCTCCGCGATGACCGGCGCGAACGCCAGCTCCAGGTCCCGGAACCACGGGTTGAGGGACCGCCAGCCGCCGTACCGGTCGACCGCGCCGCGCAGCCCGTCCCAGGCCAGCCGCAGCGGCCCGCCCACCCGGCCGGCGCCGAGCGGCACCAGCAGCAGGTCCAGTGCGGGGTGTGCCGCCAGCAGACCGCGCAGCCGCGCCGCCAGGCGCCGGCGGCGGGCGCCGGGAGCGCCGTCCAGCGCGTCCCAGCGCGCGACGACGGCCCGCGCGCGGGCGTACGCGGCCCGCCGCACCCGGGCCTGCCGCAGCGGCGCGCCCCGGCCGCGCTCATACCCGGACACCGCCGCACCCACCGGCAGCAGCAGCACCCGGGCCGGCCCCAACCGGTACTCCAGCCGCTCCGCCCCGGGCGCCCGTCCCAGCAGCGTCACCTCCCACCCCGCCGCCGCCATCGACCAGGCGGCCTTCTGCACCCGTGAATCCCCCTCGACCCCGTTCGCCACCAGCATCACCACCCGGCCGCCCCTCACAGCCGCCCCCCGACCACACCACCGCACCCCACGCCCGCCAGCGCCCCGTACAGCGACACCAGCCGCCGCGCGCCCCACGCCCACACCGCCCCGACCCCCCGCACCCAACGGGCCCCCACCGCCCCCACCGCCCTTGCCAACCACCCGCCGACCGTCTCCCCGCCCCTCACGCCCGCCCCCCGACCACCCGAAGACCACCGCACCCGGCCCCCGCCAGCGCCCCGTACAGCGACACCAGCCGCCGCGCGTCCCGCTCCCACGCCAACTCCGCCCGCGCCACCGCCACCGACCGCAGCAACTGCGGATAGCGCTCCCCCGCCCGGCGCAGCGCCGCCCGGTACGACCCGGGGTCGCCCGGCCGATACAGCTCGCCCAGGTCGTACCGCCGCACCGTGCGCGCCAGCTCCGGCAGATCGGCGGCGATCACCGGGACACCGGCCCGCACCGCGTGGAACAGCTTGTTCGGCAGCGCCAACCGATGGTTGTCGCAACTGTCCGTCAGCGTCACCACCGCCAGCCCGTAGCGCCGCAGCAGCCCGTCCACCTCGTCCACCGCCCGCGGCGCCAGCAGCTCGGCCCCGTGCCCGACCGGCGCCAGCCGCGCCGCGTACGCCTGGTCGACCGGCCCGACCAGCACCGTCGCCCAGCCCCTGTCCGGCCCGGCCGCCCCCGCGAGCACCGTCTCCAGGTCCCGCCCGGCCCCGATCCGCCCGGCGTACACCACTCCCCTGGGCGCCACCGGCAACGGCTCCGCCCCGGCAGCGGCACCACCCGCCACCGGGAAGGTGTTGCGGACCACCACCACCGGCCCGGCCGCCCACCGCCCCAGCCGAGCCGCGATCCCCTCACTCACGGTGACCACCGCATCGGCCCGGCCCGTCAACCCGGCCTCCGCCCGCCGCTCCCGCCACCGCTGCCACGGCTCCGGCCGACCGTGCCGCTGCCGACCCGACCACCACTCATGGGCGTCGTACACCAGCAGCGCCCGCTGCTCCCCGGCCAGCCGGGCGGCCAGTGGCAGGGTGTTGAAGTCATGGGCGTGTACGACGTCGAACCGCCGCCCCCGCAGATCCGCCGAGGCCGCCCGCGCCCAGCCGTCCCACACCCGCCGCCGGTGCCGGGGCAGCAGCCACCAGCGCGCCGCCCGCAGCAGCGGACCCGACCGCCGGGAAGCGCCACCGCTCCGGGCCGACGACGGGCGCAGCCCGCGCCCGCCCGTCGAGGAGCCCACGGTGAAGAGGCCGCCCGGCGGCGCCCAGCCTGGCGGCACGTCCCGCCCCTGCACATGGACCGCGTGCCCGGCCTCGGCCAGCGCCGTGGCCTCTCGCACCACCCGGCTGTCATGGGCCACCTCGGTGGTGACCAGCATCAGCACATTCAAGGGGACCTCATCCCTCGCGCCCGGCCACCCGCCGCCGGATCGTCCGTCACCACGCCGCCCACCCCGACCGCCTCACCCATCCGAGCCATCCGAGCCATCCGAGCCGCCCGCCCCCGGCCCGGGACCGGCCAGCACATCCGCCAGGTCGTACCGGACCGGCTCCTCCAACTGCGCATAGGTGCAGCTGGTCGGCTCGCGGTCCGGGCGCCAGCGCCGGAACTGCGCCGTGTGCCGGAACCGCCCGCCCTGCATGTGGTCGTACGCCACCTCGCACACCCGCTCCGGCCGGAGCGGCACCCAGGAGAGGTCCTTCTTCCCGGTCCAGCGGCTGGGGGCGCCGGGCATCCGGTCCACCGCCGCCGCCTCCTCGTCCGCCCAGGCGGCCCACGGATGCCCCTCGACGGACGGCATCCGCAGCGGCGCCAGCTCCTGGACCAGCGCCTCCCGCCTGCGCATCGGGAAGGAGGCGCAGACCCCGACGTGCTGCAACCGCGCGCCGGCCCCGCCGGTGCCCTGGTACAGGCCGAGCAGCAGCGAGCCGACCACCGGGCCGCTCTTGTGGAAGCGGAACCCGGCCAGTACGCAGTCCGCCGTCCGCTCGTGCTTCACCTTGACCATCACCCGCTCGCCCGGCCGGTAGCCGAGATCCAGCGGCTTGGCGACGACCCCGTCCAGCCCGGCGCCCTCGTACTGCTCGAACCAGCGGTGCGCGACCTCGATGTCCGTGGTCGCCGGCGCGACGTGCACCGGTCCCGGCGGTGCCCCGCCCAGCGCCTCGACCAGCGTCCGGCGCCGCTCCGCCAGCGGGCTGCCCGTCAGGTCGGCGTCGCCCAACGCCAGCAGGTCGAAGACGACCAGGCTCGCCGGTGTCCGCTCCGCCAGCAGCCGGACCCGCGAGTCGGCCGGGTGGATGCGTTCCAGCAGCGCGTCGAAGTCCAGCCGGCCGCCCCGGGCGATCACGATCTCACCGTCGACCACGCACCTCGGCGGCAGCGCCGCCCGCACGGCCAACAGCAGCTCCGGGAAGTAGCGGGTCAGCGGCTTCCCGGACCGGCTGCCGATCTCGACCTCGTCGCCGTCCCGGAAGACGATCGCCCGGAAGCCGTCCCACTTGCCCTCGTACTGCATACCGACCGGGATGCGCGCGGCCGACCTGGCGAGCATCGGCTGCACGGGCGGCATCACCGGAAGGTCCATGAACCCGATTGTGCGGGCGCTCTCCCACGCCCGCCCGTCGGCGCGCGCCCGGCGGCGGGCCGTCCTACCGTGGCTGGATGGCAGAAGCAGTGGAACTGACGGTGGGCGAACGGACGGTCCGGCTGTCCAATCCCGGCAAGGTGTACTTCCCCGAGCCCGGCTACACCAAGCTGGACGTGGCCGAGTACTACATCGCCGTCGGGGACGGCATCCTGCGGGCGCTGCGGGACCGGCCGACCACCCTGGAGCGCTACCCCGACGGGGTGACCGGCGAGTCCTTCTTCCAGAAGCGCGCTCCTGCCAACCACCCCGACTGGATTCCCACCGGCCGCATCCGCTTCCCCAGCGGCCGCCACGCCGACGAGCTCTGCCCCACCGAACCGGCCGCCGTCGTCTGGGCCGCCAACCTGGGCTGCCTCACCTTCCACCCCTGGCCGGTCCGCCGCAGCGACCTGGAGCACCCCGACGAGCTGCGCATCGACCTGGACCCGCAACCCGGTACCGGGTACGCCGACGCGGTGCGCGCCGCCGAGGAGTTGCGCGGCCTGCTGGACGAGTTGGGCCTGCGCGGCTGGCCCAAGACCTCCGGCGGCCGTGGTGTGCACATCTTCGTCCCCATCGCCCCGGAGTGGGACTTCCCCCAGGTCCGCCGGGCCGCCATCGCCATCGCCCGCGAGCTGGAGCGGCGGATGCCGGAGCAGGTCACCTCGTCCTGGTGGAAGGAGGAGCGCGGCAGCAAGATCTTCGTGGACTACAACCAGACGGCCCGGGACCGCACCATCGCCTGCGCCTACTCCGTCCGCCCCACCCCGCACGCCTCGGTCTCCGCCCCACTGCGCTGGGAGGAGCTGCCAGCCGCCCGCCCGCAGGACTTCGACCTGCGCACCATGCCGCGCCGGTACGCCGAAGTCGGTGATGTGCACGCCGACATGGACCAGCACAGCTATCGGCTGGACACCGCCCTGGAACTCGCGGACCGCGACGAACGCGAACACGGCCTGGGCGACCTCCCCTACCCGCCCGACCACCCCAAGGCCGAGGGTGAACCGCTCCGCGTCCAGCCCAGCCGTGCCAAACGCCGGCCGTCCTGAACCGTTTCCGGGCATGCGAAAGGGCCCCCAACCTGACGGCTGGAGGCCCTTTCTGAATGATTGTTCGGCGGTGTCCTACTCTCCCACAGGGTCCCCCCTGCAGTACCATCGGCGCTGAAAGGCTTAGCTTCCGGGTTCGGAATGTAACCG
>NZ_JBIVRB010000012.1:176644-197341 GCF_044755465.1 Streptomyces sp. NPDC092296 | reverse complement strand
GCCAACTCCACACCACCGGCCACACCACCTACATCGAAACCAGCCCCCACCCCATCCTCACCACCGCCATCCAAGACACCACCAACACCACCAACCCCAACAACACCCACAACACCCACACCCTCATCACCGGCACCCTCCGCCGCCACCAAGGCACCCTCCACCGCTTCCACCTCTCCCTCGCCCACCTCCACACCCACGGCACCCCCACCAACTGGACCCCCACCCCACCCACACCCACCCCACCCACACCCACCGACCTCCCCACCTACCCCTTCCAACAACGCCGCTACTGGCTGGAAGGCCCCGCCGCGCACAGCGACGGCCGCAACCTGGGCGTCGACTCCGCCGACCACCCCTTCCTGACCGCCGCCGTGGCCGTCGCGGAGGGTGACGGGGTGCTGCTCACCGGACGGCTCTCCCTCCAGTCGCACCCCTGGCTGGCGGACCACGCGGTGGCGGGCACGCCGCTGCTTCCGGCCACCGCCCACCTGGACCTCGCGTTCCAGGCGGCGCAGCAGGTCGGGGCCGGAGAGGTGGAGGAACTGACCCTGGAGGCGCCGCTGCTGCTGCCCGAGCGCGGCGGCCTGCGGCTCCAGGTGGCGGTGGAGGCACCCGACGCCGAGGGGCGGCGGCGCCTCGGCGTGCACTCCCGGCCCGACACGGCGGCCGACGCGCAGTTGGGTGACGGCCCGGAGTGGACCCGGCACGCAACGGGGACGCTCGCCCCGTCGGCCGACCGTCCCGCCGTGACCGGCGAGGTGGCCGCCGCCTGGCCGCCGCCGGGGGCGACCCCGCTGGATGTGGACGGCCTCTACGACGAACTGGCCGCACGGGGTTACGAGTACGGGCCGGCCTTCCAGAACCTCACCGCCGCCTGGCGATCCGGCGACACCGTGTACGGCGAGGTGTCGCTGGCCCCGGAGCACCACGCCGAGGCCGCCCGGTTCGTGCTGCACCCGGCGCTGCTGGACTCGGCCCTGCACACCATGGGGCTGGGCGACTTCCTCGGTGCGGGCGTCCGGCTGCCGTTCTCCTGGTCGGGGGTCTCCCTGGCGGCCACCGGGGCGACCGCGCTGCGGGTGACCGTCGCCCCCGGCCCGGCGGGGGAGGACAGCGTCACCGTGTCCGTGGCCGACCCGACGGGGGCGCTCGTCGCGACGGCGCAGTCCCTCACCCTGCGGCCGGTCGACACCGACCGGCCGCTGTCGCGGGCCACGCGGTCCGGTGCCGAGTCGCTCTACGCGCTCGACTGGACCGAGGTGGCCGTCCCGGACGCGGCCGAGCCCGTGCCCTTCGAGATCCTCGACGTCACGACGCCGGGCCGCCCAGCCGGGCCGCCCGCCGCCGACACCGACACCGGCGCCGGCACCGACACCGAGGCCGGGTCGACGCCCGCCGCCGTCACCGCCGCCGTCACGGACCTGCTCGCCCGGCTCCAGCAGTGGACGGCCGCCGAGGACCACCCGTCGGCCCGGCTGGTCGTGGTCACCCGGCATGCCGTGACCGCCCTCCCGGGCGACCCGCTGGACCTGGTGGCGGCCCCGCTGTGGGGGCTCGTCAGGTCCGCCGCCACCGAGAACCCGGACCGGATCACCCTGGCCGACCTCGACGGCGAGGAGTCCTCCCGGCAGGCGCTCGCCGCGGCCGTGGCCACCGGCGAGCCGCAGTTCGCGGTGCGCGACGGACGGCTGCTGGTGCCCCGGCTCACCCGGCCGGACGCCGGGGCCGCCGCCGTCGTGCCGCCCGAGGACGGCGGCGCCTGGCGGCTGGAGACTCCCGGTGGTTCGCCGGACGACCTGCGCGCCGCCCCGTACCCGGCCGCCGACGCCCCGCTGGCACCGGGTCAGGTCCGGATCGCGGTGCGCGCCACCGGCCTGAACTTCCGGGATGTGCTCACCGCTCTCGGCATGGTCCCCGGCGGCGGTCCGCTGGGCACCGAGGCGGCGGGCACGGTGCTGGAGACCGGTCCGGGTGTCGACTCGCCGGCCGTCGGAGACCGGGTGTTCGGGCTGGTGCCGGGCGCGATCGGCCCGGTGGCCGTGGCCGATCGGCGCCTGCTCGCCCGGATTCCGGCGGGCTGGTCGTTCACCCGGGCGGCGGGGGTGCCCGCCGTCTTCACCACCGCGTACTACGGGCTGGTGGAGCTGGCCCGGGTGCGTCCCGGCGAGCGGCTGCTGATCCATTCGGCGGCGGGCGGCGTCGGGATGGCCGCGCTCCAGCTGGCCCGGCAGCTGGGCGCCGAGGTGTTCGCCACGGCGAGTCCCGGGAAGTGGGGGGCGCTGCGTGCGCTCGGGGTGGACGCGGACCATCTGGCGTCGTCCCGTACGACCGACTTCGAGCAGCGGATCGCGGAGGCGACCGGCGGCGCGGGGGTCGATGTCGTACTGAACTCGCTGACCGGGGAGTTCATCGACGCGTCGCTGCGGCTGCTGCCGCCGGGCGGCCGGTTCGTGGAGATGGGCATCGCGGACCTGCGGGACCCGGAGGCGGTGCGGGCCGCGCGCCCCGGGGTGCTCTACCAGCCCTTCGAGCTGCTGGAGCTGGACGCCGACCGGGTGGGCGAGGTGCTGGCGAGCGTGCTCGCCCTGTTCGAGCAGGGGGTGCTGTCGCCGCTTCCGGTCACCAGCTGGGACGTGGGCCGGGCCCCCGCCGCGTTCCGCCACTTCGGGCAGGCGCGGCAGGTCGGCAAGGTGGTCCTGACGCTCCCCCGGGCCGGCGGTTCCGACGGCACGGTCCTGATCACCGGCGGCACCGGCACCCTGGGGGCGGCGCTGGCCCGCCACCTGGTGACGGCGCACGGCGTACGGCAGCTGCTGCTGACCAGCCGCAGCGGCCCCGCCGCCCCGGGCGCCGCCGAGCTGTCCGCCGAGTTGTCGGAGCTGGGCGCCACGGTGCGGATCGAGGCGTGCGACGCCGCCGACCGGGGGGCGCTCGCCCGGCTGCTGGCCGCCGTACCGGCGGACCGTCCGCTCACCGGGGTCGTCCATGCCGCCGGTGTCCTGGACGATGCGGTCCTGGCGTCGCTGACCCCGCAGAAGGTGGCCTCGGTGCTGCGGCCCAAGGTCGACGCGGCCTGGAATCTGCACGAGCTGACCCGCGATCTCGACCTGTCGCTGTTCGTGCTGTTCTCGTCCGCCTCGGGGCTGCTCGGCGGCGGCGGTCAGGGCAACTACGCGGCGGCCAATGTGTTCCTGGACGCCCTCGCCCAGCACCGCCGGGCCCAGGGCCTGCCGGCGGTGTCGCTGGCGTGGGGCATGTGGCAGCCGGCGAGCGGTATGACCGGGCACCTCGCGGAGGCCGACCTGACCCGGATCGCCCGCAGCGGGCTCGTCCCGATGTCCGTGCCGGACGGGATGGCGCTGTTCGACGCGGCGCTGCTGGACGGCCGGCCGCTGCTGGTACCGGCCCCGCTGGACGGCGCCGGGCTGCGTACCCTCGCCGGGGCCGGAGCGCAGCAGGTGCCGGCGGTGCTGCGGTCGCTGGTGCGGGCCGCCGGACCCCGGCGGGCGGCGCGGGCCGAGCGGGTGCCGGCCGCCTCGTTCGCGGAACGGCTGGCGGCCCTGAGCGGCCCGGAGCGCTCCTCGGCGCTGCTCACCCTGGTCCGGGAGCAGGTCGCGGCGGTGCTCGGCCATGTCACGGTCGACGACATCGCCGCCGACCGGGCGTTCAAGGAGATCGGCTTCGACTCGCTGACCTCGGTCGAGCTGCGCAACCGGATCGCGGCGGCGACCGGGCTGCGGCTGCCGACCACCCTGGCCTTCGACTTCCCCACCCCGACCGCGCTGGGTGACCGGCTGGCCGCACTGCTCGCACCGGATGACACTGAAGACCCGGCCGGCGATCTCGACCGGCTGCTCGCCGCCGTCTCGGTGGACAGCGCCGGTTTCCCCCAGCTCAGGGAGCGGCTGCGGGCCGCGCTGTGGCGCTGGGACGAGGAGGCGGGGCCCACTGCGGGCGCCGGGTCCGCGCAGGCGGACGCGGATCTGGCGGCGGCGACCGACGACGAGTTGTTCCGCGTGCTGGACGAAGAACTCGACGCGGACGAAGAACTCGACGCGGACGAAGAACTCGACGCGTCATGACCGGCCCACACCAGCGGCAGAGAGGGCGACTGCGATGAGCAACGAGGACCGGCTCCGCGACTACCTCAAGCGGACCACGGCCGACCTCCGGCAGGCCAAGCGGCGGATTCGGGAGCTGGAGGAGAAGGAGCACGCGCCGATCGCGATCGTCTCGATGGGCTGCCGCTTCCCCGGCCGCGCCGACTCCCCCGAGGCGCTGTGGCGGCTGGTGGCCGACGAGACGGACGCCGTGACCGGCTTCCCGGCGAACCGGGGCTGGGACCTGGACGGGCTGTACGACCCCGATCCGGACCGGGTCGGCACCGCGTACACCCGGGAGGGCGGCTTCCTGCACGACGCGGGCGGGTTCGACGCCGCGTTCTTCGGGATGGGCCCCCGGGAGGCGGTTGCGACGGACCCCCAGCACCGGCTGCTGCTCGAAGTGGCCTGGGAGACGTTCGAACGGGCCGGGATCGCGCCCGGCTCGCTGCGCGGCAGCCGTACCGGTGTCTTCGCCGGTGTGGTCTCGCAGGCGTACGTACCGCCCCCCGACCGGTTGCCCGACGGCTACGAAGGCCATCTGATGACCGGCAACGCGACGAGTGTGGCCTCCGGCCGGGTGGCGTACCACCTCGGGCTGGAAGGGCCCGCCGTCACGCTGGACACGGCCTGCTCCTCGTCGCTGGTCGCCATGCACCTGGCCGCGCAGTCACTGCGGCGCGGCGAGAGCGACCTGGCGCTGGCCGGCGGTGTCACGGTGATGGCGACGCCGCTGCTGCTGGTCGAGTTCAGCCGGCAGCGCGGCCTGTCGCCCGACGCCCGGTGCAAGGCGTTCGACGCGTCGGCCGACGGGACGGGCTTCGCGGAGGGCGTCGGCCTGGTCCTGCTGGAGCGGCTGTCCGACGCCCGGCGGAGCGGACACCCGGTCCTCGCGGTGCTGCGCGGCTCGGCGGTCAACCAGGACGGCGCCAGCAACGGCCTGACCGCGCCCAACGGCCCGACCCAGGAGCGGGTGATCCGGCAGGCGCTGGCGGACGCCCGGCTCGCCCCCCAGCAGGTGGACGCGGTGGAGGCGCACGGCACCGGCACCCGGCTGGGCGACCCGATCGAGGCGCAGGCGCTGCTCGCGGCGTACGGGCAGGGCCGCCCGGACGGCGAGCCGCTGCTGCTGGGGTCGCTCAAGTCGAACATCGGCCACACGCAGGCCGCGGCCGGGGTCGCCGGGGTGATCAAGATGGTGCAGGCGATGCGGCACGGCGTGCTGCCGCGCACCCTGCACGTGGCCGAGCCGACCCCGCATGTCGACTGGTCGGCCGGCGCCGTGGAACTGCTCACCCGGGCCGTGCCGTGGCCGGACCGGGGCCGGCCGCGCCGGGCGGGCGTCTCCTCCTTCGGCATCAGCGGGACCAATGCGCATGTGATCCTGGAGCAGGCTCCGGAGCCGGCGGTCACCACCGCCGACGATCCGGTCGACCCGGTGGCGGGCGGGGCCGCCGAACCGCCCGCGCCCTGGCCGCTGTCGGCCCGTACGGAGTCGGCGTTGCGGGCGCAGGCCGACCGGCTGCACGCGCACCTCGTCGCCACGCCCGGCGTCGGGGCCGCCGAGACCGGCCGGACCCTGGCGCTCGGGCGCACCGCGTTCCCATACCGCGCGGTCGTCCTGCCGGGCGAGCGCGCCGACCGGCTCGACGCGCTCGCCGCGCTGGCGGCGGGCCGCAGGTCGGCCCGGGTGGTGCGGGGCACGGCGGCCGACCGGCTGCTCACCGGGTATCTCTTCACCGGTCAGGGCAGTCAGCGGCCCGGCATGGGCGCCGGTCTGTACGCCTCCCGGCCGGTCTTCGCCAAGGCGCTCGACGAGGTGTGCGACGCGTTCGGCACCTCGGTGGGCGGCCGTCCGCTCAAGGAGGTGATGTTCGCGGCGGAGGGGAGCGCGGAGGCGGCGCTGCTGGAGCGGACCGACTACGCGCAGCCCGCGCTGTTCGCGCTGGAGACCGCGCTCTTCCGGCTGCTCGGTGAGCTGCTGCCGCCCCCCGGCCGGCTCGCCGGGCACTCGATCGGCGGGCTGGCGGCGGTGCACGCGGCGGGTGTGCTGTCGCTGGAGGACGCGTGCACCCTGGTCGCCGCGCGCGGCCGGCTCATGCAGAGCGCGCCGGCCGGGGGCGCGATGATCGCGTGCGAGGCGTCGGAGCAGGAGGTCCTGGGTGCGCTCGCCCCGTACGCGGGGCGCGCGGTGATCGCGGCGGTGAACAGCCCGTCCGCGACGGTGGTGTCCGGGGACGCGGACGCGGTGGCGGAGGTGGCGGCCCTGTTCACCGGGCGGGGCCGCCGGACGCGTCGGCTGCGGGTCAGCCGGGCCTTCCACTCGCCCCACATGGACGGGGCGCTGGACGGGCTGCGCGAGGTGGTGGCCGGGTTGAGCTTCCATCCGCCCGCGATCCCGGTCGTCTCGGACCTGACCGGCCGTCCGGTGCGGGTGGAGGAGCTGCGGCAGCCGGACTACTGGGCCCGTCAGCTCCGGTCGCCGGTCCGGTTCACCGATGTGGTCGGCTCGCTGTACGAGGCGGGTGTCGGCGCGTTCGTCGAGGTGGGGCCGGACGCGGTGCTGACGCCTCTGGTCACGGCGTGCCTGCCGGAGGCGGCGCCGGTCGTCGTCCCGGTGCAGGTGGCCGGGCGGCCGGACGGGGAGACGCTCGCGGCGGCGCTGTCCGCGCTGCATGTGGCGGGCGGGGCGGTGCGCTGGGACGGCTGGTTCGCCCCCGGGGCGGCCACGCCGGTGGAGTTGCCGACGTACCCCTTCGAGCACACGCACTACTGGTGGCCGGAGCTCGCCGCGCCCGCCCCGCGCCCGGAGCGGCCCGGGGCGGTGGTGGAAGGGGCGGCGGTGGAGGGGGCGGCGGCAAGCGGTGCGGAGCGTACCGAATCCCTGCTGGATCTGGTCCGCGTGCATGCCGCCGACGTCCTCGGCCATGGCTCCCATGAGTCGATCGCGGCCGAGGACCGGTTCCTGGACATCGGTTTCTCGTCCTTCACGGCGCTGGAGGTGCGCAACCGGCTCTGCGAGGCGACCGGGCTGCTGCTGCCCGCCGTCCTGCTCTTCGACTATCCGACGCCGGCGGCGGTCGCCGGCTTTCTGGCGGAGCAGCTGACCGCCGCCTGACGGACGGAGGGCGGGAACCGGGCCTCCTCGGCCCGGTTCCCGCCCTCTGCCTTCTGCCTTCCGCCTTCCGCCTTCCGGCTTCCGCTGCGCGGGTGCGATCGCGGAGGCGGCGGCTACCAGGTGACCGGCAGCCGGAAGACGCCCTGCACCGAGCCGCCCGGCTTCACGCCCAGCGCCTCGATGGGTTCGGCCAGCCGCAAGGTCGGTATCCGGCGGGCCAGTTCGTACAGCGCGATCTCCAGTTCGGCGCGGGCGAGGTTCTGGCCGATGCACTGGTGGATGCCGTAGCCGAAAGCGAGGTGGCCACGGCTGCCGCGCCGCACGTCGAGGGTGTCCGGGTCCTCGAAGACCTCGGGCGAGCGGTTGGCCGCCGCGTTCGGCAGATAGACGCCGTCGCCCTCCTTGACGACGACTCCGCCGATCTCGATGTCGGCCGCCGCGACCCGCTGCAACTCGTCCGCGACCGACAGGAAGCGCAGGAGTTCCTCCACCGCGCTGGAGGCGATCCCCTCATCGGCCCGCAACGCGGCCAGCTGCGCGGGGTGTTCGAGCAGGCTGAGGATGCTCAGTCCGATCATGTTCGCGGTCGTCTCATGGCCGGCGACGAGCATGAACATCGCGATGGAGGCGAGTTCGGTCCGCCCCAGCTGCCCGGTGGCGAGGCGGTCCGCGATCAGTTCGTCGAGCAGCCCTTCGCCCGGCTCCGCCTCCTTGCGGGCGATGAGGTCGTCGAAGTAGCCGACCAGGGCCGCGCTCGCGGCGGCCGCCTCCTCGGCGGTGCTGGTCGCCTGCACCATCCGGCTGGTCTGCAGCTCGAAGAACTCATGGTCGGCGTACGGCACGCCGAGCAGTTCGCAGATGACGGTGGACGGCACGGGCAGCGCGAACGCCGGTACCAGGTCGGCGCTCCGGCGGCCGTCCGCGAGCAGGGCGTCGATCTTCTCGGTGACGATCCGGCGGATGGCCGGGCGCAGCGTGTTGACCCGCTTCACGGTGAAGCTGGGGATCAGCATGCGCCGCTGGATGTCGTGCTCCGGCGGGTCCATGCCGACGAGCGCGGTCAGCTTCGCCGCGGCCATCCGGGGCACCAGCACCGGGAAGTCCGGTCGGGTCCGGTCGGACGACAGCCGGGGGTCGACCAGCAGTTGCCGCGTCTCGGCGTACCCGGTGACCACCCAGGCGGGCCGCCCGTCGTACAGCCGCACCCGGGCCAGCGGCCCCTTGCTCCGCAGGCTCTCGTATCCGGCCGGCGGGTGGTAGGGGCAGCCCCGCGTCATGGGGAAGTCCGGCGCTTCCACGGTCTCGGTCGTCACGGTGTCACTGCTCATACGGCCCCCGGCCCTCGGTTCACAGTCGGCTCCCCCGCTGGTGAACAGGCATTGTCGGGGGGCGGTGTTAAGCCGTTCTAAACCGCTCGCGGGCCTTTCGGGGACCGCGCCACCGGTACCGTGCCGACCGGCCCGGCCGCCGCCCCGCCCGCCGGTGGAACCAGCAGCGGTCCCAGCACACCGCAGCCGGTCGGCGGAGCACCGGGCCGGGCGGGAGCGCGGGGTGACGACCGGGAAGCCCGGTGCTCGGGGCAGCGGCTACGGCGCCGGGCTGCCGCGCCGTACCGTCGGCGGGTCGGGGAGGTGCCCGGGGTGCGGGCCCGGTGGGCGGCGCAGGGCGGCGAGGGCCCGCTTGTCGGGTTTGCCGCCCGGGGTGGTCGGGACCTGGTCCAGGACGGTGATGGTGGCCGGGACGCCGGCCTGGCCCAGCTGGCCGCCGATGTGGCGGCGCAGGGCGGCCGGGTCGGGGGTGCGGCCGGCGGTGGGGACGACGAAGGCGTGGGCCGCCTCTCCGGTCTGCTCGTCGGGGAGGCCGACGACATAGGCCTGGTCGATGTCGGGGTGGTCGGTCAGGGAGCGTTCGATGGCCGTGGCGTAGTGGACCACCGCGTTGACGATGATGATGTCGCGGGTCCGGCCCTCCAGGTGGAGGAAGCCCTCCTCGTCGAACCGGCCCAGGTCCCTGGTGCGTATCCAGCCGTCCCGCAGCACTTCGGCCGTCTCGTCCGGGTCGTGCCAGTAGCCGGCCATGGCGCCGGAGGTGCGGGCCCAGACCTCGCCCCGCTCACCGGCGGGTACCGGCCGGCCCGCGCTGTCGCGGATCTGGAGCCGCACGCCGGGGTGGGCGCGGCCCACCGAGCCGGCCACCCGGGGGTGCCGGCGGGCGAGGTCGTCCGGGGTGAGCAGGGTGAGCAAGCCGGTCTCGGTCTGGCCGTACCCCTGGAGGACCACCGGGCCGAGGCGGTCGACGGCCTCGGTGAGGCGGTGCGGTTCGAGCGGGGAGCCGGCCACCAGCAGCGCCCGCAGGCTGCTCAGGTCGACGGGGGTGCTGCGCAGGGTGTCGAGCAGCCGGTGCAGCCGGGGCACGGTCATCAGGCAGGCGGTGATCCGGTGCCGTGCGAAGTCGGCGGGGATGTCGACCGGGGGGTCGGGGATCACGGCGGTGCCGCCGCCGAGCAGGCAGAGGCCGAGCCATTCGAACATCACCGCGCTGGTCAGGGTGCCGAAGAGCAGGAACCGGTGGTACTGGGCGGCCAGTCGGGTGGTCTCCTCGCTCCAGCGGGCGGGCTGCCAGGACCAGTGGGCGGTCAGCGCGCGGTACGACAGGGCGCAGCCCTTGGGGCGGCCGGTGCTGCCGCTGGTCAGATAGACGACGGCGGTGTCGTCGGGGCGGCCGTGCGGCTGGAGGGCGTCGGGGGTGGCGGGGGCGTCGAGCAGCGCGGCGAGCGGCAGTACGGGGACGGGCCCGGCGGCGGTCCGCAGGGCGGCGCCGGCTGGGGTGTCGCCGCCAGGGGTGTCGGCGGTCGGGGTGTCGGCGGTCGGGGTGTCGGTGATCACCGCGTGGATGCCTCGGGAGAGGACGTCGGCGAGCTGGCCGGAAGTGAGCCCGGGGCGGAGGCCGACGACCTGGAGGCCGAGCAGATGGGCGGCGATCTGGACGGCGAAGCCCTCGGGGGTGACGTCGGTGCCGAGGGCCACGGCGGCGCCGGGTTCCAGCCCTGACCTGCGGAGGCCGCCGACGCAGCGGGCGATCAGGTCCAGGACCTCGGCTCGGGAGACGGACCGGGAGCGGTACTCGAAGGCCGGTTTGCCCGGTTCACTGCGGAAGGCGGCGACAAGTGACTGGGGGAAGGGTTTTTCTGCGGTTTGCTGCATTTTGCCTCCGTGCCGGACGAGGAGGGGCGCGTACGGATTCCAGCCAGCCGAATGCGCCTTTCCTGGGGATCGGACAACGGGCGGCCCGGGGTGGCGGGCAACCGTTCCACGTTATCCCTCGGAAAGAGCGAATCAAGCTGTGATCCACATCACACTTCCGCCCCGTAGCAGTCCATTGAAGGCTCAACTAACGTGGACACGTCAACCGAATGCGACGACGGGAGAGCCATGCGCGACCATGTGTCCGTCGAATACCTGGTCATCGGAGCGGGCCCGGCCGGACTCCAGGCCGGATACTTCCTCGACAAGGCCGGACGCAGCTATCTCATCGTCGAGGCGGGCGACGCCCCGGGAACCTTCTTCACCCGTTTTCCGAGACACCGCACCCTGATATCGATCAACAAGCGGCACACCGGCTGGGACGACCCCGAACTGAATCTGCGCACCGACTGGAACTCGCTGCTCTCCGACGAGTCCCGGCCGCTGTTCACCGACTACACCCCGCGCTACTTCCCGGCCGCCGGCGACCTGGTCCGCTACCTGGCCGACTTCGCCACCGAGCACCGGCTCACCGTCCGCTTCGGCACCAGGATCACCCGGATCAGCCGGCCCGGCCCCTTCCTGGCCGAGGACCAGCAGGGCAACACCTTCGAGGCCCGGCGGATCGTCATGGCCACCGGGGTGTCCCTGCCGCACCTGCCCGGCATCGAGGGCGAGGAGAGCGCCGAGCGCTACGACCAGGTGTCCGTGGACCCGGCGGACTTCACCGGCCAGCGGGTGCTCATCATCGGCCGGGGCAACTCGGCCTTCGAGACCGCCGACAATCTGATAGAGACCGCAGCGGTCATTCACGTGGCCGGCCCGGGATCGCTCAAGCTCGCCTGGCAGACCCATTTCGTCGGCCATCTGCGGGCCGTCAACAACAACTTCCTGGACACCTACCAGCTGAAGTCGCAGAATGCGCTGCTCGAGGGCCACGTCCGCCACATCAGAAAACAGCCGGACGGCACCTACCGGGTCGCGGTGAGCTTCTCCCGGGTCGCCGAAACGGTCAAGGAGATCCCCTACGACCGGGTCATCCTGGCCACCGGATTTCGATTCGACGCCTCGGTCTTCGCCGCCGAATGCCGCCCGGAACTGACGATCAACGGGCGTTTCCCGGCGCAGACGGAAGCCTGGGAGTCGGTCAATGTCCCCGGCCTCTACTTCGCCGGGACCATCACCCAGGTGCGCGACTTCAAGAAGTCGACCAGCGGATTCATCCACGGCTTCCGCTACGGCACGCGCGCCCTGCACCGGATTCTGGAGCAGCGCCACCACGACCGGCCCTGGCCGGCCCGCCCGCTGCCCGCCACCGCCGAGGCGGTCGGTGACGCGGTGCTCGCGCGGGTCAACCGCACCTCCGCGCTCTGGCAGCTGTTCGGCTTCCTGGCCGACGCGGTGCTGGCCTACCGGGACGGCACGGTCGCGTACCTGGAGGAGGTGCCCGTCGCCTATCTGCACCGGGCCGTGGCCGAAGGCCGCTTCGGAGAGGTGGCCGGGTACGGCGCCGTGACGCTGGAGTACGGCGCCGACCACGACCGGGTCAATCCGTTCGACGCCTCGGTCGCCCGGGTCTCCCAGCGGGACACCGGCGGGCTGGACGGGCGGTATCTGCACCCGGTGGTCCGCTGGTTCGACGCCCCCGGCGGCGGGGAGCCGCCCACCGCGCCCGCCGCCGAGCACCACCTCACGGAGAACCTGGAGAACGAGTGGGACAGCCCCGACGTCCACCGGGCTCCCCTGCTGCGGTTCCTGCGCGACCGGGCCGCCCTCCCCGCCGTGAGCCGCGGGTGATGCCGCTGCTGGCCCGCCTGCACGACCAGGCACGGCGCACCCTCGACCCGGTCCACTACGACTTCTTCGCCGGTGGCGCCGGGCAGGAGGCGGCGCTGTCGGAGAACGAGCGGGCCTTCCGCCGCTACGCCCTGCTCCCCCGGGTGCTGCGCGGCAGCGCCCGGCGGGACCTGGCGGTGACGCTGCTCGGTGACCGCGCCTCGATGCCCGTCGTGGTCGCGCCGACCGCCTTCCACCGGCTGGCCCACCCCGAGGGGGAACGGGCCACCGCGCGGGCCGCCGCGGCCGCCGGCACCGTACTGATCGCCAGTATGGCGGCGACCACCGCCATCGGGGAGGTCACCGCAGCGGCGCGGTCGGTCAGCGCCGACGCCGCCGTCTGGTTCCAGCTCTATCTGCAACCCGACCCGGAGGTCACCCCCGCCCTGGTCCGCCGGGCCGAGCGGGCCGGCTGCTCCGCCCTGGTGGTCACCGCCGACTCCCCGGTGTTCGGCCGCCGCGAACGCGACCGGCGCAACGGGTTCGACGACCTGCCGCCGGGGCTCGCCGCCGAGAACATGCGCGACCTGCCCGGCGCGCCACCCGGCCGCCCCCGCGCCATCGGCATGTCACCCGCGCTGTCCTGGCACGACCTGGACCGGCTGCGGCGGCTCACCCGGCTGCCGATCGTCCTCAAGGGCGTGCTGCACCCGGCGGACGTCCCGCTCGCCCTGGACACGGGCGTGGACGCGCTGATCGTCTCCAACCACGGCGGGCGCCAACTGGACGCCGCCCCGGCCACCGTGGCGGCGCTGCCCGCCATCGCGGAGGCCGCCGCCGGGCGGCTGCCGCTGCTGCTGGACGGCGGGGTGCGCCGGGGCTCCGATGTCGCCGTCGCCCTCGCCCTGGGCGCCACCGCCGTGGGCATCGGCCGACCGGTCCTCTGGGGCCTGGCCGCCGCCGGCCAGGCCGGGGTCGGCCAGGTGCTGGAGGCGCTGCGCGACGAGTTCGACCATGTGCTGGCCCTGTGCGGCGGCGCCCGGCCCGCCGATCTGACCCGGGACCAGGTGACCGTACGCGACCCCGGCGGGGAGCCCTCATGAGGGCCCGCACCCTGCTGGCCGCAGGCGCGCTGCTCTCCACGCCGTACTGGCTGCCGGACGCGGTCGTCTCCCTGCGCCAGGCGATCTTCGCCAGGGTCAACGGCGAGCAGGGGGTGGTCTTCCCCAACGACCAGGTCGGACCCGAACGCTTCGAGGAGGTCTACTCGCACCCCCGCGCCGACGGCCGCAGTCGCGGCGCCGCCCTCTCCGACCTCTTCTGGTACTGGCTCGCCCCGGGCCCGCACATCCACCAGGAGCATCTGGAGCCCGGCCCCCGCCACCAGGAGGTGGCCCGCGCCACCGCCGCCGTGCTCAGCGGCTCCAGCCGGGAGCTGGCCGACGCCGCCGCCCGCCGCACCGCGTCCGTACTGGACGAACTCGGCGGCGGCCGGGCCCGGCTGGTGCGGCTGCGCGACCTGATGATGCCGGTCTGGGCCGAGTTCTTCTACGAACGGGTCTTCGACGAACCCTGCCCGCCCGCAGCCCGCCGCCTGATCACCGGCAACGCCGAGGACGTGGTGAACGCCCTCAAGTGCGTCCGCCCCCGCCGGATGCGCCGCCGCCACCGCCTCACCCGCTACCTGCTCCGGCGGATCGACGCCGGGGAGGTGGCGCACCCGCTGCCGGCCCTGCTCAGCCGGACGGAGCAGGCGTACTGGTTGCAGGGCACGTTCTTCAACACCGCCGTGGTGCAGATGTCCGAGGCGATGGCCCATCTGCTGCTGGTGCTGGCCGAACACCGCGACCTCCAGGCCCGGCTGGCCGCCGCCCCCGACGACGACCGGCTGCTGGGCGATGTGATGGACGAGACGCTGCGGCTGTACCCACTGTTCGGCGTGGCCCACCGGATCGCCACCGATGACATCGCCCTGGGGCCGGACACCGTCCTGCCCGCCGGGTCCGTCCTGCTCTTCGACTACCCCGCGTACCACGCCAGCGGCCACGACCGGCCGGAGCTGTTCGACCCGTCCCGCTGGGAGCGGCTGCCCGCCCGGCAGGCCCACCACATCCCGTTCGGTGTGGCCGCCAACCGCCCGTGCCCCGCCTGGCGGCTGGCCCCACTGGTGATGCGCGCGGCCACCCGAGAGGTGCTGGCCCGGTACACCCTGGAGTCGGCCGTCACCCACACCCGTTCGCTGCCCAGCCGGGGGCCCTGCCTGCTGGTGCGGCGCGACGCCCCGCTGCCCCGGCCGCTGGCCGCGGCGGCGCGCGGGCTGCTGCGGGTGCGCGACCGCTGGGAGGACGTCTGCCGGGGGCCGCTGCAACTGCTGCTCGGCACCTACATGGTGCTCGACGCGCGCCGGCAGCGGCTGGCGGAACGGTACTTCGACAGCCATGACGACCAGGGCCGCCCCCTCGGCCCCACCGGCGGCCCCACCGGCGGGCAGGCCCCGGGCTGCCCCTACGCCGGCGGGCCGTAGGACGCCGGAGCACACCGGCAACCGACCGTACGGCAGCCGCACGGCATCGCGCTGCGGCAGCCGCAGGCGCACACCCCGGCGAAAGGCTCAGCGCCATGTCCAGTGTCGAGCTCGGCCCTGCCTTCTTCCTCTCCGTGGTCGTCATCCTCGGCGTCTGCCGACTCGTCGGGCTCGCGCTGCGCGGCCTCGGCCAGCCACCCGTGGTGGGCGAGATGGTCGCCGGCGTCGCCCTGGGGCCCTCCGTGCTGGGCCTGCTCGCGCCCGGCGCCGAACACGCCCTCTTCCCCCAGGACCTCAGGCCGGTGCTCTATGTCACCGGCCAGATCGGCCTGGTGATCTTCATGTTCCAGGCCGGCTACGAGTTCCGTACCGACCGGATTCGGCAGGTCGCCCGGTCCGCCGCCGCCATCTCCACCGCGGGCATCCTCGCCCCGCTGCTGCTGGGGGCGGCGCTCGCCTGGGGCGCGCGGGGCCGGGTGGCGATCTTCCCGGCGGGCACCCGGCCGCTGGCCACCATCCTCTTCGTCGGCGTCGCCCTGGCCATCACCGCCTTCCCGATGCTGGCCCGGATCATCACCGAGCGCGGCCTCACCGGCAGCCGCTACGGCTCGGTCGCGCTCGCCGCCGGGGCCCTGGACGACGCGGTGGCCTGGGTGCTGCTGGCCGGAGTGGTCAGCCTCGCCCGGGGCAGCAGCGGGCCGCTGCTCCTCGCGGTGGTCGGGACGGCCGTGCTCGCCGTGCTGCTGGCCCTGCTGGTCCGCCTCCGAGGGCGGGCGACGGCCCTGGCCGGGCGGCTGCCCACCGGGGAGCTGCTGCCGGCCGTCGTCGCGGTGCTGTTCCTCACCGCCTGGTACACCGACCGGATCGGCCTCTACGCCGTCTTCGGGGCCTTCGGCCTCGGCGTGTGCTTCCCCCGCTCGGCGGCGGTGGACCGGGCCATGGGACTGTTCACCCCGCTGGGCCGTACCGTCCTGCTGCCGCTCTTCTTCACCTACTCGGGCCTCAACACCGACTTCGGCCGGTTCACCGATCCGACGCTGCTGCTGTTCGCCGGCTGCTGCGTGGCGGCCGCGGTGGTCGGCAAGCTGGGCGCCTGCTGGGGCGCCGCCCGGCTGGTGGGGGAACGGCCCGGCATCGCGCTGCGGGTGGGCACCCTGATGAACGCCCGGGGCCTGATGCAGCTGATCGCGGTCAACGTCGGGCTCTCCGAAGGGATCATCTCGCCGTCGCTGTTCACCGTGCTGGTGGTGGTCGCCCTGGTCACCACGGTGATGACCAGCCCGCTGCTCACCCTCTGGGACCGCCTCGGCGCCCGGACCGGCGACCCCACGCCCGACACCCCGTCGCCGTCCTCGGTCACCAGCCGGGCCTAGCCCGCCGGGACGGGAGCGGGCGACGCCACGGACGTGCGGCGGCCTCCCCGGGTACGTCCCGGGGAGGCCGCCGCGTTCCGCTGGGGAGGATCAGCCGCTACGCGGCATCGTCCTGGTCGGGCTCACCCTCCCGGCCCCACGGTGCGGGGCCGGGGCCGGGGCCAGGACCGGGACCGGGGCCGGGGTGCGGCGGATGCGGGCCGGGGCCGGGGTGCGGGGGATGCGGGCCGGGGCCGGGGTGCGGGGGTTCCGGGCAGCGGGGCTGCTCATGGCCGCCACCGCCACGGTTCGGCCAGTTCTCCGGCACGCACTCGACGACGGGGACGGTGGCTTCGACCGGCTCGCTGACCACGGTGTCCCCACGGCCGTCCACGCCCGCCGCCAGGGCCCGGTTGGTGACCTGCCCGGCCTGGGCGTCGGCCTCGGTGACCAGGTAGCCGCCATGGCACACCGTGCTCTCGCCCGGTGCCAGCGTGGTCGATCCGCACACCACGTCCGCGACATGGTCATCCGTCACCCGGACGTCGTGCAGTACGCCGCCGCCGGTGTTGGTGACCAGATAGGAGTACCGCACCGTGTCCCCGGGGAAGACCGGTCCGGCCGTGTCCACCCGCTTCTCCACCGTCAGGCGCGACGGACCGGCGATCGGCAGGGTGGCCTCGGCCGGCGGCGAGCTGATCGGCCGGCCGTCGACCGTACCGGTCGCCTGGGCGTGGTTGGTGACGCTGCCCGCTGCGGCGTCGTCCTCGGTGACCACATAGCTGCCGTGGCAGACGGTGCTGTCCCCGGCGCTGCCCGCCGGTGCCAGCGTGCTCTCACCGCAGGTGATGCCGGTGACCCGGTCATCGGTGACCTGGATGTCCTCCACCGGCTGGCCGCCGGTGTTGGTCACCAGGTACGAGTACGGCACGGTGTCCCCGGGCGCGAAGGGACCGGGCTCGTCCACGCGCTTCTGCACGGTGATGCCGGGCGGCTGGGCGATCGGCAGCGTGACGGTGGACGGCGGCGAGGCCACCGGCCGGCCGTCGGCCGTGCCGACCGCCACAGCCGTGTTGGTCAGGGAGCCTCGGGCCGCGTCCGCCGCGGTGACCACATAGGTCGCCGTACAGGTGACCGTCTCCCCGGGGGCGAGCGTGCCGACCGGGCAGCTGATCGGCCCGACCGTCGGATCGGTGACGGCCGGCTCGTTCACCGGTGTGTTCCCGGAGTTGGTGACCACGAACTCGTACGGCACCTCCGTCCCGGGGACCAGCAGGCCGGGCAGCGGCTCCCGGGCCTGCTTGACCAGGTTCAGTCCGGGCAGCGGCCGGTCGGTGGTGATCACCACATTGCGGATCAGATGGACGTCGGTGAACAGACCGGTGGACGCCGCGAACCCGAACTTGTAGCTGGCCGGGACCGGCACCGGAGCGTGCGTCGAGAGCACCTGGTGCGGGCCGGTCCCGTCGCGGAAGTCGATGGTCACGGTCAGCACCGGATCGGGTGCCGGAGTCAGCTGCACATGGACCCGGCGGCCGGACGGCTCCAACGCGGCCTCGGCCTGCTCCGGGGTCGCGCCCGGCGGCAGCGAGGTCAGCGCGCCCTGGAGCTCTCCGGGCAGCGTGGAGGGCCAGGGGCCGGCCGTGGAGAAGTTGTCGGTGGTGGCGGTGAGGAAGCAGTAGCCCTGGACGCCGTCCCCCGGGCCGCGCACGGTGACCATGTTGGCCCCGGGGGCGGGCACCCGGAACTGGGTCCCGGCGGGCGACCGCTCGGGGCACCCGTTGCCGCGCTGCTCCCAGTCGCCGAAGTAGTTCCCCAGCACATCGAGCCCGACGCCCAGGTAGCCCCGGTCCACCCCGTCCAGGAAGGGGTTGGCCGGATCGTCGTCGGGGAGCTTCTGCGCGTACCCGAGGCTGCCGCCGAACGCTCCGGGGTGGGTGAGTGACGCGGCCCCGTCCACCAGGAAGAAGGAGATGCCGTCCGCAGGATGGGCGGGCGTGGTGCTCCCGTACTGCCACTGGTCGAAGGTCACGTCCAGCCCGGCGTTGGCGGGCAGGGCCTGGTCGTAGAGGACGGCTCCGGCCTGGTCGGTGGAGGCGTCAGTGAGCCGCAGATAGCCGTGCGGCGCCGCGCCCAGTGGCGGCACCGGACCGGTCTCCCCGGCCGGGCAGCCGCCCAGCGGCCGGCCCCCCGGCCCCGGCTGCGGCGCGGGGGCGGCTCCGGTCAGACAGGCCGTCCCCACGGCCACGAAGTCCGGGTCCGCGGTCGCTCCGGTGAACGACTCCTGGACCAGGGTCGAGCCGGCCGCCCGGGGCCGCGCCACCACCCCGCCGCCTCCGCCCACCGCATCCGCGAGCCCGCCGCCCGCAGCACCGAGCGCCACCACAATCGCCAACAGTCGGGCCGCCCGCGCACCACGGCGGGACGAACCCCGATGATCCCTTGTCATAAGGGTCATAACGACGTTTTCTTGACATATAGTCACACAACCCGGCCGGACACTGGGCCGTCAGAGCCCGCCACCTCACCCGGACAGCCGACCGCACGAGGCCACCGCCCGGCAGTCCGCCCCTCCGCGAAGGCGAACCGAGCGTGCACACCCGTGCCGTGTGGTGTGGTTTCCGTGGTGGTGGGCCGATGGCTGGGTGTGGGTGCATGGTTGCGGGGCTGCGAAAGTTTCGCTGTGATGGCGAGTGGTCTCGCGAACGCTAAGGGCGGGCTGATGTGCCGTCAAGGCTTTGGGCAGGGAACCCGAATTCCCGGTGGTACGGGGAGTCGGGGGCTTCGAAATGTTTCGGTCTGTAGTCCTGGTGATCACTTATGAGTTTCGGTGAACTTTCGGAAACAACTCATTGACTGGCGCTTTGATCCGGGCGCATACTCTCCAGCGATCGCAACGTCCTCGTAACCGAAGCACCCTCACCCGGCCCCACTTGTCCCACTCGGCCACTGTCCAGTCGTGCATGCCCGGATATCGGAAGGCAGGGGTTGCAGTGATCGGCGGCACAGCGCATTCCCGCACCTCCCGGACCTCTGGCGCGTTCTTGCCTGCCGGTCTGTCGGCGGCGGTTGCTACCGTCGGGTTGTCGGGTCCCTGCCAGCAGGTGACCCGGTCGCGGTGCGGTCGCGGTGCGGCGTCGCGCTCTGTGGGCGCGGGTCGGGCTGCGGTGGCTTCGCCGGGCTCCAGCCGGCGTCCGTCGTGCTGTGGAGCCTCCGCTGAGGCCGTTCCGGGTGCTGCCGCCGTCGGCAGGCCCACCGACCCGGTGCCGCTCGGGCCGGCCCGCCGCACCCCGCCCCCGTTGGCTGCCGGTCGCGCATCGACCGGCCCACCGCCCCCATGGTTGCCGGCCGTACGCTGACCGGCCGCACCCCGCCCCGCTGACTTCCGGTCGCGCATCGACCGGTCCGCCCTTCCCGGTCGCGTTGGATGACGTGGCATGCGTTGCCGTCCCCCTCCGGGGGCCGGTCCTCATTCCCGGGCCGCCTTTGCCCGCGGGCTGCTCCTGCCCCGGGTTCGGCTGCTGTTCCCGGGTTTCCCTTGCCCCCGGGCCGTCCTCTCCTAGGCCGGCCTCGGTCCCGAGTCGTTCATTCGGCTCTGTCGGCTCGTATCGCGCCGTCCGGATTTCCCCCGTCAGCCTTTACAGGAGGAAAAACGCTCATGGCTCATGTCTCTGCCCGCTGGAAGGGCACAATGCGCAACCGCGTCAGGCTGCTGGTCGGTACTGTCTCCGCCCTGGCGCTGGCGGTGGCCGCGCTGGTCATGCCCACTACCGCCAGCGCCGACACGACGATCACCTCGAACCAGACCGGCACCAACAACGGGTTCTACTACTCGTTCTGGACCGACGGCGGCGGTTCGGTCTCGATGAACCTGGGCTCCAGCGGCAACTACAGCACCACATGGAGCAACGTCGGCAACTTCGTCGCCGGCAAGGGCTGGGCCACCGGCGCGCGCCGGGCTGTGAACTACTCGGGCACGTTCAACCCGTCCGGCAACGCCTACCTGGCGCTGTACGGCTGGACGACCAACCCGCTCGTCGAGTACTACGTCGTCGACAACTGGGGCACCTACCGGCCCACCGGCACCTTCAAGGGCACCGTCACCAGCGACGGCGGCACCTACGACATCTACGAGACCACGCGGACCAACGCCCCGTCGATCGAGGGCACCGCGACGTTCAACCAGTACTGGAGCGTCCGGCAGTCCAAGAAGACCGGCGGCACCATCACCACCGGCAACCACTTCGACGCCTGGGCCAAGTACGGCATGAACCTGGGCAGCCACAACTACCAGATCCTCGCCACCGAGGGCTACCAGAGCAGCGGCAACTCCAACATCACGGTGAGTGACGGCGGCAGCGGCGGCACCAACGGTGGCACCACCACGGGCGGGACCACCACCGGTGGGACGACCACGGGCGGCACCACCACCGGCGGCACCACCAACGGTGGCACCACGACCGGTGGCACCACCACCGGCGGCTCGACCACCGGCGGCACCGGCACCCCCGGCGGCTGCAAGGTCACCTACAACCCCAACTCCTGGCAGGGCGGCTTCACCGCCGACGTCACCATCACCAAC
>NZ_JBIVRB010000012.1:0-176545 GCF_044755465.1 Streptomyces sp. NPDC092296 | reverse complement strand
CCAGGGCACCTGGACCGGCTCCACCTTCACCAAGCCCTCCGCCTTCACCCTCAACGGCACCACCTGCACCACCGCCTGACCTGACCCCACGCCAGCACCCAGCACACCCGACAGACCCAGAGCGGCCGAGGAGGCACCCCGCGTCCTCGGCCGCTCGCTGTCCCCCACAGCGCGGTCCGCCGCCGGCACGAGTAGGAGCCCTCCGTATGCACTTCACGCCCCGCCTGTCAATACGCCCCCTGGTCACGGGACTGGCCGTCGCCGCGATGGCGATCGCGAGCACCGTCGCCCTCACCGTCAACGCCACCCCGTCCCATGCCGCCACCTGTAACGGGTACGTCGGGATCACCTTCGATGACGGCCCGTCCAATGACCACACCCCGGCCCTGCTCAACGCGCTCAAGCAGAACGGGCTGCGGGCCACGGTGTTCAACGAGGGCCAGTACGCCGCCTCCTACCCGGCCCAGGTCAAGGCCGAGCTCGCCGCCGGTATGTGGATCGGCAACCACAGCTACACCCACCCGCACCTGACCCAGCAGAGCCAGTCGCAGATCGACTCCGAGGTCGGCCAGACCCAGCAGGCCATCGCCAACGCGGGCGGCGGCACGCCGAAGCTGTTCCGCCCGCCGTACGGTGAGACCAACTCCACGCTGAAGTCGGTCGAGGCCAAGTACGGCCTGACCGAGGTCATCTGGGACGTCGACTCGCAGGACTGGAACGGCGCCAGCGTCGACGCGATCGTGCAGGCCAACGCGCAGCTCACCAACGGCCAGGTCATCCTCATGCACGAGTGGCCCGCCAACACCCTCGCCGCTATCCCGCGCATCGCGCAGGGCCTGGCCAACCGGGGCCTGTGCGCCGGCATGATCTCCCCGCAGACCGGCCGCGCCGTGGCCCCCGACGGCGGCAGCGGTACGACCGGCGGGACCACCACCACGGGCGGCACCACCACCGGTGGGACGACCACGGGCGGCACCACGACCGGCGGCACCACGACCGGCGGGACCACCACCGGCGGCACCGGCACCCCCGGCGGCTGCAAGGTCACCTACAACCCCAACTCCTGGCAGGGCGGCTTCACCGCCGACGTCACCATCACCAACACCGGCTCCACCGCCATCAACGGCTGGACCCTCGGCTACACCCTGCCCAGCGGACAGTCCATCTCCAGCGTCTGGAACGCCAACATCTCGCCCAACAGCGGCGCCGTGAAGGCCACCAACGTCTCCTTCAACGGCCAGATCCCCGCCAACGGCGGCACCGCCGCCTTCGGCTTCCAGGGCACCTGGACCGGCTCCACCTTCACCAAGCCCTCCGCCTTCACCCTCAACGGCACCACCTGCACCACCGCCTGACCTGACCCCACGCCAGGCTCCCCCGGCCCGGACCGCGCACCCGCGCGGTCCGGGCCGCTGCCGTCCGAACCCGCCCGGACCGCCGGCGGTCCGGCGGTCCGGCAGTCCGGCGGTCCGGGCCGGCCCCCGCTCCCCGTCATGCGCCCGCGACCGGTGATCCGCGCGGGTGGAGCAATCCATTCACCTGACCGCAGCAGCGCGGGCATTCCTCGCACGGCCGGTCGGTTCGTCCGCTGCTAGCGTGGCGTTCGGCGAATGCGCCGTGCTCGCCGTCCCCCACTCCTTCCGAAAAGGAAGAAGAAATGGCCACTACGGCTCCTGACATCATCACCCTCAAAATCGAGAAGATTTTCAACACCCTCGATTCCGACCACAACGGGTACGTCGAGTGGAGCGACTTCCAGCAGCTCGTCGACCGGCTCCTGAACGAGTACCGGCTGGACCGCGGTGACCGCCGGGCCACGGCCCTGCAGGCCGGGTACGCCATGTTCTGGCAGGAACTCGCCCGTCATGCGGACGCCAACGGCGACCAGCGGATCTCCAAGGACGAGTACATCGCGGCAGCCCGGACGTCGACCTTCGACAACAGCCGCTTCGACTCGGTCGACGGCCTGAGCAATGTGCTGTTCGACGTCGTGGACGTCAATGGCGACAACGAGATCGACAAGGACGAGTTCGCCAGGTTCCTGGGAAACGTCTGGGGCGTTCCGATGCCCGACACCATCCAGGCGTTCGCGGCCCTGGACGCGGACGGCGACGGACGGATTTCCCGTTCGGAGTTCATCCGGGCCGCGCGTGAGTTCTTCATGTCCACCGATCCGGCGGCGCCCGGCGGTCGGCTGTTCGGAGCCGTCTGAGCCCTCCCGGCCGGTCGGTTCGCGGTCGGGCCCGGTCGCGCGGCGCACAGCCGGACGGCCGGGCCCGACCTGTGCCCTCACCCGGCCGCCGACCGGCCGCCGGCCGGATGCCCGGCCGGCGGTTGGGCCGCCGGGGTGAACCGCTCGGCGGTGCCCCGGTGTCTGCCCGCACGTCGCCGTCCACCGCAGTAGGTTCCGGCAGCGGACCGGCAGGCAGGGTGCGGAAGAGGTGCGTGCGATGACAGGGGTGCTCGACTGCCCGAGTGGCACGGCCGACGGCCTGATGCGGGTCGATGACGCGGACTGCGGAGCCGAGTGGCTCAGAGCCGCGCTGCGACTCGCGGTCCTGCTGGAGCTGGCCACCATCCCCGTCTACTCGTGCGGCCTGTGGTCGATCAAGGACCCGACGCCCGACGACGCCGTCCACACGGCGCTCCGCGACATCGTCTTCGACGAGATGACCCACCTCGGCCTGGCGGCCAACATCCTCTGCGCCGTGGGCGGCGCGCCGGTGCTGACCGACCCGCGCACCGTGCCGACGTATCCGGGACCGCTGCCCGGCGGGCTCCGGCCCGGTCTGACGGTCCACCTCGCCGGGCTCGACCGGCAGACCGCCGAGATGTACGCCCGCATCGAGATGCCCGACCGCCCGCTCGCCCCCGGCGCCCCCGGCGGTACCACCGGCACCATGGGGGCGTTCTACGCCAAGGTGCGGACGGCCATGGCGCGCAACCGGCACCTGTTCGACGCCGACCCGGGCCCGCAGCTGGACGTCGACCTGTCCAAGCGGTTCGGCGGCGGCAGCGCCATCACCCCCGTCGTCGGCTGGCAGGCCGCCGACGCCGCCATCGGCGTCATCGTGGAGCAGAGCGAAGGCGCCGACGGCTGCCCGGACAACCCCTACCCCGCCGGCCCGGACGAGCCGGCCCACTACTACGCCTTCCTGGAGATCGCCCACGGCCGCAAGCTCGCCAGGACCGGCCGGGGCGGCGCACCCGGCTCCCCGGCCTGGGACTTCACCGGCCCGCCGGTCCCGATGCCGGCCGCCCATCCCATGGGGCGGGTGCCCGACGGGGGCTGGGCCGGCGACCCGGCCAACCGGCCCACCGGCGGCGTCGAGGTCATCCTGGACGACTTCAACGCCCACTACAGCTCGATGCTGCGGTCTCTGGAATCCGTCTGGCGAGCGACGTCGAAGGCCGCCCAGTACGCCGAGCTCAGCAAGGCGATCAAATCCATGGGGCACCTGCGGACCCTCGCGCGCGTCCTGGTCCGCATCCCGCTGCCGGACGGCCGGGGGGCGACCTACGGACCGGAGTTCCGCTACGTCGACCGGGAGCCCTGACCGCGCTCGCGCCGCCCCGCCGGTCGGAGGGCCCGTACCACCGAACCCCGAAACGAGAGGAGAACCGGTGACGACCCCCGCGTATGCCCTGGCCAGCGCCCCCGGTGCGCTGCCGCTGCTCGGCCACACACTCGCGCTCGTACGCAGGCCGCTGGACCTGGTGGCATCCCTGCCCGCCCACGGCGACCTGGTGCGCATTCGCATGGGCCCGCACCAGGCGTATGTGGTGTGCCACCCCGACCTGGTCCACCGCGTCCTGACCGAGGACCGCACCTTCGACAAGGGCGGCCCGTTCTACGACAAGTTCCGGGAGGCGGCCGGCGACGGGATCTCCAGCTGTCCGGCCGCCGCCCACCGTCGGCAGCGCAGGCTGGTGCAGCCCGCGTTCCACCACACCCAGCTGCCGGGCTACGCGGCGACGATGACGCGGGAGATCGCCGCCCTCACCCGGCACTGGCGCCACGGGCAGGTCCTGGACGTGCCCGCCGAGATGAGCCGACTCTCCGCCGCGATCACCGCCGGCTGCCTGTTCACGCTCGACAGCGCCGCCCTGCCCGCCGTGTACGACAGCGTCACCGCGATCAGCACCTCCGTCGCCCGGCGCGTGATGCTCGCCCTGCCGCTGGCCGACCGGCTCCCCACCCCCGCCAACCGGCGCTTCACCCGGGCCCGCGCGCATCTGCGCGCGCTCACCCAGACGCTGATCACCGACCGCCGCGCCACCGGCGTCCACCAGGACGACCTGCTGTCCACCCTGCTGACCGCCCGCGACCAGGACGGGCGGGGTCTGACCGACACCGAGGTCCACGACCAGATGGTCACCTTCGTCATCGCGGGGGTCGAGACCACCGCCTGCACGCTGGCGTGGGCCTGGCACCTGCTCGGGACCCGCCCGGACATCCGGGCCCGCGTCCAGGCCGAGGCCGACACCGTGCTGGGCGGCCGCACCGCCCGCCACGAGGACCTGCCCGCGCTCGACCTCACCCGCCGGGTCGTCACCGAGACCCTGCGCCTGTACCCGCCGGGCTGGCTCATCACCCGCAGGACCACCGCCGACACCGAACTCGGCGGCCACCACCTGCCCGCCGGGACCACCGTCGTCTACAGCTCCTACCAGCTGCACCACCGCGCCGACCTCCACCCGGACCCGGAGTCCTTCGAGCCCGACCGCCCGAGCATGGGCCCCAAGCCCGTGCACGGCAGCCTGATCCCGTTCGGCGGCGGCGCCCGCAAGTGCCTCGGGGAGACCTTCGCCCTCACCGAGACGGTCCTCGCCCTCGCCTCCATCGCCGCCCACTGGCAGCTGGAGCCCGTCCCGGGTCGGCGGGTCCGCGCCTCCCGCCGGGCCACCCTCGGACCCCACCGGCTCACCATGCGCCTGCACCAACGGCACGCGACCGGCGCCCCGGCCCGCTGAAGCCGGGCCCGACGACCAGCCACCGCCAAGGAGACAGCAGTGCCCAGGACCAGCGTCGCGGTGATCGGCTCCGGAGTGGGCGGGCTGACCGCCGCCCACCTCCTCCAGCGCTCGTACGACGTCACCCTGTACGAGGCGGCCCCCCGGCTCGGCGGCCACGCCGAGACCCACACCGTGCCCGACGGAGCGGGCGGCAGCGTCGCGGTCGACACGGCCGTGATGATGGTCCACGCGCGGGGCAATCCGCATGTGATGCGCCTGCTCGGCGAACTCGGCGTCACCACCAGACCGTTGGGCGACATCACACTGAGTGTGACCTGTGCGGAGTGCGGATTCGCGAACCCGGACGCCCACGACCTGCACCGGCCCCCGCCCCGGCCGCAGGCGATGCCCGCAGCCGCCTGGCAGCGCGTCACCGAGCAGACGAAGCGGTTCTCCGACGAGCTGGCGACCGCCCTCGGCGCCGGCGCGGCCGACCGTACGCTCCAGGAGCTGATCGACGCCGGGCAGTACACCGACTACGTCGTCGGGCACCTCATCATGCCGCTCATGGTCACCATGGGGCTCGTCCCCGCCGACAGCGTCCGGCGCTTCCCGCTCGGCCACCTCTTCGAGACGCTGGACCACAACGGCGTCCTGGCCGGCGACAGCGGCTGGCGCTCCATCGTCGGCGGCACCGCCCGCTACGTGGAACGCATCGCCGCGCGGCTGACCGCCGTCCTGCGCTCGACCCCGGTCCGCTCCGTGCGACGCACCGCCCGCGCCGTCGACGTCCGCGACGCCACCGGCACCGTCCGCTCCTTCGACAAGGCCGTCATCGCCACCCACCCCCGGCAGGCGCTGGAGCTGCTGGCCGACCCGTCCGACGGCGAGGCGCGCATCCTCGGCAGCTTCCACTACGCGGCCAACCCCGGTGTGCTGCACACCGACGCCTCCGTGCTCCCCAGCGCACCGGGCATGCGCCGCACCCACAACTACCGCCAGCAGTCCTGCCACCCGGCGAACGCGACCCCCGCACTGAGCATCGACCTCAACCGGCTCCAGGGCATCACGGCGGCCGCCGACCACATCGCGTCCTTCAACGACGAGGC
Organism: Streptomyces sp. NPDC092296; assembly: GCF_044755465.1. Classification (NCBI taxonomy): domain Bacteria; kingdom Bacillati; phylum Actinomycetota; class Actinomycetes; order Kitasatosporales; family Streptomycetaceae; genus Streptomyces; species Streptomyces sp. NPDC092296. Next base: position 170,480 of record NZ_JBIVRB010000012.1, on the reverse strand, counting down.
CCGGCGAGCCGCCCCCGCCGCCGTCATCGCCACCCTCGGCTATGAGCACCCCGCCTGGACCCCCGAGAGCGCCGCCGCGCAGCGGCTCCTGCCGCTCCTCTCCGACCACCGGCTGGCCTTCGCCGGTGCGTACCACCACGCGGGCGGCTACCACGAGGACGGCTGCCTGTCCGGCGTACGGGCTGCGGCGGCGCTCGGCGCCCCCTGGTGACCGGCGCCGCCCCCGGCCGGAGCGGCCCCCGCCCCGGACCCGTCACCCGCCGTGCACGGCCCGCCCGCGTGGCCCCGGCACCACCGCGTTCCCGCCCGTCACGGTGAGGAAGCGCTCCAGCCGGGGAGTGTACGTACTCACCGTCGCCACGCCGTTGGAAGCCCGGTGCAGCACACAGGCGAACGGCCGGTACCCCTGCGCGCCGAGCAGCGCCACCAGGGCGTCCAGGTGGCCCCGCGCCGTGGCCGGGGCGGCGGTCTCCCGGAACGGCACCTCCAGCGCGCCCGCGAGACGCGGCCCGAAATCCGCCCGCCCGGCGGCCAGCAGCCGTGGCCTGCGCCGCAGCACCCCGAAGTCGCGCGGCACCCACAACGCCCGCTCCCGGGGCGCGGAGATCTGTAGCAGCTCCCGCAGCGCGCGCCGCACCGCATGGGCCGCCGACAGCGAGGCCCCGTACCCCTGGAGCCTGAACTCCCCGTCCGGCGCGGCATGGGCGCAGTAGGCGGGCACGCCCAGATCGGTCGTCATCTCGATCAGGTGGACCGGCCGCCCGACCCGCCGCTCGGCGTATCCGAGCAGCGCGGCGAGGGCGTCGGGCAGGGTGCCGGTGTCGACCAGCCGCAGCCGCGCCGGAGACGGCACGAGGAAGGTACCGATGAGCAGCAGCGAGAAGGCGTCGCGCTCGACCGTCTCGGCCAGCGCGTGCACCACCGCCTCGGTGGGCGAGGCACCGCTCGCGGTACCGCTGTTGTTGCTGTAGCGCGAGGCCGACGCGTACGCGCATGTGTCACCGGCCAGGGCCCGGAGCCGAGCGCCCTCCGCGCTGCTCACATAGGACGGGCAGGTGAGCAGGAGCGGTACGTCGAGTGCCCCCGGGCCGCGCAGCGCGGTGTGCCGGCGGCAGGCCACCCGTGCGGCGGGGGTGTGTGCCAGCAGCGAGACACCCGGTTCGGCGGCCAGTTCGCCGGTGGCGAGGTCGCCCGCGCGGTGCAGGACCAACTCCTCGGGGCGCACCCGGGCGGCGTGGCTGCGGTAGTGCTCAAGTGCCTCGAACAGCGCGCCGACCCGCGCTGCGGCCGGGTCGCCCTTGCCCGATCCGGTGGCGCCTGGCGGCCGGGAGCCGTCCGCGCGCAGCAGGTCGCAGCGCCATGCGTCGCCGCGGTCCGACAGGTGTGCGGCGAGGCCCGCTTCGCCTGCGGCGGCCTGCCCTCGGCGCCATGCCTCGGGCAGGTCCAGGTCCCGCTCTCCTGCCTGGTTCGGGGCGGTGGCGGTTCGCTGTGTCGTCGTCATGGTCCGGCCCGACCGGAGGACGGGCGCTCCTTCCTGCGGTGTGATCGGTGCTGCGCGCACCCGCCGGGTGGGCGTCGGCCCGATGCCGTACGCCCACCCGGAGGTGAGCCCCGAGGGGTCAGTTCGCCTCGACGATGCCGTTCTCGATCTCTTCGAGCTGGCGCTCCTCGGCCGGGGTCAGGTCCTCCCCCTCCGGCGAAGCGTCGTTCAGGCACCAGGCCGCATCCGCACCCATGACATCTCTCCCATCGGTGAACTCGCGTAGCCGGTCGGCTACGGCAGGGGACGTTCCCCGGGGTGGCGGAGGCAAGCACCTGCGGCGGGCAGAGCGCCGGGGCAGCGCAACGCTTTCACCCGCGCGGGGCAACCGGCCCCGGGTGAGCCGGTGGCCGGTGCGGCCCTGCCCCCGAACGGCGGCCGAACCCCTGCGGGGTGCTCAGTAGGGTCCGGCCAGTTCGGTGGCCCGGGGGAACCGGGCGATCGCCTCGGCGGCGGTCAGGGGTCTGGTACGCCGGGGGCGCAGCGCGGCGAGTGCCACGGCGGGCGCGGTGAGGCGGCCGGCCGGCGCGGCGAGCGAGAAGACGTCGAAGTAGGCGGCCGAGACGGCGGGGTCGGTGAGGGCCGCGTGCAGCAGGCGGCCGGTGTACCAGCGGGTGAGCGCGGTGGTGGGTCCGTGGGCGGTGGGGTGGCTCGAACGGGCGTCGGGGAAGCCCTGGTCCTGCTCCTTGGCCATGGTCCAGGGGGTGTCGACGACGCGGGCGATCCGCTGCTGGATCGAGGCGCTGACGTCGGGGTGCAGGCTCTCGGCGTCGAGGACGGCCCTGATGGCGGCGGCGCACTGGGCGGCGACCGTCATGCCGTGCCCGTACACCGGGTTGAGGGCGGCCACCGCGTCGCCGGTGGCGGTGAACCCGGCCGGGGCGCCGTCCTCGTAGCGGCGGCGGCGGTTCGGGTTTCCGTGGCAGGTGCGGATCGGACCGATCGGGTGGGCGGCGCGGGCGAGGTCGTGGATGACCGGGTGGTCGAGGGTGCGGAGGAAGGTGTGGAACTCGGCCTCGGTACGGGAGGGTTCGCCGCCGCGCGTGCCGGAGAGGGTGATGATCCAGCGGTCGTTCTCGATCGGGATGATGGTGGCGCCGCGCCCGGGGCGGCGGCGGCCGGGGACGGGGACGATGCTCACGACCGGGAAGCCGTGGTTGCCGCCCGGTGCGTCGAATAGCCGGGCGGCGTAGGCGAGTCCGGCGTCCACCGTCTCCTCGCGCGGCCCTTCGAAGCCCAGGGCGCCCAGCCAGCGCGGGGCCTGGGAGCGGCGGCCGGTCGCATCCACCACCAGGTCGGCCGGCAGGCTCTCGCGCGATCCGTCCGGGTGCGCCACGTACACCCCGGTGACTCGGCCCGGGTCTCCGGTCAGGCCCAGGACGCGGGTGTCCTCCCGGATCGTGACGGCGGCCTGGTGGCGCAGCCGCTGCCGGACGGTGTGGTCGAGCAGGTGGCGGCTGCAGGCGATCAGGTAGGCGGTCGAGTCGAAGCCTTGGAGCCAGCCCTCGCCCAGGCGCATCAGCAGGCCGGAGGGGATCGCCCGGCGGTGGGCTCCTGCGGCGCGCAGCGCGGCGACGGTGCCGGGGAGGAGGGAGTCGAGGGCGTCGGCCCCGCCGCCGAGGAGGAGGTGGCTGAAGTCGCCCTGCGGCAGGCCCTGGCGCGGACCGGGCCGGTCGGGCAGGGTGTCCCGTTCGATGACGGTGACGTGCCGGGCGTGCGGCGCGAGGGCTGCGGCGGCCAGCAGCCCGGCCAGGCCGCCCCCGAGGACGAGGGCGGTGCTCACCGGGCGGCCGCGGTGTGGTCGGGGTCGCTGTGGCCGGGGTCGGGGCGGCCGGGGTCGGGGCGGCCGGGGTCGGGGCGGCCGGGGTCACGGCGGCGGGTCGGGCGCATCCACACCGGGCCGGGGCGCAGGGTGGCGAGCGGCACCTCGCGCACGGTTGTGCCGGGGACGGGTGCCAGCCGCCAGGTGCGCATGATGGTGGCGAGCAGCAGGGTCGATTCGGTGAGCCCGAACTGCTCGCCGACGCAGCGGCGCGGCCCGGCGCCGAAGCCGATGAACGGGCCGCGCTGGGGGTGGGCGTCCAGCCAGCGGTCGGGGTCGAAGCGGTCGGGGTCGGGGAAGTGCTGGGGCTGGCGGTGCAGGAGGTAGGGGCTGTAGACGATCGCGGTGCCCTCGGGCAGGGTGTGGCCGCCGAGTCGGGTGTCGGTGGTGGTGAGGCGGGTGAGGAGCCAGCCCGGCGAGTAGAGGCGGATCGCTTCGCGGATGACCCGGCCGGTCAGCTCCAGCCCTTCGACGCTCCCGGCCGGTTGGGCCACCTCGGCGGCGTCGGCCTCGGCGCGTACCCGGTCGGCGATCCGGGGGTGCTGGGCGAGCAGGTGCAGCGCCCACACGGTGGAGTTGGCGATGGTGTCGAATCCGGCGGCGAAGATCGTCATCACCTGGTCGGTGATCTCGGCGCTGGTCAGCATCTGCCCGTTCTCGTCGGCGGTGACCAGCATGGACACCAGGTCGCCGCGGTCGTCCGGTGCCGCGCGGTAGGCGGTGACGACACCGTCGACCAGCCGCGCCAGCCGGGCGCGGGCGGCGGCGTAGCGGCGGTTGGCCGGCAGCGGGATGCGGTTGAGGCGGTGCGGGAGCAGCATCCGCCGGTAGGAGCCGCCGATCAGCAGGACGAAGTCGTCCACGGTCTCCTGCAGCCCGGTGAAGGGGAGCTGGGTGAACAGGGTGGCGACCAGGCTGCGGCCGGCGGTCAAGCTCAGCTCGGCGGTGAGGTCGATCTGCCGTCCGTCGTGCCAGGAGGCGGCCAGCCGCCGGGCCTCCCGGTCCATCACTTCGGCGTACTGGCCCATCCGTTCGGCGCGGAAGGCGGGCTGGACATAGCGGCGCTGGCGGCGGTGGTCGGCGTGCGGGCAGGTCACCAGGCCGTTGCCGGCGAAGTCGCGGATGCGCTCGAAGAGGAAGCCGCCCTTGTCGAAGACCCGGTCCTCGCGCAGCACCTGCCGGGTCAGCTCCAGGTCGCAGACCACGACCGCGCTGACCGGGCCGAGGCGGACCTGGACGAGATCGCCGTGGCGGGGCAGGGAGCGCAGGAACGCCAGCGGGTCGCGCAGAAACGGCACCAGGTGGCCCACCAGGGGGAGCGCGCCGGGCGGTCGGGGAATCATGGTGCTGCCTCCATGCGGTAGCGCGCGGCCGTGGCCGTCCAGCGGATGAGGGCGTGGGTGAAGCGGATCAGTGCCCTGGCGAGGACGCGGACCTCCTCGGGCCAGGACGGGCCCCGGGCGATGCCGTCGGCCAGGAACTCGAACGTCGCCAACTCGGCCTCGCACAGCGCGCCGAGCCGGACGGCGGCGGCGCCGGGGGCCAGCCCTTCGTGGACCGCCAGCGAGCGCAGCAGGTTCTTGCCGTTGCCCGCAGCGCACTCGGCCGGGGCGGAGTAGAGGTCGTTGGCCCAGCAGATGACGTGGTTGAAGCGCATCAGCACGTCCGCGACCTGCGGGTGGCGGAACGCCTCGTCGGAGATGTCCAGGCCGTGGGCGAGCTCGACCCAGCCCGCCGCGCACAGCACGGCCCCGTCCCGGTCCCGCTGGTGCAGGTACTCCGGAACGGTCGGGACGGGACCCTCGGGGGCGCCCGCTTCCAGATAGCCCAGCGAGGCGTCCAGGTACGCCCGGAAGTGCGTCGCGTACCGGGCCCGCCAGAGCGGTGTGGTCAGCCCGGCCGTCTCCCGCCACAGGGCGGCGAACGCACCGACCAGTGCGTCCTCGTCGCCGGCGGGGTCCGGGGCCGTGCGGGCCCCCGGTGCGAGGCGGTCCTCCCGGCCGTCGCCCAGGAGGTCCGCGAGAGCGCGGACCGTCCGCCGGGCTTCGGCGGTGGGCCGACCGATCCACTGGTCGTCGAAGTGGTCGTCAAGTATCCAGGTGAGCACCAGCCACTTGGCCGCCGCGGCCAACCGTGGCCCCCGGGGGACATCGCCCCAGGCCCTGGCGACCAGATCCAGGTGGCCCTGTGCCAGGAACGCCCGTGGGGAGTCCCCGAGGACGCGGCTGGCCGCCAGCCAGGCCCCGATCTCCTCCCGGACGGCGTCGGCGTGGTCGTGGGGCTCGGGACGGCGGACGCGCGCGAGGAGCGCGGCGGCGGCCGGCGGCGGCTTGACGCCGTGGCCGCGCGCCCGCGTGGTACCGGGACCCATGCTCCACCCCCCAGCCCCCGCTGACCGGCGGACCAGCCGGTGGCGACCAGTCTGGCCGACCGCCGCGGCCATGCCCGGACAACCGGCGGCCTTTCCTCCGAACGGGTGAATGTGGCAGCGGTGCGGCTGTACGGGCGACGGCTCAGGCGCTGCGGAGTCGGATCAGCCCGGCTTCGGTCGGCGTGAAGCCGCAGGCGTCGAAGTAGAACGCGCGCAGGTGCGGCTCGAAGTCCACGTGCAGCCATTCGCAGCCGGCGGCTTGGGCCGCTGCCGCCGCCCGGCGGACCAGCTCGGTTCCGATCCCCCGGCGTTGGTGGTCCGGCCGTACCTGGGGATCGAGGAGGAACGCGTGGTCGGCTCCGTCCCACGCCACATTGGCGAAGCCGATCAGTGCCCCGTCCTCGCGGTGTGCGCTCACCCAGCCGAGACTGTGCTCCCGGGCGCGGTCCCACCAGCCCGGTCGCGCTCGACCGCCGTGCGAGAGGGTGAGTGCCGACAGGTCCGCGTCCGTCAGCACTGCCCGCCAGCGGTAGTCGATCTCACATGCCACCCGCACGACGTTCCCAGGCCCGCCCGGCGCGGGCCACTGATTTTCCCGGTCGCACCCATCGCGGCGGCCCAGCGGTTCCCGGCCCGGCCGTCGACACGGCGTCATGGGCCGCCCCGGGGCTGCGGACCGATCGGCCCCGGGGCGGGCATCAGGCGGCGGGCATCAGCGGCGGGCGCCGGGGCGCCGCAGGTCAGGCCAGGTCGAGCAGCTGCTCGTAGAAGCCGCCGAAGCCGCGCTGCCGGTCGATGAAGTGCAGCTCCAGAATCCAGTGGCAGCGCCGGCCCGCGCGGTCGGTGCGGCGCAGCGGGGTGTCGTTCTCCGGGGTGATGTAGGAGTCGGCCTTGGCCCCTTCGTTGGTCTCGTGGGGGAACTCGCCGACCAGATGCCCGGTGTGCCAGGTGCCGATGGCCCAGCCCGCCTCGGTGGCCAGGCGTTCGACCTCGGCATACAGCTGCCGGCCGGTGATGTCCGGGTCGGCGGCGAAGGCGGCCCGTCCGGCGTCGAAGATGCGCGGCAGGTCCCGCAGCAGCCGGTGCTTCTCGGGGTCGTCGCCGAAGACGTAGCTGCGGCCGAAGTCCGCCTCGTACTCCTCGAAGATCGGGCCGAAGTCGGCGAAGGCGATGTCGTCGGTGCCGATGACGCGGTCCGGTGGGTTGTCCTTGTACGGGACGAGGGTGTTGGGGCCGGAGCGGATGATCCGCTTGTGCCAGTGCTTGGTGGTGCCGAACATCTCATTGGCCAGGTCGCGGATGCGGTCGCTCACCTCCTGCTCGCCCACGCCCGGTGCCACCAGTCCGCGCGCTTCGACCTCGGCGAACAGCGCGATGGCCTTCTCCTGCGCTGCCACCAGCCCCTCCGCGCGCTGGTCCTCCCGCACGTCGCTCTGCTCAACTGCCATGTCACTCAACCTCTTTCGCATGTCGTGGTGCTGCTCCTCGCGGCACGAGACCGCCGCAGGGCGTCAGGGCCGCAGCCGGTGGCCGGAGGCTGCCGCGTCCGGCTCGGGCTCCGGCGGCGACCCTGCGAACAGCTCCAACGTACGCAGCCGAGCCCTTACTCCGGACCCGCCCATGGCACCCGACACCGCCGCCCGCCTGCTCGCCGCACCCTGGTCCATATCCTGCACATGCGAGGCCGGACAGCCAATTCGACAGGCATCTGCAAGCCGTCCGGCGTCATCATCCTTTGACGCCTCGCCGTGCTGCTCATCGCCCGGCGGCTCGGCGCAGCCCTCGGATGGCGGCCTGGGTGCCCAGCGTGCCTTGCGTGGCGCCGGTGCGGGGGCCCGGGGTTCGGCAGCCCGGGAGTAGGCAGGCCGCCCTTCCGGCGGGGAGGCTCGGCGCAGGAGGTGGGTGCCGATGCGGATGAGCGCGCGGGAGCGGCGGGCCCTGGTGGTGCGGATGGCGGTCGAGGAGTTCGCCCGCGGCGGGTTCCACGGGACCTCGACCGGGTCGATCGCCGCCCGAGCCGGGGTGTCGCAGCCGTATCTGTTCCGGCTCTTCCCCAGCAAGCGTGATGTGTTCCTGGCCGCGGCCGACCAGGGGACGAGCCGCGCCGTACGGGCCTTCCGGGAGGCGGCCGACGGCGTGACCGGCGTCGAGGCGCTTCGGGCCGGCGAGCGCGCCTGGCGGCTGCTGGTCGACGAGGACTACGCCTTCGCGTTGCAGGGCCAGTTGCACGCGGCGGCGGCCTCGGACGCGGTGATCCACGCGGCGGCGGCCCGGCACTGGGAGCTGCTCTGGCGGACGGTGGCCACGGCCACCGACCTGCCCGAGCCCGTCCTGGAGGAGTTCTTCGGCCGGATGCTGCTGCTGAGCACGGTCACCGCGCTGCGCCCCGGGGCGCCACGGCGGACCGTGCGCACCGCAACAGCGACGGCATGCCCGCCGCTCACCACTCCGACGCCACCCACTGCGCGTGGAAGCCGTGCGGCACCCGTACCGGCAGCGGCACCACCGCGACCGGCGGCCCGGTGAAGTCCGCGGTGTCCAGGACGACCAGTTCGCTGCGGTCGGCGGCGGGGTCGTACACCAGCGTCAGCAGCCACCCGTCGGCCTCCGCAGCCAGCGCGTCGCGCGGCACGAAGGCGGGTTCACCGGTTGTCCGTCCGCCGGTGAAGGCGTGGCGGTCGGCGCGGCCGGTGGCCAGGTCGTGCCGCAGCAGTGCCGGGCCGCAGAGCGCCGCGCCCTGGCCCGGGTCGAGTTCGACGGTGAAGGCGTACCGGTACGGCAGTCCCGTGCGCCGCTCGTCGATCCGGGGGAACTCCTGGACGCGGTCGTCCAGCTGCCGTTCCACCACGGCTCCTTCGCGCGGGTCGAGGGTCCAGCGCCACAGGGTGGGTGCCGACTCGCTGGGGTGCAGCCGGTCGCGGTCGAAGGCCCGCTCGTGGCGGATCACGTCCACGGTGATCCGGCCGTCGGTGTCCTCGAAGGCGTTGACCGGGTGGAAGACGAAGCAGGGCGCGACATCGAGCCAGAGCGCGGCCGCGTCGTGCCGGTCCCGGGGCAGGATGCCGATCCGGGCGTCGCGCTCGGGCTGCCAGGAGTAGGGCGCCGGCGAGCCGGCCCGCGCCTCGGCGTCGTCGTGGGCCACCGGCAGGTCGAAGAGCACGGCGTGGCGTTCGGTCAGGGCGAAGGAGTGCATCCAGGGGCGGCCCTTGACCGGGATCGGCAGCGCGCTGCGGACCCGGCCCTCGACGTCGATGGTGAGCAGGACCGCCTCGTCCCTCGCGTGGTCGGCGGCCACCGCGTGGAGTTCGCCGGTGACCGGGTCGGTGAGGGGGTGCGCGCAGAAGCCGCCGGGGAGGGTGCCGTCGAAGTCGGTACGGGCGAGGGTGCCGAGGCCGGAGTCGAGGACCAGCGGCAGGGCGCCGCCGTCGGTGACGGCCAGGGTGCGGCCGGCGTGCCGGACCAGGTTCGCGTTGACGTTGTCGTCCAGTCCCCGGCGGGGGCCGGGGGTGGGCAGCTCACCGAGGGCGCGGCTGATCGCGTCGCCGCGCAGCCAGCGGTTGCGGTACCAGTGCGCGCGGCCGCCGCCCAGCCGCAGGGCGTGCACCATGCCGGCGCCTCCGAAGGCGTGGTCCACGGCGGGGTCATGGGCGCCTCGGGCGTTGGGCCCGATCCGCAGGAACGTGCCGTCGAGCTGCGGCGGCAGGGTGCCGCGCACGGTCAGTGCGGTGTGGTCGGTCTCGGCGGACACCGGCTGGTAGCCGCGCCCGAGGAGGTGCGTCGTGCTGTGCGGGAGTCCGCCGGCGGTGTGGCCGGTGGCCGGGCGACCGGTGAGCAGGTCGCTCGTGGGCGTGTGACCAGTGGTGCGAGGCATGGCCGCCTCCTCCGTTGAATAGCACCGTTACATAACGGCGTCATGGAATAGCGTCACAGTCGGCTGACATACTGTCAAGGGTGAGTCCACGCCGAGTTGACCCGAACCTCAGTGCCAAGCTGATCGACGCTGCTGCGAAGCTGCTCAGCGAAGAGGGACCGGCCGCGCTGTCCACCCGGAAGCTGGCAGCCATCGTGGGCACCTCCACCATGGCGGTCTACACGCATTTCGGCGGCATGGACGACCTGGTGCGGGCGATGGTCCGCGAGGGATTCATGCTGCTCAGCGGCAGGCTGGGGGCGGTCGAGGAGAGCGACGACCCGGTCTGCGACGTGGTCGCCCTCGGCTGGGCGTACCGCGCCAACGCCAGAGAGCACCGGCACCTCTACAACGTGATGTTCGGCGGGTCGAGCCTCAGCGGCTTCTCGCTCACCGACGCCGACCGGCAGCACGGCCGCTACACCCTGGATGTGCTCGTCGGGGCGGTCAAGCGCTGCGTGGCGGCCGACCGCTTCCGGCCCTCCGACCCCGAACTGGTCGCCCATCAGCTCTGGATCGCCCTGCACGGCCTGGTCACCCTGGATCTCGGCGGCTACCTGGTCGAGCCCAACACCGCGGACGTCTGCTTCGAGGCGCAGGTCTGCGGCATGATCCTGGGCGCGGGGGACGATCCGCAGCGGGCCCGGGAGTCGGTGGCCCGAGCAGCACGGCGGCGGGTCTGAGCCCCCAAGGGCCCGGACCCGCCGCCGACGACGCCCGGGGAACGGACAGCCGTTACGCGTTCCAGGGCGCCTTCGGGAACCAGATGTAGCCGAGCGTGCCCAGCAGCCGGATGTCCCAGTAGACGACCGTGAACGCGCCGGCCACCAGGAACGCGGACGCGGTCAGCGTCGCCGCCCGGCCCGGCTTGCCGGCCAGCCAGCGCCGGACGGGCGGACTGAAGCCGTAGGAGAGGATCAGGAGGAGCAGCGACATCACCAGGATGTTGCCGATCGACTGGAGCGAGAAGGCCACCGCTCCGTAGAGCGGGTTGTGCTCGTCGGCCGCGTGCCGGAACAGGTTGCGGAACAGCGGGTACGGGCGCCCGATCAGAAAGCCGCCGACCATGACGCCGACCAGCACCAGCGGGGCGTTGGGGTGCCGCCGGGCGAGCCCCGCCAGCGGGTCGGGGACCAGGCCGGCCGCGGCCAGCCCGAGCACCAGCATGAACAGGCCGATCACCCCGAACACGATCATGGCCTGGGCGATGCGCGGCGAGATGCCGGAGGTGACCGCCAGCGAGAACTGCGGCATGTGCGTGCCGACCAGGCCGACCAGCACACCGTAGGCGGCGGAGACCGGCAGCATGCCGGCCGCCAGCCAGCCCAGCGGCCGCAGCGCCTGGGCCAGCCGCTGGCGGCGGGTGGGGCTGAGCTGCCCGACCAGCGGGCCCATCGCGCCGAAGACGGCCACATTGCAGGCGGTGAAGGAGCCGGCCAGGCCGGAGACGAAGGCGAAGAGCACACCGGTGGCGATGCCGGTCAGCGGTGTGTTCCTGGCGTCGTGGCCGAGCAGGTGGTCGGCGGTGTTGAAGCCGATCTCGTCGTCCGCCACCTTCGAGGACCAGGCGTAGGCGAGCAGCAGACCGCCCAGCAGGCTGAGCAGCACGACCAGTGCCCGACGCCGTGGGAACAGGCCGTTGACGAAGAGCGACGTGGCGCGCGGCGCCATCGGCGCCGGGACTGCGGTGGTCTCGGTCACGTGGAATCTCCTCTGGGGGCGGGGATGCCGGGAAGCGCGCGGAACGGGACAGAGTGTCCGGTACCGGCGCTTCCAACGCCTACTTCCGTATTGCCGGGCATCGGCACGGTGGGAGTAGTGCCGCAGGCCGTGGCCCCGAAGCATGTAAGCGGAGAGCTGCGGCCGTCCGGGCACGCGGCGGGCTGGAGGCAACGATGAGCGGGAGCTGGCGGGCGGTCAGGCGCCGTCTGATGACGCCGAGCCACAACGAGACAAAGCTGTCGACCCGGGGCTTCCACGAGAAGAGCCCCGAGGCGCGCGAGAACCTGGAGACGGTCGGGGCGACCTTCCTGGACGGGTACGCGTTCGCCGTGGAGGCGCGTGACCAGGACGAGGCGTACCAGCGGCTGGAGCGGATACCGGTGCGGTTCCGCGGTTTCGGCTACGAGGGCGCCGCGATGGGACTGGCCATGCTGGACGGCCTTCCGGTGCCCGGCAGCGGCCGGGTGGCGGCCTTCCTGGCGGGCCACGGCGCCCCGCACGACTACATGGTGCACGTCGGGGTCGGCTGGGCGATGGCCCGGCTGCCCCGCTTCCGTTGGGCGTCGATCGCGCCCGCCGACCCGCTGCTGCGCTGGCTGGCCCTGGACGGATACGGATTCCACCAGGCGTACTTCCGCACCCGGCGCTATGTGCACGAGCAGTACCGGGAGCCGGCCTTCCCATGGCCGGGCGACGAGACCCGGCGCTACGCCGGGCACGCCATCGACCAGGGCATCGGCCGGGCGCTGTGGTTCGTCGGCGGCACCGACCCGACGGTGGTCGCGGACCTGGTGGACGGCTTCGCGGCCGATCGCCGGCCCGACCTGTACAGCGGGGTGGGCCTGGCCGCCTGCTACGCCGGCGGCGCCGGCGAGGCGGAGCTGCTGACCCTGTCCGAGCGGGCCGGGCGCCACCGGCCGCAGCTCGCCCAGGGGGCGGCCTTCGCCGCGACCGCCCGGGTGGAGGCGGACCTGGTGATCCCGCACACCGAACTGGCCGCGAGACTGCTCTGCGGCCTGACCCCGCAGCAGGCCGCCCAGGTCTGCGCGCAGGCCCGGCCGGTGTCCGTGGTGGACGACCGGCTGACGGCGTACGAGGCGTGGCGGCGGCGGATCTCCGAGCGGGTCTCAAGCGGCGCGCCCGAGGCACGGACATGACCGGCGTGGAGTCGGCGGCGGCCCCGGGCCGGCCGCGCGGCGGTGCGCAGCGGCGGCCGCCCGGACCGTCGCGAGCCGGCACCCCGGTGCTGCTGGCCCGGATGGCGTCCGACCGGCTGACGGTGATGACCAGGGCGGCGGCCACCTACGGTGACGCGGTGCGGCTGCCGCTCGGCCCCAAGACCCTCTACTTCTTCAACCACCCCGACCATGTCCGCCGGGTGCTCACCGACAACAGCGCCAACTACCACAAGGGCATCGGCCTGGTGCACGCCCGCCGTGCGCTCGGCAACGGGCTGCTGACCAGCGAGGGCGAGCTGTGGCGCTCCCAGCGCAAGGTGATCCAACCGGTGTTCCAGGCCCGCCGGGTCTCCCGGCAGGCCGGGGCGATCGGCGAGGAGGCGGTGCTGCTGGCCGAACGGCTGAGGCTGTCGGCGGGCGCGGGTCCGGTGGACATCCGGCAGGAGATGACCGGGCTGACCCTCGGTGTGCTCGGCCGCTCGCTGCTCGACGCGGACCTGGGCGCGTACGAGTCCATCGGCGAGGCCTTCGAAGTCGTCCAGGACCAGGCCATCTTCGAGATGATGAGCCTGAGCTCGGTGCCGTCGTGGGTCCCGCTGCCGCTCCAGCTCAGGTTCCGCAAGGCACGGGCGGAGCTGGACCGGATCGTGGCCGCGCTCGCCGACGAGCGCAGACGGCACCCGGCGGCCGACGGCACCCGCGACGACGTGCTGTCGCGTCTCATCGACGCGACGGCCGACGAGCGGGACCCGGCGGTGCGGCAGGACCGGATGCGTGACGAACTGATCACCCTGCTGCTGGCCGGGCACGACACCACGGCCAGCACGCTCAGCTGGACGCTGTACCTCCTGGACCGGCATCCGGAGGTCGGGGAGCGGGTCCGCGCGGAGGTCGACGAGGTGCTGGGCGACCGGCTGCCGGCCTTCGAGGACATTCACCGGCTCACCTACACCTCGATGGTGCTCCAGGAGGTGATGCGGCTCTACCCGGCGGTGTGGCTGCTGCCGCGCAAGGCGCTGGCCGAGGACGAGATCGGCGGCTACCGGGTGCCGGCCGGCGCCGATGTGGTGCTCTGCCCCTACACCCTGCACCGGCACCCGGACTTCTGGGAGGACCCGGACCGGTTCGACCCGGACCGGTTCGCCAAGGGCCGCTCGGCGGGCCGGCACCGGTACAGCTATGTGCCGTTCGGCGCGGGGCCCCGGGTCTGCGTGGGCAGCAGCCTGGGGATGCTGGAGGCCACGGTGGTGCTCGCCGTCCTGCTGCGCCGGCTGCGGCTGTCGGTGCTGCCCGGCCACCGGGTGCGGGCCGAGCCGATGCTGACGCTGCGGGTCAAGGGCGGCCTGCCGATGATCGTGGAGCCACGGAACTGACGGTTCGCGGCCGGTAGGGCGGCCCTCGGCGGATCTCGAGTGACGGAAGAGGATCTCGGTGTGGTCCGGGTTGCCGTGCTCAGGCGGCGGCCCGGACCCGTCGGGTTTGTGCCGCCGTGGCCGAGTCCGAGGCTGACCGGCGGGCGCGGGTCGAAGGCGGCGGCGCGAGTGTGGCGCCGGGCGCTGTTCCCGATCGGGCCGAGCTGCCGTGACCGTCGGTCACCGGCAGACGACGCGCCGGGCGGCGGTACGCCCGGCGGGTGGCCGCCGGCGCCGTCATGCGGGCCGCCGGTCGGGGTCGGTCACAGCCGGTCGACGGGCGGTCGGCGGGCGGTCGGCGGGCGGTCGGCGGGCGGTCGCCGGGCTGACGCCGCCTGCCACGGCGGTCCTGAGCGGCGCGGGCTCCGGACTTCCCCGGGGGAACGGAGCTGTCGGCCGACCGCAGCGAACACCTCGACGCCGTCGCGGCCCGACCCGACAGCCGCCCACGCAAGGCGCTCGGCTGGGGAACCCCAGCCGAGCGCCTCTCTGCACCACTGACGGCCCGATCAACCGACCACGCGCCGCACACGATCACTGGAATCCGCCGATCGCCGGGGGCCTCCCCCCGGCAGCGGGCGCGGTCGGCGCCGGTCAGTCCGCGAGCCGGCGGAAGGCCCCGCCGAGGTAGAGCAGCGGGTCCTCGGTCGACGAGCGGCCGGCGCCCAGGACCGAGCCGACGAAGATGGTGTGGTCACCCCCTTCGTGGACGGCGCTGAGCCGGCACTCCAGCCAGGCCTGGGCGTGGCCGAGCACCGGGGCGCCGGTGTGCCGGCCGGGCTCGTGGTCGATCGCGGCGAACTCCTGCGCCCCGCGCGGACGTCCGTGGTCGGCGAAGTGCCGGGCCACCCACTCCTGGTCGCGGCCGAGCACCGAGACCGCGAACGCCTGCTCGGCCAGCACGGTCTGGTGGATGGCCGCCGACTTCACGACGCACACCAGCACCTGGGCCGGGTCCAGCGAGACGGACGTGAAGGAGTTGGCCGTCATGCCGCACGGGGTGTCGCGCCCTGCGGTCAGTACGGTCACCCCGGTGGCGAAGCGCCCCAGCACCCCGCGCAGGGCGCGGCGGTCGTGGACGTCCGCCTCGGGCGCCTCCACCGGCAGTGGCGGCAGGTCGAGCGAGCCGGGCAGCGGTGCGGAAGCGGATGGGACGATGGACATGGGATCACCCCGTGCTGGTGGTGACGGTCAGGGAGGGCGCCGTACCGGAGACGGCGTAGGGGACCAGGGCGAGCCGCAGCGGCTCGGGGACCCTGGTCGGGCGGGTGTCGGTGTTGGGGCCGCGCATGCAGGCGATCCGCTGCTGCCCGCGTGCGATCAGGGACTCGCTCCCGTCCGGCCCGAGCCGTACGTAGTCGAAGGTGAAGGCGATCTGGGTCTGGGTGAGGTCCAGCAGCCGCATCCGGATGGACAGCTCGTCGAAGGCGGTGATCTCGGCGAAGAACTCGCAGTCCACCTTGAGGGTGAACAGCTTGAGGTCGGCGCGGATGTCGGCAAGCACGTCGGGGGCCTTCTCCCGCAGGAACATCTCCCGGCAACGGCCCTGCCAGCGCAGGTAGTTGACGTAGTAGACATTGCCGACGAGGTTCGTCTCCTCGAAGCCCACCAGGTGGCGGTACTCGTAGTAGTCCGGCTGGGTCATCGGGTCCCCTCGGAGAGCACGCTGAAGGACACCGGATCGGCGACGCCGTCCAGAGCGGTCGCAAAGGTCGTGATGCGGTGCGTACCGCCGCGGAAGGCCACCCAGCCGGCCGGCGACCCCGCGTCGCCGTCCAGGCTCAGCGCGGCCACCGCGTGGCCCGCCTTGCGCAGCGTCTCCACCGCGCCCCACACCCGGGTGGCGGCCAGGCTCAGCGGCTCACCGCGTCCCTGGGCGACCAGCCGGGCCAGCGCCAGGCCGTCGGCGCCCAGCAGCCCGGCCCATTCGTCGGCCGGCCGCTCGGCGGCCACCTCGACGTCACAGGTGACGGCCTCGTCGGCGACCACCGCGAAGGTGACACCCGCCGCGTGCGAGGACGACATCCGCCGCCCGTCGGCCAGTTCGGGCCGCCCGTCGGGCCGGTGGTGCACCTCGGTGGTGCGCCCCAGTGCCCAGCTGACCGCCTGGGCGGTGCGCTGCCGGCGCTCCTCGACCGAGGAGCCGGCCGCCGCGCCGCCGGGCAGCACGACGCACCGCACCGGGTGGCCGAGCGCCGCTTCGACGCGCCGTTCCAGGAAGGGGCCGAGCAGTGCGGGCAGCCAGGGCCCGGCACCGTCCTGCTTGCGTACCGCCTGTAGCAGCAGGCCCTCCCAGCGCTCGACCAGGTGGCCCGCCTCGTCGCGGACGTCCAGGTCGTACAGGTAGCTGTCGCCGTCCCGGGACCGCTCGCGGGCGTCGAGGAACAGCAGCCGGCCGCTGCGCGCCGCAGCCGCGGCGGCGAGGTGCAGCCGGGCCACGCTCACCGGCAGCAAGGTGGCCTCGGGCACACACGCCTGGATGGAGTGCATGAGCGCGTCGCGGGTGCCGGGATCGGCCAGTACCAGGTCACCCGGGTGGTAGCCCGCGAACCAGTCGGTCCGCGGGGTGTCGTCGATCTCGGCCAGGCAGTGCGTGGCGGCCAGGTCCCGGTAGCCGAGCAGCCGCTGGAAGCGGTCGCCCTGGAAGAGCACCGGCCCGTACAGCTCGCCGGGGGCCAGCGGCACCCGGGGCACCTGGTCGGTGACCGGCGCCGGGTCGTCGTCCGGCAGCGGCTCGCCGAAGCGCAGGGTGGCCCGGAAGTGGTCGGCCTGGAAGCCGGTCTCGCTGCTGCGCACCACCGCCTCGACCGTGCCGGGGCCGGTGGCCAGGACGGCGACCCGCAGGGTCGTCGCACCGTTCACCGGGACCACGATGGGCCGCAGGAACCGCATGTCCTCCAGTACCGGGGTGTCCTGGTGGCCGGTCAGCGCGGTGGCCGCCTGGGTCATCGCCTCCATGCCGAGGACGGCGGGGAAGAGCAGGTCGCCGTCGAGCAGGTGGTCGGGCAGGTAGCGATCGCCGCCGCCGGTGAGTTCGGCGTCCGCGACCAGTTCGATGCCGGGATAGTGCACCTGGGGGCGCTCCAGGAAGCGCAGCAGCGGCAGTTCGCGCTGCTCCAGGGTGATCGTCGGCAGGCCGCCCGCCCGGCCCATCACCACCAGGGCCGGCGGGGTGCCGGGCGTGGCCAGCAGCCGGCCGAGCAGCGCCACGCCCTGGTCGGCGGGGATCGGCTCGATGCCTTCGCGGACCAGCGCCTCCAGCACGCCCAGCCGCTCCCCCATGCCGGCGCCGGACCAGACCGACCACTCCAGTGCCAGGCAGCGGCAGTCGGGGTAGTCCTGCTGGAACCGTACGGTCAGCTCGGTGAGCCAGTCGTTGGCGGTGGCGTAGTCCGCCTCGCCGCGCAGGCCCGCCCGGCCGATGATGCTGCCGAAGGTGACGAAGAGGCGCAGCGCCGCCGGGTCGATCGCGGCCAGCACGGCCTCCACACCGTCGATCTTGGTGGCCAGCGTCCGGCGGAACGAGGACTCGTCCAGGGTGGCGAGCGCCTGCGGTTCATTGCGGCCCGCACCGTGCAGCAGGCCGGTGACCGGGCCGAGCACCTGGGTGATCTCACCCACCGCGGCCTTGACCTCGTCGGCGGAGGTGACGTCGGCCCGCGTGTAGTGCACCCGGACGCCCGCCGCCTTCATCCGGGCCAGGTTGTCCGCGAGTTCGGCGTCCTCGGCGGGGTCGGAGCGGCCCATCAGGCCGACCGCCGCGCCGTTCTGCCCGGCCAGCGAGATGGCGCACTCGGCGGTGATGCCCTTGCCACCGCCGGTGACCAGCAGCACGTCGCCGTCGCCGAGTGCCTGGTGGGCGGAGTCCGGTTCGAGGTCCACCGCCCGCAGCACCGGCACCCGCCGTACGCCGTCGGCGTCGTAGTGCACCTCGCTGAAGGCGGTGGTGGCTGCGACGTCGGCCGCGATCCGGGCGCTGTTCCGCTCGGCGGCGTCGGCCGGCAGGTCCTCCGGCAGCGGCAGGGTGACGACGGTGACCGGGATGTCCGGGGCCTCCAGGTGCAGCGTCTTGGCCAGGCCCGCCGCTCCCCTGCGGTCACCGACCGCGACCAACCGGGTGCCGGCGGCGCGCCGGGCCGGGTCGAGCGCGGCCCTGGCGGCGGCGAGCATCAGGCCGGTGTGCTGCTGGTCGCAGTCGCGGGGCAGGGCGAGCAGGACGCCCCCGCCGGGTCCGGACGCGCGCAGCTGCTCGGCCAGCGGGCCGGCCAGCGGATGCCGGTCGGAGGCGAAGACCTCCCACTCGCCGCCGGGTCCGGCTGCGGGGCGGTCCGGCAGTTCGGCTGGCGTCAGGTCGACCAGGAACGGGCGTACCCAGGGCGCGACGCCGGGGGCGGTGGCGGGCTGGCGGTCGCCGCCGGGTGACTGCTCGGCCAGCTCGTCCAGCAGTTCGGCGAGTTGGTGGAGGGTCGAGGTGGCGAAGGCGGTGGTGACCATCGGGGCGCCGATGCCCAGCTCCTGGGCGGCCTGGTTCATGATCTGGCCGACCGTGATGGAGCTGAGGTGCAGTTCGTCGAGCGGGTTGGCCGCCGGATCGACGGTGTCGACCGGGAGTTCGGCCCGCTCGGCGGCCAGCCGGACCAGGACCTCCAGGCTGGAGGCGGTCTCCCTGGCGCCGGCTGCCGCGGAGTCGGCGGCGGCCGGGAGAGCGGTGGGTTGCGGCAGCGCGGCCGACTCCGACCGCGCCAGCACGAAGTCCTCGCCGTTGGACTCGCAGGGGCTGGCGAAGAACAGGAACTCCTTGTCCAGCGGCAGCGGCCGGGTGAAGCGCCCGGCGAACAGCTGGTCGTGCCGGACGGGCGCGCCCATCGTCCAGGCGGCGGCGACCGTGCCGAGCAGCCCGGCCAGCGAGAGGGCGTCCGCCTCGGTGGCGACGGCGGGTACGGTCGGCAGGATGTCGGCGGCCAGCGACTTCAGTACGTGGCCGGGGCCGACCTCGATCAGCAGGTCCACTTCGCCGGCCATCTCCTGGAGCGCCTCGGTGAAGCGCACCGGCTCCAGCACCTGCCGGGTGAGCAGGTCCACCACGTCGGTGTCGGCGGGCAGCAGCCCGCCGGTGACCGTGGAGACCAGGCCCGCACCGACCGTGCCGAACCGCTCCTGAGCCAGGTGCTCCGCGAGTCCGGCTGCGGCCGGGGCGACGGCCGGCGAGTGGAAGGCGTGCGAGACGTTGATCCGGGCCACGCCGACGCCCTGCTCCGCCGCCAGCGCGCAGACCCGTTCGACCGCCGCGACCGGGCCGGACACCACGGTCTGCTGCGGGCTGTTGTAACCGGCGATCACCACCGGCTCGCCGGTGATCAGGGCCTCGGCGAGCGCGGGGGTGGTGGCGAGCGCCGCCATCGTGCCGTCGCCGTCGCTGGCCGCGGCCATGATCCGGCCCCGGGCGCCCGCCGCACTCAGCACGGTGGACTCGTCCATCGCGCCCGCCCAGTGCAGGGCGGTCAGCTCACCGAGGCTGTGCCCGGTGGCCCGGACCGCCTCGATGCCGAGGATGTCCAGCATCCGCAGGCCCGCGACCGAGGCGGCCACGATCCGGGGCTGGGCGACGTCGGTGGCGACCAGGTCGCCGTCGGTGGGCAGCGCCAGCCGGTCGTACAGCTCGTCCACGGCGGCGAACCGGCGACGCAGCGCGCCGCCGTCGCCCCGCTTCCCGGCGCCCTGGCCCGGGAAGAGGAAGCCGATCCGGGGGGCCGATCCGGCGCTGCCCAGGAAGACGCCCTGGGTGGTGTTCAGCGCGGAGCGGACGCCGGAGGTCAGGAGTCCGGCCAGTGCGGTCAGCCGCTCGGTCGCCTGCTCGGGCGAGGCGACGACCACCGCGGCGCGCAGCGGCCGATCGGCCAGCTCGCTCTGCAACGTGGCCGCCAGGTCACCGAGCTCGGCGTACGACAGCTGGGCGCAGAACTCCGCCAGCCGGGTCGCCTTCTCGTGCAGCTCGTCCGGGTCGGCGCCGTCCAGCAGGAACAGCTCGGTGTCCTGTCGGGAGGCGACGAGCTTGCGGGCGACGGCCGGCACGGCGCTGCGGCGTACGCCGTCGGCGTGCTCCACCACGACGTGCGCGTTGATTCCGCCGAAGCCCATCGAGGAGACGCCGGCCCGGACGGGCGCGTCCTGGGGCCACAGCTCGGCGCGGTCCGGGACCCGCATCGCGGGCGCGGGGCCGGTGAGTTCGGGGTGCGGGTCGATGTGGCTGGTGGCGGGCGGGATCACCTGGTGGCGGACCGCGAGGATCGCCTTGAGGAGCCCGGCGACGCCGGCCGCCGCCTTGGTGTGGCCGAAGTTGCCCTTGACGGTGCTCAGGGCGGCCGGCGTGGTGGCCTCGGCGGCGCGGCGGGCCTCGGAGAAGGCGCGCAGCTCGGTGGCGTCGCCGACGGCGGTGCCGGTGCCATGGCCCTCGAAGTAGCCGACCGTCTCGATGCCGAAGCCGGCCGCGCGGTAGGCGCGGCGCAGCGCGAGCCGGTGGCCGCTGGCCTCGGGCCGGGTGATGCCGCCCTTGCCGTCGGAGGAGTAGCCCCAGCCGGGGATGGTGGCGTAGCGGAACCGGCCCTGTGCGCGGGCGTCCTCGTCCCGCATCAGGACCACCATGCCGCAGCCCTCGCCGGGCCAGAAGCCGTTGGAGCCCTTGTCGTAGACCCGCATCTCGCCGGTGGCGAGCGCGCCGGTCTTGGCGAAGCCGATCACCTCGAACGGGTCGATGCTCAGGTCCACGCCGCCGGCCACGGCCACGTCCATCTTGCCGCTGACCAGCGCGTCGCACGCGGTGGAGACCGACAGCAGGGAGGACGAGCAGGCGCCGTCGACGGTGAAGCCGCCGCCCTTGAAGTCGAAGTGGTTGCAGATCCGGCCGGCGATGGTGTTGGCCAGTCCGCCGGCCAGGGTGTCCTCGCCGATCGGCGGGAAGGCGCTCTTGTAGCGCCCTTCGAGGCTGTCGAGGAACGCGGTCAGCGCCGTGTCGTCCCAGCCCTGCTCGCGCAGCGCGGCACCGACGGTGCGGCGGACGTACGGCCAGCGCAGCCGCATCAGGTTGGCTCGGCTGAACTCACCGGTGAGGGTGTTGCCGATGATGACTCCGGTGTTGGCGTTCTCCAGCCCCTCGCCGAACGGGAAGCCGGCGTCCTCCAGGGCGCGCGCGGCGGTGTCCAGGGCGAGCCAGTGGGTCATGTCGGTGGCGCGGAAGGTGCTGCCCGCCACGCGGTAGCGGACCCGGTCGAACTCGAACCCCTCGATCACCGCGGCCTTGGCGCTGTAGAAGCGGTCGGGCGCGGCGGGGTCGGGCGAGTAGTAGTCCTCGGCGCGCATCCGCTGGTCGGGCAGCTTGCGGAAGGCGCGGCGGCCCGCCAGCACGTTCTGCCACAGCTGCTCGGGGTTCTCGGCGTCGGGGTAGCGGCAGGCCATGCCGACCACCGCGATCCGCCCGGTGGCGATCGGCTCGTCGTCGTCGGCGGTGGTCACCGGCCGGAAGTCGCGTACGGTCATGCCGCCACCGCCTCGTTGTCCATGGGACGCTCGGGCGCGGCGGCCTGCTCGGCCGCGCCGCCGACCGCGCCGTTCCTGCGGGCACGCCGCTGCGCGAGGTGCGCCACCCACCAGCCGATGCCACGCACCGCGCAGACGATCGAGGTGGCGAAGAACAGCGTGTAGACGACGTTGAAGATCATCAGCAACCCGTAGACCATGGCGACCGAGGAGCCGAACATGAACTGGTTGCGGCCCTTGGACGGTGTGGTCCCAGGGTCGGTGATCATGTAGTTGGTGTAGAGCACGAAGGCGACGCCGCTCATCGGGCCGAGTGCGGACCAGATCGCCACGTCCCAGATGAAGTGCCGCAGCACCGCCTGGATGACGAAGCCGCCGAGCCAGCCGACGATCAGCGGCACCCGCTTGGTGAGCATGGCGTTGATCACCGTGCCCGCGGTGGCGATGACCAGCGGGATGCCGACCCGGAAGAAGGTGTTGGCGTTCTCGGTGAACTCGTACGGCGGCGCGATGCTGATCCAGGAGCCGAACATCAGCAGCGCGACGGTGATGCCGAAGTTGGACGGGTTCATGAAGTGCCGCATCCGGCCGTTCACCGGGGCCTGGAGCACGTGCTTGCCGGCCACGCCGATGAAGACGGCGAGCAGGATCGGCAGCAGCCGGCTGTTGGCGTAGAGCAGCATGTTCACCGCGAGCGCGGTGATGTGGGACGGCAGCAGGAACTCGTACACCCCTCGGACGCCGTTGCCCAGGAAGCGCGGTTTGCGCTCCTGCGCCCAGGCGCTGATCAGCTCCAGCACGATCTCGACCACATAGGCGAACGGCGCGCAGATGATGGGCCACACCCAGGGCTGCTCGAAGCCGAGCAGGGTGTAGCCGAGGATGTTGAACACGGACATGGAGAGGGCGAAGTTCCGCAGGGCCAGATAGCGCGGGTCCCGGTTGGGTTCCCTCTTCTTGGCGCGAGGCTGGACGGCGTGCGGCGTCACTTTGACGGTGTCGGGCGCGGTCATCAGCTCGTCACCTCCTGGATGTCGTCGGTCAGCATGAGGGTGTGGCTGCCCGTGGTCAGCTGCTGGGTCTTGGTGTGCAGGCCGCCCTGGCTGTCCCGCCAGGTGAGGTGCGCGGTGACCGGGCCGGTGTGGTCGCCGAGGCCGAAGCGCACGTCGAAGCTGCGGAAGCCGCCGTGGCCGCCCCCGCCGTCGAGCTGGGCGATCTGCTTGCCGTCGGGCGTGGTGATGCTCACGGTGGTTCCGTAGGCGGGCGAGCCGGGGGCGGCCAGGCCCTGTCCCGCGGCGGAGTCCGGCGCGGGCCGGTACAGCCGTAGCGTCAGGTCGTGGCCCAGGGCCGGGGACTGGTTGGCGTAGAACGCCGGCGGCCCCCACTGGCGGGCCACCGCGAAGTCCAGCGCGCCGCTGCCGGTGGTGTCGCCGGTGGCGATGCCACGGGTGGGGATCTCGACGTCGAGGCCGAGTTGCTTGCTGACGTTGGCGAACTTGCCACTGGCGGTGCGCGCGTAGAACGCCAGCACCTCGTGGCCGGCCAGGTCGTCACCGGGGCCGACGTGCGGCCACATCGCCGGGTTGGAGAGCAGGTCGTCGTTGGTCATGGCCATCTCCTGGAGCCACGGCCAGCGGTCGATGTCGCCCTTGACGAAGCCGTCGGCCTGCAGGATGTTCTGCCGGCCGTTGTTGAGGAAGTCGCCCATCTTGGCGTCCCAGCCCCAGCCGGTCCAGGCGACGCCGTTCTCCTGGGCCTTCTGTTTGAACGGCGCGATGCCGGCCTGCATCTTGCTCTTCGCGGCGGCCGGGCTGTCGGTCTGGTTGATCCAGAGGAAGTTGCTCTCCTCCAGGCCCCAGGCGACGGTGATGTTGCTGACCATCATGTCGAAGCTGCCGTTGCCGTCGACGTCGCCGAAGTCGACGCCCATCCCCTTGAAGGAGCCCTTGCCGAGGACGAACGACTTCGGGGTCGTCGGGGTGCGCTCGCCGGTGACCTCGGTGAAGCGGATGTGGCCGGGCGTCGAGATGTTGTACAGCAGGTGCCCGTGGCCGAAGTCGTTGGCTATGTAGACGTCGGGAAGGCCCGAACCGGTCAGGTCCGCGCCGGAGATGGCCAGCGTCCAGCCGGTGGAGTCGGCGTACGGGATGGCGTCCTTCTCCTCGACGAAGGTCGCCTCGGGGTCGGTCCCGACGCTCGACCCGTAGTAGCGCAGCACATGGTCCCCGCCGGCGTTCTTCGCGCTGGACAGCGAGTTGTTCATCTGCACGTTGTTGAGCCCGTGCGGGTCGAGCACGTCGGAGTCGGGGAAGTAGTTGCCGATGATGATCGACGGGTGGCCGCTGCCGTCGAGGTCCGCGACGTACGCGGCGTCGGTGTTCCACCTCGGTCCGTGGTACTTGCCGTCGATGCTCTGCGACTGGACGACCTCGCGCGGGGCGTACGCGGTGACCGACGGCGTGGTGGCGTCGGACTTGGCCAGGAAGAGCACCGGGGTGCGTCCCCAGTAGGTGACCAGGAAGTCGGTGCGGCCGTCGCCGTTGAAGTCGCCGGGTGTGCAGCCGGTGGGTGCCATGGTGTCGTCCATCGGCAGCGGCTCGCCGTCGAGCACGAACGGGGTGAACCGGTCGGCGGCGCGGGCGGTCGGGGTGTAGGTGACCACGACGGCGTTGGTGCGGGTGTCGACGATGCACATGCCGTCGGCCAGTCCGTGGCCGGTGACGTCGTTGATCGCGATGCTGGCGCCGACCGAGGAGATCCAGGCACGGATCTTGTGGTAGGCCGGGTTCACGTCCCGGATCGTCTTCATCGGCCGGGAGTCGTAGCCGGGCGGCATTGCGATCGGCATCTCCTTGAATGTGTACGCCGCCGCCGCCTCGTCACCGCCCGCAACAGCCACCGAGGTACGGATGACGAAGAACAGCGAGGCTGCCACCAATACAGTGACCACCCCGGGTACGAGTCTGCGGAATCGTCGTCGGTGCGACATCCCAATTCCCTCCCGTGGACGACAACAAATCGGCTGGCCAAGGTTGTCGTGAAGGCATTCGGCAACTACCCGCCGCCGAACCTGACACTTGAGGATGTACCGCCCAAGCAAGGCGTGCTTCTCTGAAGTTGCCAGGGTTCGAACGGCGTACCGCGCTTCGGTACGGGGGATTTCCGGGCGGAGTCGCTGGGCAGTCTCGGAGAAGACCGGATGCCGACCTGCTGCGAAACTCTGGTGAGATCGGCCCCTGTCGAATCCCTCTCTGGCGAGGTTGAATCCATGGTGCGCACGTATGACGTGATAGTCGTCGGGTCCGGCTCCGCAGGTGCGGCGCTCGCGACCCGGCTGAGCGAGGATCCGGTCCGTTCCGTACTCATCATCGAGGCCGGCCCGGACTTTCCCGATCCGGCCGACATTCCGCACGACATCACCGACGGCAACGCGATGTCGATGAGCAAGCACGACTGGCACTACCGCGCGGAGATCCTGGACGGCCGGCGCATCCTCTTCCCCCGCGGAAAGATCACCGGCGGCTCGTCCGCGGTCGGCGCGACCATCGCGCTGCGGGGCGTGCCGGAGAACTACGACCAGTGGGCGGCGGCGGGCAACCCGGCGTGGGCCTACGACCAGGTGCTGCCGTACTTCCGCCGGCTGGAGGACGACCTGGACTTCGACAACCGGTACCACGGCAAGGGCGGCCCGGTGCCGATCCGCCGCTTCCAGCCGGACGAGATGACCACCATGCAGCGCGCCTTCACCGAGGCGAGCCTGGCGGCCGGCTTCCCCGAGGTCGCCGACCACAACCACCCCGAGGCGACGGGCATCGGGCCGATCCCCTCCAACCGGCGCGACCCGCGCTACCGCGTCTCGACGGCGATGGCGTACCTGACCGGCGAGGTGCGGACGCGGCCCAACCTGACCATCCAGGCCGGCACGCTGGTGCACGAGGTGCTCTTCGAGGGCGACCGCGCGGTGGGCGTCCTGGTCTCGGCGGACGGCGGCGCGCCGGAGGAGCTGCGGGCGCGCAAGGTCGTGCTGTCGGCCGGCGCGGTCAACTCCCCGACGCTGCTGATGCGTTCGGGGATCGGCCCGGCCGATGACCTGACCAGGCTCGGCATCCGCGTCCGGCTGGACCGGCCCGGGGTCGGCGCCCATCTGATGGACCACCCCAGGACCGGGGTGTTCATGCGGCCCAGGAGCGGCGCCGTCGACCAGAACGTGCCGTTCCTGCAGTCCATGGTGCGGACCACCGCCAAGGGGTCCACGGCCTTCAACGACATGCAGTACTACATGGTCAACCACTTCGACCTGGAGCTCTTTCCCGAGCTACAGATGCTGGCCGGCGCGCCGATGATCTTCGGCGTGATGGTGGTGGACCAGCAGCCGGAGTCCGTCGGCCGGCTGCGGCTGGCCTCGGCCGACCCGGCCGCCGGGCCCGACATCCAGCTCGACTTCCTCTCCACCGAGCGGGACCTGGAGAAGATGGTCCAAGGCGTCCGGACCTGCTGGGAGCTGGCCAACCACCCGGGGATCGCGGCGCAGGGCGACGGCTTCATCGTGCTGAACGACAAGCTCATCGAGAAGGACGCGATGGTCGAGCAGTACGTGAAGGTGAGCCTGGACAGCGGCTACCACCCGGTGGGCACGGCCCGGATGGGCACCGCCGACGACGAGGGCGCCGTGGTGGACGAGCGGTTGCGGGTGCACGGGGTGGAGGGGCTGTACGTGGCCGACGCCTCGGTGATGCCGAGCATCGTCAACTGCAACACCAACCTCACCTCGATCATGATCGGCGAGCGGCTGGCGGACTGGCTGCGCGCCGAGTGAGCCGACCCGGCCTGACGACCGTTCCGGCGCCCTGCTGCGCCGGGACGGCCGTCCGCATGTCCCGAGGCCGTCGGACGGGCCCGCGCACGGGCCGGCGTACTCAGGGCAATCTGAGAGAGAAAACGCCCTCGGTATTCCTGCCACCATGGGAGAAACCACGCCGTTGCCCGTCGGGCAGGAGTACGCGCATTCCCCCGTTATCCGGAAGCGGCTCGCGGGGCGGCCCCCACCACGAAAGAGAAGGCGATTACCCATGACCGATCCGAATGTGCTGAGTACGGTTCGCGTCCCCCTGGTGGAGGAAGCCGAAGCCGAGGGCAGGACGGCGGAGCTGTACGACGCGATCAAGTCGCGAATGGGCATTCCCTTCGTGCCGGACATGTTCCGGCTGGTCTCCAGCCGCCCCGACCTGCTGGAGGTCGTCATCGCCGGCTACGGCGGTGTCTTCAACGACGGCGTGCTGCCGCGCGCGACCCGCGAGATGATCTCCGCCTGGAGCTCCAAGGTCAACGGCTGCCCGTACTGCGTGGGCACCCACAACTGGTTCCTGGCCCAGTTCGGCGGCGACCAGGAGCTGACGGACGCGATCGCGAACTCCGACTCGGTGGACGACCTGCCGATCGACGAGCGCACCAAGGAGCTGATGCGCCTGGTCACCCAGGTCGGCACCGGCGCCTTCCGGATCACCGATGCGGACTGGGCCAGGACCGAGGCCGCGGGCTGGACCAACGCGGAGATGCTGGAGGCGGTCTTCACCGCCTCGCTGTTCGCGTTCATCAACCGCCTGGTGGACGGCCTGGGCCTGGGCAACTCGGTGACCCGCAGCCGGATCGCCTCGCAACCGGAGGACGCCACCGTGTCCGAGGACCGGCTGGCGGAGTCGCGGTGAGCAGCCCTTCGCGCGCGATCCTGCTGACCGGGGCCTCGTCGAGCACCGGTATGTCGTCCGGCACCGGAAGGGCCGCGGCGCTGCGGCTGCACCGGGCCGGCTGGCCGGTCTACGCGACCGCGCGGCGGCCCGAGGCGCTGGCCGAACTGGCGGCCGAGGGCATCCAGGTACTGCCGCTGGACGTCAACGACGAGGAGTCGATGACGGCCGTGGTGGAGAAGATCACCGCCGAGCACGGCGCGGTCGGCACGCTGATCAACAACGCCGCCTACAGCCTCAACGGCACCATCGGCGAGACCCCGATGGACGAGGTGCGCAGCCAGTTCGAGACGAACCTCTTCGGACTGTGCCGGCTGACCCAGCTGGTACTGCCGGGAATGCGCGCACAGGGCAGCGGGCGCGTGATCATGATGTCGTCCATCTTCGGCCAGTTCGCGACTCCGGGTCGTGGCTACTACCAGGCGACCAAGCACGCGCTGGAGGCCATCGGCGATTCGCTGCGGCTCGAAGTGGCCCACTTCGGCATCAAGGTGGTCCTGATCGAACCGTCTCCGGTGCTGGGCGGGTTCGTGCCGATGACCGTGGCCGACCTCGGGATGACCGGGCAGGAGCACACGGGCCTCTACGACGACTTCTGGCAGTACTTCGTCGACTGGCACGGCGCGTACCGGGAGACCGACCACCCCACCGGGCGCGGCCGGATGGCCGTGCGCGCGGAGACCGTGGCGAAGGTCATCGAGAAGGCCGTGACCAAGGAGAATCCGCGCATCCGCTACCGCATCGGGGGGCCGTCCCGCATGCTGCCCCGCATGCGGTGGACGATCGGTGACCGGCTCTTCGAGAAGTTCGTCCGTTTCTTCTTCCCGATCCCCTGGCCCCCGGAACGCCCGCCACGAGGGGTGCTGACGGCGGGTTCCAAACCGCAAGATTGAAGAAGTAAGAGCCGGGCCGGGGTGCGACAATCGGCTGGCGCATCGACCGGGCATCGTCACGGACCCGAGGGGACGGCCACGGATGCCGGAAGGCAGCAAGGGAACCGCTCAGGACGAACTGCACACGTCCGGCACGCATGGGGGGCTCACGGTGGGCAGGAAGCTCGTCCAGGCCTCACTGCGCGGGCTGTCCCTGGTGCAGGTCCGGCATCTCTCGACCGTGGGCTTCGGCGAGGCCGTCGGCGACACCTCGCGGGTCTACCGCGAGGTGGAGCGCGACTTCGGGGTCCTGGCACCCCCCGTCGCCCTGCACGCTCCGGTGCCCGAACTGCTCTCGGCGTCCTGGGTGCTGCTCCGCGAAACCATGCTGGTCGACGGCCTGGCCTCCCGGACCGACAAGGAGGCCGTCGCGGCCGCGGTGTCGGTGAGCAACCAGTGCCCGTTCTGCGACCGGATGCACAGCGCGGTGTTCGACTCGCTGGCCGCCCGGCCCGGCTCCCGCAGCGGGCGCCGGGCCGCCCCGGCGGCGGACCGCACCGATGGGCTGGCGGCCTGGGCCGCCTCGGGCGGCCCGGCGCCGTTCCCGGCCGGGCAGCTGCCCGAACTGGTCGGCACCGCGCTGTGCCTCCACTACCTGAACCGCATGGTCAACATATTCCTGGGCAGTGAACCGCTCCCCCCGAACGCGCCCAACCGCGCGCTCGGTCCGGTGGTGCGCGTCCTGGTCGGGCTGATCCGCGGCTCCATGCGGGCCAAGTCCGAGCCCGGCGCGTCGCTCACGCTGCTGCCGGCGGCTCCGCTGCCGCCGGACCTGTCCTGGGCGGCGGGTGAACCACGGATCGCCGAGGCGCTGGCCCGTACGTCGGCCGCGGTGGAGCGGACCGGGGAGGACCTGGTGCCCGCGGGGGTGCGGGCCCTGGTGGCCGAGGTGCTGGCCCGCTGGGACGGCCGCGACCCCGGGCTCGGCCGAGCATGGCTCGACGGGCCACTGGACGGCCTGCCGGCCTCGGAGCGATCGGCGGGCACCCTGGCCCTGCTGACCGCGCTGGCCTCGTACCGGGTGGACGACACGGTCGTCGGTGCGTTCCGGCGGGACCACCCGGGCGACCGGGAACTGCTCGCCCTGACGTCATGGGTGAGCCTGCGTGCGGCCCGTCACCGGTGCCGCCAGGAATCTCCGGAACTACCGGACCACTGAGACACCGCAGCCCGGCCCCCGGCCGGAGTGCCTTTCACCGCTTCGCCGCAGTCCACCCGCTCCGTCTCGACCACGGTGGATTCCCCGCGCGTTGACCTCCAGGCGCTGTGATGACCGTACGGCGTGCCGACCGTGCGCTGTGATGACCGCACGTGATGACCGTACGTGATGACCGTACGACGTGATGACCCTGCGACGTGACGACCCCTGCGACGATTCGCGGCCGGGCCCGCCGCGCAGGTACGCGACCACCGGCCGTACCGGCCGTCGTGCGAGCTGCTCCACCCGTTCCTCCAGGACGCGTCCGCTTCTATGCCGAGCTATGGGGAGTTGTCATGCAGGTGGCCGTCGAGCGTGCCATAGAGACCATGTGGGACCGCTACGAGGAACCGCTCTCGCTCGACGACATCGCGAACACGGCGATTCTCAGCAAGTTCTACTTCTCGCGGGTCTTCCGCACCGTGACCGGTACGTCCCCGGGGCGCTTCCTGTCCGCGATCAGACTCCACCGCGCGAAGAACCTGCTGCTGGAGACCGACCTGAGCGTCACGGAGATCTCCTACCGGGTCGGCTACAACAGCCTGGGCACCTTCACCAGCCGCTTCACCCGCAGCGTCAACCACTCGCCGGCCCGCTACCGGGCACTGGCACGGGCGGGGCTGCCGGACCACGCCCAGCTCGGCAGGGCCACGCCGCCGGCGCTCCACGACAGCGGGCGCCACAGCGGCCCGGTCAACGGCAGCGTGCGCTTCCCGGACACCGCGCAGGCCAAGAGGATCTACGTGGGGGCCTTCCGCGAGCCGATCGTGCAGGGACGTCCGGTCGCCTGCGCCATCCTGTCCGGGCCGGGCGAGTTCTCGCTGCCGGCCGTCCCGGAAGGGGTCTGGTACATCCGGGCGACCGTGGTCGGCATGCAGGACATCCCCGAACAGCCCTGGCAGCGGCGTCCGCTGATGGTCGCGTCGAGCGAGGAGCTGCGGGTGCGGCGCGACCGCAACGCCCGGGTCAGCCTGACGGCCCGGCCGCCCTCCAGGCTGGACCTGCCGATCCTGCTCGCACTGCCGGAGCTGGACTTCTGGCAGCTGCCGCACGCGGTCGGCGCCGACGCCCGGCTCTCCGCCGCGGCAGGCACCTGACCCGGCACCTGACACACCTGACACCTGCCACGGGCGGGGCCGAGGATACCGGCCCCGCCCGCTCGCGCTGCCCGGGGCCGCCCTCAGCTGCCACGGACCGGGTCCACCTCGCGGTCGGGAGGCGAGAACGGCCCCCAGGTGAACGCCCGCACCCAGGTGGCCGGCGGCGCGCCGGACCAGTCGAGCCGCTCGATCTGGCGCCAGGTGCGGCGGCCGGTCAGCGAGCGGAAGACGTCCAGCTGCGGCCCGCGCACCGACGCCGCCGGCTCCCCCGCGCCGACCACCCAGTCCCGCTCCGGGGTGACGATCCGCAGCGCCGGCAGGCCACCGCCGTGCACCGCGAGGTCGAAGCCCATGGTGGCCAGGTCCAGTGAGCCGGCGAACGCCGGGTGGTCGACGGCGGGCGGCTCGCCGAAGCAGGTCAGCAGGTCCACCTCGTGGGAGAACACGTCGAGCAGCACGATCCGCCGCCGCAGCTCCGGGGTGCGCCGCAGCGCCTCCCCCACCGCCGCGTCGGCCGCCGCCCACTGGCCGAGCAGCGGGGCCAGTCCCAGCCCGGCCACCGGCTCCAGGTCGATCTGGCTCTCCTCGCCCGCGATGAACGAGTGGCAGATGTGCACCAGGTGCCCGATCAGGTCCCGTACGTCCCACCCGGGGCAGGCGGGCACGCCGGCCTGCGCGGGCCAGGCGTGCCGGGCGAGCAGAGCGGTGATGTCCTCCCTGGTCCGCCGGTAGGCCCGGTGCTGCTCGGCCGGCTCGTGCAGCGGCGCGCTCACGTCCGTCATGACCCGCTCCGCCCGCCGGCGGCACCGGTCGGCAGCCACCGACTCGCGCGTTGTTCTCCCATGGCACTCCCAGGTCGCTCGCGTCCGGCCGGACCGTTACCGGTCCGCCAGCGAGGTAACCAGCCCGCGGCGGCGCGATCAATACGCGGGATTGCCCTGTGCGGCTCCCAGGGGCGGGTACGGGGGCGGACCGCAACAATGCCCGCGCGATCCGCTGCCTCAGAATTGAATGTGCCCGCCGTCCGTTCGCCGGGTATCCGACCCGCTGCACATCCGCCGCCATTCCTGGCGGCAATTCGGAAGAAGCGCGGCCCGGCCACCTGTGCGATGGTCGATGCGTACGATCAAGTTCTTTCTCGGGAGGCAAGCGTGTCGATCAGCGAAGTGTCGCAGCACCAACCGACGCTCGAACAACTGAAAATCTCCCTGGCCGAGCTGGTGCCGGCTCTCAGGGAGAAGGCGGCATGGTCGGAGGAGAACCGGCGCATTCACGAGGATTCCATCAAGGCGCTCGCCGATCTGGGAGTCTTCAAACTGCGGATGCCGGTCCGCTACGGCGGCTACGAAAGCGACACCCGGACCCTGGTGGACGTGGCCGTCGAACTCGGCCGTGCCGACGGCGCGCTGGCCTGGACGGTGTCCACGTACTGGATCGCGTCCTGGATCGTCGGCCTGTTCCCGGACGAGGCACAGGACGAGGTGTTCTCGAACCCCGGCACCCGGATCTGCGGTGCGGTCAGCCCGAGCGGCGCGGCGGTTCCGGTGGACGGCGGAGTCGTCCTCAACGGCTCGTGGCACTTCGTCAGCGGTGCCTGGCACGCGAACTGGCAGGAGCTCGCCACGCTGCTGATGCGGCCGGGTGCGGCGCCCGAGCCCGTCATCGTGGCGGTCCCGATGTCCAGCCTGGAGATCGTGGACGACTGGCACACCTCCGGGATGGGTGCCAGCGGCAGCGTCACCACCGTGGCGAAGGAGGTGTTCGTCCCGGACACCCACATCATCCCGATGGACTCGGCGATACGACCGAACGCCGTCTCGAAGCTGAACGCGAACGCGCCCATCTGGCGCAGCCCGACCATCCTGGCCGGATCGGCCGCGACGGTCGGCATTCTGGTCGGCATGGCGAAGGCGGCCCGGGAGACCTTCTTCGAGCGCATGCCCGGGAGGCCGATCCGGTACACCGACTACGAACACCAGGCAGAGGCGCCGGTCACGCACATCCAGGTGGGTACGGCCGTGATGAAGACCGAGCAGGCGGAGTACCACGCGTACCACGCCGCCGCGCTGGTGGACGCGAAGGCTGCCAGCGGCGAGCCGTGGACGATCGAGGAGCGCGCCCGGGTCCGTGCCGATGAGGGGTGGGCGACGCGGCTGGCCAAGGAGGCCGTGGACCTCTTCGCCGCGGCCAGCGGGGGCTCCTCGATCTACAAGCACGAGCCGATCCAGCGGATCGTACGCGATATGCACGCCATCAGCGTGCACCCGATGTTCAGCCCGGACAGCAACACCGAGACCTTCGGACGGGTGCTCTGCGGGCTCGCTCCCAACACCCAGTTCATCTAGGTCAGCGATACCGCCCGGGTCAGTGGTCGTGGGCAGCCACTGACCGCGGGGCGGGCCGTGGCGGGCCGGGGGGTGGGCCGGACCGCCACGGCCGGGGCAAGGAGTCGCCGCGCTAGCTGCGCGGCGGCTTTTTGCGTGCCCGACCAGGCACCAGGCAGACGGCGACAGGGCCTGCCGGCACCCGGGGGAATCCGCCACCCGGGCTGCTCAGCAGGCCCTGTCCTCGTTACGGCTGCCGTCCCCGGGGCCATCCGGTCCGGAGCCCCGCTCGGTCTCCGGGCCCGATGCCCGTCAGGAATACGGCCCCTGGTGCGTCCTACTTGAACTGGATGATCTGGAGGTAGTTCCCGTCGGGGTCGGCGAACGTGCCGAAGCGGCCGGAGGGGCGGTCCGCGACGGGGTGCAGCCATTCCACACCGGCCGCCTGGAGCTGCGCCTCGACGGCGTCGAAGTCGTCGACGTGGAAGTTGAGGATGAAGCGGCCCGGCTCGTTGTTCTTGGTGTCGACGTCGTCGCGCTCCTCGATCACCAGCAGGAAACCACCGAGGTCGATCGGGCCCTCGCCCTCGTGCTCGGGCGCGAGCGCCTTGCGGTACCACTCACGCAGTTCCGCGCGCCGGGTGGTGCCGAGAAGGATGCTGCCGGGCTTCGGTGTGGTCATTGCAGATCTCCCTTTTACTGTGTGCGAATTGCCGAGTTTCGATATGACGTCGCGTCAGCGCTTTGACATTAGTGGCTGCTTGTCATTTTTCCAAGCGCAGCCGCGACGAGGGAACCTCTCTCGCGCGGGCTCAGTCCAGTGACGGGGAAAGCTCCTCGGCGGCCCCCTGCGACCCCGGTACGACCGCTGCGGTGCCGTGCTGCCGCCCGCGCGGGCGCAGCCCGAACCAGATGAGCAGCACGCTGGCCAGCGTCACCGCCACGTTCACCCCGAGCGCGAGGTGGGTGCCGGTCAACTGGTTGCTCTGCGTGGCGGCGATCGAGACCATGACCGGAGCACCGATGGTGAGAGCCACCTGGTGGGTCATCGAGGTCAGGCCGGTCGCCAGGCCCTGCTCCTCGTTCGGCAGGCCCGAGGTCCCCACCACCGTGTACGCCACGATGCAGGTGACGTGGACGAAGAACCCGAGGAACAGCGCGGGGATCAGGATCGCGAGCGCCAGCCGGCTGGAGCCGAGGAACACCAGCGGGAGGACCATCAGCGCCTGCAGGGTCAGGGCCACGGTGAGGACCTCCCGGCTGCCGAAACGCCCCATGATGCGCCCGGCGACCGGTCCGGCGGCCACGGCCGCCAGGCCCGGGACGCCGAAGACGAGGCCGGTGACCACCGGGGAGAAGTGCAGGACGTTCTGGAGGTAGAGCGTCATCAGGTAGATCATGCCCGTCTCCATGGAGAAGATCACGATCCCCGCGTAGTTGCCCCATTTCACCGTGGGCCGCTTGAGGAAGCGCACCGGGGCCAGCGGCGCGGGCGAACGCACCTCGATCAGCCAGAACGCGGCCAGGAGCAGCGCGCCGACGACGGCCGAGACGATGTTCCGCTCGATGATCGCGTAGACCACGGCCAGCAGGCCGACGGTCACCGTCACCGCTCCCGCCAGGTCGAGCTTCACCCGCTCGGGCACCTTGCTCTCCGCGAGCAGCAGGGGCGTCACCACCAGGATGGCCACGGCGCCGGGGACGTTGATGAAGAACGCGGCCCGCCAGCTCAGCAGGCTGACGAGGGCGCCGCCGAGGAGGGCCCCGGCGGTGAAGCCACCGGACAGGATCGCGCCGTTGAGGCCGAGGGCGCGGTCACGCCGGGGGCCTTCGGCGAAGGTGGTGGTGATGAGCGACAGCCCCGCAGGGACCGCCATGGCGGTGGACGTGCCCTGGAGCGCGCGGGCGGTCAGCAGCATCCCGGGGTTGGACGCGAAACCGCCGAGCAGCGAAGCCGCGGTCAGCAGGACCATGCCGGCGAGGAACACCTTGCGGCGGCCGAAGAGGTCGGCCAGCCGGCCGAACATGAGCATGAATCCGGCTGCGGGCAGCGTGTACGCGGAGACGATCCAGGGCATCGTCTTCAGTCCCAGGCCGACGCCCGCCCCGACCTCCGGCAGCGCAACATTCAGGATCGAATAGTCGGCGGCAAAAAGGAAGCTGGCGCCGAGCAGGACGAGCAGGATTAACCGCTGCCTGCCGCTGTAACGTGACGGAGAAGATGTGTCGGTAGTCAAGGCGATCCCTTTCTTGAAGAACACGGTACTGTCAGCGATCGGCACGCTCTCCGGACCGCCGGACCATCCGGCGGTGTACCACCGAATTTCCTGGCGGGTCCGGAGGGCGTGGGATCACACTCTGAGCCGCAGCTGTGGCTAGAGGCCGGCCAGGAACTTCAGCAGTTCCGCGTTGACCTCCTCGGGCTGCTCCTGCTGCGTCCAGTGCCCGACTCCCGGCAGCACCACCGTGCGCGTCAGGTTCGGCACGAGGTA
The DNA here is from genome assembly GCF_044755465.1 of Streptomyces sp. NPDC092296. NCBI lineage: Bacteria > Bacillati > Actinomycetota > Actinomycetes > Kitasatosporales > Streptomycetaceae > Streptomyces > Streptomyces sp. NPDC092296. Next base: position 135,202 of record NZ_JBIVRB010000012.1, on the reverse strand, counting down.
CTGCAGGTTGGCGATCAGTTGGTCCAGGCCCGGGAGCTGGACGCTGCCGTCCCGGTCGCCGTGGATGTACAGCGCCGGGGGCGTCATCGGGGCGCCCTGCCACGGCGCTGTCAACTCCCAGCTCAGGTCGAGCGTCCGCCACCAGTTCAGGCCACCGGTGAACCCGGTCCGGTCGAACTCGGCCACGTAGTGGTCAAGGTCGGCCTCGGTCAGCCAGCTGGGCAGCTCGGTCGGCTCCGGCATGAGGGCGAAGAGGTCGCCGCCCGGCGGCACCACCGGCGGGGTGGGCCCGTCCGCCTGCGGCGAGTCACCGAAGCCCCAGCGGAAGAAGCGGGTGAGGCCGGCACGCGCGTCCCGGTCCAGCTCGGCGTCGGCAACCCCGGGCTGCTGCAGGTACTGCATGTAGAAGCCGTCGCCGAGCGCCTCCCGCAGCCCTGCCAAGGGGCTGACCGGGCCGCGCGGGAGGTAGGGCACGCTCAGCGCGACGACGCCGCGGACGCGGTCGGGCCGCATCAGCGCGGCGTTCCAGGCGACCGAGGTGCCGAAGTCATGGCCGACCAGCACCGCCTGCTCGGCGCCGAGTGCGTCCAGCAGGCCGACAAGGTCACCGACGAGGTGGAGCTGCGAGTACTGCTCCACCGCGTCCGGGCGGTCGGTCCGGCCGTAGCCGCGCAGGTCGGGGGCGACGGCGTGGTAGCCGGCCGCCGCCAGGGCGGGCAACTGGTGGCGCCAGGAATACCACGACTCCGGGAAGCCGTGCAGCAGGACCACCAGCGGCCCTTCGCCCTGCTCGGCGATGTGCATCCGGATGCCGTTGGTCTGCACGAAACGGTGACTGACCCCGTCCGTCACGCCCTGGCGCGGCGCCGATTGGTCACTCATGGTGCACCTCCTTGTCTGACATACGCGGTGTTGCCGTCAAGCCTTCCGGTGGCGGCCACGCCGCGGTTCTTCCTGCTTGCCTCGTCGTGCGGATCTGCTGGAGCCGTCGTCAGACGGGGTGCCGCCGGGCGGCTTCCGTCTCGGCGCACCGGGTGACCGGTCGACCCACCAGGCGGGGCAGGGGTGCACTTCGGGCCAATCGCTCGCATGATGCTAGTAACTTAGCGCTCATGGTATCGTGACGCAAGCGGACTGTTGGACTGGACGGAGGTGCTCGATGCTGGGTCGGACCTATGACCGCGAAAACTGTTCGGTGGCCCGGACGCTGGAGATCGTCGGCGAACGGTGGAGCCTGCTGATCCTCCGGGACGCGATATTCGCCGGGTCGACCCGCTTCACCGAATTCCAGCGCCAGCTCGGCATCGCCCCCAACATCCTCGCCAGCCGCCTGGAAAGGTTCGTCGCCGCAGGACTCATGCGGACCCGGCGGATCTCGGAGGAGCACGCGACCCATGAATACGTCCTCACCGACAAGGGGCGCGACCTCCAGGCCGTGATCATCGCCCTCACCGAATGGGGCGACCGGTGGGCCGCACCGCAGGGGCCGCCGATCATCTACCGCCACGAGGGCTGCGGCGGCCGCATCCGGCAGCACCTGGGCTGCGACAGCTGCGACGCCGAACCCCTGGGGGACCAGGTCGGAGCCCAGCCGGGCCCAGGCGCGCCGCGCGCCTGACCCACAACCCGCGGGCCCGGACCAGCACCGGCCGGGACCGCAGAAACCTCCGGACCAGCCCTGTTCACCGCCGCCGTTCCCACTCCTCTGCTGCCGGGCCGCCCGGACACTCGCCACCGATCGGCGTCCGCCGGCAATCCGCAGGGTCAGAAGCCGGTATGCGGGGATCGAAAGCGCGCTTGGCCACTTCGCCGCCATGACACCCCAACTTGCCTGACTCCAGGGCACGTTGGGAGAACACCCCGCTAGTGTTCGCGGTGTACGGCACACCGCTGTGGCGTGCCGTCAGCCGAGGCGAAGGGCCCTCATGACCACATTCACCGAGCGTCCGGCGGCCGACGTGGATGTCGCCAACATCGCGCGGATCTACGACTACTACCTCGGAGGGCTCTACAACTTCGCGGTCGACCGGGAGAAGGCGGACCGCATCAAGTCGCTGATGCCCAGCGTCGACCTGCTCGCCCGAGCCAACCGGGACTGGCTGCGCCGCACCGTGCGGTTCCTGCTCGCGCAGGGGATCGAGCAGTTCGTCGACCTGGGGTCCGGCCTGCCCACGACCGGCAACGTGCACGAGGTCGCCCACGCCCGCAACCCGCGGGCCCGCGTGGTCTATGTCGACTACGAGCCGTCGGCCGTCCTGCACGGCGAGGAGATCCTCGCCGACGAGCCGCTCGCCGCCGTGATCGAGGCCGACGGCCGACAGCCGGAGCAGGTCTGGTCCCACCCGCGCTTCCGCGAGCTGATCGACCTCAGCCGGCCGGTCGGCATCCTCATGGGCGGCCTCCTGGTGTTCGTCAACGACCAGGAGGACCCGGCCGGCCTGGTGGCCGACTACCGGGCCGCGTGCGTCCCGGGCAGCTACCTGTCCATCTCGCACCTGTCGGACGACCTGGCCGACGCGGACACCCGGACGCAGGTGGGCAGGATGAGCGACGCGTACCAGGCGGGCGTCGGCCAGCGGCTCTACGTACGCGACCGCGAGACCATCGCCTCGTGGTTCGAGGGCATGGAGCTCGTCGAGCCGGGCGTGACGCTGATGGCGGACTGGCGGCCCGACCCCGGTCGGGCCGTGGACGCGCAGACCCCGTCCCGGGTGCTCGGCTACGGCGCGACGGCCCGGATCGTCTGAGGACGCCTCCGGCCGGGGGTGCCGGGCCGCCGGGCGCAGGCCCGCCCGTCGACTCGGCGCCCCCGGCGTGGACCCCTGGACGGCCGAGGCGCCCGGTTCCCCGTCGGCCCGCCGCAGTCCCGCCCGCGCCCCTCGGCATGCTCGGAGTAGTCGCCGTCGCACCCCGCCGCCACGATGGTCGCGGGCGGTGACCGCCGCCTCTCACGCGCGGATGAACCGGACCGACGCTCGCGCATGCCGCGCGGGGAGCGGTCCACGGGGAGGTCGGCAGGCATGGCGGGAACATCCATCGGGCGGCTGGGCCGGCTGGCGGGCCTCGCGGCCCGCTTCGGGCGGATCGGTGTCATCGTCTCCGCACACGCGGTGGTCCTGGCACCCGGCGTGGTGGGCGGGTGGCTGCGGCGCAGACCCACGGCACGTACCGGTGATCAGTTGGTCCGGCTGCTCACCGCGCTGGGCCCGTCGTACATCAAGATCGGCCAGCTGCTGAGCACCCGCCGGGACCTGCTGCCGGAGCAGATCTGCGTGTCGCTGGGCCGGCTGACCGACTCCACGCCGCCGCCGCGCCGGGCCCGGATCGAGAAGGCGCTGCGCCACGCCTACCGGGGCCGCGAGTGGCCGTTCGCCGAGTTCGACTGGACCGCGGTGGCCAGCGGCAGCATCGCGACGGTCCACCGGGCCGTCACGGTCGACGGCCGGGCGGTCGCCGTGAAGGTGCGGCGGCCGGGGATCGACGGCGTGATGCGCAGGGACTTCCGGCTGATGGGCGTGATGATGCGGATGCTCGGCCTCCTGCCGCCGCTGCGCTCGATGCCGTTCGACGTCATGCTCGACCAGGTGGGCGGCGCGGTCCTGCGGCAGCTGGACTTCGCCGCCGAGCGGGACTCCCTGGTCGCGCTGCGGGCCAACCTGGCCTCCCTGCCCTGGGCCCGGGTCCCCGAGCCGCTGCCCGACCTGTGCGGGGACGGGGTCCTCGTCATGGAGTACGTCGACGGCCTGCTCCGCTTCGCCCCGGAGGAGCTGGACGCCGCCGCCCGGGGCAGGGCCGCCCGCCGGGCGCTGGCCGCCGTCTACGAGATGCTGTTCGTGGACGGGCTCGTCCACTGCGACCTGCACCCGGGCAACATGTACGTCGACCGGGACGGGTCGCTGGTGATCCTCGACGCCGGCTTCGTGATCACGCTGCCGAAGGCGGTCCGGGATTCGTTCGCGGACTTCTTCATCAATATGTCGATGGGCAACGGTCCGTTCTGCGCGGAGATCGTCATCGACAGCGCCGCGAGCGTCGCCCCGGACTGCGACCTGGACGGCTTCCGGGCCGGTCTGACCGAGCTGGTGGACGGCTCGGTCGGCGCGCGGTCGGGCGAATTCAACCTGGCGAGGTTCGCGGGCCGCCTGTTCGACCTCCAGCGCCGCTTCGGCCTGTACCCGGCACCGGAGTTCGCCTTCCCGCTGCTGTCCCTGCTGGTGATGGAGGGGATGGTGCAGGGCTTCGATCCGGACCTGGACTTCCAGGCCGAGGCGATCCCGGTCCTGCGGCGGCGCAACACGCCGCGCGCCGCGGCCCTCTGAGCGGTCCCCGATCCGCCCTCGGGCGTGGCCCCGCCGTCTCGTACGGCGGGGCCACGCCCGTTGGTGCGCCGGTCCCGGCGGGGGCCCGGGGCGCTGCGGGAGTTCCGAGGACGGCCGCTGTCCGAGCCGTACACGGGCCGGCCGGTCCACCGTGGCGGCGGCCCCTCCCCGGCCCGCGCGCACCCGGGCCGCCGCTCGGCCCGCACCCGTACGTCGCCGCCGGGCCCCGTCCACGGAGCCGGACACCGGGAGCGGCCCGCCGGGCCCGTACGGCAGCGTGAAGCCCCCGGCCGAGGCCGGGGGCTTCGTCGTGGGGGCGGGCCGCTGCCCCCACGTGACACAAGGGCCGTGTGACCCGCCCCCAGACGGGTCACACGGCCCTGTGAGGGGCGCGCGGCGCTCCGCTACGCCGTCACCCCCGCTCTATCAGCGCGGCCAGCGCCACGGCGGTCAGCAGCCCGACCACCGCCCCCACCCCCGCGCCCGGCAGCAGGTGCACCCGCCAGCCGATCCCCCCGCCCGCCGCCGTCAGGACCACCACGCCGGCGAGCGGGAGCGGCTCGGCGAGCCAGGCCGGGAGTCGCATCAGCTGGCGAACTTGTCGGTACCGTTCCACCAGTTCTGCCCTGCGGTCGGCGCGTCGTCCACGCCGTAGCGGTCGTGGTGGCGCCACCAGTCCCAGGGGTGCTCCAGCTCCTTCTCCTGGCGCCCGAACGGCGTCAGGTCCAGGTAGTTGTAGAAGTTCTTGAAGATGTCGCCGCCCCGGTCGTAGAGCGAGTAGGTGTGGAAGACCTCGGTCCCGTTCGTCAGGAAGACGCTCACCCCGGGCAGTTCGCCCTGGTCGGTCGTGACGTTGTAGTCGCGGTTGAACTCCGAGCCCTCCGTGGAGAACCACGGAATGTCCCAGCCCATCCGCTGCTTGAACGCCTCCAGCTTGGGCAGCGGGGCGCGCGACGTCATGACGAACGTCGTGTCGCGGGCGTGGATGTGGGCCAGGTTGCCGACCGAGTCGGCCTGCATCGAGCAGCCGATGCAGCCCTCCTCCTGGTCGGGGCCGAACATGAAGTGGCGGACGATCAGCTGGGAACGGCCCTCGAAGAGGTCGAGCAGGGACTTCTCCCCCTGCGGCCCGTGGAAGACGTAGTCCTTCTCCACCTTGACCATGGGCAGTTCCGGCCGGGCGGCGACGACCTCGTCGTGCAGCCGGGTGAGCTGCTTCTCCTTCTCCAGCAGTTCCTTGCGGGCCTGCAGCCACTCTTCCCGCGTTGCTACCTTGGGCAGATTCATAGGTCCCTCCCGGGGGTCCTGGTCCGTGCTTCTCTGTGGGGCTGTGCTTCTCGGTGGCCGGGCTTCTCTGTGGTGGTGCCGTCAGGCCGTCGTCCGGGCCGGTCGCTCGGCGCTCCCGGACGGCGGCCGGTCACGTACGGGTTCCGCGTGCCGTGCACGCGCGGTGCTCGCCCACTGCGGAGCCCTCGTACGCGCGATCGCGGGGCCGGCCGGGGAAACGTCGACGGCTCGGGTGAGCCTGACCGCGGCGCCCTCGTCGGCCCGGCTGCGGGCGCGTTCGGCCATCTCCCAGGGCTCGCCGGAGGCGCACTTGGCGTCGACCAGGTCGGCCGGGCGCCGGGCGTGGAAGTCGGCCTCGTCGAGCTTCATGACCGCCTCGGCGACCCGCGGCTGGGTGCCCGGGGCCTCGCTCTGCGCGGCGTCGTCGATGTAGGTGATCTTCCGTCCGGGCAGCCGTTCGAGGGCTTCTCCCGGACGGCCTGGCCCATGCCGACGGCGACACCGACGGTCGGGGCGGGACCCGACGCCGATTCCGACGCCCGACGGACCGACTCATCACCCGACGGAACGACGAGAGTCGACATGACTCCTCCTCTCTGGCCTCACCGGACATTCCCGCAACCACGGGAATCCACCCACTACAATTCCCGATACCGCCCGTCCCCACTACTTCTGCATTGCCCGGACCGGACCGCGAAAAAGGCAGAAAAGCCCCGATCGCGGGATTCGCGGAGCGGACGTGCGGACGGGTACGGAGGTCGGCGGTGACCGCCCAGGCGCGCGGTCACGCGGAAACCGGGCGCCACCCGCCGGATTACCCGATGGCGTCCTTGCTGCGGAATGAGAAAGGCCCTTCGGACGGCGTCCGACCCGCCGTCGCGCACGTACCGGCGGCCGCCGGGCGTGCCGTGCTAGGCGGACGCGACCTGCGCCGGCTTGCGGCCCTCGCCGGCGGAGCCGCGGTACGCCTGGGCGATGTCCAGCCAGCGGTCCGCCTCGCTGCCGGTGGCCGTGACGGCGAGGTCGTCGCGGTGCCGGCGGCGGGTGGCGAGCAGGCAGAGGTCGGCGGCGGGGCCGCTGATCCGCTGCTCGGCGTCCTGCGGGCCGAAGGCCCACCGGGTGCCGGACGGGGCGGTCAGCTCGAAGCGGAACTCCCCGGCGGGGGGCTCCAGGCCGCGCACCCGGTAGCCGATGTCGCGGGTGCGGCTGACGAGGAAGGCGACGTGGCCGATGCGGTCGGTGAAGGTGCGGCGCAGGCCGAGCGTGTCCAGGATGTCCTGGCCGTGGGCGAACAGCTCCATCAGCCCGGCGGCGGCGAGCACACTGGCGGGCAGCGGGCCGGCCAGCCAGGGCACCAGGGCGCCCCGGGGCATCTCGGTCAGGGCCAGGGCGACGGCGGCGCGCTCGTCGCGCCAGCGCCGCAGCAGCTCGGGGACCGGTTCGGTGACGTACTCGGCCACCTTGACGTGCATGGCGCCCTCGTAGTCGCCCCGGGCCGGCGCCGTCACGGCCTCGAAGCGGTCCGCGTCGCTCACCGAAAGCCGGATCAGGTGGGTGAGGAAGGCCAGGTGCGCCACCTGGTGCTTGACCGTCCAGCCCGGGGCGGGCGTGGCCCTGTCCCAGTCCTCGGGGGCGAGGGCGGCGACGACGGCGTCCAGTTCGTCGCCCTCCAGGGCCAGATCGGTGAACACGTCCTGCATCGCGGTCACGCTCTTATTCCTTTCGCCGGTCCGGAGCATGCGGAATGGACGGGCCATGCGCGCCCGTTCGCACGGGTCGCCAGAGGTAATCCGGCGCCCATTTCCTGCTCCTGGGAAGGCGCGCCGTATCTGTGAATGCGACTCTGGCGGCGCCGCCGGATTACGTCGATCTCCTGACCGATCCTACGGGGAGCGGTTTCCGGCGGCTTCTCTGCGCTTGCCACGATCGGCCGACCGCTCACGGGTCACGCGCGCCGCAACCGGGGCCGCACTCCCCCGGGCCCCGGGTACTCGGCGTCGGCCCCGGGTACTCGGCGTCGGCCCCGGGTTCTCGGCGTCGGCGGTGTGCAGGATCTCGGCCAGGTCGGGAGCATGCTGCGGCGGTCACCCTCCCCGAGGACCACGAGCATGCGCGACGAGCGCGACGAGGGAGTGCGGCAGGGCGAATGGCCAACGCGGCGGCCCGGATGACGAGTTGACGCGGACGGCCTGTTCAACGGGTCGAGTTTCTCCCCTGTCATGTCACATACAAACTCGACCCACCGCGTCTTCCGATCGAGTGGTCGACTGAAACCCTCACCGAGTCGATGTTCTGAAACTGGCGCGATCACGACGCATTCTCCGAGGCGTCGGACAGGTACAGCAATCCAGAAGATGCGGGGATACTCGAACAGCCGAACGATGTCTCCATGCGAAGCGCGGCCAGTGAATTGGCCGACCGAGCCCTACCGCGATCAGGAAGGCATCGCGGACCATGACGGATGACCAGCACGGCCCGGGGCCGACGCGAGGAGCTTGCCGCAGGGCGGCCGCGTCGGCGTCATGAGTATCCGGGACAGGGAACCGCGCCCGTTGGACGACAGCGCATCGGTGGACGGCCGTACTCGACTCGTAGACGAGGAGAACCTCCGTGCAATTGGACGTTCTGGCAGCCGACGAGGGAAACCCCGCGACCCGGGAGTGGACGGTGAGCACACCGCCTCCCGCGCAGGCGTCCCCGGGGCAGGGGCGGCCGGGGGGCCTCGGAAGTCGTGGAGTCTCGCCGGACGGCCGCTTCGGCGCCGGGCGCCCGCTCCCGCCGAACCGGCGGCCGGCCGCGCCCACGCACGGCGGGGGGACCCGCCGCACGGCGCCGACGCCCTTGCACGCCCCCCGGCCCGCCGCGTCCCTCGTCCTCCCGGAGGCGGTGCGGGAGTCCCACGCACCCGCCGCCCGGCCGCGCCGCACCCACCGCGCCCCGACACGGTGAGACCTGTCAGGTCCACGTTTGAAGAGTCGCCCGTCCCGACCGGCTCGACCAGGCGTCGGGACGGGGAAGCCGCCTCCTCGGCATTCCACAGCAGGACGACTCGCCGGGCTCCGCTGACGCACGCCCCGACACGAGAGGGCCCGAGCGTCGCGACCTCGATGCGCATCAGCCGCTGAACCACCGGGTCGATCCGGAACGGCAATCGCCGCGAAAGGCGAAGGAACAGGCACTGCCGTGTGCCCGGGATGATTCTGCCCGGGAATTCAGGCAGGCAGCCGCCCCGAACCTCAAACGCCAACCCAGTCGGAACATCCAGGGACGGAGAATTCGGATGCAGACAACGGCCGAGGTAGCGATCGAACGGACCATTGATATCATGTGGAACTGCCATGCGGAGCCACTTCCACTAGAGAAGCTGGCCGCCGAAGCCATGTTCAGCAAATTCTACTACTCCCGGATGTTCCGTGACGTCACCGGGACCTCTCCGGGCCGGTTCCTGAGCGCGATCAGGCTGTTCATGGCCAAACGGCACCTGCTGGAGAGTGCCTCCAGCATCACCGACATCGCCTATCGCGTGGGCTACAACAGCCTCGGCACGTTCACCAGCCGCTTCACCCGCAGTGTGGGCGTCTCGCCAGGCAGATACAGATTCCGGGCCAGCTGCGGCCACCTGCCGCCGCCGGCCCTCTCGGCAGTCTGTGCGGACCAGAAACTGTCCACGGTGACCGGACAGCTGCATATTCCGGAGTCCGCGGGCCGCGTCCGGGTCTACGTGGCCGCGTTCAACACCCCGATCGTGGAGGGCTTCCCGCAGTCCTGCGACATACTGGACGACTCGGGGCAGTTCCACCTCAGCGTCCCCGACGGACTGTGGTACGTCCGGGCAGCGGCCGTCGCCCCGCACGACGCCGCATCCGAGCCGACGGTCCGCATGCCCCGGCTGCTCGGGGCCGGCCAGCCGGTGCGGGTGCGCAACGGCCGCGTGTACACCACCGACGTAGAGCTGCGCCCGGTCACCCCGTTCGACCTGCCGATCCTGCTGGCGCTCCCGGAACTCGACGGCCCGCCGGCCCTCCCCCTGGCCGCCGGCGAATAGCCCGCCGGACCCGATCGGCCGGAGCGGCGGCGCGAAGGGACCGCGACGGTCCACGGGGAGCCAGGACGCGGCGTCCCGGCTCCAGGGAATTCCGCCCGGGTCGCACCGCGCGCGCTTCCGCAGGACCAGCCACCGCACAGCCCGGGGCCTGCCCGTCCGTCGTCGTCGCGGCGGGACACGCCCGCTGTCCGGGAACGCCGGCCCGCAGACCCGTCCGAGTCCGGGCCGGCGGCCGTTGCCCTCGCAGTGGCACATGACGAGCACCGGGGCCGGCCCTCGTGGTGGCCCCGGTGCTCGTCACACCGGCCGGGTCAGGGCAGCTTCTTCAGCCCGCCGCCGGTCAGCAGGTAGCCGGGGGCGACGGTGGCGGCGTCGGCCCGCACCAGCTCGACCAGGGCGGCGCCGGCCGCCTCCGGGGTGAGCGGCGCGCCCAGCTGCCGCAGGTACTCCTCCTCGGACTGGCCGCCGCGCACCGCGTACGCCCGCGCGGCCGACCGGCCGAGTTCGGTCAGCGGCGTGATCCGGGGCATCACCGCGGTGAAGGTGATGCCCAGACCCGCGCGGTCCGACTCCTCCTGGGCGTAGGCCGTGATGAAGCGCTGGGTGGCCTTGGCCCCGGCGTAGCCGCCGCTGAGCGGCGAACCGGCCAGCGCGGCGCCGCTGCTGACCACGATCACCCTGCTGCCGGGCCGCAGCGGCTTGAGCAGCACCTCGCGCACCCAGTGGAAGGCGATCCGCACATCAGTCTCCCAGTTGGCGGAGAACGACTCCCATGTGTGGTGCTGCAACGGGCGCATCAGGGGGGTCGCGCCGGCCACCAGGACGACGTTCTCGGGCTGGTGGCGGTCGAGCAGACTGCCCGCCACCGTGGCGTCGGCGGCGTCGGCGACCTCCGTCCGCAGGCTGCCGGCGCCGTTGGCCGGCTCGTCGAACGTCCCCGCAGTGCGGGCCACGGCGATCACCGGGGCGCCGGCGTCGGCGAAGGCGGCGGCGATCCCGCGCCCCAGGCCGCGGCTCGCACCGACGACGATCGTGGTCCGGCCGGACAGGTCGCTCATGGTGTCCTCCAGGTCATGGGCAGCCTCGGTGTCAAGGCTGCGGTTCGGGACGTACATGTCTCGGGGACGGCCATGCCTCGGGGACGGCCATGCCCCGGGGACGGCCATGCCTCTGCGACGGCCTCGAAGCTCCGGGCGCGCCGACCGCCCGGGGCCACGAGACCATGGTGCCGCCTACCCGCGCTCCCTGAGGGCCCGTCGCTCGATCTTGCCGACCGGGGTGCGGGGAATCCGGTCGATGAACTCCAACCGCCGGATCTTCTTGTACGGCGCGACGCGTTCGGCGACGAAGGCCGTGATCTCCTCGGGCGTGGCCGGCTCCTTCACCACGACGAAGGCCTTGGGGACCTCGCTGGCCTCCTCGTCGGGCACGCCGACGACGGCCGCGTCCTCGACCTTCGGATGCGTCATCAGGACCTCTTCGAGCTCGACCGGGGACACCTGCTGCCCCTTGTACTTGATGAGCTCCTTGATCCGGTCGACGATGAACAGTTCCCCGGTGTCGTCGACGCGGCCCAGGTCGCCGGTGTGCAGGAAGCCGTCCGGCTCCAGAACCTTCCGCGTGGCCTCCTCGGAGCCGAGGTAGCCCTTCATCACGTGCGGCCCCCGGACGAGGATCTCGCCGTCCTGGTGCGGTCCCAGCTCCTCGCCCGTGGTGACGTGGACGATCTTGTACTCGATGTTGACGGTGCTCCGGCCGACCGACGCGGGCACCACGGGCGTCGCGGCCTGCATGAAGGACACCAGCGCCTCGGTGAGTCCGTACCCCTGGGCGATGGTGCAGCCGAGCCGCTCCCGGCACAGGCGGGCGGTCTCGGGGTCGAGCGCGGCGCCGCCGGAGACGATCGAGCGCAGTGAGGAGAGGTCGTACCGGTCCACCAGCGGGCTCTTGGCGAGGAGGACGGCGATGGTCGGCACGACGAACAGCCGTGTGATGCGGTGGTCCTGGATCGCCTTCAGGTACGCCTCGGGGTCGAAGCGCGGCATCGTCACGATCGTCGCGCCCTGGAGCAGGCTGGCGTTCATCGCCATGATGAGGCCGAAGGCGTGGTGGAAGGGCGGCATGGCCAGCACCTTCTCGTCCTCGCCGCCGGGCGCGCCCAGGCTGATCTGCAGCACGTTGGCGATCATGTTGCGGTGCGTCAGCAGCACGCCCTTGGGGTGGCCGGTGCTGCCGCTGGAGTGGAGGACGACCACCACGTCCTGCGCCGGGTCGACGGGCGGGGCCGGCGGGACGTCGTCGACGAGCAGCGCGGAGAACGGCGTCGCGCCGTCGGCCTCCCCGAACACCAGGAGTTCCTCCACCTTCGTCCGGGTGGTCAGCTCGGTCGCCCTGGCCACCTCGGACGGCATGGTGAGCAGGAAGCGCGCACCGGCCTCGTTGAGGCGGCCGGCGAGGTCGTCGGCCGTGTCGAGCGGGTTGAGCAGGACGGCCGCGCCGCCGGCCGTGGCGGCGGCGTGGAAGGCGATCGGGTAGTCGGGGACGTTCGGTGCGAGGATCGCCAGGACGTCGCCCTTGCGGAAGCCGTGGGCGTGCAGCCCGGCGGCGGCGCTCCGCACCGCCGCCGCGAGCTCGCGGTAGGTGAACGACCGCCCGTCCGAGACGTCGACGGTCGCCACCCGGTCGCCGTGCTGCTCGGCCTGCCGCAGTACGAAGGACGTGAGCGAGGTGTCGGGGATCGGGACCGGCGGGTGCGGGCTGGTGTAGATCATGACTTGGCTTCCACCCGGTCGTAGGTGCTGAGGCCGGGCTGGTAGCTGCGCTTCTCGAACTGCTTCAGGGCCACGTTGACCCACTCGTTGCCGGTGAGGCGGGACAGCTCCCAGAGCTTCGCCTGGTCGTAGTCGATCGCCGCCGGCAGGTCCGTGGCCCGGTTGTGCTCGTAGACGTGCTTGGCCAGGCTGAGGGTGACCGGGTTCTTGTTGACGAGCTTGCGGACGATGCGGTCGGTTGCCGCGTCCAGTTCGTCCAGTGGCACGGCCTTGTTCACCAGGCCGTACGCCTCCGCCTCCCGGCCCGTGAAGGTGGCACCGGTGAGGATGTAGTAGAGCGCCTGCTTGCGGGGCAGGTTGTGGGCCGCCGCCCAGGTGGCGCCGCCCGCCGGGAAGATGCCGAAGTTGATCTCGGAGAGGCCGAACAGCGCGGTCTCGGAGGCGACCGCCAGATCGCAGATGCCCGCCAGCAGGACTCCGCCGCCGAAGGAGAACCCGTTCACCTTGGCCACGGTCACCGCCGGGAACGCCTTCAGGCGCTTGAACCAGTTCAGCGCGACCTCGTTGGTCCGGTAGAACTCCATCGGGTCCTCGAACGGCCTGAGGAAGCACTCCTCCAGGTCCATTCCGGCACTGAAACTGTCGCCGTTGCCGGTCACGACGACGACCTTGACACCGCGGTCGGCCTCGATGGCGTCCAGGGCCTCGTTCATATCGCGGTGCATCTGGGGATTCATCGCGTTCTTCTTGTCCGGCCGGTTCAGGTAAATCGTTGCCGTCGGCCCGTCGATCTCCAGGTTCAAGCACTCAAGGGTTATCATTTTCTGGCATTCCCTTCCTCTGGACGAAGCCGGCCCACTGCGGACACGCCTTGTCCGGTGCGGCGACCCACGGATACGAGCATCACATGAGGCACCTGCGGGTGGCTTCTCCCAGCCTGCCTTTCCGGGGGTCGGCGGCGGCTGACGAAGGGGGACTGGGATGCGTATCCCTTTCTTTCCCCGCGCCATATGCCCGCCGCTTGAAATGCCCGGACCGGAGATTTGCGCGGCGGCTGCACAGGGGATTTCCCATGGCTTGCGAGGGCCGGCGCGGCAGGGCCTTCCGGGGCGGGCGGGCGAGCGGCAGCGGAACGGCCGGGCTCGGCACCGCAGTCGTACGCGGTGAGGAGCCCGGCCGGGCCGGGGAGGGTACGGGGGAGGCCGGCGGCCGGATCAGCCGTCCGCGCGCGGTCCGGTCGGCGCCTCCATCACCTCCACGCTGATGTCCTCCAGTCCGCGCGCCTTGGTCTCCGGGCCGAACCGCAGGAACAGCAGCGCGGCGAGCAGCAGCGGCACCGCGCCCATGACGGCGGTGGCCCCGATGGACGGCACGGAGGCCGCCGCGACGGTGAAGGCCAGGATCAGCACCCCGCCGGCCTTGGTCATCCCGGCCGCCAGCCCCGTACCACGGGAGCGCACCAGCGTCGGGTAGACCTCGGCGGCGTACCCGGCGACGACCGCCACCACCGAGCTGACCCCGGCCAGCGGGACCACCAGCAGCAGGGAGAGCAGGGTGTGGTGCTGGGCGAGGGCGTTGCCCTCGACCAGGAAGCCGAGCAGGGTCGCGCCGGTGACGGCAGTGACCGTGACGATGGTCCTGCGGCTGCCCCACACCCCGTACAGCCAGGCGCAGAGGACGGTGATCGGCAGGCCGATGAGCGCGGCGTTGCGCACCACGTAGTCCGACTGCACCGCCGAGTAGCCCAGGTGCTGGAGGTTGGTCGGCACCCACAGCTGGAACCCGTACGTCATCAGCCCGACGCCGATCCCCAGGACGGTGATCGCGGCCGTGGGTCCCAGCAGCGGCCCCCGGAACAGGGTGAGGTAGCTGCCGCGTTCGAGGGTGGCGCGGGCCTCGTACTCCGCCGGGTCGACCTGCTCGGCCACCGCTCCGTAGCGCCGCATCACCGCCTCGGCCTCCCGGTGGCGTCCTCGGGCCAGCAGGAACCGGGGCGATTCGGGTATCCACCGGTTCAGGGCGACCAGCAGCAGGCCGCTGGGCAGGCCGATCAGCCAGAGGATGCGCCAGCTGTACGTCGGCGTGAGGCCGGCGGCGAGCCAGCTGGTGATCAGGTAGGCGCCGGCGATGTCACCGCCGATGAGCACCATCAGCCAGCCTCGGTGCCGGGCCGGGATCGTCTCGGCGATCAGGGTGAAGGTGATCGGGAGCATGCCGCCGGCGCCGATGCCCATCAGCAGGCACATCAGCAGGTTCCACTTGAAGCCCGGCATCGCACCGCAGATGGACGTGGTCACGAAGAGCATCCCGGCCAGGATGATCGAGGCGCGGCGCCCCATCCGGTCGCCCAGCCAGCCCCACAGCCACGAGCCGATCACCGTGCCGGTGATGCCGGTGAGCGGCAGCCACGACACGGGGATGTGCCCGTGCGGGTTGCCCGGCGACTTCAGGCCGTACTCCTGCGCGAAGCCGGGCGCCACGAAGGCCAGGGCGGTCGGCTTCATGACGTCGATGGTCACCGCGAGCGTCATCACGATGAGCAGCACGACGTGCTGGGCGTTGATGGGCGCGTCGTCGAGCGTGCTCACCCGGACCCACGCGGCGGACCGGCGGATCCGGCCGGGGTCGCGCGGGACGAGGCCGTACACCACGGCGAGCAGCCCGGTGGCGATCAGGGCCATGCCGGTGATCATCGGGGCGTCGGGCTTCATACCCCGCAGGTGGTAGCCCATGTCCTTGGCGCCGAAGTACATCGGCAGGTGCAGCAGGACGCCCGTGGTACAGGCCAGCGCGCCCACCCAGAACACCAGCGGATGCTCGAACCCCCCGCGCACCTTGTCCGGCTCGTCCTCCCGTGTGTTGGCCATGAGCCGCCTCTCGCCTCGCACCGACGGGACTCACGCCGCGTGGTGGGCGCGCGAGACATCGTGGCGCCCGGGTCCCGGGTCACACTTCTCTCACGTTGCCCAGGTTGCGGAGTGCCCCGGGCCGGGGGCGCTGGCCCGATCCGGCCGTACCCGCCGCGCTGCCTCGCTGTGCCCGGCCGGACACCCTCGCCCTGCTGCCGCTCCTGCCGGTGAGCGACAGGAGTCCGCCGACGGGACCGAGTCGGCGGACTCCTCCACGCGTACCAACCTGCCGTAGGGCCAGGCCGGGTGATCCATCGGCACCCACGGCGTCGCGGTGGTCAGCGGGCGTCGCCAACCGTCGTCGTCAGCCGGCGGTGTTCACCATGGCTTCGATCTGCGCCTCCACGATGTCGGGGCGGTCGACGGGAATGTCGTGCGAACTGTGGGCGGCCGTGACGAGCCGCCGGTTGGGTGCCGCCTCGGCGAACTCGCCCTGGGCGGTGCGCCACGCCTCGGCGTCGGACGGCGAGGTCGGGAACGGGGTCTCCTCGGAAACAATGACGGTGGCGGGGACGCTCGCCGGCCACGCGATCCGGTGGTAGGCGCGCTGGTCCGCCACGTAGTCGGCGGCGACGGCCAGCAACTGGCGGTCCGCCTTCGTGGCGGGATGGCCCTTCACCGCGTCGACCTGGGCCTGGCCGGCCGCTGCCACCCGGGCGATCTCGGTGTCGGTGCTGAACTGCGGCAGCGTGGCGTCGACGAGGACGGCCCCGGCGAACTGGCCGGGGTGCTGCCGGGTGAGGTAGGTGGCGATCTCCCCGGCTTCGGAGTGCGCCACCAGGATCACGTGGTGAGTGGCTCCGAGGGCGGTGAGCCCGGCTTCCAGGTCCGAGACGGCGTTCTGCACCTTCCACGGGCCGGGAACCGCGTCGCTGGCGCCCATCCCCTCCCGGTCGTAGGTGATGATCTCCGATCCGGTGTTCTTCGCCAGGACCGGGACGATGTCCTTCCAGTAGGAGGAGTCCAGGCCGCCGCCCGCGTCCAGGACGATCGCGGGCTGGTGACCGGGGGTGACCTGGAAGGCCAGCCGGTGTCCCTGGTTGGTGATCATGTGCAGGGTCGAGGCCGCGCCGGTCACCGCCTTGGCCGGTGTGCTCGCGGCGGGGTGGGCAGCGGTGGGAGCGCCGGAGTGCCCGCAGCCGGCGAGGACTCCGGTGAGGGCTGCGGCCACGCCCACGGCGATCGCCGTGCGCCGGACCTTGGTGGAGCGCAGGGTCTTCGCGGTCATGATGATCTCCTGGGAGCTGTGGTCGCGGCTCGGGTGGCCCGAGACGGTGTGTGCTTCGGCGTTCCTTCGACGTGTTCAACCCTGCCGGGGACGCCGGGCCGGGGCACGGGTGCTGAAACCCCGGGCGGGGTAGACAAAACCCCACTGTGCGCAGGGGGAGGACCGGTCAGGATGAGGGCATGACCCCGATCCCCACCACCGCCCGGCCGACCTCTCGGCTGGCGCCCCGGCCGGCGTCGGCCCGACGTGTGAGGATGTGGATCTCATGACCGCTCCCGCCCCACGGTCCGCCCCATTGCCCGCCCCCGGCGTGACCCCGCGCCGCGGCCGTGGTCTGCGCGCGGGCCTGGTGCTGCGTGTGGAGTTGCTCGGCTGGTCGCTGGTGCTGCTGCTGGCCTCGGCGGTGGCGTTCGGTCTGCTGGTGTTGTGGAGCACGGCGGCGGGGCTGGTCCTGATGGGGGCCGGGCTGCCCGTGACGCTGCTGGCGACGGTGCTGGTGCGCTGGTTCACCGACCGGCACCGAGCGTGGGCGGGGCGGTGGCTGGGTGAGCCGATCACCCGCCCCTATCTGCCGACCCCGGAGGGGAACTGGCTGGCCCGGCTGTGGGTGATCCTGAAGGACCCGGCGACCTGGCGGGACTGGGCCTGGCTGGTGGTCGACTCGGTGGCCGGGTGGTTCACCGCCGGCGGTTCGTTCCTGGCCTTCGCGGCCGGGGTGTTCTACCTGGGGTATCCGCTGGTGTTCGCCCTGACCCCACCGCAGGTGTTCCGAACCCCGCTGGGCCCGCACTTCCCTCTGGAGACCGTCACCGGATCGTTCGCCATGGTCCCGCTCGGCCTGGTCCTGCTGGTGCTCTGGTACGTCAGCGCGGTGCCCTTGGCGAGGCTGAACGCATGGGTGATCCGCTCCTTGCTGGCCCCGACCGAGCGGGCCCGGCTGCGGGCACGGGTGGCGCAGTTGGCGGTCTCGCGGGCGGAGACCGTCGACAGCCAGGCCGGTGAGCTGCGCCGGATCGAACGGGATCTGCACGACGGCGCCCAGGCCCGCCTGGCATCGCTCGGGATGAGTCTCGGCCTGGCCGAGCAGTTGCTGGCGGACGACCCGCAGGCGGTGGCCCGGCTGTTGGCCGAGGCCCGGGAATCGACCTCGACCGCCCTGGTCGAACTGCGGGATCTCGTACGGGGCATCCATCCGCCGGTACTCGCAGACCGGGGCCTGGACGGCGCGATCCAGGCGCTGGCCCTGGCCAACCCGGTGCCGACCGCAGTCGCCGTCCACGTTCCCGGGCGGCTGCCGGCCCCGGTGGAGTCGGCGGCGTATTTCGCGGTCGCCGAAGCCCTGGCCAACGCGATCAAACACGCGCACGCGCACCGCATCTCGATCCGCCTTGAGTACACCGCCGGCGGCGGAGGGCTGCTGGAGATCGTCGTCAGTGACGACGGCCGCGGCGGAGCCTCGTTCGAGGGCGGTACCGGGCTGCGGGGTATCGAACGGCGCCTGAACGCGTTCGATGGGACCATGAACGTCGACAGTCCGGTCGGCGGACCTACCGACGTGAGGATGTCCCTGCCGTGCGTGTTGTCATAGCCGAGGATCTGGCCCTGCTGCGCGACGGGCTGATCCGGATCTTCCGGGCTTACGGGTTCGAGGTCGTGGAGGCGGTGGACAACGGCCCGTCCCTGGTGCGGGCGCTGAGCACACATCGCCCGGACGTGGCCGTCGTGGACGTGCGGCTGCCCCCGACGTTCACCGATGAGGGACTGCGCGCGGCGATCGACGTCCGCGCGCGGATTCCGGGTCTGCCGGTACTCATGCTTTCGCAGTACGTCGAGCAGCTCTACGCCCGCGAGCTGATGTCCGACCGGGCCGGCGCGGTCGGCTACCTGCTCAAGGACCGGGTGTCGCACGTCGATGAGTTCATCGACACCGTGCGCCGGGTCGCCGCCGGCGCGACGGTGATGGACCCGGAGGTCGTCGCGTCGCTGCTGGCCCGGCACGACGGCGATGAGCCGTTGCGGGCGCTGACCCCCCGCGAGCGCGAGGTGCTGGCGCTGATGGCCGAGGGCCGCTCCAACGCCGCCATCGCCGCCCGCATGTTCGTGACGGAGAAGGCGGTGAGCAAGCACAGCAACAACATCTTCACCAAGCTCGGACTACAGCAGTCCGAGGAGGACAACCGCCGCGTGCTGGCCGTCCTGGCCTACCTGCAAGCATGAACCCCGGCCGGGACGTCTGGTCCCCAGGTGTTCCCCAGGGCAAGTCCTTGGCGCACACTCGACCGGGTCGGGTGCTCGCCGTCCGCACTCTCCAGGCTTCCTGAAAATAGCCTCTGACCTGGGCTTTCGCCCAATTCAGAGGCTACGGCATCGCTGTCGGGGACAACGGAGCGTCGATCCCGTGGTCAGGCGGGAGCGTCCGCGCACTGCGGGTGTCCCCAGCTGGTACCCACCTTGGTGATCGTGTCGCCCTTGGCGTACGGGCGGGCGCACGGGCACGTGCCCGCATAACGCGCGGACAGGGTCCGTGCACCACCTGCGGGACTCCTCTTCGCCGCAGACGAGGACAGAGGTCGCCCACCACGCGGTGACGAGCCAGGAACCGGATCGGGCACGGGGAGGTCGGCAGCGGTCCCGCTGGCGCCCTGCTGGGTGCGAGCGGCGTCACTGGCGGCCTTGTCCGCGATGGCGTTCAGCGGATCGCCGTTCACCTGGTGGGCGGGAACGTACACGAAGGTAACGTCCCGGCCCTCCAGAAGCGCATCGATGCGCTGGATCAGCTCGCGATTGGCCACCGGCTTGCCGGCGGCGGTCTTCCAGCCGTTGCGCTTCCATCCCACCAGCCACTTCGTCACCGCGTCGCGGGTGTACGTGCTGTCGAGGCGCACCTCCAGCGGTGCGGCGGGGTCCGTCGCGGCCAGCAGCTGCTGCAACGCCGTCAGCTCGCCGACGTTGTTGGTGCTGTGCCCGAGCGCACCGGCCTGCCAGCGCTGCGGAACCCCGGCGCTGTCCGCGACCACGTAGGCCCAGGCCGCAGGGCCCGGGTTGCCTTTGGCTGCTCCGTCGCAGGCTGCAATAACTCGTCCGACCATGCACCGATCATGCCAGGGCCCAGGAGGGGACCACGACCGGGCTGGCCGACCTCCTGCCGAGCGCCGACGAGGTGGTCCGCGCCTGCCTCGACGCACT
Source organism: Streptomyces sp. NPDC092296 (assembly GCF_044755465.1). NCBI lineage: Bacteria > Bacillati > Actinomycetota > Actinomycetes > Kitasatosporales > Streptomycetaceae > Streptomyces > Streptomyces sp. NPDC092296. Next base: position 115,457 of record NZ_JBIVRB010000012.1, on the reverse strand, counting down.
GCCCGAGGCCGGACAGATCGACTCACACCGCGTCAGGCATCTGCTCAACTCCGGTGCCCCACTGCGGTACCAGCTCCGCGACGCGCTCCGCTGCCGCGAACTCGACCGACTGCTCCGGGCGTCAGGGGCAGGGGGAGCTGCCGTCGGGGCGGGAGACGCCGGGGCGGGTGTTCAGTGACCACATGTGGGTGCATCGCGGGCACTGGAGGTGGACGATCGGACCGTCGTTGGAGATCAGATAGCGCCAGTGCTCGTCGCAGCTGCGGCGGTCGGCACAGGTCGCGCAGTGGCGGGCGTCGTCGCAGACGGGGCAGGGCAGCCAGGCGCGACGGGCGATGTCCGCCTGGGGGTCAATGGGCAGCCGCACTGCTCGGCCCTTCCCCCGGCAGGACGCCGGCCGCCACCAGCAGGTCGTAGGTGCGCTGCTGCTCGGCGTCCAAGCCCGAGTAGAGGAGGGCGTACGCCTCGTCCTCGCCTCGGAGGGCGGCCACCGGGTCCCAGTCGGGCCCGAGCGCGGCCACGACCTCGGCCCGTCGCCGGGCTTCCTCGAAGGTCAGGTCGATCGTGAAGGGGATGAGGCCGGGGGCGTTGTCCTGGTTCATGGCGAGACTTTCGATCTGCGGGTGGAACCCCACCATCTGTACCAGGGCCCGCAGCGGCAGGGAAGGGTGACCTAAGTCGCCCCCGGGCGGCCCAGGCGGTGCTCCACCCGGGCCGCCCGACGGGGCGCCCCCGGACCGGTCGGCAGGGGTGGGCTGTTGCCGGCACCGAGCCCCGGACGGCAGAGACGGTCCACGCACGGCGCTGTGACGCACTTCACGGCTTCCCCGCAGGACGAACCGGGCCCGGGGGGAGGTTCACGCGTCCATGGACGCCGCGAGGGACCGGGGACGCAGATCGGTCCAGTGGGTCTCGACGTAGTCCAGACATGCCTCCCGGCCGTCCTCGCCGAAGACGACCGTCCATCCCCCGGGCACCGCCGCGAAGGACGGCCACAGTGAGTGTTGGCCCTCGTCGTTCACCAGGACCAGGAAACGGCCTTCGGCGTCATCGAAGGGGTTGGTGCTCATGTCGACTGCCTCCCGAGAATGCCAAGCTTAGGTTAGGCTCGCCTAATTGAAACGAGCCTAGCCTTTCCCCTTCCCGCTCACAAGGAGACGCTCATGCGAGGCCCGGTGGCCGACCGGAAGGACGCCTTCGCCGAGTTCGGGCTGCCCGGCCGACCCGGCACCGACGCGTTCTGGGCGACGGCGGGGACACCCGCGTCGGTGCCTGCCGACGGCGGCGGTTGGGTGACCCTGTTCCTGTGGCGCGGGTCTGCGGCGAGCATCGAGTTCGAGAGCTGGTCAGAGCCGGTTCCCCTACGCCGGTGGGGCGACAGCGACTGCTGGTACGCCGAGGTGCGCATGCCCGCGCGGCTGCGGGTGACCTACCGCTTCCTCGCGGGCGGCACGGCGTACGCGGACCCGCTCAACCCGGTCGGTGCGGGCGGTGACCGGTCCATCGCCGCGACCCCGGACGCCCCGGCCCAGCCGCACTGGCCGGCCATCGGCGCCGCCGACGTCCTGCCCGTTCCGCGCACCCGGATCCGCTGGGCCAGCGAACGGCTCGGCGGGCGGCGCACCGTCCGAGTCCACCCGGTGGGCGGCGGCGGGCCGGTGGTCCTGCTGCTCGACGGGGACGACTGGCTGTACCTGCACCCGGCCATGGCCGCGTTCGACTCGGCCGCCGCCGGCGGCGAGATGCCCGCCGTCACACTCGTCTTCCTGCCGGCCAAGGACCGGGAGGCCGAGTTCGGGTGCGGGCCCGTGCTGTGGGAGGCGGTCCGGGACGAACTGCTGCCGCTGGTCGCGGAGGCCGGCGTACCCGCCGACCGGGACCGGCTGGTGGTCACCGGGCAGAGCCTCGGCGGGCTGAGCGCGATGTACGCGGCGCTGGAGTTCCCGGACCTGGTGTCGCGCGTCGCCTGCCAGTCCGGGGCGTTCTGGTGGGCACCCGGCGCCACGGACCTGGCGGACCCCCTGGGCGGCCCGGTCGGCGGCGCCATCGCCGCGCGCCTGCGGGACCGCCCCGACCTGTCCGGGCTGCGGGTCGCGTTCGACGTGGGGGAACACGAGACCCGGATGCTGCCCCACTGCGCACTGGTCGAGACCCGGGCCGAGCAGGCCGGCGCCACCGTACGAGTCTCCCGGTCCGCGTCGGGCCACGACCGTGCGGGCTGGCGGCACGCCCTGCTCAGGGACGTCGCCTGGGCGCTCGCCTGACGGGTGCCCGGCAGGCAGCGTTCGGCCCCGTCGCCACGGGCGGCCGCCGCCAGCCGGGCACCGTCACCGGGCCACGGCCAGGCAGTAGGCCGCGTCGGTGGCAAGGAGGTTGCGATGGGTGTCCTCGGCGGTGATGACGCCGTCGTCCAGGACGAGGACGCGGTCGGCCACGTCCAGCAGGGCCGGGCTGCTGGTGATCACGATGGTGGTGCGGCCCCGGCGCAGCTCCGCGACGCCCCGTGCGATGAGCTGTTCGGTGACCGCGTCGACGGCTGTCGTCGGGTCGTGCAGGACCAGGATGTCGGAGTCGGCGGCGAGGGCGCGGGCCAGGGACAGCCGTTGGCGCTGGCCACCGGAGAGGTTCGCGCCACGGTCACGGACGCCGTAGTCGAGTCCCTCGCGGTGCAGGGCGACGACATCGGTCAGCATGGACGCCTCGACGGCCTCGGGGACCGTCCGGCTGGTGCCGGACGGGTCGATGTTGGTGCGGAGGGTGCCCGCGAAGATCTCCCCGTCGTACGGATTCACCAGCATATGCTCGCGGACCGCCTCGATCGACAGGTCCGCGATCTGCTGCCCGCTGACGCGTACCACCCCCTCGTACGCGTGGGGCGGGACGTTCACGGCCAGGACCCACGCGAGGTCGGCCGCCGCACGCGGCTGGTAGGCGGCGATCGCCACGAACTCGCCGGCGGACACCTTGAACCTCAGCTTGCGCAGGCTCCCGTACCGGACGCAGTCGATCTCCAGGTCTCCACCGGCGGCCGGGCTCCCCTGCCCGGGGACCGTGACCGGCGGCGCGGCCAGCACCAGCGCCATCCGCTCGGCCGAGGCGCGCGCGGTCATCACGTACTTCGGCATCTCCGAGAACAGCTTCAGCGGTTCGATGATGAACTGCGCCAGCCCCACGGCCATGACCAGTTCCCCGATGGTGACCTGGCCGTCGAACGCCAGCCAGCCCGCCGTCAGGGTCACGGCGGCGGCGAGGACCGCGTTGAGGGCCAGCGCGGTCCCCGCGTACCCGCCGTTCACCCTGGCGACGGTGATCGCCTGGCGTTTCGCCTCCGTGCTGACCTCGCGGTAGGACCGGAACGCCGCGTGGTTGCCGCCGAAGCCGTGCAGCGGGCGCAGGCCGATGATCAGATCGGAGACCTTGGCGCCCGCCCGCGCCACCCGGGCCTGCTGTTCCCGGGTACTGCTGCCGATCCGCTTGGACATCACGCTCAGGGCCGACAGGATCGCGATCGTTCCCACGATCACCAGCAGGCCGAGCCGGATGTCGGCCAGGCCCAGCGCGACCGCCGCGACCAGCACCGCGACCAGCGAGCTGATCAGCAGCGGCACCACCTCGATGATGTCGGCGGTCTGGTCGGCGTCCTCGGTGGCGATGGTCAGCACCTCGCCGGACTTGAGTCCGACGTCCCTGGCCACCGGCTGGAGTCCGCAAGCCGCGACCCGCACCCGCCAGCGGTGGGCCTCGGTGGTGTTGGCCTTCTGCAGGATGCGCATCCCGAACCGCCACGACAGCGACACGGTCGTGATGATCACGGCCAGCGCGGCGATCGACAGGGCGAGCGCGCCGAGGCTCCGGTGGCGCAGCGTGTGTTCGACGATCAGGCCGAGCGCGATGGGGAAGGCGGTCTCCGCCGCCTGGTACAGGCCCATGAGGACGGTGCCCCAGAGCATCGCGCCGACGTTGCGGCGAAGTGCGGTCCGGAGGATGTCGGACCCCTGGCGGGGCCGCTGCGGGTCAGGAGTTGTCATCGAGGTGGCGGGCAATCGCTTCCGGGGTACGCAGGGTGAACAGGTCGCGGATCGTGATCACAGGGCCGTACTCCCGGCGGAGCAGCCCGATCAGTCGCACCGCCAGCATGGAGTGTCCCCCGAGGGACACGAAGTCGCTCACCGCGCTCACCTCGTCATCGTCCAGGTCCAGTGCCTCGGCGAAGAACTCGCACACCGCGGTCTCGGTCTCGGTCTCCGGCCCGCGCTCCCCCGCCGTGGTCAGCGCGCCCAGCGGCCTGGCCTCCGGCAACGCCTGGGTGTCGACCTTCCCGTTCACCGTCAGCGGGATGGTGTCGACCTGGGCGTAGTGGGTCGGGCGCAGGAAGTCCGGCAGTCGGGCGCCCACCTCGGTGGCGACCGCCGCCAGGTCGGAGCCGTCCAGCACCAGGTAGGCGGCCAGCCGGTACGCCCCGTCGACCTGCGGGTCGGGTTGGGCGACCGCGGCGGCGAACCGCACCGCCGGGTGCGCCGCGAACGCGGCCTCGACTTCACCCGGTTCGACCCGGTGTCCCCGGATCTTGACCTGCTGGTCGGTCCGGCCCAGGTACATCAGGTTCCCGTCGGGCCGTCGGACCACCAGGTCCCCGGTGCGGTACATGCGCTCGCCGGGTCCACCGAACGGGCACGCCACGAATCGGTGCGCGGTCTGGGCGGGCTGCCCGAGATAGCCGCGCGCGATGCCGATGCCCGACACGTACAGCTCACCGGGGACTCCGTCCGGCAGGGGGCGCAGCCAGGGGTCCAGGACGTAGACGTCGGTGTTGTCGATCGCCACGCCCACCACCGGGTCCTGGCATGCGAAGGTGCCGACGCCCAGGGTGTTGATGGTGTACTCGGTGGGTCCGTACAGGTTGTAGCCCACCGTCCCCTCGGTCTCGGCGAGCCGCTGCCACAGCGTCGGGGTGACGGCCTCGCCGCCCAGCAGGACCAGCGCCGGGCGCCGCGCCGGGTTGTCGAGCAGGCCCTCGGCCACCAGTTGCTGCGCGTAGGTGGGCGTCACATTGACGACGTCGATCCCGTGGTCGAGGCAGTACTCGACCAGGCGGGGTGCGTCGCGGCGCAGTTCCTCGTCGCAGATGTGCACCTCGTGGCCGTCGGCGAGCCAGAGCAGTTCCTCCCACGACATGTCGAAGGCGAACGACACGGTGTGCGCGATCCGGAAGGGCCGGTGGCCGTGGTCCGCCAGCACCGGTTCGAAGATCCGGCGCTGATGGTTGACCAGCATGTTGGTGAGTCCGGCGTACTCGGTCACCACGCCCTTGGGCTTGCCGGTCGATCCGGAGGTGTAGATGGTGTACGCGGGGTGCCGCAGCCGGTCCGGATCGTCCGGCGCGAATGTCACGAACGGCTCGGCTTCGAGCAGGGGGCGGTCGAGTTCGATCAGGTCGCCGGTCAGCCGGGGCGACACGGCGCTCACGGTGAGGATCACGTCGGGGCGGGCGTCCGCGACGACGGCGGCGATCCGCTCGTCGGGGTGGTCCAGCTCCAGCGGCACATACGCGGCGCCGACGCGCAGCACGGCGAACAGCGCCACGATCGAGTCGAGCGAGCGCGGGAGCGCCAGGCCCACGGTCGTCCCGGGGCCGATGCCGCGCTGGGCGAGCACGCCGGCCACCGCCCGGCTGCGGTCCCGCAGTCGGGCGAAGGTCAGGGTCCGGCCGTGGGCGACGAGCGCCACCCGCTGCGGGTCGCGGTCGGCCGCCTGGTCGAACCGGTCGACCACGGTGTCCGTGCCGATGTCGGTGCGTTCGGCGGGCTCGGGCTCCGGCCCGAGGCCCGGCAGCGCGCCGACCGGGCCGGTCGACCGGGCCAGGTCGTCCAGCAGGCGCAGGTAGTCGTCGAGGAGGCGCCGGGCGTTCCCGGTGTCGTCGTCGCGGTACTCCAGTTTGACCGTCAGCCGGTCGCCGGGGGTGACGACCCAGGTGAACGGGTAGTGGGTGGAGTCGTCGGCCTTCACCGAGGTGATGCCGTGCCTGGCGTTCATCGCGGCGAAGGCGTCCAGGTCCAGGAAGTTCTGGAGCACGAACAGGTTGTCGAACAGGGTGTCATGCCCGCTGGCCCGCTGGATCTCGCCGAGCCCGAGGTGCTCGTGGTCCATCGCCTCCACCCGGGCCGTCTGCACGGCCGTCAGATACTCGCGGACCGTGTCGTGCGGGCGGGCCCGCGTCCACAGGGGGACGGTGTTGAGCAGCACCCCGACGATGCCGGACAGCCCCTCGCCCTCCCGGCCGGAGACGGTCACGCCGAACACGGCGTCGCTGCGGCCGGTGTGGGCGCCCAGCAGGAGGCCGAACGCGCCGGTCAGCACCGAGTTCAGCGTGACGCCGTGCGCCTTGGCCGCTTCCCGCAGCGCCTCCGACTGCTCGGCGGTAAGCGTCCGCACGAGCGCGCGCGGCAGGTCGTCCGAGAGGGACGGCGCCGGTCCGGCGAGCAGCGTGGGGCCGGGGAGGCCGGCCAGCTGCGCCGCCCAGAAGCGCTCCGACTCGGCGGGGTCCTTGGCGTCGAGGAGCCGGGCGTGGTCCTCGAAGCTGGGTGTGGCCGGGACCGGGGCCAGTGGCTCACCCGCGACGACGGCCGCATAGGCGTCGAAGAGGTCCCGCAGGACGATCTCGCGCGACCAGCCGTCCCACAGCAGCAGGTGGTAGCTCAGCAGCAGGCCGTCGCGGTCGCCGGGCAGGCGTACCACGGTCAGCCGGACCAGCGGCGGCTCTCCCGGGTCGAATCCCGTGTCGCGGTCGCGGGCACGGAGGGCCTCGACCTCCGCGTCCGTCGACAGGTGGACCGTGTCGACGTCGACCCGCCGGTCCGCGCTGAGGACCTGGACCGGGTTTCCGTCGTCGTCGGTGGTGAAGCCGGCGCCCACGACCGGGTGCCGTGCGATCACGTACGCCATCGCCTCGGCCAGCGCGTCGGTGTCCAGGCGGCGGTCGAAGGTGAAGTAGCTCTGCGCGACATAGTGCCCGGTCGAGCCCGCCAGCTGGGCCTGGAAGAACAGGCCCCGCTGGAGCGGGGTGACCGGTGCGGTGCGCTCGGCCGTCGCGGAGGCGTCCGCGATGGACTCCAGTGCGCTTTGCCAGTGCTCGGTGATCTCGTCGGGGATTCCCTCGGCGAGGGTGAAGGCCGCGTGCAGGCTTCCGGTGGCCGCGTCGAGCCACACATTGGCCTCGACGGCGTACGGGCTGCCCTGGTCGCCGCCGCTGAGGTGCAGCGCCTGGGACTCGCTGCCCCGGCCGAGGTAGTTGAACAGCACCTGCGGGCGGGCGGTCAGCAGCGGGGCCGTCTGCGGGTTGAGGTACCTGAGCCGGCCGTAGCCGACGTGTGCGCGCTCGTCCGGCTGGCGTGCGGCGAGCTCGCGCGCCGCCGCGACGGGGTCGGTGTGCGCCGTGAGCCGCACGGGCGCGATGGCGGTGAACCAGCCGACGGTGCGGGAGTAGTCGTGGTGTTCCAGCACCGGCACCCGGCCGTGCCGCTCCAGCTCGATCGCCAGGTCGGTGGGCGACGGCTGGATGCGGGTCAGCGCGGTGCGCAGCGCGCCGCACAGCAGCTCGGTGAGGCCGACGCCGAGTGCGGCGGGCGCGGTGCCCGTCACCCGGCCGCTGACGTCGGGCGCGAGCACGACGGTGGTCTGGCGCAGCCCCTCGGGCGCGGGCAGCGGAGCGGGTGCTTCGAGCGTGGTGAGCCAGTGTCCGAGGCCGTCGGTCGCCTGGGCGGACTGGGACGCCAGTGCTTCGGCGTACTCGGCGTAGGAGGTGGTCGCCGGTGCCAGGGTCCGTCCGCGCAGGGCGGCGGCCAGGTCGTCCAGCAGGATCAGCCAGGACACCGCGTCGACGGCGAGGTGGTGCACGGTGACCACCAGGGTCCGGCTCGCCGCCAGCCATGCGAACGCGATGATCTCGCCGGATTCGGGGTCGAGCCGGCCGGCGGCTTCGTTCGCCGCGGTCGTCGGGTCCGTCCCGTCCGCCCGGACGAGCGTGACCTCGCGGGCGGGTTCGGTGCGCAGTGCCCACACCCCGTGCTCGACGCGCAGCCGCAGCCGGAGGGCCGGGTGCGCGGCCACGACGGCGTTCGCGGCGCGCTCGGCGTCGGCGAAGCCGGTGCCCTCGGGGGCCACCAGCGTCCTGGCCTGGGCGAACCGGGCGAGCGAGCCGCCCAGTTCCCGCTGGCGCAGGATGATGGGCGTCGGTGTCAGCGGGCCGTCCTCGCGGCGGGCGGGCGCGGATGCCGCTGCCTGCGGCGTGCGCGTCGCCAGGTGCGCGGCGAGGGCGCGCGGTGTCCGGAGCAGGAACACGTCCCGTGGCGCGATCGGCAGGCCCAGCGCCCTGGCCCGGTTGATCACGGTGATGGCGACGATGCTGTCACCCCCGGCCTTGAAGAAGTCGGTGTCACCGTCCACGGCGGAGCCGGGCAGCGTCTCGGTGAAGATGCCGACCAGTGCGGCGAGCGCGGAGTCGCCGGTGGTCACCGCCGTGCCGTCGTGCGCGGTGGGCGCCGGATCACCGGCGGCCCGCGCGGCCCGCTCGGCCAGGGCCTTGCGGTCCAGCTTGCCGTTGACCGTCAACGGCAGGGCGTCGACCGGCAGCACCCGGCCCGGCACCATGTGCGCGGGCAGCTTCGCGGCCAGCAGGCCGGGGAGGTCGCCGGGCACCCGGCCCACGACGTGCGCGACCAGGTGGTCACCGCTGTCCGCCACGGTGACGGCCGCGTCGACCACGCCGTCCAGTCCCCTGATCGCGGACTCCACCTCGCCGACCTCGATACGGAATCCCTTGAGCTGCACCTGGTCGTCGGCGCGGCCGGTGAACTCCAGTTCGCCGCCGAGCGTACGGCGGGCCAGGTCGCCCGTGTGGTACATCCGGGAGCCGTCACCGGCGAACGGGTCCGCCACGAATCGGCTCGCGGTGAGCCCCGGCCGGCCCAGGTAGCCCAGCGACACCTGGTCGCCGGCGACGAAGATGGCGCCCACCCGGCCCGGCGGCACCGGCCGGAGCCGGTCGTCGAGCAGATAGGTGACCAGGCCGGGGATCGGACCGCCGATCGGGCTGACGTCGGCACCGAGGTCGAAGTCCTCGTCGGTCAGCACCCGGTGGGTGACATGGACGGTGGTCTCGGTGATGCCGTACATGTTGACCAGCTCGGGCGAAGCGGTGCCGTGCCGCTCGACCCAGCCGCGCAGCCGGCCGAGATCCAGCGCCTCGCCGCCGAAGATGATCCGGCGCAGTGCGGTGGCCGGCTCGTCGGCGTACCGGTCGGCCTCGATGAACTGGTAGAACGCCGACGGGGTCTGGTTGAGCACGGTCACCCGGCGCTCGCGGACCAGCCGGTGGAAGTCGACCGGGGAGCGGGTCAGCCCGTACTCCGGCACCAGCAGCTCACCGCCGTGCACCAGCGCGCCCCACAGCTCCCAGACCGCGAAGTCGAAGGAGTAGGAGTGGAACTGGACCCAGACGTCGTGCGGGCCGAAGTCCATGTCGGGCTGGGTGTTCGCGAGCAGGGTCACCACGCTGGAGTGGGGGACGACGACGCCCTTGGGTGTGCCGGTCGATCCGGACGTGTAGATCACATACGCGGGGTCGTGCCAGTCGGCCTCGGGTCCGGCGGTGGCCAGCGGCGGTTCGCCGCCCGGCGGCAGCTCGTCCCCCTGCACGAGCACGCGGGCCGGTACGCCCGTCCGGGCCAGCAGGTCCGTGAAGCGGTCCGCCTGCCCGGGGTCCACGAGGACGACCTGCGGGGCGGCGTCGGCGAGGATGTACTCCAGGCGTTCGTCCGGGTAGGTCAGGTCCAGCGGCACATAGGCGCCGCCCGCGGTGCCGATCGCGACCAGGGCGACCACCTGCTCCAGGGAGCGCGGGACGGCGACGGCGACCCGCTTGCCGGGCCCGACCCCGGCCGCGCGCAGGGCCGAGGCCAGCGCGTTCTTCGCCTCCGCCAGTCCGCCGTAGGTCAGTGACCGGGTGCCGCCGTCCAGAGCGCACTGGGTGACGGCGGTGGCGGCCGGGTCGCGGTGCGCCGCAGCGTCGAACAGTCCGCCCAGCGTCGTCGGGGTGATCCGCGCGGGACGTGGGCCGCCTTCGGCCGCCAGGTCGTCGACCAGGGCGTCCGGCCGGGTGAGCAGGCCGGTGAGGGTCCGGGTGAACGTGCGCAGCATCGCCTGGGCGCTCGTCTTCCGCAGCAGCTCGCCGTCGTGGATCAGGGCGAAGCGCGGCCGGCCGTCGGGGGTGCGCTCCACCACCAGCGTCAGCGGGTAGTGCGGGGCGCCCTCGTTCACGATGTCGGTGATCACCAGGGTGTCGTCCGGCCGCCGCAGAGCGTCGGTGTCGGTCGCCATGTCGAACACCACCAGGGTGTCGAACAGCGGGCCGGGGCCGGTCCGGCGGCCGATCCTCGCCAGTGAGACGTGCTGGTGCGGCAGCACCGCGCTCTGGTGTTCGCGCACCGAGGCGAGCAGGTCGCGCGCCGTGGTGGTGCCGGCCCACCGGGCGCGCACGGGGATCGTGTTGATGAACAGACCCACCATGTCCTCGATGCCGGGCAGCTCCACGTCGCGCCCGGAGACCGTGGAACCGAGCACCACGTCCCTGGCGTGCAGGATGCCGCCCAGCGTCACCGCCCAGGCGCTGTGCACGGCCACGCTCAGCGGTACGCCCGCCGAGCGGGCGGCGGCGTCGATGTCGTCGTCCGGCTCCACGGCGGTGTCGGCGAACCGGTCGGACGGGGTGTGGCCCTCGGCGACCAGCGACGGGCCGGGCAGATCGGCCAGCTGCTCGCGCCACACCCGGTCGCTCGCGTGGTCGTCGCGTCCGGCGAGCAGGCGCACATAGTCGGGGAAGCCGCCGAGCGGGTATCCGCTCCCCGGCGCGTGGTATTCGGCCAGCAGCGTGCGGAGCATCGGCGCCACCGACCAGCCGTCCGCGATGATGTGGTGCACGGTCTGCACCAGGACGTTCCGGTCCGGGCCGCCACGGATCAGGGTGTACCGCATCAGCGGGCCGGTGGCCAGGTCGAATCCGGCGCGGCGGTCCCGCTCGGCGTGGTCGCGGATCTCGTCGTCGGTGATGCCGGGGCGGTCCAGCGTGCTGAACGGCGCCACCACCCCGTTCTCCAGCACGGAGACCACCCGGCCGTCCGCGAGGGCCACGAACCGGGCGGCCAGGTTCGGATACAGCGTGAGCAGCCGGGTGGCCGCCGCCGCGAGCCGGTCGGCGTCCACCTCGCCGTCCAGCGTCAGCAACTGCTGCTCGACGTAGGCGCCCGCCGAGTCGTCGTCGAAGACCGAGTGGTAGTACAGGCCCTCCTGCAACGGGGTCAGCGGCAGGATGTCGCGCAGCGCCGGGCCGTCCAGGACGTCGACATCCGCCTGCGTGAGCGGCACCGGGCCGAAGTCGCTGGGAGAGTGGCCGCCCTGGTCGAGCGCGGCCAGCCCGGCCAGGGCCTCCCGGAAGTACTCGCCGAGCACCGCGATGTCCTCGTCGGTGAACATCCCGTCGGGCCAGGAGACGGTGGTGACCAGCTCATACTCGCCGCCGGCGGCGGGTTCGGCGATCGCGTTGAACTCCAGGGCGCGCGGCAGGCGCATCCTGGGGTCGCGCTTCTCGCCCAGCTGCGCCGTGCTGCCGGCGAGCTGCCAGTCGCCGGCCGCGCCCGCGTCGAAGCGGCCCAGGTAGTTGAAGAGCACCTGCGGCGCGGGCGCGTCGAACCCGGTGCCGGTGAGGTAGCGCAGGGCACCGTAGGAGACGCCGTTGTCCGGCACCCGGGCGAGGTCTTCCTTGACCGCCTTGAGGGCGGCGGCCAGATACCGGGGTGCGGTGAAGTCGGCCGCCGCGCCGGGGTCGACGATCACCGGGAACAGGGTGGTGAACCAGCCCACGGTCCGCGACAGATCGGGCTCGAAGCCGGCCGTGGCCGCCACGAACTGCGCTTCACGGCCGTGGCCTTCGAGTTCGATGTGCGCGTACGTCTGCTGCTGCCCGAGGTCGCGGCGCCACCGGGCGAGGGTGACGGCGAGCGCGGTCAGCAGCACGTCGTTGACGCGCGCGTGGAACTTCGCGGGTATCTCGCCCAGCAGCGCGGCGGTGACGTCGGGGCCGACGGAGAGGGTCCGCACCCGCTCCCGGGCGACGGTGTCGGCTTCGGTCAGCTCGCGCCTGCCCAGCGGCCCGTCCGCCGCCGGCAGGGGACGCCGGAAGTAGGAGCCGTCCGCGTCGGTGGCCGCCCGCTCCAGCAGCTGCGTCCAGCGGCGGAACGACGTGCCCACCGGGGGCAACCCGATCGGCGCGCCCGCGGCGCACTGCCGCCACGCCGTGGCCAGGTCCTCCATCAGGACCCGCCAGGACACGCCGTCCATCACCACGTGGTGGACGGCCACGACCAGCTGCCGGGCCTCGCGGCGCCAGACGGCCCGCAGCATCGCGCCGCCCGCCGGGTCCAGGGCGCCGGTGGCGAGTGCGACGCACTCGTGGAGCGGCCGGTCGCTCTCCTGCCATCCCGCCGCGGCCCGGTCCGGCTCCGGGATGTCGAAGCTCCAGCGGTCGCCGCGCACCAGCCTGGCGCGCAGCATGTCGTGCCGCCGGACCACGGCGGCGAGGATCTCGTCGAGGGCGTCGGCGCTCAGCTCCGCCGGGGTGTTCAGCACCACCGACTGCACAAAGCCGTCGACCGCGTCCGTGGTCTCGCCGAGCCACTGCACGATGGGCGATCCCACCACGGAACCGGTCGCGACATCGCCGTGGTCCACCGTGGCGAGGTCTTCACGGCTCGCCACAGCCGCCAGCGCCCCCACGGTGCTGTGGGTGAAGATCTGCCGGGCGGTGACGTGGAGACCCATCTCGCGCAGTGCGCTCAGCAGTTGGATCGCCAGGATGCTGTCCCCGCCGAGCTGGAAGAAGTCCTGGTCGACACCGACCTCGTCCAACTGGAGCAGCGCCGCGACCGCCGCGCACACCGCGCGTTCCTCGTCGGTGGCGGGCTGGACGAGCGAGCCCGTCCCGATCGCGGGCTCCGGCAGCGCGCGCCGGTCGAGCTTGCCGTTCGCGGTGAGCGGGAACTCCTTCAGCACGACGAGGTGGGCGGGCACCATGTACTCCACCATGTGCCGGACGGCCCATGCCTTGACCTCGTCCGCCCGCAGGTCCTCGCTCCCGGCGGCCGGGATCACATATCCCACCAGGTAGGTGCCGCCCGCCGCGTTCTTCTTCGCGACCACGCAGGTGTGCCGTACCGCAGGGTGCTCCGCGAGGCCGACCTCGACGTCCTCGATCTCCAGCCGCATACCGCGGATCTTGATCTGGTTGTCGGCCCGGCCGAGGAAGTCCAGCGAGCCGTCCGGGGTGAACCGCGCGAGGTCACCGGTCCGGTACAGCCGGGACCCGTCGGCGGCGAAGGGGTTCGCCACGAACCGGGACGCCGTCAGGCCGGGCGCGCCCACGTATCCGCGCCCCAGCAGGAACCCGCCCACGTACAGCTCGCCGCCCATCCCGACCGGGACCGGGCGCAGCTCGTCGTCCAGCACATACAGCTGGGTGTTGGGGTTGGCCTTGCCGATCGACGTCGACAGGCGTTCCGCCGACTCCCGGTAGATGACGTGTGAGACACCGATCGTCGTCTCGGCCGGGCCGTAGCCGTGGTACATCGGGATGCCGAGCTTGGTGCGGAACCGCTCGTACAGCTCGGGGGTCAGCACCTCGCCGCCGCACCACACGTGCCGCAGGCTGTCCAGCCGCCCGGAGTCGCCCGCGATCTCCAGCAGCAGGTCCAGCATGGACGAGACCAGGTAGCTGAAGGTGACGCGCTGCTCGGCGATCACGCTCAGCAGGTGGTGCGGGTCGCGTTCGCCGCCGGGGCGCAGGACCACGAGCCTGCCGCCGCAGACCAGCGGCAGGAAGATCTCGTTGATGGAGATGTCGAAGGAGAGCGGGGCCTTGAACAGCGAAGCGTCGTCATGGCCGAAGCCCAGGATCTCGTGGGCCTGCCACAGCAGGCGCTCGCTGATCGCTTCGTGCCGGATCATCGCGCCCTTGGGCCGCCCGGTCGAACCGGATGTGAAGATCACATAGGCCAGGGAGGCGCCGGGGACGGTGACCCCGGTCCCCTCGGTGGGGTAGGAGTCGAACCGCCAGCCGCCGAGGTCGACGGCCACGGCTTCCGGTTCGCCCGGGGCGTGCTCGCCCGAGTCGTTGAGCTGCACCACGACCCGGGCGTCCGCGATGACGACGGCTCGGCGCGCGGCCGGCCACTGCGGGTCGAGCGGCACGAACGCGCACCCCGCCTGGACCACGCCGAGCAGCCCGATCACCATGTCCGCGCTGCGGCCCAGTGAGATGCCGACGACCTGTTCGGCGGTGAGTCCACGTGCGATCAGGTGGTGGGCCAACTGGCTGGAGAGTTCGGCTGCCTGGCGGTAGGTCAGCGACCGGTGCTCATCGACGATGGCGATGGCGTCCGGCCTGGTCCGCGCCTGCTCGCGGAACATCTCCACCAGGGTCGGGCGGACCCGGTCGGCGTCGGTGTCGTTCCACTCCGCCAGGGTCTTGAGCCTGGCCGCGACGCTGGACGGACCGATGGTGCCGATGGGCCGGTCCGGGAAGTCGGCCAGGTCGTCCAGCGCGAGCTGTGCGTCAGCCGGCACGACGCCGGCCGGCACGGTGATGCTCCGGCCGTCCGGGCCGGTCTCCCACCCGGCGGGCCCGCCGCCGCCGTTGTCGACCCACCCGAGGATGTCGGTGAACAGGGTGCCCGGGGTGAGGTCGATGCCGTCGGGGCTCCGGCCGGTCGCCCAGTACGACAGCCCGATGGCGCACGCTTCGGTGATGGTCGGGTCGGAGTAGTCGCCGGTACGCCGGCGCACATCGGCCAGGCGCGCGGGAGAAAGCAGTACGAGACGAGCGCTCGGTTCCAGCATCGAAGACTCAGCACCCTTTCCGGGAATCGGAGTAGACCTGACCTTGCCTCGGGTGACTAACCGGCCTCTCGCCAGGCCCGCCACAGTCGTGCGTACCGGCCGCCCAGGGCCACCAGCTCCTCGTGCGTGCCCTGCTCGACCACGCGTCCCGCGTCCAGCACCGCGATCCGGTCCGCCGCCATCGCCTGGGTCAGCCGGTGCGCCACGAACAGCGTGGTCCGGCCCGCGCAGGCGGCCGACACGGCCCGCTCCAGCTCGGCGGCCCCCTCGCTGCCCGCCTCGGCGGTCGACTCGTCGAGCACCACCACCGGCGACCGGCCCAGCACCAGCCGGGCCAGGGCGATCTGGGCCACCTTGGTGACGTCCAGGCGCTCGCCGCCCTCACCGACCATGGTGTCCAGCCCCTCGGCCAGCGCCTCGACCCACCCGTCGGCGCCGACCGTGCGCAACGCGTCCATCAGCTCGGCGTCGGTCGCCCCCGGCGCGGCCAGCCGCAGATCGTCGGCGAGCGGACCGGAGAACACATGTGTCTCCTGCGTCAGGATGCTCACCAGGGCCCGCGCGCCGGCCTCGTCCAGGTCGGTGAGGTCGGTCGACCCGATGCGCACCGACCCTGCCTGCGGGGTCCCGATGCCCGCGATCAGCGCGGCCAGGGTCGACTTGCCGGCGCCCGTCGCCCCCACCAGCGCGAGGGAACCGCCGGCCGGGATCGTCAGGTCGACATCCCGCAGGACCGGCTCCTCGGCGCCGGGGTACCGGTACGTCAGCCCCCGTACGTTCACCGGGTACGACGCGGTGTCCGCCGGCGGGACGGCCGGGTCGCCCACCAGCCGGCCTTCCGCGTCCTCCCCCAGCATTCCCACCAGCCGGGTCAGGCTCGCGCCCGACTTCTGCGCCTCGTCGAAGGTGAACATGATGGCGCCCAGCGGGGTGAACAGCCGGTGGAACAGCAGCGGGGCTGCCAGCACCTCGCCCAGGCTGGCGGCATCGGCCTCCAGCAGGGCGTACCCCACCACGATGATCAGGACCAGCCCGATGAACTCGGCGCGGTTCTCCCGGCCGACGAGCCGTCCGAAGAACCGGAACACCTCGATACCGAGGTCGCGCACCCGCCAGGACTCACTGGTGACCTTCTCGCGGAAGGCGTGCTCAAGGCGGTAGGCCCGGACCGTGTCGATCCCGTCCAGACCGGTGATCAACGCCTGTGCGCGGTCGGCCTGGGCCACCCGCTGCTTGCGGTAGAGCGGGGCGGACCGGGGGAGGTACCAGCGCAGGGCCAGCGCATACGCGGGCAGCGCGCCGGCGCCCGCCAGGCCGAGCCGCCAGTCCAGTCCGAACATGCCGACCGTGGCGATGGCGACCAGCACTCCCGCCGAGAACACCGTGGGGATCGCCGTCCGGATGCCCCGGGAGATCACGGCGACGTCGTCACCGACCCTGGAGAGCACGTCTCCCCGGCCGACCTGCTCGATCCGCGTGCTCGGGATTCCGAGGACCACCCGGACGGAGCCCTCCCGCAGCCGCGCGAGGAGATCCGCGCCCAGCCGCCCGATCAGGTAGGTCGACACCGCGGTGGCCGCCGCGCCGAGCAGCGCGGCGGCCCCCAGCAACGCTCCGACCGTGACCAGGATCGAGCGCGGCTCGCCTTCGGCCACCCCGTCGACCACCCGGCCGAGCAGCAGCACCGGGAGCACCTGGAGCGCCGCGCCGACCACCGTGGTGAGCACGGTGGCGGTCGTCAGCCAAGGCACCTCGCGGCACTTGGCCGCGACCCATCGGGTGGCCTCCCGCCCGGTCGCCGTGCGCAGGGTCGCGGTGCGCGGGGTCGCCGGGGCGACGCGCGGATCGGCCGTGATCACGCCGGGACCCGGGCCGGCCAGGGACGGGCGATGCGGATCGCCATCGCTAGCCGACCGCCGACTTGACGAGTTCGTCGATCGCGTACGGCATGGACAGCAGGGTGCCCTGGGAGATGGCCGCGCCGATCGCCGGGCCCTCGCTGTCCAGCAGGTAGGTCACCTTGCCGTTCTTGACCGCGTCCAGGTTGGTGAACAGCTTGAACTTCTTCAGCGCTTCCGTGTCCGCCTTGTCGCCGATCACGAAGATGTGGTCGACGTCGACCAGGTCGATGCGCTCGGGCGAGAGGGTGGTGTAGAAGTTGCCGCCCGCGACCTCGTCGATTGCGGTCTGGTACTTGAAGCCGATGCCCGTCAGCAGCCGCCCGCGCACGTCGGTCGAGGTGAACGGCGCCACCGAGTCCTTGTACCAGGACAGTGCGACAGCGGTCTCGTTCGCGAACTCGGGGTGCGCCTTCTTGGCCGCGTCGAGCCGGCTCTGGGTGTCCTGCACCATCTTCTCGCCCTCCTCGGCCTTGCCGAGTGCCTTGGCGATCTGTAGCGCGTTGTCCTGCCAGGGCGCGCTGAACGGCTCCTTCTCGGCCTTGGTGCGACCCACCGTCGGGGCGATCTTGGAGAGCTTGTCGTAGGCGGCCTGGTCGATCTCGGAGTAGACCGCGATGATCAGGTCCGGACGCAGGGCGGCGATCTTCTCGTAGTTGGGGCCGGAGTCACCGTTCTCCATGATGACCTCGGGCTTGGTGTCGCCCCACTTGTCCTTCACCCAGGGCCACTGGGTGTTGATGTCCGGGCTCCGGCCCGCCGGGTTCGGGTACTGGTCGACCATGCCGACCGGCCTGATGCCGAACGCCAGGATGGTCTGGTCGTCCGTGTAGCCGACGGAGACGACCCGCTGGGGCGCCTTGGTGATCTCCGTAGACCCGAACGCGTGCTCCACGGTGACCGGGAAGGCGCCGGCCGCGGCGGTCGAGGTGCCGCCGCTCGCCTTGTCGGCCGAGCCCGAGCCCGAGCCGGAGCCGCATCCCGCGAGCAGTCCGACGCTGAGAGTCGCGACGGACAGTACCGCCGCCGCCCGCCGCCAGGGCCTCATACGCGCCGTTCTCTGGAGGAGCATCCACAATCCCCTTGCTTCTCGCGCTGCCCGCTACGCCCAGGTCCAAGGGCAGGCAAACCGTGTCCCATCAAGTTAAGGTTAGCCTACCCTAAGCTCACAACTTTGCCGAGAGCTAGCCGAGTTGGACGTGGGTACGCCCGATCGGCACGATGAGCGGCCGGTCACCCACCGGGTCGTCGATCACCTTGGCGCGCAGCCCGAAGGCCTCGTGCAGCACCTCCGCGGTGATCACGTCACGCGGGTGCCCCTGTGCCAGGATCGACCCCGCCCTCATCACGACGAGGTTGTCGCTGTAGCGCGTGGCCAGATTGAGGTCGTGCAGCACCATGACCACCGTGCGCCCCGACTCGTGCAGGTCGTCCACCAGGTCGAGCACGTCGATCGCGTGCGCCAGGTCCAGATAGGTGGTCGGCTCGTCCAACAGCAGCAGGTCGGTGCCCTGGGCCAGGGTCATCGAGATCCAGACGCGCTGGCGCTGTCCACCGGACAGCGAGTCGACCGGACGGTCCGCCAGGTCGGCCACCCCGGTCATCGCCAGCGCGTGCTCCACGACGGCGGCATCGTCGGACGACCACTGCCGCAGCCAGCTCTGGTGCGGATGGCGGCCCCTGGCGACCAGGTCGGCCACCGTCAGCCCCTCGGGTGCGACCGGTGCCTGCGGCAGCAGGCCGAGCTTCCTCGCCACGTCCCTGGTCCTGAGTTTGACGATGTCCTCGCCATCCAGCACGACCGTCCCCCTGGCCGGCTTGAGCAGCCGCGACAGGGTCCGCAGCAGGGTCGACTTCCCGCAGCCGTTGGGGCCGATGATCGTGGTGATCACCCCTGGCGGGATCGCGACGTCCAGATCGTCGATGACCGTCCGGCCGCCGTAGCCGACCCTGACGCCCCTGGCTGCCAGCCGTGCGACGTCATCGGCCCCGGACCCGGTCCCGGTGGTGTGCCGATCGGCCCCGGGCTCGATCCCGGTGATGTGCTGAGCGACCACAAGCCCCCCTTATTTAGGTATGCCTAATCTTTGTACCAGCTATCTCAGGTTCGGCCGCACCAGCAGATAGACGAGGAAGGGACCGCCGATCGCGGCGGTGACCACGCCGACCGGGAGGGTGATCGGCAGTGCCGTACGCGCGACCAGGTCCGCGCCGATCAGCAGCAGGGCCCCCACCACACCGGAGGCCACCAGCGGAGGGGTGGCGCACCGCGCCAGACGCATGGCCACCTGCGGCGCCACCAGCGCCACGAACGGGACCGGGCCGGCCACGCTCACCGCCACACCGGCCAGCAGGACCGCGCAGAGCAGCAGGACCGCCCGGACCATCCGATACCGGACGCCCAGGCCCGCGGCGATCTCGTCGCCGAAGTGCATCGGCTTGAACTGGAACGCCGCACTCGACAGCACGACCAGGATGACGAGCAGGCACCAGAGCGCCGCCCGGAGTTCGTCCCACGACCGGTCCTCCAGCGAGCCGACCAACCAGGCCTGAGCTCGGGCCACGTCCCTGATGTCGGCGGTGACCAGCAGCCAGGTCGTGATCGCCTCCATCACCGCGCTCACCGAGATGCCGATGAGGATGAGCCGGAAGCCGTCGATCCCACGCCGCCACGCCAGGAAGTACACCAGCAGCCCCGTCCCGAGACCGCCCGCGAGAGCCGCGGCGGAGAGGCCCACGGAGCCGACGATCGCCGCGGCGGTGCCGCCCGAGACCGTCACCAGGAAGACCGCGACCGCGCCGGCGCCCCCGGTGACCCCCAGGACGTCCGGGCTGGCGAGCGGATTGCGCGCGATGGACTGGGTGATCGCCCCGGACACCCCCAGCGCGATGCCCACGATGAGCCCGGCCAGGGCGCGCGGCATCCGCAGATCCATGATCACGAACTGGTCGACCGCCGCACCGTGGCCGAAGATCGTGGCGATCACCTGGGGCAGGGCGATGGGGAAGTCCCCGACGCCGATGGACAGGCAGAACAGCAGGAAGGTCGCCGCCGCCAGCAGCAGCGTGACGCAGACGATCCACGGCCGCCATACGAACGACACGCCGCCGAGCCGGACGCCCGGCGCCACCGATGGCTTCACACCTGTTCCGTTCATGCGTTCTTGAACTTTCCGCGCCACACCAGGACCGCGAAGAACGGGGCGCCGAGGAGAGCGACGACGACACCGGCGGCCAACTCGCTCGGCCGCACCACCAAACGCCCCACGATGTCGCAGACCAGGAGGACGATGGCGCCGAGCAGACCCGCGTACGGCACCAGCCAGCGGTAGTCCGGGCCGGCCAGGTACCGGGCCACATGGGCCACCATGAGCCCGAGGAACGCGATGGGGCCGCACGCCGCCGTCGCCGCGCCCGCCAGCAGGGTGATGGCGGTGATGCCGACGGTCCGGCTCAGCGCGATGCTGACTCCCAGCCCCCGCGCCACATCGTCCCCCAGGTTGAGCAGGTTGATGGCGGGCAGCGTGGTCGCCGCCAGCACCAGGCCGACCGCGATGAACGCGGTCACCGGCCAGATGACGTCGAATCCGACGCCGGTCACGGAGCCCGCGTTCCAGAAGCGCAGCGCGTTCAGCGACGCCTGGTCCGACAGGGCGACCGCAGTGGTCATCGCCGCGAGGAACACCGCGACCCCCTGTCCGGCCAGTGCCAGCGTCAGCGGATTGCCGGCCCCCCGGCCGATGCTCGTCACCCCGAACACGACGGCACCGGCCACCGCCGCCCCCAGGAAGCCGAACCAGACGTACTGGAACGGGTTGGCGAACCCGAACAGGGCGATCACCGACACCACGGCGAACGAGGCCCCGGAGTTCACCCCCAGCAGGCCCGTGTCGGCGATCGGGTTGCGTGTGTACCCCTGGATCAGCGCCCCGCCGACCCCCAGGGCGACGCCCGCCACGATCGCGAGCACCGTCCTGGGCACCCGCACGGTCTGCACGATGAGCCTGATCTCGGTGCGCCGCTGGTCGGAGTCCGGCGCCGCGAACAACCCGTGCCACACCTCGGCGGGGCTCAACGCGCGCGCACCGACAGCGAGCGACACCGCCCCGGCGGCCACCAGGATCACCACAAGCGTGCCCAAACCCACAACCCGCCGTCGACGGGACCGTGCTGTGCCCCCGGACGCGGGGCGTTCGACTGTAGCCGTGCCCATGTCGACGTACGCTAGCCCTTTGCCTCGCCGGGGACGAACGGCCGGGCCTCGTCCGAAGCGGACTTCAGGCCCCGGTCGAGGAGCGAGTCCAGGATCTCGCCGACCCTGACGGCAGTGTTGGACAGCAGGGACGACGTGATGCCGTGCGTGTGCTCCGTGGCGCCCTGCAAGTAGATGCCGCAGCGCAGGTCGGGGTCGACCGCGATGCGGTAGTCGCGCTCGACGCGGACGCGGCCCTCCTCGTCGCGGAGGCAGCGGTGTGCGACCTCACCGAGCAGGCCGAGCGGGTCGGCGGGGCTGTAGCCGGTGGCGAAGACCACCACGTCCGCGTCCAGGGCGGTCTCCTCGCCGGTGACGAGGGAGGTGACGGTGGCCCGGACCTTGTCCGGCTCCTCCTTGACGTCGGTGAGCCGGGACACGTTGAGGAAGCGCAGACGCTCGGTGCCGAGGACCTTCTCCCGGTACATCTGCCGGTACAGATCGTCGATCAGGTCGATGTCCACCACGGAGTAGTTGGTGTTGCCGTGGTAGGCCATCAGCCGACGCTTGACGCTCTCCGGCGCGGTGAAGTACTCGTCGACGGCGGCGGGGTCGAAGATCCGGTTGGCGAAGCTGCTGTCGTCGGCGGGGCTGTAGCCGTAGCGGGAGAAGACGGCGCAGACCTCGGCCCGGGGAAAGCGGCGGTGGAGGTAGGCGACGTTCTCGGCGGCGCTCTGTCCGGCGCCCACCACGATGAACCGGGAGGGCGAGGCGCCCTCCAGTCCGTCGACCTTCGCCAGCAGTTCGGAGTTGTGCCAGACGCGGTCGGTGCGCTCCACGCCCTCCGGCATCAGGGGGCGCAGGCCGGTGCCGATGACGAGGTTGCGCGCCCGGTGGACCGCGAGTCCGTCCTCCGAGCGGACCGTCACGTCCAGGTACTCCACCGTACCGTCATGGACGACCGGCATGATGCCGACGACCTCGTGGCCGTAGGAGACCATGTCGTCGACATGGCCGGCGGCCCACTCGAAGTAGTCGTGGAACTCCACCCGCAGCGGGAAGAGGTTCTTGTGGTTGATGAAGTCGATCAACCGCCCCTTGCTCTTGAGGTAGCACAGGAAGCTGTACTCGCTGGTGGGGTTCCGGAGCGTCACCAGGTCCTTGAGGAAGGACACCTGCATGGTCGCGTCGTCGATGAGCATCCCCCGGTGCCAGCCGAAGCGCGGCTGCTGCTCGAAGAAGAGGGCGGCGACCGCTTCCTCCTCACCGACCCGTGCGTTGTGCTCGCTGAGCGCGATCGCCATGGCCACATTGGACGGCCCGAAGCCGATGCCTATGAGGTCGTGGATCAGAGGGGCGTCGCCAGTACGAGCCTGTGCCATGTCACTCCCATCGTGCGGGCGGCCACCGTGCGGGCAGGCAGCCGTCGGTCGAGCATCGGGAAGTACGGAAGTCGGGCACGCCGAAGAACCGCGGCCCAGTAACTTAGGTGAGCCTAAGCTAATTTCGGAGTGCTGTCCACGGACAACCCGGGCAGTCGAGCAGGAGCCGGCCATCAACGCACCTCCAGCGAAGCCCAGTTGACCACTTAGGCAAGCCTTGCTTTACTTTGCACGGCCAGTCCCCACCTGGAGGAGGAACCCCATGCGGGTCGTCATGTTCGGCTACCAGACGTGGGGGCACCGCACCCTGCAGGCCCTCCTGGACTCTGAGCACGACGTGGTGCTGGTCGTGACACACCCCAGGAGTGAGCACGCGTACGAGAAGATCTGGAGCGACTCGGTCGCCGACCTCGCGGAGGAGCGCGGCGTCCCCGTGCTCATCCGCAACCGCCCTGACGACGACGAGTTGTTCGAGCGGCTCAAGGAGGCCGCCCCGGACATCATCGTGGCCAACAACTGGCGGACCTGGATTCCCCCGCGCATCTTCAACCTGCCGCGCCACGGCACGCTGAATGTGCACGACTCGCTGCTGCCGAAGTACGCCGGCTTCTCCCCGCTGATCTGGGCGCTGATCAACGGCGAGGCCGAGGTGGGCGTCACCGCGCACCTGATGGACGACGAGCTCGACGCCGGCGACATCGTGCGGCAGGAAGCGGTACCGGTCGGGCCGACGGACACGGCCACCGACCTGTTCCACAAGACCGTCGACCTCATCGCCCCGGTGACCACCGGCGCGCTCGACCTGATCGCCTCCGGGCACACCGGGTTCACCAAGCAGGACCGGTCCCAGGCGAGCTTCTTCCACAAGCGGTCCATCGAGGACAGCCGCATCGACTGGACATGGCCGGCGGCGGACCTGGAGCGCCTGGTCCGAGCCCAGTCCGAGCCGTATCCGAGCGCGTTCACCTTCCACCGGGGCAGGCGGCTCGAAGTCCTGGCCGCGCGTGTGTCCGAAGGCCGGTACGGCGGCACGCCCGGCCGTATCTTCTACCGCGAGGGCGACGGCGTGGTGATCGTCGCCGGAGCCGATGCCCGCACCGGCCGCAACCACGGCCTGGCCGTCACCCGGGTACGGACCGAGGACGGCCGGGAGTTGCCCGCGGCCGAGTACTTCACCTCCATGGGCGGCTATCTGACCAACCTCTGACCCGCCGGGCCGCGAGGGTGCGGACCTGACGGCGCCCCGAGCTGACGGCCGATCAGGGCGTTCGCGCGATCCGGCTACCGAGCGGGGTGCGGTGCCGGGCAGGCGGCGGCCGGTGGGACGGCCGGGAACGGTGCCGCGCGGCGGAGCCCGGCCCGGCGGGTCACCGCGCCGGGCCGGGCTCCGCCGCGCCGGATCAGGCTGCCGCCACCGGGGCGTGCTCCCGCAGGAGAGCGACGACCCGGCGCATCCACACCGGGTGGGCGGGCCATGCCAGGCCGGAGACCAGGTTGTCGTCGACCACCACCTCGTCGTCGACGTAGTCGGCTCCGGCCGCCTCCAGGTCGGCGGAGATGGTGGGCCAGCCCGCCGTACGGCGGCCCTTGAGCGCTCCCGTCACGGCGAGGATCAGGGGTCCGTGGCACTGGACCGCGATCACTTTCCGCTCGCTGACGAAGTGGTCGACGATGCGCCGCACATGGGTGTCGTAGCGGAGGTACTCCGGTGCCCGCCCACCCGGGATGACCAGCGCGACATAGTCCTCGGGCCGCACATCGGCGAAGGCGATGTCGGCGTCCCAGAGGTATCCGGGCTTCTCGGTGTAGGTGTCGAACCCCTCCACGAAGTCGTGCACGACCAGCTGGATCTTCTTCTTGGAGGGCGCGGCGAGGTGGACCTCGTACCCCTCCTCCAGCAGCCGCTGGTGCGGGTAGACGGTTTCCAGCGCCTCGGAGGCGTCGCCGGCGAGGATGAGTACGCGTGGCATGGGGATCTCCTGTGGAGGGGGTGGGAGGCTGGGGTGGTTCGGCGTAGTCGGGGGGCTAACGCCGGACGGCGGTCGCGGTGATCTCGACCAACTGGCCGGGGTGCAGCAGCCGCTGCACCTGCACCCAGGTCGCCACCGGGGGGACCGCCCCGAAGGCGGAGCGGAACAGGTCGGCGTGCGCGGTGAGCGCGTCGATGTCGGTGGTGTAAACCGTCACGGACACCACGTCGGTCAGCCGGGCGCCGACCTGCTCCAGGGAGCGCCGGAGGATGTCCAGCTCGAACTCCGTCTGCCCGCGCAGGTCGTCGGGGCACACGAGTTCCAGCGCGTCGACCTCACCGCGCAGCGGTGTCATTCCGGACAGGTGGATGGTGTCGCCGGCGACCACGGTCTGCGCGAAGGCGAAGGTGTCGAACACCGACGCGCCGAGGTAGTCGGAAGCGGACAGGTGGCTGGCCATGGAGATCCCTTCGCCGGACTCTCGCCGCGAGAGTCGGGGACATGTGTGTGCGGTGTGTGGGCGATGCCTTGGGTTCCCTGCGGGAAACGGGCTAGAGGTCGAGGACCAGCCGGGACGAGGTGCAGCGGGAGACGCAGAGCATCATGCTGGTCCCGGCGGCGCGCTCGTCGGCCGAGAGCACGGAGTCCCGGTGGTCGGGGGTTCCCTCGACCACCGTGGTCTCGCAGGAGCCGCAGGTGCCCTGGTAGCAGCTGCCGACGTTCGCCAGGCCGGCCCGCTCGACCACGTCGAGGATGGACGTCCGGGCGGGGACGTGCAGCGTCACTTTGGAGCGGACGAGTTCGACGTCGAACGCGGTGTCGGCCACCGGGTTGGGCCGCGCCGCCGGTGCGAAGCGCTCGACATGGAGGACGCCGGGCGGCCAGGACCGGCCGTGCTCCTCGACGGCGGCGACGAGTCCGGGTGGTCCGCAGCAGTACACCGCCGTTCCCGCCGCCAGGCCGTCCAGCTCCGCCGCCAGGTCGAGCCGTCCGTACTCGTCCTCCGGGCGGAGCCGGACCCGGTCCCCGTACCTGCCGAGTTCGCTGAGGAACGCCATGGACGACCTGCGCCGACCGCCGTAGAGCAGTGTCCACGGCACGCCGGCCCGCCCGGCCTGGTCGATCATGGGGAGGAGCGGGGTCACGCCGATCCCGCCGCCGATGAACAGGTAGCGCGGCGCCGGCAGGAGGGGGAAGGCGTTCCGGGGGGTGCCGACCGCGACGAGGCCGCCGACCCGGAGCCCGTCGTGGACCCACTGCGATCCCCCGCGCCCGCCGGGTTCGCGGTACACCGCCACCCGCCACGCGTCGCGGTGCCGTGGAACACCGCACAGCGAGTACTGGCGGACACCGGCGGGCGTGTGCAGGTCCACATGCGCGCCCGGCTCCCATGAGGGCAGCCGCCTGCCGTGGGGATCGGCAAGGGTGAGGGAGACGATGTCGTCGGCTTCCCAGCGCAGTTGCCGGACACGCAGGTCGGTCATCGTGTTCATCCCAGGTCGTGGCGGGACGCGCCGTCAGTTGATGAAGTCACGTGACGGGTGCGTCCGGGGGAAGTCGCGGACGTACTGGAGGAACCGGTTGAGCGCCTTGTCACTGCGGGTCGTGGTGCCCGGCCGGAAGTGGATGGTGTTCAGCACCGGGCGGTCGTCCGCGACGATGCTCTCCTCCAGCGCCTGCACGGAGTCGAGGAACGCCTCCGTGTCGCCCTGGTCGCCGTCCTCCTCCCGGGCCGCCAGCACCAGGAACGAGGTGATCGCTCCGGGCTGGGGGATGCCGAAGGGCATGATGAACCCGAACCAGCGGCCGTTGACCGAGCCCGATTGGTAGAAGATGTTGGTGCCGGTGATGCCGATCTCGTAGGAGATGGGGTCACCGGAGGGCAGCCGCCCCTCGAAGCCGTAGCGGAAGGAGTGGTCGGTCCAGGTGAACTGCTCGGGGTCGGGGTCCCCGTTGTCGAAGGTGATGCCGTGCAGTGCCTTGATGTGCTGGATGTCGGGGGTGTTGGCGCAGAAGACCCACGGGTCGACGGGGAAGATCTCATCCAGCTCCAGCGTCCGCACCACCAGCTCGCCGTCGGGGAACGGGAAGTCCGGCAGGTCGAAGGTGGGGGCGTCGCCGTTGAAGGCCCAGACCAGGCCGTATCGCTCCTGCACCGGGAAGGCGAAGAGCTGCGCGCGGGGCGGGGCCGGGTCGCCGCAGCCGGTGCCGACGCAGGCGCCGGAGTCGTCGAAGCGCCAGTGGTGGAACGCGCAGCGCAGTCGGCCCTCGTGGACGTCGCCCACCGCGAGGTCGGCACCGAGATGCGGACAGTAGGCGCTCAGCACCCTCGCCGCCCCTTCGGCTCCCCGGTAGACCACGACCCGGCCGTCCAGGAAGTCGCGGCCCACGACCTTCCCGCTGGGGACGTCCGAGGAGAGGCAGACCGGGAACCACGATCGGGAGAATCCGCCCTCTCCCTCGGGCGGGACCGGCGGCGCGAGGATGCGGCGGCGCGCTGGTGGGACGGGCTGTTCGAAAGACGTGGCGGACATGGCGGACATGGAGACTCCCTACCCCGCGCGATCGGCGGACGCAGACGTCCGGGATACCGGCTTCGGGTCCCGGGAAGAAGATTAGAGTTAAGGCTCTAGCCGCGTTTCTGGAGTATTAGCTCTAGGGGTGTCGGTGTCAACGAGTTGGACACACTTGCCTCGGCACGGGCGCCGACGGCGGGCAGACGGAGCGGAGGCCAAGGAATCATGGCGGGCACGAAGGACCGGATCCTCGATGGCAGCCTGGAGCTGTTCAACAGCCGGGGCGTCCAGGCCGTGACGACCAATCACATCGCGGACCACCTGGAGATGAGCCCCGGGAACCTCTACTACCACTTCCGCAGCAAGGAGCACATCATCCGCTCCCTGTTCGAGCGGATCGATGCCACCGCCCGCGAGGTGATGGCCCCGCTGTCGGCACCGGTGACGCCGCAGCAGTGGGCCGAGGTCTTCCTCCACGGCCTGGACACGGTCTGGCGGTACCGCTTCTTCTTCGCCAACATCGTGGAGATCGCCGGGCGCGACGAGCTGCTCGCCGCCCGGCTGAGGGGCCTGACCGCGTGGATCCTCGACTGGACCACCACCGCCATCGACGCCCTGATCGAGCAGGGCTCGATGACGGCCCTGCCGCACGACGACCGGCGCCGCCTGGCCGAGGACGTCTTCATCATCATCTGGAACTGGACGAGCTTCACCGTCGCGTTCCGTGGGCCCACCCGGCTGCACGAACTCGACGCGCGCGAAGGCGTACTCCACTCGATGCTGCTGCTCATGCCGCACTTCGAACCGCAGTTCGCCGAACGCGTCCAGACCGCGATCGACCATGCCACGGCCGGGTGACCGCAACGGCCCGCCTCCAAGCACAGCGGCGCCGACGAGGTCGCCGTCGCCGTCCGGCTCAGGGACGAGATGCTCGTCCTGCTCATCACCGACAACGGGCATGGCGGAGCCGACCCCTCCACCGGCGCCGGACCGCAGGGATTGGCGGACCGGCTGGCCATCCTGACGGGCCGGCTCATCGTGACCAGCCCGGTCGGCGGCCCGACCCGACTGCGTGTGGAGGTCCCGTGCTCCGTGTAGTGCCGGCCGAGGACGCGGTGCTGCTGCGGGCCGGCCTGTGGAGTTGCTCGCCCGGGTGGGGCACGAGGTGATCGCCGCCGTGGGCGACGCCGACGAGCCGGCCCGCGCCGTGGACGCCGACCGGCCGGACGTCGTGATCACCGATGTGCGGAAGCCGCCGGGGTTCCGGGACGCGGGTGGCCATCGCGTGGACGAAGGTCTCGATGCCGCCCTGCCGGGGCGGGAAGTCATTGGTCACGATCAGCGTGGTGCCCATGGGACGTCGCCTCACAGCGGTGGGACAGGGGAGGACCGGGCGGTGAAGAGGTGGTTGCGGCGGTCGCCGCCAACCTGCGGGACGGCGATCCGGCGGCCGTGCTGCCGGTGATGAGGCCGGAAGCGGGCGCTCATCGGACGCTCTCCGCAGTGACCGGGCGGCGGGCCGGGCGGACCCGCAGGAGGCGACTTCGGGGCGGGACCGCCGGGTGTGCGCCCCGGACCAGTCGGCACCACGTCACCAGGACGACCGGCAGCGCGAGGTATCCGAATCGACCGGCCGGGGCCAGCAGGAAGGCCAGGGCGAGCCCGGCGGCAAGGCGGTCCGCCGCCGGCACGAGACCACGCGGCGGACACGAGCCAGCCGGCGCACCACAGCCACCCGCGCTTCCCCGCCTCGTGGGCCTGATGAGTAAGCACTCATCCATTGCAGCCCGGTCGGTGGGCCGCGTCATGACGGCCAGGTCGAGACCTGATGGTCGGGTTTCCCCCACCACGGACCCCTGGAGGGCATGTGACGTAGGCGGATTGCACGTGATGCCGCAGTGGGTTCCTCGCATTCGCGTGCGGCCTCCATTACTGCTCCAGACCCGATCGGAGAACACGCCTCTCCGCTGTGCGGGTCGCCGGCCCTCCGACCCGCCGTCTCCGGACTCGATCCGTCCAGGCTGCTCCGGCTTCAGACGTCCTCGCCAACGAGGGTGTCGAACGCCCGGACTCCACCGCACCGCACTCGACCTAAAGCCCCCGGAAAACCCTCCGGGCCGGGCCCCCCTCAGGAGAACCCGCAGGTCACGGGGCGCCTGACTATCCGTCAGGGATTCGGTAAAGGCCGCCGACCCGATATTCGGGTCGGCGGCCTTAAGCATTCCTAAGGACCGATGGCCTTGGACCGGGAATTGTTCATACGCTCTTTCGGTACGCCGCTGCGACCGCTCGTCGCATTCGGCAGGCGTGGGCTGCGACGACCGCGCCCATTCCCCCCAATTCCCTTCCCTGCTGCCCGAAGGACTGAAATGAGTCAATCAGCCGAGGACCGGCTCGACGGCCCCCTGGTGAAGCTGATCATCGTCATGGCGCTGGCGTCCGTCACCGCGACACTCAACGCGACCATCGTCGGCGTCGGACTCGGACCCCTGGCCCAGAGCTTCGACACCACGCTGACCACCGCCGAGTGGGTCATCACCGGCTATCTGCTGGCGGTGGCCGCCACCATCCCGGTGACCGGCTGGGCCGTGGACCGCTTCGGCGGCAAGCGGGTCTGGCTGTTCGGCCTGGTGATCTACACCCTCACCGCGATCGGCTCGGCGCTGTCCTGGGACATCGGTTCGCTGATCGTCTTCCGCATCCTTCAGGGTGTGGCCGCCGGCATCATCGAGCCGGTGATGATGACGCTCACCGCGCGCGCCACGGGGCCCGCCCGGCTGGGCCGGGTGATGGGCCTGCTGGCTTTGCCGATGACGCTGGGTCCGGTGATCGGACCGATCCTCGGCGGCGTCATCGCGGACAACCTGCACTGGAGCTGGCTGTTCCTGGTGAATGTGCCGATCGTGCTGGCGGCGCTGGTGTTCTCGCTGACGGTGGTGCCCGCCGACGCCCCGGCCACGGGCGACCGCGCCACGTTCGACGTGCTCGGCACCCTGCTGCTCAGCCCCGGCTTCGCGGTCCTCGTCTACGGCCTGTCGCAGAGCGCGCACCAGGGCTTCGGCTCCACCACGGTGATCGTCTCGCTGCTCGTCGGCGCGGCCTTGGTCGCCGGGTTCGTGGTGCACGCGCTCACCACCCGCCGCCGGCCGCTCATCGACGTCCGGCTGCTCGCCGGCCGTGGCTTCACCGCCGCCGTGATCGCGATGGCCCTCACCGGCGCCGCGGTCTTCTCGCTCTACGTGCTGCTGCCGCTCTACCAGCAGCAGGTGCACGGCCAGAGCCTGACGGCCGGCGGTCTGCTGCTGGCGCCGTTCGGCGTCGGCACCTTCCTCGGCATGCCGCTGGCGGGCCGGCTGAGCGACAGGACCGGCGCCAACCTGCTCGTACCGCTCGGTGCCGCCCTGGTGGTGCTCGGCATCCTCGGCAACGCACTCTCCGACGCCTCCACCAGCCAGGTGCTGCTCGGCCTGTACGCGGTCGTCGCCGGCCTCGGCCTGGGCTGCGTCGGCGCGCCGACGCTGGCCTCGCTCTACCGCACCGTGCCGCTGGAGAAGACCTCTGGTGCGACCAGCACGATGCTGTCGCTGAACCAGGTCGGCGGGTCCTTCGGCGTGGCCCTGGTGGCCCTGCTCATCCAGCGCGGGGTCGCGAACGGCCAGTCCGTGCGGAACGCCTACTCCACCACATTCTGGTGGGAGCTGGCGATCACCGCGGTGATCGTGGTGGTCGGCCTCGCGCTGCCCGGCCGACCGAGCACCTCGTACCTCACCGGCGATCCTCTCCCCCACCCGAGCGCCACCCGACTTGCCACCCGACATGCCACCCGCGAGCCGCCGGCACGCCCACCGCAGGCCCCGGCCGGCCGACCGCAGGCGTTCTGCGGCAGGTGACGGGTCAACAGCGGCGGACCGCCCGCTATTCCGTCCGTCGGGGGACGTCCGGGGGATGTCCGGGCGATGCCGTCCACCGCACGACCGCTGCCAAGGCTTGCCGGACCCCGTCGTCCACCAGACCGCAGAGGTCCAGGTTTCATCCCCGTCCCGGGGTGCTGCTGATCACGACGGTGATGTCGGCCCCGCGTCTGCGGGCATGATCCGTTCGCGGCGGCTGACACCTTCGAGCAAGAGCGCGACGTGCCTGCGCCAGTCAGCGGCACCGGTCATGTTCGCCATGGCGCCACGGGTGATGAGGGCGAAGTCATGGGCGTGAAAGTCCTCACGGAGGCGGCCGGCGTCGACGGCGCGCCGCACGATGCGTTCGGTGATCGCCGAGAAGTCCGTCTTCTCGGCGGCGATGTCATTCCAGCGCGGATCTGCCGGGCCGAGGAGCGCGAAGCGGAACGCGGCGTCGGCCTGTGCGGACTCCAGGTAGCCGTAGAGCAGCGTCTCGAACGCCGTCCAGGGGTCCTCGTTCTCGTCGGCGGCGCGGGCCAGCGCGGTCATCGCCTCGAACCGGCGGCCGATGATCGCCGCGAGTAGCGCCTGCTTGTCGGCGAAGTGCCGGTAGAGGGTGCCGACGCCCAGGCCGGCGCGCTCGGCGATCTCGTCCATCTGCACGGCGTCGCCGCGCTGGGCGAAGAGTTCGCCGGCGGCATCGAGGACGGACTCGCGGTTGCGCCGGGCGTCGGCGCGCAGCGGGCGTTCGGAAGCGGTCACAGCCACCCACTCTAGTTGACGGCGTGCGGAAGCCGCCGCTATATTCGGAATCGGAGTTCATGTTCCGTATAGAGGAGATGCGATGATCGTCGTCACCACACCGACAGGGCAGATCGGCAGCCGACTGATCCGCCGGCTGCTCGACCAGGACCAGGAGGTCCGGGTCATCGTTCGGGACGCCTCGCGTCTGGACGGCTCGGTCCGCGAGCAGGTCGAGACCGTCAGCGGCTCCCACGACGATCCGGCCGTGCTCGACAAGGCGCTGCCCGGCGCCGAAGCGCTGTTCTGGCTCGTCCCGCCGAACCCGCAGGCACCGAGCGCCGAGGCGCACTACCTCCGTTTCGCCCGGGTAGGCGCCGCCGCCATCGCCCGGCACGATGTCGGCCACGTCGTCGGGGTCTCCAGCGCCGGGCACGGCTGGCCGACCCCGGCCGGCGTCCTCTCGGCGGCCTTCGCGATGGACGCCGAACTCAGCAGGTCCGGTGCGGCGTACCGGGCGCTGTCCATGCCCTTCTACATGGAGAACCTCCTGCGTCAGCTCGATGCCATCGTCGGCCAGGGCGCGTTCTTCCTGACCTGTGCAGGTGACCTGCCGCTGGCGTCGATCGCAACGCGGGACATCGCCGGCACCGCCGCCGACCTCCTCACCGATCTGTCCTGGGCCGGGCAGGAGAACCTCCCCGTCTTCGGCCCCGACCGGCTGACCCCCGACGGCATGGCCGAGGTGATCAGTCAGGAACTCGGGCGTCCGGTCACCTACCGCCGCATGAGCATCGACGACTACGCCTCGCTGCTCCGCTCCCAGGGCGCCCGCGATCAGACGGTCAAGGACCTGACCGAGGCGTTCACCGCCCAGGACCACGGCATCTACGACGCGGACTGGGCGACCGCCAAGCCGACACCGACAGACTTCCGAACCTGGTGCAGGGAAGTACTCAAGCCCGCCGCAGACGCCCGGACATCCTGACCCGGGTGCGGCTCAGGTCCTGTCTCCTGGATCAGGTGCGGAGCCAGATGGTCAGGGCTGCGACTACGACGGTTCCGAGGTCGGCGCAGACGTGATGTGTCGTAGCGGGTGGCCACGGCCCGGTGGTCCTTCGGGGCGGTTGACCGCCCGCTCGACGACGTTGCGCTTCTTCACCCGGCGGCGACCACTCCGGCGGCACCTGGCTGCCGCGATCGACCGGTATCCCGGCGGCGCCGAGGCGTTCAAGAAGCAGCTGACCACCGCCACCATCTCCGTACAGGGCTCCGGCTGGGGTGTGCTTGCCTGGGAACCGACACCACCCCGCTGCCGGTCTTCGACGCCTGGGAGCAACGCCTACCACCTGCGGTACGAGAACGAAGGAGGCGGCCGGTGGCGGCCGACGCCGTGCCGTCGATCCGCCCCGGCTGCCCCAGGTGATCGGAGTCGGGTGCCGAGCGGGCTTCGGGTGCGAGCGCCTGCGTACTCAGGGCTTGAGGAGTTGATCGAACTCCGTCACCTGCGTGCCGTGGCGCGTTCTGGTGTGCTCCAGGACGGCCGCCTTCAGGACATCGGTGAGCACGTCGGCAACGCTGCGGGGAGAGGTGACCTCGGGCGTGTGCTCGTAGTTCCAGACGACGGCGTCCAGGAAGACCGGTGCCGTGAACCGCCATCCCCGCAGCAGGATCACCTGGGAGATCGCCGGATAGGGCGTGTAGACCGGATTGCCGAGCCAGCTGAGCAGCGCGGGCCGGGAGACACTGAAGTCCACACCGGCCCTGCCCAGCGCCCGCAGGACGGCGGGGGCGAGAGGCGGCGCATTGCGGTCCGGGTCCAGCCCGATGAGCTCGTCCCACAGCCGCACCGCGTCCACGACGGTCGCCCGCGCGTCACGTACCTTCCCCTCCTGGTCCAAGGCCTCGGCGGCGGCGAAGAGTTCCCGCGCGCATTCGACCGACGCCGCCGGTGGGCCGTCACTCTCGTCCCGGTCACCCACGTCCCGCCGGAGGACGTGCGCCAACCCCGTCGCCGAGGGCAGGACCACCGCGACCAGGACGGCCAGCAAAGCGCGTCGGCGGGTCGCCCTCACCCACTGCCGACTCGACGGCGTGTCGGTGGCGGCGGCATCGACGTGCCCGAGCGGCACCTCGGGCAACGACGGTGCCCCCGTGGAACCGGGACGGGGAGCGGCGGCGCGGGCCGACGCCTGGGCACCGACACCGGACGGCACACCGAGGGACGCACCGCCGCCCACCGAAACCGGATCGGCCCGGCGGTGGGTCACCACGGGAGGCGGGACCGCGGCCCGCGATCGGAGAGGACCCGGCCTGACGGTGCGCCGCGCCGCGCCGGCCTCTCCTGGCGGGGGCGGACCCCCGCTCAGGACGGTCTGGTACAGGGTCCGGAGCTCCTTACCAGGGTCGGCGCCCAACTCTTCGGCCAGCCGTCGCCGGACGACGCCGTAGCGGTCCAGGGCCTCCGCACCCCGCCCGGCCGCGTGCAGCGCCTGGATCAGCACGCATTCCAGGGGCTCGGCCAGCGGATACTCGGCGGTGAGATCGGGCACGGCGGAGATCACCGCAGCGGGACGGCCGAGCCGGAACTCCGCCTGCGCCCACCGCACCACCGCGTCCAACCGCCGCTGATGCCAGCTCGCCCGGACCTGCGCGGCCCATTCGCCGGAGAGACCGGCCAGGGGCTCTCCCCGCCACAGGCCCAGAGCCTCGGCGAGCGTCGCGGCCCGAGCCTCGTCGTCACACTGCCGGTCATTACCCTGCTCGACCAGTCGACGGAACCGGTGAAGATCCACCAGTTCAGGGTCGACGTCCAGCACGTAGCCGGCGTGCCGGCGCTCCAGCCGCGCCGCCGTCCCGCTCCCGGGGGCGGCCGTCTGTCTCAGCAGCCCTCGGATTCTGCTCAGGTGCGCGTACAGCACAGGCCGGGGGTTGGCGGGTAAGTCGTGGCCCCAGACCCGGTCGATGAGTGCCTCCATCGCGATCGGTCTTCGGGCGTCGACGACCAGCGCGGCCAGCACCACCTGCTGCCGCGGCGTCCCCACGTCGAGTGGCCGGCCCGCCGACCACACCTCGATCTCGCCTAACAGCCGGAAGTCCACACGTTCCCCCCATGTGATCCACAGCACATGCAAGACGTCCCCACCACCCATGCTTGCGGGCCCGCAAGGTCCCCGCAAGGTCGGTGCACAGGCCGCGACGCCAGGGTGGGGACTACCGAGCCGACCGGCTCGGCCCATACGGCCACGGAGACGCTTTGCCGCCGGGCCACCGCGACCGGATCCGAACGGCGTCCGACGGGAGGAGGCCGCGGCGACACCGGGGGACGAGGTCGCTCCCGCTCCGTTCCGTCCCGCTCCGTCGAACCGGCGACGACGAACGCCGGTTACTCGAAACTCACGGAGGAAGTCACCATGTGGATACCCCTCGCCCCACGGCCCGACCATCCCGGCAAGGCCACAGCATCGGCCGCACTGCCGATGCCGGCCGGGCGCCGACGTTCTCGTCTCACTCCGGCGGCCCTGGCAGCGGCCCTGGTGTTCGCCATCTTCGCGGCGCTCGCCCCCACGCCCGCTCAGGCAGCGGAACCCACCCGCTACGAGCTCGTGAACTCCCGGACTCAGCTGCGCGCCGACGTCATGTGGGCGTCGACTGACCCGTACACCGGCGTCTTCCTGTGGCCGGACAACACCAGCGCCTCCCAGGAGTACGAGCTGCTCGACAGCGGAAACGGGTACTTCCGGATCAAGGCCCGGCACTCCGGCCAATGCCTCATGCTCGACTGGCGCTCGGGGTACTACGAGAACGGCACTCGCGTCATCCAGTACCCGTACTGCGACGCCGGCTACGCCCCGGCCGAATGGACCACCGCCTGGGCGCAGCCGAGCTGTACGGGACAGTGCTTCGCCACGACCATGCTCCTGAAGAACCGGGCCACCGGTAGGTGCCTGGACGCGGCGGCTCCGTCCGGCACGCCCGGCGAGCAGGCCCCCTTGCAACAGTGGGACTGCATCTCCAAGGACAACGAGTGGAACACGGGGAACCAGAGCTGGACCCTCCGGCAGCTCAACAATTTCCCCATCATCCACTGAACGCCGCGCGGCGCCGACGGCGGCGGCCCCGTCCCGCGCCGTTCGCCGCCCTGAGGTGAAACGCCCTCCACGGCCCTCGCGACGGCCGTGGAGGGCCCCAGGCCGTGATAACCCGGGCCCGACCAGGCCACCACACGGGACTGGTCCTCGAACGTGATCTACCAAATCGGGCCCCGCCACGAAGGCACACCCGGCAGACTGATCACTACCGATACGCACCCTAGGCCGGGTCGAACGGCAACGCCTGTAGCTGCGGCCCATGCCCGGGGTTGAGCTGCACCCGCAGCGGCTTGACGTCCTTCGCGGCCCGTAGCCCGCCGGTCACCGCTCCGGCTTGGCGGCGTCCGGGTTGAGCAGCCCGTCCACATCCAACAGGACCAGCGGGCGTCGTATGGGCGCGGTCACGGCCTGCACTGTGACTTCTGGCCGATCGGCCGCACACCGGCAGCGGCCCGCTCGACGCGGTGGCGTGGCGGCTGCCCGTTCGCCTCGGGTCGGCACCTGGGTTCGAGCACCGACCGGGGTGGGGCATTGCCGGGCTGGCCGCTGAGTCGCCGCGCGGCCCGTTTCAGGACCCGTCGGGAGTCTTGAGCGTGTGTCGGCCGTTGTCAGCCCGATGCCCCTACCCGGGAGATCGTCCGTTCGCTTGGCGGCGTCAGTGCGGGTACCGACGTGGCGGGCGGTGGCGGGGGAGCTCGTCGCGGAAGTCTTCGATCACCGTGCTGATCTGGCGGGTCAGGACGGTGTGTTCGCTGCGGTCGAGGTAGAGGTTGCCCCGGGCGAGACCAGTGGCGTCGGCACTGAAGTACAGGGTCATCAGCGGGTTGATGAACAGTTCGCTGTTCTTGGTGCGGTCGGTGAATCGGACGTCGCCGAAGTCGCCGCGCAGCGCGGCGGCAATGGAGCCGTTGACGATGCTGGGGCGGCTCGGCGTCGCGGCCTGGGCATGGGCGACGGCGTCGAGGTAGGGGGCGCTTTCGCGGCTGTCGCGGGGGAGGGAGAAGGCACCGAGGTACGCGCCGTCGCGTTCGAGCGCGGCGAGGTTCTCCAGGATCTGGGCGTGGTTGACGCCGTGGTAGGCAGCGATGCCGAAGCCCAGGCAGGCCACCAGTCGCTGATCGATCTCGGTGAGTCCGTTGACGGCGGCGAGGCTGGCCATGTCCTCCTCGGGGGTACCCGGTCCCGACTCGTCGCCGCGCATGAGGATGTCGGTGCCGCCGTCGACCAGCACGATCGCGTCCACGCCGCCGAGGTGGGCGATGGGGGCCCGGTAGGCGGCGCGCAGCGGCTGGACCCCGGTGGGGGAGAGCGCGTAGACGGTCGGGTCCATGCCTTGCAGGGCGAGCCACCGGGCGAGGGTGCGTTCGGGAAAGTAGTCGCCGTGTGCTCGGGTGTCCGGGCGGATCAGGGCGACGTCCTGGTTCACCCACACGTCCAGGTCCAGGCCGTACAAGTCGTCGAAGGACAGGTTCGCCAGTTGCACTTGCTTGCCCGCGCTGCGCAGGGCGAGGGCCAGCGGCAGTCCGGCGTACCCGTCGAAGCCGCCCCCCGCGCCTGAGATCAGGATCCGCTCAGCGCGCCGGAGTCGCTGGAAGAGGGCTGGTTCCTGGAGGGTGTACACCGGCGGACCGCGCCAGGCCCGACGGGGTGCAGGCCCGGCGATTTTCGGTGGGCGGCCGGGCAGGGGTCAGGTGCGCTGGACCGTGGGGCCGGCTGCGACCATTGACGCTGACCAGCACTCACGACTGAGCCCTCGGGGGCGGTCGGCGCGCCCGGCTCCCCGCCTTCCGAGGGGATTGCGCCGCTCAGGCCTGTTCGAGTTCTCCCTGGTGCATCCAGGCGATGACGTCCAAGACACGCAGGATGCCGATGTCCTCACCGGTCCCGGCCTTGGCCCGCAGCAGCGCCAGCTGCTCGCGCAGGGCGCCACCGTCGGCGCGCAGCGCATCGGCCAGCGACGCCCAGAAGGTGTGGTCGACCGCGGGCCGCCGGAACAGGGCCTTGACGCGCCGGTCGTAGACAGGGATCAGGTGCGGTCGCTTGCGGGCCATGAGCTTGCCGGCGACGACGGGTCCGATGCCGTCCGGGCTCGTCGGGTACGTCCCGGCCGGGTTGACCAACCGCTCCCACAACTCCAAGGCCGGGCCGCCCCGCGCGATCAGCCGGTCACTGGCCGAGTCCTCCAGCCGGGCGTCCCGGGGGATGGCCGACAGCAGCCGCTGCCAGTGACCCTCGGGATCGGTCAGCAGGTCGATGGCGCCGTGCGGGGCGGCCGAGACGCTGAGCATGGTGACGGCGACCAGGTCGTCGGCGTCGAACCGGTTGGCAACCTCCGGCCGGTCACCACCGTCGGCGAGCCGCTCGAAGTGGGCGCCGGAGTAGGCGAGATCGCCCCTGGCACGCCGCTGGGTGAAGTAGGCCCGGAGCAGCCGCGCCGACTCCTCGACGTTCCAGTACACCGCGGGTATGTGCAGCTTCGCTATGCAAGACCCCCTGGCCGTCCCACGCGCGGCGACAGCACCGTGCCGCCCGCGTGTGTGCCCTGCGGCACGCGGAGCGCCAGGCTAGCGGGCGGGACGCCCGGCCGGATGCGGAACGCCGCGTCGGCCCCGGGCTCCTCAACGGCTCTTACTTCACCCGAGCCGGAAGAGCTCTCCGTAACGTGGGATGTTGCAGCTCGGTGCCCTGGCAAGGCCGGACGAAAGCGGTGATGGAGGGGCCTGCACGTGATCGACACCGGTGACATCGACGTCTTCTTCGGCCTGGACGTCGGCAAGGGCGAACACCACGCCACCGCCATCACCCCGGCGGGGAAGAAGGCGTTCGACAAGCGGCTGTCCACCACCGAGCCCAAGCTCCGTGAGCTGTTCGCCAAGCTGAAGCCAAGCATGGAACGGTGCTGGTCGTGGTCGATCAGCCGGTCTCGATCTGAGTCCTGCCGCTGGCGGTCGCGAAGGACACGGGCTGCCCGGTCGCCCATCTGCCGGGGCTGACGGTGTGGCGGATCGCCGACTTGTATCCGGGTGAGGCAAAGACGGACGCGAGGGACGCGTTCCTCATCGCGGACGCGGCTCACGCCATGCCGCACACACTCCGGGCGATC
Source organism: Streptomyces sp. NPDC092296 (assembly GCF_044755465.1). NCBI lineage: Bacteria > Bacillati > Actinomycetota > Actinomycetes > Kitasatosporales > Streptomycetaceae > Streptomyces > Streptomyces sp. NPDC092296. Next base: position 76,728 of record NZ_JBIVRB010000012.1, on the reverse strand, counting down.
GGCGGCAAGGACGAGACGATCGCCAAGCTGGAGATGATCGTCGGCTTCGACAACGACCTGGCCGGCGAAGCCACCCAGGTCGCGAACCAGCTGCACGGCCGCTCGCCCAGATCCACCCCCCGCTGGAGCGAGTGCTGGGCCCGCAGTTGCAGCATCCGGCCGTCCTGACGCTGCTGGAACGGTTCGGATCTCCGGCCCAGATACGCAAGGTCGGCCGACGGCGGCTGGTCACGCAGCTGCGACCGAAGGCACCCAGGGTGGCCGAGCGGGTGGCCGAGGAGATCTTCGCCGCCCTGGACGAGCAGACCATCACCGTTCCGGGGACCGCGGCGGCCGCACCGATCGTCCCAAGCCTCGCAGCCTCGCTTGCCGCCGTGCTTGACCAGCGGAATCCACTGGCGGGGCGGATCGAGGAACTGCTTGAGGCCCACCCTCTTTCAGAAGTCCTGACTTGGCCAGGGAAAATCCAAGCTGGGGCTATCGGCGCCTGCCTGGAGAGCTGCTCGTGCTCGGCGGGGAGGTGGCAGCATCCCCGGTCTGGGAAATCTTGAAGGAGGCCGGCCTCGACCCGGCACCCGAGCGGGCCTCGACCACCTGGGCGGACTTCCTGCGTTCCCAGGCCGACGCCCTACTGGCCTGTGACTTCTTCAAGGCCGTCACACTGTCCGGGGCGAGGCTCTACGCGTTCGCGGTGATCGAGCACGCGAACCGACGGATCCGTATCCTGGGGCAGCCACGCACCCGACAGCGTCCTGGGTGGTCCAGGCCGCGAAGAATCCTGTCATGGACCTCAAAGACGCCGGCTGCCGGGCGCGCTACGCGCTAGCCGATCAGGGACCGGGATGGGGAGTTCCCGCAGTTGTTTGACGAGGGGCTCAAGGACGCGTGTATCGAGGTCGCGCTCAGCGGCGTCCGGATACCGAGGATGAACTCGATCACGGAGCGGTGGGTGCAGACCTGGAAGCGAGAACTGCTGGACCGCACGGTGATCTGGAACCAGCGCCATCTCCTCCTCGCCCTGCGCCAGTTCGAGAGATTCTACAACGAGCATAGGCCGCACCAGGGTCTGTCCGAGGACCCAGACCGGATCGCCCATCCGGACATAGGCCAGTGAGCACGACTCGGCGGCACCCTCCACGAGTGCCGACATGCGGCCTGACCAGCGTGGATGAGGTAATCGGCAAGGGCAATGCCACGCACGCGCGCGCAGGACATGTGGCCCCCAGTTGGCCCCCGACCGCCGCACATCCTGCCAACCGCCCAATCTCGCGCCGGCGGACCGCGTACGAGCCGTCGCGATCCTCGACCGCTCCGGAGGGCGGCCGGCCACCCCCGGGCTGGGGCGGCTCCGTGGTGCAGGTGCGCTGGTCGCGTACGAGGGCTCACAGGACGTCAGGGAACGCCCGCCAGGCGGGTCGGGCTGCATCGGTCGATGCGCATCGGGCGGCAGGGCCCGCCAGGAGGGCACCGCACCGCCGAGCGCATCCCCCGTGAGAGCTACCGGCGCCGTCCGCTCGCGGGTGAATCGCGGATGCCGCGGTGCTCCTAGCGTGGTAGTCGGGCCGCCGCCTGGGCGGCCGACTACCAAGGGGAGGCCACGATGGACATGTCATCCGTCACGCACCACGAGGCCGGCCACGACCGGCTTGCGGACGTCGCCGGTCCGAGCGATGCCACCGGTCCGAACGTCGGCCGCATCGGCCGGATCTGCCGCTCTCCGCTCGGCTGGATGCTGATCGGAATCGTCGGCGTCGGCGCGGTCTCGGCTCTGACCACGACCGGCCCCGGACCGGTGCCGGTGCTGGGAACGGCCGTTGCGGTGGCTGTCTACTGGGCGGTCATGCGCTTCGTCGCGCGACGGCCGGTGCCGGAGATCGCCCGGCGCGGGGCCATGCGGGAAGCTTTGCTCGGCGGCGGGATCGGCCTGGGCTTCATCCTCGTGTCCGCCCTGTTGGTCACGGCGCTCGGAGGCTACTCGTTCTCCTGGGGCGGAAACGGTTTCTGGCACGTCGTGGCGTCCGCGGTCGCCGTGTCGGCGAGCGCGGCGGTCACCGAGGAGCTGATGTTCCGCGGCCTGGCCTTGCAGGCCCTGGAACGGCTGTTCGGCAGCCGTGCCGCTGTCGGGATCACCGCGCTGTTCTTCGGCGCCGCGCACCTGGCCAACCCCGGTGCCACCGCGTGGAGCACACTGGCGATCGCCATCGAGGCGGGCACACTGCTGGGAGCGGCGTTCCTGTGGCGGCGCAGCATCTGGTTCGCCGTAGGTCTGCACTTCACCTGGAACGCCACCGAGCAGCTGCTCGGCATCCCGGTCTCGGGCGACACCGCCAAGGGCCTGCTGTCCATGCACGCCAGCGGTTCAAGCCTGCTGACCGGCGGCACTTTCAGTCTGGAGGCATCGATCGTTACCGTCCTCATCGGTGCGGCGCTGGTGGTCCCGATGTTCGTCCTCGCCCACCGGCGGGGCGGTCTGCTGCCCCGTCAGCGCGCCGCCCGCTGAGCTCTGTACGCGGGACCGCCCCCGGCTGACCGGAACGGAACGGAGACGGAAGTGATGATGCGCAGGTGGTCCCGGAGACCACCGCTGCTGCGGAGGCCGGGTTGGCTGGCGGGACAGCAGCAAGGCACCTGGGACGCTGTTGTGGCGTTGGCTCTCACCATGCTGGCCTTCGTACCGACCCTTTCGCAGGTCGGGGCGCAGATCGGCGACCTGTCCGGTCACCGGTCAAGCCTGGTGAGCCTCGGGCTGACCCTGGGGCAGACGCTGCCGCTGGCGGTACGCACCCGATGGCCCGCCGTCTGCCTGGCCCTCGTCGGCTGCTGCTTCGCGGTGCATCAGGCCCTGGGCTGTTCGGCGACGTTCGGGAGCGTCGGACTCTATGCGGCCCTGTACTCCGCCGGAGCCCACCAGACCTCCTTGCGTCGCACGCTCGCCGCCGCGGCGAGCGCGGGCTACGTCGTGCTGGCGGTCGTCCTGCACCGCCTCGGCTCACCGCAGCGGATCCCGGACTACCTCGCGTTCTTTCTGGTTCTGGCCGGGATCTGGCTGGTGGGCGGTGCCGTACGCAGGCGCCGGGCGGAGGAGGCCGAGCGGCGGCGGCTGGCCGCCGGGGTGGCCGCGGCCGCCGAGCGCGCACGCATCGCACGCGAACTGCACGACGTGGTGACCCACCATGTGACGGCCATGGTGGTCCAGGCCGACGCGGCGCACTTCCTGCTCACGTCCGCGCCGGAACGCGCCGGTGACAATCTGACAGCTGTCAGCGACACCGGTCGCCGGGCACTCACCGAGCTGCGTTACCTGCTCGGCGTACTGGAGGCGACCGGTCAGTCCGCCTCCGCCGCTGCGGACCGGGCACCCACCCTGGGCAAGGTGGGGGACCTGGTGGCGCAGGCCCGCATGTCGGGCCAGCCTGTCGAGTTCACCGAGCGCGGCGAGTGGCGGGCGCAGAGCGTGGACGTGGAACTGGCCGCGTACCGTGTGGTGCAGGAGGCGCTCACCAACGCGATGAAGCACGCGTCCGGGCAGCGGACACAGGTCCTGGTCCAGCACGGCGACGACCACCTCGAGATCGAGGTGGCCACCGAAGGACCCGCACCCTCCTCAGCGACCGCATCCGCCGCCCGAAAGGTGGACCGTGATGGCGGACGAGGACTGGCCGGGCTGCGTGAACGGGTGCGGATGCTCGATGGTGAACTGGTGGCAGGACCCCGGCCGTACGGCGGGTTCCGTGTCCGTGCCCTGATCCCCACCCAGCCCGCGCAGGAGTGACCCGTGAGCGATGCACCACCGCCGATCCGCGTACTCGTCTGCGACGACCAGGCATTGGTGCGCACCGGCTATGTCACCATCTTCTCCTCCCAGCCCGACCTGGAAGTGGTCGGGGAGGCCGAGAACGGGCACGCCGCAGTCGAAGCCGCGCGGCGACTGCGCCCCGACGTGGTCGTGATGGACATCCGGATGCCCCTGCTCGACGGCATCGAGGCGACCCGCCGACTGGCCGGCCCCGGCGTCGTGGCACCACCGAAGGTGCTGGTCGTGACCACCTTCAACGTCGACGCCTACGTCTACGACGCGTTCCGGGCCGGAGCGAGCGGCTTCCTCCTCAAGGACTCGCCCCCTGCGGAGCTGGTGGCCGGGATCCGGACGGTCGCCCGGGGCGAGGCACTGCTGACACCGGCCGTCACCCGCCACCTCATCGGCCATTTCGCCGAACGACTGCGCCCGGCGGACGTCTCCCGGCCGGCCAGGGAGGAAGTCATGAGCGCGCTGACCGGCCGCGAACTGGAGGCGCTCCGATTGATCGCCGAGGGGCTGTCGAACGCGGAGATCGCTGCGGCGATGTTCATCACGCCCGAGACGGTGAAGACCTATGTGTCGCGGATCCTGACCAAACTCGACCTGCGCGACCGCGTCCAGGTCGTCGTCCTCGCCTACCGGATCGGCCTGGTATCCGCCACGTCCTGAGCCGTCGCGGCATCAGGAGACCGTCACGCCGATCTCCTTCCCGGCGTGCGGCCGCTTCTCGAAGTGGCGGTGCGCCTCGACCACGTCGAGGGAGGACACCTTGGCGTCGACGGCGGGCCGCCGTGTACCGAGGCGCACGCCCGCGATCAGGAAGGCCGCCATACGCTTCACCACGCCGGCGGGTCGCGGCTGCCGTCTCGATGTCTGCGTCGTCGAGGATGACCGCAGCGGGCTTCCACCGAGTTCCAGGTGCAGCGGGCGATCCGCTCGCCGGCGATCAGGGCAGTCCCGGTGCCCGGACGTAGTCGACCCAGAGAAGCTGATCTCGCCCACGCGCGGATCGGGTGCCAACGACTCGGAGGCCTCGCGGCCAGCGGTGACGACGTTCACCACGCCCGGCCGCAGACCGACGGCTAAGCCCGCCTCGGCGATCAGGTGGCCTGGCCTGCATCGTCGGTCAGCCGGGCGGGAGCCACCGGCGATGGCGCCGTTTCGGCGCCTCCGCGCCGCCCGAGCAGCACGCCTCCCGCCTGCCCGGCGGGAAGGACATGTCCCCGCGGCCGTCCTGGAGCGGCGCCCGGACGGCGCACCGTACGGCGCACCGGGCGGTCGCCGACATCCCCGTCACGTCACCGAACTACCCGAGGGTGCCTATCAGCTGCCCATCGGTGCCAGCGCAGCCCGCTACATCGGCGCCGCCCCACCAGCCGGACACGGCCCGCACCGTTGCTTCATCGCGGTGCACGCCCTCGACATCACCTCCATAGGCGTCCCGGCCGACGCCACCCCGGCCGGCCAGGGCTTCACCATGGCCGGTCACGCCCTCGGACGCACGGTATTGATCAGCACTGCCGAAACACCCGCCTGACAGCGCCGCCCGACTCACCGGAGGAACAACCGCGATGCACCTCGAAGACCTTCCCGACTCCGCCCGCCCCGGCGACGGCCCGATGGACCTGGACGCCGTCCGCGACGTCAGCCGCGCCATCAGTGCCGCCCACCTGTTCATCTATCTCGCCCCCGAGAGCGCCCAGGAGGCGGCCGAGCTCGGCGTGACCGACCGCGGGCCGGCGTATCTGGCCTTCCGGTCGGCCGCGCTGGGCGCGGTTCCGTGGCAGGTCACGCTCGCGGCCTTCTACAACTTCAGCCCGCGGGCAGTTCGGGCTATGGCGGGCGTGTGGGACGCCGCGCCGCCCGAGCGCTGGCAGGCCGCCCGCTTCCTGGCCGCCGGACGGGCGATGCGGCGTGTCAACGTGCATCTCACGGACGACCAGCTCGCCGAGGCACAGGCGCTGATCGGCCCGGTCGTCGCCGGTGCCGACTACGCCGGCAAGGTGCTGGCCGCCGCCAACACCTCGGTCGCGCTCCCACCCGATCCTCTCGTCGCACTGTGGCAGCAGATCACCGTGGCGCGCGAGTGGCGCGGCGACGCCCATCTCGTCGTGCTCGCCGACAACGGCCTCGGGCCGTGCGACTGCCTCGTGCTGCACACCGCAACGGGCCGCCTCCCGACAGCCGTTGCGCGGGCGACCCGCCAGTGGGACGACGAGGAGTGGGCCGCGGCGACGGCACGTCTCGTCGCGCGCGGCTGGCTCGACTCCAACGCCATGGTCACCGACGCCGGCAGTGCGGCACGCGAGCGCATCGAGGTGGAAACAGACGAGCACTGCGCCGTGCTGTGGGCGCCGATCGGCAACGCGGGTGCCCTACGCCTCGCCTCGCTCATCGCGCCGATCGCCAACGCGTTCACCGCGGCGGAAACGTTTCAGGCCGTTCATGGACGGCAGGACCTCACCTAAACGGTTGGGTCTGATCCATTTTGACGGACACCCCTGATCAGGGCCTCGCCCTCTGGAAGGACGCTGTCCATTGAGGTTTTCTCAGCGAAATGATCTCTGCGCGGCAGGCTGCTCGGCTGTGCCGGGGTGGGCGGGCGAGGCCCGGGTTGCAGACAGACGTGAAGCCCCTGGCAGGACGGGTCTCTCTCACAAGATCGTCCGCTGACCCAGAGGCTTCACGTTGGTCACCTATGCTGCCACGCTCGACGTCCCGCGCCACACCGTCGAGTTCCCCGCCCGCCTGCTGGCCGCCCACCGGCGCCTGATGGGCACCCCGAAGGGCCCGCGGGCGCTCGGGCCGTTCCGGCAGGCTGTCCTGGTGCCGCGCTGGTTCCGCGAACGGGGCTGCGTGCACCGCCCGGCCCGCGACGCCGGCGTCTCCCAGGCCACCGGCTACCGCTACCTCCACGAGGGCATCGCCGTCCTCGCCGACCAGGCCCCCGACCTGCCCGAAGTCCTGAACCGGTGCCAGCGCGAGGGCATGACGCACGTGATCCTCGACGGCACCCCGATCGAGTCGGACCGCCTCGCAGGCGTCCGCGAGAACGGCAGCGACCACTTGTCCAGCCAGAAGCACAAGGCGTTCGGAGGCAACATCCAGTTCCTGTCGGCCCCGGACGGCACCCCGCTGCGGGTCTCCGACGTCGAGCCGGGTTCCACCCCCGACATCACCACCGCCCGCATCCACGCCCTCCCCGCGCTCTGCAAAGCCGCGGCCGACGGCCTGCCCACCCTCGCGGACAAGGGCTACATCGGTGCGGGCATCGGCATCCCCATCCCCGTCCGACGCCCAAAAGGCAAGTCAGAACAGGCACTTCACGTCGACACCCGCATGTTCAACGCTCTGCCGCGGCACGTGCGCGCCCTGGGCGAGCGGACCGCCGCCGAGCTCAAGCAACGCCGGCGCACCCTCCAGCACGTCACGCTCAGCCCCAGCCGGATCGGCGACACCGCCCGCGCCGCCCTCGTACTCAACAGAATCTGGAAGTGATCACCGCTGAGAAAACCTCAGTGGGTCAGCCGGGAAAGGTGGTCAATGCCCCAGGGGCAAGGTCGAAGAACCAGATCCCCCAACCCGTCGTGTCAATCCGCAGCAGCGGGCGCGGATCCGACCCGTCGAACGCAGTGGTGCACAGCCCCACACCCGGCTTGTCGTGCACCAGCCGCCCGTCCCACACCGCCAGCACGCCGCCCCGCTGCTCCGAATTCCAATCGTGGCGCACCGTCCCACCCGAGAGCACGTCCCGCACGAACAGCGGCGGCACATCCTCCTCCGGGTCCTCCTCCACCAGCACCAGTTCCCGGTCGTCTGACCACGACCCGTTTGCGCTTCCCAACGTCAACAGCTCATCGTAAAAGGCTAGTTGTCTGCCATCGGCGACCTCCAGTATGGCCGTGGCGGCGAACTCCCCGTCGGCCAGGTACGTCACCGCAAGCAGCCGCCCGTCCGGAGACCAGCTCACCGCACCTTCCGCCGACGCTTCGCCCTCCGCCAACCACAGCCGTCGTACCGCACCGCCCGCCAGGTCGGTAACGGTCACCGAGGCATGCACCTCCGACGCGTCGTCGGAGAGCACCGCCAGCCGCCCGCCGTCCGGCGAGAGAGCCGCGTACCGGGCCGTCCCGTCGGCCAGCGCGTCGAAGACGCGCTGTTCACCGGTGGCCAGCGTGCGCACCACCAGTTGGCGCTCCGGGCGGTCGATGCGGCCGGTGCACAACACCACCCGGGCACCGTCTCGGGAGAGCGCCAGCGGCCGGGTCACGGACTCCGGGGACATACCCGGCACCCTCACCAATCCGCCGCTGTCGGTACCAGCGAGCATCTCCCCGCCGTCCGGTCGGCCCGGCACCAACAGGAAGGCCGCTCGGCCGAGCGGCCGCTCCGCTACCGGTCCGTCGCCCGTGAACTCCCAGAACCTGTCAGCCACACGGCACCCCCGCAGTTTGAGCTTGTTCCGCTTTGACGGACTCGTTCAGTGTGTTGGTGAAGCTGCGAGGGCGGTCTCGAACCCGGCGGGAGCGCGGTAGCCGAGGCTGCTGTGCGGCCTGCATATGTTGTACCAGCCCTCGATTCACTCGAAGATCGCCGAGTGGGCCGCCGCCCGGTCGGGCCAGGGCCGGTCATCGACCAACTCGCGCTTCAAGGTCGCGAAGAACGACTCCGCGAGGACGTTGTCCCAGCACCGTGCGCGCCTGCGTGCCAACGCGAGCTCCTGGACCACCCGCATCTGGAACCACAGGCACCTCCTCCATGCCCTCCGCGCATTCGAGACCTTCCCCAACGGACATCGACCGCACCGATCTCCCGGCCAAGCGGCCCCCCTCTGCCCACTCCCTCTACCCGATCCGCGAGCCAAACACGCCGAGGGGCCTGAAGGCCCGCCGACGGAACTGATTCAAAGAACCCTCCACGAGTACCGACATGCCGCATGACCAGGGCAGATGATCTAGTGCCGCATCAGGCAACGTTCGCCCTGTTGTGACATGCCGCTCAGCTGCTGTGCCGGGCGGCACTGGACCGCCAGAATGATCACGTGGCTGAGCGCGTGCGAGTCCGTGAGATCGATGACGACGAGGGGCGACGCCTACTGCGGATCATCCGCCGGGGCAGCGGATCGGTGGTGACCTGGCGGCGGGCCCAGATGGTGCTGCTGTCCGCACAGGGCATGCCCATCGCGAAGATCGCCGAGGTGACATTCACCAGCGCGGACCGGGTCCGGGACGTGCTCCACAACTTCAACGCCGACGGCTTCGACTCGCTCTACCCCAAGTACAAGGGCGGGCGGCCGAGAACATTCACGCTGCCCGAGCGCCGCGAGATCAAGAAGATCGCCAAGTCCAAGCCGGCCGAGCACGGCCTGCCCTTCTCGACCTGGAGCCTGGCCAAGCTGGCCGACTTCCTGGTCGCCGAGGGGGTGGTCGACGACATCAGCCACGAGGGCCTTCGCATCCTGCTCCGCGAGGGGGGCGTCTCCTTTCAACGCGTGAAGACCTGGAAGACCTCGAACGACCCCGACTACGCCGCCAAGAAGGCCCGGGTCGAGCAGCTGTACGCGATCGCCGACGGCGAGGTGGTCCCCGAAGAGAGCGAGCCCGAAGTCATCTTCTGCATAGACGAGTTCGGGCGTGCGCCACGAGGCGCTGAGGAATCGTGCGGGAGGAGGAGCCCGCCGCCGGTCATCGCAGTGACCGGTTGAAGCTGGAGGCAGGCTGATCCCCAGGTTGGGGGTGAGGCCGGAAGCAGCCTCGACAACGTAGGGGCGGACCGACACCACCAGACGGTTCGTGCCCGCAAGCGAAGACGGAATGGGTGTAAGGAAACTGAACCAGTGGTTGAAGCCCCGTGAGTCGTCAGCGACCTGCCGAATCTGGTGGATGGGTCGCTTTGCGGTACTGGAGAGTGCTCTGTCCGATGGCCTCTCCTCCTCGGTCGTCCGCTGGCTGGACGGTCAAGGGCCCGGACCAAGACTGCGATGTGCGGTCCGTGGTGATGCCGCCGGGGTAGAGCTGGGCACCGAAGCCGTCGCAGAGATCCTCAGTGAACGTGGGAAGCGATCTGGTGTCGCCCTCCCCGCCTGGCAGCCAGCCGGGCGGCGGGCAGGTGCGACGCTCACTGATGGCACTGGATCGTGGCGGAGTCGCCGTAGTACTCCGAGGACGGGAAAGCCGGCCGCATGGGGAAGGGCGACAGCGTGATAGCAGGTGGGTTGTTGTCGGGGAGGAGCGTTGTTGAATAGCGACGCACCGTCGACTGCTTGGCCGAGCATCTTCGCGGCCGAGCGATGGGTACTCGACCACCAGCTCAAGCTGCACCGATGGGCAAGGGCCGATCCGGAACGCCGGTTCGGCGACGTGTTCAACTTGATCTGCGACCGGTCCACCCTGTTGGTGGCCTGGGAGCGGGTGTCGGGCAATCGGGGCGCCAGGACAGCAGGCGTGGATGCGGTGACGCGTCATCATGTCGAGGACCACGGAGTGATCCCGTTCCTTGAGGAACTGCGTTCCTCGCTGAAGGACGGGTCCTTCACTGCGCTGCCGGTCAAGCAGGCGGTGATCCCTAAGAAGGGCGGCAAGGTCCGTCATCTGGGGATCCCCACGCTGCGCGACCGCGTCGCACAGATGGCCCTCAAACTGGTCCTGGAGCCGATTTTCGAGGTCGACTTCTACCCGTCTTCGTACGGGTATCGGCCCGGACGTCGGGCCCAGGATGCCATCGCCGAGATCCACCGGCTCACCAGCCTCACCTACGAGTGGGTGGTGGAAGGGGATATCACCGCGTGCTTCGACAACGTCGACCATCACGTCCTGATGGACTTGGTGGGAGACCGCCTCAAGGACCGGAAGGTCCTGCGCCTGGTCCGCGCGTTTCTGCGGTCCGGGGTCATCGAGTTGCACGGTGGCTTCGCGGAGAGCCTGAACGGCACTCCGCAGGGCGGGGTCGCTTCCCCGCTGCTGGCCAACATCTATCTCTCCGTGCTGGACCGCTACTTCGCCAGGCTCTGGGACGAGGAGATGAGTCCGCGCTGGCGCAGGCAGTATCGGCGCAAGAGGGGGCTGCCGAACTTTCGGCTGGTGCGATACGCAGACGACTTCGTCGTGCTTGTGCACGGCACCAGGTCGGATGCGGAAGCACTGAAGTCGCAGATCGGTGAACTGCTGGCCAGCAGAATGAAGATGACCCTCTCGGTCGAGAAGACTCACATCACCCACATCGACGACGGCTTCGTCTTCCTGGGCTTTCACATCCAGAGCAAGACCCGTGGCGACGGACGTCGCGTCGTGCTCACCATTCCGGCAAAGCAGTCGCTGGCATCGGTGATGCACAAGATCAAGAAGCTGACGGGGCAGGGAACGACCTCGCTCTCGTTGGCGGAGGTACTGCGGAAGATCAACCCGGTCCTGCGGGGCTGGACGGCCTACTTCCGGTACGGCGCATCGAAGAAGACGTTCTCCTACCTCGGCTGGTACGCGTGGTGGAGGATGCTTCGGTGGATTCGCCGCAAGCACCCCCACCTGACCTGGAAGCAGCTACGGCGGCGCTACTACGGGACCGACCGCATAGCAGAGGACCGCATGGTCCTCTGCAACCCGGCGAAGATGCGGGTCGAGCGTTACCGCTACCGCGGAGCGCAGATCAGCACGCCATGGAACATCGACGAGGTCGATCCCAACGGGGCACGCTTCCGCTGGACCGATCACGACGACATGGCCTTCGTCGGCCGGGTCAGCGAACACCTCACCTGACTCCTCGGATCACGTGGAGAGCCGGATGCCCGGCCAACGGGCATGTCCGGTTCGGCGGGCGGGGACGGGAAAACCGACACCTGCAAGGGTGCACGGCGTCTCGTCCCCGACCCAACCTCTCGGCATCCGCCCCACCCCGGGCGCCAGTGGGCCGAACGCGGCGGCAAGGGCAAGGACCCCGATCGCGAGCCGCGGCCGCGCCGACGGGCCACCTACACCCGCCCGCACGGGGTCCGTCACCTGTTCGCCGCCTACGACCTGGGCAAGGACCAGCTCTACGGCCACATCAAGAAGACCAAGAACCGGAGCAAATTCCTGGAGTTCTGCCGCTACCTGCGCTCCCTGCACCCGGCCGCCAAGCGCATCGCGATCATCTGTGACAACTACTCGCCGCACCTGACCACCAAGCGGTGCCGCTGGGTCGCGGACCGGGCCGAGGCGAACAACGTCGAGATCGCCTACACCCCGGCCAACTCCTCCTGGCTGAACCGGATCGAGGCCCAGTTCACCGCCCTGCGCTACTTCACCCTCGACGGCACCGACCACGCCAGCCACAAGGAGCAGGGCAGCATGATCCGCCGCTACATCATCTGGCGCAACAAGCACGCCCACGATGAGCGCCTACGCGAGCTCGTCAACAGGGCGAACGTTGCCTGATCCGGCACTAGCCTCGATCTTGCATGACGGTCCGCCGACGGAGTCGGTGGACCGTTTCGCTTTCTGTGGCTGATGGCGGGCATGCTGGCGGCCCGAGTGTCGCGTCGGGTGAGCGCCGGGTTCCACTGCTCCGGGTTGGGTCCTCTCTTCGTAGGGACAGATGAATCCGCTGGTCAGCCGGGGTTCGGCAGAAGGGTGAGCCGTTCGAGGGCGTCTGTGATCTCGTGGGCCCAGGGCCAGTGGCGGGCGAGGCGGAGGATGCGGCGCCGACCGGTGGTGACGAGCTGGCCGGCCGCGGAGAACAGGCGGAACCGCAGCCGGCGCGGTTCCCAGAGCCTTGCCTGGCCGGTCAGGGCGAGCATGGGCATCCAGGCCAACAGGTCGAGAGCGATCTGCACGATCTCCAGCCAGATGCCGTTCTGCGCGGTGTCGTGCAGGGGAAGGTTGCGCAGGCCGGTCGAACGCGCGGCCCGGATGCGGTCCTCCGCGCGGGCCCGCAGCCGGTGGCGAAGCTCAAGCTCGGCGATCGGCCGGTCAGGGGTGTTCGTAGCGAAGCAGGTGATCCGCATGCCGTCGGCGTCCGTGATTCTCAACTGGGCTCCGGGGTGGGGCCGTTCTTTGCGGACGATCAGCCGCATGCCCTCGGGCCAGCCGTGAAGGACGTCGCCGGCGAGTTCGGCGACCCAGGCGCCCTCGCGGACCTCGCCGTTCGTCTCGACGGCCGGGGTCCAGGCCGATGCCGGGATCTTGAGGACGTGGCTGTGGATGGCCTCGGTGATCACCATGCCGACCGAGTAGGACAACCAGCGCCCGCGCTGGGCGAGCCAGGCGACGAACTCGTGAGTGCTGCCTGCGGAATCGCAGCGGATGAGGGTCTGCCGCCCACGCCGGTACTTCTTCGGCAGCTGGGCCAGGGCGAGGCGGGCGGCACTGATGTGGTCGGCGGCCGTGTTCGAGCCCGCGTTGCCCGGCCTCAGCAGGGCCGCGACGGCCTCGCCGGTTCCGCCCGGTCCGTGGTCGACGAACCCCATCAGCGGGTGATGGCCGTAAGTCTTCTTCCAGGTCGGGGCGGCGCCCTGCTTGTCCGAGTGCGCGACGACCAGCACTCCGTCCAGGTCCACGGTCACCTGCCCGTCGGCGTCCGGAGCCCGACCTGCAGCCAACTCCCAGACGTGACCGCGGACTTCGGCCCGAGCCGCCCGGATGGCGGTCAGTGCCTTCCCGCTGGCGGCGGCGAGGGTGTCGATCAGGCGGGAGACCGTCGGGTCGGAGGCCACCGGTCCGAACACGGCCGGCTCGGACCGCAGCAGTGCGACGTCGGCGAGGCAGTCCCCGCCGAGCGCGACCGCCAGCGCGAGGTCCAGGAGGACCTTGCCCGGGTCGTGGACGGCCCGCGGCTTGCTCCAGGGGGCGAGCGCTGCGGAGATGGCCCGGTCAAGGCCGGTCTTGCGGGCCGTTTCGACCAGCAGGACCGAACCAGCCTGCGAGACCACGGCTCGGCCGTCGTCCCGGACACGGACATGCGGGTAGGACCCGGTAGGCTGCTTCACCTGGAAAGTGCCTCCGACAGTGGGCGGGAACAAGGACCTCAGCAATCCTCATTCTCGCTGGTCAGGGGCGCTTTTCGCTTATCTGACCGCCTGCCGGACAGCCCGCCTCATGAAAGCGCGAGGCTAGTCAAGGCCGTGCTCGCCCTTCACCTGGCAACGTCAAGCTGAGGTTGGAAAAGCCTCAGTCTCCCGCTGCCGCGAGCCGCCGGGGGCCTCCCGCTCGGGCTCCAACTCATCGGACGCCGCCACGCGGACGCGTCCGTGCTCGGGTGGGCCGGTCAGGTCGTGGTCGCGCTCGCTGCGCGGGAGTCCCATCAGACGGGCAGCAGTCCGCGGCTTTGAGCCTCGTCGCGGGCTCCGGGCTCGGCGAAGGCCTCGATCTCCTGGAGATAGCCGAGCAGCTTCGAGGCCGTTGCCCGCTTGTAGTCCCCCTGGACCTGCGAGCTGAACACCTCCGCGAGCACGCGGGCCACCTCGTCGGCGCCGAGCCCGTAGCCACACAGTTCACTCCCGATGGACGGCAGGTCCGGTTCGAGGAAGATGTCGATCAGTTCGGGAAACAGCCGCCCGGCGAACGTCCGTTCCGCGCGGCCGAGACTGGCCCAGAGGTAGGTGAGGTAGGACGCGAAGTAGGCGTGGTGCCGGCCCTCGTCGAGCGCGTGGTCGTTGAGCACGTCGACCACGGCTTCCGTCGCATCGCGGGACTTGGATATCTCCGTGAGCGATGCCGTGATGAGCGTTTCCGAGACGATCGTGAACAACAGATCGATGAAACCGGCTTGGTCGGGCTTATGCCGGGCCTTGAGCGCTGCGAGCCGGCGCAGGAAGTGCGGCTCGTCGGAAACGGCCGGTGCGATACCGGTGCGCTCCTGGACCTGCCGCATCAGATCGACCGAGAAATATCCGTGGTATGCCTCGTCGCAGTAGATCTTCAGCGCATCGAAGCGCATCTGATCCGGGATCGGCACCTGGATGCTACCCTGGGAAATACCGAGCACGACATAGTTCACCACCATGAACTCCAGCTTCGCAGTGAAGTGCAGGTAGCGGTACAACTGCTGGGTGAGCAACCGGCGGAAGAATTCCGGCCGCAGACCCTTGACGAGCTCATGCTTCGCGACGGGAACCAAATCGACGGGGAACGGGTCCCCGATGTCCTCGGGCAGGATTCTGCGCGGACTGGAGCGCACGGAAGCCCTACGGTCCCAGTTCGCAAAGGCGGTTCGATAGGGGGGAAGCTCGGCCACTGATCCGGCGGGTCCGGCGGCCTTGCGGTTCAGCTGACTTAGTGGGCAGAATGCTGCTGCCGCGCAGCCGGTGAAAAGTCCGACAGTACCGCACATCTCGATCCTCCTAAAGCTCAGGCCGCGAGTTTCGGGCAAGTTCGTGGTGTTACATTCGAGAGAGGCAGCGCTTTATGACGACGCAACCCGACCGACCGGATGCTGAGCAGTTCCATCCCGTCACCGAAGACCAGCTCGCCGAACAGCTGGCGTACTATTCCAGTCGTGCCGGGGAGTACGACGACTGGTGGCTGCGGCGGGGGGCGTTCGACCAGGGCGCGGCCGCCAACGAGCGATGGCTGCGCGAGGCGGACCAGGTCCGGGCCGTATTGGAGTCCCTCGACCTGGGCCAGGACGTCCTCGAACTCGCGCCGGGCACCGGCACCTGGAGCATCCGGCTCGCCCCTCGCGTGCGCAGCCTGCTGCTGGTCGACGGATCCGCGCAGATGCTCGCGCACAACCCCGTCGCCGGGCAGGGCAACGTCCGGACCGTGATCGCCGACCTGTTCGTCTGGGACACCGACCAGCGGTTCGACACGGTAGTGTTCACCTTCTGGATCTCGCACGTCCCCCGGGAAAGGCTCGAAGGCTTCTTCCGGTCGGTCTCCGGATGGCTGCGCGCGGGAGGCCGGGTGTTCTTCGTCGACGATGTGCCCGCTGCCAAGGACGAGCCGCATGTGGCGGGCTCGGCCGGGCAGACGATGGTGCGCCGGCTCAACAGCGGGCGAAGCGCGACGATCGTCAAGAACTTCTACCGTCGCGAGGAACTGGTCTCGGCCGCCGACGCCGCCGGCATCGAGCTCGACGTGCAGGAGACCGAGACCCACTTCCAATACGCGACGGGCCTCAAGCGCTGAACTGGTGGGTCCGGCGGGATGCTCAGCCGACACCGATCGTCGCCGTCCTGAGTTCGGTAAAGAATTCAAACGCGTCATCCGAGCATTCCGCGGGCCCCGCCTGCGACTCCTTCGTCCCGATGTGCGGCATGTGCGGGAACGCGCCGACGCCCGGCCGGTTGACGTGCAGCATGCCGGCCTCGGCCTCGGCCAGGAAGCGACCGATCAGCTTCAGGCTGCCGGTGAACAACGTCGCCGACATCCCGTAGCGGACGGAGTTGTTGATCGCCAAGGCCTCGTCGAAGTCCCGGCAGCGCAGTGCCACCAGCACCGGACCGAAGATCTCGGTGGTCGCCAGCGCGGCGTCCGCCGCCACGTCGGTGATCACCGTCGGCGCCATGAAATAGCCTCCATCCTCGGTCTCGACGGCCGTTCCGCCGGCCCGCAGCCGGGCACCGTCGCGCACGGCGTCGGCGACCGCGTCGAGGCAGCGCTTGAGGCTCGTGTCGTTGATCAGCGGGCCGAGGTCGGTACCCGGGTCATCGGGCGGGCCCACCCGCAGCGCGCCCGCCCGGACCGCGAGCAACTGCACCATCTCGTCGAACACGTCCTCGTGGATGATCGCCCGGCTGGTCGCCGAGCAACGCTGGCCCGCCTGGCCGAACGCGCCGTGCGCGATCGCGTCGGCCGCCTTCGTCAAATCGGCATCCGGGAGCACCAAGACCGCGTTCTTGCCGCCCAGCTCCAGCTGAGTCCTGGTGAACGAGGCCGCCGCGACCGTCTGGACGTGCCGGCCCACCTCGACGCTGCCGGTGAACGAGACTCCACGCACCAGCGGATGCTCGACCAGAGCCGTACCGGCTTCGCCGCCGCCGTGCACGAGATTGACCACCTCGCGCGGAACTCCCGCCTCATGGGCCAGTTCCACCAGCCGCTGCGCGGTGAACGGAGCCAGCGGCGAGGGCTTGATCACCACGGTGCAGCCTGCCACCAGCGCTGGAGCGAGCTTCCAGACGGGGATGGCGAGTGGGAAGTTCCACGGCGTGATCAGCGCCACCACACCGATCGGGTGGCGGCTGGTCGAACTCCACGTGTTCGGGCTGTCGGACGGCAGGGTGCGGCCGCCCAGCCGCCGACCCATACCCGCCGCGAACCGGACGATCTCGATCGACCTGGCGACCTCCGCCGCCGCCTCCGCGCTGGTCTTGCCATGCTCGGTGGTGATCAGCGCGGCCAGCTCGGCGCGATCGCGCTCCATCAGGGCCGCGAGCCCGTGGAGCAGGTCGGCGCGCGCGATCGGGCCCGTCTCACGCCACGCCGCCAGCCGGCCGTGCGCGCTCATCACGGCACGCTCGACGGTCTCCTGACCCGCGACGGGGAACCGGCCGAGCACGGTTCCCGGACGGGCCGGGTTGACCTTCTCCAGCAGCACACCGTCCTCGACGCGCACCCCACCGACCAGATGCGCGCCGACCCACGACTTCACGGCGCTCGTCTCAATGCCCGAGGACATCGGCCTTCCCCCGCCCCTCTCCCCCACCCTCGAGGACCTGCTTGGCGATGTCCTTGCCGATCGACTCGAACCGGTCCTCCGTGGCCAGGAGAGCGGCGACCCCCTGCAGACCGAAGACCTCGCTCAGCGGAGCGAGCTGGTCCTCGACGGCGGCGGCCGACCCGCCGGCCAGGATGGCCTTGTAGACCTGGAGGGTGGAGTTGATCGCGCCCCGCAAACCCTGGTTCGCGTAGATCGCGAGCGCCGCCCCGCCGGCCTTCAACTGCTCCATCGTCACGCTGTTGTAGGTCGTCGGGACGACAACGATCGGCAGAGCGCCGTCGTAGGCGTCGCAGAACGAGAAGATCTCGTCGGGAGTCTTCTGCTTCGAGTGGATCAGCAGCGCGTCCGCCCCGGCGAGTTCGTAGGCCTGCGCACGGCGCAGCGCCTCCTCCAGGCCGAAGCCGGAGATGAACGCCTCGATGCGGGCGACGACCACGAAATCCTCGCTGGCGCGGGTCGCGACGGCTGCCGCGATCTTTCCGGCGAAGTCCTCGATCGGCACCAGCGCCTGGTTGCCCGAGACGAAGCTGTTGAGCTTCGGGAACGTCTTGTCCTCGATGCACACGCCCTGGATGCCCGCCGCCTCGTAGCTGCGGATCATGTGGGCGACGTTACCGATGCCGCCGAAGCCGGAGTCGCAGTCCGCGAGCACCGGAATGGTGACCTTCTCGGCCATCGCGCGGGCGACGGCGAGGACCTCGTTCATGCTCAGGATGTTGGCGTCGGGCACGCCCAGGGACGCAGAGATCTCGAGCCCGCTCGCCCAGACGACATCGAAGCCGGCGCGTTCGACCAGCTGCGCCGTGAGCGGGTTGTGTGCGCCGGCCGCCTTGGTCAGTTCAGAGCCGTGTAACAAGGCACGCAGGGACTTGGCATGCGACATCTAAGCTCTCCTTGAACAGGATGTGAAATCAGGCAGAGAGGTATTGGGCGAAGCGGTCGCGCAGCTCGTGCGGAGTGTGCACGACGCGCCCGCCGACGGGGGCGTTGCGCGGCTCGACCTTCGCCCAGGCGAAAGCGGGCAGCGTGTCGAGCGAGGACCAGTCGTGGTCAGGGCTGTCGACAAGCACCGCCCGGCGATATCCGAAGGCGAGCGCAGCCGAGACAGGGTCCTGGAACGACATGGTGCGCTGGCCGCCCGTGCTGCCATGGACTCCGTTGTCCAGGACGACATGAAGGATCTTGGCTCCGGACGCCGCGACACTCAGCATCCCGCCGGTGTTCATCGCGAACGAGCCGTCCCCGTCGAACACCACGATCAACTGGTCGCGACGGGCCGCGGCGACCCCGACCGCGACGGGGGCGGCCATCCCCATCGATCCGACGAGATAGAAGTTGCCGTCTCGGTCGTCGTGGTTGAAAAGGTCGCGTGAGATGTGGCCGCAGGTGGAGATCACCGCTGCCGTGGGAAAGGCGCGCAGCACCGATCGGAACACGTCCTCGTACTGCACGTCAGACCCCCGAGGTGATCAGGACGGCAACCGGCTGGTTGCCGTCGTCGTAGCGGTCGGCCGCCTCGTCGATCGCCTTGGCCGGGTCGGCCGGGTCCAGGACCACGTGGCCGAAGCAGGCCGCGTCGAGGATGGCGGTCAACTGGCGCCCGATGATGTCGTGCTCGACCGCATCGGTGCCGTCGAAGCCGCGCCAGCTCATGATGACCAGCGGGTTGAGCCCGTAGATCTGGGTGAGCGAGGTGAAG
The DNA here is from genome assembly GCF_044755465.1 of Streptomyces sp. NPDC092296. Taxonomy (NCBI): domain Bacteria; kingdom Bacillati; phylum Actinomycetota; class Actinomycetes; order Kitasatosporales; family Streptomycetaceae; genus Streptomyces; species Streptomyces sp. NPDC092296. The sequence goes on along the minus strand of NZ_JBIVRB010000012.1, from coordinate 57,598 downwards.
GAGTTCAGGCTGTAGCCGAGCCCCGAGTTCTGCATGAGCACGACGGGCTTGCGACCGCCGAGCCTGGCGCCGGCCGCGATTCCGACCGCGGTGTCCTCCCGCGGCGCACAGACGTACTCGAACCCCAGTTCGTCCGTGACCGCAGGCGACTCCAGGTACCGGAACAGGCCGCCGAGCAGCGAGCAGGGCACACCGGTAGCGAAGTCGAAGCCATGTACGGACAGCCGCCGCAGCACGGCGAGGGCGACATCCGGCGAAGCCTGAGTCATGATCCAAGTCCTTTCGCGGCGTAGATGAACAACACGGTGGTCAGTGCGACGCAGAGCACCAGGAACCACTGGAAGTAGCGACCGCGCAGTCTGGGCACCGTGAAAGGGGCCACGTTGAGGATCGCGACCGCGCATCCGGCCGCGACGGCGCCCGCGACCGCCGCTCCCGGTGCCGCCTCCCAGGGGATGACGAGCACGACGGCCACGACCACGGGGTTGTAGAAGATCGGCAATGCGGTGAGCTTGCCCCCGGACAGGCCGTGGATGTTGAAGTAGGCGAGCCGGGTGACCCCGGCGACGACGATCAGCCCGGCTGGAATCAGCACTTGCGCATGCCACTTGCCGACCGCCGGGACCAGCACTGCCGGCCCGACGCCGCTGCAGATCGCGTCGGCCAGCGAATCGAGTTGAAGACCGAGCGCGGGCAGGTGCGGGGCGCGGTTCCTCGTGTTGCGTGCGATCGGCCCGTCGAAGCAGTCCAGGATCACGGCGATCACCCCGAGCGCGGCAGCCGCAGGAAGCTTGTGCTGGGCCGCGAAGTGGATGCCGAGCAGACCGCTCACCACTCCGGTGAGGGTGCACAGATTCGCCCAGTCTGTCAGCGGGGAGAGAATGGTCGGATTGGCCTGCGCGGCGGGATCGGCGCGCGTGCTCCGCTAGATCACGCGTCGACCACGTTCTGCAGCCAGAGTTCGACGTTCATGTACATCCAGACCTTCTTGCCGTAGAAATCGTGGTCGAGATTCTGCGGGGTCGAGAGAAACCGCTCCATCCGGCGCGGATCGAAGATTCCCCTTCGCGTGGCTGCGGGGTCGAGCAGGACTGCCTTGGCCTCATCGAGCATTCCGGCACGCATCCAGTCGTCGAGCGGCGTGGGAAAGCCCATCTTCTTTCGCTGCGTCAGCTCGCGCGGCAGGTAACGCCCGGCCAACGAGCGCAGCAGCGTCTTGGTGGTGTCCAGGCTCTCGGAAGCCGAGAAGGCGGGGGTGAGAAGGGACCGGGCCTGGGACCAGCGGCTGTTCCAGCGCATCTTGTACTTGACCGGCATCCGCACGAAGGTCTCGATCAGCTCGGAGTCCACGAACGGCACTCGTCCCTCGATACTCGCTGCCATGCCGATCGTGTCGACCTTGTCGAGGATCGCGCCGATGTGCAGATGCTGGAAGGCATGCAGCACCGAGTCGTACGGGTCACCGCCGCGGGTGCGGGCGAAGGAGGTCTCGAACGGCTCTCGGGTGGCGCGGTCGCCGTTGAGCGCGGCGCGGGTTTCGGCGGTGAACAGTTGGTGCTTCTCCTCGAACGGCACCCAGTTGTAGACCCGGTAGAAATGGTCGAGATGCGAGCGCACATCGAGATTGGCGAGAATCGACGTCTGGCTCGGGCCGTGCCCGGCGGCAAGCCGTCCGGCGGCCGCTGCGGGCAGGACCGTCTGCAGGGCCCTGATCTTCTTCCAGTCCAGCGGCGAGCGCATGACCCGCCCGTAACCGCCGAACAACTCATCCGCGCCGTCACCGCACAAGGCCACCGTGATCTCGTGCTTCATCAGTTTCGAGAGCTCGAGAACCGCGATCTCCTGCGGGATCGCCAGCGGCGCGTCACGCTGCCGGATGAGCGGGATCAGGCCCTCGCGGTACTCCTGTTGGCCGACCACGATGTGTTGGTGCTCGGTGCCGACCTCCTTCGCGACCGCTTCGGCGAACCGCCCCTCGTCATAGGCGCCGTCGCCGTAACCCACCGAGAAGGTCTTGATCGGCTGATCGCTCATCCGGGCCATCATCGCGACGATCAGGCTCGAATCGAGCCCGCCGCTGAGGTAGGCGCCCAGCGGGACCTCAGAGACCATGCACCTGCGTATCGACTTCTCCAGCAGATGGTCCGCGCGCTCGAGCCATTCGGCCTCCGAGAGGGAGTGGTCGATTTCGGGTACGGGAAGACTCCAGTACTGCCGGGCCCTCACCTCCTCGCCCTTGATCGTGAGCATGTGGCCGGGCAGGACCTTCTCCATGCCCTCGAAGTAGCCCACTCCCCACACAGGCTGGCGGAACGTCAAGTAACTCGAGATCCCGTCGAGGTCGGGAACTCGGTGGAAGTCCGGATGCGCGAAGATCGACTTCATCTCCGAACCAAAGACGATCTGAGAACCCAGCCGCGCCCAGTACAGGGGCTTGATTCCGAGCCGGTCCCGGGCGAGTATCAGCGTTTCGGCGCGAGGGTCGTGGATCGCGAAGGCGAACATGCCCACGAGCTCGTCGACGACCCGCTCACCCCACTGGAGGTAACCCTGCAGGATCGACTCGGTGTCGCTCGAGGTGCGAAACCGGCGGCCGAGCCCCTCTAACCGGGCCCGCAGTTCGCGGTAGTTGTAGACCTCGCCGTTGAAGACCAGGGCCACGCCGGTCGCCTCGTCGACCATCGGCTGGTGCCCGTGCGGAACGTCGATGACGCTCAGACGCTGAAAGCCGAACCCCACGGTCCCGCTCACATGCATGCCCGTCTCATCAGGCCCGCGATGAACGAGACAGTCTGTCATCGCCCTGAGTAGTTCGATGTCCTCGAACGGCTTTCCGTCAGTCTCGAAGACTCCTGCAACCCCACACATCGGTGCCTGCTCCCCTCTGGTGTATTCCGTTCCTCGTCAATCCCCTGGCGCTATTCGAAGCGTTGCTTGGCCAGCAGGTAATCGTCCCCGTCATCGATCTCGGCCCAGGACCCGCTCGCCACATCCACGAACGAGACCGGCACGCTCGCGCTGATCCCCTCGATGACGGTGGTGAAGTAGGCGTCCTGCCCGCGACCGGCGAGCATCTCCTCACGCACGGCATCGGCGAGCGCGTCCGACGCCCCCGCTCGGACGGTCATCAGACCCACGTAGTTCCCGTCGGACTCGGCCGGGGCGATGTGGTTGCCCATCTCGACCACGCCGTCGCCCGCACGCCTAACCCGCATCGTGCCGGCCAGCCTCGAGGTCTGGTCAACCAGCAGATTTACGCCGCGAAGCCCGGACCACAGATCCGCCACGGCCTGGTCGGACACGATGACGTCCCCGAACAAGACCGCGCAGTCGCGCCCGCGCAGCAGGTCAGCGTTCGCCGCCAGAGTCCAGAGGTTGTTGGTGCGCTCGAACCCCTCGTAGTAGTGCAGAGTCGCGCGATCTCCGACCTCCTTCAAGATCTGATCAGCCTCGTACCCGACGACGACATGCACGTCGTCCACACCGTTCGCAATGAGCTGACTTAGCATCCGCGAGAGCAGCGTCCTGCCGCCAACCTGAATCAAGCACTTGGGTTGCCCTTCGGTAATACCGCGGGCACGAGTACCCCGACCTGCGCAGAGCAGGACGGCACGACGATCTGTCACCTGTTATTCCCCGTAAGTACGGCGCCTCTTAGTGAGCGGTACATCACTGTACTGACTGGCGGGGAGTCCGTAAAGGCCCATTCTTCGACCACTGATTTATGGCACTTCGGCTGATTGAGGACCTCTGCCCGACTATCAGACCTCATGCTGTCTTCGTGCGTGGCTGTATGCACAGCAGCCAAGTAAGATCACGCCACGGCAGCGGCTGAGGCTTTCTCAGCGAAATGATCTACGCGAAGTGGTGTGAAGCGCCGGCTCGGGTGCGAGTCGAATTGGTCGAATCCGAGTGCAAGCAGACGTGAATCCCCTGGTAGGACAGGTCTCACCACAAGATCATGTCCGCAACCACCAGAGGCTTCACGTTGGTCACCTATGTTGCCACGCTTGACGTCCCGCGCCACGTGGTGGAGTACCTCGCCCGGCTGCCGGCCGCCCACCGCCGTGGGATCGGCACTCCGGGGGGCTCGCGGGCGCCGGGGCCGTTCCGGCAGGCCGTGCTGGTGCTGCGCTGGTTCCGCGAGCGGGGCTGCGTGCACTGCCTGGCCCGCGACGCCGGCGTCTCCCAGGCCACCGGCTACCGCTACCTCCACGAAGGCATCGACGTCCTGGCCGACCAGGCCCCCGACCTGCACGAGGTCCTTCACCGCTGCCGACGCCAGGGCAGTCCCACGTGATCCTCGACGGCACACTCGTCGAAACGGACCGCTTCGCCGGCGTCCGGGAGAACGGCAACGACCTGTGGTTCAGCCAGAAGCACAAGGCGTTCGGGGGCAACGCGCGGTTCCTCGCGGCCCCTGACGGCACCCCGCTGTGGGTCTCCGACGTCGAGCCCGGCTCCACCCCCGACATCACCGCCGCCCGCATCCACGCGCTCCCCGCGCTCCACAAGGCAGCGGCCGACGGCCTGCCGACCCTCGCGGACAAGGGCCACATCGGTGCCGGCATCGGCATCCACGTCCCGGTCCGCCGCCCCAAAGGCCACTCCGAACAGGCCCTGCAAGCCGACACCCGCACCACGAACAGCCTGATCAGAGGCATCCGCGCACTCGGAGAACGCGCCGCCCTCATCCTCAACAAAATCCGGAAATGATCACCGCTGAGAAAACCTCACTGCGCCGTGTAGCGCTCGCTACACACGTCGACACCCAACGAGAATCCTCAAACGCCTGACGCCGACCGGTCCGGCCCGGCGTAACGACCCTGTGGAATGAGAGGCCAGCAGCCACGGTGAACACCACGACCCCGCGAACGCTCACAACCGTCAGCTGGATCCACATCCGGAACGGTCGGCTGCTCAACGTCCGCAGCATCGGCCGGGATGCCTTCTACATGCCCGGCGGCAAGATCGAACCCGGTGAGGACTGAAGTAACCCCTGGATCTCCGACACGTTTGATCCATGCCGCGAGGGCGATTGGTTGACCACACCTCACGCGTGCTTGCGCGGGTGTCTGGAAAATCGCGTTGCCCTCGATGCGGCCGGCGGCGTGCGCCATACCGACCGCATCGATCACCAGGCTCGCGCCCATGTGTTCGGCCATCGACCAGCCCACCACCTCACGAGTACACAGGTCGATAACCGTGGCCAGATACAGCCAGCCCTCGGACGTGGGGTGAAGTAGGCCGCCAGCGAGGTGCCCGTGGTTCGGGTCCTTTTCCGACGGCCCCTTCCCGAACGGAACGTGCCCGTTTCCGGGCATCCCGCTCTCCAGAGGTCATTCCTTGAGCGGTTGGGAGATGCGTCCGGCGTGGATCGCGGTGTGGCAGTGGCGGCACACGGCCCAGGGCCCCGGCGTTCTCGCTCTTGGGACTGGTGTGGTGTGGCTTTCCCCGTTGTGACTGCCCGTCAGTATCCGAGTTGACGTACGGGCATGAATCCGCAGGATCGGAGGTTGCTGAGACCGTATCGATCGTGGAGGGTTCGTGCCCGCACGCCCATGTTCCCTCATCCCGCGCCTGCGCGGAAAACCCGCCGACCAGGTCGTCGAGCGGGCGCTGACCGGCAAACTGGCCGGCACATCGTGCCCAGCGAGAAGCGGGTGCGCACACTGGTCGCGGCCGTCGATCCCGGCGCACTGCTCGAAGCCGTCGGACGCTACGCGACCCACCGGCTCGGACGCGCCGGGACGCCCAAGATCCCCGCGCACGTCGCGGCCGAACGCGAGACGCACCGCCGGGCGAAGAGTGCGCGCGAGCGGGCGCCGGCGCGGCGAGTGCCGGCCGCGGACGGCAAGACGCTGCGCGGGTCCGGGCGCACCCGCCACCAGCGCACCCACCTCGTATTACGTACGTTCTTACCGTGGTTCCTCGTCTAGCGCCGGTGCTCGAAGCCCAACGGTCGGCGGCAGATGGACGTCTCGGCCAATTCGGCGAGCCTCCACCATCAGCAATTCGCCCCAATCCTCCCAAAGTCCTGCAATTCGAGGCGCAACCTTCGCGAGCGCAAACTGCGCGTCACTGAATGGCGTATGGATCCCGATTGCCGGGAGCGTCGTGACCGCCTCCCCGATCTGTACCGATGGAGTGGCGGGAGCTGCGACCGCGTCAAATTCGACGACCCCGCGCGCCACATCCGCTCGCACCATGGGCCACCAAGGCGCGTGGGCTTCGGCCTCGTGTCCTTGCCAATGCCTGAATCGTTCTAGCACCTCAGCGAAAGGCTTGCCCAACTCTTTCGCGCCGACATACAGCTCGATGTCGATGTGTTCATGCTTTACCAGAAACTGACGCAGATTCCGGTAGTTCGTGACTCTGTTGGCGCCGTGCTCTCGGGGCTGCGGCAGTTCGAGTGCCCAAGCGTCCTCCGCCCAGACGAACTGGGCGCCGTGTTGTTCAAGCCGAAAGCCGAGTTCGATGTCCTCCCCACCCCAGCCCTCAAAGGCGGTGTCGAATCCGCCCGCCGACCGAACAACAGTTGTTGGAACGGAGACGTTCGTTGTCCAGAACTGCCGCCAGGAGAGATCGCCGAACTTCATACGGGCAGCATCTTGCGTGCGGTCATCCTCATACCGCGGATCAGACGCTGCCAGCTCGAGTGCAACGTCGACTGGGCTATGGAGGATCACCTGGGCGCCGACGCTTGAGTCATCGAGATCGAGACGATATCCGCGCGTGTTCCCAATGACAGCGAGCGGGGAGGCTTCAAGCCCCGAAACAAAAGGTCGGTGGAGTAAGTAGTGCTGCTGAACGAACGACGGACTTGCTAACGCTCCGCAGTCAATCATGGCGATCACCGAGTACTGGGCAAGAGCGATTCCCATGTTACGGGCCGCTGCCACCCGATGGCCACGATCTGGTTGCCATGCATACCTGAGATCGAGCTGCCCGGCGTATCGGTCGACAATCTCGCGCGTGTTGTCGGACGAGCCATCATCGCAAACGATCACCTCAAACCGAACGTCATCGTCCGTTCGCTGCAGGCGGAGACTCTCGAGTGTGCTCGACAGCAATTCCGCGCGGTTGTAAGTCGGCACGATGACAGACATGCCCTGCATGGATCAATCCCCTCTTGCCTCTGCCATCGACCGTTCAACCGATCCATCGTTGACGTGGAAGTCCCGGAACTGACCGGTGTCAGAATTGCCCATCTCGCTGCACATCGGTTCCATCGAGGACCTCTACATGAGCCAAACACCAGTTCATCGCGAGACAGGTCAGCGCGTTATGTATCTGATTTCTCTCAAGAAGCGCCGGAACATCTTCCAGCTTCACCTCGAGGATCTTCAACATTTCTCCGTCGACCGTCTTGAACCAATAGCCGGTACTTATTTGCGGTTCGACCAATGCAAGGAATAACGACGTCTTTTCACCAGTGAAGCCCGGGGATATTACGAACTCGCACAGAGGCGTCGTTTGAAGAGATGTGAAGCCGGTCTCCTCTTCTAGCTCTCTCGCCGCAGCTTCTGTGGGTGTCTCTCCTTGATCTACGAAACCGGCGGGAAGTTCCACATCAGTCTTCCAGCCATGCTTCGCAAAGAGCGCCGGGCGAACCTGTTCAATAAGGTAAATCGTCCGAGTCTCACGACAATATGGGATAACGGCAGCCAGATCAGGAAGATCGATGCAATTCACCGACAGTGCATGCTCAGATATCGGAGAAGTATAAGTTACATTATACCTGGTTGTTTCCCTTGAAGCCGGCTCACTTGCCACATGCAGGATCTGTACATCGTCGATGCCATTGGTATCGTCCTTTACGTTGGCTGCCTCATGACGCGCGCTCACGATGCGCTAACCAAAATGGACTGCAACCAGTCATCAACCTCGTCTACGTTCATCTTGAGCTGTTCTGCGGGGCTCAGTTGCCGTCCGCCAAGGACGACACCCCGTTCGCCTGCTCGGAGCACTGCTTTGACATTGTCCAAAGATCCCAAGTGCTTCCTGACGAGTTCGGCCCCTTTTCGGTTGTGTGGTAGCCCGTATTTCTCGACTACGTGGACGAACCCCTTCAGTTTCTGCCACCAGACATTCGCATTACTGAGGGCGATCCAAGTCGTCTCCGCTTCGGAGTCAAGGGACACGATAGGAACGATCGCAAGATCGCTTCCCTTGCTCTTCACATACCCCAACATGTCGTAGTCGACGCAGAAGTCGAATACGTCGAGCCCTTCTAGCATGTCGATCAGGTATTCCCGCTCGAACATCTTGAACGGACATGTCACGTCTCGCAGTATCAGGTCGAATTCAAGAAGCTGACGTACACGCTTCAGTGTGTAGTTGGCGGTCGACTCGCTCTCTCGTGACTCCTGCCAATGCGAAACGCGCGTTGACCTGCGATCTCCGATTGCAACTCTCACGTCGCCGGCCAAAAGTGGCTGCAAAAGCAACCCGATTTGCCCCAGGCTGTTGCTGTTGTCGCAATCTGTGAACATGGCGTAGTCGTGGTTGTCTGCGGCCGCCCGCTCCAGGCCAAGTATGACAGCACCGCCTTTCACAGAGAGTTCGGCGCTTTTCAGCTTCTTCAGTGGAATATTTGGGGATGGCAGTGCATCGCGAAGGCGCAGCAGCTCGATTGAACCAAATCCCTCCTCCTCGATGATTGCTCGAGCGACTTCTAGACTTCCTTCGGGGCATTCATCATCGACCACGTAGAGTGTCCAGGAAACCGGACTGCCCTCGAACAGCCAGTTGAGCTCGGCAACCTTTGCTCTGAGGGCGTCCTCTCCTGCTGGATTCAGGTCTGTTCGCGGCTGTAGTCGCCGAGCCTCCTTCCAAACGGCAAAGACGATGCCGAGGCTCAATGGCTTAGCGATATTCCTCACGACTCTCTTCGAGGCCGCGAGATAAGCTACCAATTCCGCAAATATCCTGTCACCGTGGGCGAGTTCCAGGATGGCCTCGGGATCTGTGATGTTCTCGTCGACGGTTTTATCGGTTATCCGAAAGGCCTCAGTCCTGTAACTCCAGTCGCTGAGAAAGCGAATCAGATAGTCATTGTCAGGTTCGATTTTACTCGTACTGGCATCCATTGGAGCTTCTCCTTCAGTTGTTAGCCAGCCGATAGGACTTGGAAAGCCAGGCTTTTCCTGACCGGTGACAGCCGACATACGAATCTGGCATGTCTCCGCACTCCCACCATCAGCAGTATTTTCCACGGCTCATCGTCTTTCTCCTGGCGCAAGAACGAGACCAAGGCGGTATGACATCTCGACAACTGCCTCGTCATCGAACACGCCCGGTTCGCGAAGGTACCCGAGGAGCCGCGATGAGGTGGGCGACGTGCGGAGGATGAGCATATTCGGCCTGCCTTGCAGCGTCGATCCAGACGCACTCGACAGCGTTGGCTGCGGCCGTGGCCATGTCGAGCGCCTCATCAGCATTGGAGCCGGCGGCGATAATGTGGGCGCTGCGGTCGCGATTGGAATCGTGCGAGTACTGGATGTCGCCGACGTTGTTGTCGATGCGGGTCTCGACGCGGACCGCGAACTACTCCATAAAGACCTCTCCTTCAATCCCGGACGGAATCTGGTGACGTGCGGGCGGACGGCGCATACCTGCCTGAGGTCACCTCACATACCCGCATCGGTCGGAAGCCGCATCGCTTCACAAACCCAACCGGCCGCACAATCCCGGCCCGACCAACATCCAAGATCAACTATCCCGCTGAATACGTACGAGTAAGGGATTTACGGAAGCGCCTACCGGATCGAGCTGTCGAAAACGTACAGGTCCGGGTAACGCTTTCGCAACCCTTTCGCGGGCGGCCCGGGAAGCGTTACCACGCTGTTATCAGCAACCTGCACGGCAACGGACATCCCTCGCGCATCAGGCGCAAACGCAGCGGGGCGGCCCCCAGGGCTTCGGCGTAGTCGGAGGGCATTCGTTTTGTGATCATGTGAGGCCGAGGAGCGTGAGGGGTCGGCGGGCGTCGCGCGCGTTGTGGCGAAGACCGGCCGCGATGTTCGTGACGCCGCTCAGCCGCAGGGCGCCGACGGCGAGGTTGCGCCAGGTCGCCATCGCGCGGGGCGCGTTGCCGGTCCGCAGCTGGGAGGCGTCCTCGGCGAAGGTCGTGTCGCGGACGTGGTGCGGGGCTTCGGTCTTCCAGTGGTCCCGGATCAGCTGCGCGAGCCGGGCGGCGCCGGCCTGTTCGGCGGTCAGGCTGGTCACCGCGTAGACGGTGGCGATGGTGGTCCTGGCGGTCTTGCGGTCGGTACGGCGGCGCTTGATCTGGACGGCCTGGCAGGCGCCGGGGAAGAGCGGGTTGTTCACGGTCGCGGCCTTGATCCGGCGGATCTCGGCACGCCCGTGGCCGGTGCCGCGGGTGCGGCTCTGGAGCGGGCTGTCCTGCCCGGGAAGGGACTTGAGCTGCTTGCGCGGCTTCTTCTGGTTGCCCTTGACGATCGCGATGCAGTGGGCGGCGCGACCCAGGAGGTAGCCGGCGTGCGCGCGCCGGGTGTGCAGGGCGTCGCTGGTGACCACCGTCCCGGCGAGGCCGGCGACGGTATCCAGCAGTGGCTGGAAGCAGGTGGTCTCACCGGTCTTCCCGCCGACGGCGGGCTGGGCCAGGACCAGCCCGGTGGTGTGCTCCACCGCCGCGAGCAGGTGGACCTTCCGTCCCCGGGCCCTGGCCGCGCCGCGCGGGGACTTGCCGTCGACGGACAGGCCGCGCAGTCCCGCGCGCACGAGCCGGCGATCGGCGCGTCGGCCGCCCACCGCCCGGTCCAGGGCGTCCGCGTCGATGCGGGCCAGCAGTCGGCGGACCGTCGCGTCCGCCGGCAACAGCCGCCGTGGCAGCACCGGATCGGGCCGCGCAGCGAGCCGTTCCAGCACATGCGGCGGTGCGTCCGCGATCCACTCGCCGACCGCCGGCAGGGAAGTCGCCCCCGCCAGCATCGCGCACGCGGTCAGGGCGAGGACGACCGCCAGTGCGTGCCGCACGCCGCGCGGGTCGCGCGGGTCCGGCACCTGAGCCAGCCGCTCCAGCAGGCCGGGTACCTCCCCGGGCCCGACGCCGGGTCGCTCGCGGAGCTGGTCAAGGGCAGGCGGGATCAGCGGTGATGCGTCGGCAGGAACGGTCTCCCAGGCAGGTCACGGGGCGTAGAGAACTCCATGATCTTGGAAGCCCGTGCCTGCCCTGCTCCCACCCCCACCACCCAACGAACCGTCACGAAGCGGACGCCTTCCGACTACGCCGAAGCCCTGGCCGACAGCCCGCGTCACGGTAGGGTTTCGCACTGGCAGCTGCCGATCCGGAGATCAGATCATCTCAAAAGGTCGACTACGGGAGTGCATGTGAAGACCTTGTTGACGTATCGGCTGCGCGCGGCCGGGCAGCTGCTGTTCCTGCTCCGCCATGCCGGGGTGGGGCTCGTCGCGGTGACGGTGTTAGTGCACCTGATCGCAGGCCTGTCGATTCCGTTCGTGATCCTCGGCAGCGGGGTGGTCGTGTCGGCCGCGACCGGGCACGGTGGGTCGCTTGTGGCCGGGGTTGTGCTGGTGGCGGTCGGGCTTGTCGTGCAGCAGCTGACCGCGCCGTTGCAGGTCGCGCTGACCTCGAGCGTGCGATTGCGGGTGGATGCCTTCGCCTCGCAGCGGCTGATCGACTCTGTGGGTGCGGCGACGAATCTGCGCGCGGTCGAGCAGCCTGGGGTCGTCGAGCATGTCGCCGACGCGAACTCGACCCTCGACCAGAGCGCGAGGACGCCGGGCGGTGCCTCCGCTGGGGCGCTCGCGCTGATCGCCAGGTACACGGCGCTGGCGGGCATCCTGGTGCTGCTGGCGGTCCTCACGTCGGTGCCGATCGCGGTGCTGGGGCTGGCGATCGCGCTACTGAACCGGCTCTGCCAGACTTATGCCTTTTCGCTATGGTCCTCGACCACGGTTCGCCTCAGTCGGATCCGCCGTCGCTCGCTGTACCTGCGCAACCTCATGATCGACCCGCTCTCGGCCAGGGACATCCGGATGCTGCGCCTGACCGGGTGGCTCGAGCGGCGGTACCGCTCAGAGGCGATGCGCTATCTGCGGGTGCTGTGGCGCACCAGGCGGCGCGTCTACGGCCCGTCGGCGCTGTACTGCGCGATCGCGACGATGGTCGGCTCCAGCGTCCTGCTGGCGGTGGCGCTGACCGCCGTCGGCGGCCATGGCGGGGTCTCGCCCGGGGCGATCGCGATCGTGCTGCAGGCCGGGCTCGCGTGCGTGATGTTCGGCAGCTTCTTCCCCGAGGCCGATCTTCAGATGCAGTACGGACGGCTGGCGTGGGAATCCATTCTCGCCACGGAGCAGGCACTGCGCACCGGCCCGATCGCAGCCGCCGAGGCGCAGGAACGGGCGGATGCCGCGCCGGCCGCGGTGGGTGACGGGGGCCCGGTCGAGATCACCTTCGACGACGTGGTCTACGGCTACAAGCCCGGCACCGACGTGCTGCGCGGCGTGTCGCTTCGGCTGGAAGCAGGGAAGTCGACAGCGATCGTCGGAGTGAACGGCGCGGGGAAGTCGACACTCGTGAAACTGCTGGCCGGCTTCTACGCGCCCTCGGCCGGGCGGGTCGCGGTTGACGGCGCTGAGTTGACGCCCGACGAGCGGCTCGCGTGGCAGCGGCACGTCGCGATCGTGTTCCAGGACCACGCCCGCTACGAGCTGACACTGCGGCAGAACGTGGCGATGCAGGCGTCCGGTGGCGACGGCGACGATACCGAGATGATCCGGGCACTGCGCGACGCTGGGCTCGGGGATGCCGTCGATGCGCTGCCGCGCGGGCTCGACACGCCACTGTCACGACTGCTGCCCGGCGGCACCGACCTCTCCGGCGGGCAATGGCAGCGGCTCGCTCTCGCCCGCGCGCTGTTCGCGGTGCGGCACGGCGGCCGGGTACTCGTGCTCGACGAGCCGACCTCGCAGATGGACGCCCGCGGCGAGGCTGAATTCTATGAACACTTCCTCGAAGTCACCCGTGGTATCACGACGCTCGTCATCTCGCACCGCTTCTCGTCGGTACGGCGGGCCGACACGATCGCCGTGCTGGATGGCGGCCGGATCACGGAGCTCGGCTCGCACGCCGAGCTCGTCGCGCACCGTGGCACCTACGCGCGCATGTACACGGCGCAGTCCTCCCGGTACGCGCTGAGCGGGGGAGCGCGATGAAGCGGACCCTGAACGCAATTCGCGTCATCCTCGCCCTGTCCTGGTCAATCGACAAGAGGCGCCTCGTCATCGGCGCAGGCCTGCTGCTCCTCGGCAGCATCGCTCAGCCGGGTGTGGCGATATTCGTGCGCGGGCTCACCAACGCGACCATCGCCGGCCGCCCAGCCCTCGTGCTCTCCGCACTCGCGGCGGGCTTAGCGCTGTGCATCACGGGCCAGCTCATGCTGGCCCACTTCGGACACCTGTGGTACTTCGAGTTGGGCGAGCTGGATGAGATCGAGCTGAGCAGCCGGGTGTCGCGAGCCATCCACAACGACCAGCCGCTAGACGAAATCGAGTCCGCCGAGGTCGCCGACAAGATCGAACTGCTGCGGCAGGACATCACGAGCATCCGCATCACGCTGGAGGCGACGATCAGCCTCGGCGCGGTCGCGATCCAGCTCTTCATCACCTGCGTCCTGCTCGCCACGGTCAACCCGCTGCTGCTGCTGCTCGTGCTCGCCGCCGCCGTGCCGGTACTCACGACGAGCGCGTCGGAGAAGCCCGTGCAGGACGCGCGGAAGGATGCCGCCGTGTTCTCGCGGCGCATCCGAAACCTGCGGGATGCCGCGACCACCCCCGACCGGGTCAAGGAGATCCGCCTCGGCGGCGGCGCCGAGCGGGTGCGCGCCCTGCACGGTGACGCACAGGACAGCCTCGCAGCGGCGATGGCCGCCGGGTACCGCCGCTACTACGGAATCCGCCTGCTCGGCCAACTTCCGTTCGCGCTGTGCCTGCTCGGGGCGATCGCCTACACCGCGTACCTGACGCTGCACGGGCACTCAAACGCGGGCGAGCTCGTCATGGTGCTCGCCCTGACGACCCAGGTCGGCGGCCAGGTCGCCAATGCGCTGCAGCAGCTCAACACGGTCGGCCTGTCGGCGACCGGGCTGGAGCGCATCGAGGAGCTGCGTCTGATCAGCGCCGACCACAGTGAGGCCGGCGCTGCGCGCGAGCTACCCGCCCGCCTCGCCTCGGGGCTGCGGCTCGACGGCATCGGCTACCGCTACCCCGGCAACACCGAGCCGAGCCTGACCGGCATCAGCCTGGACATCCCGGCCGGCACATCGGTCGCCGTCGTCGGGGAGAACGGCGCGGGTAAGAGCACGCTGATAAAGCTCGTCCAGGGGCTCTACCGACCGAGCACCGGGCGCATAGAGATCGACGGCATGCTCCTTGATGAGCTGGCGCCGGAGGACTGGCACCGGGCGTCCGCCGCCCTGTTCCAAGACTCCGTGCGCTTCGCCTTTACAGCGCGCGAGAGCATCGGTGTCGGTGACATCGACCGCATCGACGACCCGACCGCAATAGAGGCCGCCATCGACCGGGCGCACGCGCGTTCGGTGACCGACCGCATCGGTGACCTCGGCACCTACCTCGGCCGCGACTACCGCGATGGCGAAGAGCTCTCTGGCGGCCAGTGGCAGACTATCGGCCTCGCCCGCTCCCTTGTGAAGGACAGCCCGCTCGTGCTCACCCTCGACGAGCCGGGGCACTCGCTCGACCCGGAATCCGAACTTCGCATGATCGACGCCTACGAGAGCGCCGCCCGCGACTTCGCCACACGCACCGGCGCAATTACGTTCTACGTGACCCACCGGCTCTCCAGCGTGAGGTCGGCCGATCTCGTGCTCGTGCTGCGCCACGGGTGCGTCGACGCCGTCGGCACGCATGACGAGCTCATCGATCAGGGCGGCTACTACGCCGAGCTATTCACTATGCAGGCCGCCGCCTACACCGACGAGCCCACGGGTTAGCCGCGCCTTGGAGGCAGACTCCCTGAGCTCTGATGGCGGGCAGCGGTAGCGCTCAGCGCTCATGGAGTCGACACGGTTCTCAACACACGCTTGGCTTATGCTGCCGTTGTCATGCGTTCCTGCCAGGCGCGACGCGTTTCGGTCGGCGTCTTTTAACCGAGGATGGAACGTAGGTAGCGTCGGCCCGGAGCGCGGTGCTGGCGTCACCGTCAGTCTGTTTCCCCAGGCCGCTCGCCGAGTGAAGTAGGCCGCCGGCGAGGTGCCCGTGGTTCGGGTCCTTTTCCGACGGCCCCTTCCCGAACCGGACGGGCGGGTTTCCCTCGCATCCGGATCTCCAGTGCTCTACGTCCGGGTGGTGGCTGTGGCGCTGCCCTTGCCGAATACCTCATCCATGCGGGTGGGATGGCCTTTCGCTGTCGACCGCAGGCGCTCAGGCAGGCGCTGCCGCGCGGTGGTGGCGAGTGCGGCATGATGAGCGGTCGTGCTGCTGAAACTGGCGTACCTGGGCTTGACGAACACGTTCGCGCTGCTGCGGCTGCTGCCGATGAGCGACCGCGAGAAGGACATCGAGATCCTGGCCCTTCGCCATCAGATCGCCGTCTGGAAAGACAGCTGAACGGACAACAGGTCCGGTTCCACGCCATCGACCGGGCCTTGCTCGCGTCGCTGCTCCAGGGTCTTCCACGGGAAGCGCTGCGCCGGATGCGGCTGCTGGTGCGGCCCGACACGGTGCTGCGCTGGCACCGCGACCTGGTCGCCCGCCGACATGCTGCCGGTCCAGGCCCAAACGCGGAGGCCGGCCCTGCACTGTGCACGGCGAACTGCTCGTGCTCGGGGTTCCCCCAGCTGTTCGACGATGTGCTCAAGGACGCGGGAATCGAGGTCGTGCTCAGCGGTGTTCGGATGCCCAGAATGAACTCGATCATGGAGCGGTGGGTGCAGACCCGCAGACGAGAACTACTGGACCGCACGCTGATCTGGGACCAGCCACACCTCCTGCACGCCCTGCGCGAGTTCGAGACGTTCTACAACGGGCACCGGCCGCACCAAGGCATCGCCGACGCCCGCCCACTCCACGCACTGCCCGATCCGATCGAAGACCCCGGCCGAATCGCCCACCTGGACATACGACGACGAGCACGACTCGGCGGCATCCTCCACGAATACCAGCATGCCGCCTGAACTGCATGGATGAGGTATTCGGCAAGGGCAGGTCCCCAAGTGGTCCCCAGAGTCATTCCTTGGCGCACTTGACCGGGTCAAGTTCTCGCCGTCCGCACTCTCCAGGCTTTCATGAAAAGAGCCTCTGACCTGGGCTTTCACCCAGATCAGAGGCTCCGACATCGCTGTCGGGACGACAGGATTTGAACCTGCGACCCCTTGACCCCCAGTCAAGTGCGCTACCAAGCTGCGCCACGTCCCGATGCCTCGCTGCCCTGGGCCTTGCGGCTTCCGGCTTTGGGGCTTGTCTCCGGTGTCCCGGCGACGTGGAAAACAATACAGCACGTCGGGGGGTGCTCGCTGCCGGGAGCGGGTCGGTGGGGTGGCGGGTCAGGGGGTGGGGTGGCGGGCGTCGTAGCGGGCGAAGCCGGGCCAGCGGGCGGTGAGGAGCAGGATGGCGGCGACGCAGGCCAGGCCGCCGCTGACGACGGAGAACGCCGGGTTGGTGAGGGAGGCGACGGTGCCCGATTCGAAGTCGCCGAGGCGGGGGCCGCCGGCGACGACCACGGTGAAAACGCCCTGGAGGCGGCCGCGCATGTCATCGGGGGCGCCGACCTGCATCATCGTGTTGCGGAAGATCATGCTGACCGTGTCGGCGCAGCCTGCGAGCGCGAGCAGCAGCAGCCCCAGCCAGAGGTTGCGGACCAGGCCGAAGCCCGCGATGGCCAGGCCCCAGGCCAGGACGGCGCTGATCACGGCCAGCCCATGGCGGTGGACCCGTCCGACCCAGCCGGAGAAGAGGGCGCCGGCCAGGGCGCCGACGGCGGGGGCGGAGACCAGCAGGCCGACGGTGCGCGCGTCGCCGCCGTAGAAGCCGACCGCGAGGGCCGGGAAGAGGGCGCGGGGCATGCCGAAGATCATCGCGGCCAGGTCGGCGAGGAAGCTGGTGCGCAGGTTGGGCCGGTCGCGCAGGAAGCGCAGGCCGTCGAGGACGGAGGCGCGGCCCTTGCGTTCGCCCAGCGGCAGCATGGCGGGCAGCCGCCACATGGCGTAGAGGGTGGCGCTGAAGGCGAGGGCGTCGACCAGGTAGGCAGCCTGGTAGCTCCAGATGCCGATCAGGACACCGCCGACCATGGGGCCGACGGTGAGGCCGAGGTTCATGCTGACGGTGGCGAGGGCGTTGGCGGCGGGCAGCTGGTCGGCCGGTACCAGGCGGGGCACCATCGAGGACCGCGCCGGGGAACTCACCGCGAAGCAGACCGCCTGGAGGGCCACGGCGGCGTAGAGCACGGCGACGTGCTGGAGGCCCAGGGCCGCCTGGGCGGCGAGCACCACCGAGACCAGGGCGAGGCCGGCCGAGCCGAGCAGGCCGAGTTTGCGGCGGTCGACGGTGTCCGCGACGGCGCCGCCGTACAGGCCGAAGACGACCAGCGGGACCAGCGAGAACAGGCCGACCAGGCCGGTGGCGAAGCTGGAGCCGGTGAGCGCGTAGACCTGGACCGAGACCGCCACCGCCGTCATCTGCTGGCCGACCGAGGAGACGGTCTGGCCGAACCACACCCGGCGGTAGTGCGGGCTGGTCCGCAGCGGGGTGATGTCGGCCAGGGCGCCCCGGGCGAGGCGCCGCAGGCGGCCGGACGGGGTGGGCGCGGGAGGGAGGGGGGAGGGCTCGGGGTCGGCGGCTATGGGAGGGCTGGGCGGTGGGAGGGGGGAAGGGCCGGGAACGGGTTCAGCGGGTGTGGGAGGGGTGGGTGTCGGCACGGGGTTCCGTATTCGTGACGAGGTCCGGCGGAGGCGGGTGGCGGCGGGCTGGTCAGCGGCGGAGCACGCTCTTCTCACCGGCCTCGACGGCGACCGGCAGCACATTGCCCGGCGGCGGGAAGGGGCAGATGAAGTGGTCGGCGAAGGCGCACGGCGGCAGATGGGCCCGGTTGAGGTCCAGCTCGGTGCGGCCGTCGGCGTCGGGTGCGGGCAGGGTGAGGAAGCGGAAGCGGAAGGTCTCCCGGCCGCTGGTGGCGTCCCCGAGGACGGTGCTGAGGCCGGTGCCGGTACGGCTGACCTTGAGGGTGCGGGTCTCGCCGCCGAGTTCGAAGGCGACCTCGCCCGCCAGGGCCAGGCCGCGCTCCCTGCCGTCGGCGTTGGGTACGGCCACGATCCGGTCGTCGCCGTACGGGGTGAAGACGGCCGGCAGCGCCCAGGCCGCCGACCACTCGTACGCGTCGATGCCGGCGAAGGCCGCGCGGGCCGCCGAGTCCGGGTCGTACACCCGGACGGCGAAGACGCCCTCGCGTCGGATCGGTACGAGGCGGCGCTCGCCCAGGGTGAGGGTGGACGGCGCCGGGTCGGTGTCGGGGCGCAGCCGTACGGTGCCGTCCACGGGCACGCCGTCGGCGGTGAGGCCGTCCTCGGCGGCGGCGGTGACCACGACGGTGCCCGCCGCGTCCCCGGTGCCGGCGGACCAGCGGCCGGGCAGTCCGGGCAGCGCGGCGGGTGCGGCGGGCGGCTCGTCGAGCCAGTGGGTGCCGGTCAGGGCGAGCGGGCCGTACGGGGCGCCTGCGGCCTCCGTACGGGCGTTGCGCCAGCTCTGCCAGTCGTCACGGCGGGACGGGTCGGTCATCTGGCCCTCCTGGGCGGGGTGCGGCGGGTCGGGAGTCGGGGCGGATCGGGCCGGGTCGGGTCGGGTCGGGGCCGCCGGTCAGGCGTCGGAGACCCGCCTGAAGAGACCTTCCTGCACCACCGAGACGACCAGTTGCCCCTGCCGGTCGAAGATCTCGCCCCGGGCGAGGCCGCGGGCGCCGACGGCGACGGTCGACTCCTGCTGGTAGAGCAGCCACTCGTCGGCGCGGAACGGCCGGTGGAACCACATGGCGTGGTCGAGCGAGGCCATGTCGAAGTGGCGGGGGCCCCAGAGGGGTTCGACGGGCAGCCGGACCGAGTCGAGCAGGGTCATGTCGCTGGCGTACGTGAGGGCGCAGACCTGGATCAGCGGGTCGTCGGGCAGCTTGCCGTTGGTACGGAGCCAGACGCCGCTGCGGGGCTCGACGCCGACCAGCTCCTCCTTGGTCCAGCGCAGCCGCTCCACGTAGCGGATGTCGAAGGGCTGGCGGTGGCTGATGAACGGCGGCCGCTCACCGATCCTGGCGCCGACCTCCTCCAGGGCGCTGGGGAGGTCTTCCGGGTCGGGCACGTCGGGCATCGGGACCTGGTGCTCGAAGGCGGCGGGCTCGGGGCGGTGGAAGTCGGCGGTGAGGGCGAAGATGCTGCGGCCCTGCTGGATGGCGAGTACGCGGCGGGTGCTGAAGGAGCGGCCGTCGCGGAGGCTGTCGACCTGGTACACGATCGGCACGCCGGGTACTCCGGGGCGGAGGAAGTAGGCGTGCAGGGAGTGGACGGGGCGGGCGTCGTCCACGGTGCGGCCGGCGGCGACCAGGGCCTGGCCGGCGACCTGGCCGCCGAAGGTGCGCTGTAGCGACTCCTCGGGGCTGCGGCCGCGGAAGATGTTGAGTTCGATCTGCTCCAGGTCGAGCAGGTCGACGAGGTGGTCGACGGGGCTGCCCATGCGCTTGCTTCCTCTCCCGGTGGCGGCAGGGGGCGGGCGGGGCTCCGCCGGGGGTTGCCGCTTTCTCTCCGCAGAGGAGAAGTCTGGCGGGGGCCGGGGCATTCCCTGGGGCTGGGGGGCGGGGCTTCGCGATGGGTGGTGGGGTGGAGAGTGGGTTGGTTCGGGGTGGTGGGGTGGAGAGTGGGTGGGTGGGGGTGATTGTTGGGTGGGTTGGTTCGGGGTGGTGGGGTGGAGAGTAGGTGGGATGGAGTGGTTGTGGGGTGGGTTGGTTCGGGGTGGTGGGGGGCTGGGCGCGCGGTTCCTCGCGCCCCTGGCGGGGCCGGGTGATGGTCAGGGGAGTTGGGTCAGGGGTGGTGGGGGGCTGGGCGCGCAGTTCCTCGCGCCCCTGGCGGGGCCGGGTGATGGTCAGGGGAGTTGGGTCAGGGACGGTGGGGGGCTGAGCGCGCAGTTCCTCGCGCCCCTGCCGGGGCGGGTGATGGTCAGGGGGGGTTGGGTCAGGGGCGGTGGGGGGCTGGGCGCGCAGTTCCTCGCGCCCCTGGCGGGGCCGGGTGATGGTCAGAGGGGTTGGGTCAGGGGCGGTGGGGGGCTGGGCGCGCGGTTCCTCGCGCCCCTGCCGGGGCGGGGGTGGGTGCTCTCGGCGCGGCCCGGGGCGGGCCCGGTCCCCCAAGGGGGGTGGGCCCGCCCCGGGGGAGGTCAGAGGGAGAGGTGCTGGCCGGGGAGGATGAGGTCGGGGTCGGCGCCGATGGTGTGCTTGTTCGCCGTGTAGAGCCGCTGCCAACTGGTGCCGTACCGGGCCGCGATGGCGCCCAGGGTGTCGCCGCTGCGGACGGTGTAGTGGCGCGCGTGGCCGTTGGTGGCGGCCGGGGTGCGGGTCTCCGAGCGGCTGGCCGTCGAGCCGGTGCTGCGGTGGACCCGGGTGTGGGCCTGGGTGCGGGCCGAGGAGGTGTCCACCCGGGCCGGGGCGCCGCCGCGGGTGAGGCCGGCGCGGGCGCCGCAGACCGGCCAGGCACCGGCGCCCTGGCCCGCGAGGACCTGCTCGGCCACGGCTATCTGCTGGCCCCGGCTGGCCTGGTTCGCGGTCACCGCGTAGCGGGTGCCGCCGTACGCCGCCCAGGTGCTCCTGGTGAACTGCAGGCCGCCGTAGAAGCCGTTGCCGGTGTTGATGCTCCAGTTGCCGCCGCTCTCGCAGCGGGCGACGGCGTCCCAGGTCGAGCCGGAGGCGGCGGAGGCGGAAGTGGCCGTGACGAGCCCCACCGCCGGGAGGGCGGCGACGGCACCGGCGACGACGGCGGCGCGCATCCGGCGGCTGCGGCCGCCCTCGGCGCGCTCGGCGGTCGGGACGGCGTCGGTCTCGTGACGAAGACTCATGGGTTCCTCTCGACAGCCCCGGGCGGACCGTCCGGCACGTACGGGCCGGTTTCCCGGCCGCCGTACCGTCGCTCCGTCCGCTCCGGCGGGCGTGCACGTGTCGGACGTGACGCGCCGCCGCCGACCGCCCCCCACCCCCGCCGGCGGCCTGTCAGATCGCGGCGGCGGTCATCTGGCAACCGCTCAACTGCGGCTGCCCGATGGGCTGGAGGGCGTACCCGGGTGGTGCTCGTTGCACCGGTGACGAACCGTAGGTAGTCCGGCTTGCCGCTTTCAACCAGTTCGGGGTTCTTGCTGCTCACCTGCCCGTTACCGCCGGTAATGATCTATTCGGCGCGTCCGATTCAGGCGTTCTGTCGGTATTCTCCGAAGGCCGGCCGGCAGGCGGCGTGACGGAGCTCACAGCGGCCCGTCCGCAACATTGCGCACACCTTCGACACTCCGCGAGCACTGACGCACGCTCCGCAGTCGGATTGCGATGAATTATCGACTTGGCGACCTCCTAACCGTGACTCCCAACACATCCGGCCGTTGGGCACTGAGGCCGGGGCATCCCGCACCCGGCGCCCCGATCACAGAAACGACCGAGGAGTCCCCGTGCCGCGCATGCTCGACGTCAGCGATGAGGTCCGTGCCGAGATCGGCGACGACGAGGCCGACCGACTGCTCGCCGGCGGCCACGCTCCCGACACCTACGACTGCACGTCCTGCCGCACCCCGGGCGACTCGCTGCGCGAGCAGACCAGCACCGTGCTCTTCATGGGCGACGAGACCGCCGTGCTGGCCTTCGCCCACGCCCGCTGCATCCCCTCCCAGGTGGTCCCGGTCACCGAGGACCAACTGCGCGGCGCGATGCGCAGCATCGGCGACGCCCAGGGCGGCCAGCCGGCCGCCGCGCCGCAGCCCCCCACCGCTGCCGCAGCCGCGACGGGCGGCGAACCGCAGCCCGCCGTGCTGAGCGTCACCTGCGGCCTGGTCCTGTGCGGGGACACCCCGCACGCGGCGCTGGTCGTCGAGCCGACCGTGCCGGTGGGCCGGCCCGGCAGCACCTCCGGGCAGGACGAGTTCCTGCAACTGCTGGTGGAGCACGGCTTCATGGCCGTACGGGATGTGAACAAGCCGCCCGCGCAGCTGCCCGGCTGGTCGGTGCTGATGGCGCTCGGCCAGCTGCACGCCGTGCTCCAGCCCGCGCCGGGCGGCGGCACCGTCGCCTGGTGGCAGGCCCACCAGCCGCTCCAGGTCACCGACACCTGGCGGGCGGCGGCCAGCCGGCAGTCCCAGGTGTTCATGTACGCGGCGCCGGTCGGCACCATCGGCAACCAGCCCCGGGAGGACCTGCTGCGCCAGGCGCTGGACCGGGCCGCCGCGCAGGGCGTGCTGGCCGGCGCGGTGCTGCCGCTGGCCGGTACCTGAGCCCGGTCCCGCCTCGCCCTGCGGGCGGCCTGCCGGTCGGTGATCCCGGGTCACCGGCCGGCAGGCCGCATCCCGGCGGCCTCCCGGTCGTTGGCCGTGTGTGCAGACCTACGACCCCTCCCCCGCCCTCCGGCCGGCCGGCGCCCATGTGATCCCGGGCATGCGACCGGCGTACGAGGCGGAGTACCCCGTCTCCGCCACCCCCATCTACGACGCGCTGTACGCCGAGTACCGGCGGCTGTTCCGGGCGCTGCCCGGCGATCGGGCCGGTGAGGAGGACCTCCGGTTCACCGGGTTCGGCCTGCGGCGGCCGTACGGGGGGCGCCGCGAGGAGATGCCGGAGCAGGGCGGCCGGGGTGCCGGGCAGCCCGACCACACCCATGGCGGCCACGGCTATGCCGCGCCGCACTTCGCCCAGGGGCACCAGCACGGCTCGACCGCACCGGCCGCGCAGGGACAGCCCGGGTTGGGGCAGCCCGGCCAGGGTGGCCAGTCCGGCCAGGGCCACGGCGGCTGGATGCCGGTCGGGCACATCCCCCCGGCCTCGCAGGGGCACGGCCCCGCCGGGCGGCACCGGGGGATGCTCTCCCTCCCGCCGGGCCGGACCGGCCGCCCCTGACGGCCCGGCACCGCTGACGGCCAGGTGGGGGGACGCCCGAGGGCCCCGGCCGCCGCTCCCTCGACGGGGACGGCGGCCGGGGCCCTCGGGCACGTACGGGCCTACTTCCGGCGGCGCTTCTCGCGCACCCGTACCGAGATCGAGATCGGGGTGCCGGCGAAGCCGAACTCCTCGCGCAGCCGGCGCTCCACGAAGCGGCGGTAGCCCGCCTCCAGGAAGCCG
Organism: Streptomyces sp. NPDC092296; assembly: GCF_044755465.1. Classification (NCBI taxonomy): domain Bacteria; kingdom Bacillati; phylum Actinomycetota; class Actinomycetes; order Kitasatosporales; family Streptomycetaceae; genus Streptomyces; species Streptomyces sp. NPDC092296. The sequence continues at coordinate 34,257 of NZ_JBIVRB010000012.1, read as the reverse complement.
GAGGCGAAGAGCACAAAGCGCGGCGGCCGGACGCCCGCCTGGGTGCCGAAGAGGATGCGCGGCTGCTTGCCGCCCCGGATGGGGTGCGGGTGGGCGGCGACCAGCTCACCGAGGAAGGAGTTGAGCCTGCCGGTGGGCACCCGCGTCTCCCAGCCCTCCAGCGCCGTCTCGATGGCCGGGACCAGCTTCTCCATGTGGCGGCCGGTGCGGGCGGAGACATTGACCCGGGGCGCCCAGCGCACCTGGACGAGATCCTTCTCGATCTCGCGCTCCAGGTAGTAGCGGCGCTCCTCGTCCAGCAGGTCCCACTTGTTGTAGGCGATGACCACGGCGCGGCCGGCCTCCACCGCCATGGTGATGATCCGGGTGTCCTGCTCGGCCAGGCTCTCGCTGGCGTCGATCAGGATCACCGCGACCTCGGCCTTCTCCAGCGCGGAGGCGGTGCGCAGCGAGGCGTAGAAGTCGGCACCCTCGGTGAGGTGCACCCGGCGGCGGATGCCGGCGGTGTCGACGAACTTCCAGGTCTTGCCGCCCAGCTCGATCAGCTCGTCCACCGGGTCGCGGGTGGTGCCGGCGACCTCGTTGACGACGACCCGCTCCTCGCCGGCCACCTGGTTGAGCAGGCTGGACTTGCCGACGTTGGGGCGGCCGAGCAGCGCGACCCGGCGGGGGCCGCCGAGCGGTACGCCGAAGGTCTGCGGCGGGGCGGCGGGCAGGGCGTCCATCACGGCGTCCAGCAGGTCGCCGGAGCCTCGGCCGTGCAGCGCGGAGACCGGGAAGGGCTCACCGAGGCCGAGCGACCAGAGCATGGCGGCGTCGGCCTCGGTGGAGGGGCCGTCGACCTTGTTGGCGCAGAGCACCACCGGCTTGCCGGAGCGGCGCAGCAGCTTGACCAGGGCCTCGTCGGTGTCGGTGGCGCCCACGGTGGCGTCGACCACGAAGAGCACCGCGTCGGCGGACTGGATGCCGAACTCGGCCTGGGCGGCGACGGCGGCGTCGATGCCGAGGACGTCCACCTCCCAGCCGCCGGTGTCGACCAGCTTGAAGCGGCGGCCGTTCCAGGTGGCCTCGTAGGTGACCCGGTCGCGGGTGACGCCGGGGCGGTCCTCCACGACGGCCTCGCGGCGGCCGATGATCCGGTTCACCAGGGTCGACTTGCCGACGTTGGGCCGGCCGACGACGGCGAGCACCGGGAGCGGGCCGTGGCCGGCCGCCGCGAGGTCGCCGTCCACGTCCTCGGCGTCGAAGCCCTCCTCGGCGGCCAGCTCCAGGAACTCGGCGTACTCGGCCGGGTCCAGCTCGCCGTGGTCGAAGGCGGTCGCCTCCGGGGAGGTGCCGACGTTCTCGTTGCTCATGTGCGGTGCCGTCTTTCGTCCATCGGTCCGGCCCCGAGGGCCGAAGGGTGCGCGCCACGGGTGTGCGGGCGCGGAGGTCTGGGGGGGGTTCAGCGGCCGGTCAGCTCCCGGGCCTGGGCGAGGTGCCCGGCCAGCCGGGTGCGGACCCGCTCGGACGCCTCCCGCATGGCCGTACGGGTGCGCAGCGGCGAGCCGTCGCCGGCGTCGAACGGGTCGCCGAAGACCACGTCGATCCGGCCGCGCAGCGGCGGCAGCGCACCGAGGCCACGGCCCCGCTCGCCGGTGCCGAAGACGGCCACCGGGACGACCGGGGCGCCGGAGCGCAGCGCCAGGTAGGCCAGGCCGCCCTGCACGGTGGCGAAGTCGCCGTCGCCCCGGGTGCCCTCGGGGAAGACGCCCAGCGCGCCGCCGTCCGCCAGCACCGCGAGGGCGCTGCCGATGGCGGTGCGGTCGGCGCTGCGCCGCTGCACCGGGATCTGGCCGACCCCGCGCAGTACGGCGCCGACCGGGCCGCTGAACATCTCCTCCTTGACCAGGAAGTGCGTGGGGCGCGGGGACATTCCCATCAGCAGCGGGCCGTCCACCAGGTTGGCGTGGTTGGCGGCCAGGATCACCGGCCCCACGGACGGCACCCGCCAGGCGCCGAGCACCCGGACCCGCCAGCCGGTGCGGGCCAGCGCGATGCCGATCCGGCGGCCGACGGCGGCGCCGCGCCCGGTGGGGCGCGGCGGGGTGGCGGCGGCGCGGCTCACGGCCGGGGCCGTGAGCCGGGGTGCCGTACGGGGGTCGGTGCTGCTCACCCGGCGGCCACCGTATGCGGGGCGCGGGCCTGCACCAGGTCGACCACATGGTCGATGACCTGCTCCAGGGTCATGTCGCTGGTGTCCACCGCGACCGCGTCGGCGGCCCTGGCCAGCGGGGCGGTGGCGCGGGTGGAGTCGGCGGCGTCGCGGCGGCCCAGGTCGGCGGCCATGGCGGTGATGGTGGCCTCGTCCACGCCCTTGGCGCGCAGCTCGGCGGCGCGGCGGGCGGCGCGGGCCTCCTCGGAGGCGGTGAGGAAGATCTTGACGGTGGCCTGAGGGAAGACCACCGTGCCCATGTCGCGGCCCTCGGCGACTATGCCGCGCTCGGCGGCGACGGCGGAGGCGCGCTGGAGCTCGACCAGGCGGCTGCGGACCTCGGGGACGGCGGCGACGGCGGAGACCCGGGAGGTGACCTCGGGGCCGCGGATCGGGCCGGCCACGTCCTGGCCGTCCACCGTGATGGTGGGGCCCGCCGCGTCCGTACCGGAGACGATGACCGGCTTGGCGCAGGCGGTGGCGACCGCCTCGGCGTCCTCGACGTCGATCTCGTTGGCCAGCATCCACCAGGTCATCGCCCGGTACATGGCACCGGTGTCGAGGAAGCTGAGCCCCAGCCGGGTGGCGACGGCGCGGGAGACGGTGGACTTGCCCGAACCCGAGGGTCCGTCGATGGCCACGACGACCGGGGCGTCCGCTCGGCCGGCAGTTTCCACGGGGGACCTCTCTTCACGGCGTGGTCTTCGCACCATGGCGTTCGGGGCATGGCGCGGGGGTGGTGTGCCTCAAGGTTAGTCGACCCGGGCGACCCCGTGGACCGCGACCGCCCGGACCCGTGACACCGGACCCGTGACACCGAGACCGTACCCCTTCCTGTCGCGGCCCCCGGTCAGTCCCGCACCCGCCAGCCGCGCTCGCGCAGCGCGGTGATGAGCCCGGTCGCGGCGGACGGGGCCACCGACAGCTGGACCAGGCCGGCCTGCTGCCCGGTGGAGTGCTCGATGGAGACGTCCTCGACGTTGACCCCGGCCTCGCCGGCGTCGCTGAACAGCCGGGCCAGCTCGCCGGGCTGGTCCCCGATGAGGACGGCCACCGTGGCGTAGCGGGTGGGCGGGGCGCCGTGCTTGCCGGGGATGCGGGCCTGGCCGGCGTTGCCGCGCCGCATGACCTCGGTGATGCCCCGGACGCCCGCCAGGCGCTTGGCCTCGTCGGCGGCCTGGAGGGAACGCAGCGCGGTGACGGTCTCACCGAGGTCGCCGGCGAGGTCCTCCAGGATGTCCGCGACCATGTCGGCGTTGGCGCTGAGGATGTCCACCCACATCCGGGGGTCGGAGGCGGCGATCCTGGTGACGTCGCGCACGCCCTGTCCGCAGAGCCGTACGGCGGTCTCCTCGGCGTGCTCCAGCCGGGCGGCGACCAGCGAGGAGAGCAGCTGCGGGGTGTGCGAGACCAGGGCGACGGCGCGGTCGTGCGCGGCGGCGTCCATCACCACCGGTACCGAGCCGCAGAGGGCGACCAGCTCCAGCGCGGCGTTGAGGGTGTCGGTGTCGGTGTCGGGGGTGGGGGTGAGCACCCAGGGGCGGCCCTCGAAGATGTCGGCGCGTCCGGCGAGCGGTCCGGAGAGCTCCCGGCCGGCCATCGGGTGGCTGCCGATGTAGTGGGTGGTGTCCAGGCCGAGCGCGGTGATATCGGCGCGCGGGCCGGACTTCACGCTGGCGACGTCGGTGTAGCAGCGGGCCAGGCCGCGCTGCTGGCAGTCGGCGAGCACCTGGCCGACCAGCAGCGGCGGCACGGCGATGACGGCGAGGTCCACCGGTTCGGCGGCGGGTTCGACGGTGCCGGCGCCGAGTGCGGCGGCGGTGCGGGCGGCGTCGGGGTCCGCGTCCTCCAGGTGCACGGTGATGCCGCGCGCCGTGAGGGCGAGGGCGGTGGAGGTGCCGATCAGTCCGGTGCCGACGACGGCGACTGTGCGCATGGCGGTGTACGTCCCCTGGAGGCGTCGGGAGCCGGCCCGGCCGGTCGGTCCGGGCCCTGGGGCCATTGTCCACCAGTGGCCGGGCCGGGCGACGCGGACGGGTGGCAGGCCAGCGGACCGGGACTGGCCGGCGGACCGGGGCCGGGCGATGGACCGGTGGCCGGGCGGCGGCGCAGGCACCGCCCGGCCGTCCGGTCGGTGCCGCCCGGCATCCCGCTCCGGGCGGCTGCGGGACAGGCTAGCGACGGCGCCCGCGATCCGGGACGGCGGTTCCGCCAGCCGAGACGGTTACGGCAGCCGAGACGGTTCCGGTACCCGGACTGCCCGGACTGCCCGGACACGGCAGAGCGCCACGCGGCGGCGGGGCCGCTGCGTGGCGCTCATGACCGGGCGGGGGCGGCTAGAGGCCGACCTCGCGCATCAGCTGGCCGACCTCGGGGTTGGTGAGGCGGCGCAGCCAGCCGGACTTCTGGTCACCGAGCGCGATCGGCCCGAAGCGGGTGCGCACCAGGCGCTCCACCGGGAAGCCGGACTCGGCGAGCATGCGGCGCACGATGTGCTTGCGGCCCTCGTGCAGGCTGACCTCGACCAGGTAGTTCTTGCCGGTGTTCTCGACCACCTTGAAGCTGTCGGCGCGGGCGAAGCCGTCCTCCAGCTCGATGCCCTCCTTGAGCCGCTTGCCCAGGTCGCGCGGGATGGGCCCGATGATCGCGGCGAGGTAGGTCTTGGTGACGCCGTAGCGGGGGTGGGTGAGGCGGTGGGCCAGCTCGCCGTGGTTGGTGAGCAGGATGATGCCCTCGGTCTCGGTGTCGAGCCGGCCGACGTGGAAGAGGCGGGTCTCCCGGTTGGTGACGTAGTCGCCCAGGCACTGGCGGCCGTCGGGGTCCTCCATGGTGGAGACCACGCCGGCGGGCTTGTTGAGCGCGAAGAACAGGTGCGACTGGGTGGCGACGGTGAGGCCGTCCACCCGGATCTCGTCCTTCTCCGCGTCGACCCGGACGCCCTGCTCCCGCACGATCTTGCCGTTGATCTCGACGCGGCCCTGGTCGATCAGCTCCTCGCAGGCGCGGCGGCTGCCCATACCGGCCCGAGCGAGGACCTTCTGCAGGCGCTCGCCCTCGGGCTCGCCGAAGGTCTTGGGGACCTTGACCTGGGGCTTGTCGTGGCGGGCACGCACCGCGTCCTCGATCTTGGCCTCCAGCTCGCGGGAGCGGGCGGGGCGCTGCGGGGCACGGCCCTGGGAGGACGGGCCCGGTCCACGGCCCTGGGCGGGACCGCGGCCCTGGCCGCCGCCCTGGCCCTGCGGCCTGCGGCCGCCGCCCGAGGAGGGGCGCCCGCCACCGTACTCACCGCCGCCGTAGCTGCGCTCACCGTAACCGCGCTCACCGTAACCGCGCTCGCCGTAGCTGCGCTCCTCCGGGCGCGGCGGCCGGGAGTCGCGCTGCTGGCGTCCGTCCCGCTGCCCGCCGGACTCCGGCCGGGGCGAGCCGGAGCCCGGCCGGGGGGAACCCGACCCCGCGCCCCGGTAGCCGCCCCCGCGCTCGCCACCCTGGCCGCCCTGGCCGCCGCGCCCTCCGGTCTGGCCGCGGCCGGCGCCGCCGCCCCGGTTGCCGTACCCGCCGCGGTTGCCGCCCTGGCCGCCGCTGTTCCTGCCACTGCTACGCATGAAAAGTCCGTTGTCGATTCCGTCGTCGGCCCAGCTGAAGAGTCCCAGCTGAAATGGAGCTGCTGTCGCGTCGTACTGGCGACGCCCCTACTGTCCGTCCCGCGCGGCGGCGACCGCCTCGGCGATCACTGAGCCCTCCAGCGACTCCGCTTCCACGTCGTCGACCTCGGGCAGGAAGGGGGCCAGCTCCGGCAGCTCGTCCAGGCCGCGCAGCCCCATCCGCTCCAGGAAGTAGTTCGTCGTCCGGTACAGGATCGCACCTGTTTCGGGTTCGGTGCCCGTCTCCTCCACCAGACCCCGCTGCACCAGCGTACGCATCACGCCGTCGCAGTTCACACCGCGCACGGCGGAGACCCGGGATCGGGACACCGGCTGACGGTACGCGACGACCGCCAGTGTCTCCAAGGCGGCCTGGGTGAGCCGGGCCTGCTGGCCGTCCAGGACGAAGCGGTCGACGGCGGGGGCGCAGTCGGCCCGGCTGTAGAAGCGCCACCCGCCGGCGACCAACCGCAGGTCGAAGCCGCGCCCGGCCTCGGTGTACTCGGCGGAGAGCGCCCGCAGCGCGGCGGCGACCTCCCGGCGGGGCCGCTCCAGCACCGCCGCCAGGTGGGCTTCGGTGGCGGGCTCGTCGACCACCATCAGGATCGCCTCCAGCGCGGCCCGCAGCGGTACGGCCGCCAACGCGTCCGGCTCCGCCTCGGGCTCGGGCTCGGGCTCGGTAACGGGCTCGGACGCGGTGACGGGCTGAGGCGCGGGCTGGGGCCGCGGCTCGTCCCGCAGCGGGGCGAGGGCCGGTGGCAGCTGCTCGGCGGGCCGGGGCCGGCCGGGGAGGCCCAGCCGGCGGCGGGCGGGGCGCTGCCGGGGGGCGTACGGGGCGTCGCCCGCGCCCTCGTGGAGGCCGTCGTCGCTCATCCCGGGTCACCGTCCTTCGTACCGCCGCCGCGCCGTCGCGCGGCGGCGCCGTCGTCCTGCTGCTCCGGCGGCCGGTCGAACTCGTCGGTGACCTCGACCTGCCGCCCCTCCGCACCGATCCACACCACAGTCAGCTCGCCCAGCGCCTCGGCCTGCTCGAAGGCGAGCACCCGCTCCCGGTACAGCTCCAGCAGCGCCAGGAAGCGGGCCACCACGGTGAGGCTGTCCGCCGCGTCCTCGACCAGCTCCGTGAAGCTCGCCTCCCCGGCCGCCCGCAGCCGCTCCAGCACCAGCGCGGCCTGCTCCCGGACGCTCACCGGCGGGGTGTGGATGTGGTCCACATAGACCACCGGCCGGGGCTTGGGGGCCATCGCCCTGGCCGCGAGCCGGGCGAACCGCTCCGCGCCGATGCTGATCACGACCTCGGGCAGCAATGCGGCGTGGTGCGGCTCCAGGCCGACCGTACGGGGCCGCTGCCGCTGCTCGGCCGCCCAGCGCTCCGCGAAGACGGCGGCGGCCTGCTTGTAGGCGCGGTACTGGAGCAGCCGGGCGAAGAGCAGGTCGCGGGCCTCCAGCAGGGCCAGGTCCTCCTCGTCCTCGACCTCGGCGGCGGGCAGCAGCCGGGCGGCCTTGAGGTCGAGCAGGGTGGCGGCGACCACCAGGAACTCGGTGGCCTGGTCCAGGTCCCAGTCCGGGCCCATGGCGCGGATGTGGGCGATGAACTCGTCGGTGACCTTGGAGAGGGCGACCTCGGTGACGTCCAGCCGGTGCTTGGAGATCAGGCCGAGCAGCAGGTCGAAGGGGCCTTCGAAGTTGGCCAGCCGGACCTGGAAGCCGCCCCTGGGCGGCGCGTCGGCGGCCTGCGGCGCAGCTGCGGCCACCGCGCCGGGGGGCGCGTGGTCGGGGCCGGGCTCCTCGGACGCCGGGTGGTCCGGGAGGTCCGGGGGGTGGTCTGGGGTGGTCGGCATCGCAGTCCATGGTGCGCCCTGCGACGGCCGTACGGCGTCCGGCAGCGGCGACACGCGGGGCGGGTGCCCCGGGAGGGCGTCCGGTCAGCGGCCGCGCAGGCGCCGTACCAGGATGCTCGCCTCGCCGCGCTGCTCCAGGTCGGCCAGGACCACGGCGACCGCCTCGCGCACGATCCGGCCCCGGTCGACGGCCAGGCCGTGCTCGCCGCGCAGCACCAGCCGCGCGTGTTCGAGGTCCATCAGCTCCTCGGCGGAGACATAGACGGTGATCTTCTCGTCGTGCCGCTCCCGGCCGCTGGGGCGCCGGGCGGCGTTGCGCGACTTGCGGCGGGCGTTCCCCTCGGCGCCGGGCGGCGTCCCGCCGCCCACCGGGCGGCCGACCTGGCCGGGGCCGGCGCGCCGGGCCGCGGCGTCGGCGTCGGCCGCGCTGCTGTGCTCCTCGCCGGGACCGGCCCCCTCGGCGCCGGGGCGCGGCCGCTCGCCGGGGCGGGCGCCCTCCTCGGGCTGCCGCTGCTCCCCGCCGCCGGCGCCCTGGGCGGCGCCCGCCCCTCGGGCGGTCTCCGGCCGGGCCGCGTCCTGCTGCCGGGCGAGGGAGGGCGAGAGTGCCATTCCCCCGGTGGTCCGGAACAGTTCGTCGGCTCCCGGGAGACTCACTCGGCGGGGCACCGGGCGAGCACCTCCCTGGCGAGCTGGCGGTAGGCGGCGGCGCCCACCGAGTTGGTGGCGTAGGTGGTGATCGGCTCGCCCGCCACGGTGGTCTCCGGGAACCGCACGGTACGGCCGATGACGGTGTGGAAGACGTGGTCACCGAACGCCTCGACCACCCGGGCCAGCACCTCGCGGCTGTGCACGGTCCGCGAGTCGTACATGGTGGCCAGGATGCCGTCCAGCCGCAGTTCGGGATTGAGCCGCTCGCAGACCTTCTCGATGGTCTCGGTGAGCAGCGCGACACCGCGCAGCGCGAAGAACTCGCACTCCAGCGGGACGATCACGCTGTGCGCGGCGGTGAGCGCGTTCACGGTGAGCAGGCCGAGCGAGGGCTGGCAGTCGATGATGACGTAGTCGTAGTCGGGCAGCAGCGGCTTGAGCGCCCGCGCGAGCGCCGACTCGCGGGCCACCTCGCTGACCAGCTGGACCTCGGCGGCCGACAGGTCGATGTTGCTGGGCAGCAGGTCCATGCCGGGGACGGCGGTCTTCAGCAGCACCTCGTCGGCGGTCATGCCCCGCTCCATGAGCAGGTTGTAGACCGTGACGTCCAGCTCCATCGGGTTGACGCCCAGGCCCACCGACAGCGCGCCCTGCGGGTCGAAGTCGACCAGCAGCACCCGGCGGCCGTACTCGGCCAGCGCGGCGCCCAGGTTGATGGTGGACGTGGTCTTGCCGACGCCGCCCTTCTGGTTGCACATGGCGATGATCTGCGCCGGTCCGTGCTCGCCCAGCGGCGCGGGGATCGGGAAGTACGGCAGCGGTCGGCCGGTCGGGCCGACCCGCTCGCGGCGCTGCCGGGCGGCGTCCGGGGCCAGCGTGGCGGCGTACTCGGGGTCGGGCTCGTACTCGGCGTCGGGGTCGTCGTACGCCCCGTAGGGGAACTCGCTGTAGGAGAGGCCGTGTTCGGCCAGGTCGCCCTCGTGGTCGGCGGCCTGACGTGCCTCGAAGGTACGGACGGCCACCGAGCCGACGGCATGCAACCGGGTACCGGGGTCGTCACCCGGCCGACCGGCGGCGTGCTCCGCCAGTCCTGGCTGACCACCCCCGGGAGCAAATGTCGACTCATTCACAAGTCGTCTTACCTCCTTGGCGACCAGGACACTTCTTGATTGGTCAGCGTGAAGACAGAACGCCGACGGTTCGCGACTCTAGGCCGTTTCAGGCGTTCGCAGCAACACAATCCACCGTAGTGGGCCCGATGTGTCGGGTACGCAAGCCCCGCCTGTCAAGAGATCAACGGGGCCCTGACGGCATTGTTCCGCCGGGACGGCAAAGCGGCAGGTCGACTTGGACCACGGCTCGGGTGAGACGGGACACACATGTTGACGTGGCGACAATACCGCGTGACCGGGCCGGTGTCCGGGCATGCCGCAGGGCGGGACACCATCGGGTGTCCCGCCCTGGCCGGGGCGCCGGGGGCCGACCCCTGACGCCCCGGCAGCTCCGGGGGCACCGGTCGGACCGGTGGCCGGTACGTCAGGCGAGCACGGTCTCCAGGTCGGCGGCGTGCAGGCCGTGGGCCTCGGCGACCGGGCCGTAGGTGAGCTGGCCCTCGTGCGCGTTCAGGCCCTTGGCGAGCGCCGCGTCCCGGCGGCACGCCTCCTTCCAGCCCCGGTTGGCCAGCTCCACGATGTAGGGCAGCGTGGCGTTGGTCAGCGCGTAGGTGGAGGTGTTGGGCACCGCGCCCGGCATGTTGGCGACGCAGTAGAACACCGAGCCGTGCACCGGGAAGGTCGGGTCGTCGTGCGTGGTGGGACGCGAGTCCTCGAAGCAGCCGCCCTGGTCGATGGCGATGTCGACCAGCACCGAGCCCGGCTTCATCCGGGAGACCAGCTCATTGGTGACCAGCTTGGGCGCCTTGGCCCCGGGGATCAGCACCGCGCCGATCACCAGGTCGGCGTCCAGGACGGCCTTCTCCAGCTCGAAGGCGTTGGAGGCGATGGTCCGGATGCGGTTGCCGAAGATCCGGTCGGCCTCGCGCAGCTTGTTGATGTCCCGGTCCAGCAGCGTCACCTGGTAGCCCATGCCCATGGCGATGGTGGCCGCGTGCCAGCCGGAGACACCGCCGCCGATCACGACGGCCTTCGCCGCCGCCACGCCGGGGACGCCGCCGGGCAGCACGCCCCGGCCGCCGGACGGGCGCATCAGGTGGTACGAGCCGACCTGCGGGGCCAGCCGGCCCGCGACCTCGGACATCGGCGCCAGCAGCGGCAGCGCGCCACCCGCCAGCTGCACGGTCTCGTACGCGATGGCGGTGGTGCCGGACTCCAGCAGCGCGTCGGTGCACTCCCGGGAGGCCGCCAGGTGCAGGTAGGTGAAGAGGGTCTGGCCCTTGCGCAGCCGGTGGTACTCCTCGGCGATGGGCTCCTTGACCTTCAGCACCAGGTCGGCGGTGGCCCAGACCTCGTCGGCGGTGTCGAGGATGACCGCGCCGGCGGCGGTGTACTCCTCGTTCGGAATGGACGAGCCGACGCCGGCGTCGCGCTCGATGACGACCTGATGGCCGCCCCGGACCAGCTCATGCACGCCGGCGGGCGTGATGGCCACGCGGTACTCGTGGTTCTTGACCTCGCGGGGGATGCCGACCTTCACGGCTATACACGTCCCTTGCCTGGGGGTCCCGGCCGGCAATGCACCGGCGGGTGGTCGCATGGCGTTGGCACGCCGTCGTGTCAACGCACCGCGCGACTGCAATCGAGTGTAATGAAGCCCAGGCCAAGCACCAGCCTTACAAACCGACCAAATATCTGGCGATCATTGGCAGTTTCGTAGGCTTGCCAGCGAGCCGACCTCGCAAAGACGATTGATTCGCCCGCAAGGTGCCAATCATGATGAGCCGGACACCTGTGCGGCCTGCGCCCGGTGCAGCCGCGCCCCGGTGGCGTCGCCGGTCCGCTCCAGCGCGTCCGCCAGGCCCCGCAGCGCCGCCGCCTCCAGCGCCGGGTCCGCGACCCGCCGCGCCACCAGCAGGGCCTCCCGGTGGGCGCGCAGCGCCTGCTCCCACTGCCCGGCCCGCAGCAGCAGCCGGGCCGCCGCCAGCCCCACCCCCACCTGGGCCGCGTCCTCCCCCAGCCTGCGCAGCAGCGCCAGCGCCGCCCGGTACTCCCGACCCGCCTCCTCGTACCGCCGCCGCGCGCCGTGCGCCTCGGCCAGCCGGGCCAGCAGCCGAACCTCCGCCCGCTGCTCGCCCCGGGAGCGGCGGACGGCCAGCGCCCTGCCGTACCAGTCGGCGGCGCGCAGCGGGTCACCGAGCGCCCGGTGCGCACCGGCCACCGCCTCCAGCGCACGGGCGCCCGCGGCGTCGTCCGCCGCCGCCCTGGCCGGCTCCAGGGCGGCGTGGTAGCGGTCCAGCGCCCGGCGGTGGTCGCCGGCGGCGGTGAGCAGGTCGCCCAGGTTGATCAGCGCTGCGGCCTCCCGCTGCGGCTGCCGGGTGCGCCGGGCGACCACCAGCACCTGGCCGTGCAGCTCGTACAGCACGTCGGGTGCGGCGATCCCGGCGGCGGGCAGCGTACGGACCAGCGCCGCGACCAGCCGGGCGGCCGGGCCGTCCAGGTCGGCTGCCCGTACCGCGTCCCGGACGGCGGCGCGCAGCAGCGGCAGTTCCCGGGCGAGCCAGTCACGGGCGTGGGCGGCGGAGTGCAGCCGCAGGGCGCCGGGCAGCGGTTCGGGGGCGGGCTGCCCCGGCTCGGGGGCCAGCAGCGCCCGGCAGGAGTCCACCAGTCGGACCAGGCGTTCCAGCAGCCGGGCACGGGCCAGCTCGGTCTCCGCCGGGCGCTCGGTGTCCGCGAGCAGCGCGGCCAGCGGCTCGTACAGCCGGGCGGGCAGCCGGTAGCGGACGGTGCCGTCGGGCCGGGCGGGCTCCTCCGCCAGCAGCTGCTGCTCGGCCAGTCGGCGCAGCAGCAGCTCGGCGGAGTCGGCCGGGCAGCCGGCCAGGGCGGAGGCGGTGCGCCGGTCGGCGGTGCCCTCGGGGGCGAGGACCAGCAGCCGCAGCAGCCTGGCCTGGGCGGCCGGCAGGCCCCGGTAGAGCAGCACAAAGGCCCAGCGGTGCCGGTCGTGCGCCGCGCCCGGCGGCTCGGCGGCCTCCCGGGCGGGGGGCACGGCGGCGGGCGGCACGGCGGCGGGCGGCTGGTCCCGATCCCGGTGCTGGTCCTGGTCGGCCGGGTCGGCGGCGGGCGGGTCGGCGGCGGGCGGCGGGGCGGCGGCGCGGTCGGCGCGCGGGCCGTCCCGGGTGGGGGCCATCGCGTCGACCGCGCGCCCCCGGTGGGCGGCGGCGCGGGGGCCCGGCGCCGGGCGGGCCCTGAGGCGCGGCCCGGTCAGCGGCTCCTCGGTGCGGCGCAGCCGGGCCGAGCTGTCCACCGGCCGGGATGCCTCCGGTGCCGTCCCGGGCACCGCCGGGCCTTCGGCCGCCGCCGGGCGGCCGCTGAGGCGCGGCCCGGTCAGCGGCTCCTCCGTACGCAGGAGCCGGGACGCCTCACCCTCCGCTCCCGGCGCGGCGGGCGCCGCCGCCCCGGCGCGGACGGCCTCCCAGACCAGCAGGGCGTCCCCGTCGGCGGCCGTCACCGGGGGTGCGCCCGAGGGGGTGGGCGGCGGGTCGGTGTGGAAGGAGTCCCAGACGGCGAGCAGGTCCTCGCCCCGGGCGGCCGGTGGCTCGGCGGGCGCGGGCGGCGGTACGGGCGCGGCGGCGGCCGCCGCTGCCCGCGCGGCCGCCCGGGGGGTGTCGGCCAGCGCCTGGACGGCGTCGGGGACGGCCGCCCGGGGCCGGGTGCGCAGCCAGCCCGCCGCCAGCCGCAGCGCGCCGGGGTGGCAGCCGCACGCCTCGGCCAGTTCGGCGGCGCCGACCGGGTCGCAGACCACCCGGGTCTCCCCCACCAGGGCGGTGAGCAGCGCCACGGCCGAGGCCGGGTCCAGGCCGCCGAGTACGCAGGGCCGGGCGTCCGCGATGCCGGTGAGCGGACCGGCGGCGGTGGCCACCACCAGGCAGCCGGCCTCCTCGGGCAGCAGCGGCCGCAGCCGGGCGGCGTCGGGCACGTCGTCCAGCACCAGCACGGCCCGCCTGCCCCGCAGGGTCCGCCGCAGCAGCGCGCAGGCGGGGTCCTCGGCCGGATCACCGGCCGGGCCTGCGGTCTGATCATCGGCCTGGTCGGTCTCAGGATCGGAGTCGGTGCCGGTGCCGGTGTCGGTGCCGGTGTCGTCCGGTGGCAGCCCGATCGCACCCGGGGCCACTCCGAGGGCGGCCAGCAGCTCCCGGGCGGCCCGGCCGGGCGGCACCGGGGTGCCGTCGGGGCCGGCGAGCCGGGCGAAGAGCCGGCCGTCGGGGTAGTCGGCGGCGACGCTGCGGGCGAACCGTACGGCCAGGGCCGTCCGCCCGGAACCGGGCCGCCCGGCGACCACCAGGACCCGGGGGCGGCCCGCGTCGGGCGCGGCCGGTCCGGTCAGCCCGGCGCGGGCGACCTCGGCGCGCAGCGCGGCGAGTTCGGGGTGGCGGCCGACGAAGGGCTCGGGGTCGGGCGGCAGCAGGTCCGGTGCGTGCCGGCGCACCGGGTCGGTCGCCGTCTCGCCTGCCACGCGCGCCACTCCTGACACCTCGCCACCCGGCGGGCCGGCAGTGGTCCCGGCCTGCGGCGCGGCGGCTGCTCAGCCCCTTGGGCGGAAGGGTAGTTCACCGGGGCCGCCCAACCGGACGGCTGCGGTCGTACCAGCCTACGGATCACCCGTTGGGCGTCAGGAGGACGGGAACGGCCGGGCCGGCCAGGGGGCGTCGGCCGGGCGCAGCGCGTCCGGGCCACCGCCGGCCAGGGCGGCGTGCAGGGCGAGCGCGCCGGTGACCAGCGCCGGGTTGTGCAGCTCCCCGGCGAGCACCAGCCGGACCAGGTCGGCCAGCGGCACTCGCTCGATCTGGATCTCCAGCTCCTCGCCGGACGCCTGGTAGCGGTCGCCGGTCGCCTCCGCGAGGTCGCGGGCGAGGAAGATCCGCAGGGCCTCGTCGGAGCCGCCGGGCGTGGTGTAGAAGTCGACCAGCACCCGCCAGTCCTCGGCCTTGCAGTGCGCCTCCTCGTACAGCTCCCGCTGGGCGGCGTGCAGCGGGTTCTCACCGGGGACGTCCAGCAGCCCGGCCGGGATCTCCCAGAGCCGCTGCCGGACCGGGTGCCGGTACTGGCGCACCAGCAGCACACGCTGCCGGTCGTCCAGGGCGAGCACCGCGACCGAGCCGGGGTGCAGCTGGTAGTCGCGGGAGGCGAGGGAGCCGTCCGGCATCCGCAGCCGATCGGTGCGCACCCCGGTGACCTTGCCCCGGAAGGGGGTCGTGGACGAGCTGACCGGCCACTCCTCGGCCTGGTCGCGGATGTCGGCTGCGCTGCCTGCCATCGGCCCTGCCACCTCTGCTGCTCGGGTTCGGCGTACGCCCTCCAACCTACCCGGCGGCGGCCGCGCAAGATCGCGCGACCGCCGCCGGGGTGGACCGAACCGTCTACTGCCGGGCGGCCTGCTGCTGCCGGACGATGGCGGCGGCGACCAGGCCCGCGAACAGCGGGTGCGGGCGGGTCGGGCGGGACTTCAGCTCCGGGTGCGCCTGGGTGGCCACCAGGTAGGGGTGCACCTCGCGGGGGTACTCGACGTACTCCACCAGGTCGCCCTTGGGCGAGAGGCCGGAGAAGAGCAGCCCGGTCTTCTCCAGGTCGGTGCGGTAGGCGTTGTTGACCTCGTAGCGGTGGCGGTGGCGCTCCTCGACGTACTGCTCGCCGCCGTAGACCTCGCGGACGATGGAGCCCTCCGCGAGCTTGGCCGGGTAGAGGCCGAGCCGCATGGTGCCGCCGAGGTCGCCCTTGCCGTCCACGATGTCCAGCTGCTCGGCCATGGTGGAGATCACCGGGTGCCGGGCGGCGGAGTCGAACTCGGTGGAGTTGGCCTCGTCCAGGCCGGCCAGGTTGCGGGCCGCCTCGATGACCACGCACTGCAGGCCCAGGCAGAGGCCGAGCAGCGGGATGCCGTTCTCCCGGGCGTAGGTGATGGCGGCGACCTTGCCGTCCACCCCGCGCTCGCCGAAGCCGCCGGGGATGCAGATCGCGTCGACGTCCCCGAGCAGCTCCCGGGCGCCCTCCGGGGTGCGGCAGTCGTCGGAGGTCACCCACTTGATCTCGACCCGGGCGTTGTTGCCGAAGCCGCCGGCCCGCAGTGCCTCGGTGACCGACAGATAGGCGTCGGGCAGGTCGATGTACTTGCCGACCAGCGCCACCTTCACCTGGTGGGCCGGCTGGTGGACGCGGCGCAGCAGGTCGTCCCACTGGGTCCAGTCCACGTCGCGGAACGGCAGGTCGAGGCGGCGGACCACGTACGCGTCCAGGCCCTCGCTGTGGACGACCTTGGGGATGTCGTAGATCGACGGGGCGTCGGGGCAGGCGATCACCGCCTCCTCGTCCACGTCGCACATCAGGCTGATCTTGCGCTTGATGGCCTGCGGCACCTCGCGGTCGGCGCGCAGCACGATGGCGTCCGGCTGGATGCCGATGTTGCGCAGCGCGGCGACCGAGTGCTGGGTGGGCTTGGTCTTCAGCTCGCCGGAGGGGCCGATGTAGGGCAGCAGCGAGACATGGACGAAGAAGACGTTGTCCCGGCCGACCTCGTGGCGGACCTGGCGGACCGCCTCCAGGAAGGGCAGCGACTCGATGTCGCCGACGGTGCCGCCCACCTCGGTGATCACCACGTCGACGTCGTCGGTGGCCATCCGGCGGATGCGGGACTTGATCTCGTTGGTGATGTGCGGGATGACCTGGACGGTGTCGCCCAGGTACTCGCCGCGCCGCTCCTTGGCGATCACCGTGGAGTAGACCTGGCCGGTGGTGACGTTGGCCGAGCCGTGCAGGTTGGTGTCGAGGAACCGCTCGTAGTGGCCGATGTCCAGGTCGGTCTCGGCGCCGTCGTCGGTGACGAAGACCTCACCGTGCTGGAACGGGTTCATGGTGCCGGGGTCGACGTTGAGGTACGGGTCGAGTTTCTGCATGGTGACCCGCAGGCCGCGCGCCTTGAGGAGGGCGCCGAGGCTGGAGGCGGTGAGCCCCTTGCCCAGGGAGGAGGCCACACCTCCGGTGACGAAGAGGTGCTTGGTCGTCTGGGTCTTGCCGGAGTGGGGCAGTGCCAACAGGGGGCTCCCGTGGGTCGCAGGTCGGTGACGCCTGTGGAGTGGGATCTCGACTGCCGCGCCTGGCGACGCGCCGGCGGCCCCGGAAGGGGGTCGCAGGGCTGTCGGATCGGCGGGTCCGGTGCGGTGGTTCCCACCAGTCCACGGGATACCAGGGTATCAGCGCCCGGAAGGGTACGTGTCCGCGCAAGGTCCGCGCGGGGGGTCGGCCCGCTCGGAGTGATCAGTTCCGGATAGCCCGCAGGGGTGATCCTGCACCCTCCGCGTGGGCTACTTTTCGCACGATCGCGGCCCAACGGGCACGTCGGGATCGACTCAGGGCTTCACGGATGCCCCGTCCGTCGTATTCTGCACGGACGCATCGCCGACACACAGGGCAGTCGGTCGCAGGGGGGCGGACGACGTCCCCTGCCGCCGTCCACACCGCCCGCACCGGAGCCCGCCGAGGTTTCCGCGGCCCCCGGAGCGCCACCAGCGCCTCCAAGGAGCCACCCGCCGCCACCGAGCAACGGCCCCCACCATGCCCACCCGCCGGACGATGCCGTGCACCATCGCGAACTGGAGATCCACGTGGCCGGCCGTATCGAGGACTACGCACTCATCGGGGACATGCAGACCGCCGCCCTGGTCAGCAGGGACGGGGCGGTGGACTGGCTCTGCCTACCCCGATTCGACTCCCCCGCCGTCTTCGCCGGGCTGCTCGGCACCGACGAGCACGGATTCTGGCGGATCGGACCGGCCGACGTGCCGCCCGCCCCCGCCGCCTTCCCCCGGGTGCAGCAGGAGGCACCCAGCGAGTTCGACACCACCGGCGAGCTCAGCATCCCCGCCACCGCGCTGGCCCCGGCCGTCCCCGCCGACCGCCGCCGCTACCGGGGCGACTCCCTCATCCTCGAACAGGAGTGGGACACCGAGCTCGGCAGCGTCCGCGTCATCGACTTCATGCCGCCCCGCCACCTCACCGAGGGCAGCGGCGTCCCCCAGATGATCCGCATCGTCGAGGGCCTGAACGGCCGGGTCCGGATGCGCTCCGCCCTGCGGATGCGCTTCTCCTACGGCCGCGTCGTCCCCTGGGTCCACCGCCTGGACGAACCCGACGGCTCCTACCGCACCGTCGCCGTCGCCGGACCCGACTCCGTCTGGCTCGACGGCGCCGCCGAGACCTACGGCCGCAACCTCACCACCTACTCCGACTTCACCGTCCGGGCCGGCGAACGCGTCGCCTTCGCCCTCACCTGGCAGGCCTCCCACCTCGACGCCCCCGACCGCCCCGACGCCGAAACCGCCCTTCAGGCCACCGAGGACTTCTGGCACGGCTGGGTCGAGCAGTGCACCTTCTCCGGCCACTACCGCGAAGCCGTCATCCGCTCCCTGATCACCCTCAAGGCCCTCACCTACGCCCCCACCGGCGGCATCGTCGCCGCCCCCACCACCTCACTCCCCGAGGACATCGGCGGCGTACGCAACTGGGACTACCGCTACACCTGGCTCCGCGACGCCGCCATCACCCTCTCCTCCCTGCTGCGCACCGGCTACCGCGAAGAGGCCCGCGCCTGGCGCGAATGGCTGCTGCGCGCGGTCGCCGGCGACCCGGAGAACCTCCAGATCATGTACGGCATCGCCGGCGAGCGCGAACTCGGCGAGATGGAGCTGGACTGGCTCCCCGGCTACGAGGGCTCCACCCCCGTACGCACCGGCAACGGCGCCGCCGACCAGCTCCAGCTGGACGTCTACGGCGAGGTCGTCGAAGCCCTCTACCTCGCCCACATGACCGGCCTGGCCCGCAGCGACCACGCCCACCTGCTCCAGCTCAAGCTGATCGGCTACCTGGAGCAGCACTGGACCGAGCCCGACGAGGGCATCTGGGAGGTCCGCGGCCCGCGCCGCCACTTCGTCCACTCCAAGGTCATGGCCTGGGTCGCCGTCGACCGCACCATCAAGCTGCTGGAGGGCACCCAGACCGAGGGCCCCATCGAACGCTGGCGCGAACTGCGCGAGGCCATCCACGCCGACGTCTGCGAACGCGGCTACGACACCGAGCGCAACACCTTCACCCAGTACTACGGCGGCAAGGAACTCGACGCCTCCCTCCTGCTCATCCCCCAGGTCGGCTTCCTGCCCCCCGACGACAAGCGCGTCATCGGCACCATCGAGGCCATCCAGCGCGACCTGCTCACCGAGGACGGCTTCGTCCTGCGCTACCCCACCCACGGCGAGGGCGGTGGAAACGTCGACGGCCTGCCCGGCGACGAGGGCGCCTTCCTCGCCTGCTCCTTCTGGCTCGCCGACGACCTCGCCATGATCGGCCGGGTCGGAGAGGCCCGCGACCTCTTCGAGAAGCTGCTCGCCCTGCGCAACGACGTCGGCCTGCTCGCCGAGGAGTGGGACCCCCGCCGCAAGCGCCAGGTCGGCAACTTCCCCCAGGCCTTCAGCCACGTCCCCCTGATCGACACCGCCCTCCGCCTCAGCGCCACCGGCGCCTACCAGGGCTGACGACCGGGGTCCCGGCCGCCGTCTGCCGTGACCGTGCGGACCGTACGCTCGGGCATGGCCCACAGCTCCACCGTGCCGTAGAGGCAGTCCAGCATCCGGGCCGGCGCGAAGGCGTACAGCGAGTCCAGCTCGCAGAGCATGTCCACGGTCACCAGGCCGGGCCCGGCCCGCAGGTCGGCCCGCTCCAGGTGCACATCGGTGCGTACCAGCCGGTGCGCACCGCCGGGGCCGTGCCGGGGGATGTCCGGGTCGCCGCGCAGCTGGAGCAGCGGCAGCGGCGGCCCGCCGAACTGGGTCAGGTCCGCCGGGCGGTCGGGGGTGGTGGTCAGCGTGATCAGCGGTCGGCCGGTGCTGCCGACCGTCATCAGCCGCTGGCCGCCACCGCCGCCGAAGTCGATGAACGACGTCCGGCGCGGACCGGCGGCGCCGACCCGCCCGGCTGCCGGGTCCTCGGGCAGGTGCGAGTACGCCACCGGGAAGAAGTAGTGCAGCTCCCGGTCGAGCGCCACCCGGACCGACACCCCCGCCAGCCGGTACGCCTCCACGCCGGGCAGCGGGAAGTCCAGTCCCCACACCAGGCAGCGGACCGGGTCGTCCCAGGGCGTCACCCCGGCGGGCAGCAGCGGCGCGATCTGCTCCCCGTCGGCCTCGTAGCAGCCGACCAGCAGCCGTACCCCGCTGAACCGCCGGCGGCGGTGCCTGGCAGGCATCGGACCGGGCCGAGCAGGATCGGGCGGATCGGGTTCGGGCGCGGCCATCTCCCTCCTCGGAACGCTTGCGACGGGCAGGACGTACGGGGACAAACCCCCACCGCCAGTCTGGGTCCCGCGCCGAGCACCCGCCATCCGGTCGGCTCACCGGCCCGCCCGCCCGTCAGGAGCGCTGCACCAGCTCGTCGTAGATGGAGAGCACCTGCGCCACCGTCGCCACCTCGTCCGGCCAGGTCAGCGCCTGCGCCCTGCCCTGCTCCGCCAGCCGCGCCCGGCACGGCGCGTCCGCCAGCAGCCCGGCGACGGCCCGGCCCAGCGCCGCCGCGTCCCCGTACGGGACCAGGACCGCCGCGTCCCCGACCAGCTCCGGCACCCCGCCCACGGCCGTGGCGACCAGCGGCACCCCCGCCCGCAGCGCCTCCTGCGCCACCAGCGGCCGCGCCTCCCAACGGCTGCTGATCACCACCAGGTCGGCGGCGGCCAGCAGCTCCGGCACATCGGTACGGTGGCCCAGCAGCAGCACCGGCAGGCGCTCGGCGGCCACCCGGTCGCGCAGCGCACCGCCCTCCGGCCCCTCCCCGGCGATCACCACCAGCGGCCTGGGATCGAGCCCCGCCAGCAGCCGGGAGGCGTCCAGCAGCAGGTCGAAGCCCTTCTGCGCGGCCAGCCTGCCGACCGCGAGCACCACCGGCCGGTCCGAGGCGCCCGGCAGCGCCGCCCGCGCCGCCGCCCGGTCCAGGGTCGCGGCGGGCAGCGGCGGCGCGGCCACCGGACCGAGCCGGGCGTCGCCCGCGCCCAGCTCGCGGGCGCGGGCCACCAGGTCGGAGGAGGCGCCGAGCAGCAGGTCGGCGGCGCGGGCCACCCTGCGCTCCATCAGCCGCAGCAGCCGCCGCTCCATGCCGGTGCCCAGCAGCGCGTGGTGCATGGTGACCACCAGCGGCGTCTGCGGCCGCATGCCGGGCACCCGGCCGGCGGTGCGCAGCGCCAGGTCGGAGAGCAGCCCGGCGCGCAGCCCGTGCGCGTGCACCACCCCGGCGCCGGTGAACGCCCGGCGCAGCTCACCGATGGCCGCCGCGTCGGCGCGCGGGCCTGAGCTGGGGGTGATCTCCACGGGGTGGAAGCGGGCGCCGGTGGCGGAGAACCCGAACTGCTGGTCGGTGGCGGCCGGCCCGCACACGGTCACCGTGAGGCCGTGCGCCACCAGCCCCTGGGCGAGGGAGCGCACATGGGCGCCGATGCCACCGGTGCTGGCGGCGACGACGAGCACCGCGTGCAGCTGCCCCGGCTCGGGTACGGGGGCCGTTCCCCGGACTGAGGTGTCGTCCACGTCGTTCGCTCCGAGTCGTTCTGTGCCGCGGAACGCGCCCCTGACGCCGCGGCAGCGGCCGGGTCGCGGCCTGCGTTCGGCGTTGGGCACCGGTGGTGTTGCATCGCAGAGTGTAGGTGCCACCATGCCAGGTCGCGCTTCCGGATGGGCAGTCAGTGCGGGGTGCGTCGGCGGCGGTCGCCCGTTGCCGACCGTACGGCCGGTTCAGGGCGCCGCCGACCGGGGGAGCCCGGCCGCGTCCAGCCGGCGCAGCGGCGGCCAGGACCACCACTGCTCCCGGTAGGCGCCCCGCTCGGCGGCGGTGTGGAAGGCCGCCAGGGCGGCCGCGCGCAGCACCAGCGCGGTACGGCCCGAGCCGGCCGCCCAGGCGGTGCCGAGTGCCGCGCCCAGGGCGTGCGCGCCGCAGTCGCCGAGCATGGTGCGTTCGGCCAGGTCGTCGGGGAGCAGCGCCGCCGCGGCCCCGACCGGCGCCGCCGCCAGGGCCGACCCGGCCCGGCCGCGCAGCACGGTGGGCAGCCCGGCGGCCAGCACCGCCTTGGCGGCGCGGCCGGGCCGTACGTCCAGCAGGTCGACCGCGCCGGCGGTACCGGCGATCACCGCGGCGGCCAGCAGCCGGTCCAGCGGGCGGCGCTGCACCAGGCAGCCCGCGCCGAGCGCCGCCGTGCCGATCCCGGCCAGTTTCACGGCGCCGGAGGTGACCCGGCCGCGCCGCAGTGCGGCGAGGTGCGCCCGCAGGCCGCGCTCGGGGCCGCCCGCCAGGTCGTCGTAGCTGCCGCAGCCGGCGGCCGTGGCGGCGGCCAGGACGGTGGCGGCGCGGACGCCTCCGGGGAGCTGCGGGGCCGCGCCGACCGCCGTGCAGAGGGCGGCGGCGACCGCCGGGCCCTGGTAGAGGGTGACCACCCGCGCCCGGTGGTTCCGGCGCTCCCACAGCGCGGGCTCCCCCGGCGGGACGCGGTTCAGCGTCGCGTACACCGCGCGGGCTCCGCCCGCCGCCGCGAGCAGCACCAGCAGCCGCCCGCCCTCGCCCCGGCCGCGCTGATCGCTGCCGGCCGCACCCCGTCCGGCCGCACCCCTTCTGGCCGCACCCCTTCTGGCCACCGTCTGCCCTCCTGGTCCCGGTCGATCTCTCGTCGGCGTCGGCCGCGTCCGTCAGGAGGCCGCCCGGCCGCGCGGCGTGCGGGCGGCGGCGAGCAGTTCCTCGGCGTGGGCCCGGCCCAGCTCGGAGTCCTCCAGACCGGCCAGCATCCGCGACAGCTCGCGCACCCGCCCGGCGTCGTCCAGCACCTTCACCCCCGAGCGGGTGACCGTGCCGTCGCTGGTCTTCTCCACCACCAGATGGCGGTCGGCGAAGGCCGCCACCTGCGGCAGGTGGGTGACCACCACCACCTGGGCGCTCTCGGCCAGCTTGGCCAGCCGA
Organism: Streptomyces sp. NPDC092296; assembly: GCF_044755465.1. Taxonomy (NCBI): domain Bacteria; kingdom Bacillati; phylum Actinomycetota; class Actinomycetes; order Kitasatosporales; family Streptomycetaceae; genus Streptomyces; species Streptomyces sp. NPDC092296. The sequence goes on along the minus strand of NZ_JBIVRB010000012.1, from coordinate 11,789 downwards.
CGGCCGATCTCCACCGCCGCCTTGCCGCCGACGCCCGCGTCGACCTCGTCGAAGAGGTACGTGGGCACCGGGTCGGCCCCGGCGAAGACCACCTCCACCGCCAGCATCACCCGGGACAGCTCGCCGCCGGAGGCGCCCTTGGCGATCGGCCGGGGCGGCGCGCCCGGGTGCGGGGCGAGCAGCACCTCGACCTCGTCCACGCCGTACGGGCCGTAGGCGACGGTGCGGCCGCCGACCTCAAGTCCGGCCGGGTCGTCGTTCTGCCGGACGTCGAAGCCGACCCGGGCGTGCGGCATGGCCAGCTCGGTGAGCTCGGCGGTGACGGCCGCCGCGAAGCGGTCGGCGGCGGCGTGGCGGGCGGCGGACAGCTCGGCGGCCAGTGCGCCGAGCGCGGTGTGCAAGTGCTCCCGCTCGGCCGCGAGGCCGCCGATCCGGTCGTCGTCGCCCTCCAGCTCGGCCAGCCGCTGGGCGGCGGTCTCGGCCCAGCGCAGCACCTCGGCGACGCCCTCCTTGGCACCGGTGTGCTTGCGGACCAGCTGGGAGAGGACCGCGCGGCGCTCCTCCACCGCGGCCAACCGCGCGGGGTCGGCGTCCAGGCCGTCGGCGTAGCCGGCCAGGTCGGCGGCGACGTCCGCCAGCAGGTAGCCGACCTCGTCCAGCCGGTCACCGAGCGCGGCCAGCCGGGGGTCGTGCGTCCGTACGGCGTCCAGCGCCCGGCGGGCCTGGGCGACCAGCGTGCCCGCGTCGACCGACTCCGGGTCGGCGGGGTCGCCGGCCAGGGCGGCGTGCGCCAGGGTGGCGGCGGAGGCGAGCGCGTCGGCGTGGCCGAGCCGCTCGGCCTCGGCGGCCAGCTCGGTGTCCTCGCCGGGCCGTGGCTCGGCGGCGGCGACCTCCTCCAGGCCGTAGCGCAGCAGGTCGGCCTCCTGGGCGCGCTCGCGGGCCCGGGTGGTGAGCTCGTCCAGGGTGGCCGTGACCTCCCGCAGCCGCCGGTAGGCGGCCTGGTAGCGCTCCAGCGGCCCGGTGACGGCGGCCCCGGCGTACCGGTCCAGCGCGCCGCGCTGCCGGGCGGGCTTGAGCAGCCGCTGCTGGTCGGTCTGGCCGTGCACCGCGATCAGGTCCTCGCCCAGCTCCCCGAGCAGCCCGACCGGCACCGCCCGGCCGCCGACGTGCGCCCGCGACCGCCCTTCGGCGGAGACGGTACGGCTGATCAGCAGCGCGCCGTCGTCCAGCTCGGCGCCCGCCTCGACGGCCCGCAGCGCGGCCGGGGCGTCGGCGGCGAGGCTGATCCGGCCCTCCACCACCGCCCGCCCGGCGCCACCGCGGACCAGCCCCGGGTCGGCGCGGCCCCCGAGCAGCAGTCCCAGGCTGGTGACCACCATCGTCTTGCCCGCTCCGGTCTCGCCCGTCACCGCCGTGAAGCCCGGCGACAGCTCGACCACGGCGTCGTCGATCACACCCAGAGCCCGTATCCGCATCTCCTCCAACACGGACACGACCTTACGAGGTTCCGGGGCCGCTGTGCGACGAGCGCCCACGCCGTGCCGGGAAGGTTCATTCGATTCGGGCGGGTTTTCGGCGGGGCGGTACGCGGTACCCGGGGGCGTGATCTGCCGTACGGACGAGAGGGGCGCTCCCATGACCGACAGCGCGGCACCGGCGGGCCGGGAACCGTCCGGCGGGCAGCTGGTCCCCGACTTCGACCGGCTGCCCGTCGAACAGCTGCGGAACCGCATCCGCTCACTCACCCGGGAGCAGCTGCGGCAACTGCTCGCCCATGAGGAGCGGCACGGCGGCCGGACGGCGGTGCTGGAACTGCTCCGCACCCGCATCGCCCAGGTCGCCGCGCACGACACCGACGGCCCCGGCTGAACCCACGCGGTCCAGGCCGGTTCGGTTCCGGGACCCGCTCGGTTCCGGCCCGTTTCAGTTCTGGCCCGTTTCAGTTCTGGCCCGTTTCAGTTCTGGCCCGTTTCAGTTCTGGTTGGGCACGCCCCGCCAGCCCGCCACCGGCAGCGCGAACTTCGCCACCAGCCGGTCGGTGAACGGCGCCCGGTGCAGCCGGGCCAGCCGCACCGGGATGCGGCCGCGCCGCACCTCGACCCTGGCCCCGGCCGGCAGCTCCACCGACCGCCGCCCGTCGCACCAGAGCACCCCGTGCGGCGTCTTGGGCAGCACCTCCACCGCCAGCACCGAGCGCGGCGAGGTGACCAGCGGCTTGGCGAACAGCGCATGGGCGCTGATCGGCACCATCAGCAGCGCCTCCACCTCCGGCCAGACCACCGGCCCGCCCGCCGAGAAGGCGTACGCGGTGGAGCCGGTGGGCGTCGCGCAGACCACGCCGTCGCAGCCGAAGTTGGACACCGGGCGGCCGTCGACCTCGGTGACCACCTCCAGCATCCGGTCCCGGGCGGCCTTCTCCACCGACGCCTCGTTGAGCGCCCAGTCGCGGTGCACCACCCGGCCGTCGGTGCGGACCAGCACATCGATGGTCATCCGCTCCTCGACCTCGTAGTCGGCGGCCACCACCCGCTCCACGACCGTCGCCAGGTCGTCACGCTCGGCCTCCGCCAGGAAGCCCACCCGCCCCAGATTGACGCCCAGCATCGGCACGCCCGTCTGCCGGGACAGCTCGGCGCCGCGCAGCAGGGTGCCGTCGCCGCCCGCGACCAGGATCAGTTCGCAGCCGGCCACCGCCCCCGGCGCCGCGTCGACCGTCTCCACCCCGGCGGGGAGGTCCATGTCCTCGGCCTCGGCGGCCAGCACTCTGATGCCGATGTCCGCCTTCAGCAGGCCGTTGACGAGGTGCTCGACGCTGCGCAGCGCGGCCGCGCGGCCGGTGTGCGCGATAAGGAAGACCGTTCGCAAGTCACTCATGCCCTCTCCATACGCCTACCCGGGCGCGTCCACGGCCGGGCGGCGCCCCCTCCTGGTTGTGGTTGGCACTGCGGTCGGGCCGCACCGTCGCGGCCGAGCCTTTCGCGACCGAGCCTCCGCGACCGGGGGCTTCGGGCCGGGACGTGCTCGGAACCCTACCGGGGCCCCTCCTCCACGGCGCGATCCGCGTCCGCCGGGTCCAGCGGGGGCGCTCCCCGCCGGAACCAGAGAAAGTACTCGACGTTCCCGGACGGGCCGGGCAGCGGGCTCGCGGTGACCCCCAGCACCCCCAGCCCCAGCTCCCAGCCCCGGGCCGCGACCTGGCGCACGGTCTCGGCGCGCAGCTGCGGGCTGCGGACGACACCGCCGCTGCCCAAGCGCTCCTTGCCCACCTCGAACTGCGGCTTGACCATCAGCACCAGGTCGGCGTCGTCCGCGCAGCAGGACGCCAGGGCGGGCAGCACCAGCCCCAGCGGGATGAACGACAGGTCCCCGACCACCACGTCGACCGGCTCGCCGCCGATCCGCTCCTGGGTCAGCTCGCGGACGTTGGTGCGGTCCATCACGGTGACCCGCTCGTCGCTCTGCAACGACCAGGCGAGCTGCCCGTAGCCGACGTCGACCGCCAGCACCCGCCCGGCGCCCGCCCGCAGCAGCACATCGGTGAACCCCCCGGTGGAGGCGCCCGCGTCCAGGCAGCGGCGGCCTTCCACCCGCAGCCCCAGCGGGCCGAACGCGGCCAGCGCGCCGGCCAGCTTGTGGCCGCCCCGGGAGACGTAGTCGGGGTCGTTCTCGTCCTTGGCCACCACGACGGCCGCCGAGGTCTCCACCTGGGTGGCCGGCTTGGTCGCGGTGGTGCCGCCGACGGTCACCCGCCCGGCCGAGATCAGCTCGCTCGCGTGCTCGCGCGAGCGGGCCAGCCTGCGGCGGACGAGTTCCGCGTCGAGTCGGCGTCGTGCCACTGCCACGGGTGCTTCAGCTCCTAGGGCCCCTGCGGGGGGCCGGGTCGGTCGTCGAGGGCGGCGAGGGTGCTCCTCAACCGCTGGTGGACATCCTCGTACACGGCGACATGCGCGTCGGTGGGGGTGCCCTCCAGTTCCTCCAGGCGGGACAGTACGGCGTCCACCTCGGCGTTCCCGGTCTCCTCCGGCTCGACGGGCGGCAGCGGGCGTGCGGCCGGGTCGACGCCGGCCGGCTCACTCACCGCCGGCCGCCCGTCGGCGGGCGGCGGAGGTCTTCTTGGCCGTGGTCTTGGCGGTCTTCTTGGCGGTGGTGCCCGCGGTGGTGGTCTTCTCGATCGCCGTCCGCGTGACGGCGGCCTTCTTGGTGGCGGCCTTCTTCACGGCGGCCTTCTTGGCGGCCGTCCGCTTCGCCGCCGCCACCTGCTCGGCCTTGACCCCAGACACCTGCTCGGGGGCCTCCTGCCCGGGGCCCACCTTCTCCGAGGTCGGCTTCCCGGCGGCCGTCTTGCGCGGCACCGGGGTCTTCCTGGCCGGTGCCTCCTCGGCGGCGGCCCGCCTGGCGGGTGCCGTACGGGCGGCGGCCCGGCCCTCGGCCACCTGCCCGGCGGTGGGCGCGCCCCGGCGGCCCGCCGCGCCACCCGGCCCGGTCGTCTTGCGCGGCACCGGGGCCTTCTTCGCCGGAGCGGCCTCGGCAGCGGCCTCCGCAGCCGACTCGGCGGCGGCCTCCGGCCCGTCCACCGGCTCGTCCGCCACCGGGATGCGCACCGGCCGGACCGGCCGCTCCGCCCCGGTCTCCTGCTGCCAGCCCGCGCCGAACAGCTGCTCCGCACGGGCCTGCGGCGGCGCCTCCTCCTCGGCCGCCGCGCCGCTCTCCTCCACCTCGCGCAGCTTGCGCTCCAGCAGCTCCAGCAGCACCCCGGTCTTGACCACCTGGTCACCGACCCAGCCGGCCAGCTGCACGGTCCGCTCGGCCTCGGAGCGGACCAGGCCGACCACCAGGTCCCGCCCGGTGCGCCCGGCGGCCACCACATCGTCCGCCACCGACTGGAGCGACCGCGCGGAGGCCGGTACCTGCTCGGTCAGCGCGCGTTGGAGTGCCTGGACGTCCACTCCGCCCCGGTCCAGCAAGTCCCTGGCCGTGTGCACCGTGCGTCTGCCCGTCTCCTCCGCGATGTCCGCGGCGAACTGCACCCAGCCGCGCAGCGTGTCGCGCATCAGGTCTCCTCGCTTCCTCCGCACCGCGCGCCGCCCCGCTCGGGCCGACGCTCCGGGGCGCCCGTGATCACCGGAGCGCCCCCTGACGACGCTACCGCCTCCACGCCCGGCGCGGCGGGCGAGCGTACCGGCCGCCCGGGTCCACGGGTGCCCTTCCACCGCTGGGGTACGGTCCCCGAAACGACCGTACGAGGGGAGCGTGCCCACCATGGCGACCTCCGAGGAGTGCCGGGAGGCACTGACCCGGCTCAGCGAGAAGCTGACGGACTCCGACGGCGAGGTGCGCCGGGCGGCGGCGCTGGACCGCTCCCTCACCTGCCGGATCACCGACCTGGACGTCACCTTCGCCGGGCGGCTGCGCGGCGGCCGGATCGAGGACGTGGTGCAGACCCCCGGCGCACCGGTCGACCGGGCGCAGATCCGGCTGGCGATGACCAGCGACGACCTGGTGGCCCTGGTCGCCGGGGAGCTGCACTTCGCCTCCGCCTGGGCACATGGCCGGGTCCGGCTGGAGGCCGGACTGCGCGACCTGCTGCGGCTGCGCTCGCTGCTCTGACGACCCGGCCGCCGCAGAGCCGTCCGGGTCACGGCAGGGCCGGCGAGCGCAGCCGCCCGGGTCACAGCCCCAGCTCGGCCAGCGCCTTGCGGCCGTCCGGCACCTGCCCGCCGCCCTCGACCGCCGTCCACGCGGCGGCGCACAGCACCCGCAGGCCGTCGTACCGGTCCTCGCCACCGCCGGTCAGCCGCAGCTCCCCGCCGTCCACCGCCGCCGTCCACCCGCCGCAGCGGTACGCCCCGCCGGCACCGGCCGGCTCGACCTCCGGCTGCGCGGTGAGCAGCGTCCGCAGGTCGGCGCCGACATAGGTGGGCCGGTGCCGCGGCGGCGCGGCCAGCAGCTGCGCGGCCGTGGTCACCCCGGTGAGCACCAGCAGGCTGTCGACGCCCCCGTTGTAGGCACCCTCGATGTCGGTGTCCAGCCGGTCACCGACCACCAGCGGCCGCCGGGCACCGGTACGGATCACCGTCTCGCGGTGCAGCGGCGGCAGCGGCTTGCCCGCCACCACCGGCTCCACCCCGGTCGCGGTGCGCACCGCCGCCACCAGCGTGCCGTTGCCCGGGGCGATGCCGCGCCCGGTGGGGACGGTCAGGTCGGTGTTGGACGCCACCCACGGCAGGCCGCTCCGCACCGCGTACGCGGCCTCCGCGAGGTCGTGCCAGCCCACCGAGGGGTCGAAGCCCTGGACCACCGCAGCGGGACCGTCGTCCAGTGAGCGCACAGGGCGCAACCCGCGCTCCTCCAGTGCCTCCACAAGCCCCCGCCCGCCGACCACCAGCACCGCCGACCCGGCCGGCACCCGCTCGGAGACCAGCCGGGCCGCCGCCTGCGCCGAGGTGATCACATCGCTGGGTTCGGCGGAGACGCCCAGCTCGGTGAGGTGCGCGGCGACCGCCGTCGGCGGCCGGGAGGCGTTGTTGGTGACGTACGCCAGCCGCATGCCCGTCTCGCGGGCGGCGTTCAGCGACTCCGCCGCGTGGTCGATGGCGTTCGGTCCCGCGTAGACCACGCCGTCCAGGTCGAGCAGCGCGGTGTCGTACTCCGCGGTGAGCGGCCGGGCGCAGCCCGCCGGGCTCAGCCGGGGCCCCGCGCCACCGCTCTGCCGGGCGTGGTCCTGCGGGTCCCCGTCCTGGGGCGTACCGGGTGCCGTGTGTGTCATTCCTGCTCTTCCTGTCGGTCGGTGGACCGGTGGCCCGGCCATCGCGGGTGCGGCGGCACCGGGCCGAACTCCCCGGCCCGAGCGCGCAGGGTCGCCCGGGTCTGCCGCAGCGCCGCGCGGTAGTGGTCCGACTCCGGCCGCATGGCCACCGCCAGCGCCAGATGCTCGGCCGACGTCTCGAAGTCCCCCAGCCGCGCGGCCGCCAACCCCCAGCCGAACTGCGCGTAGTCGTCCGAGGGGTCGGCCAGCGCCACCACTCGGAAGTTCTCCAGTGCAGCAGCGTACGACCCCGCGTCGAACTGGGCCCGAGCCAGGGTCTCCCGGATGCTGCGCGACTCCGGCTCGGCGGCGGCCGCCCGCGTCAGCAACTGCTCGGCCGCCGCCGCGCTGCCCTGCGCCAGCAGCCTGCTGCCGCGCCGGAACCACTCGTAGACGCTCTCCCGCGCCTCGTCACCGCCGCCCACCTCCGCACCACCGGCGCCCTCGCCGCCACCGGGCCCCTCCGGGGCACTCCGGTCCCGAGCCCGCTCCTGTCCCGCCGTCATGCCGCGCCCCTTCCCGGTCGGCTTGCACGGCCGCCTGCACCGGGCATCTGATCACCCGGTCGGACGTACCCGATTACCATGCCCACAATGGAAGCACTCAGTGCACACGGTGCAGCAGCTTCTCAGCACGGCGGCCCCGGCGATCCCGGGCACGTCGCCGCAGCGGGACTGTCGCTGGCACCCTTCCGCGGCCTGCGCTACGTGGCGGAGCGGGTCGGCGGCCTCGCGGCGGTGACCTCGCCCCCGTACGACGTGGTGGACCCGGAGCGGTTGCAGACCCTGGAGACGGCGGACCCGTACAACGTCGTCCGGCTGATCCTCCCCCGGCCCGAACCGGACCAGGGCGGCGGCGCGGACCCGGCGGGCGACAGCCGCTACCGGCACGCCGCCCGACTGCTGGCCGCCTGGCGGCGCGAAGGGGTCCTGGCCGCCGACGACACCCCCGCCCTGTACGTCTATGAACAGCGCACCCCCGGCGACGACCCCGGCGGCGGGAGCCTGCTGCAACGCGGCCTGATCGGCGCCCTGGCGGTGAGCCCGCCCGAGGCGGGCGTGGTGCTGCCGCACGAGGACGTGATGCCCCGCCCGGTCGCCGACCGCGTCGGCCTGATGCGGACCACCCGCGCCAATCTGGAGCCGCTGCTGCTCACCTACCGGGGCAAGGGGGGCGCGGCGGGGGTGGTGGAGCGCGCGGCCCGGCGCGAACCGCTGCTCGCCACCACCACCTCGGACGGCACCCGGCACCGGCTGTGGGCGGTCACCGACCGTACGGAGCACGCCGCGGTCGCCGCCGACCTGTCCACCTGCCGCGCCCTGATCGCGGACGGCCACCACCGCTGGGCGATGTACCTGCGGCTCCAGCGCGAGCACCGGCACCTGGCACACAGCCCCTGGGACCGGGGCCTGGTGCTGCTGGTCGACACCGCCCGCTATCCGCTGCGGGTCCGGGCCATCCACCGGGTGCTCCACCGGCTCCCCCCGGCCGAGGCAGTGGCCCGGCTGGGCGACGGCTGGCGGCTGGACGTCGCGGGCGGCTCACTGCCGGCGGCGCTGGACGCGCTGGCGGCGGCCAAGGCGGACGGCGGCAACGCCTTCGCCCTGGCCGGGGACGGCCGGTTCCGGCTGCTGCGCGGGCCCGGCACGGCGGCGCTGCGGGAGGCGGTGCGCGCGGACCGGCCGGAGGAGTGGCGGCGGCTGGACGCGACGGTGCTGCACTCGGTGCTGCTGGACACGGTCTGGCGGGTGCCGGACGCCCCGGACCACATCGGCTACCTGCACGACGCGGCGGCGGCCGTACGGGTGGCGGAGCGGTGCGGCGGCACGGCGGTGCTGATGCACCCGGTGGACGAGGGGGTGGTGCGGCGGCTGGCGGAGCAGGGCGTGACGATGCCGCGCAAGTCGACCTCGTTCGGGCCGAAGCCCGCGACCGGGCTGGTACTGCGCAGTCTGGAACTGGGCTGAGCCGCAAGCCGAAAACGGGAGTGCCCCGCCGGATCACCGGCGGGGCACTCCCGTTCTGGCTCAGCTGTCCTTGCGGTCGGCGGCGGGCTGCTCCGCGCCGGCCTCGGGCTCCTGGAACGGGCTGCTCAGGAAGGTCTCCTCGGAAGCGGCGGGCTCGTCGTCCGCCTCATCCTCGTCGTCCTCGTCCTCCTCCTCGTCCTCGTCCTCAGCGTCGTCACCAGCGTCGGCCTCGGCCTCGTCCTCAGCGTCGTCACCAGCGTCGGCCTCGTCCTCAGCCGGCCCGCCGTCCTTGGCAGCGTCGTCCGCCTCGTCCTCGTCCTCGGCGTGCTCCGGGGCGAGGGCGTCCACGAACTCCAGGCCGTCGATCTCGGCCAGCCGCTCCGCCGCGTTGGTGAGGCCCTCCGGGTCGGCGTCGGCCGCCTTGGCGAACCAGTCGCGAGCCTCCTCCTCACGCCCGGCCGCGATCAGTGCCTCGGCGTAGGCGTACCGCAGCCGCGCGGTCCACGGCTGCACCGAGTTGGACGCCAGCTCCGGGCTCTGCAACGTCACCACGGCGGCCTCAAGCTGCCCCATGTCGCTGCGGGCACCGGCCGCGACCAGCCGCATCTCGACCTGGCCGGCCTTGTCCAGCTGCTTGACCTCGGGCTCACCGGCCATCGCCAGCGCCCGCTCGGGACGGCCGAGCCCACGCTCGCAGTCGGCCATCACCGGCCACAGGTCGGCACGGCCGGTCATCCGCCGCGACGCCCGGAACTCGGTCAGCGCCTCCGAGTACCGCTCGGTGACGTACGAGGCGAAACCGGCCGCCTCCCGGACCGCCGCCACCCGCGACGCCAGCCGCAGCGCCACCCGCGAGTACGCGTACGCCTCCTCCGGCTCGCTGTCCAGCAGCCGGGCCACCATCACCAGGTTGCGGGCGACATCGTCCGCGAGCGTCTTCGGCAGGCTCTTGAGCTCCTGGCGGACGTCAGCGTCGATCTCCAGACCGGTGACGTCCTCCGGGATCGGCAGCCGCCGCACGGGCTCGTAGTTCAGCCTGCGGTCGTCCTGCTCGCCACGCCCCTCGTACGGACGGCCGCCCCGGTCGTCGCGCCGGCCGTAACCGCCGCCACCGGACCGGTCGTCCCGACGCGGAGCGCCGCCACCCCGGTAACCGCCTTCACGCGGCCCCCGGTCGCGGTCCCGGTCGTCCCGCCGGAACCCGCCGCCGCTCGGGCGGTCGTCCCTGCGGAAGCCACCCTCGCGCGGACCACGGTCGCGGTCCTCACGCGGCCGGAAGCCACCCTCGCGGGACCCACGGTCATCCCGCTGGAACCCACCAGGCCGGTCATCCCTGCGGAAGCCGCCACCGCTGGGGCGGTCGTCCCTGCGGAACCCGCCCTCACGCGGCCGGTCCTCACGCGGACGGAAGCCGCCCTCACGGGGAGCCCGGTCATCCCGCCGGTCGTCCCGCTGGAAGCCGCCGGGACGGTCGTCACGCCGGAAGCCGCCGCCGCTCGGCCGGTCGTCCCTGCGGAAGCCACCCTCGCGCGGACCACGGTCGCGGTCCTCACGCGGACGGAAGCCACCACCACTGGGGCGGTCGTCCCTACGGAAGCCACCCTCACGCGGCCGGTCCTCACGCGGACGGAACCCGCCCTCACGAGACCCACGGTCATCCCGCTGGAACCCACCGGGACGGTCGTCACGGCGGAAGCCACCACCGCTCGGGCGGTCATCCCTACGGAACCCACCCTCACGCGGCCGGTCCTCACGCGGACGGAACCCACCCTCACGCGGACCACGGTCGTCCCGCCGCTCGTCACGACGGAACCCACCCGGACGCTCCTCGCGGCGGAACCCGCCCTCACGGGGAGCCCGGTCGTCCCGCTGGAACCCACCGGGACGGTCATCCCTGCGGAAGCCGCCACCGCTCGGCCGGTCATCCCGCCGGAAGCCACCCTCGCGCGGACCACGGTCACGGTCCTCACGCGGACGGAACCCACCACCACTGGGGCGGTCATCCCGACGGAAACCACCCTCACGCGGCGCGTGGTCACGGTCGTCCCGCCGGAACCCACCGGGACGGTCGTCACGGCGGAAACCACCGCCGCTCGGGCGGTCGTCCCTGCGGAACCCACCCTCACGCGGCCGGTCCTCACGCGGACGGAACCCGCCCTCACGAGACCCACGGTCATCCCGCTGGAACCCACCGGGACGGTCGTCACGGCGGAAGCCACCGCCACTGGGCCGGTCATCGCGCCGGAACCCGCCCTCGCGCGGACCACGGTCACGGTCGTCACGCGGCCGGTACCCACCGCTCGGCCGGTCGCCGGCCGGGCGGTCGTCACGGCGGTAGGAGGAGCCACCGCGGTCGTCACGGCGGAAGCCGCCGCCACCCCGGGTGTCATCACGGCGCGGGCCGCGCTCGTCCGACCGGTGCCCGCCGCTGCGGGGTTCATAGCCCCGGCCGTCACGCGGGCCGCGACGGTCAGCACCCCCCTGGCCCTGCGGGCCGTCTCCCGAACGACGCTCGGGACGGTCGTGGGGTGGGTTCGACATCGAGATGGCTCCTTCTGGGTCTGCTGCTCTGCCGCGGCAGCGCTGGTGCTGCGTGTACGCGGCGCGGTGCCGACTGTGGCGCACCGTCTTCCATTGTCCTGCATCCGCCTTTGTCATGCCCGCGCTCTGCCGGCCTGATCAAAAAGGCAAAACAAAAAGCCGTGGCCCCAGCGGATCGCTGGGGCCACGGCTTGAATGATTGTTCGGCGGTGTCCTACTCTCCCACAGGGTCCCCCCTGCAGTACCATCGGCGCTGTGAGGCTTAGCTTCCGGGTTCGGAATGTTGCCGGGCGTTTCCCTCACGCTATGACCACCGAAACCCTTTTTGGGATTCAGCGAACACACTTTTCAATTGAGAAGTGTCCGGTGTGACCGGAAACTGTTCGTTGTCTCAGAACAACACAGTGGACGCGTAGCAACTATGGACAAGCCCTCGGCCTATTAGTACCGGTCAGCTCCACCGATCACTCGGCTTC
>NZ_JBIVRB010000011.1:84399-201314 GCF_044755465.1 Streptomyces sp. NPDC092296 | reverse complement strand
GTCACCTTCGTGCTGGACCGGGCCGGCGTCACCGGCTCCGACGGCGCCAGCCACAACGGCATGTGGGACATGTCGATCCTCCAGGTCGTCCCCGGTCTGCGGCTCGCCGCCCCCCGCGACGCCGACCAGCTGCGCGCCCAGCTCCGCGAGGCCGTCGCCGTGGACGACGCCCCCACCGTGGTCCGCTTCCCCAAGGCCAACGTCGGCCCGACCCTCCCCGCCGTCGAGCGGATCGGCGGCGTCGACGTCCTGCTGCGCACCACCCCGCCCGGCGGCGACCTCGCGGACCCGCCGGATGTGCTGCTGGTCGCCGTCGGCACCATGGCCCAGCCCTGCCTGGACGCCGCCGCGCTGCTCACCGCCGACGGGCTGAGCGCCACCGTGGTCGACCCGCGCTGGGTCAAGCCGATCGATCCCGCGCTGCCCGCGCTGGCCGCCGGGCACCGGCTGGTGGTCACCGTCGAGGACAACGGCCGGACCGGGGGCGTGGGCGCCGCCGTCGCCCAGGCGCTGCGCGACGCCGGGGTGGACACCCCCGCCCGCGAGCTGGGCATCCCGCAGCAGTTCCTGGCGCACGCCGCCCGGGGCGAGATCCTCAACGAGGTCGGCCTGACCGGCCCCGGTATCGCCGCCCAGACCGCCGGCTTCGCCCGTAGCATCGGCTCCGCGCGGGTGGCAGCCGCCCGCCGCCGCCCGCCCGTGGCGCAGAGCGTCCCGGACGGCCCGGCGGTCCGGGTGCCGGCCCGCCGGACCCGCACCGCAGGAACCATCCGTACCCGAGAAGGGGACTCGCACCGTGGCCTCTGAGACCGTCGCCGCAGCCCGACCCGACGAGGCCCCCGGGCCGGCGCCCGCACCGGGTGCCGGCTTCGACCTGGCGTCGCTGATCGCCCAGCGGGGCAAAGAGCGCTACGAGTTGCAGGAGCGGTACCTCAACCCGCAGCTGTCGCGGATGCTGCACACCATCGGCTTCGACAAGTTCTACGAGCGCGCCGAGGGGCCGTACTTCTACGACGCCGAGGGCAACGAGTACCTGGACATGCTGGCCGGCTTCGGCATCTTCGCGCTGGGCCGCCACCACCCGGTGGTGCGCGACGCGGTGCGGCAGGTGATGGACCTGGAGCTGCCCGACCTCACCCGCTTCGACTGCTCCCCGCTGCCCGGCCTGCTGGCGGAGAAGCTGCTGTCGTACACCCCGCACCTGGACCGGGTCTTCTTCGGCAACAGCGGTACCGAGGCGGTGGAGACCGCGCTGAAGTTCGCCCGGTACGCCACCCACCGCAGCCGGGTGCTCTACTGCGAGCACGCCTTCCACGGCCTCACCACCGGCGCGCTGTCGGTCAACGGCGAGACCGGTTTCCGCAAGGGGTTCGACCCGCTGCTGCCGGACACCGCCGTGCCGCTGGGCGACCTGGGCGCGCTGGAGCGCGAGCTGCGCCGGGGCGATGTGGCCGCGCTGATCGTCGAGCCGATCCAGGGCAAGGGGGTGCACGCCGCCCCGCCCGGCTACCTCAAGGCCGCCCAGGAGCTGCTGCACCGGTACAAGGCGCTGCTGATCTGCGACGAGGTGCAGACCGGTGTGGGCCGCACCGGGGACTTCTTCGCCTACCAGCACGAGGAGGGCGTGGAGCCCGACCTGGTGTGCGCGGCCAAGGCGCTGTCCGGCGGCTATGTACCGGTCGGGGCGACCCTCGGCAAGGAGTGGATCTTCCGCTCGGTCTACTCCTCGATGGACCGGGTGCTGGTGCACTCCGCGAGCTTCGGCTCCAACGCGCAGGCGATGGCCGCCGGTCTGGCGACGCTGCATGTGATGGAGGACGAGCAGGTCGTCGCCAACGCCCGGCGGATCGGGGACCTCTTCCGCGAGCGGTTGGCCGCCCTGGTGGACACGTACGAGCTGCTGGCCGATGTGCGCGGTCGGGGCCTGATGATCGGCATCGAGTTCGGCCGGCCCAGGTCGTTCAAGCTGCGCACCGGCTGGGCGGCGCTCCAGGCGGCCCGCAAGGGGCTGTTCGCGCAGATGGTGGTGGTGCCGCTGATGCAGCGTCACCGCATCCTCACCCAGGTCTCCGGCGACCACCTTGAGGTCATCAAGCTGATTCCGCCGCTGACCATCACCGAGCGGGACGTGGACCGCTTCGTGGACGCCTTCGTCGAGGTGATGGACGACGCCCACCGGGGCAGCGGCCTGATGTGGGACTTCGGCCGGACGCTGGTCAAGCAGGCGGTCGCCAACCGCTGAGCGCGGCAGCCGCCCGCCGGAGCCCGGGGCGCCCCGGGCTCCGGCGCGGGGGCGCCGGGTGTCACATCTCCAAATTCTCCTCGACCCGGCGGATGACGTGCCGGGCCATGGCCAGATTGGCCCGGCTGCGGTCCAGCACCAGGTAGAGGAAGATGCCCTTGCCGCTGCGGTGGGTCAGCGGCCGGATCAGGTGGTACTGCCCGGTGAGCGTGATGAGGATGTCCTCGATCGTCTCGTTGTGCAGATTGAGCATCTCCATGGTGCGCATCTTGGCCCGTACCACGTCGGTGTTGCCGGCCGCCGCCACATTGAGGTCGAAGTCACTGCTGCTGCCCAGCGTGCCCAGGGCCATGCCGCTGCTGTAGTCCACCAGCGCGACGCCGGTGGCGCCCTCGATGGACATCGCTTCCTTGAGTGCCGTCTCCATGGTGCTCATGGCGTGAGTTCCTCCGGTAGGCGTAGGGGACCGGCCGCCGACTCGGGGGCGACGGTTCGGTGGGGCACAGGTGACCCTAGGGACCGCAGGCGCCGCGCATATGCGGATTCGCCGCTTTGAATGACCCTGCGCCATCAAACGGTCACTTTCGGTCGGGAATCGCGCATCGATCCAATCGAATCTGTCGTTTCCTCAGCAATTCGAGTGAATCCACTGCGGCCACCGCACCTTTCTGTTCGAACGGCGGACAGCAGAGTGCCCGGGGCCGTCCGGCCCCGGGCACTCGGTCACCTGCCGCGCGCGGTCAGCGCTCGGCGGCCGCCCTCCCGGCCCGCCGCCGCTGCTCCCGCCGCCGACGGCGCCAGACCGACTGGCCGACGTCCAGCGCCGCACCCACCGAGAGCACGAACAGCGCCACCGCCACCCACACATAGGCGCTGCGCGCCGTGCTGCCGCCTGCGGCCAGCGACGCCAGGAAGGCGAAGATCGCCGCGCCCACCAGCAGCAGCGGGGCGAACACGCTCGCCAGGAAGATCCGCAGGTCCGACAGTTTCGCGCCGTCGGGGAGCACGCCCCGGCGGTCGCGGCGCCGCCCGGTGATGTCATAGGTGGTGTGCCGGTCGGGCAGCTCGGTGTCGGTCGGCCGGATCCGGCTGCGCAGGCCCGGTATGCCCTGCCCCTCCAGCGGCATGCCGTGCGGGGAGGTGCGCGGCGCGTCGGTCCCCCCGGCCGCGCCTCGGTCGCGATTGGGGATGTTCTGCCGCATGGTCTCGTGCCTCCAGCGTCGTGGTCCATGGCCGGAGCGGCCCGCAGCGGCCCGGGGTCGCGCGGTACGGGCCCCGCGCCGTGCGGGTCCGGTGCGCGCTCCTGGGCCACCCAGCAGTTCGCGTACCCGATCCGGCGGTCCGGACACGAAGCGGAGCAGGTCAGTCCGGACGACGGCCGCCGACCCGGTCCGCACGCCCAGTCGGGTGAAGGGAAGGCCGTGGGCCGAACCGCCCCGCGCGGCATCGGGCCCCGCCGTGACACCGTGGCCGCAGAGGGTTCCTCGGCGCCGTGCGCACCCCCGCGCGCCCGACCGGTTCCTCGCACACCCAGCTCCGCCTTCGGCGCCCGCCGTCCGGCCGCGCGCCGAGGCGGTCGAGCCGGTCCGTCCGACGCCACCAGGAGGGTCCGTCCATGATCCGTGCCATCGCCGTCGTCGTCCCCGCCCGCGACGAGGAGCGACTGCTCGGGGGCTGCCTGGCCTCCGTGCGCCGGGCGGTCCGCCATCCGCTGGTGCAGGGCCTCCCGGTGCGGATCGTGGTGGTGGCGGACAGCTGCCGCGACCGTACGGCCGCCATCGCCCGGCACGCCGGAGCCGAGGTGGCCACCATCCTGGCCCGCAACGTCGGCGCCGCCCGAGCCCGTGGCACCGACCGGGCGCTGGCCGCCGTGCTGACGCCCAGTGGGGCGCCCGCGCCGGGCGAGGTGTGGCTGGCCCACACCGACGCGGACAGCAGGGTGCCGTACGGCTGGCTGGCCCGGCAGCTGGCGTACGCGGAGCAGGGCTGGGACGCGGTGCTGGGCACGGTGCAGGTGCTGGACTGGTCCGAGCACCCGCCGGGCACCGCCGAGAAGTTCCAACGGCAGTACGCGACCCCGGTCCGCCCGGCCGTGGAGACCGCGCCCAAGCCGGTGGCACGCAGCGGGCCGCGCGCCGAGCACCCCCATGTGCACGGCGCCAACCTGGGGGTGCGGGCCGACGCCTACCGCTCGGCGGGCGGCTTCACGGCGCTGGCGGTGGGGGAGGACCACGCCCTGGTGGCCGCGCTGGAGGCCCTGGGCCGCCCGGTCCGGCGGGCGGCGGACCTGCCGGTGATCACCTCGGCGCGGCGCAGCGTACGGGCCAGGGGCGGCTTCGGCGACACCATTTCGGCGCTCTCCTGGCCGCCGGCCGAGCGGGTCCGGCCCGCGTACGACGGCCGGTGACGCCGGGGCGGGCATGAGCGCTCGCCCGCCGGGCAGGCGCCCGGCAGTCCCGTACTCCTACCCGCACCCGCCTCGCCGACGGAGGACCGATTCCCGTGCAGTTGTCCAAGCGCGGGCGCCGCAGCGCCCACATTCCGCGGACCGTGGTGGTCACCGGCGCCAGTGGCGGCGTCGGGCGGGCCACCGCGGTCCGGTTCGGCGCCCTCGGTGACCGGGTGGCCCTGCTGGCCCGCGGCGAACGCGGGTTGCAGGCCGCCGCCGAGCAGGTGCAGGCCGCGGGCGGCGAGGCGTTGGCCGTCCCGGTCGACGTGGCCGACCACCGGGCCGTCGAGCGGGCCGCCGAGCAGGTCGAGCGGGAGTTCGGCCCGCTCGACGTCTGGGTCAACGACGCCTTCTCGTCCGTCTTCGCGCCCTTCACCGAGATCGACCCCGAGGAGTTCCGCCGCACCACCGAGGTCACCTACCTCGGCTATGTGTACGCCACCCGCTCCGCCCTGCGGCGGATGCTGCCGCGTGACCACGGCACCGTGGTGCAGGTCGGCTCGGCGCTCGCCTACCGGGGCATCCCGTTGCAGACCGCCTACAGCGGGGCCAAGCACGCCGTCCAGGGCTTCAACGAGGCGCTCCGCTGCGAGCTGCTGCACAGCGGGACCCGGGTCCGGGTGACCATGGTGCAGCTGCCGGCCATGAACACCCCGCAGTTCGACTGGCTGCTCAGCAGGCTGCCGCGTCGCGCCCAGCCGGTGCCGCCGGTCTACCAGCCCGAGGTGGCGGCCCGCGCGGTGACGTACGCCGCCGAGTACCCGGGCCGCCGCGAGTACTGGGTGGGCGGCAGCACCGCCGCGACGCTGATCGCCAACGCGGTGGCGCCCGGCCTGCTGGACCGCTATCTGGCCCGTACCGGTTACGAGTCGCAGCAGACGCCCGAGGAGCAGCCGCAGGACAGCCAGGGCAACCTGTGGGAACCGGCCGACGGCCCCGGCGGGCCCGACTTCGGCGCGCACGGCCGGTTCGGCAACCGGGCGCATCCGCGCAGCGCGCAGGCGTGGGCCTCGCGCCACCACGGTCTGCTGGGCGCCGGCGCGGCGCTCGGCGCGGGCGCGGCCGGGGTGCTCGCGGCCCGCGCCTCACGCGGGCGCTGAACGGGGCGCGGGCTGCGATGGGGCGCCCCGCGCCCGCTGGGCGCGCCCCCGCGCTGCGCGCCCCCGTACCGCGTGCCCCGTACTGGGCCGTTCGTGCGGCGCCCGCCGGCCCCCGGTGTGTCGCCTGTACGCAGCGGGCAGGCGCAGGGCGGCTCCGGGCACCCCGGAGGCCCCGGGAGAGTACGGCCCCTGCGGAGCGGACCGCCCCCGGCCCAGCACCGGAGACGAGGCGGCCCGATGGCGCACACCCTGACCGATGAGCAGGAAGAGGTGCTCAGGATGCACGCCGAGGCGCTCGCCTCCTTCGGCCGCCGGGTGCGGGCCGTGGGCGCCAACCAGTGGTCCGCGCCCACCCCGTGCAGCGAGTGGACAGTGCGCGACCTGGTCAACCATCTGACCGTGGAACAGCTCTGGGTGCCGCCGCTGATGGAGGGCGCCACCCTGGAGGAGGTCGGGGACCGCTTCGCCGGCGACCGGCTGGGCGACGACCCGGCGGCCGCCTGGCGACACGCCGCCACCGCCGCCCGGGAGGCGTTCACCCGGCACGGCGCGCTGGACCGTACCGTCCGACTGTCGTCCGGCGCGACCCCGGCGGTGAAGTACTGCAGCCAGCTGGCGATGGACGCCGCCGTGCACACCTGGGACCTGGCCCGCGCCACCGGCGGCGACACCCGGCTCGCGCCGGAGCTGGTCGGCTTCGCCCGGCGCGAGGTCGAGCCGTACGCCGACCAGCTGCCGGCCAGTGGCTTCTTCGGCGGCCCGGTCAAGGTCTCCGACGACGCCGATGAGCAGACCAAGCTGCTGGCCCTGCTCGGCCGCAACGCCTGAACCCCGCGCCGCCACCCGTCCGGCCGCGCCGCGACAGCGTCCTCACCCCTTGCCCTTCCCGCCCGGCAGGAACTCCTGGATCTTCGCCCTGACGCCCTGCCGGACCATGCCCGCCCGGTCGCTGTCGCCGTGCAGCACGGCCGAGGCGACCGACTCGATCTGCTCCCAGGAGGCATGCGGCGGGATCGGCGGCACCGCCGGGTCGGTGACGAACTCCACCACGCACGGCCGGTCCGCCGCCAGCGCCTCCCGCCAGGCCGGCTCGACCTCCTGCGGCTTCTCCACCCGGACGCCGCGCAGCCCGAGCCGCACCGCGATGTCCGCGTACGGCACATCGGGCAGCGACTGCGAGGGCTCGAACTGCGGCGCCCCCTGCATCGCCCGCATCTCCCAGGTCACCTGGTTGAGGTCCTGGTTGTTGAAGACGCCCACCACCAGCCGGGGATCGCTCCACTCCCGCCAGTACTTGCCCGCGGTGATCAGCTCCGCCAGGCCGTTCATCTGCATCGCGCCATCCCCGACCAGCGCGATCACCGGCCGCTCCGGGTGGGCGAACTTGGCGCCGATGGCGTACGGCACGCCCGGCCCCATGGTCGCCAGGGTGCCCGAGAGCGACCCGCGCATCGTGCCGCGCATCCGCACATGCCGGGCGTACCAGTTGGCGGCCGAACCCGAGTCGGCGGTGAGGATCGCGTCCAGCGGCAGCAGCGGGTCCAGCGCGCCCACCACGTACTCCGGGTTGATCGGATGCGCCCCGGCCGCCGCCCGGCGCCCCATCACCTCCCACCAGCGGGTGACATCGGCCGCCACCCGCTCCCGCCAGGACCGCTGCTCCTTGCGGCGCAGCAGCGGCAGCAGCCGCTTCAGCGTCTCCCGGGAGTCCCCCACCAGATTGATCTCGAACGGGTAGCGCAGCCCGACCATGGAGGGATCGATGTCGATCTGCACCGCCCTGGCCTGGCCGAACTCCGGCAGGAACTGGGTGTACGGGAAGCTGGAGCCGATCACCAGCAGGGTGTCGCAGTCCCGCATCATCTCGTACGACGGCCGGGTGCCCAGCAGCCCGATCGACCCGGTGACGAACGGCAGGTCGTCCGGCAGCACGTCCTTGCCCAGCAGCGCCTTGGCGACGCCCGCGCCCAGCAGCTCGGCGGCCTCCACCACCTCCGCCCTGGCCGACCGGGCGCCCTGCCCGACCAGGACGGCCACCTTCTCGCCCGCGTTCAGCAGCTCCGCCGCCCGGCGCAGCTCCTCGTCGGCGGGGATCGGCGCGTAGTGGGCGAGCCCCAGGCTGGAGGGCACCATCTTGAAGGCGTGGGTGGGCGCCGAGTACTCCAGCTCCTGCACGTCCGCCGGGACGATCACGGCGGTCACGGTGTGCCTGGCGTACGCGGTGCGGATCGCCCGGTCCAGGACGTTGGGCAGCTGCTCGGGGACGGTCACCATCTCGCAGAACTCCGAGGCGACGTCCTTGTACAGGCTCAGCAGGTCGACCTCCTGCTGGTACGAGCCGCCCATCGCGCTGCGGTCGGTCTGCCCGACGATCGCGACCACCGGGACGTGGTCCAGCTTGGCGTCGTACAGCCCGTTCAGCAGATGGATGGCGCCGGGGCCGGACGTCGCCGCGCAGACCCCCACCCGGCCGGAGAACTTGGCGTAGCCCACCGCCTCGAAGGCGGCCATCTCCTCGTGCCGCGCCTGGATGAACTTCGGCCGGTCCTCGGCCCGGCCCCAGGCCGCGAGCAGGCCGTTGATGCCGTCGCCCGGGTAGGCGAAGACATGCTCGACGTCCCAGTCGCGCAGCCGTTGCAGGATGTAGTCGGACACCTTGGTGCTGGACATGGTTCTCCGTTCGCGATCGTGGTCCTGGTCGTGCCGCCCGGGGTGGGGCCCCGCCGGGTCAGTCCGCGAGCTGCGGCAGCACCTGGCTGCGGTAGAAGTCGAAGAAGCCCCGCTGGTCGGGGCCGATCTGCGCGACGTACACCTCGTCGAAACCGGCGGCGGTGTACTCCCGCAGCGCCGCGGCGTGCTCCGCCACGTCGTCGCCGCAGACCACCGAGGAGCCCACCATCTCCTCCGTGACCAGCTGCGACGCCTGCGCGAAGTGGGCGGGGGTGGGCAGCAGCTGCGCCAGCTCGCCGGGCAGCTGCTCGGTGGCCCAGAGCCGGTGCGCGGTGCTGCGCGCCCTGGCCGCGTCCGTGCTCCAGCAGACCTTGGTGCCGCCGATCACCGGCTTGTCCGCGCCGCCGCTCTTGCGGAACCGCTCCACCAGCTCGACGTCGGGCGCCATGGTGACGAAGCCGTCGCCGATCCGGCCGGCCAGCGCGGCGGCCTGCGGGCCGAAGCCGGAGATGTAGATCGGCAGCTGCTCCTCCGGGAGGGTGTACAGCCGGGCGTTCTGCACCGTGTAGTGCGTGCCCCGGTGGCTGACCTGCTCGCCGGTGAACAGCCGCCGCATCACCCCGATGGCCTCCTCCAGCATCTCGATCCGCACCCGCGCCTCGGGCCAGGGGCCGCCCAGGATGTGCTCGTTGAGGGCCTCGCCGGTGCCCAGCCCGAGCCGGAACCGGCCGCCGGTGACCACGCCGGAGGTCGCGGCGGCCTGCGCGGTCACCGCCGGGTGCAGCCGGACGGTCGGGCAGGTGACCAGCGTGGTCACCGGCAGCGAGGTGACCTGGGAGAGCGCCCCGATCATCGTCCAGACGAAGGGGCTGTTGCCCTGCTCGTCGTTCCACGGGTGGTAGTGGTCGGAGATGGCGAGTGCTTCGAAGCCGGCCTGCTCGGCCATCCGCGCCTGCTCCAGCAGGGCGGCCGGTGGGAATTCCTCGCAGGACAGGAAGTATCCGTACGTCGTCATGGAGGCGGCCTTCCAGATCGTTGCCCACCCAGCCGCGTAACCGCTCATGGTGAGCGGAAACATCCCAACCGGTGACGCAGCGTCCCCGCCGCCCCGGGCGGTCAGTCCGGCTCGGCCAGCAGCCGCCGGTGCATCGCGGCGAGCGTCGCCTCGTCCAGCCCCAGCGCGTCCGCCGCCAGCACCGCCGCGCCGGCCGCGCCGTCCAGCGCCCGGCACACCTGGGCGCCGGGCCACTGCCGCCCGATCCCGCGCACCACCAGCCGGCCCAGCGGCCCGCCGGACAGCAGGCACGACCCGGAGAGCACCACCGGCGTCCGCTCACCCGGACGGCGTACGGCGGCCAGCGTCGCCAGCAGATGCCCCGCCGCCGCCTCCACGATCCCGGCCGCCGCCGCGTCGTCCCGCTCCGCCGCCGCCGTCACCAGCGGCGCCAGCCGGGCCAGCTCCACCGGCCGCCCCCCGTACACGGCGGCCACCAGCCGGTCCGCCAGCGCACCGCCCGGGTCGGGCTGCGCGGCCGGGTCGGGGCCGTCCCCGGCGGCGCCCAGCAGCGCGGTGAGCACCAGCGGGGCCAGCACCGGCGCGTGCGCCCGCCCGGCCAGCGCCTCCAGCGTCACCCGGACGGCCTCCCGGCCCAGCCAGAAGCCCGAGCCGAGGTCGCCCAGCAGCCAGCCGAGCCCGTCGGAGCGCCGGACCTCCTCCCAGCGGTCCATCCGGACCGCGATCGCCCCGGTGCCGGAGATCAGCACGCTCCCGCTGCCGGCGGCCGACCCGGCGGCGAAGGCCGCCACGGCGTCGGGCACCACCGTCATCGGGCAGTCCAGGCCCGCTTCCTGCCACACCCGGCGCAGCGCCGCCCGGACGTCGGGGCGGGCCAGCAGCCGCCGGCCGGCCAGCCCGACCACCCCGTGCCCGACCCGGCGCGGGTCCACCTCGGCCAGCGCGCCGCGCAGCGCCACCGACAGCGCGGCGGCGGCCCGGTGGGTGCGGTGGGCGGCCGGGTTGCCGCCGCCGCTGACGGCCCGGCCGTGCCGGTGGCCGGCCAGGTCGCAGAGGAGCGCCCGGGTGGCGGTGCCGCCCACGTCCAGGCCGAGCACCAGGTCGGCGCCGGGCCGTGCGGGGGCCGGCGCGGCGGCGGGGCCGGGCTCGGGGGAGTGGCCGGTCTGGTGCATCGCTGCTGGCCCCCGGTGGAAGCGGCTGGTGTGGTGCTGCGTACTGCGCTCACTGTGCCAGCCGGCACCCGCGCGCACCACTGTCCCATCGAATCCGGCCGGGCTCTGGCGCATTCACCGCGCACCGCCGGACGCGCCCGGCCGGATATCGAGCCGACCGGAATTCCGCGACGGGCGGCGGGCGAATTCCCGGGGGGAGGGGAGTGGTGCCGCGTATTGCGGGAAGGCATTTCAGTCCGTACACGGCGAGCGCGCGGCGCATTCACGACTGTGATGAAGCCGATACCCCGGGGTGCGCCCGCCGGGTGCTTCCGCCGGGCCGCCCCGGGCGCATAGCGTGGCGGGATGACGTGGCGGGACGACGTGGCGGGACGATACGTGGGGGACGCCGAACCGGTGTCCCCCGAAGGAGTGAGGTGCAGCGGCATGCCCGAGCAGACCGGACCGCCCCGCGACGACCCCGAGGGCTATCTGGGGATGGCCGCCGAGGACGCGGAGGCGACCGCCAGGCGGCGCGGCTGGACCACGGTGCGGGTGGTGCCGCCGGGCGCGGTGGTGACTCTGGAGTACCTGATCGGGCGGATCAACTTCGCCGCCGACCAGGGCCGGGTGGTCCGCTGCTGGATCGGCTGAGCGGCACCGGCCGGGCGCGGGGCCTCAGGCGGGCGCGCCGCTGCGGCCGGGCGACTGCTCCGGCCGTCCCGCCGCGCGGTCCCGGGGCACCGGCACACCGCCCAGCTCGTCCTGCACCGCCTCGTCCCACGGGGACCAGTCGGGCGCCGGCGGGCCGCCGCGCCCGCGCTGCCACAGCGCCTTGATCCGCTGATCGGCGGCGGCGACGGCGGGCTCCAGCAGCGGCAGCGCCAGCAGCACCAGCAGCCCCGCCGCCCAGGCGGCCACCACATCGGTGACCCAGTGGGTGCCCAGGTAGACGGTGGTCAGCCCGATGGAGGCGGCCGTGACCCCGGCGAGCACCGCGCCGGTGCGGCGCATCCGCACCGCCAGATAGGCGATGACACCCCAGGTCACGACCGAGTTGGTGGTGTGCCCGGAGGGGAAGATCTGGCCGCCGGCGAAGAGCTCGGGCGACCCGATGTAGTGGGCGTAGTGCGGGCCGAGCCGCCCGGTGACGATCTTCACCGCGCCGACCGTGAGGTTGAGCAGCAGCAGCGCGGCGCCCATCATCAGCAGCGGCCGGGTGCTGCGGGTGCGGTGGCTGCGCCAGATCAGCCAGGCGCAGGCGGCGATGGCGGAAGGACCGCGCTGGCCGACCACGATCCAGATGTTCAGGAACGGCAGCGGCTGCGGCCAGCGCTTGTACGGCTTGGCCAGCATCGCGGCCCAGTCCAGGTCGACCAGCCAGGAGTTGGCCAGCACCCCGACGACCACCGCCAGGTAGCTCAGCAGCGCGGCCGCGAAGACCACCTGCTGTCTACGGGTCAGGTGCGACCTCGGCTGCTCCTGGGACTGCGCCGCGGTGCGGGATGCGGGCCGTCCGGGCGGAGCGGCGTCGTTCGTCTGGGTACGCACTCGCTCGACGTTACAGCCCGTGACAGTGCGCACCATGACCGGCCTGGCGTTCGTAATGACGATGTGACCTCGCTCCGGGCGTTAGCCGGGGAGGCCGGAGCGGGGTCCGCCGGGCGCGGCGGCGCCGTTTTTGCGGCGTTCTGCGGTATGGGCCATGGATGGTCCCGCTATGGTGCAGGCCGGCCGACTGCCGTTTTCCCATCATTGCGGCAGAACCGGCATACCGCCGGGCGGGGAATTCCCGCCGCGGCGGTATGCCGGTATTCCGTACGCGGACGGACGCCCCCGGCCCGGAAGGTCGGCCCGGCCGGTCAGCCCAGCCCGGCCTGGAGGGTCAGCCCGCCGTCCAGCACCAGGGTCTGCCCGGTGATCCAGGACGCCTGCTCGGACAGCAGGAACGCCACCGCGCCGCCGACGTCCGCCGGCACCCCGAGCCGCTTCAGCGGGTAGGACGCCGTCACCTCCTCCTCGCGCCCGGCGAACAGCGCCGCGGCGAAGCGGGTCCGCACCACCGCCGGGGCGACCGCGTTGACCCGCACCGACGGCGCCAGCTCGTACGCCAGCTGCTGGGTGAGCTGCACCAGCGCCGCCTTGCTCGCGCCGTACATCCCGATGCCCGGTGCCGGGCCGAGGGCGCTCACCGAGGAGATGTTGACGATCGCGCCGCCGTGCTCCGCCAGCGACGCCCGGTGGACCAGCTGCACCCAGCCCAGGGTGGCCACCAGGTTGATGTCCAGGATCTTGCGGGCGGCGTCCAGGTCGAGGTCGACCATCGGCCCGTAGACCGGGTTGGTGCCCACATTGTTGACCAGCGCGTCGATCCGGCCGAACCGCTCCATGGCCAGCTCCACCGCCGCCGCCCGGTGCGCGGCGTCATGGCTCCTGCCGGCCGCCCCGACGGCCCGGTCGGGGCCGAGCCGCCGTACGGCCTCCGCCAGTGCCTCGCCGTCCCGACCGGTGATCACCACCCGGTCGCCGCGCGCCACCAGGGCCTCGGCGACGGCGTAGCCGATGCCCCGGCTCGCCCCGGTGACCAGGGCGACGCGCCCGCTGTCCTCGCTCATCGGTACCCGTCTCTCGTCGGTGCACGTCTCGTCGGTGCCCGTCAGGGGGAGGAGTGTCAGTCCAGCGGCCCGCCGGCCACGTAGACCACCTGGCCGGAGACAAAGCCCGCGCCCTCGCTGACCAGGAAGGAGATGGTGTGCGCGATGTCCTCCGGGACACCGACCCGGGCCACCGGGATGCGGGCGGCGGCCGCCGCCTTGAAGTCCTCGAAGCTCATGCCGACCCGGGCGGCGGTGGCCGCCGTCATGTCGGTGGCGATGAAGCCGGGGGCGACCGCGTTGGCGGTGACGCCGAACTTGCCCAGCTCGATGGAGAGGGTCTTGGTGAAGCCCTGGAGCCCGGCCTTGGCCGCCGAGTAGTTGGCCTGGCCCCGGTTGCCCTGCGCGGAGGACGAGGAGAGGTTGACGACCCGTCCGAACCCGGCGTCCACCATGTGCTTCTGCACCGCGCGGGTCATCAGGAACGCGCCCCTGAGGTGGACGCTCATCACGGTGTCCCAGTCCGACTCGGACATCTTGAACAGCAGGTTGTCGCGGAGCACACCGGCGTTGTTGACCAGCACGGTCGGGGCGCCCAGCTCGGCGGCGACCCGGTCGACGGCGGCCTGCACCTGCTCGGCGTCCGCCACGTCGGCGCCGACCGCCAGCGCCCGGCCGCCCGCCGAGGTGATCGCCGCCACGGTCTCCTGGCAGGCCGCCTCGTCCAGGTCGAGCACCGCGACGGCGAGGCCGTCGGCGGCGAGGCGGATCGCGGTGGCGGCGCCGATGCCACGGGCGGCACCGGTGACGATCGCGACGCGGGGGGCGGTGGTCTGCTCGGTCATGGGGGTACTCGACTCCTTCGTCGGGGCACCTGTGGGTGCCGGGTCCGCCGACGGGTTGTTCCGCGTCGGCGGGGGTGGTGGTCCGCGAGCCGGTCGGCATGCCGGTCGGCCGGCCGTCAGCAAGCAGGATCAGACGGGAAGGTACGGCTTCAGCTCGCGGCGCGCCAGAGACCGCCGGTGCACCTCGTCCGGACCGTCCGCGAATCGCAGCGTACGGGCGTGCGCCCACAGCTGGGCCAGCGGGAAGTCCTGCGAGACCCCGCCGCCGCCGTGCGCCTGGATGGCCTTGTCCAGAATCCACTCCACCGCGGACGGCGTGGCGATCTTGATGGCCTGGATCTCGGTGTGCGCGCCCCGGTTGCCGACGGTGTCCATCAGCCAGGCGGTCTTCAGCACCAGCAGCCGCAACTGCTCGATCCGCACCCGGGACTCCGCGATCCACTCCTGCACCACGCCCTGCTCGGCCAGCGGCCGGCCGAACGCCGTCCGGGAGACCACTCGGCGGCACATCAGCTCCACCGCGCGCTCGGCCATGCCGATCAGCCGCATGCAGTGGTGGATGCGGCCCGGACCCAGCCGCGCCTGGGCGATGGCGAAGCCCTCGCCCTCACCCGCGATCAGCTGGGCGGCGGGCACCCGCACATCCGTGAAGACCACCTCGCCGTGCCCGCCGTGCGGCCCGTCGCGGTAGCCGAAGACCGTCAGCCCCCGCTCGACGCTCACCCCGGGGGTGTCACGCGGCACCAGGATCATGCTCTGCTGCCGGTGCCGGGCCGCCGCCGGGTCGGTACGGCCCATCACCACCAGGATCTCGCAGGCCGGGTCCATGGCGCCGGACGACCACCACTTGCGGCCGTTGACCACGTAGTCGGCGCCGTCCCGCTCGATCCGGGTGGCGATGTTGGCGGCGTCGGAGGAGGCCACCTCGGGCTCGGTCATGCAGAAGGCGGAGCGGATCTCACCGGCCAGCAGCGGCTTCAGCCAGCGGTCCTGCTGCTCGGGGGTGCCGAACTCGGCCAGCACCTCCATGTTCCCGGTGTCCGGGGCGGCGCAGTTCAGCGCCTCCGGGGCCAGGTGCGGGCTGCGGCCGGTGATCTCCGCCAGCGGCGCGTACTGGAGGTTGGTCAGCCCGGCGCCGTGCTCGGTGCCGGGCAGGAAGAGGTTCCACAGCCCCCGCCGCCGCGCCTCGGCCTTCAGCTCCGCCATCACCGGCGGCCGCGCCCAGGGGTCGCCCGCCGCCGCCACCTGCGCCGCGAACACCGGCTCGGCGGGCAGCACGGCCTCGGCCATGAAGTCCAGCAGCCGGCCGCGCAGCTCCTCGGTGCGGCCGTCGTATCCGAAGTCCATCGCTCAGGACCCTTCCGTCGGCAGGGACTCCACGGCCGCCGCGACCAGCGGCGGCACCAGGGCGCCCAGGTGGGAGAAGCCGCCGCCCACGGTCTTGCCCTGGGTGAAGCGGTAGTGGATGCCCTCCGCGATGATCGCCAGCTTGTAGCGGGCGAAGGCGGTGTACCAGGGCAGCGGGGCGGTGTCGAGGCCGCTGCGCGCGGCGTACCGGGCCACCAGCTCGTCCATCGCGGGGAAGCCGGCCGCCGCGCTGACCGCAGAGGAGACCGGGTTGTCCGGCAGGTCGCGGGAGATCTCCCAGTAGACCCGCATCAGTCCCAGGTCGGCCAGCGGGTCGCCCAGGGTGGCCATCTCCCAGTCCAGCACGGCGGCCACCGTGTCGTCCGGCCCGAAGATGACGTTGTCCAACCGGTAGTCGCCGTGCACCACGGCCACCCGCTGGGCCGGCGGCACGCTGCCGCGCAGCCGCTGGTACAGCTCGTCCATGCCCGGGATCTCCCGGCTGCGGGACGCCTCGAACTGGCGCCGCCAGCGCTCCACCTGGCGGGCCATGAAGCCCGCCGGGCGGCCGAAGTCCGCCAGCCCGACCTCGGCGGGGTCCACCGCGTGCAGCGCGGCCAGCACGTCGGTCAGCCGCGTCGCCAGCGCCCGCGCCCGGTCGGCGCCCAGGGCGGCGGTGTCCTCGCCGGTGCGGTAGACCGTGCCGGGCACCTCGGCCATCAGGTAGAAGGGGGCGCCGAGCACCGCCGGGTCCTCGCAGAGCAGGTGGGTGGCGGGCACCGGCACGGCGGTGTCGGCCAGCGCGGAGATCACCCGGTGCTCGCGGGCCATGTCGTGCGCGGTGGCCAGTACGTGCCCCAGCGGCGGGCGGCGCAGCACCCAGCGGGAGTGCCCGTCGGTGAGCGCGTACGTCAGGTTGGACTTGCCGCCCGTGATCAGCCGGGCGGACAGCGGGCCGGTGGCGAGACCGGGGCGGGCGCGCTCCAGATGGGCGCGCAACCGGTCCAGGTCGAGCCCCGGGGGCTGGCCGGCCATGCGCGGCGTCCTTTCGGGCCTCGGCTGCGGGGGGCGGGATCGGGTAGGGGACGGGCAGGACGGGCCGTCCGCCGGAGCGTTTCCGGGGCGGCCCTGCCACCATACCGACCAGTAAGTATGTCCGCTAGACTGTACCCGTACGACCCGCCGGTGGAGAGGAGCCCAGGTGTCCGCCGCCCGCCGCCGACCCGCCGGAGAGCCGACCGCCGTACGCACCGTGCTCCCCGGCCCGCTGCACTCCCGGGTCGCGGACCTGCCGCCCCGGCCGGACCCGGAGCTGCCGGTGCAGGCCAGGCTGCTCGCCGTGGCCAGCGCCCTCTTCGCGGACCGGGGCTTCGCCCAGACCTCCGTCCAGGACATCGTGGAGACCGCCGGAGTCACCAAGGGCGCGATGTACCACTACTACTCCTCCAAGGACGACCTGCTCCAGGAGATCCACAGCCGGCTGCTGGCCCTCCAGGCCGGGCGGCTGGCCGAGATCGCCGGGCGCGGCGGACCGGCCGCCGACCGGCTGCGCGCCGCCGCCGCCGACGTGGTGGTGAGCACCCTGGAGCACCTGGACGACGCCGTGGTCTCCATGCGCTCCGTGCACATGCTGCCCGCCGCCCGGCAGGCGGCCGTCCGCGCCGAGCGCCGCCGCTACCACGAGCGCTTCCGGGCGCTGGTCGAGGAGGGCCAGCGGGCCGGCGAGCTGCGGTCCGACGTCTCCGCCGACCTGGTGGCCCATCAGTTCTTCGGTGGCGTCAGCCACCTGGGCAGCTGGTACCGGGCGGACGGCGAACTGGGCCCGGCGGACATCGGCGCGACCTTCGCGGATCTGCTGATCCGGGGGCTGTCGGGCGGGTGAATCTCCTGTGTGGGTAAGGAGCAAAACTAGCCTGTGCGCGAACAAGCGTTTACTATTCCGCCTGACTCGGCAGATCAGTCGGACATTTGTATAGTGTGCGCCAGCAGCCGTCGGCTGCTCGGCGGAGCTCCCCCGACGCTGCGGGACGCCGGCACGCCGTAGTGCGCCCCCCGACTGCCGCAGGCTCGTCGGGCGCGACATGGGGACGGACTCATGGTGCTGGGGGAGATCGAGATCACCCGTACATCCGAAGCCCTGATGCAGGCTCCCGGCCATCTCATCCGGGTCGCCCAGCAGGTACACACCCGGCTCTGGACGGAGCAGGTGGGCTCCGAGGTCACCGCACCGCAGTTCGCCGTGCTGCTCGCCCTGGCACTGGAGCCGGGCGCCGACCAGCGCACGGTCGGTGAGCTGGCCTCACTGGACAAGGCGACCATGGCCGAGATGGTCGGCCGACTGGTCCGCCGGGGCCTGGTGCTGCGCCGCCGCGACCCCTCCGACGGCCGCCGCAAGCTGCTCTCGCTCTCCCCGAACGGCACCCAGCTGGTCCGCGAGGCCACCGCGGGCGTCGTACGCGTCCAGCGGACCCTGTTCGAACCGCTCGACGAGGCCGACCGCCAGGACCTGGTCACCGCGCTGGCCCGGATCGCCCGCCTGGAGCCGGTGGCGATAGCCGCCCTGACGGTCGCTCAGCCACTGCTGGACGCCCAACGCGCCGTCGGCTACCTCATCCGGGTCGCCCAGCAGGTGCACACCCGGCTCTGGAACGAACACGTCGGACCCGAGGTCACCGCCCCCCAGTTCTCCGTCCTCGACGTGCTCGCCCACGAGCCCGGCATCGACCAGCGGACGGTGGGCGAGCGGGCGTCACTGGACAAGGCGACCATGGCCGAGATGGTCAGCCGACTGGTCCGCCGGGGCCTGCTGCTGCGCCGCCGCGACCCCTCCGACGGCCGCCGCAACCTGCTGGCGCTCTCCCCGGCCGGCCACGAGGTGCTGCGCCAGTGCGCCCCCGGCGTGCAGACCGTGCAGCGGCTGCTGCTGGAGCCGCTGCCCGACGGCGAGCACGACCGCGCCCTGGAGCTGCTGCGCAAGGCCGCCCGGCTCTAGCCTCCCGCCCGCTGGGGCCGTCCTGACCTCCTTCAAGTGGCCACAAACGTCATCAGAGTGTGATCTCCACAACGTGGCTCCGGTAAACGTGCTGGTGGCGGCGGTGCGGCGACTGACGGCGGCATCCGCTGTCAGTGCCGCTCCCTAGAATTGGCCACATGCCGTCAGCTTTGTCGATCACCGGAGACCTGAGCGACCTTCAGCACGCCGTGGACCGCGCCAATGACGCGGTGCGCGCCTATGTGACCGAGGTGGAGCTTGAGCGACGGCGCTGTGCGGGCACGGCCACCCGGTCGCCGCAGGCGTGGACGGACCTCCAGTCGGCCACCCTGGCCCGCCTCCAGAGCGCCTACCTGGTGGCGTACCAGGCGTACCGGGCCGCCGCCCGCGACCTGGAGCCGGCCGCCTGACCGACCCCGGGCCGGGGCCGCGCCGGGCGCACGACCCCGGCAGACGGCGGATTTCCACCACCGCCCGCCGAAAGGTGCGCGACGGGAGGCGTGAGACCCGCCGAGGCGGGGCAGCCGCTTGCACGACCCTGTGCACCCCGGGAGCCGGAGAGGCCCGGGGAGCGGCCGAGCACCGGAGGAACCCCTTGACGCCCGACATCAGCCCCGAGCCCCGCACCGCCGCCGTCCGCCCGGCCCCCGACAGCGACCCGGCCGCCCCCACCGCTCCGGCCGCGCCGGAGGCGCTCCCCGCGCCCGGGGCGGTGACCGGCGGCACCGGCAGCACTGGCAGCACCGGCAGCACCGGCAGCACCGGCAGCACCGGCGTCGGCACCGACGTCACCGCCGCCGCCGTCTCCACCGCCGAAGGCGGCACCGGTCCGCTGACGGTGACGGTGAGCCAGCCCGAGCCGGGGCTCGCCGTGGTCTGCGTCGCCGGTGAGCTGGACGTGGACACCGCCACCGAACTCCACTACCAGCTGGCCAACCAGGTCCACCACGGCCGCCGCCACCTGGTGCTGGACCTGGCCGCGGTGCCCTTCATGGACTCCTCCGGCCTCAACATCGTCATCCGCGCCCAGCAGGAGAGCCGCCGGGTCGGCGGCTCACTGCGGCTGGCCGCGCCCACCCCGGCGGTGCGCCGCATCATCGACCTCACCGGCGTGAGCCTCACCACGCCCGTGCACGCCAGCCTGGAGCAGGCCCTCACGGAGCACCGCGAGCAGGCGGCCGAGCAGGCGGCCGGGCAGGCGGCCGGGCAGCCGCCGGGCGACACCGCATGACTCCGTTGGTGTGACCTCGGGCGTGCACCCCCGAGCGACGGGTACCCGGCTCTCCTCAGCCGCACATCGAGGAGGTCGTGGTGGTCCGCCTGCCTGCCCTGCCCACCGCCGCCACGCTGCTGCTCGCCGGTCCGGCACTGCTCGCCGGTCCGGCGCGGAGCGGGGTCCGGATCGCGGCCGGCGGGGCGGCCGACGCCATCGCCCTGCTGCGGATCGGCGTCACCCGGCTGCCCGAGCCCGAGGCCGTGGGCCAGGCGCTGCGCGCCCTCGCGGAGGGGCCGGGCCGCCGCCGGATCTGGGCCGCCGGGGGCTGGGCCCACATACAGGTACGCGGACTGGCGGCCGGCGGCCCGCGCCACCACCGGCTCGCCGCGGCCGTCACCACCGCCGTGCGCGACCTCAAGGGCGTCAACCTGGCCGAGGTCAACGCCGTCACCGGGCATGTCCTGGTCGCCTTCGCCGCGGACCAGGTCGACGTGGGCGAACTGGTCGACGCCGTCCGCACCGCCGAGGAGGCCGTCCACCACACCGACTCCCCGCCGCCCGGCCCCGACCGCCCCTGCCCGCCCGACGACCAGTCCGCCACCGCCGCCGCCTCGGTCGCCCTCACGCTGGACTGCTTCGGCCTGGTCGGCGCCACCCTGGCCCGGTTCACCCGGCTCGCCCCCGCCCCCCGCCTGATCCGCGCCGCCGTCGCGCTGGCCGACTCACTGCCCGCCGTACGGCAGGACCTCGGCGCCCGCGTCGGCCGCCACCGGGCCGAAGTGCTGCTCGCCGCCACCAACGCCCTGCTGCACGGCATCTCCGACGGCGTCGCCCCGCTCACCGTGGACGCCGTCCACCGCTGCCTCCAGCTGTACGAGGTCGGCGCACGCGGCGCCACCTGGGCCGCCGCACAGCCCTGGCTCTGCGCGCCCGGCATCCCCGTACCGTCCCGGCTGCCGCAGCCGCAGCCCCGGCCCGTCCCCTTCCCGGACGGGCCGGTCGAACGCACCGCCGACCGCACCGCCATCGCGGAACTCCTCGGCGCCGCCGCGACCGTCCTGATCTCCCACCACACCGACGGCGCCGCCGACGCGCTGCTCGCCACCGTGCCGCGCGCCGCCCGGCTGGGCCGCGAGGCGTTCGCCGCCGTCCTCGGCCACGACCTGGCCCGGCACGGCACCGTCGTCCTCGACCCCGGCGCGCTGCGCAGGCTCGACCGGATCGACGCCGTGGTGATCGACGCCCGGGTGCTCTGCGGCGAGCAGGCACGGCTGCTCACCGCCCAGTCCGCGCACGACGAACTGGACGACGCCGAGGTCTGGCAGGCCGCCGCCCGGGTGCTGCACGGCCGCACCGCCCGCGAGCTGTGCGGCCCGGGGCCGTGGGGCCAGGGCCGCTACCGGTTGCAGCCCGCGCACGGGGGCGGGGACGGCGAGGGAGCCGCCGGGCCGCACGGGCTGGCCGCCGAACTGCACGGACCGCAGGGCCTCTGCGGCCGGGTCACCATCGGCGTCGCCGCCGCCCCGCTGGCCGAAGCCGTGCTGGACGCCGCCCAGCAGGCCGCCGCCCAGGTCGCCGTCACCGCGCACGCCGCCCTGCACGAACTGCTCGGCCAGGCCGAGGAGGCGGCGGACGGCGACGACGGCCTCACCGAGACCGTACGGGCGCTCCAGGCCGACGGGCGCGGCGTGCTGCTGATCGCCAGGGGGCGCCCGCACGCGCTGCGCGCCGCCGACATCGGCGTCTCGGTGGCCCCCGAGGGCGGTGGCGCCGACTGGACGGCGGACCTGGTCTGCGGCGGCGGTCCCGACGCGGCCGGGAACGGCAGCGCGGCCGCGACGGCGGCCCGAAAAGCAGCCCGAAAGGCGAACGGGAAGGCGAAGAGGAACGGCAGCCGCCCCGCGCTGGAACAGGTCTGGCGCGTGCTCACCGCCCTGCCCGCCGCCCGCGCCCAGTCCGCCGCCGCCGCCCACACCTCCGCCGCCGCCTCGGTGCTCGGCGCGCTGCTCTCCGCCTCCCGCCCGCCGCAGCGCGGCCGGGTGCCGTGGAAGACCTGGCGCACCATCCCACCGGTCCACCTGGCGGCGCTCGGCGCGATGGCCGCCGGAGCCGTACGGGCCAGAGGCGCCGCCCGCTGCCCCGCCCCGCCCCCCGTGGTACGGGACACCTGGCACGCCCTGCCCGGCGACGAGGTCTACCGCCGGCTGCGCGAACTGCGCGCCGCCGAGACCGAAGCGGCCCGGGAGCAGCCGAGGCCGGAGCACAACCGCGCATGGCGGCTCGCCACCGCCACCCGCCGGGCCGCCCTGGCCCTGCCCGGCGTACGGTCCACCGGCACCCGGCTCGCCGCCCCCGCCCTCGGCGTGGCCGCCCTCTACCGGGCCACCCGCGAGGAGCTGCACGACCCGCTCACCCCCGTACTGACCATGGGCGCCGCCGCCTCCGCCGTGGTCGGCTCCGGCGTGGACGCCCTGCTGGTCGGCGGCGTCATGCTGGGCAACGCCGTGGTCAGCGGCGCCCAGCGGATGCGCGCCGAACGGGCCCTGCGCGACCTGCTGCTCCGCCAGCGCTCCCACGCCCGCCTGGTGGCACCGCCGCCCCCCGGCGGCGCCACCCGCTTCCCCGACCCGGCCGCCGTCGCCAGCCGGAGGGTCGCCGCCGACCTGCTGCGCCCCGGCGACCTGTTCGTGGTGCACGCCGAGGACGTGGTCCCCGCCGACGCCCGGCTGCTGGTCGCCGTCGCGCTGGAGGTGGACGAGGCCAGCCTCACCGGTGAGCCGCTGCCGGTCGGCAAGTCCCCCGAGGCGGTGCCCAACGCCGCCCCGGCCGACCGGGGCTGCATGCTCTACGAGGGCACCGTGGTGCTGGCCGGCTCCGGCCTCGCCGTCGTCGTCGCCACCGGCGGCGCCACCGAGGCGGGCCGCGCCGCGCGGGCGGCGGGCCGGGTGCGCTCCTCGGCCGGCCTTCAGGCCCGGCTCGCCGAGCTGACCCGGATCGCGCTGCCCGCCACCGGCGTCGGCGGCCTGGCCGTCACCGGGCTGGGCCTGCTGCGCGGCCTGCGGCTGCGGCAGGCGCTGGCCTCCGGGGTCGCGGTGGCGGTCGCCGCCGTCCCCGAGGGCCTGCCGCTGGTCGCCACGGTCGCCCAACTCGCCGCCGCCCGGCGGCTCTCCGGACTCGGCGTGCTGGTGCGCTCCACCCGGGCCCTGGAGGCGCTGGGCCGGGTGGACACCGTCTGCTTCGACAAGACGGGCACCCTGACGGAGGGTCGGCTGTCGCTGGTCCGCACGGCGGCGCTGCACGGTCCGGTGCCGATCGCGGACGGCACCGGCCGCCGGATTCTGCGGACGGCGGCCCGAGCCTGCCCGCCGTTCCGGGACGGCGGGCGCCGGCTGGCCCACGCCACCGACCGGGCGGTCGCGGAGGCCGCCCTGGACCACGACGAGGCACCGGACTGGGAGCTGATCGAGGAACTGCCGTTCGAGACCGGGCGCGGCTTCTCGGCGGCGCTGGGCGACGCCGGGGACGGGCCGCTGATCGCGGTCAAGGGGGCGCCGGAGACCGTACTGGAGCGCTGCCGCGAGGTGTTGGACCGCAGCGGGCGGCCGGTGCCGCTCACCGAGGCCCGGCGGCAGCGGGCGCGGGAGCGGGTGCAGTCGCTGGCCGGGCGGGGGCTGCGGGTGCTGGCGGTGGCCAAGGTCACGGGCGAGAACGTCGGTCCGGTGGCGGGGGAGGAGGAGCTGGCCGAGCGGGTGCGGGACGCCTGCCTGCTGGGGTTCGTGGGCATCGCGGACA
Source organism: Streptomyces sp. NPDC092296 (assembly GCF_044755465.1). Lineage (NCBI taxonomy): Bacteria > Bacillati > Actinomycetota > Actinomycetes > Kitasatosporales > Streptomycetaceae > Streptomyces > Streptomyces sp. NPDC092296. The sequence goes on along the minus strand of NZ_JBIVRB010000011.1, from coordinate 177,901 downwards.
CCCCCCGGCCGGACGCGTCGGCGTCGGTAGCGGGGCTGGTACGGGCCGGGGTGCGGCCGGTGATGGTCACCGGCGACCACCCGGCCACCGCCGCCGCCGTCGCCGCCGACATCGGCATCCCCGACGCCGACCGGGTGCTGACCGGCGCCGAACTGGAGGCCCTGCCGTCCGACCGGCGGGCCGAGGCGGTGAGCCGGGCCGCCGTCTTCGCCCGGGTCTCGCCCACCCAGAAGGTCCGGATCGTCCGGGAGTTGCAGCGCTGCGGCCGGGTCGTGGCGATGACCGGGGACGGCACCAACGACGCCGCCGCCATCCGCCGGGCCGATGTGGGCATCGCGGTGGCGGGGCGGGGCAGCGGGTCCGCGCGCAGCGCGGCCGACCTGGTGCTGACCGCCCCCGACCCCCGGCTGATCCTGGACGCGCTGGCCGAGGGCCGGTCGCTCTGGGCGAGCGTACGGGACGCGGTGGCCATCCTGGTGGGCGGCAACGCGGGCGAGATCGCCTTCACGCTGGTCGGTACGGCGGTCAGTGGGCGGGCGCCGCTGAGCACCCGTCAGCTGCTGGTGGTCAACATGCTCACCGACATGCTGCCCGCGCTGGCGGTGGCGCTGACGCCCCGGGCGGGCGAGGACGGCGCCCTGGAGGAGACGGCCGGTCCCGCCCATGGCTTCACCGGGCCGGAGGTGGGCCGGGTGCTGGCCGTCCGGGGCAGTGCCACGGCCGCAGCCGCGCTGGTGGCCTGGCAGGTCGCGCGGCTCTCCCGGTTCCTGCCCGGCGGGCGGCGGCGGGCCTCCACCATGGGGCTGGCCGCGCTGGTGGGGGCGCAGCTCGGGCAGACGCTGATCGGGCGGTGGCGCAGTCCGCTGGTGCTGGCGACCTGCGCGGCCTCGGTGGCCGCGCTGGTGGCGACGGTGGAGCTGCCCGGGGTGAACCGGTTCTTCGGCAACACCGCGCTGGGGCCGGTCGGTTGGGCCGTGGTGGCGGGGTGCGCGGTGCTGGCGACGGTGGCGGCGGCGCTGGGCGGGCGGGTGTTGCGGGGCGGGACGGCGTAGTGGTCGGGGCAGGTCTGGGCGGAGTGGGGGGTGGGGCCGGGTCAGGTGAGGTCGAGGTGGTCGAGGTGGTCGAGGTGGTCGAGGTGGCGGAGCTTGTCGGGGTTCCGGATGAACCGGACCTCGGTGATCCGGCCGTCCGCGACCTCCACGCAGGCGACGGTGTCCGGCCGTCCGGCCGAGGTGAACAGCAGACCCGGCCGGCCGTTGACGTCGACGGCCAGCACACGCGGGTCCGCCATGGGCTGGGCGAGCACGGCGGCCAGGAAGCGGGCCACGTTCTCGGCGCCGTACAGCGGGCGCAGCGCGGCCTTGACCTTGCCGCCGCCGTCGCTCCACGCGGTGACGTCCGGGGCGAGCAGCTCCAGCATGCGGTTCAGGTCGCCGCCCAGGCACGCGGCCAGGAACTCGTCCGTCACCTGGCGCCGCACCTCGGCCGGGGTCTCGTAACGCGGCCGGCGCGCCTGGACGTGTGACTTGGCCCGGGAACCGACCTGGCGCACCGCGACCTCGGTCCGGTCCAGCGCCTCCGCGATCTCCCGGTACGAGAAGCCGAAGACCTCCTTGAGGACGAAGACCGCCCGCTCCAGCGGTGACAGGCTCTCCAGCACCACCAGCATGGCGAGCGAGACCGACTCGGCCTTCTCCACGTCCCCGGTGGCGTCCGGCACGGTGACCAGCGGCTCGGGGAGCCACGGGCCGACGTACTGCTCACGTCTGGCCGTGGCCGACGTCAGCTTGTTGAGTGCGAGATTGGTGACGGCCCGGGAGAGGTAGCCGCGCGGGTTGGCCACCGGTTCGGACACCTGGCTGCACCGGAGCCAGGTGTCCTGCACCAGGTCCTCGGCGTCCGCGACGCTGCCGAGCATCCGGTAGGCGATGCCGAAGAGCAGGGAACGGTGCTGTTCGAACTCGGTGGCGTCGATCACGCCCGCAACGGTACCGCGCAGGCGTCGGAGAAGCCCTGACTGGTCAGGCCGAAGGCGCTGTTGGTCCGGGAGCGGAGGTTCTCCAGCGCGACCATCAGGGTGAGTTCCACGAAGGCGGCCTCGCCCAGCTGTTCCAGCAGTGTGGCGGCGAGTTCGTCGGTGACGGTCGGCTCGGTCTCGGTCATCGCCTCGGCGTACGCCATGACCTGGCACTCCAGCTCGGTGAAGGCGTCGGTGTGGTCGTGCCACTGCGGCACCTTGGCGACCTTGTCCATCGGCAGGCCGAGCCCGTTGCTCTCCCACTGGCCGAAGTCCATGCACCAGGAGCAGTTGATCCGGGCCGCGGTGACCATCACGGCGAGCTGCTTGAGGGCGGGGTCGAGCGCGTTCCACTTGGCGGCGGAGCGCTCAAGCTTGACGTACGACAGCAGGGTCTTGCGGTTGTGGCCGATCGCGAGGCCGGGGTCGAGCACCTTGCCGTACGTCCGGCGGGAGTACCAGGCGCCGACGCGGTTCACCAGGGTGCGGGGCGGGGTGAGCGAGATGCGGGGGGTCATTGCGGGCCTCCAGGGGTCCGGGGTGGGCGCTTCTGGAGGGGGGACAGGACGGCGGCCGGAAGTGTGACATCGGGTCGGCCGTGGGGCTTGGCCGGGGCGTGGTGGGGCGTGGGCGTGGGTGGGTGGGTTCAGGCCCAGGGGTCCCAGTCGGCCGGGGGGATGTGGACCGGGGTGCCCTTGGGGGTCTCGGGTTCTTCCTCTTCGGGCGTCTCTTCGGCGGCGGTCGTGGTGGTGGCCGGCGGCCCACCCCACGGGTCCCAGTCGGCGGGCGGTACGTGGACGGGGGTGCCCTTGCCCGGCTTGGCGGACGTGGGCGTGGGTGTGGCTGTGGGCGTGGCGGCGGTGGTCGTCGTCATGGTGGGGGCCGGGGGCCGGTGCGGGTCCGGGGCCGCCGGTGCCGAGGACCTGGTCACGGTGCCGAACGGGTCGAGGGCGACCGGCGGCGCGGGCGGCGTCGGTGGGGTCGGCGGCGCCGCCGGCGGGGGTGCGACGGGTGTCGGGGGCGCGGGGGGTGCCACGGGCGCCGGGGCGGGTTCCGGGGCGGGCGGGGGAGTGGGCTCGGCGGCCACGCCGTCCCAGGCGATGGCGATGCCGTGCAGCAGATCCGCGAAGGCGCCCGCGTACAGCTCCCAGTCCTGCTCGTACGGCGTGCTCAACTGGACCGCGAGCACCTGGGTGCGGTCCGGCAGCGGGATCAGGGCCAGGACGGTGGAGGTGCCGATCAGCCGCCGCCGCCCGTCGGCGGAGAGGACGGCCGGTACGGGCGTGGTGCGGGCCTCGACCAGCAGGACCGCCGGGCCGCACGGCAGCCGCACCTCGCGGATCTCGGCGTGCGGGCAGGCGTCGGCCAGCGACGCCGCGCCGTCGGCCGGGGTGACCGTGGCGACCAGCGTGGCGGTGCTCTCGCGCCCGCCGACGTCCAGCCGGCACACCCCCGCGAAGAACGCCCCGGCCTCCCGCGCGGCCTGCGCGGACACCGCCGTGACGGCCGCCCAGTCGCGGCGGGCCGTCCCCCGGGCACCGGCAAGGATCTCCTCGGCGGTCTCCACCAGGTGCGCCGCCAGCCCCCCGGAGTCGCCCTGCACCAGCAGCGGGTGGAAGACCGGCGGGATCGCCAGCCGCACCCGGACGCCCGGTACGTCCGGTGTGAGCAGCGGCCCCGGCCGGTCGGCCGCAGTGGACAGCTCCGGGAGGGCGGGGCGCAGTTCCGCCCCCGCCGGGTCGGCGCTGACGGGCAGGTGGAAGGCTGCGGCGGCGTCGGCGGCCGGGAGTTCCCGGCCGAGCACCGGCCCGCCGCCGAGCCGTTCGAGGACCTGCTGCCCGGCGGTGAGCAGCGACGGCGGCAGCGCGGTGGAGGTCCAGCCGACGACCGCCACCGGCCCCGGCAGCACCTGGCGCTCGTCGCCGTCGACGGCCGGGGAGAAGAGGTCGTGGGCGGTCCGGTGGGTGAGGGACGCGGCGGGGTGCAGCCACGCCCGTCCGGTGAGGAGGGCCTCGGAGACCGCGTCGACTGTCGCTGCCACGCGATTCGCTGAGGCCCGTGCGTTGACGAAACCGTTCCCTGACATGGCGGTGAGCCTGCTCCCCTCGATGGACGGCCAAGCTTTTCTACCAGATCACACCGGTTGGCGTTCGCCGCTCGTGAGCCGGTCCATGGCTGCGGAGACCTGCGGGTCGGCCAGCAGCAGGGCCAGTTGTCCGAACAGCCTGCCGGTGGGCCCGTCGGGTGTCTCCGCCGCCAGGAAGCCGCGCAGCGCCGGCAGCAGCCGGGGCTCCCGGGCCACGGTGACGGTCAGCGCGGCGACGAACTCCTGGACCAGCCGCAGTTGCAGTTCGTCCCGGGGGATGCTGCGGTCCTCCAGCCACTCCAGCGCGGTGATCTCCGCGTTGGCGATCCAGGTCCTGACGGTGAGCCGCAGCCGTGCCCCGGGCTCCTCGACGGCCAGGTGTGCGAGCACCTGCTCGTACGCCGCCCGGCGCACCTCGTCGATGACGGCGTCCGTCCACGGGCTGGCGGAGACCGAGCCGCCGCGCAGCAGCGCCGCGAAGCCGGGGCCGTGCCCGTCCACGAAGTCCAGGTAGCGGCCCATCACCCGGTGCAGCCGCTCGGACAGCGGCCCTTCGAAGGGCTCCGCGAAACGCCCGGCCAGCTCGTCGGCGGCCCGGCGCAGCGCGGCCTCGTACAGGCTCTGCTTGCCCGGGAAGTAGTGGTAGACCAGCGGCCGGGAGGCGCCCGCCGCAGCGGCTATGTCGTCGATGGACACCTCGTCCGGCGAGCGTCGGCTGAAGAGGTCGAGGGCGATGCCGATCAGCTGTTCGCGCCGCTCGGCCACGCTGAGCCGGCGGCGGGGTCCGGCCGGTTTCGCGGGAGGCGCCGCCGGGCGGCGCGTACGGGTGGCCATGTCGAACACCCTAACGGGGGATGCCGGTCCGGGGCGCCTGGCAGGGCGGCGCGGCCGCTCCGTGGAATGGGTGCGGCCGGTTCCGCACGTTTCGCTACGATGTGCTGGCCCACCGCAGGTCGCAGTCCTGCGCCGTGGCCCCCTGTTCACCCCGTCGCGGCACCCTCGGGGTGCCCGCAGGAGAAATTGGAGCATCCGAGGATGTCTCGACACCTGATCACCAGCGCCCTGCCCTATATCAACGGGATCAAGCACCTGGGCAACATGGTCGGGTCGATGCTTCCGGCGGATGTCTACTCCCGCTACCTACGGCAGCGCGGCCACGAGGTGCTGTACATCTGCGCCACCGACGAGCACGGCACCCCCGCCGAGCTGGCGGCCAAGGAGGCCGGGCTGCCGGTCGCGGAGTTCTGCGCCCGCGCGCACGACCAGCAGCGGGCGGTCTACGACGGCTTCGGACTCTCCTTCGACTACTTCGGACGCAGCTCCTCGCCGCAGAACCGCGAGATCACCCAGGAGATCGCCCGCGAGCTGCACCAGAACGGCTTCATCGAGGAGCGGGAGATCCGCCAGGTCTACTCGATCACCGACGAGCGCTTCCTGCCCGACCGCTACATCGTCGGCACCTGCCCGTACTGCGGCTACGACAAGGCCCGTGGCGACCAGTGCGAGAACTGCACCCGGGTGCTCGACCCCACCGACCTGGTGGACGCCCGGTCCGCGATCAGCGGCAGCACGGACCTGGAGGTCCGCAGCACCAAGCACCTGTTCCTGCTCCAGTCCAAGCTGATGGCGGAGGTGGAGGAGTGGATCGCCGCCCACGGCGACCAGTGGCCGGTGCTGGCCTCCTCCATCGCCCGCAAGTGGCTCACCGAAGGTCTGCACGACCGCGCGATCACCCGTGACCTCGACTGGGGCGTCCCCGTCCCGGCCGATGTGTGGCCGGAGCTGGCGGCGGAGGGCAAGGTCTTCTACGTCTGGTTCGACGCGCCGATCGAGTACATCGGCGCCACCAAGGAGTGGGCGGACGCCGCCCCGGCGGGCGAGGTCCGCGACTGGAAGTCCTGGTGGTACGAGGCGGACGACGTCCGGTACACCGAGTTCATGGCCAAGGACAACGTCCCGTTCCACACGGTGATGTTCCCGGCCACGATCATCGGTTCGCGCCGGCCGTGGAAGAAGGTCGACTACGTCAAGGCGTTCAACTGGCTGACGTACTACGGCGGGAAGTTCTCCACCAGCCAGCGCCGGGGCGTCTTCACCGACGCCGCGCTGGAACTCCTCCCGGCCGACTACTGGCGCTACTTCCTGATGGCGCACGCCCCCGAGTCGGACGACTCCAGCTTCACCTGGGAGCTGTTCGCCTCGGTCGTCAACAAGGACCTGGCCGACACCCTCGGCAACTTCGTCAACCGGGTGCTCTCCTTCAGCCGCAAGCGCTTCGGTGACGACGTCCCGGCCGGCGGCGTGCCCGGCGAGGCGGAGCAGCGGGTGGGCGAGCAGGCGGCGGCGCTGCTGGCCGAGTACGAGGCCCAGTTGGAGGCGCTGAACTTCCGCAAGGCCGCCCAGGCGCTGCGCGCCCTGTGGAGCGCCGGGAACGCCTACCTGGACGAGAAGGCCCCCTGGCTCCAGGTGAAGACCGACCCGGAGGCCGCCGCGCTGACCCTGCGCACCGCGATGAACCTGATGTACCTCTACTCGGTGGTCTCCGAGCCGTTCATCCCGACGGCGAGCGGGGTGCTGCGCGACGCCTTCGCCCTCGGAGCGGACGCGGCGGCCCATGGCCTGACCTGGGCGAGCCCCGACCAGGCCAAGACGCTGGACTTCGTCCCGGCCGGTACGGCCTTCACCGTCCCGCCGGTGCTGTTCGCCAAGATCAGCGACGATGACCTCGACGCGTACCGCGAGCGCTTCGGCAGCGGCGACCCGGCGGCCGGCTGACGTGTGACTGAGCACTTCTTGGAACCAGCTGATGCGTGTCCCCGGGGAAGGCGTTGACCCGGGGCGCTCACTTACGACGGCCGTGAGAGCCGGTCAGGTGTTCATGCCTGATAGGTGGTCGGGAGGTCGGTGAGCCGTTCGATGCGGAGCACTGTCTCCTCTGCCGTCGGCGATGGTCCACCGGTGACGAAGCCGCCCGATGCCGGCGAGCCCGGCGAGGGCGGCTGCGTTCACGTCGCTTTCCAGCATGTCGCCCGCGTTGACCGCCTGCGCGGGGTCCGTCCGCATCCGCCGGCAGGCGGCGGCGTAGGCGACGGGCTTGGCCGCACCGAGCTCGGTCGGGGTCAGGACGGCTTCGAAGTATTCGAGGAGGCTGAAGCGGGCGAGCTTGGCGCGCTGCTGCTCGGGGTCCCCATTGGTGAGAACAGCCAGACGCGGTCCTCGGGGAAGCCGTTTCAGGTTCTCCAGGCATGGCTGGACATCGGGATAGCACCGCCAGGACTCCTCGAACACCGTGAGGTAGCGCTCGGCGATCCACGCGTCCAGCAGGCCGGGACTTTCCGGAACCGGCTCGCCGAGCATCGGCAGGAGGGAACGGAGCCTGCGTCGGTGGTGCTCAGCGAAGGATCGACCAGGGTGCCGTCCAGATCGAAGAAAATCAGATCTGCCATAGGACGATCGTCTTGTGGTGCCTGTCCCTGACGCCAGAAGGCAGGTATCGCGTTCCTCCTTTCGGGATGGTTGTCCAGGTCGCATGGCGCAGGATATGAAACCCTCACTGGGCGAGTTGGTTGGTGTAGTCGTCGAGCTTGCTCTTCGGCTGCTGGTAGAGGGACATGACGGCTGGGAGCAGGAGCAGCGCTGTCAGCTCGATGTCGTCCTCGGCGGTTGCGGAGGCCATGTCGGCGGTGGGCAGGACGGAAGCACCTCGGCAGTCACCGTGCCGTCGGTGCGCGCGGTGAAGAGGTAGCACCCGCTCGCGTCGACTGAACTGAACGCGCCGGGTGCGTCTGCGTGCAGTTTTGCAACGATCAGGGTGCTTGAGGGTGTCCGTTCGATGCTGCGCAGCCCGCTCTCCAGCAGCGCCGTCCGTATCTCCTGGTCGGTCAGGATTCCGTCGCGGTTGGCTGTCCGCAGGCGATCGGTCTCCGTATGCACCATGCGGTTCATACTGTCCGCTGCTTGCTTGAGCCCTTCGCCCTGTGCGGTGTGCAGACGGTACGAGTAGTACAGGACCGTCGCCACTGCCAGCACGGCGCCGAGCACGAGCAGTACGAGCAGGCCCCCGGCCGCCCTGAGGAGGAGCCCGGGTGGCCAGGGTGCGTGATCAGGTTTGCTCATGATCCCTGGTAGTGGAGGACATCGCTCAGTGAGCTGTTTCCAACTTGGCTGAGCGGCTGGCCGGTTGGCGTGGGGGTGGTGTCCTGGAAGAGGTGAAGCTCCTGGTAGATGGGTTGTCGACCAAGATCGACCTGCCCGCCCGGAGCTTCACGTGCTTGTCTACCCATCAGGGATCGATCTGTCCAGCTCGACCCTCTCCCGCCTGCTGTCCGCCCGGCGCCTGGAGCGGGGCACGCGGTGGCGCCGGCCGAGCGCGGACCGGCAGGCCCTGCCGGTCCTGGCCCATCCGCGGTGCGGCCACACCCACGCCCAGCTCGCGGCCGGATTCGGCGTCGGGACCGCCACTGTCCACCGCTACGTCGCCGAGGCGGTGGAGGTCCCGGCCGCCGTCGCCCCAGACCCCGCCACAGCCGCCCGCACCGCCGCACACACGGCGTTCGTGATCCTGGACGGCACCCTGCCGCCCATCGACCGCATCGCCGCCGACCGGCCCTTCCACTCGGGCAAGCACAAGAAGCACGGCATGAACGCGCAGGTCATCGCCGACCCGTTCGGGCGGCTGCCGTGGGCCTTGCCCGCCCTGCCCGGCGCGGTCCACGACGTCAAAGCGGCCCGCACCCACGGCGTCATCGGGGCGCCGGCCGAGGCCGGCGTGCGCTGCTGGGCGGACAAGACATCTCACCTTGCGAAGAGTCAAGCCGGGCCAGATGGCCGCATCGTCGACGCGGTCGCCTTGCGGGTCGCTTCCCAGGCGACGAGAGGTGGTCTTGATTGGTTCCTGCACGAGCCGATGAGTTTTCTGGCTAGGGTGGCTGCCATGTCTCTGCCGTCGGAAGTCCACCGGACGACATCCACGTTCCTGGCCGCGATCGACGATGCCTCGCCCGGTCTGGTCGAAGGGCTCTACCTGCACGGCTCCCTCGGCTTCGGTGAGTTCTATCCGGACCGCAGCGACATCGACTTTGTTGCCGTGCTGACGCGGCGCCCCGACGCCGACGCGCTCGACGCGCTCGCCGCCGCCCACCAGGTCGTGCGCGAGCGGTGCCCCCGGCCTTTCTTCGACGGGTTCCACGCCCTGCGCCAGGATCTGACCCAGCCGCCGGAGATGTGCCCGGACCTCCCCTGCACCCAGGCCGGCACCTTCAAGAAGGCAGGCCGGTTCGGCGACGTGAACCCGGTCACCTGGCACGAACTCGCCCGCCATGGCGTGGCCGTGCGCGGTCCGGCGCTCACCGACGCCGAGGTGTGGACCGACGACGTCGCCCTGCGCGCCTACAGCCACGGCAACCTGGCCAGCTACTGGAGTGAGATCGCCCAGGCGCTGGCGCAGAGCCCGGAGGAGGCATCTACCACTGAGGCCGCCGAATGGTGCGTGCTCGGCGTCAGCCGCCTGCACCACCTGCTCGCCACGGGAAACCTCACCTCGAAGAGCGGCGCCGGCCGGTACGCCCTGAGCGCCTTTGAACCGCGCTGGCAGCCGATCGTCACCGAAGCCCTACGGATCCGCGAAGCCTCCGACACGCCGTCCTCCTACGACGGCGCACCCGACCGCCTGGGACGCGACACGACCGACTTCACCGCCATGGTGGTCGACGCTGGCCTGGCACTCGACCCGTCACTCGCCATCTGAGGTCGCCGACGCGGGTGAAGCCCTCCGCCTCGACTGACCGCGCAAGCAGTCCTCAGGACGGAGACTCACAAGGGCACGAGTGGCTCCCGATCTCGTTGCTGCAGCGGACTCCCGGTCACCGGTCACCTTCCGAGAACAGTCAAGCGGCGGCCAAGTGAGCGAAGGGGGCGAAAGCTCGTTGCTCGTCGAAGTGGATCCCGTTCTGGAGGCAGTGGAAGAGCTGGCCGAGCATCCGGTTGAGCAGGTTACGGGTGGCTGCGGCGTGCCAGTCTCCGCGTTCGCGGCGACGGCGGTAGTGGGCGTCGGCACCGGGCGAAGCCCTGAGCGCGCAGAAGGCCCAGAGGTAGCCGGCGTGGACGAGGCGGTCGTTCTTGACGAAGCGGCGGCCGACGTAGTGCTTCTTGCCGGAGGCGCGGGTGACCGGGGCGGAGCCCGCGTATGCCTTGAGCGCGCGGGCGTCGGCGAACCGGTTGCGGTCGTCGCCGATCTCGGCGAGAACGCGGGCGCCGAGCTGGGGCCCGAGACCGGGGAAGCTGAGGATCACCTCGGCGTCCCGGTGCTGGTGGAAGGATTCTTCGACCGCCTGGGCGAGGTCGTCGGCGCTCTGCGCGGCGGCGTCGAACTGGCGGAGCAGGGCGAGCATCCGCGTGCCCATGGCCTCCTCGACGAGGGGGGCCTGGCGGGCGTACTCGGCGCGGAAGACCACTTGCAGGCGGTCGGTCTCGGCGTCGGCGCCGCGCTGGCGGCCGGCCCGCTTGAGGGCGGCGCGGATCTGCGTCTTCGTCAGCTTCGCCGCCTTCGCCGGGGTGGGGGCGATTGCGAGTATGGCCCGGGCCTCGGGGCGGGCGAGGCCTCCGTGTCGGCCGGTCAGGAACGCGTTCAGCGCGGCGGGGTAGTACTCGCGCAGCAGGGACCGGAGCTGGTTGCCGATCTGCTGGCGATTCCAGACGGCGTCCTGTTGGGCGCGGGCGAGAACGGCGATGGCCTTGACCAGGTCGCTGTCGGCGGGCAGCGGCCGGTGCATGTGCAGGTCGGTGCGCAGGATGTTCGCCAGGACCAGGGCGTCACCGGGGTCGGACTTCTTGCGGGACACGCCGTGCCGGTCGCGATAGCGCGAGGCGGCCAGCGGGTTGATCGCGAAGACCTGCCGCTTGCCGGCACGCAGGACGGCCACGAGCAGGCCGCGGGAGGTCTCGATGGCCACCGGTATCGGCTCGGCCTCGGTGTCGCCGTGCCCGGCGAGCATGTCCAGCAGCTTGCGGTAGCCAGCCGCGTCGTCGCTGATGCGGGCCTTGGCGAGGAGCTTGCCGGCCTCGTCGACCAGGGCGACATCGTGATGCTTCTCCGCCCAGTCGATGCCACAGAACACCGTCACATCTGCACCTTTCATCCGGTTGCTTGCGCTGGTCACGAGCACATGCGGGCCACGCGGCGACCTAATGCCAGGACTCTTCGGTCCGCCATCTCACTAGCCGTCCGCGGCACCAGCGCACCGCACGGGCCTCGGTCTATCCCAGAGCTCGTCGGCTCGCGGAGACAAGGGGAGGTAACCGTGCGGCGGGCTCGCACCACCAGGGCCAACGATCGGTGGGGGCCGGTGCGTTTCGTGGCGGTCGGAGGACGCCGGGCGCTGCCTGTCTTGTCCAAGGCCTCACCGGGCCGAAGGGGTGTCGGAGTCATCCCGACGCCCACCGGCCGCCACGAAACGCACTGCGGAACCGCTGCCGCTCTACTCTGAGGACTCAAGATCCAGGGGCGAGGCCAGGTATCCGTTCCGCACAGTCCGGACCCTTCTGCGGGGTGGTTCCGGACCGCGTACACAACGCATTAGGGGTACCAGGGCGCCGGCGGCACCATTCGGGTGCCGTACCGCGGCCGCTGGGAGAAGCTCTCCGCGGGCCGGAAGGCCGTCAACCTCTCCCACGCCAGGATCCGCGCGGTCGGCGAGCAGGCGACGGCCACCCTGAAGTCCTGGCGTCTGCCGCGCAAGCTCCGCCGCAGCACCACCCGCATCACCGACCTGGTCAAGGCCGTGCTCGCCCTTCACCTGGCGACGTCAAGCTGAGGTTGGAAAAGCCTCAGTGGAGGCCGCGCGTGGTTGTGCACGTGGCCTCACGGTCATGCCCTCTGAGGGCCTGCTGTACACCGCCCGCATGCGGTTGGGGGTCGTACTGATCCGGTCGCGGAGTGCCGACCGATCGGACGGGTTGGAGCGTACGACCGTTCAACTGACCTTCAGGGCAAGGCTGAGCGTTGGATTGACTATTTGTCATGGGCACGGCTAGCGTTCTCCATGGCCCGGTCGCGTCCGCACCCCCCGGTGGACGTGGCCGGGCATTTCCGCGTTCGGCGTCAGAGTCGGTCAGTAGCGGTGGTTTTCGGACTTCCTGGCCCGGTGGGATGCGGCCGGAAGTAGCCTGAGCACGGCGTCGGCGGGTACGCACGGTGGTGGTACGGCTGCGGTCGGTTTCCGTACCAGGCGGACGCCGTGACGGTGGGGCACCGGGCTCCGTTAGCACGCAGACGGAACGTCGGGAGGGACGGACATGGGCATTCACGCATCGGACGACTCGGGGAAGAGCATCCTCAAGGGCTTCGGCCGGCAGGTGAAGATCCTCCGGGAACGGGAGGGGCTGACCCAACTCGAACTGAGCAGAAAGCTGGGCTACTCCGAGGACACCATCGCCTCGATCGAGCAGGGGCGGCGAGTGGCCCAGCCGGACTTCATCGACAGTGCGGACGCCGCGCTGAAGGCCGGCGGCCTGCTGATGGAGATGAAGAAGCCGGTGTCCGAGGCACGGTTCCCGGCGTTCTTCCGCGACTACGCCGTGCTGGAGGGCGAGGCAGCGGAACGGTACGCGTACGACACCGTGGCGTTCGACGGCCTGTTGCAGACGGAGGACTACGCACGGGCCGTCTATGCCATGCGGCGTCCAGTACTGGGTGAGGAGGCGATCGAGCAGGGCGTGGCGTCCCGGATGGCGCGGCAGGAAGTCCTGTACCGGAAGCCCGCCGGGATCTTCGGCTTCGTCGTCGACGAGTCGGTGCTGCGCCGTCCCTACGGCGGACACGATGTGCAGCAGGGCCAGTTGGGGCGCCTTTTGGACGTTGGCCAGTTGCGCAATGTCGAACTTCAGGTGATGCCGCTGGATCGGGAGGACAATGCCGGGGCTGGTGGACCCTTCACGCTGCTGACGCCTCGCGGGCGCCAGCAGGTGGCCTACCTGGAGGGCCAGAGCCGCAGTACCCTGATCACCGACCAGGCGGAGGTGCGCGACATCGCCATCCGCTACGGGGTCCTCCGGGCGCAGGCTCTCACGCCCCGGGAGTCGCTGGCCTTCATCGAGAAGATGTTGGGAGAGGTATGAACGTCAAGGAACTCCCCCCCGGCCCGGCCGAATTGACCTGGCGCAAGTCCAGCTACAGCGGTGGTGACGGTGGCAACTGCGTCGAGGTGGCACTCTCTTGGTACAAGTCCAGCTACAGCGACGGCGACGGTGGTAACTGTGTCGAGGTAGCGATGTCTTGGCACAAGTCCAGCCACAGCGACGGCGAGGGCGGTAACTGCGTCGAGGTGGCTGCTTGCCCGCAGACTGTGCATGTCCGTGACTCCAAGGACAAGCAGGGCCCGCAGCTCGCGTTCAGCCCCGAAGCGTGGGGCGCCTTCGTGGAGTTCGCCGCTACCACCATCTGATCGGCTCCGGGCCCCTGCGGGTTCCACCGGTCGCAGGTGCTCATGCCCCGGGAGTCGCCGGCCTTCATCGAGACGATGTCGGGAGAAGCATGAACCTCAAGGAACTTCCCCCCGGACCAACCGGGTTGACCTGGCGCAAGTCCAGTTACAGCGGCGGCTCCGGCGGTAACTGCGTCGAAATCGCGTTGTCCTGGTACAAGTCCAGCTACAGCGCTGGTGACGGTGGTAACTGTGTCGAGGTAGCGATGTCCTGGCACAAGTCCAGCCACAGTGGCGGCGAGGGCGGTAACTGCGTGGAGGTGGCTGCTTGCCCGCAGACCGTGCATGTCCGTGACTCCAAGGACAAGCAGGGCCCGCAGCTCGCGTTCGGCCCCGAAGCGTGGGGCGCCTTCCTGGAGTTCGCCGCCACCACCATCTGAGCGGTGCCGGGCCCCTGCTCTCCTCCCGAGCGGCAGGGGCCCGGCACCGGGTTCGGACGGTGGCGGGCTGCCGGAGGTGCTGCCCGGCGGACAGCTTTCAGCGGCCGGGGCCGCCGCTCTGGTGGCTTGCGGTGAAGCGGGACGGGGGCAGGCCGAAGGCGCGGGTGAAGGCGGCGGTGAAGGCGGCGGGGGAGGCGTAGCCGAGACGGCTGCTGACCTCGCTGACGGATGCCGTGCGCAGCAGCGGGACGGCGGCGAGCAGGCGGGCCCGGGTGCGCCAGACGGCGGGGCTGTCACCGGTCTCGGCGCGGAAACGCCGGGTGAAGGCCCGTTCGCTCATGGCCGTGCTCGCGGCCCAGGCGGTGTTGGTGACGCCGGCGTCCGGGGCGGCCAGGTACTCGCGGCAGAGCCCCGCGAGGTCGGGCGCGGCGGGAATCCCGAGGTGGAACGGGAGCGGGGAGCGCGCGGCGATCTCGTGCAGGAGGAGCGCGGCGATACACCCCTCCCGCCCGGCGAGGCTGTAGTCGGCCTCGAACTCGACGGCGGCCAGCAGCAGTTCGCGCAGCAGCGGCGGCACGTCCACGACCGTGCAGGTGGCGGGCCACCAGGGGACGGCATCCGGCTCGATGTACAGGCTCCGGGTGCTCACCCCCAGCATCCGGACCCGGTGCCGGGTGGCGGCCGGGATCAGTACGGCGCGCTCGGGCGGCACGGTCCAGGTGCCCTCGGCGGTGTCGACCACCATGACCCCGGTGGCGCCGTACAGGAACTGCGCGCGCCGGTGTCGGTGCCAGTCCAGTACCTGGCCCGGCGGGTAGTCGGTGCCGATCGGCAGCACGGCCCGGTCGACGTGGTCGACGTCGGCCAGGGGGACGTTCCTCACCCCGCCAGCCTACCGGCCGAGACGCGAAGGAATGGTGCCGACCATCGCATGCGGGAAGCCCACCCGAGCTGGTGGACTGGAGTCCGTGGACGTTGTGGTGTTGATCGGGATCGGGCTCCTCACCGGGGTGACGACGGTGCTGTTCGGGTTCGGCGGCGGCTTCGTCGCGGTGCCGGTCGTGGTGTGGGCGGACGCCGTACTCGGTGCGGACGCGATGCGGGTGGCGACGGCCACCTCGGCCCTGGTGATGGTGGTGAACGCGGGGTTCGCGACGGCCGTCACACCCCGGCGGGTGCTCCGCGCGCTGCGCGGCAGCCGTACGCTGCTGCTCCTGCTGGCGGCCGGTGCCTCGGTCGGCGCGCTGGCCACGCGCCTCGCCCCGGCCGGGCCGGCCCGCTGGGCGTTCGTCGCGTACATCGCGCTCACCATTGTGGATCTGCTCCTGCGTCCCGGTTTCCTGCGCCCGCGCACCCGGGTCGAGGCGGCCCCCGAGGCCCCGCGTCCGCTGCCGGCCGCACTCGGCGCACCGGTCGGTGCGGTCGCGGCCTTCCTCGGCGTGGGCGGCAGCGTCATGACCGTCCCCGCGATGCGGCGCGCCGGGCACACGATGCGGGTGGCGACCGCGCTGGCCAACCCCCTCACCCTGGCCATCGCGCTTCCGGCCACCGCCGTGTCGCTGGGCGGCGCCGCCCTCCCCGCCGCCGTGGACGCACACCTGCACCTGGTGGGTCTCATCGACCTGCGCGCCGCCTCGGCGCTGCTCCTCGGAGCCCTGCCGGTGATCGCGGTGCTGCGGCGGCGCCCGCCGCGCATCCCCGACCGTACCTACGCCTGGGCGTACGTCGGGCTGCTCGCCGTGGCCGTGGTCGCGATGGTGCTCCCGGGGCGGTGACCGGGCCGTCTCACCCGCCGCTGCGGTGGCGCAGATAGCGGTGCCAGGCTTCGGTGCCGTCCAGGACGAAGGGCCACTCGGCCATCCGCTCCGCGAGTTCCCGCTCGGTCAGGAAGGTGTGCCAGTCGATCTCCTCGACCTGCGGGACGACCGGGCCGGTCCAGCGGGCCTCGTACACCTCGCACCACCAGGAGTGCTTCCGGGTGGTGAAGAGGAACTTGAACAGGTGCTGCGGCTCGATGCCCGAGACGCCCAACTCCTCCTCCGCCTCCCGGACGGCGGCGGTCGCGTACGACTCGCCGGACCCGACCACGCCGCCGACGAACATGTCGTACATCGAGGGGGAGAACAGCTTGGTCGGGGCGCGGCGGTGGACGAAGATCCGGTCCTCCGCGTCACGGCAGAGGATGAAGACGCAGCGATGGGTGAGCCGCCGCCGGTAGACCTCGCCGCGCCGGGCGGTGCCCACCACCCGGTCGTGCGCGTCCACCACGTCCAGCAGTTCGTCGGAAGGGTCCGCAGTCATAGCGGCATCCAAGCACCGCCGGCTCCCGAACCGCACCCGTGCTGCCGGATCGGCGTGAAAGGCTCGGATTCCGAGCCCAGGGAGGTCATCCGTGCCGGTCAAGCACGCCACTGCCAGCGTCTACCTGTTCGCCCGCTTCGGTAGCGGCTGGCGGCTGGGCGTGATCGAGCATCCCCGGCTGGGGGGTGTGCTGGTCCCCGGCGGCCATGTCGAGGCGTACGAGACCCCCGCCGAGGCCGCCGTACGGGAGCTGCGCGAGGAGACCGGGCTCACCGCCCGCTTCCTGGCCGCGCCCGGCGGCGCCGCCCTGCCCGACGGCTACCCGCACCCGCAGGTGCCGCCGCCGTGGTGGACGGTGGAGATCGCGGTGGCGGCCGACAACCACCACCCCGAGCCGCACCTGCACATCGACCACCACTACCTCGCCGTGGCGGACCATCCGGACCGCCCGGTCGGCCCGGCCGAGCACCCGCTGCACTGGATCACCGCCGAGCAGCTGCCCGCGCAGCGGACCCCGCTGGACGTCCGGGTGCTGGGTGCCGCCCTGTTCGACCGGATCGAGGGGCTGGCCGCGGGCCGCCCCTGACCCGACGGGCGGGCGGGGGGGGGGGGGGGGCCCCCCCCCCCCCCCCCCCCCCCCCCCCCCCCCCCCACCCCCCCCACCCCCCCCCCCCCGGGGCGCGGGGGGGGGGGGCCCCCCCCCCCCCCCGGCCGCCCGAGCCATCGGTCCGTCAACGCATCACAGGATTTCGATGGCCTTGACCTTCGGCGGGCGGTTCGGGAAGGAGATCTCGTGCCACCGCTCGATCTTCACCGAATCGCCGTTGGCGTCGTAGTAGATCAGGTCGTTGTTCCCGGTGGAGATCTTGTCGACCCACCAGTTGCCGAAGGAGGTCTTCCCACGGTTCGCGTAGCAGTCCACGCTCTGCTGATTGCCGTTGTGCGACCAGATCTTCAGGAAGTTCTCCCCGCCGACACAGGTGACATGGTCGATGGCGAAAGCGTTGCCGGTCGGCACGGTCAGGGTGAACGCGGCGGCTGCGGCGAACGCCACGGCCATGGAACGCGAGAACTTCTTCGTCCTTGAGATCACGAGTTCTCCTTGATACGAAGACCGGCGCGCCGGACGGACGGCCGGCTGAAGACCAAGCCGGTCTCTCCTGGCCGGGCCGGTCAGGGCAGAGCCCGGAGGGCCCGGTACCGCCAACCTAGCGACCGTCGTGCCGGGCTCGGTGACAACACCCCGGATATGAACCGCCGTGACGGAGAATCACCCGATGGGGTTGGCTCCGGAAAACCGTTGCCGAACACCGTCCGGCGGGAATGCCGTGGTTTTTACGAATGGTGCAACCCGGCGCTCGCTCGCGATGCCGAAGTGACTGTCATTCCGTAGGGAGAAAACAGGCTGCCGGGCCTCAGCGGAGCGTGTCCCGGATGGTCTGGCGCAACCAGTGCTGCGCCGGGTCGGCGTCGAGTCGTACATGCCAGAGCATCCGCACCGCGAGTTCCGGCAGCTCCGCCGGAATCGGGAACCACCGCAGACCGAGGCTTCCGCTGTGCTGTTCGGCCAGCCGCTGCGGCACGAGCCCGACGTAGGGGCTGGTTGAGACCACCAGGGCCGCGACGGCGAAGGAGGGCACGACGGCGGCGACCCGGCGCTGGAGCCCTTGGGCCTCAAGCGCATCGTCCAGGGGGCCGCGAGCCCGCCCCCGGCGGGACGCCGACACATGGGCGTGCTCGCTCAACTGCGTGAGCGTCGGGCGGCGGTGCCGGCCCAGCGGACTGTCGGCGCGGACGATGCCGACCATCCGCTCGCGGTAGAGCCCGGCGGTGCGGATGTCGGGCGCTCCCACCTCGCCCACCCCGATGTCCAGGTCGGCGGTGCCGTCGCGCAGGTCCTCGGTGCTCTCGCTGCCCTCCGAGACGAAACGCAGTGTCACACCGGGCGCGGTGCCGGCGACGGCCTCGGCCACTTCGGCGGCGAGGGTCGCGGCGACGCCGTCGTTGATCCGGATGGTGAAGGTGCGTTCCAGCTCGGCGGGCAGCAGTTCGCGGTCGGCGCTGATGAGCGCCGACGCCTCGTCCAGCAGGGACCGCACACGCGGTGCCGCCCGCAGCGCGAACGGCGTCGGGACCATGCCGCGACCGGCGCGCACCAGGATGGGGTCGTTCATGGCCCGGCGCAGCCGCCCCAACGCACGGCTGGTCGCGGGGATGGACAGGTGGAGCCGCTCCGAGGCCGCAGTGACGCTGGCATCGCGCAGCAGTGCGTCGAACACCCTGAGCAGGTTCAGATCGAGGTCGGCCGGCATGGTTGCATCCTATGCAACTCGCTGTTGCCGAGATTGCGTGGCGTAATAGGCGACCGGATTTGTAGCGTCGTTGACATGTCCTTGCATCCACCGGCGCACGGCCGGGTTCCGAGCCCACCCGACATATCCACCCGAGCGCCGTCGCAGCGCGGCCTGCTCGCCGTCATGTGCGCCTGCGTCGTCCTGGTGATCGGCGTGGTCGCCGCGATCAACCTCGCCGTGCCGATGCTCGCCGCGAGCGCCCTGCACCCGTCCGCCTCGGCGCTCGTCTGGATCGTCGACCTGTATGTGATCTTCTTCGCCTGCCTGGTGATCCCCGGCGGCGCGGCGGGGGACCGCTTCGGCCGCAAGGGCGTGCTGCTCGCCGGGCTGGTGGTGTTCGCGGCGGGCGCGGTCGTCTCGGCGGCCTCGTCCAGCGTCCTCGTGATGCTGGTCGGGCGGGCGGTGAGCGGGGTCGGCGCGGCGGCCGTCCTGCCCAACACGCTCGCTGTGCTGCTGCACGCCGTCCCCGCCGAACGCAAGGGCGCGACGATCGCCACCTGGGCCTCGATGACCGGCATCGGCGGAATCATCGGCAACGTCGGGGGAGGGGCGGTGCTGATGAGTGGCTCATGGCGCTGGATGTTCGCCGCCGTCGTCCCGGTGTCGCTCCTGCTCGCGGCGCTCACCTGGCGGACGGCACCGGTGTCGGCGCGGCACGGCCGCCGACTCGACCCGCTGGGCACGCTGCTGCTCGTCGGCGCCTCGGTCGCCCTGTTCCTGGGCATCGTCCAGGGACCCGAAGCGGGCTGGGGCAGCGCGGTCGTGGTGGCCGGCTTCTGCTGCGCCGCCCTGCTGTTCGCGGCGTGGACGGTCGTGGAGCTGCGGGTCGAGCACCCGCTGCTCGACCCCCGCCTGTTCCGGCTGGCCGGCCTGCGCAGCGCCTGCCTGGGCATGACGGCCATCTTCTTCGGCATGTTCGCGCTGTTCTACGTCAACGCGTCGTTCCTCCAGTACGGCAAGGGGTTCAGCGTCTTGCAGACCGGGATCGGGATCGTGCCGCTGACGGTGCCGATCATCGCCGGTGGTCGCCACGTCGGGCGGGTCTCGCAGCGCATCGGCTTCAACGCCACCCTCGCGCTCGCCTTCGCTTGCGTGGGCGGCGGCCTGCTCGGGCTGTCGACGAGTCACCCGTCCACCCCGTACGCCGCGTACGCCGGGTGGCTCGTGCTGACCGGTGCCGGGGTGACCCTGGCCCTGCCGACGCTGTCGAGCGCCATCGCCAACGCCCTGCCGCCCGCCCAGGCCGGGGTGGGCGCCGGGTTGCAGGCCACCACCCGCGAATTCGGCAGCGCGCTCGGCGTCGCCGTCATCGGGACGGTGCTGACCGCGCGCTTCGTCGGCGCGCTGCCACCCAGCGCCCGATCCGGGCAGCCGCACACGGTCGCCGAAGCGATGGCGACCACGCCGCCCGGCGGCGAGCACGACATCGTCGCCGCCTTCGTCTCCGGCGCCGACACCGGCCTGCGGGTGATCGGCCTGGCGGTGCTCGTACTCGGCGCGCTCGTGCTGCTGGAGTCCGCGCTGTCCTCCCGGGCCCGCGCCCGTTGACCCGGCCGGCCGTCCGGTGCCGGACGCGGTCGGCGCCGCGTACCGGGGCAGCTCGGAGGCGGGGCAGCTCGGGGGCGGGGCACAATGGCGGGCGTTGTACAGATGGCCAGGTGGAGACAGGAGGCGGCGCCCGGTGGTGGAGATACACGGCGAGGTGGCCGACGGCTACCAGCCGGTCCGGGAGGCGTTCGCCCGTAACTTCGGTGAGCACGGCGAGTTGGGGGCGGCCTTCGCGCTGTACGTCGACGGCCGGGCGGTGGTGGACCTGTGGGGCGGCGACGCCGTGCCCGAGGTGGGCGGGCGGCCGGCCCCCGCAGTGCCGTGGACCGCCGGGACCGGGCAGGTGCTGCGGTCGGTCAGCAAGGGCCTCGCGGCGGCCTGCGTGCTGCTGCTGGCCCAGCGCGGCGTACTGGACCTGGACGCGCCGGTGGCCTCGTACTGGCCGGAGTTCAAGGCGGCCGGGAAGGAGCGGGTGCCGGTGCGCTGGCTGCTCTCGCACCGCGCCGGGCTGCCCGCGCTCGACACCCCGCTGCGGGTCGCGGAGGTGCTGGCCTGGGAGCCCGCCGTGGCGGCGGTCGCGGCCCAGGCACCCGCCTGGGAACCCGGCACCGCGCACGGCTACCACCCGTACACCTTCGGCTGGCTGGTCGGAGAGGTGGTGCGGCGGGCCGACGGGCGCAGCATCGGCCGCTGGTTCGCGGACGAGATCGCCGGGCCGCTCGGGCTGGACCTCTGGATCGGGCTGCCGCCGCAGGAGCGGCACCGGGTCGGACTGCTGGTGGACCTGCCCGCGCCGGCGGCCGCTGCGGGCGGGCCGGGCGGGCTGCGGGTGCGGCCCAAGAAGAGCGTCCGGGACGCGTACCAGGACCCGGCCTCGCTCACCGCCCGCGCCTTCGCCGCCGTGGAACCCGCCCTCGACCTGTGCAGCCCGGCCGCCCAGGCGGCGGAGATCCCCGGCGCCGGGAGCATCGGCACGGCCCGCTCGCTGGCCCGCTTCTACGCCGCGCTGATCGGCGCCGTCGAACCGGGACTGCCGCCGCTGTTCGACCCGGCGACGCTGGCCGAGGCGATGGGCCCGGCCGCCACCGGGCCGGACCGGGTGCTGATCGTGGACTCCGCCTTCGGCCACGGCTTCTTCCGGCACAGCGCCACCTCCCCGATGGCCTCCCCGGCCTCCTTCGGCCACCCCGGCCGGGGCGGCTCCCTCGGCTTCGCGGACCCGGAACTCGGCGTCGGCTTCGGCTATGTCACCAACGGCATGCAGCCGGGCCTCACGGGCGACATCCGCTCCCGCACGCTGATCGCTGCGGTCCGCGCTTGCCTGGCGGCGCGGCGGGGCTGAGCTGAGCCCAGGGGCTGCCGTTCGCCGGTGGGGGCGGCTGTGCGTTGCGGTGCTTGGGTGGGTGATGGGTTGTTGGCGCAGTTCCTCGCGCCCCTGGGTGGGCGGGTGGCGGGCCGGGTCAGATCAGGCCGCGGCGGGCGGCCCAGACGGCGGCCTGGAGGGGGGTGCGGACGCCGAGCCGGTCGCAGAGGACCCGGATTCGGCGGCGCAGGGTGCGGCTGGAGGTGCAGAGCCGGCGGGCCACGGCGTCCAGGGGCAGGCCCTCGGCCAGCAGGAGGAGCAGGCGGTGTTCCTCCGGGGCGAGCAGGCCGGCTGCCGGGACCGGGCGCGGGGGTGCCGGGGGGTTGGCCCCGGGGCGGTGGGGGGCGAGCGTGGCGGTGGCGCCCTCGGCCCGTTCCCGGTTCAGCGTTGCGGTGCCCTGCATCTCGGCCTCCCTGCCGTCGTGTGTGGATCGTCTGTCAGCCGGCTGCCGTGATGGGCAGTTCGGCGCCGTCCCGCAGGAAGAGCGGAATCCGCTCCAGCGGCGCCGCGACCACCACCGCCTGCCCGCCCTCGTACTCCTGGCCGGTCCAGGCGTCCCGCCAGCGGGCCCCGGCCGGCAGCCGGACCTCGCGGCGGTCCGCGCCCGCCTCGGTGACCGGTGCCACCAGCAGGTCGGGGCCGAGCAGGAAGCAGTCCTCGACCGCCCACGCCGCCTCGTCCTGCGGGAACTCCAGGAACAGCGGCCGCATCGGCGGCACCCCGGTCGCCGCCGCCGTGCGCATCTGCTCCAGGACGTACGGGCGCAGCCGCTCCCGCAGCAGCAGGTACTCGCGCAGGATGCGGTAGGCGTCCTCGCCGTACGACCAGACCTCGTTGGGCCCGCCGGTCATCGCGGGCGACAGCGGCGCCATCGGCTCGCGGAAGCCGTGCAGCCGGAACAGCGGGCAGAACGCGCCGTACTGGAACCAGCGCACCAGCACCTCGCGGTACGCCGGGTCGTCCGGGTCGCCGCCGTGGAAGCCGCCGATGTCGGTGGTCCACCAGGGGATGCCGGAGAGCATCACATTGAGTCCGGCCCGGACCTGGCCGCGCAGCGTGGCGAAGTCGGTGCCGATGTCACCGGACCACAGGGCCGCGCCGTAGCGCTGCGACCCCGCCCACGC
The DNA here is from genome assembly GCF_044755465.1 of Streptomyces sp. NPDC092296. Lineage (NCBI taxonomy): Bacteria > Bacillati > Actinomycetota > Actinomycetes > Kitasatosporales > Streptomycetaceae > Streptomyces > Streptomyces sp. NPDC092296. The sequence goes on along the minus strand of NZ_JBIVRB010000011.1, from coordinate 155,249 downwards.
CGAGCGGTTGAGGGTGACCACCTCGGGGTCGCCCGCCGCGAGCATGCCCTCGTGGAAGGCGCGGGAGTTCTCCCGGGGATAGAGGTTGCCGACCTCCAGGCCCGGCCCCGCGTGGTAGCGCAGATTGGCCTGGTGGCCCGGGTTCAGCTCCGGTTCGCAGGCGTCGAGCCACCAGGTCCGGATGCCGTGGGCGAGGTAGTTCTCGCTGATGCGCTGCCAGACGTACGCGCGCGCCTCCGGGGGGGTGGCGTCGTAGAAGGCGACCTGGACGGTGGAGGCGACGCCCTTGTCCGGCCAGTCGGCGTGCGCCATCGGACCGTACTCGGTGCCGATCAGCAGGCCGCGCCGCTCCAGCTCCGGGTGGGTCTCGCTCAGCGGGCTGACGGACGGCCAGACCGAGACCATCAGCCGCACGCCCAGCTCGTCCAGCTCACGCACCATGGCGGCCGGGTCGGGCCACTCGGCGGGGTCGAACTTCCACTCGCCGAGATGGGTCCAGTGGAAGAAGTCGTTGACGATCACCGACAGCGGCAGCCCGCGCCGCTGGTACTCGCGGGCGACCTCCAGCAGCTCCTCCTGGGTGCGGTAGCGCAGCTTGGACTGCCAGAAGCCGGTGGCCCACTCGGGCAGTTCGGGCGCGTGGCCGGTGGCGTCGGCGTAGCGGGACAGCGCCCGCGCCGGGTCGCCCGCGGTGATCCAGTAGTCGATCTGCCGGGCGCTGTCCGCGACCCAGCGGGTGGCGGTGGCGCCCAGCTCCACCCTGCCGATGGCGGGGTTGTTCCACAGCAGCGCGTAGCCCCGGCTGGAGACCAGCACCGGCACGGTCACGTCGGCGTTGCGCTGGACCAGGTCGATCACCGCGCCCTTCTGGTCCAGCAGCCCGTGGGTGTGCTGGCCCAGGCCGTAGATCCGCTCCCCGTCGTACGCGCGGAACCGCTGCTCCAGGCGGTGGTAGCCGTTGCCGGTGGGGGTCCAGTGGCGGGCGCCGGGCCACCAGAAGTGGGCCGGGTCCTCGGCCAGCAGCTCGGCGCCGTCCTCGGTGCGGGTGAAGCGGACCAGGCCGCGTTCGGTGACCTCGGCGGTGAGCGCGCCGTTGACGACCCGGCCGACCGGGCCCTCGACCTTGACGGTGGCGGTGGCGGGCGGGGCGTCGGGGAGCAGGGCGCCGGGCAGGTCCGGCAGGATGCCGCCGCCGCGTACGGCGCGGACCCGTACCGAGTCCGGGCCCCAGGGCTCCAGCCGCAGGGTCTCCTGGTGGCCGCACCACTCCAGCGCGCCCGCCGCCTCCCGCAGCACGCCGGGGGTCTGCGGCTTCTCCGGGGCGCGGGGGGCGGGCAGCGGGGTGACGGCTGCCGTGCCGGGCTGGGGCAGGTTCAACGGTTCTCCTCGGCTGGGTCTGCGGCGGGGGCGCCTGCGAGGCGGGGCGGGGCGTGCGGCGGTTCCGGTGGCGCTGGGGCGGGCGTGCCGCCGCCGTGAGGGCGCGGCGGCACGCCGGACTGCGCGCCGGCCCGGCTGCTCGCGGGTGGGGGCCGTCGCGGTCTCGGTGAGGGTGTCCGTGCGGGTCAGGCGGGGTGCGGGGCGGGGCCGGTGCTCTCCCGTACGGTCAGGGTCGGGGCGAGCAGGGTCAGCCCGGTGGTGTCCTCACCGGCGGCCTGGGCCATCACCAGCTCGACCGCGCGGCGTCCCATCTCCTCGGCGGGGATGGAGACCGAGGTGAGCTGCGGCGAGGAGTGCAGTGCGACGTCGTCCGGACAGATGGCGACCACCGAGGCGTCCTCGGGGACGGCCCGGCCGATCTGCCGCAGCAGGCCGAGCAGGTGCGGGAGGGCGGCCTCGTTCTGCACCACGAAGCCGGTGGTGCCGGGGCGCTCCTCCAGGATGCGGGAGATCGTCCCGGCGGTGGCCTCGTGGCTGCCGCCGCAGGGCCGGTGCAGATAGCCGATGCCGCGCTCGGCGGCCCGCCGCCCGAACCCGGCCAGCGTGCGCTCCGCGAATCCGGTGTGGCGGCGGTAGACGGTCTCGGCGGCGCCGATCAGCGCCACCTCGCGGTGGCCCAGGTCCGCGAGGTGGTCGGCGGCGATGGCGCCGGTAGCCTCGAAGTCCAGGTCCACGCAGGACAGCCCGGCGGGGTCGGCGGGCAGGCCGATGAGCGCGGCGGCGGCGCCGGTCTGGCGCAGCAGCGGGATGCGCTCGTCGTCCAGCTCGACGTCCATCAGGATCAGCGCGTCGGCCAGCCCGCTGCCGGCCACCCGCTTCACGGCCGAGGGGCCCTCCTCGCTGGTCAGCAGCAGGACGTCGTGCGCATAGCGGCGGGCGGTGGTGGTGATGGAGATGGCGATCTCCATCATCACCGGGACGAACATGTCGGTACGCAGGGGGATCATCAGGGCGATGACATTGGACCGGTTGCTGGCGAGGGCGCGGGCCCCGGCGTGCGGGTGGTAGCCGAGGTCCGCGATGGACTGCTCCACCCGGCGGCGGGTGGCCTCCGAGATGGACCGCTTGCCGCTGAGTACATAGGAGACTGTGCTCGGGGACACGCCGGCGTGCCGGGCGACCTGGGCGAGCGTGACCATGCGGCACTCCATCTCGCGACACTGGTTGGCGCTGCCCGGAGGGCACTGGTGGTGAAGCGCTTCGACAGTGTCATGTCTGCGGCTCAATCGCTTCTTGCCGGGAGAGCTTAGGGACGGGTTCGGAGTGTGTCCAGACCTTGCGTCGAAGCGCTTCACCAAGCCGCCCGGCGGGGCTCGGGAGAGTGCGGGGTGGGTGTGGACCGCCGGGGGTGGGGGTGGTTGTGCGGGTGGGTTGGTGGGTGAGTGCGCCACTCGGGGTGGGGGGTGCTGTGTGTGGGGGTGTGCGGGTGGGTGGTGGGTTGTTCGCGCAGTTCCTCGCGCCCCTGGGGTGGTGCGGGGGTGGTGTTCGGCGGTGGGTTCTTGCGCCCCGGGCGGGGGCGTATCAGCAGGTCAGGGGGTTGGGCCAGGGGGTGGGGCGGGGTTGTGACACAGGTCACGGGCGGCGGGTGAAATATCCGGGGAGCAGTTCCCCGTTTGGCTCGGTGCACAGCGAAACGGGGAAGCCGTCCCCGGATCGAGGACCGGAGGGAGCGCGGCGATGGTCGGCAGCGCGGTGGAGCAGCGGGAGCCCCGACTGAGGGCGGACGCCTGCCGCAACCGCGAGCGGATCGTGGCCGCCGCCCGCGAGGCGCTGGTCGAGCACGGCGTCGAGGTGCCGTTCGACGAGATCGCCCGCCGGGCGGGTGTCGGCAACGCCACTCTCTACCGGCACTTCCCGGACCGCCGCGAGCTGCTCCGTACGGTTATCCTTTCGGTGCTGGCTCGCACCGCCGAGCAGGCCGAGGCCGCCCTCGCGGAGGAGGCCGACGCCTTCGGGGCGCTGAGCCGTTTCGTACACACCGCGGCGGACGAGCGCATCGGCGCGCTGTGTCCGCTGCTCTCCGATGTCTTCGAATCCCGTGAGCCCGCGTTCGCGGAGGCGCGGGCACGCCTGCAGCACGCGGTCGAGGACGTGGTCGACGCCGCCCACCAGTCCGGGCAGCTGCGCCCTGATGTCGCCGTCGGCGACCTGATGGTCGCGGTCACCCAACTGGCCAGACCGCTGCCGGGCACGGCCTGCTTCACCATCGACCGCTTTGTGCACCGCCATCTGGAACTGCTCCTGGACGGTCTGCGCAACCCCGGCCGTTCGGTGCTGCCCGGCACCGCCACCACCTTCGACGATCTGCACCAGCTGGGGGAGGCAGGCCGCTGACCGAGCGCCGCAGTCGCGGCCATCCGCAGCCCTGCACCGCCCCGCACCCCTGATTCGCCACCTGAACTTGTGACGATTGTGAGTACCCCCATGCCCGAAACATCCGCTTCCGACCCCAGGCGCTGGACAGCCCTGGTCTTCATCGCGCTGGCCCAGCTCATGGTGGTGCTGGACGGCACCATCGTGAACATCGCGCTGCCCTCCGCCCAGCACGACCTGGGCATCTCCGACGGGAACCGGCAGTGGGTGATCACCGCCTACACGCTGGCCTTCGGCGGACTGCTGCTGCTGGGCGGCCGGATAGCCGACCTGGCGGGCCGCAAGCGGGCCTTCGTCATCGGCCTGATCGGCTTCGCCGGTGCCTCCGCGCTCGGCGGCGCCGCCGCCAACGCCGGCATGCTGCTGGGCGCCCGCGCCCTCCAGGGCGTCTTCGGCGCGCTGCTCGCCCCGGCGGCCCTGTCGCTGCTCGCGGTGACCTTCACCGAGGCCAAGGAGCGGGCCAAGGCGTTCGGCATCTTCGGTGCCATCGCCGGTGGTGGCGGCGCCCTCGGCCTGATCCTGGGCGGCGTGCTCACCGAGTACCTGAACTGGCGCTGGGCGCTGTACGTCAACGTCCCGATCGCCGCCGTGGCCGCGATCGGCGCCATCACGGTCGTCCGCGAGCCGGCCCACGGCCGCAACCGCAACCGGCTGGACATCCCCGGCGTCGTCCTGGCGACCCTGGGCCTGGTCTCCCTGGTGTACGGCTTCACCCGCGCCGAGACCGACGGCTGGGCCTCCGCCGCCACCATCGGGCTGTTCGTCGCGGCCGTCGTGCTGCTGGCCGGCTTCGCGCTGGTCGAGGGCCGGGTCAAGGCCCCGCTGCTGCCGCTGCGCGTGGTGACCGACCGCAACCGGGCCGGTATCTACCTCTCGCTGGGCCTGGCCATCATCGGGATGTTCGGCCTCTTCCTCTTCCTCACCTACTACCTCCAGATCATCAAGGGCTACACCCCGGTCGTCACCGGCCTGGCGTTCCTGCCGATGATCGCCGGCATGATCACCGGTTCGACCCAGATCGGCGCCCGGCTGATGAACCGGGTCCCGCCCCGGCTGCTGATGGGCCCCGGCTTCCTGGCCGCCGCGCTCGGCATGCTGATCCTCACCCAGCTGAAGGTCGACAGCTCGTACGCCGGCCTGGTGCTGCCCGCGCAGATCCTGCTCGGCCTGGGCATGGGCACCGCGTTCATGCCGGCCATGAGCCTGGCCACGCACGGCGTCCAGCCGCGCGACGCCGGTGTCGCCTCCGCCATGGTCAACACCTCCCAGCAGGTGGGCGGCTCCATCGGCACCGCGCTGCTCAACACCGTCGCGGCGAGCGCCACCACCAGCTGGCTGGTCGCCCACGGCGGCAACCCCAAGCTGGTCAACGAGGCCGCCGTGCACGGCTACGCCACCGCCATCTGGTGGGCGGTCGGCATCCTGGCGGCCGCCGCGACCCTGGCGCTCACCATGATCAACACCGGTCGGCAGGGCGGCAGCCCGGTCGTCTCCGGATCGGCGGACGCCGCCGACGAGGTGGCGGTCCCGGTCATCGCCCACTGAGTCGCACACCGCACGACGCCGCGTGGCCCCGTCTCTCCGGAGGCGGGGCCACGCGGCGTTCCCGGGCCGCCGCCCTCAGGACGCGCCGCTCGGGGTGGCCACCGGCGTACGACCGGTCGCCTCCAGCAGGTCCGGCCCCTCCGGAATGGCCCGCGAACGGTAGCGGCCGCTCTCCGCCGACCAGTCGACATGCCCGACCATCCACGACTCCAGGCCGTCGACCATCCGCCGCAGCGCGTCGGAGTGCGCGGCCGGCAGGCGCTCGCACAGCACCCCGATCCGGTCGGCCGCCGCCGAGAACCGGTCGACCTCGTCGTGGATGCGCCGCACCACCTCGTACGCCGCCTCGTCCAGCGGCACCCGCAACTGCCGGTGCAGCACCGTCACGTAGTTGCACAGGTCGCCCACCGAGATCTCCTTGGGCGCCGAGAACAGGTCATTGGTCCACGCGATGGCGTTGACCGCCGTCTCCCGCACCACGGCCACATCCGGATGGGTGATCAGCTGCTCGGGAATGGGCAGGTCGGTGGCGTACTCGATCAGGTCGGCGCCGGTGTACATCGCCACCGTGGACGACCGGTGCGCGCTGTACGAGTCGTCGTCCAGCACGCTGCGCGACGCGTTGACGGTCGCCTGGGTGCGGTACGAGTACAGGAAGTCCAGCACGTTCCGGCTGAAGCGCCCGACCCACGGCCCGGCCATCGGCACGGTGATCCGCTGCCACAGGTCGGCCAGCGCCTCCCGGGAGCGTCCGACGGCCCGGGTCGGCGCGGGCGGCGCACCGGCGGCGGGCAGGCCGCGGCAGACCGGCTCCATGCAGGCCAGCACCCGGTTGACGAAGTCGAGGTCGCGCCCCTCGGGGGTGTCGTCCAGCAGATCGTCGAAGGCGAAGATCCAACCCGTCCAGTCGGCCAGGGTCAGCAACCGGTCACGCGGGGCCTGCGCGTACACCCGCGCCGCGAAACGGCCGAACAGCATGCTGTCGAAGTCATCACCGGCCCGACCGGACTCCACGATCCCGGTGCGGCGGGACCAGTGGCTCAGATGACGCTGCGCCTCCTCGGCGCACGGGCTGATCCTGGAGGTGAAGGGGAAGTCGGGCAGCGGGGTGATCAGTTCCACGATCTCTCCGAGTTCGTCGTTCACACGTCTGGGTGCTGCCGGGCGGTGGGGCACGCCGGGACGGCACGCGAGGGGACGCAGGTGGCGCCGGGGGAGGATCGCGCCGGGCGCGGTGACGCCCCGGGGTGCGCCATGACCCTCCTCGGCCTGGTACGGACACGGGATCGGCGGGCTGCGCCGCCGCGCTGCCGGAAAAGCGCTTCCGGCGGCGCCTGCCAGAGATCATCGTCGGGGCCGCACAAACGGAAAACCCCCTTCCCGGCCAACCTGCCCGGTCGACGGGCGCCGGGCGGTGCCGGACCGTCCCCGCCACCGGCTAACCTCGGCTCTCACAGGGCAGGTTGGTGACGCGGAGAGGTCAGCGGTGACCGATCGGGACGACGGCTCATGGACACGGAAGCGCCGGCCGCACAGCAGTGCGCCGGACTCACTTCTCGAACGGGAGCGGGAGGTCGCCGCCGCCGAGCAGGCAGTCGACGACCTGTGCCGCCGGACAGCGGCCGGCGGTGGTGAGCTGGGCGGCCTGCTGCTGTGCAGCGGCTCCGCCGGCGCGGGCAAGACCGCGCTGCTCACCCAGGTGCGGCGGATCGCGGCCGAGCGCGGCTGCTCGGTGCTGTTCGCCCGGGGCAGCGAGCAGCAGCGCAATGTCCCCTTCCACGTGGTCCGGCAGCTGCTCCAGCCGGCCCTCACCGTGCGCGGCGAGGCCGAGCGGCGTGAACTGTTCGGTGGCTGGTACGACATCGCCGGCCCGGCGGCGGGCCTGTTCGCCCCGGCTCCGGGCATCCGCGCCGACCCGCAGGGCGTCCGCGACGGCCTGGACTGGGTGCTCACCCAGCTCGCCCAGCGGCACTCCCCGCTGGTGCTGGTGCTCGACGACCTGCACTGGGCCGACCTGGAGTCGGTCACCTGGCTGGCCTCCTTCGAGGCCCGGGTACGGGAGCTGCCGGTCCTGGTCGTCCTCGCGTACCGGCCGGACGACCTGCCCCGCGACGAGGCGTTCGGCTACCTCGCCGGCGAGCGGGCCGGCCGCTCGGTGGTGCTCCGCCCGCTCAGCCCCGACGCGGTGGCCGCCCTGGTGCGCGCCAGCCTCGGCCCGGACGCCGACGACGCCTTCTGCCGCGAGGCGTGGACGGTCACCGGAGGCAACCCGTACGACGTGGTGGAACTGCTCGCCAAGGTCGGCCAACGCGGCGTCAGCCCCACCGCGGACAACGCCGACCTGCTGCGCGACCTGGGCGCCGCCGTGCGCGGCACCGGACTGATCAGCCGGCTGGAGAAGATGGGCCCGGCCACCGCCCACTTCGCCTGGGCCGCCGCAGTCCTCGGCACCGAGATACCCGTGCAGCTGGTCGCCAACGTCGCGACGCTCGTACCGGCCGACGCGGCGCAGGCGGCCGACAAGCTGCGCGAGGCCCGCATCCTCACCGGCGGCAGCACCCTGGAGTTCGTCCACCCGCTGATCGCCACCGCCGTCTACCGCGCCATCCCGCCCGCCACCCGCACCGCGATGCACGGCGTTGCCGCCCGAGCCGTACTGGACGCCGGACTCGGCGCCGCCGAAGCCGCCCGGCACCTGCTGGAAGTGCACCCCGAGGGCGATGACGAACTGGTGCTGCTGCTCCGCGAGGCCGCCAAGGAGCACCTGGCCGTCGGCGCCCCGGACGCCGCCCGCCGCTGCCTGGAACGGGCGCTCGGCGAACCCCCGGCCGACTCCGACCGCCCGGCGGTGCAGTACGAACTCGGCTGCGCCACCCTGCTCACCGAACCGTCCGTCACCGTCAACCACCTGCGCAGCGCCCTCGCCCAGCCCGCCCTGGACGACGCGCTCCGCGAGAACGCCACCCTGCGCCTCGCCCAGGCGCACGGCCACCTCGACCAACTGGACCAGGCCGCGATGGTGCTCGCCACCGAGGCGGCCCGCACCCCGGCGGGACCCGGCCGCACCCGGTTGCAGGCCGCGCACTTCCTGTGGACGGCGCTGCGCTCCGACGGCCCGGACCTGCCGGCCCGCTCCCGGCAGCTGGCCGAACTGACCGAGGGCCTGCGGGACCGGGACACCGGCAGCCGCGTCCTGATGGTGCTGCGCGGCTGGGACCTCGCCATGCGCGGCGAACCCGCCGCCGAGGCGTGCGCCCTGGTCGAACAGGCCCTGGACGGCGGGCGGCTGCCGCCGGAGCTGGCGTGGACCAACAGCAACTGGGGCTTCGAGATCCCCACCATCGTCGGGATGACCTTCACCTGCGCCGACCGGCTGGACTTGGCGGAGGAACTGTTCAGCGACGCCGCCCGCGCCTTTGAGATGGCCGGCTGGAGCGGCTCCCACCTGGGCTTCGCCTACTTCCTGCTCGGCCTGGTCCGGTTCCGCTGCGGCCGGCTCACCGAAGCGGAGGACTTCCTGCGCAGCAGCCTGCGGCTGGCCGAGCGGATCGGTCCCGGCATCCCGTTGCAGTGGGACGCCGTCGGGGTGCTCATCGACACCCTGCTCGCCCGGGGCCGCATCGACGACGCGCTCGACCTGGCCGAGCGGTACCGCTTCGGCCCGCCCTACCCGGTCGCCCTGCTGCTGCCCGACGTACCCACCCTGTACGGCAAGCTGCTGCTCGCCCAGGGCCGCCGCGCCGAGGCCGCCGTCGAACTCGCCGCCGCCGGTGCCAGGTTGGAGGCCCGGGGCTGGCAGAACACCGTCTGGGCGCCCTGGCGCTCGCTGCTGGCCCTCGCCGTCGCCGAGGACGAGCCGGAGCGGGCCCGCGAGCTGGCGGGCGAGGCGGTCCGCTACGCCGAGCAGTACGGCACCGCGACCGCAGTCGGCCAGGCACTGCGCTGGGCGGCGGCCGTCGCGGAGGGACCGGCGCAGGCGGAGGCGCTGCTGCGGCGGGCCGTCGACCGGCTCGGCCGCTCCCCGTCGGCGTACGAGTACGCGCTGGCGCTGGTCGACCACGGTGTCGCGCTGCGCCGCTCCGGCCGGGCCGGGGAGGCCGCCGACCACCTCAGGCAGGGCCTCGACGTGGCCAATGAGTGCGGCGCCGAGGCGCTGGAGGCGCGGGCGAAGGCCGAGCTGAGCGCGGCCGGGCTGCGGCCGCGCGGGCTGTACGTGGTCGGCAGCGAGGCGCTGACGGGGCGGGAGCGGCGGGCGGCGGAGCTGTTCGTCCAGGGGCTGACCGCCGAGTGGATCGCCGGGGAGCTGAACACCTCGACGATGGGGGTCAACCGGCTGCTGGCCGCCGTGCACCGCAAGCTCGGCACCGGGGACGAGGGGCTGCGGGCCGCGCTGGGACTGCCGGAGCCGGACGCGGACTGACACCGGGTCGGGCCGGGCGGCCGCCGGTGGTGACGGCGGCCGACCCGGGCCCGGCGGACCCGGTGGGTCGGGGCGGGCGGTCAGGCGGTCGGGCCGGCCCAGGGCACGCCGGGGCGGCCGGTGGTGAGGCCGTCGCAGCGCAGCAGCGCGCCGTGCGGGGCGGTGTCGGCCGGGTCCAGGCCGGTGGCGGCGCTGGTGATGTAGAGGGTGCCCAGGTCGGGGCCGCCGAAGGCGACGCTGGTGACCTGGAGGACGGGCAGCTCCACCGTCTCCAGCAGGGTGCCGTCCTGGCCGAAGCAGCGCACCGCCGAACCGCCCCAGAAGGCCACCCAGAGGTTGCCCTCCGCGTCCAGGGTCATCCCGTCCGGGTCGCCCGGCAGGTCGGAGGTGTCGATGGAGCGGATCAGCGGGCCGACCGGTCCGTGCTCGGGATAGGCGTAGAGGTCGATCCGCCGGGTGGGGGAGTCGATGTACCAGAGGCGGTCCGGCTCCGGCCAGACCAGCCCGTTGGGGGTGTTCAGCCCGTCGAGCACCGGCACGGCGCGCGGGGCGCCGCCGTCGGTGGGCTCCAGCCGGTAGAGCGGGCCCAGCTCCTTGGGCTCACCGGTCGTCATCGTCCCGGCCAGCACCCGCCCGTACGGGTCGCACTTGCCGTCGTTCATCCGGCGGCCCGGCCGGTCCGCCTCGACGGCGGTGACGGTCCGCAGGGCGCCGGTCGCGGTCTCCAGCAGCTCGAAGCCGCGCTCGGTGGCGACCAGCACCTCCGTGCCCCGGTACGGGACCAGGGTGCCCGGCATGGTGTCCAGCTCCAGCGAGGAGACCCGGCCGGTGGCGGGCTCCAGCCACAGCACCCGCCGGTCCTCGATGCCGATCCAGTACAGCCGCCCGGTGGCGCTGTCCCAGAAGGAGCCCTCGCCCAGCTGGAGTCGGGTGGGATCGGCGATCTCGACATGCACGGCGAAGCTCCTGGGGGTCGGGTGCCGGTGGGGAAGACGGTAACCGACACCCCGCCCACCGGGCCAGGAAGCCGCCCCCCGTCCAGCTGCCGCCCCCGGCCCCGAGCAACCACCCGCCGTGGCAGAGCTTCCCCGCAGTCGGAAACCATGCACTGCCCCAGGGGCGCGAGGAACTGCGCGGGCAGCCCGGTGCCCGGCAGAAGCCTTCCCGCAGGCAGTGACCGTGCGGCTCCTCAGGGGGCGCGGGGAGCCGCGCGGGCAGCCCGGTGCCCGGCAGAAACCTTCACGCAGACAGTGACCATGCACAACCCCCGGGAAGGTACGGGGGACTGTACGAGTGGCCGTCAGACCTCTGTGGTGGGCTTCCGCGCGCCCCTGGGGGTTGCCTCACTGGTCGGCTGCGTCTGGTCCTCCGAGTGGGGTCCTCGCGTCCTGGCTGGTCACCTGGCCTAGGCTGTCCCCCGGTCGGAAACAGGACCCCCCGGAGAGCAACACGCCAGGACGGCGCGGAGCAGTGGAGGAGCACACCATGACGGCGGTACCGCAGCGGCGGCACCCGGACCGGGCCGACACCCCCGGAGTGCGCCGCGAGCCCTTCGCCGTGCTGCCCGACGGCACCCCCGTCGACCGGTGGACCCTCCAGGCCGGCCAGGCCGACAACGCTGTCATCGCCTCGATCCTCACCCTGGGCGCCGCCCTGCACACCCTGGAGCTGCCCGACCGGCACGGCGAGCGCCGCAATGTCGTGCTGGCCACCGCCGATCCGGCCGCGCTGCTCGGCCCCGCCGCGTACTTCGGCGCCACCGTCGGCCGGTACGCCAACCGGGTGGCCGGCAGCCGGTTCGAACTGGACGGCACCGAACACCAGCTGGCCCCCACCGGACACGGCGTCACCCTGCACGGCGGCCCCGGCGGCTTCGCCGCACGGGTCTGGCAGGCCGAGGTGGACGATGACACGGCCGGAGCCGCCGTACGGTTCACCCTGCACAGCCCGGACGGCGACCAGGGCTTCCCCGGGGCGCTGGACGTGGCCGTCACCTACGCGCTGGCCGCCGACGGCACGCTGCGCATCGACTACCGGGCCGTCACCGACCGGCCCACCGTGGTCAATCTGACCAACCACGCCTACCTCAACCTGGCCGGGGAGGGCACCGGCGACATCCTGGACCACGAACTCACCTTGGACGCCGACCACTTCACCCCCGTGGACGAGCGGATGGTGCCGGTCGGCCCGTACGAGCCGGTGGCGGGCACCCCGTTCGACTTCGGCACGGCCCGGCGGGTCGGAGAGCGCATCCGCGACGACCACCCGCAGCTGCGCGCCACCGGCGGCTACGACCACAACTGGGTGCTGCGCCCCCGCCCGGCCGACGGCACCCCGTCCCGCGCCGCGCTGCTGCGCGAGCCGGTGAGCGGCCGCACCCTGGAGGTGCTGACCACCGAGCCGGGCATCCAGGTGTACACGGCCAACAAGTTCGACGGCGAGGTCACCGGCCTCGGCGGGACCGCGTACGGGCCGTTCGCCGGCATCGCCCTGGAGACCCAGCACCACCCGGACTCGCCCAACCACCCGGAGTACCCCTCCACGGTGCTCCGCCCCGGCGCCGAGTTCCGCTCGACCACCGTCCTGCGGCCGGGCGTGGCCCACGACGCCCAGGGGTAGCCCCCAGGGGTGAGCCCGCCGCCGAACTCCACGCCGCCCGCCGAGCCGCCGCCCGCTGAGCCGCAGTCCGCCGAGCCGCAGTCCGCCGAGCCGCAGTCCGCCGTCGACGGTGCCTTCGACGAAGCCTTCGACGAAGCCTGTGACGGTGCCTTCGACCGGCCCTTCGACCGGTCCGGCACCGGCAGCAGCAAGTGGGCGAGCGCCGGTGCCGAGGCCGACCCCGACCGGATACCGCTGGGGCTGGCCGACATGGACCTGCCGGGACCGCCCGCCGTCGGCGCCGCGCTGGCCGCCCGCGTGGCGCACCCCGCGCTGGGCTACACGGTGCCCGACCCGCGCGACCGCGAGCTGGTCGCCGCCTGGTACCTGGCCCGGCACGGGGTGGCGGTCGACCCGGACTGGGTGCTGCTGCTGCCGTTCGGCCCGCGCACCGCCGTCCGACTGCTGCTGGAGACCCTGCTCGCGGCCGCCGACCGCCCGCCGGGCCCGGTGCTGCTGCCCACCCCGGAGTACGGCGGCTTCGCGCCGACCTGCCGGGCCGCCGGGGTGCCGTACGAGGAGGTGCCGCTCGCCCTGGAGCCGGACGGCTACCGGCTGCCGGTGGCGGAGTTCGCCCGCCGGGCCGCCCGGCCGCTCACCGCCGTACTGCTGAGCAGCCCGCACAACCCCAGCGGCCGGGTGTGGCGGCGCGCCGAGATCCGGGCGCTGGCCGAGACGGCGGCCGGGGCGGGCGGGGTGCTGCTCTCGGACGAGGTGCACGCCGACCTGGTCCACCCGGACGCGCCCCGGCGGCACCCGGTGGCGGTGGAGGCGGCGGGCGAGCTGGCGCGGGCCACCGTCACCCTGCACTCGACCGGCAAGACGTTCAACACCACCGGCCTGCCCAGCGCCTTCGTACTGGTCCCCGACCCCGGGCTGCGGGCCCGGCTGACCGAGGTGATGGCCGGCTACGGCCTGTGGGAGGGCGGCCTGCTCACCCGGGTGGCGCAGAACGCCGCGCTGGAGAGCGGCGGCCCCTGGCTGGACGGCCTGCTGGCCCGGCTGGCGGGCAGCCGCGACCTGGCGCTGACCGCCCTGCGGTGGCTCGCCCCGGCCGCCGTACCCTCGCCGCCGCAGGCGTCGTACCTGCTCTGGCTGGACGCGGTGGCGCTGGGCCTGCCCGCCGAGGGCGCCCGCCGGCTGCTGCTGGAACGCTGCGGGCTCGATCTCCAGGACGGCATCGGATTCGGCGCCGCCGGGCGCGGCTTCCTGCGGCTGAACTACGCGCTGCCCCGCCCCCGGCTGATCATGGCGCTGGACCGCCTGTCCCGCGCGGGCCTATGCGGAGGCCGCCCTTCCGAACCGCGCCCGCCAGCGGACCGGCACCCGGACGGGGGCGGTTAACCGCCGCTCGGGCATGCATCGGTGCAGACTGGGCAGGGAGCCCCGGGCCGCGAGACCGAGGGATGGTGAGCCGTGTGAAACCCGTACGCCCCCCGATAGCCGCCGACACCGGACAACCGCAGGCACCACCCACCGTCACCCCGCTGACCGAGTCGCGGGCCCAGGACCACGTGGCCGGGATCTGTTTCAAGATCGGACCTCCCCGGCGGGTGGGCGTGGAGCTGGAATGGCTGGTCCAGGACGTACGGGACGCGGCAGCGCCCGTGGACCCCGCCCGCGTCGACGCCGCCGTCGAGTCCCTCGGACTCCGGCCGGACGCCACCCTCCCCGCAGGCTCCCGCGTCACCCGCGAACCGGGTGGGCAGGTCGAGCTCAGCTCCCCGCCCGCCGACTCCCTCGCCGACTGCGCCGACACCACGCTGCGCGACCTCGGCGCCCTGCGCACCGCCTTCGCCGCCCACGGTCTGCGGCTGACCGGCTCCGGCACCGACCCCCACCCCCGGCCCCGCGAGGTGGTGGTGCGCCGCCCGCGCTATGCGGCGATGGAGGAGTTCTTCGCCCGGGGCGGCCCCTGGGGCAAGATCATGATGTGCGCCAGCGCCTCGGTGCAGGTCTGCCTGGACGCGGGCACCGAAGCACCCGGGCCGCTCGGCTTCCGGGAGCGCTGGCGGCTGGTGCACCTGCTCGGACCGGTGCTGGTCGCGGCGTTCGCCAACTCCCCGCTGCTGGACGGCCGCCCCACCGGCCGCCGCTCCACCCGGCAGGCCGTCTGGGAGCGGATGGAGGCCAGCCACACCCTCGCCCCCGCCCCGCAGGGCCCCGACCCCCGGCAGGACTGGGCCCGGCACGCGCTGGACGCCGAACTGCTCTGCGTACGCCGGCCCCCCGGCCGGCCCTGGACGGCCCCGTCCGGACTGACCTTCCGCGACTGGCTGCGCGGCGCCGGAGAGCGCCCGGCCACCCTGGAAGACCTCGACTACCACCTCAGCACCCTCTTCCCGCCGGTGCGCCCGCAGGGGCACCTGGAACTGCGGATGATCGACGCCCAGCCGGGCGACGGCTGGCTGATCCCCACCGCCCTGGTCACCGCGCTGCTGGACGACGCCCGCGCGGCCGACCAGGCGTTCGCCGCGCTGGAGCCGCTGGCCGGACCCGACCCGGAGCACCCCGCGCCGCGCGGCCCGCTCTGGCAGCGGGCCTCCACCCACGCCGTGGCCGACCCCGCGCTGCGCGCCGCGGCGGTGGCCTGCTTCGCCGCCGCCGACGCGGCGCTGCCCCGGCTCGGCGCGCCCGAGTCGCTGCGCCGCGCGGTCGCCTCCTTCGCGGAGCGCTACCCCGCCGCCGGTCGCTGCCCGGCGGACGACCAGCTGGACGCCCTGGCCGGCCGCGGCCGGCCGGACGCCGGGCCCGACCTCACCACGCAGGAGGCCGCACCGTGCTGAACACCGAGCCGTCCGCCCAGCCCGAGCCGTCCGCCCAGCCCGAGCCCGCGTCCCCCGCGCCCACCTCGCCGGCCCCGCTCCGCGAGCGGATCGCCGCCGAACTGCTGGCCGCCCGCGAGCGCACCGCCGTCCTCACCGGCTCGGTGGACGACCGCGACCTCACCGCCCAGCACTCCCCGCTGATGTCGCCGCTGGTCTGGGACCTGGCCCACATCGGCAACCAGGAGGAGCTGTGGCTGCTGCGCGGCGTCGGCGGCCGCGACCCGATGCACCCCGAGATCGACCCGCTGTACGACGCCTTCGAACACCCCCGCTCCGAGCGCCCCAGCCTGCCGCTGCTGCCGCCCGCCGAGGCGCGCGGCTACGCCCACGAGGTGCGCGGCCGGGTGCTGGACCTGCTGGAGACCACCGCGCTGGACGGCCCCCCGCTGCTGCGCGGCGGCTTCGTCTTCGGCATGATCGCCCAGCACGAGCAGCAGCATGACGAGACCATGTTGATCACCCATCAGCTCCGCCAGGGCCCCCCGGTGCTGGCCGACCCGCCCCCGCCGCCCGCGCCCGCCGACGCCGCCGCGCTGCCGGCCGAGGTGCTGGTGCCCGGCGGCCCGTTCACCATGGGCACCAGCGGCGAGCCCTGGGCACTGGACAACGAGCGGCCCGCCCACCAGGTGCACGTCCCCGGCTTCCTGCTGGACACCACCCCGGTCACCAACGGCGCGTACCAGCGGTTCATCACCGACGGCGGCTACCAGGACCCCCGGTGGTGGACGCCGGAGGGCTGGGAGCACCGGCGGCGGGCCGGTCTGGAGGCGCCGCTGTTCTGGAGCCGGGAGGGCACCGGGTGGCTGCGCCGCCGCTTCGGCAGCACCGAGCCGGTGCCGGACGACGAACCGGTGCTGCACGTCAGCTGGTACGAGGCCGACGCCTACGCCCGCTGGGCCGGGCGGCGGCTGCCCACCGAGGCCGAGTGGGAGAAGGCCGCCCGCCACGACCCGGCCACCGGCCGCTCCCGCCGCTACCCGTGGGGCGACGCCGACCCGACGCCCGCCCACGCCAACCTCGGCCAGCGGCATCTGCGCCCGGCCCCGGCGGGCAGCTACCCGGCGGGTGCCTCCCCGCAGGGGGTGCGGCAGCTGATGGGCGACGTCTGGGAGTGGACCGCCAGCGACTTCCGGCCCTACCCCGGCTTCAGCGCCTGGCCGTACCGGGAGTACTCCGAGGTGTTCTTCGGCGACCGCTACAAGGTGCTGCGCGGCGGCTCCTTCGGGGTGGCGCCGATCGCCTGCCGGGGCACCTTCCGCAACTGGGACCACCCGGTGCGGCGGCAGATCTTCGCCGGCTTCCGCACCGCCCGCGACGCCGAGCCGCGCCACCCCGGCGGTGCCTGATGTGCCGCCACCTGGCCTATGTGGGCCCCCCGTGCGCCGTGCGGGAGCTGGTCACCGACCCGCCGTACGGGCTGCACCAGCAGGCCTGGGCGCCCCGGCTCCAGAAGTACGGCACCGTCAACGCGGACGGCTTCGGCGTCGGCTGGTACGCGGACGGCGATCCGGTGCCCGCCCGCTACCGCCGCTCCGGGCCGATGTGGGCCGACGCCTCCTTCACCGACCTGGCCCGGGTGGTGCGCACCCGGGCGCTGCTGGCCGCCGTACGCTCCGCCACCGACGGCTGCGCGCCCGGCGAGGCGGCGGCCGCCCCGTACGCCGCCGACCGCTGGCTGTTCAGCCACAACGGGGCGCTGCCGGGCTGGCCGGCGGCGTTCGCCGGCCTCGCGGCGGGCCTGCCGCCCGCCGACCTGCTGGCGCTGGAGGCGCGCTGCGACTCGGCGCTGGTCTGGGCGCTGGTGCTGCGGCGGCTGCGGGACGGCGCCGGGCCGGGGCAGGCGCTGGCCGACACCGTGCGCCAGGTCGCGGAGTGCGGCGAGGCCCGGCTGAACCTGCTGCTCACCGATGGCGATGTGATCGCCGCCACCACCTGGGGGGACACCCTGTTCCACCGTCTGGAGCCGGGGCGCTGCGTGCTGGTCGCCTCGGAGCCGGGGGACGACCGGCCCGGCTGGACGCCGGTCCCGGACGGCTCGCTGCTGCTCGCCACCGCCGACGCGGTCACCGTCCGCCCGCTGGCGGGACCGCCCGACTGACGGGCGTGCGCGACGCACGCCGACGGCACCCCCGTTCCCCCCGTGTGAGAGGACGTTCCGCCATGGCCACCGCCTTCGACCTGACCCGCCAGCTGCCCGCCGACCACGTCAGCGCCGCGCTGCGGCACGATGTGCGCCACGGGCTCACCTCCGAACCCAAGTGGCTGCCCCCCAAATGGTTCTACGACGCGCGGGGCAGTGAGCTGTTCGAGGAGATCACCCGGCTGCCCGAGTACTACCCGACCCGGGCCGAGCGGGCGATCCTCACCGCCCGCGCCGCCGAGATCGCCGCCGCCACCGGTGCCCGGACGCTGGTCGAGCTGGGCTCCGGCTCCTCGGAGAAGACCCGGCTGCTGCTGGACGCGCTGGGCGACCTGGGCACGCTGCGCAGCTACCTCCCGGTGGACGTCAGCGACAGCGCGCTGCTGGACGCCGGGCGGGCGCTCACCGCCGAGTACCCGGGCCTTGAGGTGCACGCGGTGGTCTCCGACTTCACCGCGACGCTGGATCTGCCGCCCTCGGAGGGGCCGCGCCTGGTCGCCTTCCTCGGCGGCACCCTCGGCAATCTGCTGCCCGCCGAGCGGGCCGGTTTCCTGGCCGCGCTGCGGGCGCAGCTGGAGCCGGGCGACGCGCTGCTGCTCGGTACCGACCTGGTGAAGGACCCGGCGGTGCTGGTGGCCGCGTACGACGACGCCGCCGGGGTCACGGCGGCGTTCGACAAGAATGTGCTGAGCGTGCTCAACCGGGAGTTGGACGCCGACTTCGACCTGGCCGCCTTCGACCATGTGGCCTGCTGGAACGCGGAGTCGGAGTGGATCGAGATGCGGTTGCGCTCCCGTGCGGAGCAGAGCGTGAAGATCCGCGCGCTGGATCTGGTCGTCTCGTTCGAGGCGGGGGAGGAGCTGCGGACCGAGATGTCGGCGAAGTTCCGCCGCCGGGGTGTGGCGGCCGAACTGGCCGCCGCCGGGCTGGCGCTGGCGCACTGGTGGACGGACCCGGAGGAGCGGTTCGGGCTGTCGCTCGCGGTGAGGGGTGATCAACTTCCGTCCGAATAGCGGACTCTGGCGTCTCAGACGAATGTTTCGCCGTCGACATCTTGTATGACTAATATCGCCATGTCATCTGGCCGTCCATCAGGACGGTCCCTGTCAACATGACCGCGCAGGGGAGACATGGCACAGCGTAGGCGTGCGTCGGATCGGCATGCCCGGAAGAAGAAGTCGGGCCCCTCGCGGCTCGGCTCGCTCAAGATGGTCCTGCTGATACTGGCCCTGGTCCCCAGCATCGCCGTGGTCGCCCTCTGGTCGGTGAGCTCGGTACGGCTGTACGCGGACTGGCGTACCCAGAAGGCGCAGAACACCCTCGCCTACCGGGCCGGATTCCCGTCCAACCTGGTGTACTTCAACCTCCAGGCGGAGCGCCGGCTCAGCGCGGACGCGCTGGCCGGCCCCAAGGAGTCCAAGGAGGCCAGGGAGGCGCTCGCCGCCCAGCGGCAGCGCACCGACCAGGCCGTCGGGGCCTTCCAGTCGCTCTCCGACATCGAGTCCGGCGACGCACCCCGCGAACTGCGCGACGCCCTCGCCAAGGCACGCAAGGAACTGGGCCAGCTGCGGGTGTACCGCGACAGCGTGGACCACCGCAGCACCACCCAGCAGCAGATCTTCGCGTACTACACCAACCTGGTCGAGACCGACCTGCGGCTGTTCAACGCGCTCAGCGACGCCGACAACGGCCAGGTCGGCTATGTGTCCCGCGCCCTGGTGGACACCTTCTGGGCCAAGGAGATGCTCGCCCGCGAGGACGCGATGCTGGCCCGCGCCTGGTCCGGCCGCACCCTGAGCGTCCAGGACCACCTCCAGCTCACCGGCTGGATCGGCGCCCAGAAGTTCGCGCTGGAGAGCAAGGTCGCGCCCTACCTGGCGCCCGACGAGCTGAAGCTGTACACCACGCTCATCGAGAGCACCGCCTGGCAGGGCAAGAACGCGGTCGAGGACTCGCTGGTGCGCGCCGGCAGCAAGGGCGGCACGGACGGCAACGAGGTGACGCTGCCGGGCGGCATCCGCACCCAGTGGCAGCAGAGCGTCGCGCAGATCGACCCGCAGTTCCAGCAGCTGCTCCAGACCCGCACCATGAACGTCAGCGCGCTGGGCGACACCACCGTGCACAGCCTGCTGGTCCGCCTGGTCACCACCAGTGTCGTCGGCCTGGTCGGCGTGCTGCTGGTGGTGCTGATCAGCTGGCGGCTCACCGGCACCCTGCGCAAGCGGGTCTTCTCGCTGCGCGACGAAGCCCTCGACGTGCAGACCAGGCTGCCCGCGATGGTCGACCGGCTCGCCGCGGGCGAGGTCGTCGACCTCGGCGAGGACAGCCGGGCCGGCCGCCGGAGCACCGACGAACTGGCCCAGCTGGAGGACGCCCTCCAGCAGGCCAGCCGCACCGCCATGGAGACCGCCGTCCGCCAGGCGGAGCAGCACCGGGGCTTCGAGCGGCTGCTCCAGCGCATCGCCCGCCGCACCCAGCTGCTGATCGGCCTCCAGCTCAAGAAGCTCAACGAGATGGAGCGCAAGCACGAGGACCCCGAGGTGCTGGAGGGTCTCTTCGACCTCGACCACCTCACCGCCCGGCTGCGCCGCTACGAGGAGAACCTGGTGATCCTCGGCGGCGGCCAGCCGCAGCGCCGCTGGCGCAAGCCCGTCCGGCTGCTGGACGTGCTGCGCGCCGCACAGGGCGAGGTGCAGGACTACCGCCGGGTGCAGATCGAGGTCGAGGGCCGCCCCTGGGTGGCCGAGCGCGCGGTCGGCCCGATCGTGCACGTGCTCGCCGAGGTGATGGAGAACGCCGTGACGTTCTCCAAGCCGCCCACCCCCGTCGAGGTGCGCGCCGGACTGGTCGGACGCGGCATCGCGGTCGAGATCGAGGACCGCGGCCTGGGCATGGACGAGGCGCAGTACGACGCCGCCAACGCCATGATGGCCGACCCGCCCCGGATGGACGTCATGACCCGGGCCGACGACGCCCGGCTCGGCCTGTACGTGGTGGCCCGGCTGGCCGCCAGCCTGGATGTCAAGGTGGAGTTCCGGGCGTCCGCGTTCGGCGGCACCCGGGTCATCGTGCTCATCCCGGCCGACCTGGTCGCGCAGAACCCCGACGCCGCGCCCGAGCGCGACGACGAGGGGCGCCACCTGGCCGCCGTACCGCGCCCGGAGCCGGACGAGGCGGACTTCGTCACCCCGGAGTTCGCGGACTTCGACGACCTGGCCGATGACCTGGCCGATGATTTGGCCGACGACCTGGTGGCCACGCACGGCCCGGCCACCGACGGGGCGGACACCACGCTGTCCTGGCAGCCGGACCCGTACGACGGCGGCGACCCGTACAGCAACGGCCGCGGCCACGGCGACCGCGAGGACCTCAGCCGACTGGTGAGCACCACGCTCGACGCCTTCACCCGCCGGACCGGGGAGACCATCGCGCCGCCCAGGACCGGCGCCCCGGAGCAGCAGGTCCCCGGCCTGCCGGCCCGCGCCCGGGGCCGGGCGATGTCCGAGGTGACCCCCGGCGGGTTCGAGAACCAGCCCACCCCCGCCGCCAACACCCGGCCGCTGCCCAAGCGGGTGCGCCAGGCCAGCCTGGTGGACGAGCTGAAGGAGCCGCCGGCCGCCCGCCGGTCGGCCGACCCCCGGGACACTCGGTCCCCGCGCCCGGAACCCGCCCGCATCGGCTCCGCCATCGGCGCCTTCCAGCGGCAGTCCCGCATCGCCCGACTCACCGGGCCCGACGACCAGAACGCGACCGGCACAACCACGCCGGAAGGCAAGCGGCCCACGACGGAAGACCGAGGATGACCACGAGAACCACCGCCACCGACCACGACCTGGACTGGCTGCTGGACGGCCTGATCGACCAGGTTGCAGGCAGCCGGCACGCGGTCGTGCTGTCCGACGACGGCCTGGTGATCAGCCAGTCCCGCTCCATCGAACGTTTCGACGCCGAACGGCTGGCCGCGGTGGCCACCGGGCAGCAGAGCCTCGCCAGAGGCGTCGGCGACCTGTTCGGCGGCGGGCCGGTGCACCAGGTCATCGTGGAGATGTCCGACCTCTGGCTGTTCATCACCAGCGCCGGCCGGGGCAGCCACCTCGCGGTGATCGCGTCCCAGGACGTCGACGCCGAGGTGATGGCGGTCGCCATGCACACCCTGATCCAGCAGGTCGGCCAGAAGCTTGGTACCGAGGTGCGGAGCGAGATCGGCGCCGCCGATGGAGGTGGACGTGGGTGAACCACTGGACGGACGACCTAGAGGCCGATGACGGCGACGAGTCGCTCGTCAGGCCGTACACGATCACTCGCGGACGCACCGCGTCCGAGCGGGACGACCTGACACTGATCACGGTGATCACCACCCTGGACCCGGACATCGTGCCGGTGGGCGCTGCTCGGGCACTCCAGCCCGAGCACCGGACGATCATCGAGCAGTGCCGGCGGCCCGCAGCAGTGGCGGAGGTCGCAGCCGAACTGGACCTTCCGGTCTCGGTGACGAAGATC
Organism: Streptomyces sp. NPDC092296; assembly: GCF_044755465.1. Taxonomy (NCBI): domain Bacteria; kingdom Bacillati; phylum Actinomycetota; class Actinomycetes; order Kitasatosporales; family Streptomycetaceae; genus Streptomyces; species Streptomyces sp. NPDC092296. The sequence goes on along the minus strand of NZ_JBIVRB010000011.1, from coordinate 133,348 downwards.
CTGATCGGCGACCTGGTCGCACAGGGCCGGGTGACGGCCCGACCGCCGCTGGCGATAGCCCAGGGCGGCGTGGACATAACGATTCTTCGGGCGGTGAGGGATGGGCTCCGCAGACTCTGACAACGGAGCGGTCGCCGGCGGTGCACCCGCGGCGGTCAAGGTACTGATCGCGGGCGGATTCGGCGTCGGCAAGACCACCATGGTGGGCGCGGTCAGCGAGGTGGCGCCGCTGCGCACCGAAGAGGTGATGACCCGGGCCAGCGTCGGGGTCGACAGCCTCGAAGGGGTGGGCGGCAAGTCCACCACCACGGTCGCGCTCGACTTCGGCCGCATCACGATCAGCCACGACCTGGTGGTGTACCTGTTCGGCACGCCCGGCCAGGAACGCTTCTGGTTCATGTGGAACGACCTGGTCAACGGCGCGCTCGGCGCGGTCGTCCTGGCCGACACCAGACGACTGGAGAGCAGCTTCGCGTCGATCGACTTCTTCGAGAGCCGGGGCATCCCCTTCGTCGTCGGCGTCAACTGCTTCCACGGCGTACGCGACCGCAGCGTGGCCGAGATCCGCGAGGCCCTCGACCTCGACCCCGGGGTGCCGCTGCTGATGGCCGACGTACGGCAGCGCTCCGACGCCCGCGACCTGCTGCTCGCCCTGGTCGACCACCTGATGACCCTGCGGACCGAGGTCCCCGAGCCGGTCGGCTGACCGGCGCGCCACCCCGAACCCCGCACCACACACACCGGAGGAAGTACACCCATGGCCCTTGCAGAGCGCGTCCTCGTCCACGGCGGAGGTATCGGCGGGCTCGCCCTCGCCGCCGCCCTCGGCAGCCGGGGTGCGGAGGTGGACGTCGTCGAGCTGCGCGAGGGTGACGGGGCACTCGGCGTCGGCATCATCCAGCCCTCCAACGCCCTGCACGTCATGCGGGAGATCGGCGCCCTGGAGGACTGCCTGGCCGTCGGCTTCGAGAGCGACGCGCTCACCGTCTGCTCCCCCGACGGCGACGTGCTCGCCACCATCCCGCACCCCCGGATGGACGGCGCCCCGGCCTGCAACGGCATCCCGCGCCCCGCCCTGGCCGAGGTGCTCACCCGGGCTGCCGAGAAGGCCGGCGCCCGCATCCGGCGCGGCACCACCATCACCGACCTGGCCGACGACGGCGACGGCGTGGACGCCACCCTGGCCGACGGCACCGAGGGCCGCTGGGACCTGGTCGTCGGCTTCGACGGCATCGGCTCGCCGCTGCGCCGCCGGCTGTACGGCGACGCGTACGAGCCGGAGTACACCGGCTTCGCCAACTGGCGGGTCACCGTCCCGCGCGCCCCCGAGGTGCGGGGCGTGCTGATGAGCACCGCCCGCGACGCCAGGAAGGCGCTGCTCACCCCGATCTCCCAGGACCTGATGTACATCGCCTCGGTCAACGCCGAGGCGCCGGACTTCCGGCCCGACCCGGAGCGGGCCCATGAGCAGTTCAAGGAGCGGCTGACCGGCTTCGGCGGTCCGGTCGCCGCCGCGCTGGAGCACGTCACCGGCCCCGAGGGCGTCGTCTACTCCCGGATCTCCCAGGTCACCGTGGACGCCCCCTGGCACCGGGGCCGGGTGGTCATCGCGGGCGACGCCGCCCACGCCTCCACCCCGCACCTCGCCCAGGGCGGCGCCATGGCGGTGGAGGACGCGCTGGTCCTCGCCCAGGAGCTGGACCGGGCCGACACCCTCCCCGAGGCGCTCGCCGCCTGGGAGGCCCGCCGCCGGCCCCGCGCCCTGTGGGTGCAGAACCTCTCCCGCGCCGTGCTCCGCCAGGAGACCGGCCAGCCCACCACGCCCGAGGACGACGAACTCCTCAAGATCGGCATCCCGGGCGCCAACCACTACCTCGTCCAGCCCTACTGAGCCCGGTCCTACCGAGCCCGGTCCTACCGAGCCCGACGCTACTGGGCCCGACGCTACTGGGCCCGGCGCTACTGGGCCCAGCCTTACGGAAACCTCTCCGGTCGGCCCCGGGCGGCGCACACCGCCGCCCGGGGCCGACCGGCATGACCGGCACCCGGCGCGGGGAGGCAGTCACCGTGGCGACCAGCAGACCCCCGACCCCCGCCCGGCGCGTCCCCGACCGGCACACCCCCGACCGGCACCCCGACCTCGCGGCGGCGCTCACCGCCGCGATCAGCGGCGAGGTGCGGTTCGGCACGGCCGAACGCACCGTCTACAGCCACGACGCCTCCAACTACCGCCACCTCCCGGCCGGAGTGGTCAAACCCGCCGACCCGGACGACGTCCGGGCGACCGTCGCCCTCTGCCGCGAACACGGCGTGCCCCTGGTGCCCCGGGGCGCCGGCACCAGCATCGGCGGCCAGGCCATCGGCCCCGGCGCGGTGGTCCTCGACTTCCGCCGCCACCTGGACCGCGTCACGGCGCTGGACCCCGACCGCCGCACCGCCCGCGTCCAGCCCGGCGCCGTCCTGGACACCCTGCGCGCCGCCGCCCGCCCGCACGGCCTCACCTTCGGACCCGACCCCTCCACCCACAGCCGCTGCACCCTCGGCGGCATGATCGGCAACGACTCCTGCGGCTCCCACTCCCTCGCCTGGGGCCGCACCGCCGACAATGTGGACTCCCTGGACCTGCTGCTGGCCGACGGCACCGAACTCACCGTCGGCGGCCCGACCGGACCCGAGGAGCGCGCCCGGCTGCGCCGACTGCCCGGCCGGGCCGGCGAACTGCACCGCGCCCTCCAGGACCTGGCCGCCGACCACCTCGCGCTGCTCCGCCAGGGCTTCCCCGAACTGCCCCGCCGCGTCTCCGGCTACGCCCTGGACGCGCTGCTGCCCGAACGCGGCCATGACCTCGCCCGAGCCCTCACCGGCACCGAGGGCACCTGCGCCGTACTGCTCGGCGCCACCGTACGGCTGGTCGCCGCACCCGCCGCCCGCGCGCTGGTGGTGGCCGGCTACCCCGACGAGACCGCCGCCGCCGACGCGGTGCCCGCGCTGCTCCCGCACCGGCCGCTCACCATGGAGGGCATGGGCGCCGACCTGATCGCCGCGCTGCTCGCCGCCGGCCCCCGCCCGCCCGCGCTCGACCGGCTGCCCGCCGGGCAGGGCTGGCTCTTCATGGAGGTCGGCGGCGACACCCCGGCCGCCGCCGAGGACGCCGCCCGCACCCTGGCCGGCGCCGTCCGCCGCGACGGCGCCGCCGCAGCGGTGGTGACCGACCCCGGCGAGCAGCGGCAGCTGTGGGGCGTCCGCGAGGCCGGGGCGGGCATCGTCACCCGGCTGCCCGGCGGCGGTGAAGCCTGGCCCGGCTGGGAGGACTCCGCCGTACCGCCGCAGCGGCTCGGCGGCTATCTGCGCGAACTGCGCGCCCTGCTGGCCGCGCACCACCTCAAGGGCGTCCCGTACGGGCACTTCGGTGAGGGCTGCGTCCATCTGCGGATCGACTTCCCGCTCGCCCGGACCGACGGGCGGGCCGCCTTCCGCCGCTTCCTGGAGGACGCCGCCGACCTGGTCGTCGCGCACGGCGGCTCGCTCTCCGGCGAGCACGGCGACGGCCAGGCCCGCGCCGAACTGCTGCCCCGGATGTACCCGCCGCAGCTGATCGAGCTGTTCGCCCGCTTCAAGGCGATCTGGGACCCGGAGAACCTGCTCAACCCCGGCAACCTGGTCGACCCCCGACCGCTCGACCGCGACCTGCGGCTGGACGGCCTGCCCGAGCGGCGGCTGCCGCTGGTCTTCCCGTACCAGGACGACGACGGCAGCCTCGCCAAGGCCGTGCACCGCTGCGTCGGCGTCGCCAAGTGCGTCGACACCACCACCGGCGTGATGTGCCCCAGCTACATGGCGACCGGCGAGGAGCGGCACTCCACCCGGGGCCGCGCCCGGCTGCTCGCCGAGATGCTGCGCGGCGACGCCATCCCGGACGGCTGGCGCTCACCCGAGGTACGCGAGGCGCTGGACCTCTGCCTGGCCTGCAAGGGCTGCGCAAGCGACTGCCCGGTCCACGTCGACATGGCGACCTACAAGGCGGAGTTCCTGTACCACCACTACCGCCACCGGCCGCGCCCCGCCGCGCACTACTCCATGGGCTGGCTGCCGCTCTGGCTGCGCGCCGCCGCCCTGGCCCCGGGCGCCGCCGACCGGGTACGCCGCTCACCGCCGCTGGCCGCGGCCCTCAAGCGGATCGCGGGCATCGCCCCCGAACGGGACCTGCCCGCCCTGCCCGCCGAGACCTTCAGCCGCTGGTTCCGCCGCCACCGCGCCGCACACCCCGCCGACCCCGGCGCGCCCCGGCTGCTGCTCTGGCCCGACACCTTCTCCGAACACCTGGAACCGCAGGTCGCGCGGGCCGCCGTGGCGGTGCTGGAACACCTCGGCTACGCCGTCGAACTCCCCGACCGGGCGGTCTGCTGCGGCCTCACCTGGATCTCCACCGGGCAGCTCGGCACCGCCCGCCGGGTGCTGCGCCGCACCGTACGCACCCTGCCGCCGGACATCCCCGTCGTCGGCCTGGAGCCCAGCTGCACCACCGCGCTCCGCGACGAACTGCCCGCCCTGCTCGGCCGCGACCCCCGGGACGGCGCCGCCGCCCGCGCGGTGGCCGGCCGGGTCCGCACCTTCGCCGAGGTGGTGGACGCGCACGCCGCCGCGCTGCCGACCCTGCCGGGCAGCGCGATCACCCAGGTGCACTGCCACCAGCACGCCGCGCTGGGCACCGACGCCGACCGGCGGGTCACCGCGCGCCTGGGGCTGGACAACCGGGTGCTGGACTCCGGCTGCTGCGGCCTGGCCGGGAACTTCGGCTTCGAGCGCGGCCACTACGAGGTCTCCCGGGCGGCCGCCGAGCGGGTGCTGCTGCCGGAGATCCGCGCCGCCGCCCCGGAGACGCTGGTGCTGGCGGACGGCTTCAGCTGCCGCACCCAGATCGCCCAGCTGGGCGGCGGCCGCCGGGCGCTGCACCTGGCCGAGGTGGTGCAGCGGGCGCTGGCGGAGCGTCAGCCGGACTGAGCCGGGTCCCGCAGGGTGATCCGGACGCCCACGGTGCCGGCGCGGCCCCGGCGCAGCCGGCTGCCCAGCAGGGTGAGCCGCCCCACCAGGCCGTACTTGCGGGCCAGCAGCGCCCGGTAGCGCTCGGTGGCGGCCGGGTCCAGGATCTCCGCGCTGCCGGGCACCGCCGCGCCCCCGGGGTTGCCCCGGAGGTCGCAGGGGGCCACCAGGACGTCCGCCCGGTTGCGGATGCGCTTGACCTTGCCGGAGTCGGCCGTCGTCCACACCCCGAGCGCTTCGCCGTCCCGGACCACCCACACCGGCGTGGGGATCGCGCTGCCGTCCCGTTTGAACGTGGTCAGCAGCAGGTACTTGCCGTCGCCCGGCCGGGCGGGGATGCTGCCCTGAGTCGTCATGGCGCCAGCGTAGGCGCCGGGTGGGACGTCAGGTGGGATGTCGGGGTACCCGACAAACTGCTGCAAGAAAAGTGCAAGTGACTTGCATGTGATGACGTATACTTGCGAACATGACGCGACGACTTGCCGAAGTGGCCAAGAAGGTCGGGGTGAGCGAGGCGACGGTCAGCCGTGTGCTCAACGACAAACCCGGAGTCTCCGACAACACCCGGGCGGCGGTGCTGACCGCGCTGGACGTGCTCGGCTACGAGCGGCCCACCCAGCTGCGCGGCGAGCGCGCCCGGCTGGTCGGCCTGGTCCTCCCCGAGCTGCAGAACCCGATCTTCCCCGCCTTCGCCGAGGTGGTGGGCGGCGCACTGGCCCAGCAGGGCTTCACCCCCGTGCTCTGCACCCAGACGGCGGGCGGCGTCTCCGAGGCCGACTACGTCGACCTGCTGCTCCAGCAGCATGTCTCCGGTGTCGTCTTCTTCGGCGGCATGTACGCGCAGGCCGACTCGCCGCACGGCCACTACGACCGGCTGGCCGACCGGGGCCTGCCGACCGTGCTGCTCAACGCCGCGATAGACGACCTGGACTTCCCCCGGGTGTCCTGCGACGACGCGGTGGCCGTCGAGCAGGCCATGGGGCATCTGATCTCGCTGGGCCACCGGCGGATCGGCATGGTGCTCGGCCCGCCCGACCACGTCCCGTCCCGGCGCAAGCTGGCGGCCGGGCGCGCGGTCGCCGCCCAGGCCGGGTTCGAGCTGCCGGACGCCTGGGTGGAGCGGGCGCTGTTCTCGCTGGAGGGCGGCCAGGCCGCCGCGACCCGGCTGCTCCAGCAGGGCGTCACCGCGATCATCTGCGCCAGCGACCCGCTCGCCCTCGGTACGGTCCGGGCGGTGCGGCGCCGGGGGATGTCGGTGCCGGCCGATGTCTCGGTGGTCGGCTACGACGACTCCTCCTTCATGACCTGCACCGACCCGCCGCTGACCACGGTGCGGCAGCCCATCGAGTCCATGGGCCGGGCCGCCGTCGAACTCCTCGCCGGAGAGATCGCCGGCGTCCGGGTCACCCACGACGAACTCCTCTTCGAACCCGAACTCGTCGTCCGAGGCTCCACCGGCCCCGCCCCGGCCTGACGCCCCATCAGAAGCGCCAGGACCCCTGCACCTTCGGCCTGGTCGGGGCTGCGGGCAGGGGTGCGGCGTGCTGGGTGGTTGTTCGCGCAGTTCCCCGCGCCCCTGGCAAGCCCCCGCAGGGGCGCGGGGAACTGCGCGGCCAGCCACCCACCTCCGTAGCGCGCTGCACCCCACATGCACCCCGCTCCCCGGGGCGCCCGCCCAGCCGATCCCCGCTGTCGCCATGGGGCTCGTCGGCTCCGTCAGGGGCGCGGGGAACTGCGCGAGGAACCCCGCACTCCCGTAGCGCGCTGCACCCCACGTGCGCTCCGCCCCCCGGGGCGCCCGCCCAGTCCAGCCCCCGCCGCCCCGCAGGGCCGCCGCTCAGCCCACCACCGTCCCCGTCACCTCGCCGAAGCCGATGCGGACGCCGTCCGCCCCCGGGGCCCAGCCGGTGATGGTGACCGTGTCGCCGTCCGCCAGGAAGGCGCGGCTGCTGCCGTCCGGCAGTCGCAGCGGATCACGCCCGTTCCAGGTCAGCTCGATCAGCGACCCCCGCTGATCCGGCAGCCGACCCGAGACGGTGCCCGAGGCGTACAGGTCGCCGGTCCGCAGCGCCGCACCGCCCGACGTCAGATGGGCCAGCAGCTGCGCCGGTGACCAGTAGGTCTCCCGGTACGGCGGCCGGGAGACCACCGCGTCGCCGAGCCGCACCTCCAGCGCCAGGTCCAGCCCCCACGGCTGCTGCTCGGCCAGGTGCGGCAGCGGCGCCGGGTCCTGCGGCGGCACCGCGATCCGGGCGTGCTCCAGCGCGGCCAGCGGCACCACCCAGGGCGAGACGGAGGTGGCGAAGGACTTGCCCAGGAACGGGCCGAGCGGCTGGTACTCCCACGCCTGGATGTCCCGGGCGCTCCAGTCGTTGACCAGCACCGCGCCGAAGACATGGTCGCTGAACGCGCCGACCGGCACCGGCTCGCCGGGCGCCGACGGCACCCCGACCACGAAGCCCACCTCGGCCTCGATGTCCAGCTGCCGGGTGGGCCCGAAGACGGGTGCGCCGTCCGGGCCGCGCCGCTGCCCGGCGGGCCGCCGCACCCGCGTACCGGAGACCACCACCGTCCCGGCCCGCCCGTGGTAGCCGACCGGCAGGTGCCGCCAGTTGGGCAGCAGCGGTTCGCCGTCCGGCCGGAAGATCCGGCCCAGGTTGGTCGCGTGCGCCTCGGACGCGTAGAAGTCGACGTAGTCCGCGACCTCGAACGGCAGGTGCAGCCGCACCCGGTCCAGCGGGTACAGGTTGGCCTCCACCAGCCGCCGCTGCTCCGTCCCGGTCAGCAGCTCGGTGAGCCGCCCCCGCACATACGCCCACTCCCGGGGCCCGCGCCGCAGGAACCGGTTGAGCGAGCCGCCCGCCAGGTCGGCGCCGAGCGGGGTGCCGGCCCAGATCGCGGAGAGGTCCAGCACCTGGTCACCGATGGCCGTACCGACCCGGGGGGCGCCGCCCGGCGGGCTGAACACCCCGTACGGCAGGTTCTGCAGCGGGAAGGGCGACCCGTCGGGGACCGGCACCCAGCAGTGCGCAGCGGTCATTCGGCACCGCCGCCGGGCGCGTCCAGCGGGCCCTGCGGGCCGCGCCCGCTCCAGGTCCAGGCGTAGCGCCCGTCGTCGGCGGCCCGGCCGCCCTCCGCGATCTCCAGCGGCCGGAAGGTGTCCACCATGACGGCCAGCTCGTCGAAGAACTCGGCGCCGACCGACCGCTCGTACGCGCCGGGCTGCGGGCCGTGGGTGTGGCCGCCCGGGTGCAGCGAGACCGACCCCTGGCCGATGCCGGAGCCCTTGCGGGCCTCGTAGTCGCCGCCGCAGTAGAACATCACCTCGTCGCTGTCCACATTGGAGTGGTAGTACGGCACCGGGATGGCGAGCGGGTGGTAGTCGACCTTGCGGGGCACGAAGTTGCAGATCACAAAGCCGCTGCCCTCGAAGACCTGGTGTTGCGGCGGCGGCTGGTGGACGCGGCCGGTGAGCGGCTCGTAGTCGCGGATGTTGAAGGCGTACGGGTAGAGGCAGCCGTCCCAGCCGACCACGTCGAAGGGGTGCTGCGGCACGGTGAACACGGTGCCGACCACGCCCTCGCCGCCGGGGACGCGGTGCTTGACGTACACATCGGTGTCGCCGGCCCCGTCCACCAGCAGCGGTCCGACCGGCCCGCGCAGGTCGCGCTCGCAGTACGGGGCGTGCTCCAGCAGCTGCCCGAACCGGGAGAGGTAGCGCCTGGGCGGGGTGATGTGGCTGTTGGCCTCGACGGCGTAGAGCCGCAGCGGGGCGTCGCCGCCGGGCACCCAGCGGTGGGTGGTGGCCCGGGGGAGCACCACGTAGTCGCCCGTGCCGACCTCGATCGATCCGAAGACGGTGTCCACCCGGCCGGTCCCGGACTCCACGTACACGCACTCGTCGCCGATGGCGTTGCGGTAGAGCGGGGAGGGGGCTCCGGCGGCGACGTAGGCGATCCGTACGTCGGCGTTGCCCAGCACCACCCGGCGGTCGGTCACCGGGTCGGCCTGCCGCCAGCTCTCGCCGGGGAAGAGGGTGTGCAGCCGCAGGTGGTAGGGCTTGAGCGGGTGGTTGGGCTCGCTCTTGGCCTCCGGCAGCCGCCAGACCCGGCTGTCGACCAGGGCCGAGGGGATGTGGCGGTGGTAGAGCAGCGAGGAGTCGGAGGTGAAGCCCTCCTCGCCCATCAGCTCCTCGTAGTACAGCCCGCCGTCGTCTCGGCGGAACTGGGTGTGCCTCTTGGGCGGCACCGTTCCGACGGTCCGGTAGTACGCCACCTGCGCCTCCTGAGCGACTCTCGCGGCTTGCCGGTCCCGGGGTGGGGGACGGCAGCTCTCATGACAGTGGCGCGGGTGGCGCCTGTCAAGGAAGAGCTGCCGTGGCAGGGCCTGATCGGAGTCGATCGCGTCCGACCGGTACGGCTACCGAACGGACACGCCGGGATAACGAACTGAATTCTCTTGCAGAAAGTTGCTGCAAGAGCTTTCCGAAAGGCTTTCGGCGCTGTTACGTTCCTCCCCGAGCCCGACGGAGCCGCGCCGAGGCGGAGCCCTGCGGGACGTCGGGCTCGGCGCGGTGCGGTCGGTCTTGCGGGGAAGGCCCATTATGCGCCGTCCCCACCACTTCGGGCACCCACCCTCCAAGGAGTTCTTCATGCGGCGTGGTATTGCGGCCACCGCACTTGTCGCGGCCCTCGCGGTCTCGATGGCGGCTTGCAGCAGCGGCGGTAGTGGCAAGTCGGACAGCGGCAAGTCGGGCACCGGCAAGGCTGCCGCAGACCCCGCCGGCGTTTCCGGGACCGTCACCTACTGGGACACCTCGGACGCGACCAAGGAGGCTCCGGCGTACAAGGAGCTGATCGCCAAGTTCGAGCAGCAGTACCCGAAGATCAAGGTCAACTACCAGAACATCCCGTTCGCCGACATCGAGCAGAAGTTCAAGGCGACGGCGCAGAGCGGCAAGGGCGCGCCGGACGTGATGCGCGCGGACGTCGGCCTGATCCCCGAGTACGCCTCGCTGAGCTACCTGGCCCCGCTGGACGGCACCGCCGCGCTCACCAAGACCGAGGACTTCCTGCCCGGTCCGCTGCACACCACGCAGTACAACAGCAAGTCCTACGGCGTTCCGTCGGTCACCGACACCCTGGGCCTGCTGTACAACAAGGACCTCTTCAAGAAGGCCGGCATCGCCGCGCCGCCGAAGACCTGGGACGAGTTCAAGCAGGACTCCGCCCAGATCAAGGAGAAGACCGGCGCCTACGGGACGTACATGAACCCGGACGCCTACTTCCTGCTGCCGTTCCTGTTCGGCGAGGGCGCCGACATGGCCGACGCCGACGCCAAGAAGATCACCATCAACTCGCCCGAGGCCGTCAAGGCGCTCGCCACGGCGAAGGACGTCTACACCTCGTCCTCGATGAAGATCGACTTCGCCAGCGCCTACGACAACATGCAGAAGGCGTTCACCACCGGCAAGGTCGCCATGCTGATCCAGGGCCCCTGGTCGACCGCCGACGACTACGCGGGCGCCGCGTTCAAGGACAAGGACAACCTGGGCTACGCGCCGGTCCCGGCCGGCAGCACCGGCACGGCCGCCGCGCCGACCGGCGGGCACGACCTGGTCGTCTACGCGGGCTCCAAGAACCTGGACGCCAGCTACCTCTTCACCCAGTTCATGACCTCCACCGACAGCCAGGCTTACATCGCGGTCAAGAACGGCACCCTGCCGACCCGTGACTCCGCGTACACCGCCGAGGTCAAGGCCAACGCGTCCATCGCCGGCTTCCAGGGCATCCTGCAGACGGCCCGCCCCCGGGTCGCGCTGCCCCAGGTCGGCAGCCTGTTCACGCCGCTCCAGCAGTCCTACGTGAAGATCCTCCAGGGCAGCGCCACCCCGCAGCAGGGCGCCGACGAGGCGGCCAAGGAGTTCAAGAAGCTCCTGCCCGACTTCAGCACCAACTGACGTCACCTCCGGGTCCCGGACCCGTACGGCGCGGCCGCCCTCCCGGTGGAGGGCGGCCCGCCCGCCGCCCGGTCCGACCCCCGCCGGGCGCTCCTGCAAGCCCGTCTGCAAGCCCCTGCAAGCCCTTCGCAAAGGCCTGATGATGACCACCACGACCGAAGCCCCCGGCGGACCGGTCAAGTCCGCCGCCCCCGCCCCCCGGACCGGCCTGCTGACCCGGGTCCGGCGCTCGTACGACCGCCACTGGTACGGCTGGGCGATGGTCCTGCCCGTGGTCATCGTGATGGCGGTCCTGGTCCTCTATCCGCTGTGCCGCGGCTTCTACCTGTCGCTCACCAACGCCACCGAGGCGAACGTCGCCAAGGACATCGGTGTCAACCACGTCCCGGCGACCTACCACCTGGTGGGCCTGGACAACTACTGGCACGTGCTGTCCGGCGCGGACGGCGACTTCTACCCGAGGCTGATCTGGACCATCGTCTGGACGGTCTCCTGCGGCGTCTTCCAGTTCGCCTTCGCGCTGGTGCTGGCCAACATGCTCAACCGCAAGATGCGGTTCCGGCTGTTCTACCGGATGGCGCTCATCCTGCCCTGGGCGGTGCCCGGGTTCATCGGCATCTTCGCCTGGCGGCTGATGCTCAACACCCAGTACGGCGTGCTCAACGAGATGCTGACCCACCTCGGGCTGCCGGCCCAGGACTGGCTGGGCTCCCCGCTGAACCAGAAGATCGCGGTCATCCTGGTCAACGTCTGGCTGGGCGTGCCGTTCCAGATGGTCGCGCTGCTCGGCGGCATGCAGTCCATCCCCGCCGAACTGCACGAGGCGGCCGAGATGGACGGCGCCTCGCCGTGGCAGCGGTTCCTCAACGTCACGCTGCCCGGTCTGCGTCCGGTCAGCAGCACGGTGATCCTGATCAGCAGCATCTGGACGTTCAACATGTTCGCCGTGATCTACCTGCTGATCGGCCAGAACACCACCGGTGAGACCGACATCCTGGTGACGTACGCCTTCAACAAGGCGTTCACCGGCGTCTCCGACTACTCGGGCGCCGCCACCTACGGCATCATCATCCTGCTCATCCTGCTGGTGTTCTCCACCTTCTACCGGCGCCGCGAGCTCAAGGCGGAGAAGTCGTGAGCGGCCCCCGCGTGACGGCCCCCGACGGCGGCAGCACCCCCGACGGCGGCAGCACCCCCACCCCCAGCGAAGACCAGGAGCACAAGGAGCAGGTTTCCATGACCGCGACCACCGACACCAGCCCGGTCCCGGCCGCCGCGACCGCCGTCACCACCGGCGCCGCCCGCCCGCCGCGCGGCCGCGGCCGGGGGGAGCGCGGCCCGCTCGCCTCGCTCGGGCTGCACGGCACGCTGCTGATCGCCAGCATCGTCGCCATGTTCCCGGTCGGCTGGATCCTCTTCATCTCGGTCGGCCCCGAGGACGCCTGGCAGGACCCCGCCAAGGTGCTCGGCCACCTGAGCCTGAAGAACTACACCCGGGTGCTCACCGAGACCGACTTCCCGCGCTGGTTCGGCAACTCGGTGATCATCGCCGGCTGCACCACCCTGCTCGGCGTGCTGCTCTCCGCCACGGCCGGCTACGCCGTCTCCCGGCTGCGCTTCCCCGGGCAGCGGCAGCTGATGTGGATGTTCCTGGTCACCCAGATGTTCCCGGTGACCGTGCTGATCGTCCCGCTGTACAACATCCTGGCCTCGCTCGGCCTGATCGACAGCTACCTCGGGCTGATCCTCACCTACTGCACCATCTCGGTGCCGTTCTCCGCCTGGATGCTCAAGGGCTACTTCGACACCATCCCGATGGAGATCGACGAGGCCGGCCGGGTGGACGGGCTCACCCCGTTCGGCACCTTCTGGCGGCTGATCCTGCCGCTGGCCCGCCCGGGGCTGGCCGTCACCGCGTTCTACTCCTTCCTCACCGCCTGGGCCGAGGTCGCGTACGCCACCCAGTTCATGAGCGCCGACCACTACACCCTGGCGGTCGGCATCCGCACCCTGGCCACCAACACCCGCGCCGACTGGGCGGGCATGACCGCCGCCTCGGTGATGATCGCGATCCCGGCGACCATCGTCTTCTTCCTGGTCCAGCGCCATCTGGTCTCCGGCCTCACCGCCGGTGCCGCCAAGTCCTGACCCGCACCAACGCCGCACCTGTCCGCACGCTGCGTGCCGCCTCCGGCCCACCCCGGGGCGGCACGGCACCGAGCACTCAAGGGAAACCATGACCCACGACCTCGCCGACGCCTCCCGGTCCTCCTTCCTCGCCCGCCAGCGGGTCGGGGAGGCCCGGGAAGCCACCGCCACCGACGCCGCCCCGAGCGCCGTCCCCGCGTCCGTCGGCGACCGCAGAGGGTGGTGGCGGGACGCGGTGATCTACCAGGTGTACCCGCGCAGCTTCGCGGACTCCGACGGCGACGGCATGGGCGACCTGCCGGGCATCCGCGCCCGCCTGCCGTACCTGCGCGACCTCGGCGTGGACGCGGTCTGGCTGTCGCCCTTCTACGCCTCCCCGCAGGCCGACGCCGGGTACGACGTCGCGGACTACCGCGCGATCGACCCGATGTTCGGCACCCTGCACGACGCCGACGCGCTGATCCACGACGCCCATCTGCTGGGCCTGCGGGTCATCGTCGACCTGGTGCCCAACCACTCCTCCGACCAGCACGAGTGGTTCAAGCGGGCGCTGCGCGAGGGCCCCGGCTCCGCGCTGCGGGAGCGCTACCACTTCCGCCCCGGCAAGGGCGAGCACGGCGAACTGCCGCCCAACGACTGGGAGTCCATCTTCGGCGGCCCGGCGTGGACCCGTACGGACAACCCCGACGGCACCCCCGGCGACTGGTACCTGCACCTGTTCGCCCCGGAGCAGCCCGACTTCAACTGGGAGAACCAGGCGGTCGCGGACGAGTTCCGCTCCATCCTGCGCTTCTGGCTGGACATGGGCGTCGACGGCTTCCGGATCGACGTCGCGCACGGCCTGGTCAAGGCCGCCGGGCTGCCCGACATGGGCACCCACGACCAGCTGAAGCTGCTCGGCAACGACGTCCTGCCGTTCTTCGACCAGGACGGCGTGCACGAGGTCTACCGCACCTGGCGGACCATCCTGGACGAGTACCCCGGCGAGCGGATCGCCGTCGCGGAGGCATGGACGCCGACCGTCGCCCGCACCGCCAACTACGTGCGCGCCGACGAACTGCACCAGGCGTTCAACTTCCAGTACCTCGGCACCGCCTGGGAGACGGCCGCGCTGCGCGAGGTCATCGACCTCTCGCTGGACGCCATGCGCCCGGTCGACGCCCCCACCACCTGGGTGCTCTCCAACCACGACGTGGTCCGGCACGCCACCCGGCTGGCCCCCGCCGACCCGGAGCTCGGCCTGCGCCGGGCCCGCGCCGCCTCGCTGCTGATGCTGGCGCTGCCCGGCTCCGCCTACGTCTACCAGGGCGAGGAGCTGGGCCTGCCCGAGGTCACCGACCTGCCCGACGAGGTCCGCCAGGACCCGGCGTTCTTCCGCGCCGCGGGACAGGACGGCTTCCGCGACGGCTGCCGGGTGCCGATCCCGTGGTCCGGCACCGAGGCCCCGTACGGCTTCGGCCCCGACGGCGGGCCCAGCTGGCTGCCGCAGCCCGCCGAGTGGGCCGGGCTGAGCGTGGCCGCCCAGACCGGCGTCCCCGGCTCCACCCTGGAGCTGTACCGCAGCGCGCTGGCGATCCGCCGTGAGCACCCCGCGCTGGGTGCGGGCTCCTCGGTGGACTGGCTGGACGACCTGCCCGCCGGCGTCCTGGCGTTCCGCCGCGACGCGGGCGACCGGGGCTCCTTCGTCTGCACCGTGAACCCGGGCGCCGAGCCGGTCGCCGTCCCCGCCCAGGGCCGGGTGCTGCTGTCGTCCGTCCCGGTCGAGGTACGCGACGGATCGCTGCTGCTGCCCGCCGACAGCACCGTCTGGTGGGCCGTCTGACATGGGTGCAATAGGCTCGGGGACTGTGACTACGGCGCGACTGGCGGACATCGCGGCACAGGCGGGGGTCAGCGAGGCCACCGTCTCCCGCGTACTCAACGGCAAGGCGGGTGTTTCGGCTGCCACACGGCAGACGGTGCTCGCCGCCCTGGATGTACTCGGCTACGAGCGGCCGACCCGACTGCGGCAGCGCAGCGCGGGCCTGATCGGGCTGATCACCCCGGAGCTCAACAACCCGATCTTCCCGGCGCTCGCCCAGGTGATCGAGCAGGTGCTCAGCCGGTACGGGTTCACCCCGGTGCTCTGCACCCAGACCCCCGGCGGGTCCACCGAGGACGAGTTGGTGGAGATGCTGGTGGACCGGGGGGTCTCCGGGATCGTCTTCGTCTCCGGCCTGCACGCGGACACCACCGCCGACCACGACCGGTACGCCAAGCTGATCGGGCGTCAGGTGCCGTTCGTGCTGATCAACGGCTACAGCGAGCGGATCTCCGCGCCGTTCGTCTCCCCGGACGACCGGGCCGCCATGCGGATGGCGGTCCAGCACCTGGTCGAGCTGGGCCACGAGCGGATCGGCCTGGCCGTCGGCCAGCGCCGGTACGTCCCGGTGCTGCGCAAGATCGAGGGCTTCATCGCGGCCCAGCGGGAGGTGCTGGGGCGTACCGCCGGGGAGGCCGAGGAGCTGGTGCACCACACCCTGTTCAGCGTGGAGGGCGGCCACGCGGCCGCCGGCGCGCTGCTGGACAAGGGCTGCACGGCCATCGTCTGCGGCAGCGACATGATGGCCCTGGGGGCCATCCGGGCGGTGCGGCAGCGGGGCCTGACGGTGCCGCAGGACGTCTCGGTGGTCGGCTTCGACGACTCGCCGCTGATCGCCTTCACCGAGCCGCCGCTCACCACCATCCGGCAGCCGGTGGAGGCGATGGCCACCGCCGCGGTCGACGCCCTGCTCGAAGAGGTCGGCGGCAACCCGGCGCAGCGCGCCGAGTTCATGTTCCAGCCGGAGCTGGTGGTCCGCGGCTCCACCGCAGCCGCCCCCCGCCGCGACTGACCGCACCTCCCCTCCCACCCCCGCCCCGGGCAGCCCCCCACCGGCCGCCCGGGGCGTAGGCACGCCCCGCCCGCGCCAGGGGCACGGGGAACCGCGCGCCCAACCCCGCACGGACCCGCACCCAACACCCGCCGTGTAGCCCCACCCCGCCAGGCAACCCCGCACTCAGCACCCGTCATGCGGCCCCACCGTCAGGGGCGCGGGGAACTGCGCGACCAACCCCGCACGGACCCGCACCCAACACCCGCCGTGTAGCCCCGCCCCGTCAGGGGCGCGGGGAACTGCGCGACCAGCCCCGCACGGACCCGCACCTAACACCCGCCGTGTAGCCCCACCACCAGGGGCGCGAGGAACTGCGCGACCAACCCCGTACGGACCCGCACCCAACACCCGCCGTGTAGCCCCACCCCGCCAGGCAACCCCGCACTCAGCACCCGTCGTGCGGCCCCACCGTCAGGGGCGCGAGGAACTGCGCGACCAACCCCGCACGGACCCGCACCCAACACCCGCCGTGTAGCCCCGCCGCCAGGCAACCCCGCACGGACCCGCACCCAACACCAAAGCGCGCCCCGGACCACCCCGCCAGGACCCGCAGACACCCACGCCGCCAGACGGACCCCACCCACCCCCGACAGGCCCCCAAACGCCCCGGAAAACCCGTCAGCGGCCGACCCCGAGAAGGAGTCGGCCGCTGAACGGGAACCGTCAGACCGCCGGCACGGGCCGCCCCGGCTGCTCCTCGGCCACACCCAGCGCCGCCAGGTACGCCGACACGATCAGTCTGCCGATGGCCGGGTACGCCCCCAGCGGCTCCGCCGCCGGGCAGCCCGCCTCCTCGGTCACCGACGCCAGCAGCCCGGCCTCGACCTCGGGGCCGATCACGAACGGCGCCAGCGCCGGCCGGGCCGCCCCGGTCGCCCGCAGGTGCGCCACGGCGGCCTGCACCGAGCCCGGTACGTCCAGCGCGGCCGGCACCACCGGCACCGCGAGCCGCGCGGCCAGCAGCACCCCCGTGATGCCTGCGGCCTGCACCGCCTCCTCGCCGCCGGCGGCGGCCAGCACCACGCCGTCGGCGGTGGTGTTGATGGTGAACAGGCGGGCCCGGTCGGCGCGGGCGAGATCCGCCTCCGAGAGGCGTACGTGCACCGCCTCGGCCAGTAGCGGGTGCGGACCCAGGACGTCGGTCACCACGGCGCCGGTCGCCTCGGCCGCCGCCCACAGGTCGGCCAGTGCGGCCGGGTGCGGGCCGGGCAGCAGCGGCACCACGATCGGGGTGGGCGCGCCCGCCTCGGCGGCCTGCGCCAGCAGCGCGGCCACGGTGGCCTGGCCGGGATCGCCGTCGGCGGTCGGCAGGTAGGCGGCGGTGACATCGATGCCCGGCTGCTCGCCGCGCACGATGGAGACGATCTCGTCGGTGAGCGACTGCGTCTCGGGGTCCGCGGTGGCGGGCACGGCGAGCAGCAGTGCCGGAGCGTCCGCGGGTATCTCTGGACGCTCGGGGCGACGGTGGCGGCCCCGGGCGGGGGAGCCGGGAGTTCGGACGGGCAGCGGAGTGCCCGGGGTGGCGGCAGAGCTCATGGCGACCGATCGTAGGTCATCCGGGTGAGTACGCGGCAGCGGGCTCCCGGTACCGGCGTGCCGTCCGCCGGGACAACAAGGACAGTGCACCGTAAAGGTACTGAAACGGTCACAGCCGAATCGGCTCCGGCGCCCATCGCCCCGGCCATGACCTGCTGTCATACCCGCAGGTACGAAATCCGGCTGCCCACCCGCCACTCGCCCGCCACTCGCCCGCCATCGGCTCGCCGTCAGCGCCGCAGCCCGAAGCCCAGCGGCAGCAGCGCCGCCTTGCCGCCCGCCCCGCCGCCGGGCACCGCCACGGGCAGCCGCCCGCCGACCGGCACCCGCCCGGCGAGCACCCGCGCCACCGCCCGCATCGACACGTCCTGCCAGGAGTAGCTGGCCAGCGCGGTCCGTACGCCGGGCAGCCCGGCCAGGTCGTAGGGGGTGCCCACGGCGAGCTGGAGCACCGGCCGCCCGGTCGCCAGCAGCGCCCGTACCAGCCGCTGCTGGGCCGGGTCGGTGCGCGCCCCGCTGGTGAGCACCAGCACCGCGTCCCGGCCGTCCCCGGCGGCGGCCACGGCGCGGGCCACCGCGCGGGCGTCCGGGGCGCGCCCGGTGGGCAGCGCCCGGGTGGGGTGGCCGAGGGCGGTCAGGGTGTCGGCCAGCTCCCGTACCGGGTGGCCGCCCGCGGTGCCCACCCCGCCGCTGCCGGCGGCCGGCTCCCAGCCGGTCACCAGGATGCGGCGGCCGGCTCCCAGCGGGACCGCGTGGTCGTCGTCGCGCAGCAGCGTGATGCTGTGGTCCGCGACGGCGTCGGCGGCGGCCCGGTGCGCGGGTGTGCCCAGCAGCCGGGCGGCGGCGGCCGGGTCGGCGCTCCGCTGCTCGAACAGGCCCCGGTGGGCCTTCATCCGCAGCACCCGCAGTACTGAGGCGTCGATGCGGCTCTGCGGCAGTTCGCCGGACCGGACGGCCCGCAGCACCGCGCGGTAGGCGAGTGGGAGGTCGGGCGGGTTGAGCAGTTGGTCGGCGCCCGCCTTCAGGGCGAGCACCGGTACCCGCTCGTCCCCGTAGCGCTCGCGGACGCCGGCCATGTCCAGCGAGTCGGTGATCACCACGCCGTCGTAGTGGAGGCGCTCGCGGAGCAGCCCGGTGAGGATCGGCCGGGAAAGGGTGGCCGGGTCGCCGGACGGGTCGAGGGCGGGCATCGCGATGTGCGCGGTCATCACCGAGTCCACGCCCTGCCGGATGGCGGCGGCGAACGGCGGGGCGTCCACCCGCTCCCACTCGGCCCGGTCGTGGGTGATCACCGGCAGGCCGGTGTGGCTGTCGGTGCCGGTGTCGCCGTGGCCGGGGAAGTGCTTGGCGGTGGCGGCGGTGCCGGACTGGTGGAAGCCGTCCACCTGGGCGGCGGTCAGCGCGGCGACGGCGCCGGGGTCGGAGCCGAAGGAGCGGATGCCGATCACCGGGTTGGCCGGGTCGACGTTGACGTCCGCGACCGGTGCGTAGTCCTGGTTGACGCCGAGCGCGGCCAGTTCGGCGCCGGTGGTGCGGGCGGCGGTGCGGGCGTCCTCGGCGCGGCCGGAGGCGCCCAGCGCCATCGCGCCGGGGAAGACGGTGGCGGGCGGGCCGATCCGTACCACGGACCCTTGCTCCTGGTCGGTGGCGACCAGCAGCGGCACCGGTACCGGCAGCAGGCCGGCGGCGTGCTGCAACCCGGCGGAGAGGGCCGCCGTCCGCTCGGGGGCGCCGAGGTTGCCGGCCCAGCCGAAGTAGACGACGCCGCCCAGCCGGTAGCGGGCGACGGCCTCGGCGGCGGTGTCGACGCCGAGTGCCTTGCGGTTGGCGGCGGCCTCGGCGCGCGAGGGGTGGTCGGCGTCGCCGCCGTACACCCGGCTGACGAAGAGCTGGCCGACCTTGTCCTCCAGGGTCATCCGGCCGAGCAGGGCGTGGATGCGGGCCTCGGTGTCCTGCGGCACGGCGGCGCTGCCTCCGGGGGTGGAGGGGGCGGGCGAGGAGGGGGCGGGGGACGAGGGGGCTGGGGCGGCCGGGGCGGGGTCGCCGTGGGCGCCCAGCAGCAGTGCGCCGGTCCCGGCGGCGGTGCCGAGCACCCCGGCGGCGAGCAGGACGAGCGGGACCGTCCGGCGTCTGCCGCGTGCTGTCTGCATGGCCCACCTCCGAGTGACCAGTCTCACACTGCCGCCCGTGACAGACCGTGCGCCGTTCCGGGAGGCCCGTAAATCCGGCCGCCGAACTTGCTGATGCCAACTGTATACGGAGAGTAGTCATCGAACGGGTTGTTCCGGTCGCGTATGTCCGCTTACAAACCGTCAATTGGCGTTTCCAGTAAGCGGACCATCACCTGACGTGCGGTGTTGTGCACAAGCAAGTGCCTGTGCGGATGCACGTGCACAGCCGCTATCATCACATGCAGTGAGGCGGATACCAGGTCTTTCGCGGGTGGACGGAGCCTGTCGGCCGCACGACGACTGAGACGCCGAGCAGTACGGCAGTACGCGCAGTACTCGCATTCCGGGAGTTTTCTATGCGCCACACATATAACGGCATGGCGGCCGCGGAGATCCGCGGCGTGGTCTGGCAGAAGAGCCAACACAGCAACTCGCAGGGCAACTGCGTGGAGTTGGCGAAACTGCCGGGCGGCGACGTCGCTGTGCGTAACTCCCGGTTCCCCGACGGGCCGGCGCTGATCTATACGCGGGCGGAGATCGAGGCGCTGCTGCTCGGGGCCAAGGGCGGGGAGTTCGACCACTTGGTCCAGTGAGGGCTGGTCCAGTGACGCTGGTCCATTGAAGACCGTCGGCCGGGTCGGTGGATGCCACCGGTCCGGCCGACGGCAGTACAGCGGTCAGGGGCCGCCACCGGACGTCCGGTGGCGGCCCCTCTCGCTGCGGCCGCCGTGCTCAGGCCCGGCGGTGTCTGCCGCCGCCGTTGTCGGAGAGCGTGGTCGGGTGGGCCTCGAAGAGGGCCCAGACCACCTTCCCCGCGCCGGCCAACGGATGCCAGCCCCATGAGCGGCTGAAGGAGTCGACCAGGTGCAGCCCCCGGCCGGACTCGGCTATGTAGTCCGCGTCCCGGGTCACCGGGCCGGTGCTGCTCGGGTCGCTCACCGCGCACACCACCTGCGGCGCGCGGTGCACCAGACTGATCCGGATCGGCAGCTGCTCACCGGCCCCGAGGTGACCCTGCTGCGGGATGCGCGTGTCGCACTCTCCGGCTCTGAGCTTGAGCGCGTGCCGGAGGGCGTTGGTCACCAGCTCGGACGCCACCAGTGCGACATCGTCGAAGAGTTCACCGAGGCCCCAGCGGTGGAGCGAGTTCCGAGTGAAGTCACGGGCATCCTTCACCGCTTCATAGCGGGGGATGAGCGTGCACGTGACCACGTCCGGGTCGGCCTTGAGTGCCGGGCCGGCGCCCATGAACAGCTCCTCCCATAAAGGGGTGGACACAGCGGAACCCGCCGGGGTCATGCGGGACACCTCCGACTCGGTCGGTCGGGGCGTCCGCGCGCGTTACCGTCGCCGCCAGGCGCGCGGCGGCGTGCCCTGGCCGGTGAGCGGTGTCTCGCGTGGAGGTGACGCGGTCCCCGCAGATTGCCAGTGGGTGTGCATGTGCACGTGCACCATGCTCCTCTCTGCCAACCGCAGATGCAAGGGCCGATTCACGTGCAGGTGTACGAATGGCATATGCGTGGGGCGTATGCACGTGCATCTGGGCCTGCATGCGCAACAATCTGATGATCCCTCTACCGCTGGCGGCACCGTTCGCAGCCAGGTAGTGGCAGACTGTGCGCTGTTTTCGTCGGGTGGAGGTTAGACCGCATGACCACAGTTCAGCCGGGGGGCGGCTCGATGGTGCGCCGGATCCTCCTCGGTTCCCAGCTGCGCAGACTCCGCGAGGCCAAGGGCATCACCCGCGAAGACGCGGGATACACGATCCGGGCCTCCGAGTCCAAGATCAGCCGCATGGAGCTGGGGCGCGTCAGCTTCAAGGAGCGCGACGTGGCCGATCTCCTCAGCCTGTACGGCGTCGACGACGAGTCCGAGCGCGAGGCACTGCTCGGACTGGTCCGCGAGGCCAACAAGTCCGGCTGGTGGCACAGCTTCAACGACGTGCTGCCCGGCTGGTTCCAGACCTATGTCGGGCTGGAGGAGGCCGCAGCGCTGATCCGCACCTATGAGTTGCAGTTCGTGCCCGGCCTGCTGCAGAGCGAGGAGTACGCCCGCTCCGTCTTCAGCCTCGCCCGCCCTGCCATCGGCGAGGAGGAGATCGAGCGCCGGGTCGGCCTGCGGATGCGCCGGCAGAAGCTGCTGACCTCCGAGAACTCCCCCCGGCTGTGGGCCGTCATCGACGAGGCGGCGCTGCGCCGCCCGGTCGGCGGCCCCCAGGTGATGCGCGGCCAGGTCCAGCACCTGATCGAGATCGCCGAGCGGCCCAATGTGGTGGTCCAGGTGATGCCGTTCCGCTTCGGCTGCCACGCGGCCGAGAGCGGCGCCTTCACCATCCTGCGCTTCCCGGAGCAGGACCTGGCCGACGTCGTCTACCTGGAGCAGCTCACCAGCGCCCTGTACCTGGACAAACGCGATGACGTGGACTCCTACATCCAGGTCATGGAGCGGCTCTGCGTCGACAGCCTGACGCCGGAGCAGACGGTGGACCTGCTCAACTCGATCCTCAAGGAGGACTGACCGCCGCGCGAACGGCGTGGGCTCAGCCCCGGTCGGCAGCGGGCCGGCCGGACGGTTGCGGCTGCGGCGGTGCGCCCAGGTGCCAGGCCAGCCCGTAGCGGGCGAACAGATCGGCCCGGATCGGCACCAGCGGCGTCTCCGCCCCTGGGAGCAGTACGCCCATGCAGCCGCCCATCAGCGAGGCGCGCAGCACCGCGTGGTCGGCCTCCGGGGCGGTCGAACCCCGTGCCAGCAGCACCCCCTGTAGCAGCGCGCCCAGCCGGCGCTGCTCCGGGTCCTGCACGAAACCGCCCGCGTCCGGGTCGAGGATGAGCGCCAGGTGGGACCGCATCAGCCGGGGATGCGCCAGTGCGAAGCCCAGGATCGAGTCCACCGCGCAGGCCAGCCGCGCGTCCGGTGCGGCGTCGTCGGGCAGCCGGTCCAGCTCGGCCGCCAGGTGCAGATGCATCTCGCGGTGCACCGCCGACTGGAGCAGCAGGCGCTTGCCGCTGAAGTAGTACGACACCAGGCCCCGGGCGATTCCGGCGTGCCGCGCGATGTCGGCCAGCGTGGTCCCGGCGTATCCCTGCCCGTCGACGAGCTCGGCGGTCGCCTTCATGATGCGCTCGCGGGAGCGCTGGCGCATCGCCTCATTGACCGAGGCCCGCCGAGGTGACATGGTGCTCCATACGTTGGTTGGCTCCCGGCCAGTATACTGGGGCCGCCGCCGACGGCTGCGGGCCGATGGGGCCGTTCCTGGAGTGCCCACATCGCCCCGCACAAGGGCCCGCTCACCGACACGGGGGATCGGTGAGCGGGCCTTCGCCGTCCCCGGTGCCCGCTACCGCCCGCCGACCGCCCGCTCCAGCGGGTCCTGCGGCGGCGCCGCGTCCCCCGCCACCTCGCCGCAGGTGTCCGGCATCGCCGGGTGGCGGCCGATCACCACCACGCCGAGCACGATGCAGAGCAGGCCCACCCCCTCCCACGCCATCGCCGTCGTCGTCAGCCGCAGCCGGTCGCCCAGGAAGCCCACACCGCAGGCGATCCCGGCCAGGGGCTGAGCGGCCGTCAGGGCGGGCAGTGACATCTTCAGCGGCGCCGCCCCGAAGGCGCTCTGCACCAGGATCAGCCCCGCGACGCCGATCGCGAGCACCGCGTACGGTTCCCAGCCGCGCAGCGCCGCCGCCAGCCCGCCCGCCCCGATCCGCTGGGCGGTGGTCCGGGTGAGGGCGTCCTGCACCCCGTACAGCAGCCCCGCCGCCAGCGCCAGCGGGGTCGCCTCCCGGAGCAGCGGCAGCCGCCGGGCCGTCGCCACCAGCAGCAGCGCCAGCCCCGCCACCACGCCCAGCACCAGCCAGTGCCGCAGCGGGTCGGCCCCCGGCCCGCCGCCGCGCGGCCGGCCCGCCACGATGAACACCGCCACCCCGGCCGCCAGCAGCAGCACCCCGCCCCAGCCGGACCGGCCCAGGCACTGACGGGTCAGCACCCGGGCCAGGCCCATGGCGAAGAGCAGATTGGTCGCCAGCAGCGGTTCGACCAGCGAGACCTCGCCCCGGTCCAGGGCCAGGGCGCTGAGCACCTGGCCGCCGATCATGAACGCGATGCCGAGCAGCCACTCCGCGTCCCGGATCAGACCCAGCAGCAGCCGCCAGGAGAGGAAGTCGGCGCGCGGCGCCCGTTGGGCGGCGTGCTGCTGGAGGACGAAGCCCAGCCCCAGGCAGCAGGCGGCGCTGACACCGAGTACGAAGACGACCACGGACGAATCACCCGCACAATCGCCTGCCCCGGACCGCCGCCGGGCACTCCCGGCCCCGCCGGGGTGCGGCAGGAGGACACTTCCCGGCAGCGTAACCCGCCCACCGCCCCCGGCCCCGCTGCGCGCCCCGGCAGGGGCGCGGGGAGCTGCGCGAGCGACCGTGCACCCACGTGGTGCGCCGAACGCACGCGCGACCACCCACCTGGCTGCGTGGCGTGGCGTCAGCGGCGAGGTCCGCCCCGGCAGGGGCGCGGGGAACTGCGCGAGCGACCGTGCACTCCCGTGGTGCGCCGAACGCACGCGCGACCACCCACCTGGCTGCGTGGCGTGGCGTCAGCGGCGAGGCTCGCCCCGGCAGGGGCGCGGGGAACTGCGCGAGCGACCGTGCACTCCCGTGGTGCGCCGAACGCACGCGCGACCACCCACCCTGGTGCGTGACGCGGCGCGCAGCTCCCCGCGCCCCTGGGCGGTGCATGGCCGGTCGACCGTCCGAGGGTGCCTACCCGGGTGGGGGCGGGGTCAGAGGAGGGCGTGGAGGCCCGGGGCGAGGGTGAGGAGGACGGGGACGGTGAGGGCGGTGAGGGCGGCGGCGGTGAGCCGTACGCGGTGGCCGACCGACAGCCGGGGCTCGCCGGCCAGCAGCCGGTCCACCCGCCGCGGCACCTCGGCCAACTGCGCCGGGCACCCGCCGAAGACCCCGCGCGACGAGTTCAGCTCCACCAGGGCCAGCGCCGTGGCCAGCCGCCCGTGCCGCCGGGACGCCACGTCGTCCGCCGCCAGCTCCACCAGCCGCCCGACCTGGTCGCGGAACGCCCCGAACACCGCCACCCCGGGGAAGCCCGCCGCCAGCGCCTGGGCACCCTGGAGCAGCCAGTGGTGCCGGGCCCGGACGTGGCCCCGCTCGTGGTCCAGCACCGCCGCCAGCTCCCGGTCGCTCAGCCGCCGCAGCGCCCCGGTGGTCACCACCAGCCGGGCCGAGGGGCCGGGCAGTGACCACGCCTCGGGCCGCAGGTTCTCCAGTACCACCAGCCGCTCCCGCCGGGACGGCTCACTCACCCCGGCCGCCGGGGGCAGCTCCGGGGCCAGCAGGGCGAGTTCGGCCTGGCGGCGGCTGCGGGCCGCCCGCGCGACCCGGACCTCCCGGGCCAGTGCCACGGCGGTGTGCAGACCCCCGTACGCGAGCAGCAGGGCCAGCAGCGCGCCCCAGCGCTCGCTGCCGGGGAAGCCGTAGGCGGCCACCACCGGGCCCGGTGCCATGGCGAAGAGCAGGTCCCGTACCGAGGGGAGCGCGGCGGAGGCGGCCAGTGCCAGCCCCAGCGTGCAGCAGAGCAGCACCGAGGCGACCAGGCACTGCCAGACGCCGAGCGCCAGCACCGGTTCGCGCTCCGGCCAGCCGGCCCGTGCCAGCAGCCGGGGCATCACGGTGGACAGCAGGACACAGAGCAGCAGCAGGCCGAGCAGGGCTGTCATGGCAGCGGGCTCCCGTGGGACGGTCGGCGCGCGACAGTGCACGCGATTCCAACCTAGGGGCCGGGCGACCCCCGTGGAACGGGTTCCGGAAAGGCGTGACCAACGCCACGGACCGCCCGCCGCGCCCGGCGGCTCAGCCCATCAGCAGCATGGCGAACATCCCCAGCCCCATCACCAGCCGGCACGCCTGCGGCAGTCCCGGCACCCGCAGCGGAGCCCAGCCGCCACCGCCCCCGACGGCCAGCGCCACCGGGCCGCCCGGCGGCCGCAGCAGCCGGCTGCCCGTCCACAGCGCGTGGCCGCCGAAGTAGACCAGCAGCAGCCCGGTGAGCAGCGGTCCTTCGGCCGTCCCCGCCATGTCGGCCATCCCCAGCTCCCCGGCCATCCCCGGGCCGGCCGGGTGCCCTCCGCCGCCCGCCATCGCCAGCGCCATGTAGACCATCGCGCCCGCCCCGACCGCGTGGTGCAGCCGGTGCGCCCGCCGCCGGGCGTCGCCGCCGCGCAGCGCGGCCAGCGCGAACCAGGCCCCGGTGCCGCCGAAGACCACCGCCCAGGCGGCCACCGGGACGCCGCCGGCCTCCGCGAGCGGCACGGCCATCACGGCCATGCCCAGACCCATCAGCGCTTCGGCGGCGTCCGACTCCCGGGCCGCCGCGCCTCGGGGGGCGCCTGCGGCGGATTCCGCGCCCCCCGCGCACCCTGACCGCGGTGCGGGTGCGCACAGCAGGGCCAGGCAGTAGAGGCCCGCGGCGCCCGTGAGCGCCGCGAGCAACCAGCCGAGAAGAGGAGCTCCGTGCATCGGCTTCCCCTCCGGCCGGTGCGGGTCATCGCCCTCCTACGTTCCACCGGTCGACCCCGCCCTGAGCAGGGCGCGCAGGGGGGCGCACGGGGGTACCGCAGGGCGGGTCAGGCGCTGGGTCCGGCGCTGGGTGCGGAGCCCGCCGCCCGGGTAGCCTCGACCGGGCCGCCCGACGGCCGCAGCAGTTCGGCCGACATCCGTCCGGCCGACCCCGCAGAGAGGATTTCCGGAGCCGATGGAGATCACCGACCCCCACCCGCCGCTGACCTTCCGCACCGCCGACCTGGGCGATGTGCCCGCCGTGGTGGAGCTGGTGGAGTCCGCGTACCGGGGCGAGTCCAGCCGGGGCGGCTGGACCACCGAGGCGCATCTGCTGGAGGGGCAGCGCACCGACGCGCAGGCCGTGGCGGAGGTGGTCACGGCGGCGGGCAGCCGCCTGGTGGCCGTGGAGCGCGGTGGCGAGCTGCTGGCCTGCTGCCAGTTGGAGCGGCGCGGGGCGAGCGCCTACTTCGGGATGTTCTCGGTGCGTCCGGAGCAGCAGGGCGGCGGGGTCGGCCGGGCGGTGCTCGCGGAGGCGGAGCGGATCGCCCGCGAGGAGTGGGGCTGCACCGGGATGGAGCTGACGGTGATCAGGCAGCGGGCGGACCTGATCGCCTGGTACGAGCGGCGCGGCTACCGGCGCACCGGCGAGACGCTGCCGTTCCCGTACGAGGACGAGCGGTTCGGTGTGCCGCTGCGGCCGGACCTGTGCTTCGAGCGGTTGGTCAAGCCGCTCGGCTGAGCGGCCTCAGCCTTCCGGCGCACCGGGGGAGTCGGGCGGCCGGGCCGCCCGCTCCCGTTCGGCCCGCTCCCGTTCGGCCCCGTCCAGTTCGGCCCGGTGGCGCTCGGCGCGCCGCCGGGCCTCCCGGTCGGCGTCCGCGATGTCCAGGAACACCTGGTCGAACTGCGGGCACTGCTCGTGCAGCTCCCGCTTGATGCGCCCGGACACCTCTTCCAGGTCCTCGCTGTCCAGCCCCCGGTAGAGGTCGACCCGGGCGGCCAGCAGCGCCGAGTCCATGCCGAGCCGCATGGTCAGCAGCTGGCCGACGGTGTCGATCTCCGCCTGCCGGGACAGGAAGCGGTACGCCTCCCGCTGGAGCGCCGGGTCGGCGGCCTGCCCGACCAGCAGGTCCTTGGCGTCCCGGCCCAGCCGGTAGGCGACGTACATCAGCAGCAGCGCGATGGCCAGCGAGGCGACCCCCTCCCAGCCGGGCCGGCCGGTGGCCTGGTGCAGCCACACCCCGGCGATGGCCAGCAGCACGCCCAGCACGGCGGTGGAGTCCTCGGCCACCACGGTGCGCACCGTCGGGTCGTCGCCCTCCCGCAGCTGGCGGCCGAAGCTGCGGCCCAGCCGCCGGGCCTGGCGGTACACCTGGCGGGCCGCCCGCAGCAGCGAGCTGCCCTCGGCCGCCAGCGCCACCAGCAGCACGACATACACCACCGGGTACGCCTCGGTGTTCGCGCCGCCGGGGCCGAGCAGGGTGTGCAGGCCCTGATAGAAGGAGAAGCAGCCGCCGGTGACGAAGATGCCGACGGCGGCGAGCATCGACCAGAAGTAGCGCTCCTTGCCGTAGCCGAACGGGTGGCGGGCGTCCGGGCGGCGCCGGCTGCGGCTGAGCGAGGCCAGCAGGAAGACCTCGTTGAGGCTGTCGGCCACCGAGTGGGCGGCCTCGGAGAGCAGGGCGGGGGAGGCGGCGACCACTCCGCCGACCACCTTGGCGGCCGCGATCACCACATTGGCCAGCAGGGCGACCAGCACCGTCCCCCGGGTCTCGCCGTCCCCGGAGTGCTTGGCGGCCCGCTGGGGGTCTTGTCGTGGGTCGTCCGGCACGGGCCGGAGCCTGCCCGGCGGCCGGGGTCGTATACCTGCCTTCGGTCCGCAGCGCCTCGGTTCGGCGGGAAGGGTGGCAAGAATCACGCACCTGGGGTAATCCAGTCAGGTAAGCCTCATATAACTTAGGAGCGCCTATCTTCCGCCGTACGGCGGAAGTCCCCCGTACTCGACCTGGAGTCCGCATGCCTGCCCGCCGCCTCACCGCAGTGTCTCTGCTCTCGCTCGCAGTGCTCTGCACCACCGTCGCGGGGTGCGCGGAGAAGTCGGCGTCCGGCTCCGCCGACGACGCGGTCAAGATCGAGGCGGGCGACAGCTCCTGCGAGGTGTCGACCAAGGAGTTCCCGGCCGGCTCGGTGGACCTGGCGATCCACAACAAGGGCTCCCGGGTCACCGAGGTGTACGTCTACGCCCCGGGCGACCGCATCGTCACCGAGCGGGAGAACATCGGTCCCGGCACCAAGGCCACCATCACCGCGCAGATCAAGGCCGGCAGCTATGAGATCGCCTGCAAGCCGGGGATGAAGGGCGACGGCATCCGCCAGAAGATCACCGTCACCGGCAAGGGCGCCCCGGCGGCGGGCGACCCCCGGCTGGACGACGCGGTGGCCCAGTACCGCAAGTACGCCCAGGAGCAGGCCGACCTGACCATCCCGGCGGTGCAGAAGTTCGCCGACGCGATCAAGGCCGGGGACCTGGCGCAGGCCAAGGCGCTGTTCGCCCCGTCCCGGGTCGGCTGGGAGCGTACCGAGCCGGTTGCGGAGAGCTTCGGTGACATCGACCCCAAGACCGACACCCGCGCGGACGGCCTGGAGGACGGCCAGAAGTGGACCGGCTGGCACCGGCTGGAGAAGTCGCTCTGGCAGGACAAGAAGATCGGCCCCGAGGAGAAGGCCCTCGCGGACGAGCTGGTCACCGACCTCAAGGACTGGCAGGCCCGGGTCGGCAAGGCCGAGATCAACGCCACCAGCATGGCCAATGGCGCCAAGGAGCTGCTGGACGAGGTCGCCACCGGCAAGGTCACCGGTGAGGAGGACCGCTACAGCCACACCGACCTCTCCGACTTCAAGGCCAACGTGGACGGCGCCCAGCAGGCGTACGAGCTGCTCAAGCCGGTCGCCGCCGAGAAGGACGCCGCGCTGACCCAGACCCTGGACCGGGAGTTCGCCGCGATCCAGACGCTGCTCGCCAAGTACCGCAAGGGCGACGACTACGTCTCGTACGACAAGGTGACCCCGGCCGAGCGCAAGACCTTCTCCGACGCGGTGAACGCGCTGGCCGAGCCGCTCTCCAAGCTCGCCGCCGCCGTCGCCCGCTGACCGGACCAGATCCGACCGGACCAGATCCGACCGGACCAGATCCGACCGGACCAGACCGGCGCAGGCCGGGCCCGCCCCGGCGCCGGAAGCGCGCCGCCGACCACAGAGAGGGCTCCGCCCCATGGACGCACCGCAGGCACCCGCCACCGAGGACCGCAAGGGTGCCGCAGGTCCGGTCAGCCGCCGTGCCGTGATCGGCTGGGCGGGCGCGGGGGTGGCGCTGGGCGCCGCCGGGGTCGGCTCGGTGGCCGCCGCCGCCAGGCGCGAAGGCGGCGGGTCGGCGGCGGTGGACTCCGGCAGCGCCGTCCCCTTCTACGGGGAGCACCAGGCGGGGATCGCCACCCCGGTCCAGGACCGGCTGCACTTCGCGGCGTTCGACGTCACCACCGGCGACCGGGCGGCGCTGGTGGCGATGCTCAAGGAGTGGACCAGGGCGGCCGCCGCGATGACCGGCGGCCGCGAGGTCGGCGGCGGCGCGGTCGACGGCCTGCCCGAGGCGCCGCCGGACGACACCGGCGAGGCGCTGGGGCTGCCCGCCTCCCGGCTGACCCTCACCATCGGCTTCGGCCCGACGCTCTTCGAGCGGGACGGCGAGGACCGGTTCGGCATCCGGGCCAAGCGCCCGGCCGCGCTGATCGACCTGCCGCGCTTCCCCGGCGACAAGCTGGACCCGGCCCGCAGCGGCGGCGACCTCTGCGTGCAGGCGTGCGCCGACGACCCGCAGGTGGCGGTGCACGCCATCCGCAACCTGGCCCGGATCGGGATGGGTACGGTCTCGGTCCGCTGGTCTCAGCTGGGCTTCGGCAAGACCTCTTCCACCACGCCCGACGCCCAGACGCCGCGCAATCTGATGGGCTTCAAGGACGGTACCGACAACATCGCCGGCACCGACGCCAAGGCGCTGGCCGACCACGTCTGGGCGGCGCCCGGCGACGGCCCGGAGTGGATGACCGGCGGCTCGTACCTGGTGGCCCGCCGCATCCGGATGCACATTGAGACCTGGGACCGCGCCGCGCTGAAGGAGCAGGAGGACGTCTTCGGCCGCACCAAGGGCGAGGGCGCCCCGTACGGCAGGCAGCACGAGCGGGACACCCCCGACCTCAAGGCGATGCCGGTCGACGCCCATGTGCGGCTCGCCCACCCGGACAGCAACGGCGGCCTGCACATCCTGCGCCGGGGCTTCTCCTTCACCGACGGCACGGACGGCCTCGGCCGGCTGGACGCCGGGCTGTTCTTCCTGGCCTACCAGCGCGACACCCGCAAGGGCTTCATCCCGCTCCAGCAGCGGCTGGCGGCGCACGACGCCCTGAACGAGTACATCCAGCACGTCGGTTCGGCGCACTTCGCCTGTCCGCAGGGCGTCCGCAAGTCCGGCGAATGGTGGGGCCAGGGCCTCTTCGGCTGACCCGCGCACCCCCTCCCGATCCACCCGCACCACCCACCACCCCCTCAGGAGCCAGCAGTGTTCGGCAACTACCTGATCGGCCTGCGCGAGGGCCTTGAGGCCAGCCTGGTCGTCTGCATCCTGATCGCCTACCTGGTCAAGACCGGCCGCCGCGACCGGCTGACCCCCGTCTGGCTGGGCGTCGCCGCCGCCGTGGTGCTCAGCATGGCCTTCGGCGCGGCGCTCCAGTTCGGCTCCTCCGCGCTGACCTTCAAGGCGCAGGAGGCGCTGGGCGGCAGCCTGTCGGTCATCGCGGTCGGCCTGGTGACCTGGATGGTCTTCTGGATGCGGCGCACCGCCCGCCACCTCAAGGCCGAACTGCACGGCAAGCTGGACGCGGCGCTGGCCATGGGCACCCTGGCGCTGGTGGTCACCGCGTTCCTGGCGGTGGGCCGCGAGGGGCTGGAGACGGCGCTGTTCATCTGGACAGCGGTGCAGGCCACCGGTGACGGGGCGCAGCCGCTGATCGGCGCGGTGCTGGGTCTGCTGACGGCGGTGGTGCTGGGCTGGCTGTTCTACCGGGGCGCGGTCCGGATCAACCTGGCGAAGTTCTTCACCTGGACCGGCGCGATGCTGGTTGTGGTGGCGGCGGGCGTGCTGGCGTACGGCTTCCACGACCTCCAGGAGGCCGGTTGGCTGCCCGGCCTGTCGAACGTCCTCTTCGACATCAGCTCCACCATTCCGGCGGACAGCTGGTACGGCACGCTGCTGAAGGGCGTGTTCAACTTCCAGCCGGACCCGACGGCGCTTCAGGTGGCGATGTGGGCGCTGTACCTGGTGCCGACCATGGTCCTCTTCCTGCGCCGGCCCGCCGCCCAGGCCCCGGCCGCTCCGGCCGCCGAGCCCGCCGCTGCGGCGGACGCCGCCCAGCACTGATCCGGTCACCGAGCCGGTACCGAGCCGGTACCGAGCCGACCTTCCCGGCCCCGCGCGCTCCGGTCGCGCGGGGCCGTTTTCCGCCGAGCTTGCTGTCATGTGCATGGCGTGGTGGCTCTCGCCTTGAACAGGAGAAGCTTCGGGCATATCGTTTGGATGCTCCAGTTCTTACGTCATAGGTGGGGAAGAGATGAAGAATCTTTCGCCGAAGCTCGCTCTGATCGACGACCCGGCCTGGCGTCAGCTCAAGGACGCCGTCGAGTCGCTGCGCCCGTTCCAGGCCAAGGACGGCTCGATCGACCTCACCGGTGCCGACCCCGAGCGCCCGGCCGTCGACCGCGCCACCGTCGACGCCCTGCTAGACCGGGTGCTGGGCGCCCTCGGTGACCTCGCCCCGCGCTTCCCGCATGACGCGCAGTACCTGGAGGCGGTCGGCAAGGACCTGCGCCGCTGGTCCGACGGCGGCTACGGCGTCCCCGACTTCCTGGACTCGCTGCTCGCCTTCCGCCCCGCCGACCAGCGGGTGGACGGGCTGGAGCACCTGGTGCTGTTCCCGATGTACACCCAGAACGGCAACCCGAACCGCAACCTCGAAGCGGTCCTGCTGCGCGTGGTCTGGCCCGACTGGCTGGCCGAGCTGGAGCGCACCCGGTTCGACAACCCGATGTTCGTACCGATCACCTTCACCGACTTCACCGCCGGGTACGACACCAACTCCGCGGTGCTCTTCCCCGAGACCGTCGCGGTGCGCGAAGCCCCGGAGCGCTTCACCTGGGGCGGCATCTTCTGCGACCGCGAGGCCGCCCGCTTCCGCGCCGTCACCGGCTCCGCCGTCGAGCTGCTCGGCCTGGACATCCCCGAGGACGCCGCCCGGCTGGTCGCGGACCAGCAGCTCGCCCAGCAGACCTTCGTGCTCTGGGACCTGGTCCACGACCGCACCCACAGCCACGGCGACCTGCCGTTCGACCCGTTCATGATCAAACAGCGCAGCCCGTTCTGGATGTACGGCCTGGAGGAGCTGCGCTGCGACCTCACCGCCTTCAAGGAGGCCGTCCGGCTGGAGGCCGAGGGCTACGAGCAGGGCCGACTGGTCCAGTACGCGGTCCTCTTCGACCGGCTGTTCCGCTTCCCGGTCAGCGGCGACCGCGTCCGCAACTACGACGGCCTCGGCGGCCAACTGCTCTTCGCGTACCTGCACAAGCACGACGCGCTGCGCTGGACCGACAACCGGCTGCGGATCGACTGGGACCGGGTCGCGGAGGTCACCAACGCGCTCTGCGCCGAGATCGAGACCCTCTACCGCGACGGCATCGACCGGCCCAAGACCGCCCACTGGATCGCCGCCTACCAGCTGGTCGCCCGCTACCTCACCCCGCACCCCGCCTCCACCTGGGCCAAGGGCCCCGACGCCCTCCCGTTCGGCCGACTGGACGGCAAGGCCCTCAACAAGGCACTCTGCGACGCCGTACTACCCGACGAGTTCCCGCTCTCGATGTTCTACGAGGCCCTGGCCAAGAAGCTGCGCGACGTGATCGCGGCCACCCGGGGCATCACCGGAACCGACCGCCAGGAGGCCGCCGCATGACCGCACTCGCAGGGAAGGTCGTCGCCGTCGCCGGAGCCACCGGCCCGGCCGGGCGCGCCGCGCTGCGCCGCCTCGCGGCCGGCGGCGCCACCGTCGTCGCCGCCGGCACCGACCCCGCCCGGCTGGACTCCGCGCTGGACGCGGTCCGCGCCGCCGTACCCGGTGCCCGAGCCAGCGGCCAGATCGTCGACCTGCTCGACCCGCAGGCCGCCCACGACTGGGCCGACCACATCGAGGCCGAGCACGGCGGCGTCGACGGACTGCTGCACCTGGTCGGCGGCTGGCGCGGCGGCAAGCGGTTCGGCGACACCGACCTGGACGACTGGGACTACCTGCACGACCGGGTGGTGCGCACCCTTCAGCACGCCACCCTCGCCTTCCAGCCCGCCCTGCTGCGCAGCCCGGCCGGCCGCTTCGCGATGGTCTCGGCCACCGCCGCCCACCGGCCCACCGCGGGCGGAGCCGCGTACGCTGCCGCCAAGGCCGCCGGCGAGGCATGGACCCTCTCGCTGGCCGACTCCTTCGCCAAGGAGGTGCCCGAGGACGGCGCCGCGCCCACCGCCGCCGCCGCGATCCTGGTCATCAAGGCACTGGTGACGCCGGACATGCGCCACCGGCAGCCCGACCGCGCCTTCCCGGGCTTCACCGACACCGCCGACCTCGCCGACACCCTCGCGGGCCTCTGGGACCGGCCCGCAGCCGAACTGAATGGACAGCACCTGTGGCTGACGCCGCGATGACCGAACCCTTCCCGACCGAGACCGACGCGGTCCGGCGCCACGACCCCGCCGTGCGCGGCTTCGCCAGCGACAACTACGCGGGCGTGCACCCGGAGATCCTGGCCGCGCTGGCACTGGCCAACGGCGGCCACCAGGTCGCCTACGGCGGGGACGACTACACCGCCCACCTCCAGGACGTCTTCCGCCGCCACTTCGGCGACCGCGCGCAGGCGTACCCGGTCTTCAACGGCACCGGCGCCAACGTGGTCGCCCTCCAGGCGCTGCTGCCCCGCTGGGGCGCCGTCATCGCCGCCGAGAGCGCCCACATCAACGTCGACGAGTGCGGCGCCCCCGAGAAGATCGCGGGCATCAAGCTACTCACCGTCCCCACCCCCGACGGCAAGCTCACCCCCGAGCTGATCGACCGCCAGGCGTGGGGCTGGGGCGACGAGCACCGCGCCCAGCCGCTCGCCGTCTCGCTCACCCAGAGCACCGAACTCGGCACCTGCTACACCGCCGAGGAGATCCGGGCCATCTGCGACCACGCCCATGAGCGCGGCATGCTGGTCCATGTGGACGGCTCCCGGCTGGCCAACGCCGCCGCCACCCTGGGGCTGCCGCTGCGCGCCTTCACCACCGACGCGGGCGTGGACGTGCTCTCCTTCGGCGGCACCAAGAACGGCCTGCTGCTCGGTGAGGCCGTCGTGGTGCTCAACCCCGAGCGGGTGCGCGACCTGGCGTACCTGCGCAAGATGTCCATGCAGCTCGCCTCCAAGATGCGCTTTGTCTCCGCGCAGTTCGAGGCGCTGCTGGCCGGCGACCTGTGGCTGCGCAACGCCTCCCACGCCAACGCCATGGCCCGCCGGCTGGAGGCCGCGGTGCGCGGCATCGACGGGGTGGAGGTGGTCCGCCCGGTGCAGGCCAACGCGGTCTTCGCGCTGCTGCCCCGCGAGGTCAGCGAGCGGCTCCAGAAGCGCTACCGCTTCTACTTCTGGGACGAGCACACCGGCGAGGTCCGCTGGATGGCCGCCTTCGACACCACCGAGGACGACATCGACGCCTTCGCCGCCGCCGTCGCCGAGGAGATGGGCCGGCAGTAGGCCCCGCCGCCCCCGCAGCCGTCCGGCCCGTGTCCGCCCCTCATGGACACGGGCCGGACCCGTCACCGCCCGGGGTCAGCCGCCCGGCTGGCGGGCGTCGCGGCGGGCGGCGCGCTCCTGGGACTCCTTCTCGTCCTCGGCCTCGGCGGCTTCCAGGGTGGGCGCGGTGCCGCCGAGCTGGGCGGGGAGCCACCAGGTGTCGTCGGGCCCGGCGGGCTGGTCGGGGTAGTCGCGCTGGGCGTGGTCCAGCAGGTCAGCCATGGCCTGGCGCAGCCGCCGGGTGACCATCACCGGCCGGTCCTCGGGGGTGAGCCGGATCGGCTCGCCGATCTTGATGGTGACCGGGGTGTGGCGGCGGGTCAGGTTCTTGGGGCGGCCCTTGGTCCACAGCCGCTGGGTGCCCCAGAGGATGACCGGCAGCAGCGGGACGTCGGCGTCGGCGGCCATCCGGGCGGCGCCGGTCTTGAACTTCTTCAGGGTGAAGGAGCGGCTGATGGTCGCCTCCGGGAAGACCCCCACCACCTCGCCCGCGCGCAGCGCGCGCACCGCCGCGTCATAGGCGGGCTGACCGTCCGTCCGGTCCACCGGGATGTGCCGCATGCCGCGCATCAGCGGGCCGGACACCTTGTGCCGGAAGACGTCGTCCTTGGCCATGAACCGGGTGTGGCGCCGGGCCGACTTCCAGGCGCCGAGGCCGGCGAAGAGGAAGTCCAGATAGCTGATGT
The DNA here is from genome assembly GCF_044755465.1 of Streptomyces sp. NPDC092296. Classification (NCBI taxonomy): domain Bacteria; kingdom Bacillati; phylum Actinomycetota; class Actinomycetes; order Kitasatosporales; family Streptomycetaceae; genus Streptomyces; species Streptomyces sp. NPDC092296. Next base: position 97,420 of record NZ_JBIVRB010000011.1, on the reverse strand, counting down.
GATTGCTGACCAGCACCGCGCCGCCCCGCCGAGGCACGTGGTGGGCGCCCTCCACCTCGATGCGCATGTCCAGTGCGCGGAAGGCGGCGAGAGCGGTCCCGATCACGGGCGGGTACACGAACTCAGGCACGGTCAGCCCTACTTCCCACGGGCGCTTCGCCCGATCCGGCGGTACCCGCGGCTCGGGGGCGGCCGACCGGAGGCGCGGCTCGACCCGGTGACGGCGGGTGGTACAGCGATGATGGTCCCCCGAACCGGCGGGCCGTGTCATCTGTGCGGCGCCTCGCCGGGCGAGATTGTCATCACACCCGGGCCGGGAACCGGTCCGCGCGGTCCGGAATGCGGCAGCCTGAGCCGGACGGACTGCGGCGGCGCGGCCGGAGCCGGAGCACGGAGGAGTGCGGATGCGGGCGGGTGAGGAGGGCGTACGGCTGACCGCCGGCGACCTGGGGGCGGCGCTGGGGGAGCGGGCGACGCTGGTGCAGTTCTCCACGGCGTTCTGCCGGCCGTGCCGCGCCACCCGGCAGGTGCTGGGCGAGGTGGCCGCCATGGTGCGGGGCGTCGCGGCGGTGGAGGTGGACGCGGAGTCGCACCTCGGGCTGGTCCGCCGACTGGGGATCAGCGGCACCCCCACCGTGCTGGTGCTGGACGCCACCGGGCGCGAGGTGCGCCGGGCGGCCGGGCTGCCGCGCAAGGTGGATGTGATCGCCGCGCTGGGCGAGGTGGTACGCGCCCCCGGCGGCTGACGCGGCGTGCGCGCCCCCGGGTCGGCCGTGCGCGCCCCCGGTCGGTACGGTCGGGTGAGGGGTGCGGCCGGACGCGCCGGATACGGCCGACATCACAGTTTCGACCAGGTCGGAAACGGCTAGGGGTCGGGGGACGAAGCATAAGCTACTCGCCAGTAGCAGCAGTGGGCTACCGATGAGTATGCTGCCGGAAGTTACCGGACGGGCAGAGGAAATATGCTGCCCGGAACGGGCGACGTGCGCGCGTGCCCGTTCGCTGCACCGCCGCACCCGCCGGACGTGACCAGTATCAGGAGACAGGCCGTGAGCTTGAGGATCGTTGTCTGCGTGAAGTACGTGCCCGATGCGACCGGCGACCGCCGCTTCGCGGACGACACCACGACCGACCGGGAGTCCGTCGACGGGCTGCTGTCGGAGCTGGACGAGTACGGCGTGGAGCAGGCGCTGCGCATCGCCGAGGCGTCCGGCGACGCCGAGGTCACCGTCCTCACCGTCGGCCCGGACGACGCCAAGGACGCGCTGCGCAAGGCGCTCTCCATGGGCGCCGACAAGGCCGTCCATGTGAACGACGACGACATCCACGGCTCCGACGTGGTCGGCACCTCCGCCATCCTGGCCAAGGCCCTGGAGAAGACCGGCTACGACCTGGTCGTCTGCGGCATGGCCTCCACCGACGGCGGCATGGGCGTGCTGCCCGCGCTGCTGGCCGAGCGGCTGGGCGTACCGCAGGCCACCCTGCTCTCCGAGGTGTCCGTGGACGGCGGCGTGGTGCGGGGCCGCCGGGACGGTGACACCGCCTCCGAGGAGCTGGAGGCCGCGCTGCCGGCCGTCGTCTCGGTGACCGACCAGTCCGGCGAGGCCCGCTACCCCTCCTTCAAGGGCATCATGGCGGCCAAGAAGAAGCCGGTGGAGTCGCTGGACCTGGACGACCTGGGCATCGACGCCGACGAGGTCGGCCTGGCCGGCTCCTGGACCGCCGTCGACACCATCACCGCCCGCCCGCCGCGCCAGGCCGGCACCGTCGTCAAGGACGAGGGCGAGGGCGGCAAGCAGCTTGCCGCCTTCCTCGCCGCGCAGAAGTTCGTCTGACCCACCCGGGCGGCCGCCCCGAGCCGCCCGCCCCGGGCCGGCCGGACAGCGCGGCCCCACGGACCCCGGTCCCGCCGTACGCGCCCCGAGGGCGCCGGCCGGACCTCTCGAACCCTCACAGGAGACTTGAGCAATGGGTGAAGTCCTCGTCCTGGTCGACCACGCGGACGGCCAGATCCGCAAGCCGGCGCTGGAGCTGCTGACGCTGGCCCGCCGCATCGGTGAGCCGTCGGCGGTCGTGCTCGGCGCAGGCGACGCCGCCGCCGAGATCGCGGCCAAGGCCGCCGAGTACGGCGCGGCCAAGGTCTACACGGCCGACGCCGCCGAGTTCGCCGACTACCTGGTGGTGCCCAAGGTCGACGCGCTGACCCAGATCGCCGAGGCCGCCGACGCGGCCGCGGTGCTGGTCACCTCGTCCGGCGAGGGCAAGGAGATCGCGGCCCGGGTGGCGCTGCGGCTCGGCTCCGGCGTCATCACCGACGCGGTGGACCTGGCGGCGGGCGACTCCGGCCCGGTGGCGACCCAGTCGGTGTTCGCCGCCTCCTTCCAGGTGGCCTCCCGGGTGTCGCACGGCATCCCGGTGATCACCGTCAAGCCGAACGCCACCGGCCCCGAGGCCGCCCCGGCGGCCGGCGCGGTCACCCCCGTCGCCGTGGAGTTCTCCGCCACCGCCACCGGCACCAAGGTCGTCTCGCGCACCCCGCGCCAGTCCACCGGCCGCCCCGAGCTGACCGAGGCCGCCATCGTGGTCTCCGGCGGTCGCGGCGTCGGCGCGGCCGAGGGCTTCGGCGTGGTGGAGGAGCTGGCCGACTCGCTCGGCGCGGCCGTCGGCGCCTCCCGGGCGGCGGTCGACGCGGGCTGGTACCCGCACGCCAACCAGGTCGGCCAGACCGGCAAGCAGGTCTCGCCGCAGCTGTACATCGCCTCGGGCATCTCCGGCGCGATCCAGCACCGGGCGGGCATGCAGACCTCCAAGACCATCGTCGCGGTCAACAAGGACCCGGAGGCGCCGATCTTCGACCTGGTCGACTTCGGTGTCGTCGGTGACCTGTTCGCGGTGCTGCCGCAGCTCACCGCCGAGGTCAAGGCCCGCAAGGGCTGACCCCGCCGCCCGGCGGCCACCCGGCCGGCCCGCCACCGACGTGGCGGGCCGGCCGCGCGCTGCCGCGTAAGGTCGGGGCGGACAGCGGGACAGCGGGACAGCGGGGCAGCGGGGCAGCGGGACAGCGGCACGGGCGAAGGGACGGGCGGGATGCTCACGGCACTGCGAGGCGGCCACGGGGACGCCCCGGACGCACTGCGGATCGACGGACACGCGCTGTCCCGGGAGCAACTGCTGGCCGCAGCCACCGCCGTGGCCGACCGGATCGCCGGCGCACCCGCCCTCGCGGTGCTCGCCCGGCCCACCGCCGCCACCGTCACCGCCGTGGTCGGCGGCCTGCTCGCGGGCGTACCGGTGGTACCGCTGCCGCCCGACGCCGGGCCCAAGGAGCGCGGCCACATCCTGCGCGACTCGGGCGCCGCCCTGCTGGCCGTCGGCGCCGGGGAGCAGCCGCCCGACGACACCGGCATCCCGGTCGTCCCGGTCGACCCCGCCGCCCGCTCGGCCGCCACCCACCCCGAACCCGCGCCGGACGCGCCCGCCCTGATCCTCTACACCTCCGGCACCACCGGCGCCCCCAAGGGCGCCGTCCTCGGGCGGCGCGCGGTCGCCGCCGACCTGGACGCACTGGCCGCCGCCTGGTGCTGGACCGCCGAGGACACCCTGGTCCACGGCCTGCCGCTGTTCCATGTGCACGGCCTGGTGCTGGGCGTCCTGGGCGCGCTGCGCACCGGCAGCCGGCTGGTGCACACCGGCCGCCCCACCCCGCAGGCGTACGCGGCGGCGCGCGGCAGTCTCTACTTCGGCGTCCCCACCGTGTGGTCGCGGGTCGCCGCCGACGGCCCGGCCGCCGGGGCGCTGGCCGCCGCCCGGCTGCTGGTCTCCGGCAGCGCCCCGCTGCCCGTCCCGGTCTTCGAACGGCTGGCGGCGCTCAGCGGGCACCGGCCGATCGAGCGGTACGGGATGACGGAGACCCTGATCACGCTCTCCACCCGGGCCGACGGCGAGCGCCGCCCGGGTAGCGTGGGGCTGCCGGTGGCGGGCGTGCGGACCCGGCTGCTCGCCGAGGACGGGGCTGCGGTGCCGCACGACGGCGAGACCGTGGGGGAGCTCCAGGTCAGGGGCGCCACGCTCTTCGACGGCTATCTGGGCCGCCCCGACGCGGACGCCGAGGCATGGACGGCCGACGGCTGGTTCCGCACCGGCGACGTGGCGGTGGTCGGCGGCGACGGCTTCCACCGGATCGTCGGGCGCGCCTCGGTGGACCTGATCAAGAGCGGCGGCTTCAAGATCGGCGCCGGTGAGGTCGAGGCCGCGCTCCGCGACCACCCCGCCGTCTCCGACGCCGCCGTGGTCGGCGCCCCGGACGCCGACCTGGGCCAGGCCGTCGTGGCGTACGTCATCGCGGCCGACGGCGTGACCGGCGACCAGCTCACCGCCTTCGTCGCGGAACGGCTCTCGGTGCACAAACGGCCCCGCCGGGTGGTGCTGGTGGACGACCTGCCGCGCAACGCCATGGGCAAGGTCCTCAAGAAGCAGCTGCTCACCGAAGGTTAGCCCCGGCACCCGCCCGGGGCCAGGGGGCCGGGCGGGAGCGGTCAGGTGGGCGGGAGTTCGCCGGAGCCGCGCGGTATCAGGCGGGCCGGGAGCTCCAGGTGGCGGGCCGGGCCGGGGTAGCCGTCGAGGCGGGCGAAGAGCAGTTGGGCGGCGGTGCGGCCCAGGCCGGCCGGGTCCTGGGCGACCACGGTGAGACCGGGGGAGAGCAGGTCCGCGAACTCCAGGTCGTCGAAGCCCACCACGGCCACCGGGCGGTCGAAGGTCCGCAGCCGGCGCAGCGCGGCGACGGTGACCCGGTTGTTGCCGCAGAACAGCGCGGTGACCGGCTCCGGCCCCGACAGCGCGGTGGCCAGCGCCGCGCCGACCCGCTCCGGCGAGGTCGGGCCCAGCGAGATCCACGACGGGTCCACCGGCAGCCCCGCGTCGGCCATCGCCTCGCGGTAGCCGCGCAGCCGCTCGGCGGCGGTGTGGATGTCCGGCGAGTCACCGAGGAAGGCGATCCTGCGGTGCCCCCGGCCGATCAGATGGGCCGTACCCTCCCGGGCGCCGGCCGCGTTGGCGGTGAGTACGGTGTCGGCCTCGATCCCCAGCGGCGGCCGGTCGATGAAGACGGTGGCGATCCCGGCCCGCACCTCCGGCGCCAGATAGCGGTGGTCGGCCCCGGCCGCCGGTACGATCACCAGCCCGTCCACCCGGCGGGCGCAGAACGCCAGCGCCAACTGCTCCTCGCGCTCCGGGTCCTCGTCGCTGGAGCCGGTGAACAGCAGCGAGCCGTGCAGCCGGGACACCTCCTCGACCGCCCGGCTGAGCGCCGAGTAGAACGGGTCGGCGATGTCCTCCAGCACCAGGCCGACGCTGGCGGTGCGGCCCTTGCGCAGGATGCGCGCGCTGTCGTTGCGCCGGAAGCCGAGCGCGCTGATCGCCGCCTGCACCCGCTCGGCGGTGTCCGAGGTCACCCCGGGCTCCCCGTTGACCACCCGGGAGACCGTCTTCAGGCCCACCCCGGCGCGCGCGGCGACGTCCTTCATGGTGGGCCGGCTGCTGGGGCGCTGCGCCGGTGGGGCGGCGTACGGGATTGCCTGCGGCTCGCTCGGCACAGAGGTCCTTCCGGCGGCCCCGTGGGGCGGGGTGGGTGGGCGAGTCGATGGTACGGATCGAAGGGGAGGAGCGCCATGACTGGACAACGTTGTCAGAGATGCGGAACATTACCCCAGCCGATATCGGCTGAACGGCCTGGTCCGGGGACGCCACCCCGGCGTGACAAGGGCCCGGGTGACGAGGGAGTGAGCGAGCGGATGCAGACGGATCGCACCGGGACCGAGGCGGCCCCGCGCGGCGCGGCGGGCGCAGCGGTGACCGGGGACGGGGTCGCGCTCGGCACGGGGGACCTGGTGGCCGCCCTCGACATCGGCGGTACGAAGATCGCCGGAGCCCTGGTGGACCTCGACGGTGCGATCCTGGCCCGCTCCCGCCGGCCCACCCCCGCCCAGGAGCCCGGCGAGTCCGTGATGCGCGCCGTGACCGAGGTGCTGGACGAGCTGTCGGCCGCGCCGGGCTGGGAGCGGGTACGCGGCATCGGCATCGGCAGCGCCGGACCGGTCGACGCGGTCCTGGGCACGGTCAGCCCGGTCAACATCGCGGGCTGGCGGGACTTCCCGCTGGTCGAACGGGTGCGCCGCCACCCGTCCTGCGGCGGCCTCCCCGTGCTGCTGATCGGGGACGGCGTCGCCATCACCGCCGCCGAGCACTGGCAGGGCGCGGCGCGCGGCCACGACAACGCGCTCTGCATGGTGGTCTCCACCGGCGTCGGCGGCGGTCTGGTACTCGGCGGCACGCTGCACCCCGGCCCGACCGGGAACGCCGGACACATCGGCCACATCAGCGTGGAACTCGACGGCGAGCTGTGCCCCTGCGGCTGCCGGGGCTGCGTCGAGCTGATCGCCAGCGGTACGTCCATCGCCCGCCGCGCGCTGCGGGACGGCTGGCGCCCGACCGGCGGCGACTCCTCGGCGGCGGCCGTGGCGGCGGCGGCGCGGGCCGGCGACCCGGTGGCGCTGGCCTCGTACGACAGGGCGGCGCAGGCGCTGGCGGCGGCCATCGCGGCCACGGCGACGCTGGTCGAGATCGACGTCGCGGTGGTCGGGGGCGGGGTGGCGCAGGCGGGCGAGGTGCTCTTCGGGCCGCTGCGGGAGCGGTTGGCGCAGTACGCGACCCTGCCGTTCGTCCGGGGGCTGGAGGTGCGGCCCGCGCAGCTGGGCACGGACGGCGGGCTGGTCGGCGCGGCGGCGGCGGCGATCGAGGGGCTGGGCCTCGGGGCCGGGGCCCGGGGGTAGGGCCCGTTTCGGGGGCGGCGCCTGGCCGGCGGGGCTTGGCGGGGGCGGACGGGCGGCCACTGGGGAGCGTGGCGGTGGTGTGTTCGGCGCTGTGCGGGGGTGGGGGGTTGGTCGCGGGGTTCCTCGCGCCCCTGGGTGGTGGGTGGTTGCTGTCGGTGGGTGGGTTGGGCGGCTGTTCGGGGGCGCGGGGGTGGTGTGTTCGGCGCTGTGCGGGGGTGGGGGGTAGTTCGCTGACGGACGGTGCCGGGCCGGGTGAGTTGGGGGGTGGGCGCAGGCGTGGGAGGCGGGGGCGGGCGGGTAGAGAGACAGGGGAGGGCACGGGACAGCCGCTCCCGATCACCTGGAAACGCCGGTCCGCGCTCGGTCGCGATCCGGCGTGGAGCCGGTGGGGCGACCCGCAGGGGGGCGTCCGGGGCCGGATGGGCCGGAAAGCAGGGGGCGGCGTGATCGTCTGGGTCAACGGGACCTTTGGAGCGGGCAAGACCACTGCCTGCCGGGAACTCACCGCGCTGCTGCCGGGCAGCGTGCTCTACGACCCCGAGCAGGTCGGGGTGGGTCTGGTCGGGGTGCTGCCGCCGGAGCGGATGGAGGGGCTGTCGGACTTCCAGGACCTGCCGTCGTGGCGGCTGCTGGTGCCGCAGGTGGCGGCGGCCCTGCTGGCCGAGGTGCCGGGGCCGCTGGTGGTGCCGATGACCCTGCTGCGACAGGAGTACCGGGACGAGATCTTCGGCGCGCTCGCCTCGCGCGGCATCCCGGTGCACCATGTGCTGCTGCACACCGAGGAAACGATCCTGCGGGCCCGGATCGAGGGCCGCGCCCGACAGCGCGCCGGCTCCGCCGACCCGGCCCTGGTGGCGGAGCAGAGCCGCTGGTCGCTGGAGCACCTGGCGGACTACCAGGCCGCCCTGCCCTGGCTGGTCACCGACGCCGAGGTGGTCGACACCACCGTCCTCACCCCGCGCGACACCGCCGAGCGGATCGCCGCCCTGGTCCGGCGCGGTTCGGCCCGGCGGCCGATCGTCCAGACCCCCGAACCCACCGCCGACACCGTCGCCGCGGCCGTGCTGCTCTTCGACGACCAGGACCGGGTGCTGCTGGTGGACCCGGTCTACAAAGCGGGCTGGGAGTTCCCCGGCGGCGTGGTGGAGCGCGGCGAGGCCCCCACCCTGGCGGGCGTACGGGAGGCCGCCGAGGAGCTGGGCGTGGTGCTCGACCAGCGCGCGCTGCGCCTGCTGGTGGTCGACTGGGAGCCGCACACCGGACCCCGGCGCGGCGGCATCCGGCTGGTCTACGACGGCGGCCGGCTGGACGCGGCCGGGCGGGCCGCCCTGCGGCTGCCCGCCGAGGAACTGCGCTCCTGGCGGTTCGTCACCCTGGACGAGGCGGCCGGGCTGCTGACGCCCGGTCGGGTGCGCCGCCTCGCCGCCGCGCTGCGCGCCCGCCGGCTGGGCGAGGTGCTGGCGCTGGAGGCCGGGCAGCCGCTGGGGGAGGACGCCGCCGAGGCCATGGCCGAGGGCTGACCGGCGCCGCTGGCGGCCGGGCGGCGGCGCGGGGCAGGATGGCGGGGTGCCGTTCACCCTCAGCCATCCGGCCGCCGTCCTGCCCTTCCTCCGGCGCGGCCGGGCCCGGGGCCCGCTGGTCGCCTCCGCGCTGGTCGCCGGGTCGATGGCCCCGGACGTCCCGTACTTCGCCGACTCGCTGCTGCACGGCGCCTTCGGGTACGGCACCGCCACACACAGCCTCTGGGGCGTCCCCACGCTGGACGTGGCCATCGCCGCGCTGCTGGTGGCGGTCTGGCACGGGCTGCTGCGCGAGCCGCTGACCGCCCTGCTGCCGGACCGCTGGGCGGCGGCGGTGCGCACCCTGACGGCGCCGCGCCGCCACCCGCCGCGCGCCGCGGACGGCGGGTGGTTCGCGCTGTCGGCGGCGGTCGGCGCGGCCACCCATGTCGGCTGGGACGACTTCACCCACCACGACCGGGCCGGTGTGCGACTGCTGCCGGTGCTCGACACGACGGTGGCGGGCCAGCCCCTGCACCACCTGCTCCAGTACGGCAGTTCGGCGCTGGCGCTGCTCTGGCTCGCCGGGTACCTGGTCCGTACCGTCCGGCAGGCCGCCCGCGAGCCGGCCACCCCGGCGCCCGCAGCGGGCCGCCGGCTGCCGGTCCGCACCCGGGCGGCGGTGTTCGCGCTGCTCGCGGGCGCGGCGGCGGTGGGCGCGGGGCACCGGGTGGCGCGCTGGACCGCCGTCCACCCGCAGACCGCGCCCGGCGACCTGGTCCCCACCGTCTGCTTCGGCGCCGGTACCGGGATCGCCGCCGGAGCGGTGCTGTACGCGCTGGCCGCCCGGCTGCTGCGGGACCGTACGGCCGCCTCCCGCAGCTGACCCGCACCGCTCCCGGGGGCGGCGGCGGGGCCGACGCGGGCGTTCGGGGGAGCCTGATGATCGTCCTGTCGGTGGAGCCGCATAGGATTGCGCAACGTGACGGACAACCTCAAGGACGTCTGGGACGTCGTGGTGGTCGGCGCTGGGCCGGCCGGCTCATCAGCCGCTTACGCGGCCGCCGCGACGGGACGCAAGGTACTGCTGCTCGACAAGGTCGAGCACCCCCGGTACAAGACCTGCGGGGGAGGGATCATCGGGCCGTCCCGGGACGCGCTGCCGCCGGGCTTCGCGCTGCCGTTGCAGGACCGGGTGCACGCCGTCACCTTCGCGCTGGACGGCCGCTGGGAGCGCACCCGCCGCTCCCGGCGGATGATGTTCGGCCTGGTCAACCGGGACGAGTTCGACCACGGCCTGGTCAAGGCGGCGCAGCAGGCCGGGGCGGTGCTGGAGACCGGCGTCACGGTGACCGGCGTCGAGCAGCACGGCGAGCACGTCCCCGACCGCCGCACCGTGGCCCTCACCACCCAGGACGGCCGCACCCTGCTGGCCCGCGCGGTGGTCGGCGCCGACGGCAGCGCGGGCCGGATCGGCCGCCACGTCGGCGTCTCCTTCGACCAGATCGACCTGGGCCTGGAGGCCGAGATCCCGGTCCCGGAGGAGGTGGCCCGCGCCTGGGCCGGCCGCATCCACCTGGACTGGGGGCCGATGCCCGGCTCGTACGGCTGGGTGTTCCCCAAGACCGCCTCCCGCAGCCTGACCGTCGGCGTGATCGCCGCGCGCGGCCAGGGCGAGCGGACCAAGCAATACCTGTCGGACTACATCGCGCGGCTTGGCCTGGCCGGCTTCCCGCCCGCCGTGGAGTCGGGCCACCTGACCCGCTGCCGCGCCGAGGACTCGCCGCTCTCCCGGGGCCGGGTGCTGGTCGCGGGCGACGCGGCCGGGCTGCTGGAGCCGTGGACCCGCGAGGGCATCTCGTACGCGCTGCGGTCCGGCCGGCTGGCCGGGGAGTGGGCGGTACGGGTCTCGGAGGCGCCCGACGCGGTGGACGTCCGGCGGCAGGCGCTCAACTACGCCTTCGCCATCAAGGCCGGGCTCGGTGTGGAGATGCGGGCGGGCAAGCAACTGCTGTCGGCGTTCGAGCGGCGCCCGGGGGTGTTCCACCTGGGGGCGACAACGGTGCCGCCGATCTGGCGGGCGTTCATCCAGGTCACCGAGGGTTCCACCACCTTCGCCGAGGCCCTGCGGCAGTACCGGGGCGTCCAGCGGCTGATGGCCGTCGCCTCCCGCTGACCCGCCCGCGCCCACCCCTCGCCGCCGCGCCCGCAGCCGCGCCCGCCGCGCGGCGGGGAGGGGAGGGGCGGGCGCGGGGGCCGGTCTCAGTCCGCCCGCCCGGCTGTCAGCGCACCGTTCGCGGCGGTTGAGCGGCCGCCGCCCTCCATGGCGAGCTGCCCGGCCGGCGGACGGGGCGGCTCTGCGCCGAGTGTCTGGGTGCCGAGGACGGCCAGCAGCGCGAGGCGTTCGGCGTCCCGGGTGCCGGGCTCGGCCGTGTAGATCATGATGCGCAGGTCGCTGCCGGCCACGCTGAGGATGTCGCAGTCCAACGTCAACGCGCCCACCTGGGGGTGGTCGACGGTCTTGCGCGACGCCTCGTGTCGGCCCACGGCCCCGGAGTCCCACAGCTCGGTGAACCGGTCACTGCGCGCCCGCAGTTCCGCGATCAGGCGCCGCAGCCGCTGGTCCGCCGGATACCGGCGCGCCGTCGCACGCAACTGGGTGACCTGCGCGGTCTCAAGCGCCCGCCGGGACTCCGGTGTGTGGCGGACGCGGCTGCCCGAGCCCAGGAAGTTGCGCCACACCGCATTGCGCTCATTACCGTGGTACTGGCCCATCAATGCCGTGTACAGCGGGTTGGCCAGCAGCAGCGTCCAGGTCGCGTCGCTGACCGCGACGGGCGTCCCGGTCAGCCGGTCCAGCAGCCGCTGAACGCTCGGCGTGATGTAGGCGGGCACCGTGCCTCGGCCCGGTGGCACGAGCCCGGCGACGTGGAACAGCTGCTCGCGCTCGGCGGTGGACAGGCGCAGCGCCCGGCCCAGGGCCTCGACGACCTGTTCCGACGGGTTGGTCGCCCGGCCCTGTTCGAGGCGGGTGACGTAGTCGACCGAGATCCCGGCCAGCAGGGCGAGTTCCTCGCGGCGCAGTCCGGCCGCGCGCCGATGGCCGCCGACGGGCAGCCCGGCCGCCTCCGGGGAGACGCGGTCGCGCCAGCGCCGCACCGTGTGCCCGAACTCCGTGGTCCCCATGACACCACTGTGCACCGCCCCGTTCGGATCTACCTGGTACTGGCAGTCCCAGGAAGGCGGGGTGCCTGGCTGGGGGCGCGGTTCCGCCGCATCGTGGAGACATGGCAGCAACGACAGGAACGACAGGAACGACGGCAATGACGGCAACGACAGGAACGACAGGAACGACAGGAACGACAGCGACGCTGATCACCGGAGCGAACAAGGGCCTCGGCTTCGAGACCGCCCGCCGGCTCGTCGCCGCAGGTCACACCGTCTACATCGGCAGCCGGGACGCCGAACGCGGCCGCCGGGCCGCCGAGCGGCTGGGCGCGCGGACGGTCCAGCTCGATGTCACCGACGAGGCGTCCGTACGGGCCGCCGCAGCGGCCATCGAGGCCGACGGAGGGTTGGACGTACTGGTCAACAACGCCGGTATCGAGGAGCGGGGAGGCGGCAACGCCGTGATCGGCGCTGCGGAGGTGACCGCCGACCTGATGCGGAAGACGTTCGAGACGAATGTCTTCGGCACGGTGCGCGTCACCCACGCGTTCCTCCCGCTGCTGCGGCGTTCCGCCGCCCCGGTGGTGGTCAACGTCAGCAGCGGGCTGGCCTCCCTGTCCGAGGTCACCACCCCGGGCACCCCGAGGTACGCCTACCCGGGCGTGGCGTATCCGGCGTCCAAGGCCGCCGTCAATATGATCACCATCCAGTATGCGAAGGCGTTCCCGGAGATGCGGATCAACGCGGTGGAGCCCGGCTTCACCAGCACCGATCTGAACGGGAACACCGGCACCCAGACCGTCGAGCAGGGCGCCGAGATCATCGTGCGCATGGCGCAGCTGGCTCCGGACGGCCCCACCGGGGGCTACTTCGACGCTGCGGGCCCGCTGCCCTGGTGAACCGGGCCGGGCCCCTCAGGGGCGGATGATGGCCTGCTCCAGCAGGTCCTGGAGGGCGCGCTGCTGCTCCGGAGTGAGGCCGATCAGCGGTGAGTCCCGGGCGAGGAGTTCGAGCAGCCGTTCGCGGAGGGCGCTGCCCTCGGCCGTGAGGACGAGTTGCCTGGCGCGGCGGTCGGTCGGGTGTGCGCGGCGCTCGACCAGGCCCTGCTTCTCCAGCTTGTCGACGACGAAGGTGACGTTGGAGGGCTCGCAGCTCATGCGTTCAGCGAGCTCCCGCATGGTCATCGGCCCGGTCATCTCGCGCAGCGCGGTCGCCTGGGCGGCGGTGAGGCCCAGGGTGACGGCGCGTTCGCGTACGTGATCGGCTATCTGCTGGGCCAGTCCGTTCACCAGACCACACAGCTGTCGCACGGCGATGGCCTGCGGTTCCGGGGACGTCGTCATGCCTCCCATCCTAGCGAGCCCATCAAGCCAGTATATTTTGAGCTTGAATGTTTCTAGCTTGATGCTTACCGTGGTCGGGGGGGGGCCCCCGGGGGGGGGGGGGGCCCCCCCCCCCCCCCGCGGGGGGGGCGGGGGGGCGCCCCCCGGGGGGGGGGGGGGGGGGGGGCGGGGGGGCGCGGGGGGC
>NZ_JBIVRB010000011.1:0-84389 GCF_044755465.1 Streptomyces sp. NPDC092296 | reverse complement strand
ACCCCCCCTGGCGACGATCCTTTTTTTTTTTTTTTTTTTTTTTTTTTTTTTTTTTTTTTGGGGGGGGGGGGGGGGCGCCCCCCCCCCCGCGGCCCCCCCCCCCCCGACGCCCAACGAGGAGGGGGACCATGGCGAACTCTGCGGTTGGCCAGGACGGGCGGCTGCGGCGGCCGGCGGGCATCCGCTCGGTGCGGCTGGGTGATACGCGGGTGTCCTACGTACCGGACGGGGCCGTCCAGGGCAGGCCGCGCGCCTGGCTGCCGGACACCACCGAGGAGACCTGGGCCGCCCACCCCGAGTACCTGGATGCGTCCGGCCACCTTGCGGCGAGCATCGGCGGCCTCCTGGTGGAGCACGGGGACCGCGCGATGCTGATCGACGCCGGGTTCGGCCCGCAGTCGCTGCCGGCCGAGCCGGGACAGCCGAACGGCACCATCCACGGTGGCGCGCTGCTGGGCAGTCTGGCCGCGCTCGGCCGCAGGCCGGAGGAGATCGAGGCGGTGGCCTTCACCCACTTGCACATCGATCACATCGGCTGGGCCTGGCATCCGGTTCCGGGCGGTGACCAGCCGGCGTTCGGCCACGCCGAGTACGTGGTGGCCGAGCCGGAGTGGGCCCGGCGGGACCTGCTGGAGGCGGGGGGTACGACCAAGGAGGTCATCGCCGCGCTGGCCCCGCGGGTGCGTACGGTGACCGGCGGTCAGGAGGTCTTCCCCGGCGTCGAGGTGCAGATCACCGGTGGTCATACGGCCGGCCACGCGCAGTACGTCATCACCGGGGGCGGAAGCCGGCTGATCGCCTTCGGTGATGCCCTGCACTCACCGATCCAGGTGGACCACCCCGAATGGTCCTGCGTCTACGACCAGGACCGGGCCGGGGCCGCCGACCACCGCCGCCGGCTCCTCGTCGAGCTGGCGGAGTCGGACACGATCGGTTTCGGCGGCCACTTCGCGGACGTGGTGTTCGGACGGGTCCGCCGGGACGGCGACGGCCCCGCCTGGCGGCCCCTGGACGCCTGACCTGGCTCTCGCTGCCCGCCCGCTCGCCCGCCCGGCACCGGTCGGAAGCCCTCGGGCCCGCGCTGACCAAGCCACGGCCCTGGGCCCGCCCGGCGCCGAGCGGGCGGCGGCCGACCGGCTGCCCGGGGTGTCTGCGGGCGCCCGCGCAGTGGGCGGGTCCGGGCCCGGTTTCGGGGTCGTACGGGGTGCCCGAGGGGCGGCGGATGAGGAGTCACATGCGGGAGCGCTCCCATGAAGTCGGATATTCATGTCGCCCAGGGGATTACATGAACGTGACATTGCTGGCTACGCTCGGCTCCGGCCGTGCGGGAGCGCTCCCACGCTGCCGCCTGCCGCCAACCCCTGGCCCTCTCCCACCCCGAGAGCACGGAGGACGACTGTGACACCCCCCGCTCCCCACCGGCGCGCCGCCGGTTCGCCGCCCCCTGCCGGGCGGCTGCGCCCCCGCCGGGTGGCAGCGCTTGCGCTGGCCGCAGGCGTCGCGGCCACCGGCATGCTTGTCTCGACCCAGACCACCGCAGGTGCTGCCACCCAGGGCAAGCTGGCCGCGGACACCCAGTTCTACAAGGACCCGACCACCCAGGTCGTCAAGTGGGTCGCCGCCAACCCGAACGACTCCCGGCAGCCGGTGATCTCCAAGCGGATCGCCAGCCAGCCGCAGGCCGTCTGGTTCTCCTCGTACAAGCCCACCACGGTCACCTCGGACGTCAGCAAGGTGACCTCGGCCGCCGCCGCTGCGGGCCAGGTGCCGGTGCTGGTGGTGTACGAGATCCCCAACCGCGACTGCGGCGGCGCCTCCGCCGGTGGCGCGCCGGACCTCGCCTCGTACGACACCTGGGTGCGCAACTTCGCCGCCGGTCTGGGCAGCGGCCCGTCGCTGATCATCCTGGAGCCGGACTCCATCGCGCTGACCACCTGCCTCTCCGCCCAGGAGCAGAGCGACCGCTTCGCCTCGCTCTCCCGCGCCGGTGCGGCCATCCACGCGGCCTCCCCGTCCGCCCGGGTCTACCTGGACGGCGGCCACTCCGCCTGGAACAGCGCCTCCGAGCAGGCCAACCGGCTGCGCAGCGCGGGCATCCTCACCAACGCGGACGGCGTGTACAGCAACGTCTCCAACTTCAACACCACCTCCAGCGAGGTGAACTTCGACAAGGCGATCCTCTCCGCGCTGGGCAACCCGTCCAACCTGCACGCGATCGTGGACACCAGCCGCAACGGCAACGGCCCGGCGGGCGGCGGTGCCTGGTGCGACCCGTCCGGCCGCGCCCTGGGCGAGTACCCGACCGCCAACACCGGCGACCCGGCGATCGACGCCTTCGTGTGGGTGAAGCCCCCGGGTGAGGCGGACGGCTGCGCGGGCACGGCCGGCACCTTCCTGCCGGACGTGGCGTACGTGCTGGCCAACGCCGCCAAGAGCGACCCGCCGGTGACCCAGCCCACCACGCCGCCGACCACCCCGCCGACGACGCCCCCGACCACCCCGCCCACCAAGCCCCCGACAACGCCGCCGACCACCCCGCCGACGACGCCTCCCACCACCCCGCCGACCACGCCGCCGACCACCCCGCCCAGCAGCGGTGCGTGCGCGGTGTCGTACAAGGTCAGCAGCTCGTGGCCCGGGGGCTTCACCGCCGACGTGGCGGTCAAGAACACCGGCAGCAGCGCGATCAACGGCTGGACGCTGAAGTGGACCTACGCCTCCGGTGACCAGAAGATCACCAGTGCCTGGAACACCCAGCTGACCCAGTCCGGCACCGCCGTGACCGCCAAGGACGCCGGCTACAACGGCAGCCTGGGCGCGGGCGCCTCGACCAGCTTCGGCTTCCAGGGCACCTACGGCTCGACCAACCCGGTGCCGACCGCGTTCACCCTGAACGGGGCCACCTGCTCCACCTTCTGACGCACTGACAGTTCGACCCCGGCCGCCCGCGACCGGTTCCGACCCGCCCCCGGGTCGGAACCGGTCGCGGTGCCATCCGCGCGGCCGTCGGCTCCGGTCGGCCCGCGACGGTCAGCCGCCGACCGTCAGCCGCCGCCGGTCAGTCGCCGCCGGTCAGCCGCCGACCGGCGACTCGGCGGTGGTCCCGGTGCGGACCTCCTTGCCGCCCGCTGCGATGAAGTGCGCCACCGGCAGGGTCGCCGCGCCCCGGGTGACCGCGTCCGGACCGAGGTCACCGAGGGTGATCCTGGTCTGCGAGAACGGGTGGTGCAGCGCGTACTCGCGGGCCGTCTCGCGGATGCGCGGCAGCAGCGTGTCCCCCAGCATCAGCCCCGCCCAGCCGCCGATCACGATCCGCTCGGGGTTGAACAGGTTGATCAGATTGGCGACCCCGGCCCCGATGTGCACGGCCGTGGCGTCCAGCACCGTGTCGGCGGCGTCCGTGCCCCGGCGCTCCAGCAGCGCGGTCAGCGCGGACTCCTCGTCCGGCGCGTCCCGGACGGCGGGGTCGTCGACGACCTCCAGATAGCGGGAGATCACGGACTCGGCGCCGATGTACGCCTCCAGGCAGCCCCGCGATCCGCAGCGGCAGCGGCGGCCGCCGACCTGGATGGTGGTGTGGCCCCACTCCCCGGCGCTGCTGGTGGAGCCCCGGTACGGTGCCCCGGCGGTGACCACGGAGGCGCCGACACCCGAGCCGATCAGAGCGACCACGGTGTTCCGCGAGCCGCGCCCGGCGCCGAACCACATCTCCGCCTGGCCCATGGTGACCGCACCGTTGTCGATGAACAGCGGCAGGTCGGTGACCTCGCGCAGCATCCGCTCCAGCGGCACCGCGTCCCAGCCGTTGGTCTGGCCGTGCACCACCGCGTCGGGGGAGTGCTGCACCACGCCGGGGACGCCGATCCCGATGCCGAGCAGCGCCGTGCCGGGCGGCGCGACGGCCGTGCTGGTGACGGTCTCCAGCCCGGCCCGGATGCGCGCGACGACCTCGGGGGCGGTGAAGCCGTCCGGGTCGAGCGGCAGGTCGGTACCGGCCATCTCCTCCAGGTCGAGGCCGAACAACTCGACCCGCACCCGGGTCTCACCGACGTCGACACCGATCACATGCAGGGCGGCGGAGTTGACCCGGAGCAGGATGCGCGGCCGGCCGCCCTCGGACTCCAGCGCTCCGGCCTCCACCACCAGACCGTCCTCGATCAGGTCGGTGACGACATTGCTGACCGAGGCGGCGCTGAGGCCGGTGGTGTGGATGAGCTCCTGGCGGCTCAGCGGGCCGCCGAAGTACAGGCGTCGAAGCAACAGTGACCGGTTCGACCGTCGCAGGTCGCGGACCGTCTGCAGGGTGCGTTCCGGCATCAGCTGTCTCTCCCTGTGGCGTCTGCGGTCTGCGGGCCCCTGTCGAAAGCCTGGGGACAGCTTAACCCCAAGAGTTGAATCATGGCGTAAAAAAAGTCCCCCGATCTGCGGGGAGTCGCGCTGACGTCGCTGTCGGCGGGACCGGTGTCCGGGGGAGGGCCGGTCCGTTCACTGCGGACCGGTCGGCCGAAGCGTACCGTTTCGGCAGCCGATCCGGAGTGGGTCCGTCCGCCTCGTCCGGGCCCCCGACCGGCCGTCGGCATGCTTGCTTCCTTCCGGTGGTGCTGCCAGGCTGCCCTGTCGGACGGCAGTGACGTCCCAAGGCCATGGGGAGAGCGGCTGCCCAGCCGGCCCGCTGGACATCCCGGAGGTGCTGCTGTGACCGTGCTCGCCTCGGCGCTCGACCCCGGCGCACCCGACCACGCCGCCAACCGCGCCGCCATGCTCGCCAGGCTCACCGACCTGGCCGCCGAGCACGCCAAGGCCGTCGGCGGCGGCGGACCCGCGTACGTCGCCCGGCACCGGGGGCGCGGCAAGCTGCTCGCCCGCGAACGCATCGAGCTGCTGCTCGACCCCGACGCGCCGTTCCTGGAACTCTCCCCGCTGGCCGCCTGGGGCAGCGACCACCCGGTCGGCGCCGGGCTGGTGACCGGCATCGGCGTCGTCGAGGGCACCGAGTGCGTGATCACCGCCAACGATCCCACCGTACGCGGCGGCGCCAGCAACCCCTGGACGCTGCGCAAGGCGCTGCGCGCGGACGAGATCGCGCTGCGCAACCGGCTGCCGCTGATCAACCTGGTGGAGTCCGGCGGCGCCGACCTGCCCAGCCAGAAGGAGGTCTTCATCCCCGGCGGCGCGCTCTTCCGCGACCTCACCCGGCTCTCCGCCGCCGGCATCCCCACCGTCGCCGCGGTCTTCGGCAACTCCACCGCCGGCGGCGCCTACATCCCCGGCATGTCCGACCACGTCATCATGGTCAGCGGCCGCTCCAAGGTCTTCCTCGGCGGGCCGCCACTGGTGAGGATGGCCACCGGCGAGGAGTCGGACGACGAGTCGCTCGGCGGCGCGGAGATGCACGCCCGCACCTCCGGGCTGGCCGACCACCTCGCCGCCGACGAGCCCGACGCGCTGCGGCTGGCCCGCCGGGTCGTCGCCCGGCTGCACTGGGACAAGCACGGCCGGGACCCGGCGCCGTACGCCCCGCCGCCGCTGTACGACCAGGACGAGCTGCTGGGCGTGGTGCCGGGCGACCTCAGGGTGCCGTTCGACCCGCGCGAGGTGATCGCCCGGGTGGTGGACGGCTCGGACTTCGACGAGTTCAAGCCGCTGTACGGCACCAGCCTGGCCACCGGCTGGGCCGCCGTGCACGGCTACCCGGTGGGCATCCTGGCCAATGCGCAAGGGGTGCTGTTCAGCGCCGAGTCGCAGAAGGCCACCCAGTTCATCCAGCTGGCCAACCAGCGGGACATCCCGCTGGTCTTCCTGCACAACACCACCGGCTACATGGTCGGCCGGGAGTACGAGCAGGGCGGCATTATCAAGCACGGCGCGATGATGATCAACGCGGTCGCCAACAGCCGGGTGCCGCACCTCTCGGTGCTGATCGGCGCCTCCTACGGCGCCGGGCACTACGGCATGTGCGGGCGCGCCTTCGACCCACGCTTCCTGTTCGCCTGGCCGAGCGCCAAGGCGGCGGTGATGGGCCCGCAGCAGCTCGCCGGGGTGCTGTCCATCGTCGCCCGGCAGTCGGCGGCGGCCAAGGGGCAGCCGTACGACGAGGACGCCGACGCGGCGGTCCGGGCGATGGTGGAGCAGCAGATCGAGGCCGAGTCGCTGCCGATGTTCCTCTCCGGGCGGCTGTACGACGATGGGGTGATCGACCCGCGCGACACCCGCACGGTGCTCGGGCTCTGCCTGTCGGCGGTGCACAGCGCGCCGGTGGCGGGCGCGCGCGGCTACGGCGTCTACCGGATGTGAGGGACCCAGCGATGATCACCTCAGTGCTGGTCGCCAACCGGGGCGAGATCGCCCGCCGGATCTTCCGCAGCTGCCGCGACAGGGGCATCGCCACCGTCGCCGTCCATGCCGACCCCGACGCCGACGCGCCGTACGTCCGGGAGGCCGACGCCTCGGTCCGGCTGCCCGGCGCCGCCCCCGCCGACACCTATCTCCGTGCCGACCTGCTGGTGGCCGCCGCCCTCGCGGCCGGCGCCGACGCGGTGCACCCCGGCTACGGCTTCCTCTCCGAGAACGCCGACTTCGCCCGCGCCGTACTGGACGCCGGGCTGACCTGGATCGGACCGCCGCCCGCCGCGATGGCCGCCATGGGCTCCAAGACCCGCGCCAAACGGCTGCTGGCGGACGCGGGCGTGCCGGTACCGGCCGCCGTCGACCCGGCCACCGCCACCGCCGCCGACCTGCCGCTGCTGGTCAAGGCGGCGGCGGGCGGCGGCGGGCGCGGCATGCGGGTGGTACGCGAGCTGGCCGCGCTCGACGGCGCGCTCACCGCCGCCCGCGCCGAGGCCGCCGCCGCCTTCGGGGACCCCGAGGTCTTCTGCGAGCCGTATGTGGCACACGGCCGCCATGTCGAGGTGCAGTTGCTCGCCGACACGCACGGCACCGTGTGGGCCGTCGGCGACCGCGACTGCTCGGTGCAGCGCCGCCACCAGAAGGTGGTCGAGGAGGCCCCCGCGCCCGGCCTGCCCGACACCGTACGGGAGCGGCTGCACCACGCCGCCCGCAGCGCCGCCCGCGCCATCGGCTACACCGGCGCGGGCACCGCCGAGTTCCTGCTCGCCCCGGACGGGCGGTTCTCCTTCCTGGAGATGAACACCCGGCTCCAGGTCGAACACCCCGTCACCGAGTGCGTCACCGGCCTGGACCTGGTCGGCTGGCAGCTGCGGATCGCGGACGGCGCCGCACTGCCCGACCGGCCCCCGGCGCTGCGCGGCCACGCCGTCGAAGCCCGCCTCTACGCCGAGGACCCGGCCCGCGACTGGCAGCCGCAGACCGGCACCCTGCACCGGCTGGAACTCCCCGGCGTCGACACCCACTTCACCACCGGCCCGGCCGACGCCGGACTGCGGCTGGACTCCGGCGTCGCGGACGGCTCCACCGTCGGCGTCCACTACGACGCCCTGCTCGCCAAGGCCGTCGCCTGGGCGCCCACCCGCGCCGAGGCCGCCCGCCGGCTCGCCGCCGCACTGGCCCGCGCCCGCATCCACGGCCCGGCCACCAACCGCGACCTGCTGGTCCGGGTGCTGCGCCACCCCGCCTTCCTCGCCGGGGCGGTGCACACCGGCTTCCTGGACCAGCACCGCGCCGACCTGCTCGACCGCCCGGCCGCCGCCCGGGACGCCGAAGCGCTCGCCGCGCTCGCCGCCGCCCTGGCCGACGCCGCCGCCAACCGGGCCGCCGCGCCCGTGCTCGGCGGGCTGCCCGGCGGCTGGCGCAACGTCCCGGCCGCGCCGCAGCGCAAGCGGTACCGGGGCGCCGACGCCGCGTACGACATCCGCTACCACTGGACCCGCGACGGACTCCGGGTCGAGGACCACCCCGGCACTCGGCCGGTCGAGGCCGCGCCGGACCGGGTGGTGCTGGAGACCGGCGGCGTCCGCCGCGCCTTCCTGGTCGCCCGGTACGGCGGCACCGTCCACGTCGACTCGCCGCTCGGCGCCGCCGTGCTCACCGCCGTCGACCGCTTCCCCGCGCCCGCCGCGCCCACCGCCCCCGGCTCGCTGCTCGCACCGATGCCGGGCACCGTGCTGCGGGTCGCCGTGGCGGAGGGCGAGCCGGTGGCGGCGGGGCAGGCCGTGCTCTGGCTGGAGGCGATGAAGATGGAGCACCGGGTGACCGCCCCCGGCGCGGGCACGGTCACCGAGCTGCGGGTCCGGCCCGGCCAGCAGGTCGAACTCGGCGCGCTGCTGGCCGTCGTACGCGCGGACGCCCCCGACGACGGACCGCAGTGAGCAGCCCGCTTCGCCCCGCCCCGCTTCGCCCCGCCCTGCCCCGTCTCGTCTCGCCCCGTCTCGCCCCGTCTCGCAGGAGGGACCAGCGGCATGACCGCCACCGGCAGCACCTTCCAGGAGTCCGCGTTCAGCGAGTCCGCCGAGCGCCGGGCGCTGCGCGACGCCGTCGCCGCGCTCGGCCGCCGCTACGGGCTCGACTACTTCCTCGGCAAGGCCCGCGCGGGGGAGCGCACCGACGAGCTGTGGCGGGAGGCCGGGCGGCTCGGCTACCTGGGCGTCAACCTGCCGGTCGAGTACGGCGGCGGCGGGGCCGGCTGCTACGAACTGTCCATCGTGCTGGAGGAACTGGGCGCGGCGGGCTGCCCGCTGCTGATGCTGGTGGTCACGCCCGCGATCTGCGGCAGCATCATCGCCCGCTTCGGCACCGAGGAGCAGCGCCGCCGCTGGCTGCCCGGCTTCGCGGACGGCAGCGTCCGGATGGCGTTCGCGATCACCGAGCCGGAGGCGGGCTCCAACTCCCACCGGCTGGCCACCGTCGGCCGCCGCACCCCGGACGGCTGGCGGCTGACCGGCCGCAAGGTGTTCGTCTCCGGCATCGAGGGCTCCGACGCCGTACTCGTCGTCGGCCGCACCGAGGACACCAGGACCGGCCGGCTCCGGCCGGCCCTGTTCACCGTGCCGGTGGACGCGCCGGGGCTGGAGTACCGCCGCATCCCGATGGAGATCGTCTCCCCCGAGTACCAGTACCAGGTCTTCCTGGACGACGTGGCGCTGCCCGCTGACGCGCTGATCGGGGACCAGGACGCCGGGTTGCTCCAGCTGTTCGCCGGGCTCAACCCCGAGCGGATCATGGCGGCGGCGTTCGCGGTCGGCATCGGCAGGCACGCCCTGGGCAAGGCCGTCGACTACGCCCGGGACCGCACCGTCTGGCAGCAGCCCATCGGCGCCCACCAGGGCATCGCCCACCCGCTGGCCCAGGCCCGGATCGAACTGGAGCTGGCCCGGCTGATGATGCAGAAGGCGGCCCACCTGTACGACCACGGCGACGACGCGGGCGCCGGAGAGGCCGCCAACATGGCCAAGTACGCCGCCGCCGAAGCCGGCGCCCACGCCGTCGACCAGGCCGTCCACACCCTGGGCGGCAACGGCCTCACCCAGGAGTACGGCCTCGCCGCCCTGCTGGCCGTCTCCCGGGCCGGCCGGGTCGCCCCGGTCAGCCGCGAGATGATCCTCAACTTCGTCGCCCAGCACACCCTTCGCCTCCCCCGCTCCTACTGAACCCCGGCCAGAACGGCGTACGGGCAGCACAGCGCCCCGGCCCCGCACTTCGGGCGCTCCCGCGGCAGCGCGCTCGACATCGGGCTGTCGAGCGGGACCAGCGGGGCGAGGAAGTCGACGAAGTGCCGGCCCCTCTCCTCGGCCGTCAGGCTGACGGCCGGGGGCTTCGACTGCCGGCCTCCGGTCGTTGGCGCAGGTCAGCGTCCGATGCGCGCGGTGCGGCGGCTGCTATGCGGGAAGCAGGGGGGTGATGACCGAGGGGCCGGTGAATTCGGTGGCGAGGGTGTCCATGATCAGCTCGTCGCAGACCCGGCCGAGCCAGTAGCCGGCCTGGCGGAGGGTGCCGACGGTACGGAAGCCGGCCCTCTCGTAGGCACGGATGCCGGGCTTGTTGGGGGCGAGGACCTTGAGCCAGACCATCCGCAGGTTGGTGATGTGGAAGGCGTAATCAAGGGTGAGGCGGGTGGCGGCGGTGCCGAGGCCCTTGCTGCGGGCCTCGGGGGCGAGCATCACGACGTACTCGGCGGTGCGGACCGCCGGGTCGGGCAGCAGGGTGGTGACCCCGGCCGGGACCGGGGCGCCTCCGGTGAGGTCGTAGACGGTGAAGCGGATGTTGTCGCCGCGGAGCTGGTGGGCGATGCCCTCGGTGCGGGCCTCCAGCGATTCGGGCTGCTGGCGGCCGTAGCCGACGAGCAGAGCGGGGTCCTGTTCCCAGCGCCAGTAGGTCTCCACGAGGTCGGCGCGGTAGGGGCCGAGGCCGCAGATCGTGTCGCGGACCCAGATGGTCGGTTCAGGGCTGGCGGTGATGGCGGGCTCCGAGGGTGAGGACGGGGGTGTAGTCCCCGGTGGAGGGCGGTTCGGCGGCCGGGGCGCAGTCCTCAGTCTGTACCCAGGCGTGCAGCCGCACGGGGTCGGCGGCGATCCCGTGGCACCAGGTGACGCCGAGGCGGCGGGTGGCCGGTGGCAGTTTCCAGAACGAGATGCCGTACGACCCGCCGACCCAGGCCGCCTGGTCGCACCGCAGCGTCAAGGGCTGGGCCGCGTACAAGGTCGCGGACTCGGTCCGCACCCACGAGGCGTGGGGCTTGGGCAGCTACTGCTTCTTCAACGTCAACCCGTCCATCCACGCCGCCTGCGGCTTCGAGGTCCCGGTCACCCGGGGCGTCAGGCTGCACGACGTGCTGACCGTCTCCCTCAACGGTGACGGCGTGATCGAGCACGTGGTCAACGACTACGGCGACCCGGCGCAGGGCACCGACACCGTACCGGTCAACGTGGTCGGCTACCCGCCGCGCTGACCGGCGGCCGGCGTGCGGTACGGGGGCCGGGCCGCTCCGCTCGGGCTGGGGGCGGGGAGTACGCTCACCTCCCAGCAGGTGATCACATGTGCGGCCGGGTGGGCGGCCCCGGGCCCACGCGCGGCGCGGACCGGACCCCGGCGGTGGCACCGGCAGCAGCAGCACCACCGCGACCACGCAGGCAACGACGCCGGCACGGAAGGCCCTCCGCGATGACCGACCCCAGCAGCACCGCCCGCCTCGTCCGGCTCACGGTCGAGGCGGCCGTGGCCACCCTCACCCTGGACTCCCCGCACAACCGCAACGCCCTGTCCGCCCGCCTGATGGCCGAACTGGAGCAGGGCCTCGCCGACGCGGCCGCCGACCCGGCCGTCCGCGCCGTCGTCCTCACCCACACCGGCAAGGTCTTCTGCGCCGGGGCCGACCTCTCCGAAGCCACCTCCGGCGACCCCACCGCCGGGCCGCGCCGGCTGGTCGAGATCCTGCGGGCCGTGGTGGAGTGCCCCAAGCCCGTGATCGCCCGCGCCGACGGACACGTCCGGGCCGGCGGCCTGGGCCTGCTCGGGGCCTGCGACATCGCCGTTGCCGGACCCGCCGCCAGCTTCGCCTTCACCGAGGTACGGCTCGGCCTGGCCCCGGCGGTGATCTCGTTGCCGCTGCGCCCCAAGCTGGAGCCGCGCGCCGCCGCCCGCTACTACCTCACCGGCGAGACCTTCGACGCGGCGGAGGCGGCCAGGATCGGCCTGCTGACCCTGGCCGCCGAGGACACCGGCCAGGCGCTGGAACCGATCCTGGACGGGCTGCGCAAGGCGTCCCCGCAGGGCCTGGCCGAGTCCAAGCGGCTGGTGGCGGCGGAGGTGCTGCGCTCCTTCGACCGGGACGGCGAGGAGCGGGTGGCGCAGTCGGCGCTGCTGTTCGGCTCGGAGGAGGCCCGGGAGGGCATGACGGCGTTCCTGGAGCGCCGGGTGCCGTCCTGGGTGGGCTGACGGCGGCTCAGGCACCGAACCCGATGACCGGCCGGCCCAACCGCACGCCGTGGCAGGACCGCAGCCGGGCCACCCGCCGCCGGCTGCGGGTGACCGCCGTGGAGTTCCTCGGCGCGGACGGGCGGACGCCCGGCGTACGGGAGACCGCCCCGGACCTGGCCCGGGGCCGGCCGGTCTGCTCACCGACGACAGCGCGCGCCGGGGGCGCGGGGTGCGGCAGCGGGCGTGCGTCCTGGACGGTGCGCTGGGCCGACCGGGCCGGGGCCGGCGGGGGCGTGTGAGGTTGCTCCCCCGACCGGTCCGGGCGGCCCCGCGACGGTTACCGTGTGCGGCATGCCGTTCTCCCACGCTCTGCTCTCGGCCGCCCGCGCGCATGGCCGGCGCGTCGCCGGCCGGCTGGTCCACCGTGGCTGGCGCTGGGTCCAGGAGCACGGGTCGGTCTCGGCGGACCGGCCCGGTCCGTACCGCTTCGGCGGGCTCGGGGACGGCACCAGGCTGGCGTTCCCGCTGGGCACGGTCTTCAACGAGCAGTGGATCGAGCTGGGCCCGTTCTGCATCATCGGTGAGCAGGTCACCCTGTCGGCGGGCTTCCTGCCCGGCCTCGACCTGGGTCCGGAGCCGATCGTACGGATCGGTGGGGGCTGCGTGATCGGGCGGGAGAGCCACATCGTGGGCCACCAGTCGATCGTGCTGGGCGACGACGTGTGGACCGGCCCGCGTGTCTACATCACCGACCAGGGCCATGAGTACCGCGATCCTGAGCTGCCGATCGGCAAGCAGTGGCCGCGCAACGAGCCGGTGGAGATCGGGTCCGGCAGTTGGATCGGCACCGGCGCGGTGATCCTGCCGGGGGCCCGGCTCGGGCGCAATGTCGTGGTGGCGGCGGGGGCGGTGGTGCGGGGAGAGATTCCCGACCACAGCGTGGTGGCCGGGGCGCCGGCCAGGGTGGTGCGGCGGTGGACTCCGGAGGAGGGGTGGGAGCCGCCGATCCGTACGGCGCCGCCTCGGCCGGTGCCGGAGGGGGTGACGGCGGAGCAGTTGCGGGCGCTGGTGGGGTGGGATCTGCGTCTGCCTGGGCAGGCCGAGGGGGAGGAGGGGGCGGCGGGGGGTTGATGCTGAGGCCGGGGGCGGGGCGGGGTGCTTTTGGGGTGGTGGGGGGTGCTGTGGGGGTGGTGTTCTGCGGGGGTGGTGGGTTGGTCGCGCAGTTCCTCGCGCCCCGGGGTGGGTGGGGGTGCGAGGCTGAGCGTCAGGGGGATTGGCGGGCGGCGGGGCTGCGGTCGGTGCCGATCACGATGGCGGCGGCGACGGCGGCCAGGGCGGCCACGGTGGTGAGGGCGGTCGGCAGGCCGAAGCCGTCCGCGAGGAAGCCGATCACCGGCGGGCCGATCAGCATGCCCGCGTAGCCGAGGGTGGAGGCGGTGGCCACGCCGGGCGGCCCGGTGAGCGCCCCGGCGCGGGCGATGGCGAGCGGGAAGGTGTTGGCCAGGCCGATGCCGACCAGGACGAAGCCGCCGAGGGCCAGCGGCACCGACGGCGCCAGGGCGGCCGTCAGCATCCCGGCGCAGGCCAGCAGCCCGCCGCCGATCATCACCCGGCTCTGCCCGAACCGCATCGACAGCCAGGTGCCGCCGAGCCGACCCGCCGTCATGGCGAACGCGAAGGCGCCGTACCCGGCCGCCGCCAGCCCCGCCCCGGTGTGCAGGTCGTCGGTGAGGTGCAGCGCCGCCCAGTCGGCCAGCGCCCCCTCGCCGTACGAGGTGCAGAGCGCGGTGAGGCCGAGCAGCACCACCAGCACCTGGAGCTGCCGGTTGCCGGAGCGGGTGGCCGTGGCCTCGTTCCGTACGGTGGTCCGGACCGGCGTCGGCGTACGGAGCAGCAGGGTCCCGGCGACGGCGGTGACGGCCAGTCCGAACAGGGCGGCGAGCCCCAGGTGCCAGGCGGTGGTCAGCCGGTCGGCCAGCAGCCCGCCGACGCCCGCGCCGCAGAGCGCGCCCAGGCTGTACGCGGCGTGGAAGGTCGGCATGACCGGGCGTCGGACGGCGGCGACGACGTCCACGGCGGCGCTGTTCATGGCGACGTTCAGCGCTCCGTACCCGGCGCCGAAGAGCAGCAGCGCCGCACCGAGGGCGACCACGGTGTGGGCGTGCGCGGGCAGGGCGACGGCGATGCTCAGCAGCAGCGCGGAGCCGACGCTGACCGGGTGGTTGCCGTAGCGCACGCAGAGCCGGCCGACCACGGCCATGGTGGCGACCGCGCCGCCGGAGATGCAGAGCAGGGCGAGCCCGAGGGCGCTGGGGGAGGCGTGCACCTGCGCCTTGACGGCGGGGACGCGGACCACCCAGGCGGCGAAGAGGAAGCCGTCGGTGGCGAAGAAGACGGTGATGAGGATGCGCAGCGGCGTCCAGGCGGACCCGGTGGTCGCGGGGGTGCCGGCGGCTCCTGCGGGCCGGGCGGAGGCAGCGGATCGGATGCGGCCCCGGAGGATGCGCCGCAGGGGATCGGAGTCCGGGCTGACAGGTATTTTGTTCAATGGCGGCACAAAGACAGAATAGGGGCGTGCCGCACACGCCGACAAGACCGTTGCCCGGCCCACCGCGCCGTGCCGCCCGGCCCGCTCCGGACCGGGGCCGCACCCTGCTCGGGCCCGCCCTCGCCCTGATCCACACCGGTCAGGCCCCCACCCGCTCGGCGCTCACCGGCGCGCTGGCGGTCACCCGCGCCACCGCCGGGGCGGTGGCGGCGGAGCTGGCGGCACTGGGGCTGGTCACCGTCGACTCCCGGCCCGCCGGGGGCGGCCGCGGCCGGCCCTCGCACCGGCTGGCCGTCGACCCGGCCGGCCCGGTGGTGCTCGCCGCGCAGATCCACGCCGACGGCTTCACCGTCGCGCTGGCCGGCCTCGGCGGCACCGTCGGGGAGCCGGTCGACCTGCCGCTGCCCCACCCGGGCGACCCCGGGCGGGTGCTGCGCGCGGTCGCGGAGGCGGGCGCCCGCCTGGTGGCCGCGAGCCCCCGGCGCTGTCTGGGCGCCGGGCTCGCCGTACCGACCCCGGTCACCGAACCGGACGGCACCGCGCCGGCCGCCATGTACCTGGACTGGCCCAGCGGCGCCCCGGTGGCGGAACTGTTCGCCGCGCGGCTGGCCCGCGCCGCCCCCACCCCGTACGGCCCGCTGCCCGCCCGGGTCGCCAATGACGCCAACCTCGCGGCGCTCGCCGAGCACCGGCACGGCGCCGGGTGCGGGGCCCGGCACCTGCTGTACGTCACCTCCGGGCACCGGGGCGTCGGCGGCGCGCTGGTGGTGGACGGTCGGCTGTACACCGGCAGTGCCGGGCTGGCGCTGGAGGTCGGGCAGCTGCTGGTCGCGCCGGGCGGCCGCCGCTGCCCCTGCGGCCGGCGCGGCTGCCTGAACGTCGAGGCGGACCCGCCAGCGCTGCTGGCCGCCGCCGGGCTGCCCCCCGACACCGGGGAACCCCTGCTGGAACGGGCCCGGACCGTCACCCGGGCCGCCGCCCACGACCCGGCCGCCCGCGCCGCCGTGGACCTGGTGGCGGACCGGCTGGGCATCGGCCTGGCCGGACTGGTCGACATCCTCAACCCGGACCGGGTCGTCCTCGGCGGCCTCCACCAGGACCT
Source organism: Streptomyces sp. NPDC092296 (assembly GCF_044755465.1). Lineage (NCBI taxonomy): Bacteria > Bacillati > Actinomycetota > Actinomycetes > Kitasatosporales > Streptomycetaceae > Streptomyces > Streptomyces sp. NPDC092296. The sequence continues at coordinate 68,910 of NZ_JBIVRB010000011.1, read as the reverse complement.
GCTGGCCGCCGCCCCCGAACGGCTGCCCGAAGCCCTCGCCCGCCGCTCGCTCTGGGGCCGCAGCGGCAGCATCCCGGTCCTCGCCGCCGCCCTGGACCGCCCCGACCTGACCGGCGCCGCCGAACTGGCCTGGCAGCCCTACCTGGACGACCCGCTGTCGGCCGCCGCACCCGGTTGACGGCCCGTGCCGGGGCCGGACGGTCGGCGCCGTCGGGGATCGGCCGGGCCGCAGTCCGCCGCCTGGTCCGGGGCCTGGTCCGGGGCCTGGTTCGCAGTCAGGGCGGCGAGCCGGTGCCGGAGTTCGGCCAGGCAGTCCGGGACGGTGCGGGCGGCGGTGTCCAGCACGATGTGGTCGCGCTCCCATGGCTCGTACGGGCGGTGGACCACCTCGTCCCAGGTCGGGGAGCGCAGGTCGGGGATGTCCAGGGTGCGGCTGGTCACCCGGTGGCGGTGTTCGGCCGGGTCGGAGCAGACCAGCTCCACCTCGGCCACCGGCACCCCGGCCCGCAGGCCGGTGTCGCGCCAGGCGTCGCGGGTGACGGCCAGCGGGTTCACCGACTCCGCGACCACGTCCAGCCCCTGCCGCAGCTGGTCCTCGGCCAGGGCGTAGCCGACCGCGTACCCGGCCGGTCCCAGCGGCTGCCGGGCCAGACCGGAGCGGACGATCGCCTGCTCGATGGTGTCGATGCGCAGGTGGACGGCGCCGAGCTGCCGGGCGAGCAGCCGGGAGAGGGTCGTCTTACCGGTGGCGGGCAGGCCGCCGACGATGATGAGCATCCCCCCAGCCTTCCCCACGCCGGCCGTCAGCCGAACAGCCGGGACCAGGTGTCCGGGCCCGGCAGTCCGTCGGCCTCGGAGCCGTGCCAGCCCTGGGCGTGCTGGAAGTCCCGTACGTTGAGCCGGTCCGCCTCGGTCCACACCGGGTCCGGCCCCACCCGGTAGTGGTTCCCGTAGCCGCGCGCCACCAGCTGCCGCCCGACCGCGAGCACCGGGTCACCGGACCGGCCCGGCCCGAAGGACTCGGCGCCCGGGAAGGGCGGCACCTCGTCGGCGGGGATGTCCCGGCCGCGCCCGGTGACCAGCAGCCGCCAGGTGTCCGGGCCGGGCAGTCCGTCGGCCTCGTCGCCCTGCCAGCCCTGGGCGCGCTGGAAGGCGGCGGTGGCCGCCCGGTCCGCCTCGCTCCAGGCGGACCCCGGCCCCTCGGGGTAGAACCGCCCGCCGCCCCGGGCCACCAGCAGCGAGCCCAGCAGCGTGACGTCGGGGTTGTCGGCGCCCGGCCCGAACGAGGCCGCGCCGGGGAAGGAGCTGCCGGAGCCGTCCCCGGCGACCAGATGCCGGTAGCGGTAGGCGCGGTACTGCGTGGCGTGGGTGAAGTACCCGTACGGGATGGTGCGCCGCAGGGTGTGCGGCGGCGCCTGCTCATAGCCGACGTAGGTGCGGTGCGCGGTGTCGGCCCAGTGGTCGAACAGCACCACGTGCGAGCCGTTGGCCGGGTCGTCGGGGTTGTGGAACAGCAGGATGTCGCCGGCCGCCAGGTCGTCCTTGGCGATCGGCACCCCGAAGTCGGCCAGGTTGCCCGTCCAGGCGCTGCCGCTCAGGCCCCAGGCCATGGAGACGAAGCCGGAGCAGTCGGTGCGGTAGCCGTCGCGGTAGCCGGACTGGCTGTACGGGACGGCGGAGCCCAGCCAGCCCGCCGCCCGAGCCAGGATCTCGGTCCGGGTGAGCTCCAGGGCGGCGGGCCGGGCCGCACCGGTGCCGCCCGCGCCCAGCACCACGGGCCGGGTGGTGCCCGGCAGATCGGTGGGGGCGGGCAGATCGGTGGCGCCCGGCAGGTCGGTGGCGCCCGGCAGGTCGGTGGCGCCCGGCAGGTCGGCCGGGGTGGGCGGCGGCGCGGCGTGCGCGGTTCCCGCCGCGCCGAGCGCCGAGCCCGCCGCCGCCCCGGCCGCCGCGACGGTCACCACCGGCCGCAGTGGGGAGTGCCCACGGCCGCCGCCGAGCCCGGCCCGGCGCAGCCGGCGCACGTTGGCGGCCAGGCGGACCGCGCTGCACGAGGGGCAGAGGCATCCCTCGGCTGACGGTACGTCGCGGAAAACCGGTGCGGACATGGCGCCTCCCTCGGTCGGGGATGCCAGTCTAGGGAGATAGGGCCACAATTAGTACTATTTGTGACGGCGTGTCGCATCCAATGCCGTCAACTCCCCATCCAGCAACCCCAGCACATAACGTCGCATACCGTCATGCTCCTCGCCGGAGAAGCCGCGCGTCGCCCCCTCGGTGACCAGGATCAGGTCCAGGTAGATCCGGTACAGCGCCAGCCTGCGCCGGGCCGGACCGTCCAGCACCAGCGGGGCGCCGGCCCCCTCCGCGTAGCCCTCCAGCAGGCCGGGCGAGTCCTCCGGGTCGATGAACATCGCCAGCGAGACCAACTCGGCCAGTGGATCGCCGTAGAAGGCCCGCTCGCCGTCGATGATCCCCTCCAGCCGCCAGGAGCCGTCGGGCTGCGGCAGGACGAAGGCGTTGCCGTCCCAGAGGTCGAAGTGCACCAGGGAGGGCCGGGTGACCTCGTCCAGCGCGTCCGCGTGACGGCCGATCAGCTCCGCGATCCGGTCGGGTGGCGCGGGCAGCTCGGTGCCCAGCTCGGCGGCGTCGGTGAGGATGTCGTCGATGATGGTCAGGAACGAGGTGCGCCAGCTGTCCGACCGGGTGTGCCCGTCGCGGCGCGGATAGCCGAAGGCCGGTCCGGTGGCGGTGTGCAGCCGCGCGGCGGCGGCGCCCAACTGGTGCCGTACGCCTGCCAGCACCGCCGGGGACATGCCCTCGCGGACGTGTTCGAGCGGCTTGCCGCGCAACCGCTCCAGCAGCAGGAACCCCTCATCCAGGTCGGCGTGCAGCAGCTCGGCGTGCGGCATGCCGGTCCCCGCCGACTGCCGGTAGAAGTGCGCCTCGGTGTGCAGCAGGTCCACCTCGTAGCGCAGCAGCTTCAACCCGGGCGCCGGGGCGACCTTGACCACGCACTCGCGGCCGTCCGCCAGGGTGATCGCGTACACGGCGTTGAACCAGCCGTCGGTGCACTCGGTGCTCTCCGCGATCACGGCCTGCGGGCCCAGGGCGCCATGCAGCCACGCCTGGAGCTGCTGCTGCGGCGGTCGGCGTTTGGTGAGGCTGTCCACGGTGGTCCTCCTGGTGTTCCGGCGACTCGGAATGGTGCCGGAGCCAGGAGGGTAGCGGATCACTGAGAGCGCTCTCAATGGCTGGTGCGGCCGCAATCGGCCACCTGTGACCGGGGCGGCACTGCCGCCCCGGTCGTCAGGCCGGCGGCGCTGCGGCGGACCGGGCCGGCAGTAGCGCGCGCAGGCCGCGCCCGGTACTGCCGCGCCGCCGCCGTGCGGCGGGCTTGGCGGCGGCCCGGCCGGTCGCCGGGGCGGCCGGCAGGCTCGCCAGCCGGTCGGCCTCGTGGCCCGGGATGCGGGGCGGAGTGCCGGCTCCGGTGTCGGCGCCGGGCAGGGTCTTGGCGACAGTGAACAGCAGGGAAAGCTCACTCATTGCGGTTCCTTCCTCGGGTCTTCCTTTGACTCCAAGGCTGCCACTCGGTTGTGACGAAGGATTTGCAGGGGAGTGACTCTTCGATGGACAGCTGAGCGCTTGCATTGCCGCAGCATGAACGGGGGCCGCCGCGACTGCGGCGACCCCCGGGCGAACCGGTCAGCGCCGGCCGTAGCGGCGCTCGAAGCGCTCCACGCGACCCGCCGTGTCCAGCACCCGGCTGCGCCCGGTGTAGAACGGGTGGCTCGCGGAGGAGATCTCCACGTCGACGACGGGGTAGGTGTTGCCGTCCTGCCACTCCACCGTGCGGTCGCTGGTGGCGGTGGAGCGGGTCAGGAAGGCGAAGTCCGCCGTGCGGTCGCGGAAGACGACGGGGCGGTACTCGGGGTGGATGCCGGGCTTCACGGTGCAGCCTCCTGGGTTGTCGGGCCGGGGTTGTCGGGCGGGGTCGTCGGGCTGGGGTCGTCGGGGTGGCGCGGGGGTCAGCGCTCTTCGCGGAACGGCACATGGCGGCGGACCACCGGGTCGTACTTGCGCAGCGTCAGCCGGTCGGGGTCGTTGCGGCGGTTCTTGCGGGTCACGTAGGTGTACCCGGTGCCGGCCGTCGACCGGAGCTTGATGATCGGGCGGATGTCGTTGCGTGCCATGCGGGTGGACTCCCTCCTGCGGTGCGGGATGCCCACTATAGCGACATGGTTGTCATTTTCATTCCCGGGGCTTCGCGACGGTCGCGACGGCCCGCCCCGGTCATGCGGACGGGCGGCGGGCGGCCCCTGGGGGTCGTCCGCCGCCCGTTGCCCGGCCGGTGGTCTGTGGTGCGGTGTCGCCGTCTGCGCCGGCTCAGTGCTGCGGTACGGCCACCGGGTACGCCCGGTCCGGCAGTTCCGGCTCGTACGGGCCGGCCTCGCCGCCGGCCGGCGGCGGCAGCGCGGTGCGCACCGAAGCGGCGGGCACCAACGGGTCCACGGTGACCCGCTGGTGGGCGACCGCCCGGCGGGCCGGGGGTGCGGTGGGCGGTTCCGGCAGCACCGGGTCGGCGCCGAGTGAGAACCAGACGACCTTGCCGCCCAGGCCGCCGCGCGGCTCGGGGTCGGAGCCCCACTCCTTGCTGAGCGCGGCGACGATGGCCAGCCCCCGGCCGCTGACCTCCCAGAGGTCGGCCTCGCGGGCCACCGGGGGCGTCGGGTCGGTGTCGTGTACCGAGACGGTGAGGCGGTCGGCGGTGGCCCTGAGTTCCAGGACGCACTCCCCGCTGCCGCGGGCGTGCTGGTGGACGTTGGCCAGCAGCTCGGTGAGGCCGAGCAGGGCGGAGTCGACCAGCGGGGCGAATCTCCAGTACCGGAGGTGCGCCGAGGTGATACGGCGCACGGCTTCGAAGCGGTTCGGGACTGCGGTCAGCCGCAGTTCGTACTTCCTGACCCGATCCTCCATGACGCGACGACTCCCTCCGAGGTGGGGCCGGCTGCGCGCTGCTTGACTCCCGAACGCGCAGAGTGTCTGGGTCGCAACGGAACGCGATGATGACAAGACTCTCCCCGGTGCCGGGGTTCCGCAACTTGCGCACGCGCGGGCGCGATGCTGCACCGGGGAGCGCACGGCGGAAACGGGCCGGTGGCCGGGGGTGGGCCACCCCAAGTGGGCCATGAGGAGTGCGGGGGGTTGCATAAGGGGCGCATGGGTCGTAGGTAACAGTCACTTATGGTGATCAACTGTTACGCTATGACTCCGACCGGATGGAGTCGCAGCGACCCACCGAAGCCACCAGGAGGCCGACGGCATGGCAGACGGCATGGCAGACGACCCGGGAGACCACCGGGCGGTGGCGACCGCCGACGTCGACCGCTCCGACGACGCGTACCGGGCCTGGCTCAAGGAGGCCGTGCGCAAGGTCCAGGCGGACGCCAACCGCTCCGCCGACACCCATCTGCTGCGCTTCCCGCTGCCCGACACCTGGGGCATCGACCTCTACCTCAAGGACGAGTCCACCCACCCCACCGGCAGCCTCAAGCACCGGCTGGCCCGCTCGCTCTTCCTGCACGCCCTGTGCAACGGCTGGGTCCGCCCCGGCAAGCCGGTCATCGAGGCGTCCAGCGGCTCCACCGCCATCTCCGAGGCGTACTTCGCCGGGCTGATCGGGGTGCCCTTCATCGCCGTCATGCCGCGCACCACCAGCTGCGAGAAGATCAGCCTGATCGAGTTCCAGGGCGGCACCTGCCACCTGGTCGACGACCCCCGCACCGTGTACGAGGTCTCCGCCCGGCTCGCGGCGGAGACCGGCGGCCACTACATGGACCAGTTCACCTACGCGGAGCGGGCCACCGACTGGCGCGGCAACAACAACATCGCGGAGTCGATCTACGCCCAGCTGCGGATGGAGCGCTACCCGGAGCCCGCCTGGATCGTCGCCACGGCGGGGACCGGCGGCACCTCCGCCACCATCGGCCGCTATGTGCGCTTCCAGCAGTACGACACCCGGATCTGCGTGGCCGACCCGGAGAACTCCTGCTTCTTCGACGGCTGGGTGAGCGGCGACCTGGGTGTGCGCTGCGACCGGGGCTCCCGGATCGAGGGCATCGGGCGGCCCCGGATCGAGCCCAGCTTCGTGCCGGGCGCCATCGACCGGATGATGAGGGTCCCTGACGGTGCGTCGGTCGCCGCCGTGCGCACCCTGCAAGCGGTGCTCGGCCGCCGGGCGGGCGGCTCCACCGGCACCGGGCTGTGGAGCGCACTCAAGATCGTCGCCGAGATGCGCGCCGCCGGGCGGCGCGGCAGCCTGGTCACCCTGCTCTGCGACCCCGGCGACCGCTACCTCGACAAGTACTACTCCGACGACTGGCTCGCGGAGCAGGGCATCGACATCGCCCCGTACGCCGCCGTGCTCGACCGCTTCCTGGCCGGCGGCGACTGGCTGGGCTGACGGTCCACCGGCTGACGGCCGGTCAGTGAGCTGCGGCGGCGCCCGCGATCCGGGCGTCCAGCCGCCGCGCCGCCCGCCGGAACGCCCGCGCCAGCAGCGGCCGGGTGGCGCCCCAGCCGGCCCGCAGCGGCTGCCGGGCGTCCAGCGCCACCGTCCACTGGAGCCGGGTGCCGCCGTACGGGGACGGCGTCGGCCGCCACTCCTCCAGCAGCGCCAGCACGCCCGGCGCACTGGTCTCCTCCACCCGGTAGACGAAGCGCCGCCCCGGCTCCTGGACCAGCACCGTCTCCACGAACCGGCCGCCGCCGATCAGCCGGACGCGGCGGCAGCTGCCCTGCCCGTACGGCGGATCGCCCACGTACTCCACCGACGCGACCTGGCGGAACCAGCGCGGCCACCCCTCCGGAACCTCCGCCAGCTCCCGGAAGACCGCCTCGGGCGGCGCCGCCAGCAGGGCGGAGAAGAGCAGTCTCAGCGGGGCGCGGTCCAGGAAGTCCGTTGTCTCTGGTCGCAGGTGCCGTACCATAGCGCCGCCCTCCACTCCGTGGACAGCGGCCCGGGGGCCGCCCCGGACCGGGGCGCCCATGGTACGGCGAGCGGGTGCCGGGCCGCGAGGGTGCCTCGGGGGCGTGCTCAGTCGGCCAGGACCAGTTCCCCGACGTGCTCCCGGGCGGTCGCCCGAGCCTCCTCCGACAGCCCCGCGTCGGTCACCCAGGTGTCCACCTCGGCCAGCGCGGCGAAGGTGGACAGGCCCACCGTCCCCCACTTGGTGTGGTCGGCCACCACCACCAGCCGCCGCGCGGACGCCACGAAACCCCGGTTGGTCTCCGCCTCCGCCAGGTTGGGCGTGGAGAGCCCCGCCTCCGGCGAGAGGCCGTGGCAGCCCAGGAAGAGCAGGTCGAAGTGGAGCGAGCGGATCGCCCGGTCCGCGATCGGGCCCACCAGCGCGTCGGACGGCGTACGCACCCCGCCGGTCAGCACCACCGTCGTCCCCGCGTCGCCGCCCTGCCGCAGCGCCTGCTCGAAGACGTCCGCCACCCGCACCGAGTTGGTGACCACGGTCAGGCCCGCCACCTGGGTCAGCCGGTGGGCGAGCGCATAGGTGGTGGTGCCGCCGGAGAGCGCCACCGCGCTGCCGGGCGGCACCAGCCGCGCGGCAGCGCGGGCGATCCCCTCCTTGGCCGTCGGCTCCAGCGACGACTTGGCCTCGAACCCGGGCTCATGGGTGCGCGCCTCCTCCACCGGCACCGCCCCGCCGTGCACCTTCGCCACCACGCCCTGCCGGGCCAGCGCGTCCAGGTCCCGGCGGATCGTCATGTCCGAGACACCCAGCCGCGCGGTCAGCTCATTGACGCGTACGCCCCCGCGCCGCCGCACCTCGTCCACGATCAGCGCCCGGCGCTGCTCGGCCAGGAGATTGCCGTTCTCGGTCAAGGACGCCGACCCGCCTTCCGCATCGCCCCGGATGTCCGGCCCATCGTCGCACGCCCGCCGGAGCGCGGTCACGCTCCACGGCGCCCGCCGCCGCGTTCACGCCCCCGGGTGGATTGCGGTTCGGGTGCGGAGCGTGTGCGGGCCGCTTCGCAACGGAACCATCCCTCTGGCGGACCGCTACGACCGGACTGACGGTACGTCACCACCTCGGGGGAGGCGGCACCATGACCCAGACACCGGACCAGCCCCGCGGCCCCGCCGCAGCAGCGTCCATACCCACACCCACACCCGCACCGGCACCGTCACCGTCACCGGCACCCGGAGCGGCACCCGGACCCGGGGCGGCAGCCGCGCCCGCGCTGGAACTGCTGGTGCACGGCGTCGGCGGCGCCACCCCGGGCAGCATGCTGGGCGACTCCCACCCCGTACGCATCCTCGGCGACGACACCGCGGGCGTCTACCGCCGCCACCGCGACCTGCACGCCGAGGACCACCCGCAGGACTACCGCGACACGCCCCTCCAGGAGGCGTACTGCTGGTCCGGCATGACCTCGGGCGACGCCACCCGCGCCCTGTGGCTGCTGCTGCTCCCCTTCATGGTCGTCAACCTCGCGCACTGGATGCGGCCGCCCGGCAGCGCCGGTCGGCTGTGCCGCACCAACACCGCGTACGACCTGCTGCTACGGCTGCTGGCCCTGGCACTCACCGTGCTGCTCGCCGCAGGCGCCTGCGAGGTCGCTATGGACCTGTTCGCCTGGCAGTGCGCGGGCAGCCCCGCCTGCGCCGCCCACCAGAGCTGGCTGCGCTTCACCGCCACCCCGCACACCTGGTGGCACCAGCCCGGCCGCCGACTCGCCCTCGGCGCCCTGCCGCCGGTCGCCCTGGTCGCCCTGCTCGGCCTGCTCTCGCACCGCACCTGGAGCGCCTTCGAGGCGCACCAGCCGGACGACGGCCCGACCGCCGAGCCGCGCGAAGCACCGATGGAACTGACCGGCTTCTGGTACGGCAAACGGGCCGTCGGGCGGCTGCGGATCGCCCATCTCGCCGCCGCGCTGGCCACCGTCGCCGCCGCCGTGCTGCTGCCGACGCTGCGCCACGACGCCGGCCGCGCGGGGTCCGCCCTGCTGCTCGGCGCCGGTGCGCTGCTGGCCGCGCTGGTCGCCGCCGTCGCCGTCACGGTGCTGGTGGTGCTGGTACGCAGCGTGCGCCGGGAGGACATCCTGGACGACCGGCCCACCGGACCGGCGATCCGCCGACTGCACTGGGCCGCCCTCGGCGTCTGCCTGGCGACCCTGCCCTACAGCGGCTGGAGCCGACCCGACTGGACCACCAGCGGGCTGCTTCCCGGCGCCGCGCTCACCTTCACCGTGCTGGCGGCCGCCCAACTCGCGCTCGTCCTGGGGCTGGCCGGCGCGGCCGCCCTCCTCGCCCGGCGGCCCGGCCGGGTCACGGCGGAAGACCGCGCCGCCGCCGCGCCGCCCGCTGCGGGGACGCTGTCCGCACCCGGCTTCGGCGGCCCGGACGGGCCGGCGCTGCGCGGCCTGGGCGGGCCGGTCACCGCGATGCTCGCCTGCGGCCTCGGCGTGCTGTTCACCTCCGGCGCGGTCGTCTGGGTCGCCGACTGGCTGGACCGGACCACCGGCTCCGGCGAACCCCGGGCCGCCCGCCCCGGGCCGCCGTCGCTGCTCAGCTGGCACGCCGTCTGCCTGCCCGTGGTGCTGCTCGCGGTCGCGGGTCTGCTGCTGCTGGTCGCCGCCCGGATGACGCTCCAGCAGCACCGGCTGGCCGGGCAGGTGGCCGCCGAGTACCACGTCGACCCCGCCGAGGCGAGCCCCGAGCGGTCCGCCGCCATCGCCGGTGCGCTGGCCAGGGCCCGGCTCACCGACTCCGGGCCCGCGCTGATCGGCGCAGTGGCGCTGCTCGCCCTGCTGGGCTGCACCGGTTCGCTGATCGGCTCGCTGCTCAACCACGCCGCCCCGGCCGCCGCCGCCGACGGCACGCCCGCCGTGATCGCGTACGTCACCGACACCGCCCAGGCGCTGGGCTCCTGGCTGATCGGCACCGTCGTGGTGACCCTGGTCGCGCTCGGCCGCCGCGCGTACAAGGGCGCCGGGGCCCGGCGGACCATCGGCATCCTCTGGGACATCGGCACCTTCTGGCCGCGCGCCGCACACCCCTTCGCGCCGCCCTGCTACGCCGAGCGCGCCGTACCGGACCTGGTCTCCCGGGTACGGACCTGGTGCGGCCACGACCCGGCGCGCACGGTGGTGGTCTCGGCGCACTCCCAGGGCACGGTCATCGCCGCCGCCGCGCTGTGGCAGCTCCCCGAGGCCGTCCGGCTCCAGGTGGGGCTGCTCAGCTACGGCTCACCGCTGCGGCGGCTGTACGGCAGGTTCTTCCCCGCGTTCATGGGCGCCGACGACCTGGAGCGGCTGCGGCTGCACACCCCTGCCTGGCGTAACCTCTACCGCCACACCGACCCGATCGGCGGCCCGGTCCGCATCCCCTCGGTGGACGCCCCGCCCCTCCTCGACCCGCTCAGCTACGCCCGTACGGCCGCCAACCCGCTCCCCACCGGGATCGACGCCCACTCCGACTACCAGGCCGACCCCACCTTCGCCCACGAACGCACCCTCCTCCTCACCCACCTCAACCACCCGACCACCCCCGCACGACCCTGAGGTTTTAGACGTTGAGCAACCCCGCACCACCTCAGGGGCGCGAGGAACTGCGCGACCAATCCCGCACAGCCCTGAAGCCGCCAACGTTGAGCAACCTGCACCCCCGGCGGCCCCCCGGCCGCCCCGTCGGCCATCCCCGGCTAGGGGAGGTCCTGGGGGAGGAGGAGTTGGAGCTCCTCGGTGGAGGGGTCGGGGAGTTGGGCGACGCGGACCGCGTGCCGTTCGACCATGGTCTCGAAGACCTGCCGGGCGGTCCGGCCGTTGCCGAAGGACGGGCCCCGGTCGAGGGCGGCGTAGTGGTCCAGCAGCGCGGCGGCGGTCGCGTCGTCGAGCCGGTACTCGTGTTCCGCGCACTGGCTGCGGGTGATCCGCAGCAACTCCTCCGCCGAGTAGTCGGGGAAGGAGACGGTACGGGAGAAGCGCGAGGCCACGCCGGGGTTGGAGGCGAGGAAGCGTTCCATCTCGGCGGTGTAGCCAGCCACGATCACCACCACCTCGTCGCGGTGGTCCTCCATCAGCTTGACCAGGGTGTCGACCGCCTCGCGGCCGAAGTCCCGGGCGCCGTCCTCCGGCGCCAGCGCGTACGCCTCGTCGATGAAGAGCACCCCGCCGCGCGCCCGGTCGAACGCCTCGGAGGTGCGCAGCGCGGTGGAGCCGATGTGCTCACCGACCAGGTCGACCCGGGCGACCTCCACCAGGTGGCCGCGTTGCAGCACGCCCAGCGCGGCCAGGATCTCGCCGTAGAGCCGGGCGACGGTGGTCTTGCCGGTGCCGGGGGAGCCGGTGAAGACCAGGTGGCGGCGGAGCGAGGGCGCCTTGAGCCCGGCCTGCCGCCGCCTGCGGCCGACCGAGATCAGGTCGATCAGCGTACGGACCTCCTGCTTGACGGTGTCCAGGCCGATCAGCGCGTCCAGGTCGGCCAGCGCCTCGTCGGCGGGGCGGCAGTCCGGCAGCGGGGCGATCCCGGCGGTGGAGTCGACCAGCGGCGCGCCGCCCGGCAGACCCCCGGCGCCCAGAGCTCCACCGGCCGGACCCCCACCGCCCAGGATGCCGCCGGCGCCCGCCGCGTGGTCGCTGACCGAGCGGCGCGCGGCGGTGGCCGTGGCGGTCTGCGGCCGCAGGTCGTCGCTGCTGCACTCCTCGACCACCGGGCCGGGCTCGGCGAACTCGAAGCCGCCGCGCGCGTTCTGCTCGGCGCGGCAGCGGGAGATGACGGTCCGGCAGCCGTCGATGACGTGGAAGCCGTAGCCCTTGCCGTGCGAGACCCGGCAGTCCTCGAAGGTGCCCCGGCCGCCCCCCGAGACGTACACGGCGGCGTCGGAGCTGCCGCGCACCGTGCAGGAGCGGACCACCGGGTCGGCGCCCCGGGCGACGATGATGCCGGTCGCCACGTCCGCGATCTCGCAGTCGTCCAGGGTGCCGCCGCTGCCGTGGTCGCGGAACCACAGGCCGGTGCCGGCGTCCTGGACCCGGCAGCGGTCCAGCCGCACGGTGGCGCCGCCGCTCACCGAGACGGCGGAGCTGCGGATCTGGGCGAGGGTGCAGTCGACGACCTCGGCGTGCGACTCGCGGTCCAGGACGAACAGCGCGTCGGGCACGTCGTGCACCCGGCAGTCGGTGAGCGAGACCCGGGCGCCGTCGCTGATCCAGATGGCCGGGTAGTCGCCGGTGCTGTCGTGCAGCTCGCAGGAGGACGCCTCGGCGCGGGTGCCCGCGTCCCAGACGGACAGGCCGTTGCGGCCGAAGGACCGTATGGAGCTCTGCTCCAGGGTGAGCACCGAGCGGCCGCGCAGGTCGACGCCGTTCTCCGGGACGTCGTGGATGCGGGTGCCGGTGAGGGCGAGGACGGCGCCGGTGTCCAGGGTGATGCCGTTCCCGGCGGCCCGGTGCACCTCGCAGTCGGTCAGCCGCCCGGCGGCGCGGGCCTCCGCCTGCACGCCGGTGCCGTCGATCTCGTAGATCTCGCAGCCGACCGCCTCGGCGGTGCTGCCCTCGCCGGTGAGCAGCAGCCCGGCGCCCGAGGCGTGGTGGATGCGGGTGCGGTCCAGCAGGGCGGAGGCGCCCTCCAGCACCGCCACGCCGGCCTGTCCGGCGGCGGAGACCTCGCACTCCTCGAAGACGGCCGAGGCGGCGTCGCGGACCCGGATGCCCAGGCCGCCGGGGTTCTCCACGCCGCAGCGGCGCACGGTGGCGCGGGCCCCGCCGCGCACCTCGATGCCGACGGCCGAGACGGTGCCGATCCGGCAGCCGGTCAGTTCGGCGGTGGCGGCGGGCCCGTCGACCAGCACGGCCGCCGACGAGGTGTCATGGCTCTCCAGCACCAGGCCGTGCACCGAGGCGGCGGCGAGCAGGGTCAGCGCCGGGCCGCCGGCCGGCTCGATCCGGACGGTGCCGGGCGCGCCGGAGCCGGTCACCGTCAGCGGCTTGTCGAGGACCAGATTCTCCCGGTAGGTGCCGGCCGGTACGGTCACGGTGTCCCCGGGCTCGGCGGCGTCGACCGCCGCCGCCAGGGTGTCGTACTCGCCCGTGCGCCGCCGCCAGCGGGAGCCGCTGTCCTGCGTGACTCGGACCCTGTGCTCTCCCATAGCGGAACGCGTCCCCACCTCTCGTCCGGCCGTGCCGCGGCGCCCGCGGGGACGGCCGCGGGCGGTGCCGTCGCCCCACCGTAGCGCCTCCGCCGCGGTGTGCCGTGCCCGGTCGCCGGAAGTCGGGCCGGCCGGTCAGCCGCGGGGCAGCGGGCGCGGTCCCTGCTCCAGTACGGTGACCGGGTCCCCGATGCGCAGGGTGCCGACCAGGTCGCCGTCCGGGTGCTCCGGGACGAGGTGCTGACCGAAGACCAGCCGCTTGCCGAAGCGGCGGTGGCGCCCCAGGGCGGGCAGCGGCTCGACGCCCCGGGTGGCGGTCTCCTGGTCGGTGGTGGTGACCACGCAGCGGCCGCACGGCTTGACGACCCGGAAGACCACCTCGCCGACCTGTATGCGCCGCCAGCCGTCCTCCGCCCAGGGCTCGCCGCCCTCGACGACCAGGTTGGGGCGGAACCGCGTCATCGGCAGTGCCGCGCCCCGCTGCGGGTCGTCCGGGTGGTCGGCGGCGATCCGCGCGTTGAGGTCGGCCAGCGAGGCGGTGCTCGTGAGCAGCAGCGGATAGCCGTCGGCCAGGCTGACCGTCTCGCCGGGGGCGTACTCGGGGTCCGTCGGGCGGCGGCGCGGGTCGTCCAGGTGCACCAGGCGCAGATCGGTGCCGAACAGCGAGGTGAACCAGGAGTGCGCCTCCTTGGCGGCCTCGGCGGCCTGGAGGGGCGTGCCCCAGACGTGCACATCGGCCAGCGGGTCGCCGCGCTCGGCGGTCGGCGCCTCGACCCGCAGCGGGACGGCGCCGGGGGCGTCGAGCAGCAGGCCGCCGGGCAGCAGGCCGCCGGGCAGCGGCTCGGCCCGGACCAGGGCGAGGCGCGGCAGATCGCGCTGGCTGACGAAGCGGCCCTCGGCGTCGACCAGCATCCAGCGCCGGTCGCCGGCCAGTCCCCAGGGCTCGACCCGGGCGGTGGCGGGGCTCAGGCGGCGGCCGGACTTCAGTGGGTAGATGTGCAGGGCGCTGACACGTGGCATGGGGACATGGTGCCAGGGCGCCCCGGGCGGACGGCGCCGCAGATACGACCGGGCCGCAGATACGACCGGGCCGCAGATACGACCGGCCGCAGATACGACCGGGCCGATCGGTCTCCCGATCGGCCCGGCCACGACCCCCCTCCCGCCCGGCTCCGGGCAGGAGGGGCCCATGCTCCTCCTCCCGGTGCCGCGACACCGGGGTCGTACGGTGGTGGTGCCCGCCGGGGCACCGGTCGGTCAGTACCCCTGGCCACCTCGCGGGTACTGCTGCTGGTCGCCGTACTGGTTGGGCGCGGCCGGGCGCTGCGGCATCGGGCGCACCGGTGCCACCGGCGCGACCGGCGCCATCGGGGCGGCGGCGGGCCGCAGCCCGTTGCCGCCGAAGCTCTGGCCGCTGCTCGGGTAGCCGTAGCCGCCGGGCTGGCCCTGGCCGTACTGCGGGGCGGCGGCGGGCATGCCCTGCGGCGGGACGCCCTGCGCCGGGCCGCGCTGGCCCGGGACGTACGTCGGCGGGTACTGCTGCACCTGCTGCGCCGCCGCGTACTGCGGGGCGGCGGGTTGGGCGGGCATGTACGTGGTGCTCGGGCCGGGGCCCAGGGCCGGGCGGGCGGGGAGCGCCGGCAGATTGCTGCCGGACTCGTAACCGCTGTAGCGCGGCTGCTCGTAGGGGGCGGGGGCGGCCGGCGGCAGGGCGGCCGGCACATTGATCGGAGCGATCTGGGGGACACCGCGTTCTGCGACCAAGCTGTCGTAGATGGGGGTGTCAGAGGAGAAAGACGGAGCGTAGTAGCCGACTCCGTCGAAGGAGCGCGGGGAGGTCATGGGCATACGGTAAGCCACCTTGTGCCTGCTGAGGAGGCCGGTGGGGCACGGAGTTGGAGTGTTTGCCGAGGCGGTCCGGCGACAGTTCCATTGAAAATATGAAAAACGGTCACCGACTGCCGGGTTAATGCCGGGCACTGCGCCACAGGACGTTTGATGTCACGGGAAAGTGCCCCGAAACGGACACCCTCACAGCACTCTCACACCTTCATCGCAGCGGGGCGCGCGCCGGGCGGCCGAGCCGCCGACCCGACCCGCCCGCCCGGAGCGCGCCCCAGGTCAGACGCCCTGCGCGCGCCGCCGCCGGGAGCCGTCCACTACAGTGAACAGCGGGCCGTGACTGGCGCTGAGGTGGAGTACCACCGGGGAGCGGCCCGGCACCTGCTGCCGCTGCCGTGCGCCTGGGCGACTCACCGCGAGGCTCAGGAGCAGCACATGACCCGGACATCGACGGCCCGCCTGATGGACGGCACCGGCCTGGCCCGCCGCATCACCGAGCAGACCGCCGCTGCCGCCGCCGACCTCCGGCAGCGAACCGGGACGGCGCCGTGCCTGGCGACCGTACTGGTCGGGGAGGACCCGGCGTCGGTGACCTACGTCCGGATGAAGCGCTCCCGCTGCGAGAAGGCGGGCATCCGCTCCCGGCACCTGGCACTGCCCGCCTCGATCGGCACCGCCGAGCTGGTCGACACCGTCACCGAGCTGTCGCGCGACCCCGAGGTGCACGGCATCCTGCTCCAGCACCCGGTGGGCCCGCACATCGACGAGCGCGCCGCCTTCGAGGCCATCGCCCCGGAGAAGGACGTCGACGGGGTCACCATGCACTCCTTCGCGGCGATGGGCTTCGGGCTGCCCGGCTTCGTCTCCTGCACCCCCGGCGGCATCATGCGGCTGCTGGACGAGTACGGCGTCGAGCTGGCCGGCAAGCACGCCGTCGTCGTCGGGCGCAGCGCCATCCTGGGCAAGCCCGCCGGGCTGCTGCTGCTCGGCCGGGACGCCACGGTGACGTACTGCCACTCCCGCACCGCCGACCTCGCCTCGATCGTGCGGCAGGCCGATGTGCTGGTGGCCGCCGTCGGCCGGCCGCGCTTCATCTCCGGTGCGGACCTCAAGCCGGGCGCGGTGGTGGTCGACGCCGGGTACAGCCCGGGGAACATCGGTGACGTCGACTTCGTGTCGGCCGGCGCGCGGGCGAGCCTGATCACCCCGGTGCCGGGCGGTGTCGGGCCGATGACCATCGCGGTGCTGCTCGCGCAGACCGTCGAGGCGGCGGCCCGGCAGCTCGGCGTGGGCTGAGCCGCGCGGCCCGGGGGCGGGCCTACTCGGCCGGCGCCGGGTAGGTGCGCCCCTTCCAGGCCGCTCCGCGCCCCCGCCAGTGCTGCACCGCCGAATCCACCGTCATCAGCAGGTACAGCCCGGCGGTGTACGGCAGCAGCAGCGCGGCCGCCGGCGGCTGCCCGTAGTACCGCAGCATCGGCACATACGTCAGCACCATCAGCCCCCAGGCGCACACCCCGGCCAGCGCCACCCAGGGCGCCCCCGCGACCAGCCCGGCGACGGTGGCGACCGGCGGCACCAGGTAGATCAGGGCCAGCCCGAGCACCGTCCCGGTGAGCAGCAGCACCGAGTGCCGCAACTGCGCGTACGCGCTGCGCGAGACCATCCGCCACAGCTGCGCCAGCTCCGGGTACGGCCGCACGCTGTCCACCCGGTCGGCCAGCCCCAGCCAGATCCGCCCGCCGGACCGCTTCACGGCCCGCGCCAGCGACACGTCGTCGATCACCGCTCCCCGGATCACGGCGACCCCGCCGGCCCGCTCCAGCGCGGTGCGGCGCACCAGCGAGCAGCCGCCGGCGGCCGCGGCGGTCCGGCCGGCCGGCCGGTTGCTCCAGCGGAACGGGTACAGCTGGGCGAAGAAGTACACGAACGCCGGGACGATCAGCCGCTCCCAGCCGGTGCGCACCCGCAGCCGGGCCATCTGCGACACCAGGTCCAGGCCGCCGCTCTCGGCCGCCGCGACCAACTCGGCCAGCGAGTCCGGGCGGTGCGCGATGTCGGCGTCGGTCAGCAGCAGGTACTCGGCGTCCGCCGCCTGCGCCACGCCGTGCCGCACCGCCCACAGCTTCCCCGTCCAGCCGGCCGGCGGCTCGCCCGGCGTGGTCACGGTCAGCGGCAGCCCGCCGCCCGCGCCCAACTCCCGGGCCAGCTCCCCGGTGCCGTCCGCACTCCCGTCGTCCACCAGTACCACCCGCGCCCGGCCCGGGTACCGCTGGTCCAGCAGGCTCGGCAGGCTGAGCGGCAGCACCTCGGCCTCGTCCCGGGCCGGCACCACCACCACGACGGACGGCCACCGCTCGGGCGCGGCCCGCCGGGGCAGCCGTACGTCCGTCCGCCAGAAGAAGCCGTGGCAGAGCGTCAGCCACACCCAGGCCGCCAGGGACACCACCGAGATCCACCCGAACACCGTCACGCCCGCAGTCTGCCGCACCCCCCGGCCGGCCGGGGGCCAACCCCCCGACGGGTACGGGGGCGTGGTCAGGGTCGGCGGCGGGTGCGGGGGAGCAGGGCGGCGGCAGCGACCAGCCAGAGGAGCCCGCCGAAGCGCACGACCGGGAGCAGGTAGGAGAAGCCGGGGGTGAGCAGGGTGAGGGTGCTGAGCATGCCGACGGCGGCCAGTGCCAGGCCGGTCCAGGTCGCGGCGCGGGGCAGCAGCCCGGCGAGCAGCCCGGTCACCGAGACCCCGGCGACGAGCAGGGCGAACGTCGCCGTGTAGGCCGGGCCGCCGGCCAGGAACGCCAGGTCGGCCAGGGCGCGGGCCAGGGCTGGGCCGGCGTCGGCCGGCAGTCGGCCGCCGGCCCAGCCGAACATGGCGCTGACGGCCAGGGCGCTTGACGCGAGCACCCCGCCGACCAGGGTGATCGCGGAGCCCGGGGC
Source organism: Streptomyces sp. NPDC092296 (assembly GCF_044755465.1). Taxonomy (NCBI): domain Bacteria; kingdom Bacillati; phylum Actinomycetota; class Actinomycetes; order Kitasatosporales; family Streptomycetaceae; genus Streptomyces; species Streptomyces sp. NPDC092296. The sequence continues at coordinate 50,974 of NZ_JBIVRB010000011.1, read as the reverse complement.
GGTGATGCCCAGCGCCCGCAGCCGCCGGTAGAGCACCGCCGCCGTGAGCGCCAGCGGCACCGAGGAGCTGAGCAGCAGAAACGCGCCCAGCCTGCTCGCGGTGCCGTGCGCAGCGGCGTAGCGCAGCACGTCCGCGCCGGAGGCGTCGGGGTGCGGGGTGGACCGGTTGACGATGACGCAGGCGACGGTCACCACGGTGAAGGCGAGGACGGGGAGGAGCAGCGGCGGGCCGGACTGCGGGCGGCGCCCGGGGCTCTCGGTGCGCGGCGGGGCGGTGGTGGTGGTCACGGTGGGTCCTTCGGGTTCGGTCGAATGCTATACGGCTGATAATGATTACATCTCAGAACGATTGTCAAGCGAGTACGATATCGCCATGAGTGTCAACGCGGAGCACGCGACGCCGGAGCCGCACACCGGCGGCGCCGCCTTTCTGCTGGCCCAGCTCGGGGCGCACGCCGCCGGGCTGTTCGCGGAGCGGGCCTCCGCGATCGGCCTGACCCCCGCCCAGGCCGGACTGCTGCGCCTGCTGGCCAGGACCCCCGGCCGCAGCCAGCGCCAACTGGCCGACGACCTCGGGATGCCGCCGAGCCGCTTCGTCCCGTTCGCCGACGAGCTGGAGGAGCGCGGGCTGATCGAGCGCCGCCGCAACCCCACCGACCGGCGGCTGTACGCACTCCACCTCACCGAGGGCGGCAGCGAGCTGCTCGCCCGGCTGCGCGAGGTCGCCCAGGCCCATGAGCAGCAGGTCTGCCAGGCCCTCGCCCCCGACGAGCACCAGCAGCTCACCGCGCTGCTCCGGCGGATCGCCGCGCAGCAGGGGCTCAGCGCCGGAGTGCACCCCGGCTACCGGAGCATGCGGCCCGGCCGGTCCGGCCGGCCCGGGTAGGCGGCCGAGGCTCGCACCCCGGGCGCCGGACCATCGTCTAAGGTCGATATCCGTGAAGATCGCACTGATGGACTCCGGTATCGGCCTGCTCGCCGCCGCAGCGGCCCTGCGACGGCTGCGGCCCGACGCGGAGCTGGTGCTCTCCTCCGACCCCGACAGCATGCCCTGGGGCCCCCGCACCCCGGCCGACGTCACCCGGCTCGCCCTGGGCTGCGCCCGAGCCGCCGCCGCACACCGGCCCGACGCGCTGATCGTCGCCTGCAACACCGCCTCGGTGCACGCCCTGGAGGCGCTGCGCGCCGAGCTGGAGCCCGGCCTGCCGGTGATCGGCACCGTACCGGCGATCAAACCCGCCGCCGCCACCGGCGGCCCGGTCGCCATCTGGGCGACCCCCGCCACCACCGGCAGCCCCTACCAGCGCGCCCTGATCCGCGACTTCGCGGACGGCGCGCAGGTCACCGAGGTCGCCTGCCACGGCCTGGCCGACGCGGTGCAGCGCGCCGACGAGCCGGCCGTCGCGGCGGCGGTCGCGGACGCCGCCGCGCGGACCCCGGCGGGCGTCCGGGCGCTGGTGCTCGGCTGCACCCACTACGAGCTGGTCGCGGCCGCCATCCGCGCCGCCGTCGCGGACACCGCCCACCCGGACCTGGCGCTGTTCGGGTCGGCCGACGCGGTCGCCGCCCAGGCCCTGCGCCGGGTGGGCGCGGCCGGGTCCGCGCCCGGCGCGGACGGCGGCGGCGCCCTGCGGGTGCTCCTCGGCGGCCGGGACAGCGCACTGCCGGCCGCCGCCCTGCGCTTCGCCGAGGGCCGCTCCCTCGCGGGCGCCGCCGCGCCGCTGACCGCCGAGCGGCGGGTGCTGGACGGCTCGCTCTAGCGCTGCCGCCCGCCGAGCGCCGCCGTCCGGCCGACTCCCGGCTGCGGCCCGGCCCGGTGCGGCGGAGCCTGGTCCGGTGAGTGCCGCCGCCGTACCGCCGCCCGAGCTGCGGCCCATGCTCGCCACGCCCGGGGTGCTGCCCGCCGTACCGGGCGACTGGGCGTACGAGGTGAAGTGGGACGGCATGCGGATGCTGGTCCGGCTGCCCGGCGACGGCACGGTGGGGCTGCGGTCCCGCCACGGCCGCGATGTGACCGCGCAGTATCCCGAGCTGGCCGTGCTGCCGGAGGCGCTGCCCGCCGGGACCGCCGCCCTGCTGGACGCGGAGGCCGTCCTGCTCGGGGCGGACGGGCGGCCGTCGTTCGGCCGGCTCCAGGAGCGGATGAGCCTGTACCGGGAGGCGGCGGTCCGGGCCGCCGCCCGCACCGCGCCGGTGACCGTGCTGTTCTTCGACGTGCTCTGGCTGCGCGGCCGGGACACCACCGCGCTCCCGTACACCGCCCGCCGCGAGCTGCTGGCCGGGCTCGGCATCGGCCACCCCCGGGCCGCCGTACCGGCCAACTGGGTCGGCACCGGCAGGCTGGCCTTCGACTGGACCAGGTCGGCCGGCCTCGAAGGGGTGATCGCCAAACGGCTGGACTCCCGCTACCGCCCCGGCGTCCGGTCCCGCGACTGGATCAAGGTCAAGCACCTGCGGACCGCCGATGTGGTCGTCGGCGGCTGGGTCCCCGACGGCCCGCGCGCCACCGCCTGCCAGGCCCTGCTGATCGGCACCCCCGACCCCACCGGGCTGCGCTACGCGGGCCGGGTCGGCACCGGCTTCACCGAACGTGACCGCCGTACGCTCGCCGCGCTGCTCCGCCCGCTGCGGCAGCAGGCGCCGCCCTTCACCGCCAACCTCGCGGCGCTGCGCGAGGAGGCGGGCCGGGAGGTGCACTGGGTGCGGCCGGTGACCGACGGTGAGGTCGAGTACCTGGAGCAGACCTCAGGCGGGCGGCTGCGGCAGCCGGTCTGGCGGGGGCTGCGCGGCGACGCGGCCGAGGAGGCCCCGTACTGAGACAGCCCTGATCAGCCCACGTCCGGCAGCTCCCGGGCCCGCCCCCGGTCGGTGAGCGGGGCGAAGAGGTCGCCGTCCCGCGCCACCCGGGCCAGCACCTGCTCCGGCGTGAACGACAGCTGCTCCGCGCCGCCGCACCCCTCGACCTCCGCCCAGCTCACCGGCGTCGAGACGGTCGGCGCGGGCCGGGCACGCAGCGTGTACGGGGCGGCGGTGGTCTTGGCGCTGGCGTTCTGGCTCCAGTCGACGAAGACCTTGCCCGGCCGCAGCTGCTTGGCCATCCGGTGCAGCACCAGCTCCGGGTGGTCCGCCTCCAGCCGCCGGGCCATCGACCGGGCGTACCCGGAGACCCGCCGCTCCGGCACCGGGACGATCGGCGCGTACAGGTGCAGGCCCTTGGAGCCGCTGGTCTTCACCCAGCACTCCAGCCCGTCCGCTGCCAGCGCCGACCGGACCAGGCACGCCACCCGGCAGCAGTCCGGCAGCCCCGCCCCCGGGCCCGGGTCGAGGTCCACCACCAGCAGGTCGTGGGCGCCGCGCCCGCCGTCGGCGGTCCACTGCGGCACATGGATCTCCAGCGCACCCAGATTGGCCAGCGCCATCAGCGTCGCCGTGTCGTCCACCACCACCTGGCGGCGCGGGCCCTCCTTGCCGCTCACCTCGGCGGTCGGCGCCCACGGCGGCAGCCCCGGCGGCGGATGCTTGATGTAGAACCGCTCGCCGTCCACCCCGTCCGGGAAGCGGACGAAGGACGCCGGGCGGCGGCGCAGATGCGGCAGCAGCACCGGCGCCACCTGCGCGTAGTAGTGCAGCGCCTCGCCCTTGGTGAAGCCCGTCGCCGGCCACAGCACCTTGCCGAGGTTGCCGAGGGCCAGCCGCCGCCCCTCGACTGTCGTGGCGATCCGGTCCGGCATACCGTGAAAGTCCCCAGAAGGGACGGAACCATGCGCAGCAGCTGGAAAGGCGCCATCACCTTCGGCCTGGTGAGCATCCCCGTACAGCTCTTCCCCGCCACCGAGGAGCACGGGGTCAGCCTGCACCAGGTCCATGCGGAGGACGGCGGACGCATCCGGATGAAGCGGTACTGCGAGAAGGAGAACCGCGAGGTCCCGTACGCGGAGATCGCCAAGGCGTACGAGTCCCCGGACGGCCGCACCGCCGTGCTGACCGACGACGACCTCTCGGAGCTGCCGCTGCCCAGCAAGAAGATCATCGACGTGCTGGCCTTCGTGGACGCCTCCGAGGTGGACCCGCTGCTGCTCGCCAAGCCGTACTACCTCCAGACCGCCAGCCCGGCGGCGGCCAAGCCCTATGTGCTGCTCCGCGAGGCGCTGACCGGGACCAACCGGGCGGCCGTCACCAAGATCACGCTGCGTACCCGGGAGAGCCTGGCACTGCTGCGGGTCCGGGGCGAGCTGCTGGTGCTCCAGACCATGCTCTGGCCGGACGAGGTGCGCCCCGCCTCCGGCCTGGAGCCGCAGGGCAAGGTCGAGGTGCGGCCGCAGGAGCTGAAGATGGCCACCTCGCTGATGGACACGCTCAGTGAGGACTTCGACCTCCAGGCGCTGCACGACGACTACCAGCGGGCGCTGGAGAGCCTGGTCGCCGCCAAGCTGGAGGGCGCCGAACCGCCGTCCGAGGAGGAGGCGGCCGAAGCGGCACCGGACAACGTCATCGACCTGATGTCCGCGCTGTCCGCCAGCGTCAAGGCCGCCGAGCGCGGCCGGGCGCGGCAGTCGGACGCCGAGCAGGACGGTGAGCAGGACGGTGAGCAGGGCGGCGAGCAGGGAGCGGAGGAGGCTGCTCCGCGCCGCAAGGCCCCCGCCGGGAAACCGGCCCGCAAGCAGCAGCAGCCCGCCGCCGAGGGGGAGGCGGAGCAGCCGGGGAAGGCGGCGAAGAAGACCGCCGGGAAGTCCGGCACCAAGAAGACGGCGGCCAAGAAGGCCGCCCCCCGCAAGCGGGAGACCGCCTGACCAGGAGGGAGCCGCCACGTGGACCCGGTCGAGGCGCTGGACCGCATCGCCTTCCTGCTCGAACGCGAGCAGGCCGCCACCCCCCGGGTGAAGGCGTTCCGCACCGCGTCCGCCACCGTCGCCGCCCTGCCGGACGGCGAGGCGGCCGACCGCCGCCGCGCGGGGACGCTCACCGCGCTGCCCGGCATCGGCCCCAAGACGGCGGCCGTGGTCGACCAGGCGCTCCAGGGCCGCACCCCCGACTACCTCACCGACCTGGAGCAGCGCGCCGCCGCACCGCTCACCCGGGGCGGCGAACGGCTGCGCGCCGCACTGCGCGGCGACTGCCATCTGCACTCCGACTGGTCCGACGGCGGCAGCCCGATCGCCCTGATGGCCACGACGGCCCGCGACCTCGGCCATGAGTGGGCCGTACTCACCGACCACTCGCCCCGGCTCACCGTCGCCCGCGGCCTCAGCCCGGACCGGCTGCGCGAGCAACTGCGCACCGTCGACGCGCTCAACACCGAACTGGCGCCGTTCCGGCTGCTCACCGGCATCGAGTGCGACATCCTGGACGACGGCGGCCTCGACCAGGAGCCCGACCTGCTGGCCCGGCTGGACCTGGTGGTCGCCTCCGTCCACTCCAAGCTGCGGATGGACGGCCCCGCGATGACCCGCCGGATGCTCGCCGCAGTCCGCAACCCCCGGGTCGACGTCCTCGGCCACTGCACCGGGCGGCTGCTCACCGGCCGGGGGCGGCCGGAGTCGGAGTTCGACGCGGCCGCCGTCTTCGCCGCCTGCGCCGAGAGCGGCACCGCCGTGGAGATCAACTCCCGGCCCGAGCGGCTGGACCCGCCCCGCCGGCTGATCCGCCAGGCGCTGGACGCGGGCGCGATGTTCGCCATCGACACCGACGCGCACGCCCCCGGCCAGCTCGACTGGCAGATCTACGGCTGCGCCCGCGCCGAGGAGTGCGGCGTCCCCGCCGACCGGGTCATCAACACCCGCACGGCGGACGAGCTGCCGGCCCGCCGCTGACCCGGTCGGGTCACGCCCGGCGGCCGCGCAGCCGCTCCAGGGCCGGTTGTAGCCCGGAGAGGATGGTGTCGAACCGCTGCGGGCTGGTGGCCGAGTCCACCCGCAGCCGGCTGATCCGCAGCGGGTTCCCCGGCAGCAGCGCCTCGTGCCGGTGGTCGAAGAGGAAGCCCAGCCGGTAGCCCAGGTCCCGCAGCACCGCGTCGGCCCGGACGTCGAAGTGCCCCTCCGGATAGGCGAACGCCGTCGGCGCCACCCCGAGCCACCGCTCCAGCGCCCGGTGCGCCTCGACCACCTCGGTCCGTACGGTCTGCTCGTCGCAGCGGGTCAGGCATGGATGGCCCAGCGTGTGATTGCCGACCTGCACGCCGCCCGCCCGCAGCGTACGCAGGTCCTCCGGCGACAGCTGCGGGTGCCGGGGCGCGCGCAGCGAGGCGCTCACCCGCAGCTCGGCCAGGCTGCGCCGCCGGTCCGGATCGGGCAGCGTCTTCAACCGGCGCACCACTGCGGCGGGCGGACCGGACGGCAGCGAGCGGGCGGTACCGCCGTGCCGGGCCAGGAAGTGCGCCTCCCGCCACCACAGCGGCTGGTCGCCGCCGACCAGCCCGGCGACCACGAAGGCCGCCGCCGGGATGCGGCGCCGGGCCAGCACCGGCAGCCCCTCGGTGACCACCGACCGGTCGCCGTCGTCGAAGGTCACCAGCACACTGCGCGGCGGCAGCGGCCGGCCCTCGCCCACGCTCCGCTGCACGTCCTCCAGCGAGACCGGAGTGGCCACCCGCAGCAGCCGGTCCATCTGGGCGGCGAAGGCCCGCGGCTGCTCGACACCGTGGTACGCCAGCACGGCGAGCCGGTTCGCCGCCCAGCGGCGGAACAGCGGCTGGGCGGGCGTGCGGCGGAGCAGCGCGTCCAGCCCCCGGTGCGGGCGGGCGGCCGGGCGGCCGGGGCCGAGTGCCAGGGCGGCCGTCTCGGCGGCGACTGTACGAGTGGTGGTCGTGTCCGAATGAGGCACGCTTCCCCCTTCCGACGCCGGTGCGGCGCGGCGGTTGCGCCGGGCGGGCGGCAGCCCGGCCCCCGGCGCGTGATGGTGCGGTGGGCGGCGGGCGGATGCAGGCTCCGCCCCGAGCGAACGGTGACCCGGCAAGGGGCTCCCCACCCCACCCCGGGGGCGCTCAACGTAGTACAGACCCGCGCATTCCGTGAGGGGTTGTACCGGGGAGGGTGGGAATTGTCCCCGGACGATCGCCGGGGCGGGCGCTGCGGACCGCTGAGTGCGAACCCTCATGCGGTTGCCCGTGCCCAGTCCGGGCAGCCGGTATACCGTGAGGCCCATGGAGGAAGCGGAGAGCGATCGTGAAGGGGTCCCGCCGGGCGCGTCGGCGCTGCGGTCGGTCGGCCCGGCGGGTCCGCCGCTGTGGATCGGCTCCGCGCGCAACGGGCACCAGTGGCTGCTGGCCGCCGTCGGGGCCGCCTGCCTGGCCCTGGGCATCCTGGTCGCGGTCAGTGTGCCGGACACCGACGGGACGGCCGCCTGGGTGATGACCGTGGCCGGCTGCCTGGCCGTCGGGCTGCTGCTGCTGACCGGCACCCTGGCGTTTGTGCATGTACACGTCCGGATCGACCGGGAGGCGCTGGAGGTCCGCTGCGGCCACGTCGGCCTGCCACGCCGCCGCATCCCGCTGCGGGACGTGGTGGACGCCAGTTTCCAGCCGTGCACGCCCATGCAGTGGGGTGGCTGGGGCTACCGCTACCGGCAGAGCCACGGCGCGGCCGTCGTGGTGCGCAAGGGGCCCGCCCTGGTCCTGGAGCTGGGCGGCGGCCGCCGCTTCACCGTCACCGTCGACGACCCCGAAGCCGCCGTCCGGGTCATCCACGGCCTCCTCCCCACCACCCCAGCCGTCTAGCCGGGGCTGCCCAGCCCCGTCAGGGGCGCGAGGAACTGCGCGACCAACCCCGCACCCTCCCGCACATCCGCTCGTACATCACCCACCCCCTGCCCCCGAGGGCCCCTCAACGTCCCTGCCCGCCCCCGTCAGGGGCGCGAGGAACTGCGCGAGCAACCCCGCACCCTCCCGCACATCCGCTCGTACATCACCCACCCCCTGCCCCCGAGGGCCCCTCAGCGGCCTTGGCCGCCCCCGTCAGGGGCGCGGGGAACTGCGCGAGCAACCCCGCACCCTCCCGCACATCCGCTCGTACATCACCCACCCTCCCCCCGGGGGACTGCCCAGCGGCCTTGGCCGCCCCCGTCAGGGGCGCGGGGAACTGCGCGACCAGCCACGCACCCTCCCGCACATCCGCTCGTCACCCACCCCCTGCCCCCCGAGGCCCCTCAACGTCCCTGCCCGCCCCCGCCAGGGGCGCGAAGAACCACGCGAGCAACCCCACGCACATCCGCACCCCAGAACGGCCCCGCCCAGAGCCTCACCGCCGCGCAGGCGCCTCCTCCGCGACCGGCCGGGCCGTGGCGAAGCCCAGCAGCAGCCCCGCCCCCGCCGTGACGGCGCAGAAGCTGAGCACGTAGTCGACGGACGCGTGCACGGCCAGCCCGGTCAACGCCGCCGCCGCCGAGAGCGCCACCGCCGCCGGTCGCGGCGAACGCAGCAGCACCCAGAGCGCCCAGAGGAAGGCGCAGACCAGCAGCAGCAGACCCGGCAGCCCCTGCTCGGCCGCCTGCTGGAGCGGTGCCGAGCCGGCCTTGGCGGTGTCGCCGTCCGCCTGCGCGGTGACGCTGCGCTCCGCGAAGCGGTCGGGACCGACCCCGCGCAGAGGGTCCTGCCGCACCTGGTCCAGGGCGTCGCTCCACAGGTCGACCCGCCGCTCCGACAGCCCGGACACGGCGGTCCCGCGCACCCCGCCCGGTACGGCGCCGAACGCCAGCGCCACCGTCCCGCCGCCCGCCAGTACGGCGCACAGCGCCAGCACCGCCAGCAGCGGCCCCCGCCGCCGCAGCCGGGCGGCCGTACCGGACACCAGCAGCGTCCCGGCGCCGGTGGCGAACGCCACCGCCGAGCCCGCCACCAGCGTCAGCCCGGCCAGCGCGGCGGCCAGCCCCAGCAGCGCCAGCCGGGGCCAGGTGCGCCGCACCGACCAGGCCGCGCAGCAGGCCGCGCCCACTCCCAGCGAGAGCAGTGCCGCGTCGGCGTTGCCGTAGTGCAGCGGGGGCGCCAGCGACCCGCCGGACAGCCCGCCCGGTACGACCGCCACGGCCACCCCGACCGCCAGCGCGGCCGCCGCCGGGGCCAGCGTGGGCAGCAGCGCCCCGGCGACCCGCCCGGCCGCGTACCCGGCGGTGACCGCCAGCAGCGCCAGCAGCACGCCCTCCGGCCGGGCGGTGGGGCGGCCCGCAGTGGCGACCAGGGTCCAGGCGGCGCAGGCGGCGAGCACCGCCGCGCCGACGACCTCCGGATAGGGCACCCGGGGCCCGTACGGCTGCGCTACCCGATCGGCCGTTCCGGAACGCACGGCCGCCGAGGCAACGGACCCAGCAGCAACCGCCCCACAAGCACCAGCCTCAGCAGCGCCCCCGACGGCAGCGCCCCCAACAGACGTGGCCCCAACAGACGTGGCCCCGGCAGAAACGACCTCGGAACCCGGCATCCCCCGACCCCCCGCATCCCCCGCACCGGACAGCCCGCAGCCGGCGCGCACCCGGCGGGGACCCGGCCCATGCGGCGGCGCGGCGACCGGGACGGCGCCCGGACTTCAGCACACCGTAGCCCCGGAGCGGACAGGATGTGACCCATGGCGCAGAGGATTTCCGCGCCCGGCCCCCACCACCCCCGCCCGGCGCCCAGCCCTGCCCGCCCACCGACGGCGGCCCGGGGCGGTGGACCCCGGTGCCCCCGAACCGGCCACCGCCACGGGGGCCGGTTCACCGACCCGGCCCCTGGGGCGGCGCGGCGCCGCATAGGGTCGGGGCATGGCGATACCCGAGTTCCTGCGCGAACTGCGCTCCGTGGTCGGCACCCGTCCGCTCTGGCTCTGCGGCGTCAGCGCCGTCGTCCTGGACGACCGGGGCAGGGTGCTGCTGGGCCGCCGGGCCGACACCGGCCGCTGGTCGGTCATCAGCGGCATCCTCGACCCCGGCGAGGAGCCGGCCGACGGCGCGGTGCGCGAGTGCTGGGAGGAGACCGGCGTGGCGGCGGTGCCGGAGCGGATCACCAGCGTCACCGTCTCCCGGATGCTGGAGTACCCCAACGGCGACCGGTCCCAGTACGTCGAGATCACCTTCCGGTGCCGCGCGGTCGGCGGCGAGGCGCGGGTCAACGACGACGAGTCGCTTGAGGTCGGCTGGTTCGAGACCGACGCGCTGCCCGAACTGGGCGAGAGCGCCACCCGCCGCCTGAAGCACGCGCTCAGCGGCGACCAGGAGACGTACTTCTCCTTCTCCGGGCTGACCGAGGTGCTCGGCGGGGAGCAGCCGTACTGACCGGCCGCGCGGTTGCAGCGGGTCGGAGGCGTTGACGCGGTCAGCTCTTGCCGAACCGGTAGGTGTCCTCGGCGGCGTCCACCACGGCGGCCAGGTCCCCGCCCGCCGAGGCGGTGACCACGGCGGCCACCGCGCCCTCCACGAACGGCGCGTCGGCGAACCGGGTCGGGAACGGCAGGCCGTTCTCGTCCGCCCCGGCCAGCAGCGACCGTACCGCCGGCACCGCGCCGCCCAGGTCGGCCAGCACCACCACGCCCATGCCCTGGTCGACCCGGGCGGCGGCGGCCAGCACCAGCGCCTGGCTGACGCCCAGCCCGCCGTCCTCGCGCCCGCCCGCCGTACCCACCGGCGCCGGATCGCCGTTGCCGACCAGGGCGATGGCCAGCGCGGCGGTGGCGAGGGCCACCTCGCGGCTGTGCGAGACCAGCACCACGCCGACCCGGTCCAGCTCCGCCGGGTGCGCGGTGAGCGACGGCACGGCGCTCGGCCGGGGACCGGCGGGACGCTGCGCCGAGGGCGCGTCCCCGATCGGGATGACGTCGGCACCCCCGGGCTCGGGCACACTCACCGCCACCCCGACCCGTGGCCCACCCGGCCCGGGGCCCTGAGCAGCTTCCTCATGGCTGGTCCCTTCCACTCCCGCTCTCCACCCCAGCCTCCCCACGCCCCCACCCACCCCGCAACCGGGCGCCCCGCGCCGCGAAGCCCACCCCGCCCGCCCGCCGTACGAGCCGCAGACCGCCGCCACTCGCCGCCCGACGCCGCCGAGTTCACCGGGCCGGACGGTCGGCCGGTGCTGCCGCACACCGCGCTGCCGGCCTGCGGCTCTGCCTGAACCGGCGCCCGGGGAAGGGTCATGTGCGGGCAAAGTGCTGCTGGCACCGGGTCGGGCTGGCTAGGCTGGCCCCCGAAAGTCAGCGGGAGGAGCACAAGACGTGTCAGGCAACAACACCGGTGTGGACGTCGGCGGTACCGAGGTCGCGGCGGACGGACGCAAGCCCAAGCTCGACCTGACCGGGGCGGAGTGGCTCTCCAGCAGCCAGGGCGTCGGAGACGTCCAGATCGCCTTTGTCGAGGGGTACATCGCGATGCGGGACGGCCGGCATCCGGACGGCCCGGCGCTGATCTTCACCCCGGCCGAGTGGCGGGCGTTCGTCCTCGGCGCCCGCGACGGTGAGTTCGACCTCACCTGAGCCGACTGCCGCCCGGCCGCCCCACGCGGCCGGGCGGTGCACCCCCGGCGTACCCTCACGCACCTGCCCGCCCGACCCTTCGCGCCGCCCCCGGAGCCCGCCGACCGGGACGCCCGCGCGGCCTGCGGCGGGCGGCCCGTACGATGTCCCCATGGCCTTTCTCCGCCGCCGCTCCGGCACCCCAGCGGGCCCTGACTTCGACGTGCTCGCGATGGACCCGGGCGACTGGCCCGGTCACTTCGGCGCCGCCATCCTGGCCGGTGCCGACGGGTCCTGCCAGGGGATCTTCCTCCGGTACGACCTCTTCGGCGGCCGGGGTCCGGCCATGCTGATCGGCAATCTGCCGGAGGGCTCCCCGGCCCGCGCGCCGGAGGACGGCGTGCCCTTCGAGGTCCGCCAGCTGCTCGCCGCCCTGGAGAACGAGGAGCCGGTCGGCGTCGTCTCCAGCGAGGACTTCCCGGTGATGCTCGGCGACGACCTGCTGATCGTGAAGAAGGTCAAGGTCAGCGAGGAGCGGGTCACCTGCGCCCAGTTCGGCCGCAGCGACGGCGTCCAGGTCACCATCGCCTCCTGGGACCGCCCGATCTCCGACGACCTGTACCAGCTGCTCAAGCCGCTGCCCGCCGACATGTTCCAGCAGGGCTGACCAGCGGCCTCCCCGCTCGCTGCGGCCCGCCCCGGTGGCGGGCCGCAGCCGTTCCCGCCCCGAGGCGCGGTTGACTCGGCGGAAGGCTCGTTCGTAGATTCGCCCCATGCCGTGCCGTCCGCTGCTGACCCGCCGCAGCTATCTGGATCTGCGGCGGACCGCCAGCGCGGTGTGTAGCGGCGCTGCCCGGCCGCTGCCGGCCGCCGCGCGCACCGCACCGCCCCGCACGGCCTGACACCCGCCCCGCACCGCCGGGGCGCAGCCCGTCATCGCCGCCCCGGGCCTCGCGGCCGCCCGGCCGCACCTCCCCGGCCCGCGCCGCGCAGCCGAAAGCGGCGCGCTCCCGCCCTGCCGTGCCGGCCGGTGCCGCCGCGCCCGCTGCTCACCCTGCCCGCAGCACCCGTCCGCCCGCAGCACCCGTCCGCCCGCTGCTCCCGTCCGTCCGGAGGCCCCGCCATGACGACCCTTCAGCGACCCGCCCCCACCGTCCCCGACGCCCTGGCCGCCCTGCCCCGCGTGGTGGACCTGCTGGCCGCCCGCGCCGACGAACTGGACCGCGAGGGCGCCTTCCCGTATCAGGGCATCGAGGCCGTGCACGAGGCCGGGCTGCTCACCCTCACCGTCGGCACCCGGCACGGCGGCGCCGGCGCCGGACTGGCCGACACCGTACGCGTCCTGGGCGAGCTGGGCCGCGGCGACGCCTCGGTGGCACTGGTCACCGCCGTGACCCTGCTGCACCACGCCGCCCAGGAACGCACCGGTGCCTGGCCCGAGCCCGTCTACCGCGCGCTGCTCCAGGAGTCCCGGCGCGGCCCCGCGCTGGTCAACACCCTGCGCGCCGAGCCGGAGGCCGACGCCGCCGCCCTGCCCGCCTGCGTGGCCGGGCGCACCGGGGACGGCTGGGTGCTCAGCGGCCGCAAGACCCGCTGCGCCGGGGCCGAGGCGCTGGCCTGGATGGCGGTCTGGGCCCGGACCGACGAGAAGCGGCCCCGGGTCGGCACCTTCCTGGTCCGTGGCGACGCCCCCGGCATCGAGATCGACCCGACCTGGGACCAGCTGGGCCTGCGGGCCAGCGCCAGCCACGATGTGGTGCTAGACGGCGTGGTGGTCCCGCCGCACGCCGTCGTCGGCCTGCACGACCCCACCCGCCGGCCCGCTCCCGACCCGGAGGGCCCGGCGGCGGTCACCACCGCGTGGCGCGACCTCGCCCTGTCCGCCGTCCACCTCGGGGTGGCCCGCGCCGCCCGCGACTGGCTGGTCGGCCATCTGCGCCGCACCGGCACCCGGCCGCCCGCGCCGACCCGCCGGGAGGCCGCCGTCGGCGAGATCGAGACCGGGCTGATCGGCGCGGAGGAGCTGCTGACCGCCCTGGCCCGCCGGATCGACGACGGCGACCCGGCGGCGCCCGGCCGCTCCGCACCGGTGAAGCTGCTCGTCACCCGGGCCGCGCTCCGGGCCGTCGAGCAGTCCGTCGCGCTGGCCGGTGACGCCGGTCTGCGCCGGGGCGGCCCGCTGGAGCGCCACCACCGCGACATCCTGTGCGGCAGGGTGCAGCCGTCCCAGGAGGACGCCGTCCTCGCCGCCGCCGGCCGGGCCGCACTCGGCCGCCCGGCACGCAGTTGACCGTACGTCAGGCAGCAGCCTCAGCGGGTGCCGACGGCCGCCCGCACCGCCCGCCGCGCCATCGCGGTGTCGTCGTGCAGCCGGCGGATCAGGATGCGCTGCTCCTCGTCCGCGCTGGGCACGTCGTGGAGGCGCAGCTCCCGCATCAGCACCAGGATCAGGTTCACCAGGAACGCGTCCCGCAGCACCGTGCCGGGCGCCTGCGCCAGCTGGCTGATCTGGCGCCGGGCGGCGGTGTCACCGGACAGTACGCTCCACAGCACCGCCAGGTCGTAGCCGGGCAGGTACCAGCCGGCCCGCTCCCAGTCGACCAGCACCGGCCCGGAGGGGGCCAGCACCACGTTCGACAGCAGCGCGTCGCCGTGGCAGAACTGGTGCGGCACATGCGCCAGACCGTGCAGCAGCTGCTGGAGGTCCCCGGTGTCACGGTCCGTCAGCAGGCCCAGCGCGTGGTAGCGGGCGATCTCGGTGGCGTAGTCCAGCGGCCTGTGGAATCCGGTCGGCGGCCGCCACAGGTTGAGCGTCCGGATCGAACCCAGCACCGCGCGCACCTCGCCCGGCGTCGGCGCGTCGGCCGGGTGCCGCTCGCGGGAGGCGGGTCTGCCGGGCACCCGCTCCAGCAGCAGCACACAGCGGTCCGGGTCGGCGGCCACCAGCTTGGGCAGCCGCACCGGCGGCCGGTGCCGGACGAAGGTCCGGTACGCGGCGACCTCGCGCCGGAAGCTCTCGGCCAGGAGCAGATCGTCGGGGTGGCGCTCGGCGCTCGGTGACAGGCACTTGGCCACCACCGGGATGCGCCCCACCGTGCCGGCCACCAGCACATGGTGGCCGGCACCGCGAAGCACCTGGCGGGGGGTGAACGCCGGACATATCCGCGTCACCCGGGCCATCGCCGCCCGCACCACCGGGGACTGCAGCGCGCCGGTGTCGACCCGCCCCGCCCCCGGGTGCGGCAGCCTGCCGCGCAGCGGCGCGGCGCCCAGCGGCCGGGGGAGCAGCGCCGCCCCGCCCGGCGCCCGGCCGTCCAGCGCGGCGCGCTGCTCCGCCGCGCGCTGGTCCAGCGGCCGGCCGGTGCGCACCGGGGCGGCCGGCCCGCCGACCGCGTGGTGGCGCAGGGGGGCCGGGGGGCGCAGCGCGGGGGACGTGGTGGTGGTCGTGGAGTACATGGGGGCGGAGGGGTCCCTTCCTGCTGGCCGGCTGCCGCCGATCGACCGTGTGCCGTCGGCGGGGTGGCGGACGGGGTGGCGTGGGCGCCGTGCGCGGGCCGGGAGGAGACCCCCGGCCGATGGCCACCGCACCCTGGGGAATGCGGCGGTCCGCCGGGGAGCGGCCCTGTCCGGCGCCCCGCGCCACCCTGTGCGCCACCCTTCCCCGTGAGGACCGGGAGCCGCCCCGCCGGGGACAGGAGTGCCCCGGTCGGGCGGCCTCCCGACGGCGGCGGGTGGCGCAGGTCTACATCACACCGGGTGCCGGGTGGCACACCATCTGGCGAACCCTGGCGAACCCTGGCGAATGGTCGCGTGGCACATGACAGGCCGTTACTGTCGGACGAGCCGAGGAACCTGGGGGCTTGACGTGGGCAGAGAACCCAACACCCGACTCGCGGATCTGTTCGCCCTGACCGGTTGGTCCAAGGGTGAGCTGGCGCGCATGGTCAACCGGCGGGGTGCCGCGCTGGGGCAGCAGCAGCTGTCCACCGACACCTCACGGGTCCGCCGCTGGATCGAGCAGGGGGAGACCCCGCGCGATCCGGTGCCGAGGGTGCTGGCGGCGCTGTTCACCGAGCGGCTCGGCCGTGTCGTCACCACTGAGGACCTCGGTCTGGAACGGCACCGGCGCAGCAGATCAGGCACATCGGACACCGGGATGCCCTGGAAGCCGGAGCGAACGGCCGCGGTCCTCACCGAATTCACGGGAATGGACCTCATGCTCAATCGACGCGGATTGATGAGCGCGGGCGCCGCGCTCGCGGCAGGTTCCGTCATCGCCGACTCCCTCCACGACTGGCTCGCCGGGGACGCCGCCACCCCCCCGGACCTCCGCTCGTCCGGCCGGCCCCCGCTGGTCATCCCGGCGGGTGACTCCTCGCTCGACCTCTACGAGGCCGGCCCGGTGGGGGACGAGGAGGTGACGGCCCTGGAACGCTCGGTGGGGGTGTTCCGCTCCTGGGACGCCTCCCGGGGCGGCGGCCTCCAGCGCAAGGCCGTGATCGGCCAGCTCAACGAGGTGGGCGGCATGTTGACGTACCGTCACCCGCCCGAGCGGGAGCGGCGGCTGTGGAACGTCGCCGCCAATCTCGCGGTGCTGGCCGGCTGGATGTCCCATGACATCGGCCTGGAGCCCACCGCCCAGAAGTACTTCGTGATCGCCGTGCACGCGGCCCGTGAGGCCGGCGACAAGCCCCGGGCCGGTGAGGCGCTCTCCCGCGCGGCCCGCCAGATGGTCCACCTCGGCCGGGCCGACGAGGCCCTGGACCTGATGCGGCTGGCCAAGGCCGGCAGCGGCGAGCGGGCCCTGCCGCGCACCCGGGCGATGCTGCACACCATCGAGGCGTGGGCACAGGCGTCACTGGGCCACTCCCAGGCGACCCGGCGGGTGCTGGGCGAGGCCGAGGAGCTGTTCGCCGCCGACTCCGGCGAGGTCGGGCCCAGCTGGATGCAGCTGTTCACCGAGGCCGAACTGCACGGCATGGAGGCGCTGGTCTACCGGACGCTCGCCGAGCACGACCCGGCGGCGTCGGCGCTCGCCCAGCAGCACGCCCGGCTGGCGATCAGCCTGCGGCCGGAACAGGGCCGCGAGCGGTCGAACGTCTTCGACTACCTCTCGCTCGCCTCCGCCTGCTGGATCGCCGGACAGCCGGAGGAGGCCCAGGTGCAGGCCAAGATGGCGCTGGCGCTGATCCGCGACACCTCCTCGCTCCGCACCTGGGACCGGCTGCGGGAGATGTACCGGCTCACCCAGCGCTACCAGGGGCTGCCCGAGGTCGCGGAGCTGCGGGAGGAGATCCGGCAGGCCGACCCGCGGCAGCGGTGGCAGATCGTCTGACCCCCCCGGGGGGGCCGGCTCAGCGGACCCGCAGCGCCAGCAGGCCGCCGTCACCGGGCACCGCACCCGCGCCGCCCGGCCACAGCGCGCCCACGGCCGACTCCGCGCACCCCGCCGCATCCGGTGCGGCAACGAACCGGGCCGCCACGGCATCCAGCGCCGCCCGGTCGGCCGGAGCCTGCGGCCCACCCGACCAGCACAGCACCACATCACCGGGGCGCAGCGCCACCCGCTGCTGCCGAGCACCGGACACACCGCCGCCGAGCGGTTCCCCGGTGCAGCCATCGGCAGCGGACGGCTGCGCGACGCCGCCCCGGTACAGCAGCGCGGGCCGGTGTCCGGCCCGCGCCCAGACCAGCGCGGGCTGCTCCCCGGGCTCGTAGCGGCAGCAGAGTACGGAGACCGGCGAGCCGACGCCGCAGTGCCGCAGCAACTCGTCCAGCAGCCGCAGCATCCTGGCCGGCCCCGCGCCGGTCATCGCCATGCCGCGCAGTGCGTCGCGCACCATCGCGGGCTCGGCCGCGCCGCCCCGGGCGGCAGCGGCGACGCTGCCCACGGTGAGCAGCAGGCCACCGCCGGGCAGCGGCAGGGCGTCGCACCAGGCGGCCGGCGCGCCGGACGCGACCGGCGCGGCCGGGGGGCGCACCGCCACATCCGGATTGGCGGCGACGGACTGCCGCACCTCGGACCGCCGCGCCTCGGGCCGGTCCGGGGACGCGCCGGCCGCCGGCCGCCGCTCGCCGAGGTCCAGCAGCGTCATCCACAGCGAGACGGCGTGCCCGTCCTCCCCGGCCACCGGCTCACCGGCGCAGCGGACCCCGCGTACGGTGCCGTCGGCCCGGACCACCCGGAACTCACCGGCCGGGGCGCGCCCGTCCACCAGCGCCGCCGTGACCATGCCCTGCACCAGCGGCTGGTCGTCGGGCAGCACGTACGCCGGGAGCTGGTCGAGGGTGAGCGCACCGGCGGACCGCTCCCGGCCGAAGAGCGCGAACACCTCCGGCGACCAGCGGACCTCGTCGGTCAGCAGATCCCACTCCGCGAGACCCGCACCGGCCGCCGCCCGAGCGCCCGCGCCCACCCCGCCGACGCCGTCCGGCAGGACGGCAGAGTGATCGGGACGGGCGGCGGAGGGCATGGAATTCCCACGGTTCGACGGACACAGGGGCCGTCACGACTCTTGCACAGAGAGCCACCGCACGTCAGGCTTTCGGGCGATTCCGCCCATGAAGCCCCCCGGGTACATATCCCCGCCCGCGCCGGAGCAGGCGGCCCCGGAGATCGCCCTGTGTGCGGACAAGCCGCGCGAACGGTAGCCTTCGGTGCTTCCGGCCCTCCCCGCCGGGACCGACCCCCATCAGCCGGTCCGAACCGGCTCCAGGGGCCCTCGGCAGCGGAAATCCCGTTGCCACCAGGACCGCGGCAACGGATGCTGACCTCATGTTCGAGCCCGACATAGCGCCCAGTGCGACCCTTCTCGGCCTGCTTCAGCGGGGCCGGGGGGACGGCACCCTGCACGCGCTGGCGGCCGAGCGGCCCGACGCCCTCGCCGCCCTCGACGCGTGCGTCATCAGCGACCCCCGCCGCGACTGGCAACTGGAGAGCCGGTCGCTCTACTACGCGCGCCTCTACTCGGAGCTCGAAGGCTCCCTGGACGGCATCGAGGCGCACCTCTTCCACCCCGACGACGGCATCGACACCGACGACAGCCGCACCGGCCTGGCCCTGGCCGTCCTGGGCCACCTCGCCGCGTACGGCCGCCGCGACGCCCTCGACCTGCTGCGCCGCTACACCGCCTGCGGCACCAACTGGGCCTGGGCGCTGGACGAGCTGGCGCTGCGCGACGACGACACCGCCCTGATGGGGCTCGCCCCCGCCGTACTGGACCGCTTCCCCACCGGGCCGCAGGGCGACGCCGCGCTGCGCTCCGCCATCCGCGACGCCTACGAGCCCCGCCCCTGGCGGCTCTGGGCCGCCGCCCACCCCCGGATCGCCGCCGCGAGCGAGCAGGCCCCCTTCGACCTGTGGCAGCGCCAGCTCGGCCGCACCGGCGCCACCCCGGGCTGGAGCGCCGCCGAGGTGCTCGCCTGGGCCGACCGCGTCACGGAGGGCGACCACTCCGGCGCGCCGCACGACGCCGTACAGCGCCGCGCCGCCGC
This sequence comes from Streptomyces sp. NPDC092296, assembly GCF_044755465.1. Lineage (NCBI taxonomy): Bacteria > Bacillati > Actinomycetota > Actinomycetes > Kitasatosporales > Streptomycetaceae > Streptomyces > Streptomyces sp. NPDC092296. The sequence goes on along the minus strand of NZ_JBIVRB010000011.1, from coordinate 32,069 downwards.
CGCCGCCCGCTGCCTGGCCGCCGTCGCCGGGCCCGACGACCGGCCGCTGCTGCTCCAGGCCGCCCGCGACGGCGCCGAGGGCGCCCGCCTGGCCGCGCTGCGCCACCTGGTCGACCGCGAGGACCCGGCCGCCCCGGGCCTGATCGAGCTGGCCGCCACCGACGCCGACCAGCGGATCGTGGACGCGGCCCTCGACGTCCTCGGCCGGATGCGCGGCCCGTCCGCCGCCGAGCACGCCCGCCGCTGGGCCGACCCGGCCACCGGCGGCGCCGACAGCGCCCTCGGCGAGGCCGCCGCCCAGCTGCTGGCCTGCGCCGGCGACGAGCGGGACGCGCCGCTGGTGGCCGACGCGCTGCGCCGCTGGCTCGCCGTGCGCGGCGCGGACGGCGACGGCCTGGCCGCGCTGGTGGACGGCGCCGGACGGCTCGGGGCCACCGCCGCCGTACCGGCACTGCGGTACGTCTACGCCGAGACGGTCTCCTCGCAGCTGCGCGGCCGGGCGGCCTGGGCGCTCTCCGAGACCGACCCGCACTTCCCGGCCGGTCCGGCGGTGGAGTGCCTGTGGGACTGCGAGGAGTCCACCCGGGAGCTCGCCGCCCGGCACGTCGCCACCACGGGGGACGCCCGGGTGCTGGAGCGGCTGCGGAGGCTCGCGGCCGATCCGGCGGAGGAGGCCGAGGTGCACGCCGCCGTCCGAGGGCGGCTGACCGCCGGGGAGCGGGTCCGGTAGCGACCCGGGCCCGCCCCCCGCGGCGTCACTTGGAGCCGCGCACCCAGTTCAGGTTCCACTGGTACGCCTCGTCGACCAGCATGTGGTCCGACCGCCCGGCGCTCCGCTGGAAGTAGCGGGCTTCGCGCCGCACCACCAGCTCGCCGCCGACGTTCTCGATCAGCGCGACCGCGCAGGAGGTGGCGGGGAACCCGCACTCCTCCATCCGCAGCTCGATGGGCAGGCCCGAGGCGGGGTGGAGCGTGGCGACGGCGTCCAGGCCCTGGAAGCTGCCGGCGCCGCTGTAGATGAAGGCGAAGACCAGCAGCCGGCGGATCTGGGCGGCGAAGTCCAGGTTGATCCACAGGTTCTCGCCGGTGGTCACCGCGCCGGTGCGGTCGTCGTTCTCCAACTGCACATACGGCCGGTCGTACATGGTGCCGAACCGGCCGTTGATCGCCTGCACGCAGCCCTTGGCGCCGTCCTGCAACTCGTACAGGCACGCCAGGTCCAGGTCACGGCCGTTGCGGCCGCCGCCACCGCCGCCCGCCAGCTTGCGCAGCCACCCGCCGGGGGCCGGACCGGCGGGAGCCGCCCCGGGCGGGACGTCGGAACGCCAGTTGAGGTTGACCCGCATGGCGCCGCCGGACGCGCCGTGCTTGGTCAGCGACACGGCGGGCGCCTCCTTGGTCAGCGACAGCTTGGTCAGCGACACGGGCGGGGCCGCCGGGGGAGCGCCGTACGGGGGCGGGGGCGCGGCGGGGTAGGGCTGCGGCGGGGCGCCGTACGGGGGCGGGGGAGTGCCGTACGGCTGTGGGGGAGCGCCGTACGGGGCGGCGGCGGGCGCCGGGGTGCCGTACGGCAGCGGGGGCGGCGGGGCCGCCGGGTAGGGCAGGGGCGGCGGGGGCGCCTGCGGGGCCGGGGGCGAGGGGGCCGGCTCCTCCTCCACCTGGATGCCGTAGTCGGTGGCCAGCCCGGCGAGGCCCGAGTCATAGCCCTGGCCCACCGCGCGGAACTTCCACCCGCCGCCGCGCCGGTACAGCTCGCCCAGCACGAACGCGGTCTCCGTGGTCGCCCCCGGGTCCTCGAACCGCGCCAGCTCCGCGCCACCGGCCGCGTCCCGCACCGACAGATAGAGCCCCGGCAGGCCGCCGAACGGCCCGCCGTCACTGGAGGCGGCCAGCACCACCGTCTCCACCGCGGGCTCCACGGCCGCCAGGTCCACCGCGAGGGTGTCGGCCACCCCGTCCGCCGTCGTCTGCTTGCCCTCGTGGCGGACGGCGCCGGAGGCGTCCCTGGGCTGGTTGTAGAAGACGAAGTCCGCGTCCGTCCGTACCTTGCCGCCGGCCAGCAGCAGCGCCGACGCGTCCGCGTCCGGCACCCCCGCCCCCGGGCGCCAGCCCAGCACGACCCGTACCGCCGCCACCTCCACCGGCACATTCGCACCCTTGCGGATCAGCATGCCCGTCCTCCCGCCACGCGCCGAACACCGCAGCCCACCCTAACCGTGCCCCCGTCCCCCGTACCCCCGACCCACCCGGCTGCCGTCGGGCCGCCGTCGGGCCGCCGGGTTCAGCGGCGCGGGCCGCGCCCGGTGTGCACCGGGACGAACCGCACGGGGGTGCCGGGGACCGCCTGGGCGGCGGCGGACAGGTCTGCCTCGGGCACCACCCCGAGTACGGGGTAGCCGCCGGTGGTCGGATGGTCGGCCAGGAAGACCACCGGCCGTCCGTCCGGCGGCACCTGCACCGCGCCGAGGACCATGCCCTCACTGGGCAGTTCGCCGCCCCGGGCTCGGGCCAGCGGCGGGCCGTCGGTGCGCAGCCCCACCCGGTTGCTCTGCGCCGCCACCCGGTACCCGGTCCGGGCCAGCACCGCCAGGGCGTCGGGCGGGAACCAGTCGGCACGCGGACCGGGCTCCAGCCGCAGCACCAACTCTGCCGGGGGCGCCGCCAGCGGCACCACCGGCGGGCGGACCGGCGTGCCCGGCGCATCGCCCAGCGGCAGCCGGTCACCGTCCGCCAGCGGGGGCGGACCCAGCCCTGACAGCAGGTCGGCCGAGCGGCTGCCCAGGACCGGCGGCACCGCGACTCCGCCGGTGAACGCCACATAGCTGCGCACCCCGTGGGTGGCCGCGCCGACCTCCAGCACCGCCCCGGCCGGGACCAGCACCGGCGCACCCCACGGCACCGGCCGGCCGTCCACCGTGACGGGCGCGGGAGCCCCGGCCACGGCCGCACCCACCGGCGACGACACCCGCACCGCCACCCCGCCCAGCGTCGTCTCCAGCACGGCCGCGCCCGCCGCGTTCCCCGCCAGCAGGTTGGCCATCCGGTACGCGGGCCCGTCCAACGCCCCCGCCCTGGGCACCCCCAGCTGCGCCACGCCCCGGCGCCCCTCGTCCTGCACGGTCGTCAACGGCCCGGCCCGCACCACCTCCAACACCCTCACCACCTGCCCTCCTCACCCACACCAAGCCGCACCCGCCTTGGGGGCGCGAGGAACTGCGCGCCCAGCCCCCCGACCACCCGGACCGTCTCCGCATCTTCCCGGGCCCCCATCCACCTGGGGGCGCGAGGAACTGCGCGCCCAGCCCCCCGACCACCCGGACCGTTCCCGCATCTCCCCAGGCTCCCACCCGCCCTGGGGGCGCGAGGAACTGCGCGCCCAGCCCCCCGACCACCCGGACCGTTCCCGCATCTCCCCAGGCCCCCATCCACCCGGGGGCGCGAGGAACTGCGCCCCCAGCCCCCCGACCACCCGGACCGTTCTCGCATCTCCCCGGGCCCCCGCCCACCCAGGGGCGCGAGGAACTGCGCCCCCAACCCCCCGACCACCCGAACCGTTCTCGCATCCCCAGGCCCCCGCCCACCCAGGGGCGCGAGGAACTGCGCGCCCAGCCCCCCGACCACCCGAACCGTTCTCGCATCCCCCGGGCCCCCGCCCACCCAGGGGCGCGAGGAACTGCGCCCCCAACCCCCCCCACCACCCCAACCGCTCCCGCATCCCCCGGGCCCCCATCCACCCAGGGGCGCGAGGAACTGCGCCCCCAACCCCCCCCACCACCCCAACCGCTCCCGCATCCCCAAGCCCCCCACCCACCCAGGCGCGCGCCCCCGAACGCGAGCCCATGCACACCCCCACACCCCCCACGAACGCCAATCCACACCCCCAGCCAACCGCCCCTCACCCCGCACCCCCGCCCCCCACCGGGACGAACCGCACCCGCACCCCCGGAGCCAGCAGCGCCGCCGGTTCCCGCGCCGGGTCCCAGAGCCGCAGGTCGGTACGGCCCAGCAGTTGCCAGCCGCCCGGCGACGGACTCGGGTAGACCCCGGTGTATGCCCCGGCCACCGCGACCGATCCCGCCGGCACCCGGGTGCGCGGGGAGTCCCGGCGCGGCAGCGCCAACCGCTCCGGCAGCCCCGTCAGATACCCGAAGCCCGGCGCGAACCCGCAGAACGCGACCCGGTACTCCCGCCCGCTGTGGAGCCGGACTGCCTCCGCCTCGTCCACCCCCCACCGCGCCGCCGCCTCCGCCAGATCCGCGCCGTCGTACACCACCGGCACCTCGATCAGCGGCCCGTCGCCGCTCCCCACCGCCGGGACCCGCCAGCCCGGCAACTCGGCCGCCAGCGCCCCCGGGTCGTCCAGCCCGTCCAGCAGTACCGTGCACGCGGCCGGCACGATCTCCACCGCAGCGGGCAGCAGGCCGGCCGCCCGCCGCCGCAGCAGCTCCGCGTGCCACGCCGCCACCCGCTCGGCCGACGCCACCTGGACCAGCAGCGCCCGCCGCCCCATCGGCCGTACCTCAAGCCCCGCTTCCCGCACCGTCACCACCACCTACCGCACCCGCACCGACCCACCAGCACCACCCCACCACAGCGGACCCACTCGTGACCCCGCCCTACACGAACGCCGCCACCCCCACCCCCGCCGCCCCCAGCGCCTCCCGCAGCCGCCCCGCCAACGCCGCCGCGCCGGGAGTGTCCCCGTGCACGCACAGCGACCGGGCCCGCACCGCCACCGTCTCGCCGGTCAGCGCCGTCACCCGCCCGTCCCGGGCCATCCCCACCGCGCGGGCCAGCACCGCCTCCGGGTCGTGCACCACGGCCCCCGGTTCCCGCCGCGACACCAGCGTCCCCGCCGCCGTGTACGCCCGGTCCGCGAACGCCTCGGCCACCACCGGCAGTCCGGCCGCCTCGGCCGCCCGCAGCAGCTCCGACCCTGGCAGCCCCAGCACCGGCAGCGGGCCCCCGCACACCGCCCCGGCCCGCAGCACCCCGGCCACCACGGCCGCCGCCTGTTCGGCGTCGGCCACCACGCGGTTGTACAGCGCCCCGTGCGGCTTGACGTAGGCCACCCCCGCACCGGCGGCCCGCGCGAACACCTCCAGCGCGCCGATCTGGTACGCGACCTCGTCGGCCAGCTCCTCCGGCGGCACGTCCATCGCCCGCCGCCCGAACCCGGCCAGATCCCGGTACGAGACCTGCGCGCCGATCCGTACGCCCCGCTCGGCCGCCCACCCGCACACCCTGCGCATCGTCGTGGGGTCCCCGGCGTGGAAGCCGCAGGCGACATTGGCGCTGGTCACCACGGACAGCAGCGCCTGGTCGTCGGTGAGCGTCCAGCGCCCGAAGCCCTCGCCCAGATCCGCGTTGAGATCGATCACCGTCTGCGCCACGCCGAGCCGCCTCCCGTCCATCCCGCCCGTCCGGAACCCACCCCGCCATGATCGCAGCCCCCCACTGTCAGTGCCCTGCAGTACGGTCGGAGCCGACCTGCCCGCCAGCACCCGGAGGAGCCCCGTTGTCCCCGAACGCCCGTGCGGCACCCACCCGTGCGGCACCCACCCGTGCGGCAGCCACCCACCCCCCGACGATCCGCCCGGCCCCGGCCCCGGCCACCGGCAGCGTCGGACCCCTGCTGCGCGGCTGGCGCGAGCGCCGCCGGGTCAGCCAGCTGGAACTGGCCCTCACCGCCGACAGCTCGGCCCGCCACATCAGCTTCATCGAGAACGGCCGGTCCCGGCCCAGTCGGGAGATGGTGCTGCGGCTGGCCGAGCACCTCGACGTGCCACTGCGCGACCGCAACGCGCTGCTGGTCGCCGCCGGATACGCCCCCGCCTACCGCGAGTCGTCCTTCCACGACCCGGACGACCCCGGCATGGCGGCGGTCCGCACCGCCGTCGACCAGCTGCTCCGCGCCCATGAGCCCTATCCGGCCGTGGTGCTGGACGCCACCCATGACGTGGTCGCCGCCAACAGCGGCATGGCGCTGCTGCTGGACGGCGTGCCCGAGCGGCTGCTGCGGCCCCCGCTGAACCTGATCCGGCTCGCCCTGCACCCGGACGGGCTGGCACCCCGGATCGTCAACTTCGGCCAGGTCCGCCGGCACCTGCTGGACCGGGTCGAGCGGCACCTCGCACTCTGGGACACCGAGCCGCTGCGCCGATTGCACACCGAGGTCAGCCGCTATCCCGCCCCCGACCCGGCCCCCGCCCCCGACCCGGCCCCGACCCCCGGCGCCGACCACCACCACGCCCCCGACGAGCACCCGGCCGCAGCCGCGGTGGCGCTGCCGGTCCGGCTGCGCACCGCCACCGGGGAGCTGTCCTTCGTCAGCACCATCGCCACCTTCAACTCCCCGCTGGACGTGGCGGTCTCCGAGCTGGCCATCGAGATGTTCCTGCCCGCCGACCCGGCCACCGCCGACGCCGTACGCCGAAGACGGCCCGCCACCGGCTGACCCCGGCGCCCGCCTCAGCCGCCCACCCCGTAGCGGGCCGCCGCCTTGGGCACCAGCCCCGGGTCCACCTCCCCCCGGCGGGCCAGCGCCGCCAGCGCGGCCACCGCGAGCGAGCCCGGGTCGACGCCGAAGTGCCGCCGGGCGTTCTCCCGGCTGTCGGAGAGCCCGTAGCCGTCGGTGCCCAGCGAGGTCCAGTCCTGCTCCACCCAGGGCCGGATCTGGTCCGGCACCGCGCGCATCCAGTCGCTGACCGCCACCACCGGCCCGGGGGCGCCGCGCAGCACCCGGGTGACATAGGGCAGCCGGTCACCGGCCGCCCCGGCGGTGGCGGCGGCGAGGTTGGCCGCGTCGCAGGCCAGCGCCTCCCGGCGCAGCTCGGTCCAGGAGGTGGCGGACCAGACGTCGGCCGCCACCGACCAGTCGTCGGCCAGCAACTGCTGCGCGGCCAGCGCCCAGTGCACCGCCGTCCCGGAGGCCAGCAACTGCACCCGGGGCGCGTCGGCCCCGGCGTCCGGCGCCTCCCGGTACCGGTACAGCCCCCGGGCGATGCCCTCGGCGCTGCCCGGCGGCATCGGCGGCTGCGGCAGCGGCTCGTTGTAGACCGTCAGGTAGTAGAAGACGTCCTCGGCGTCCGGGCCGAACATCCGGCGCAGCCCCTCCCGCACGATCACCGCGATCTCATAGCCGAACGCCGGGTCGTAGCAGACCGCCGCCGGGTTGGTGGAGGCGATCAGATGCGAGTGCCCGTCGGCGTGCTGCAACCCCTCGCCGGTCATGGTGGTCCGTCCGGCGGTGGCCCCCACCACGAAGCCGCGCCCCAACTGGTCGCCCAGCGCCCAGAACTGGTCGGCGGTGCGCTGCCAGCCGAACATCGAGTAGCAGATGTAGAAGGGGATCATCGGCTCCCCATGGGTGGCGTACGAGGTCGCGGCGGCGGTCAGCGAGGCCAGCGAACCGGCCTCGGTGATGCCCTCGTTGAGGATCTGGCCGTCCCGCGCCTCGCGGTAGTACAGCAACTGGTCGCGGTCGACCGGCTCGTAGGTCTGGCCGTGCGGCGAGTAGATCCCGGCGGTGGGGAAGAGCGACTCCATGCCGAAGGTGCGGGCCTCGTCGGGCACGATCGGCACCCAGCGCCGACCGGTGTCCCGCTCCCGCATCAGGTCCTTGACCAACCGGACGAAGGCCATGGTGGTGGCGACCGGCTGGCTCCCCGACCCCCGCTCCAGCGCCTCGAACGGCCGGGCGGACGGTTCGGGCAGCGGCTTGCGGACCACCCGGCGGGCCGGGGCGGGGCCGCCGAGTGCGGCGCGGCGCTCGCGCAGGTAGCGGAGTTCGGCGGAGTCCTCGCCGGGGTGCGCGTACGGCACCAGTCCGTCACTGAGCGCCCGGTCCGGGATGGGCAGCTCCAGCAGGTCCCGCAGCGCGCGGAACTCCTTGCCGCTGAGCTTCTTCATCTGGTGGTTGGCGTTGCGCGCCGCGAAGCCGGGGCCGAGTGTCCAGCCCTTGACGGTCTGCACCAGCACCACCGTCGGCGCGCCCCGGTGCTCCACGGCCGCGCGGTAGGCCGCGTACACCTTGCGCGGTTCGTGCCCGGCCCGCGAGGTGCCGACGATCCCGGCCAGCTCGTCATCGGTCAGGCCCTCCGCCAGGGCGCGGAGGGCGGGGTCGGCGCCGAACAGGTGCTGCCGGATGTAGCCGCCGTCGCGGGCCGCGTACGTCTGGAACTGCCCGTCCGGGATCTCACCGAGGCGGCGTACCAGGGCGCCGTCGGCGTCCCGGGTCAGCAGGTCGTCCCAGGCGCTGCCCCAGAGCGCCTTCACCACGTGCCAGCCCGCCGCCCGGAACTGCCGCTCCAGCTCCGGCACGATCCGGGAGTTGCCCCGGACCGGCCCGTCCAGCCGTTGGAGGTTGCAGTTGACCACGAAGGTGAGGTTGTCCAGCTGCTCCCGCGCGGCCAGCCCGAGCGCGGCGGTCGCCTCGGGTTCGTCCGTCTCGCCGTCGCCGAGGAACGCCCAGACCCGGCTGCGTGAGGTGTCCTTGATGCCGCGCGCGTGCAGATACCGGTTGAAACGCGCCTGGTAGATGGCGGACAGCGGGCCCAGGCCCATCGAGACGGTGGGGAACTCCCACAGCCACGGCAGCCGGCGCGGATGCGGGTAGGAGGGCAGGCCGTCGCCGCCCGCCTCCTGCCGGAAGCGGTCGAGCTGCTGCTCGGTCAGCCGCCCTTCGAGGTACGCGCGGGCGTAGACGCCGGGGGAGGCGTGGCCCTGCACATAGAGCTGGTCGCCGGAGCCGTCGGCCTCCTTGCCCCGGAAGAAGTGCTGGAAGCCGACCTCGTACAGCCAGGCGGCGGAGGCGTACGTCGACATGTGGCCGCCGAGGCCGCCGCGCGCGTTGCCCCGGGTGACCATGGCGGCGGCGTTCCACCGGTTCCAGGCGGTGATCCGCCGCTCCAGCTCCTCGTCGCCGGGGAAGGGCGGCTCCTCGGCGGTGGGGACGGTGTTGACGCCGGGGGTCTCCAGCAGCGGCGGCAGGTCGAGCCCGGCGCGCCCGGCGTGCTCGACCAGGCGGCGCAGCAGGTACGCGGCCCGGTGCGGTCCGGCGAACCGGGCGGCGCCGTCCAGGGACTCGCGCCATTCGGCGACCTCCGACGGATCGCGGTCGGGCAGCTGGTCGAGTTGGGACACGGTCACTCCAGTCATTCGTTGATGAACGATGATCGATCAAAATCGGCCGCAAGGCAGCCCCGGGCGCCGCCGTGCCGGACGGCTCAGGGCCGTTCGCCCGACCGGTGCGCATAGCCGAGCACATGCTGCTCCAGCAGCAGCCCCGCCGCCGGGTCGCCCTGGCGGAAGGCGGCGATGATCGGCTCATGGTCGGCGGCGTTCTCGTGCAGTTCGGTGCGCAGCCAGCGCAGGGACAGCCGGGTCCACAGCTCGATGCCGAGCGCCTCCCAGCTGCGCAGCAGCACCTGGTTGCCGGCCGCGCGGACGATCTCCTCGTGGAAGGCCACGGCGTGCCGGATCTGGCCGTCCACGTCCTGGGTGGCGGCGGCCTCGGACATCCGTGCGACATGCCGCTCCAGGGCCGAGGTGTCCTGCGCCAGCCTGGGCAGGGCGAGTTCGGCCGCCAGCCGCTCCAGTGCGGCGCGCACCGGATAGGTCTCGGTGATCCGTTCGGGGGTGAGCTGCCTGACCCGTACGCCCCGGTTGGGGGAGGTCTCCACCAGCTGCATGGCCTGCAGATCCCGCAGCGCCTCGCGGACCGGCGCCTGGCTGACGCCCAGGTCGGCGGCGACCCGGCGCTCCACGATCCGGTCGCCCGGCTTCCAGCGCCCGTTCAGCAACTGCTCCAGCAGCACCCGCCGGATCTGGTCGCCCAGCGGCACCCGGGAGAGGCCGTCGTCCGGCAGCCGGAGCGGGGAGGTGTCGGCGGCCACGGCATACCCCAATCTGAGCGATGATCGATCAAAACCAGCATAACCCATCCCCGCCGGACCCCGCCGACGCCGACCGGTCCCGTACAGCGACTCGACCGGGAGCGGTCGCCGACCACCCCCGGCCGAGTCGCCGGCCAGCCGGTCAGGCGTCAGGCGCGCGCGACGGCCATGCTGCGGCACATCTCGGCACACCTGGCGCAGCTCTCCGCGCACTTGGCCAGCTGGGCGTCGCCGGGCATCGACCGGCACGCCTCGGCGCACATGTCACAGGCCCGCGCGCACATCTCGCACATCTTGGTGCTGAGCGGCGAGCGGCGCATCATCATGTCCGCACACATCCGGGTCATGTCCGTACAGTCCATCAGCGCCCGCATGATCTGCGCGTCGAGCCGGCCGCCCTGCTGGAGGCAGTAGCTCATCGTCTCCTCGCACATGCTGTGGCAGGCGAGGCACGCCTCCACGCACTCCTGCATCTCCTTGCTCATCCGGGTCATCCCACCGGTCTGCTGCATGACGCCTCCTGGGCGTGCGGGAGCCGACTTGTCCGGCTCCGTGTGGTTCTGTCCTACGTCCCGGCGGTCCACCCGGCAATACGGGCGGGCCGGGCGTGGAAACCCGGGCCCCGCACAGCCGTTAGGGTGATCATGGACGTGCCGCAGCCGCCCGATCCGCGCCCGACCCCCACCGCCGGAACCCCGGCCAATAGGGGCGTTTGGGGCGTTGTCAGTCCCAACCTCTAATCTTGACCACCGTGACCACGACCGCCGACCAGACCGCCGCGCAGGCCCTGCCACGGCCCGCCGCGCCCCCGGCCCCGCCCCGGGCGGCGGGCGGCCGACCCGCGCCGGGCCCCGCCGCCGACGAGGGCCTCGCCCGCCGGCTCAAGGCGCTGGCCTGCACCGCGCCACTGCACGACCTGGACGCCCGCAAGGTCAACCTGGCGGGGGAGTACTCCGGCTACGCCATGGCCGAGGTCGGCCTCGCCGCCATCGACCTGGTCACCCTGCACATGGACTTCGACACCGGCGCCGACCGCGACCTGGTGCTGGCCCGCCTGCTGCCCCGGGTCACCGCCCAGCACCCACAGCGCCCCACCGCCGAGCACGAGCGCGTCGCCCGCTGGGTGCTGGAGTCGCTGATCAACGTCGGCAGCGTCGACCGGGGCTTCCGCGCCGTGTACGGCACCTTCGGCCCCGACGGCGGATACGTCCGCCGGGACTACGACTTCAAGCTGATCGAGGAGGTGCCGGGCCCCGGTGGCGGCGTCTATCTGCGCACCACCGACGAGGCGGTCAACGTCCTGGTCGGCGCCCTGGACACCGACGTCACCTCCGCCCAGATCGCCGCCGAGGTCAAGCTGGAGGTGCTGATCCGCCGGGGCCGGCTGGCCGACGCCCAGCTCGCCGCCGAGCAGGCCCGCTACCGCACCGTCCAGTACGCCGAGACGCTGCGCCGCGCGCTGGACGCCACCCGGCGCAACGTCCGCGCCGTCGACTGGATGAGCGCCGTCCCCGACATGATCGCGGAGGCGCTGGACCACGTGGCCGACCGCTACCGCCACGAGAACGCGATCCTCACCAACATCCGCCGCGCCCGCGACGAGTCCGAGGAGCCCGAGCACAAGCGCCGCGCCGCCGAGCTGGTCGACATCGTCAAGGACTGCATCCGCCGCCACACCCAGCTGCAGACCCGCCTGCTGGAGGCCGGGCCGCTGTTCCGCGCCGAGCAGGACCGCCAGGCGTTCGCCGCGCCCGCCGGCCGGGCCGGCATCGACCTCTACGGCCAGCTGCTCGCCCCGCTGCTCCCGCTGCCGGTGGAGCGGGCCATCCGCCCCACCGACGCCTTCTTCGCCCGGGGCACCGGCCTGCGCACCCCCACCGCCGTCCGGGTCACCGACCTGGTCGACCTGCTGCTCACCCCGCCCGTGGAGCGCGAGCACCTCGGCGCGGAGCTGCCCGAGCCCGACCTGGTCGCCACCCCGGACGACAGCCGCTTCTCCGAGGAGCAGTTGGACGCCGCCCTGCACCTGCTCGACCTGCCCCCCGACGCCCCGCGCCGGCTCTCCGGCCTGCTCGCCGAGGCCCGCCGCCAGGACCCCGAACTGCCCCATCTGATCGCCCTGCTGGCCGTGCACGCCGCCTCCCCGCCGGTCGGCACCGCCTACCGCCAGGGCGAGGACCGGCTGCTCTTCGCCGTGGACGACGGCACCGTGCTGGCCGACCCCGAGTTCGGCGGCGCCGACCTGATCGTCGGCAGCGCCCTGCTGGACGCCGCCGGGATGGCGGCCGAGCGCGCCGAGTCCACCTGATGCCCCCGCAGCCCGTACCCCCGCAGCCCGTACCCCCGCACGCCGCACCGCCGCAGCCCGAGGAGTCCCGCCCGTGACCACGCCCACCGATGCCCACGTCGCGGCCGATCCGGTGCCCGGCGAGGGCGGCCACGAGCGCACCGCCCCGGTCACCCCGGCCGACGTGGCGGACGCCTCGCGGCTGGTCTCCTTCGGCCTCCAGCCCAAGCTGCCGCCCGCCCGGGACGCCGAGTACGGCGAGCTGGTCCGCCGCTACCGCGAGGACCCGCCCTTCGCCCGGCTGGCCGACGCGGTGGCCACCGGCCTCGGCCTGGTGGTGCTGGAGGTCTCCCCGCGCGCCGGGATGGCCGTCGCCGCCGCCGAGGACTCCGTCTTCGCCGTCCGGATGGGCGACTACTCCCGCCGGGCCGCCTCCGAGTCCACCGACCGCTTCCTGCACGGCCTCGCTCACCTCGCCGTCGCCGCCATGGCCTTCCCCCGCCCGGAGGACCTGGCCGACGACGGCTACCTCGGCCGGATCACCGTCAACGGCGTGGACGCCTTCGTCCGCCAGGCCTGCCGCCGCCTGGAGGAGCGCGCCGCCGTCGACGGCGCCAACACCGACCCGGCCAGCGACGCCCCCGGCCTGGAGGCCGCCTGGCGGATCTGGGCCCGCCGCAGCGCCACCGGGGCCACCAAGGACGCCCGCAGGCTGGCCGGCTCCACCATCGGCATCGTCGGCAAGGCCGTCTCCTTCCTGGTCGACTCCGGCTTCCTGCAGAAGGCGTCCGACGACTCCGGCGGCACCTACCGCACCACCGCCCGCTACCAGCTCCAGATCCGCGACCTGGCCGGCAGCGCCGCCCTGGCCGAACTCCTCGATCTCGGCGTCGTCCCCGTCACCGACGGCACCGCCACCCTGCTGCCCGCCGACGACTCCGACGAGCTGGTCGCGGACGCCGGCCTGCCGTTCCACTCCCTCTGACCGACCCGGCCACCGGCCCCGGCCGACCCCGAACGCGATCCCCCGAACCCCAGCCACCACCGATGCCAGCCGCGCAGGAGAACCCCGCCCCATGTACGAGCTCAACCGGGTCCGCCTCTACTCCATCGGGCCGGCCGGCGCGCGCTACGCCGACACCGTGCTCGACCTGCGCGGCGTCGGTGAGCCCGTCAGCGACCCCGCCCCCCAGCAGCCCGGACTCTTCGGGGACGAGCCCACCGGCCCGCCCCGCCGCCCCGCCCCGGCCGGCGTGCTCTTCCTGGAGAACGGCGGCGGCAAGTCCGTCCTGCTGAAGCTGATCTTCTCGGTGATGCTCCCCGGCCACCGCAACACGCTCGGCGGCGCCAGCTCCGGCGTGCTGCGCAAGTTCCTGCTCGCCGACGACTGCGGCCATGTCGCCCTGGAGTGGCAGCACACCGTCACCGGCGAGCCGGTCGTGGTCGGCAAGGTCAGCGAGTGGCGCGGCCGCCAGGTCTCCTCCGACCCCCGCAAGTTCGCCGAGCTCTGGTACTCCTTCCGACCCGGCCCCGGCATGACCCTGGACTCCCTCCCCGTGGCCGAGCGGGTCGTCCTGCCGCCGGTGCCCGGCCCCGCCGCCCCCGGCGACGAAATCCCGCGCCCCCGCTCCCGGGGCCGCCGCCGCACCATGAAGGGCTTCCGCGACGCCCTCACCGAAGCCGGCAAGGCCAACCCGCACCTCGACGTCACCTTCGTGGAGATCCACGACCGCTGGAACGAGCACCTCGGTGAGCTGGGCCTGGACCCGGAGCTCTTCCGCTACCAGCGCGAGATGAACGCCGACGAGGGCGAGGCCGCCGGCCTCTTCTCGGTCAAGAACGACTCCGACTTCACCGACCTGCTGCTGCGCGCCGTCACCGACACCCGCGACACCGACGGCCTCGCCGACCTCGTCCACGGCTTCGCCGCCAAGCTCGGCCGCCGCGCCGAACTCACCGCCGAACGCGACTTCACCGCCGGCTCCCTCGACCTGCTCCAGCGCATCTGCGACACCGCCGCCGCCCGCGAGACCGTCCGCGAGACCCACCGCGCCGCCGACCGGCGCGCCCGCCGCCTCGCCCGCGCCCTCGCCGCCCGCGCCACCCTGGAGCGCGACCGCGCCCACGACCTCGCCGTCGAGGTCGCCGCCGCCGCGTCCGCCGTCACCGCCGCCGAGACCGACCGCACCCACCACTCGCTGATCACCGCCGAGCTGACCCACCGCCACGCCACCCTCGGCCTGGCCGCCGCCACCACCGCCGCCGCCGCACTCCGCCGCGAACTCACCGACGCCCGCACCCTGCACGCCGCCTGGCAGGCCACCGAAGCCGTACTGCGCCACCGCGCCGCCGCCGACCGCTCCACCAGGGTCGCCACCGCCATCCGCGAGGCCGAGCGCGACGCCGCACCCGCCCTCGCCGCCCGCGCCCGCGCCGCCGCCGCCCTGGTCCGCGCCCTGGAGGCCGCCGCCACCGAGGCCGAGGGCCAGGCCGACCGGGAGGAGTCCCGCGCCGCCGGCCTCCAGGGCGACGGCGAGACCGCCCACCGCGACGCCACCGCCGCCGCCACCGCCGCCCAGAAGGCCCGCAGCGAGGCCGAGCACCTGCGCCAGCGCCTGGCCGAGGTCGAGCAGGAGACCCGCGCCGCCGTCGAGGCCGGCTGGATCGAGGACGCCCCCGGCGGCGCCGCCCCCGGCGACCCCGCCCGCGCCGCCCTGCACGCCGCCGACGCCGAACAGGCCGCCACCGCCGCCCTCGCCCAGGCCCGCGCCGCCGCCGAGCGGGCCACCGCCCGCACCCGCGAGGCCGCCGCCGCCGAGAGCCGCGCCGAGCTGGCCGCCGCCCGCGCCGCCGACGCCCGTACGGCCGCCGAGACCGCCCTCGCCGCCGAGCACCGCACCGCCGCCCTGCTCGCCGCCGAACCCCGCCTCGCCGGCCTGCTCTCCCTCGCCCCCTACCAGGGCGACGACACCGCCGACGGCACCCTCACCCCCGCCCTGCTGGACACCGCGGCCGAGGACCTGCGCGACCAGCTGGACAGCGCCATCGCCTCCGCCGAGCGCACCCTCTTCGAGCTGCGCACCGCCGCCGCCGACGACTCCCGCATCCTGGCCGCCCTCGGTGACGGCGGCCTGCTGCCGCCCGGCCCCGACGTCCTCGCCACCGTCGAACACCTCGGAGAGCACGGCATCCCCGCCCTGCCCGGCTGGCGCTACCTCGCCCAGTCCGTCGACCCCGCCGACCACGACCGCATCCTCGCCGCCCGCCCCGAGCTGGTGGACGGCGTCGTCGTCACCGACCCCGCCTCCCTCGACCGCGCCCGCGACGCCCTCGGCAGCGCCGCCCTGCTGCCCCGCTCGACCGTCGCCGTCGGCACCGCCGCCGCCCTGATCGCCCCGCCCCCGGGCGACGACCCCCGCGATGTCTTCCTCGTCCCGCCGAACCCCGCCATGCACGACGAGCGCGCCGCCGACGACGAGCGCCGCCAACTGCGCGCCCGCGCCGCCGCCCGCGACCAGCACATCCGCGAGCTCGCCGCCCGCCTCGGCGGCGACCGCGCCCTCGCCGCCCGCCTCGCCGGCCACACACCCGGCCGACTCGCCGAACTCGCCGCCGCCGCCGAGCAGGCCCGCGCCGCCGCCGAGCACGCCGCCGCCGTGCTCGCCGCCGCCCACGCCGAGCACGCCGAGGCCGAGGACGAGCGGAGCACCGCCGCCGCCGTCCACGAGGAGCGCCGCGACGCCGCCCAGCAGGCCCGCCGCAGCGCCGACGCACTGGCCGGGCTCGCCTTCCGGCTGCGCGAGCGCGCCAACTGGAACCGCCGACTGCGCGAACTGGCCGACGACACCGCCGAATGCGAACGCCGCCAGCAGAGCTGCGCCGAGCGCGCCCGCACCGCCGACGAGGACCGCCGCGCCGCCCAGCGGACCGCCGACGACGCCCGGCGCACCGCCCGCGCACTGCGCGCCGAACGCGCCGAGATCACCGGCACCGACCGGCTCGACCCCGCCGCCGCCCCCGACCAGCCCGCCGACACCCCCCGGCCCTCGCTGCCCGCCCTGCGCGAGGCGTACCGCGCCGCCTCCCAGCTGTACGAGAAGGTGGGCGTCGGCGCCGACCTGCGCGCCGAGCAGGCCCGCGCCGAGAGCGACGAGACCGCCGCCCAGGCCGAGCTGGACCGGCTCACCAACAAGGTCCGCACCCGCGCCGAGGAACTGCTCGACGGCACCGAGGGCGCCGACGGCCCCTCCCGCCAGGCCGCCGCCGCCCGCGCCGAAGACCTCGTCCAGACCATCGAGGCCCGCGCCGCCACCGCCAGTGAGCAGCTGGGCCGACTGCGTGGCGAGGCCGAGCGGTCCGCCCCCGCCGGCGGCGACGCCCACACCGAACTCCCGGCCCACCTCGTCCCCACCGACCCCGACCACGCCCAGCTGCTGCTGCGCACCGCCACCGCCGAACTGGCCGAGTGCGGCGAGCGCCTGGAGACGGCCCGTACCGAGCACCGCGAGCTGGTCCGCGCCCACGAGGCCGCCCAGACCGCCGCCGCCGACTTCGAGGAGATCGCCGCCCAGCTCCGCGACGGCCTGCGCGACACCCCGCCCGGCGACGAACCCGAGCAGCCCGCCGAGCCGCACCCCGGCACCCTCACCGAGGCCCGCGCCGCCGCCGCCGACACCCGCCGCACCCTGCGCGCCGCCGCCGCCGACCTCTCCGCCGCCGAGCTGGCCGTCCGCGACACCTGCGACGTGCTGATCCGGCACGCCAACGCGGCCCGCTACGAAGCCGTACGCACCCCCGCCCGCCAGCAGATCCGCGAACTGCCCGCCGCCGCCCTGCCCGAGCACGCCGCCGCCTGGGCTGCCGCCTTCGCCCCCCGGCTGCGGGTCCTCACCGACGAGCTGGTCCAGCTGGAGCGCAACCGCGACAGCATCGTGGACCGGCTGCGCGGCCTGGTCGAGACCTCCCTCACCACGCTCCGCGCCGCCCAGCGGCTCTCCCGCCTCCCCGACGGCCTGGGGGAGTGGTCGGGGCAGGAGTTCCTGCGCATCCGCTTCGACGACCCGGACCACGCCGTCCTGGTGGAGCGGCTCGGTGAGGTCATCGACGAGGCCACCCGGGTCACCGTCCGCAAGAACGGCACCGAGACCTCCAACTGGGCCCGCCGCGACGGCATGTCCTTGCTGCTGCGCGGGGTGCACGCCGCCATCGGCCCCAAGGGCGTCTCGGTGGAGATCCTCAAGCCGGACGCGGTGCTGCGCGCCGAGCGGGTCCCGGTCAGCCAGATGAACGACGTCTTCTCCGGCGGCCAGCTGCTCACCGCCGCCATCGCCCTGTACTGCACCATGGCCGCCCTGCGCGCCAACGACCGGGGCCAGGCCCGGCTGGGCCACGCCGGCACCCTCTTCCTGGACAACCCCATCGGCCGTGCCAACGCCACCTATCTGCTGGAGCTCCAGCGGGCCGTCGCGGACGCCCTCGGCGTGCAGCTGATCTACACCACCGGGCTGTTCGACACCACGGCGCTGGCGGAGTTCCCGCTGATCATCCGGCTGCGCAACGACGCGGACCTGCGGGCCGGGATGAAGTTCATCTCGGTCGAGGAACACCTGCGCCCCGGCCTGCCCACCCCACCCGACCCCGACGCCGCCGCCATCCACGGCGAAATCACCACCACCCGCATGTTCCGCCGCCCCCCGGACCCCGCCCCCACCCCCTGACCACCCCGTCAGGGGCGCGGGGAACTGCGCGCCCAGCCACCCCCACGCCCCAAGCCATCTCTCCGGCCCCGGCCCCGGGCCCCGGTATGAACCGCCCGTGCCCGGGTTGCCCCGTCAGGGGCGCGGGGAACTGCGCGCCCAGCCACCCCCACACCTCAAGCCAGCCCTCTTGCCCCGGCCCCGGCCCCCGTACAACCCCCCGCCCCCGAACACCCCGTCAGGGGCGCGGGGAACTGCGCGCCCAGCCACCCCCACACCTCAAGCCAGCCCTCCTACCCCAGCCCGGCCCCCGTACAACCCCCCGCCCCCGAACACCCCGTCAGGGGCGCGCTGACCAGGCCGAACCACCCCCACCCGCCCAAGCCGAGGGGGTGTGGCGGACTGCGCACCCAGCCCGCCACACCCCCCGCTACCGGACCCGCCGAGCGGGTCTCAGCCCTGCACCTCGCGCCGGTCCTCGCCCCACATGGTGTGGAACGACCCCTCCCGGTCCACCCGCCGATAGGTGTGCGCCCCGAAGAAGTCCCGCTGCGCCTGGGTCAGCGCGGCGGGCAGCCGCTCCGCCCGCAGCCCGTCGTAGTACGCCAGCGCCGCCGAGAAGCCCGGCACCGGCACCCCCAGCTGCGTGGCGGTGGAGACCACCCGCCGCCAGGAGTCCTGCGCCCCGCCCAGCGCCTCCGCGAAGTACTCGTCGGCCAGCAGCGTCGGCAGGTCCTCCCGGCCCTCGTACGCGGCGCGGATGCGGTCCAGGAACCGCGCCCGGATGATGCAGCCGCCCCGCCAGATGGTGGCCATCGCCCCGGGGTCGATGCTCCAGCCGTACTCCGCGCTGCCCGCCAGGATCTGGTGGAAGCCCTGCGCGTACGCGACCATCTTCGACGCGTACAGCGCCTGCTCCACGTCGTCCGCGAACCGGTCGTGCGCCGCGCTGTCCAGCCAGGTCTCACTGGGGCCGGGCAGCTGCCGCGCCGCCGCCCGCAGGTCGGCGTGCCCGGAGAGCGACCGGGCGAAGACCGCCTCCGCGATGCCGCTGACCGGCACCCCGAGGTCCAGCGCGATCTGCACCGTCCAGCGCCCGGTGCCCTTCTGCTCGGCCTGGTCCAGCACCACGTCGACGAACGGCTTGTCCGTCTCCGCGTCCATGTGCGCCAGCACCTCGGCGGTGATCTCCACCAGGTAGGACTCCAGCCGCCCGCCGTTCCAGGTCCGGAAGACCTCGGCGATCTCGGCGGGCTTCATCCCGCCGACGTGCCGCAGCAGGTCGTACGCCTCCCCGATCAGCTGCATGTCGGCGTACTCGATGCCGTTGTGCACCATCTTCACGAAGTGCCCGGCGCCGTCCGGCCCGACGTGCGTGCAACAGGGCACGCCGTCCACGGTCGCGGCGATGTCCTCCAGCAGCGGGCCGAGCGCGGCGTACGACTCCGCCGAGCCGCCGGGCATGATGGACGGCCCGTTGAGCGCGCCCTCCTCGCCGCCGGAGATGCCGGTGCCCACGAAGTGGATGCCGCGCTCGCGCAGCGATGCCTCCCGCCGCCGGGTGTCGGCGAAGTGCGCGTTGCCACCGTCCACGATCATGTCGCCGGGCTCCAGCAGCGGCGCGAACTCCTCGATCACCGCGTCGGTCGGCTGCCCGGCCTTGACCATGATCACCAGCCGCCGGGGCCGCTCCAGCGACGCCACGAACTCCTCGGCGGTCTCGGCCGGCACGAAGACGCCCTCGTGGCCGTACTGCTCCACCAACTCCCTGGTACGGGACGCGGTCCGGTTGTGCACCGCCACCGGATGCCCGTGCCGGGCGAAGTTGCGCGCCAGATTGCGGCCCATGACCGCCAGTCCGGTGACTCCGATGCGTGCCTGCTGCACCATGTCTGAAACTCCCGCCTTGTTGTGGGGCCGCCTATCGTCGCGCATTCCAGCCTGCCGCGCGAGAGTGATCTCTGCACGTGGACAGGGGGCGGCGGCTACCCAGCGCAACCGCTGGTCAGCGCGGTGCGGCCCGGACTCAGGCGGGGCGCGGCCGGTGACCGCGCGGCGGCCGGCCGGGGCCGCCCTGGGGCGTCCAGGCCGGGTGCGCGTCGCTGCTCCAGACGCGCTGGGCGGCGATCTGGCGGGCGATCCAGATCTCCAGCAGGCACCAGGTGGAGGCGAAGAAGCCCAGCGCGGTGACCAGCACCGCCGGCACGAACAGCCAGCCGTCGGCCAGCGAGGCGAGGAGGGTCACCATCACGGAGACCAGGGTGAAGGAGAACGAGATCCAGGCGCGCACGGCCGCCGAGCGCACCTCGTCGGGCAGCCGCCCACGACGGGCGGCGCGGTCGGTACGGCGGGTGACTCCCATTCCACGGCCCCCTCCGGGTGGCGGCATGGCGGCGCGACGGACGTGCCGCCCGCCCACACACTGCCCGATACGGCCCGGTTCATGCAGGCGAATGACGGGTAATCACCCGATCCGGTAGCGCTCCGGCGGCCACCCGCGCGCGACCCGACCGGCACGCCCCCCGCGCCCGTCCATGCCCCCCTGACCACCCGTTCGGTCGCCCCGCCCCGCGTTCAGTCGCCCCGCCGCCCGGTCAGGAACTCCTCGACCCGGGTGCGGACCTCGGGGGTGTCCAGCCCGCGCACGGTCACGGTGGTGCGGCGGCGCAGCACGTCGTCCGCCGTACAGGCCCACTCGCGGTCGGCGGCGAAGGCGACCTGCGCCCAGACGTCCGGCCCGTCGGGGTGGATCGGCTCGCCCAGCGCCGGGTCGGCGGCGATCAGCCGGGCCAGGTCGAAGGCGAAGGTGCCGTAGTGGGAGGCCAGGTGCCTGGCGACCAGCGGCTCCATCCCGCCGCCGGACGCCTGGTCGGCCAGCAGCCGGTGGGCGACCGCGCCGGGCGCGCCGACGCCGGGCAGCGGCACGGTGCGCGGGAAGTCGGCGATGTCCTGCGCCAGCCCGGCGCCGGGGGTCTGCCGGAGCTTCTCCAGTACGGTGCGGCCGATGTGGCGGTAGGTGGTCCACTTGCCGCCCGCGACGGACAGCATGCCGCCCCTCCCCTCGCTGACGACGGTCTCGCGCCTGGCGGCGGCCGTGCCGCCGGGGCCGCCGGGCAGCACCCGCAGCCCGGCGAAGGCGTAGCTGATCAGTGAGCGGTCCAGGTGCTCGTCGCGGACGGCGTGGGCGGCCTCACCGAGGATCTGGTCGGTGTCGGCATCGGTGGCCCGCACCTCGGCCGGGTCGCCGGTGTACTCCTCGTCGGTGGTGCCGAGCAGGACGTGGTCCTCCCAGGGGATGGCGAAGGAGACCCGGTACCTGTCGATCGGGATGGTGAGCGCGGCCCGCCAGGGCGCGCGGCGCCGCAGCACCAGATGGGCGCCCTTGGAGAGCCGGATGCTGGGCGCGGCCCCGGCGTCCTCCATCCGCCGCAGCCGGTCGACCCAGGGGCCGGTGGCGTTGAGCACCAGCCGCGCGTCCACGCCGAACTCGGTGCCGTCCAGCCGGTCCCGCAGCTCGGCGCCGGTGACCCGGCCGCCGGTGAAGCGCAGCCCGGTGACCTCGGCGTGGTTGAGCACGGTCGCGCCGGAGTCGACGGCGGCCCGTACGGTCATCACCGCGACCCGGGAGTCGTTCATCTGGTGGTCGCCGTAGACCGCCACCGAGCGCAGGCCGCCGGTGCGCAGCGCGGGCACCTGCCGGGCGGCGTGCGCGGCGGTGGAGACTCGGCCCGTGCCGTCGCGGAAGGCGGAGAGCGCGGAGTACAGCAGGACGCCCGCCCCGAGCTTGGGGACGCTGTGCGGGCCGCCCTTGTAGACCGGTACGAGGAAGGTGAGCGGGTTGACCAGGTGCGGGGCGATGTCGGTGGCCAGCGCCCGGCGCTCGCGGTGGTTCTCGGCGACGAGCCGGACGGCGCCGGTCTGGAGGTAGCGCAGGCCGCCGTGGACGAGCTTGGAGGAGGCGCTGGAGGTGGCGCCGGCGAAGTCGCCGGCGTCGACCATGGCGACCTTCAGCCCGGACTGCGCGGCGGTCCAGGCGACGGCGGTGCCCAGGATGCCGCCGCCGATGACCAGCAGGTCGTGGGTGGCGCCGCCGAGCAGTTCGCGGGTCTGCGCGCGGGGGGCGGTGCGGTGGGCGGTGCGGTGGGCGCTCCGGGGCGGGTTGGTGGCCATGGCGTGGTGTACGGCGGCCGGGTGCGGGCCCGGTGGCGCCGTGCCTCCTCTCTGGGGGTGTTCCGGGACGGGGGGGGTGTTCCGGGGCGGGGGGTGTGCCGGGGGCGCGTGGCGGGGGTGCGCGCCCCCGGCGGGGCGGGCGCGGGGCGGCTCAGCGGTCGGCGGGCTCGTCCTCGTCGACCCAGCCCTTGGTCCGCTCGACGGCCTTGAGCCAGTTGCGGTACTCGCGGTCGCGGGTCCGCCCGTCCATCCGGGGGGTCCATTCGGCGGCCCGGTGCCAGTTGGCCCGCAGCGTCTCCAGGTCGGGCCAGAAGCCGACGGCCAGCCCGGCGGCGTACGCGGCGCCCAGTGCGGTGGTCTCGGCGACGTACGGCCGCTCCACCGGCGCGTCCAGGACGTCCGCGATGTTCTGCATCAGCAGGTTGTTGGAGGTCATGCCGCCGTCGACCTTGAGGGCGGTGAGCTCCACCCCGGAGTCCTTGCGCATGGCGTCGACCACCTCGCGGGTCTGCCAGGCGGTGGCCTCCAGGACGGCGCGGGCCAGGTGGCCCTTGGTGACGTAGCGGGTCAGCCCGGCGATCACGCCCCGGGCGTCGGAGCGCCAGTACGGGGCGAACAGGCCGGAGAAGGCCGGCACGATGTAGGCGCCGCCGTTGTCCTCGACGGTCGAGGCGAGGGTCTCGATCTCGGCGGCGGTGGAGATGATGCCGAGCTGGTCGCGGAGCCACTGCACCAGCGATCCGGTGACGGCGATGGACCCCTCCAGCGCGTACACCGGCGGCTGCGCCCCGATGCGGTAGCCGACGGTGGTCACCAGGCCGTGGTAGGAGTTGACGACCCGGTCGCCGGTGTTGAGCAGCAGGAAGGTGCCGGTGCCGTAGGTGGACTTGGCCTCGCCCTCGTCGAAGCAGGTCTGGCCGAACAGCGCGGCCTGCTGGTCCCCGAGCGCGGCGGCGACGGGCACCCCGGCCAGCTCGCCGACCGCGTGGCCGTACACCTCGGCGGAGGAGCGGATCTCGGGGAGCACCGCGAGCGGTACGCCCATCGACTCCGCGATCCGCTCGTCCCACTCCAGGGTGTGCAGGTTCATCAGCATGGTGCGGGAGGCGTTGGTGACATCGGTGACGTGGACGCCGCCGTCCGGGCCGCCGGTGAGGTTCCAGATCACCCAGGTGTCCATGGTGCCGAAGAGGATGTCGCCCGCCTCGGCGCGCTCGCGCAGGCCCTCGACGTTGTCCAGCAGCCAGCGGATCTTGGGCCCGGCGAAGTAGCTGGCCAGCGGCAGCCCGGTCTCGCGCCGGAAGCGGTCCTGGCCGACGTTGCGGCCGAGTTCGCGGCAGAGGGCTTCGGTGCGGGTGTCCTGCCAGACCACGGCGTTGTGCACCGGTTTGCCGGTGGCGCGGTCCCACAGCAGGGTGGTCTCGCGCTGGTTGGTGATGCCGATGGCGCGGATGTCGTCCCTGGTCAGGTCGGCTTTCTCCAGGGCGCCGTGGATCACCGACCGTACCCGGGTCCAGATCTCGGCGCCGTCGTGCTCCACCCAGCCGGGCTGCGGGAAGATCTGGCTGTGCTCCTGCTGCTCGACGGAGACGATCCGGCCGTCGGCGCCGAAGACGATGCAGCGGCTCGATGTGGTGCCCTGGTCGATGGCGGCGATGTAGTTCCCGTGGGCGGAGGGCTGTCTGGTGGTCATGGGGCCTCATTCGGTGGGGGTGGGTGCCGTGCGTACGGGCCGTGCTGACGGCTGCCCGGTCGGGGCCGGCGGGTCCAGCCTGCCCGGTGCCGGGTGGGGAGGGTCAGAACGCCGCGTGGTAGAGCAGCCCGCCGAGCAGTCCGCCGACGGCCGGACCGGCGACCGGTATCCAGGCGTAGCCCCAGTCGGAGCCGCCCTTGTGCGGGATGGGGAGCAGCGCGTGCACCAGGCGCGGGCCCAGGTCGCGGACGGGGTTGATGGCGTAGCCGGTGGGGCCGCCGAGCGAGAGGCCGATGCCGACCACGGTGAGGGCGACGATCAGCACGCCGGTGCCGGACAGCCCGAGGCCCTTGGTGAGGCCCTGGGAGAGGATGCCGACGGTCAGCACCATGGTGCCGATGATCTCGGTGAGCAGGTTCTGTACGGGGTTGCGGATCTCGGGGCCGGTGGCGAAGACACCCACGGTCGGCCCCTCGTTGGCCCGGAACTGGCCGAGGTAGACCACCCAGACCAGGAGCGCGCCGACCACGGCGCCGAGCAGCTGGGAGCCCAGGTAGAGCGGGACCTTGCCCCAGTCGCCGCTGTCGACGGCGATCGCGAGGGTGACGGCCGGGTTGAGGTGGGCGCCGGAGAGGGTGGACGCCATGTAGGCGCCGACCAGTACCGCGAAGCCCCACCCGAAGGTGACGGCGAGCCAGCCGGCGCCCGCCGCCTTGGATCTCTTGAGGGTGACCGCGGCGCAGACGCCGACCCCCAGCAGGACCAGCACGGCCGTGCCGAGGGTCTCGCCGACGAAGATGTGGCCGTTGGAGAACGTGGACACTCCGCCTCCTTCTGTCGGGGCCCGGCGGGTGCTGAGCACCGCCCCGGGGCCCTGGTGACCGGCGCGCGGGGACGGCCGGTACGGGCGGTGGACCTCGGTGTTCGGGGGATTCGGAGGTGAAGTGGAATCCCGCCGTCCGTTGTTCGACAATGTCGACCGCCAGGCGGAAGTTTTCTCCTCGGTCCCCGCCGCGTCAAGACCGGGCCCCCGGCGCAGCCGGGGCCCGCCGACCACCCGTCATGTCACCCGCCGCGTACCGGAGGCGCCCCACCCCGCCCGGCGGACCGGGGCTCAGAACCGCGCGGCACCCAGGTCCCGGGAGATCGCCCGCGCCGCGTCCCGCACCGAGGCCACCAGCTCCGGCCGGACGAACGCCGACCCGCAGACCCGCTCCACCGCGCCGCTGATGCCGACCGCCCCCACCGGGTTGCACCGCCGGTCCTGGATCAGCGCGGCGGCCGACGCCACGCCCTCCCAGGTCTCCTCCACCGCCCCCGCCCAGCCGCGCTCCCGGGTCAGCGCGCACTCGGCGGCCAGCTCCGCCGGATCGGTCAGCGTCCGCGAGGTGTACGCCTTGAGCTCCGCGCCCGCCAACTCGCCGCGCGCCACCGGGTCGTACGCCAGCAGCACCTTGCCCAGCGCCGTGCTGTGCAGCGGCTGCATCGAACCGACCTCCAGCACCTGGCGGCTGTCGTCCGGGCGGAAGACATGATGGACGATCAGCACCCCGCGCTGGTGCAGCACTCCCAGGTACACCGTCTCGCCGGTGGCGCGGGCCAGGTCGTCCGCCCACACCAGGGCGCGCGCCCGCAGCTCGTGCACATCGAGATAGCTCTGCCCCAGCCGCAGCAGCTCCGCGCCCAGCTGGTACTTCCCGCTCTCCGGGTCCTGCTCGACGAAGCCCTCCTGCTGGAGGGTGCGCAGAATGCCGTGCGCCGTCCCCTTGGCCAGGCCCAGCGACGCGGCGACCTCGGAGAGGCCGAGCCGGCGTTCACCGCCGGCCAGCAGTCGCATGATGGCCGCAGCGCGCGAGAGCGACTGGATCGGGCCGGGCATCGCACACCTCCGCAGGGGGAGCGGTCGACAATGCCAAACGCCAGTGGAGTATGTCGACCGCTGCTGTCTCACCAAGAGTGTGCCAGGCCAGGCCCCTTCACTCCATTCCGACCCGGCCGGCCAGCGCGGCGGCCACCTGGGCGATCTGCGCCGGCCCCACCCGGCAGCACCCGCCGACCAGCCGCGCCCCCGCCGCCGTCCACCCCGGCACCGCCCCCGCCCCGAACACCGCCGGCCCCCGCCAGTCGCGCGCCGCCGCATCCCACCCCTCACCGCTGTTGGGGTACGCCACCACCGGCTTGCCGCCGACCCGGGCCGCCACCCGCACCGCCGCCGCCACCTCCTGCGGCGCACAGCAGTTCACCCCCACCGCGATCACCTCCTCCGCCTCCGCCGCGAGCGCGAACGCCTCCGCCAGCGGCTGACCCGCCCTGGTCCGCCCACCCGCCACGCTGTACGACAACCAGACCGGCACCCCCAGCCCCCGCACCGCCCGCAGCAGCGCCCGCGCCTCGACCACGTCCGGCACCGTCTCCAGCGCCAGCACATCCGGCCCCGCCCCGGCCAGCACCTCCAACCGAGGCCGGTGGAACCGCTCCAACTCGGCCACGCTCAACCCGTACCGGCCCCGGTACTCCGAGCCGTCCGCCGGCATCGCCCCGTACGGCCCCACCGAAGCCGCCACCCACAACGGCCGCCCCACCCCCGCCCGCTCCACCGCCTCCCGGGCCAGCTCCACGCTGCGCCGCAGCAGCCCGGCCGCCGCCCGCCGCCCGATGCCGCGCCGGGCGAAACCCTCGAACGTGGCCTGGTAACCCGCCCCCGTCACCACCTCCGCCCCGGCCGCCAGGTACGCCAGATGCGCCGCGACCAGCGCCTCCGGGTCGTCGGCCAGCAGCCGCGCCGACCAGAGCGCGTCGGACAGGTCGTGCCCGGCCGCCTCCAACTGGTTGGACAGCCCGCCGTCCAGCACCACCGGCCGCACGGCGAGCACCCCGGCCAGCGAGGGCCGGGGGAGCGGCGCGGGAGTCGGCTCCATCCGCCCACCGTAACGCCGAGCCGCGCCCCGCCCGAGGAACGGGCAGGGCCGCGGCCCGGGTGGAGCACCTTCAGCCGGTCGAAGGTGGACTGCGCGGCCTGAACCGCCGCATCGCCGTAGTCGGTCAGCAACCCCCCCCACCCACCCGGGGGCGCGAGGAACTGCGCGAGAAACCCCCCACCCCCGCAAACCCCACCCCAAAACCCCGCCCCAAAACCCCGCCCCCACCCCAGCCGGCCCCCCACCCACCCTCACCAGCCCTTCCCAACCCAGCGGCAACCCCCCACCCACCCAGGGGCGCGAGGAACTGCGCGAGAAACCCCCCACCCCCGCAAACCCCACCCCAAACCCCCGCCCCCACCCCCAGCCGGCCCCCCACCCACCCCCGCAAACCCCACCCTCAAACCCCACCCCAAACCCCGCCCCCACCCCACCCAGCACCCCCTGGCGCCCGCCACGCCCACATGGCAAGGTCACCCTGTCAGCACCGTCCACGCACCCCGCCGCCACCAGCCCCCACCGCCCCACCCTCCGGCCGGGAGACACCACCGTGAACACAACGCCGCAGGACGCCCCGGCAGCCGCCCCCCTCTGGCGCCCGGACCCCACCCGCGCCGCCGCCACCCGGATCGTCGCCTTCCAGCAGTGGGCCGCCCGCCACCACGCCGCCCCCACCGCCCCCCTGGCCCCCACCACGAACGACGCCCAGGCCGCAGCCCGCTACGCAGCCCTGCACGCCTGGTCCACCGAGGACCCCGGCCGCTTCTGGACCGCCCTCACCCAGTGGTGCGGCGTCCGCTTCAGCACCGAACCCAGCACCGCCCTGGCCGACCCCGCCATGCCCGGCGCCCGCTGGTTCCCCGGCGCCCGCCTCAGCTACGCCGAACACGCCCTGCGCCACGGCGAGGACCCCCGCCACGCCGACACCCCGGCCATCCTCCACCTGGACGAGACCACCCAGGAGCCGAAGCCCCTCAGCTGGGCCGAACTGCGCCGCCAGGTCGGCTCCCTCGCCGCCGAACTCCGCCGCCTCGGTGTACGCCCCGGCGACCGGGTCAGCGCATACGTCCCCAACGTCCCGCAGGCGATCGTCGCCCTGCTGGCCTCCGCCGCCGTCGGCGCCGTCTGGACCGCCTGCGCCCCCGACTTCGGCGCCCGCAGCGTCCTCGACCGCTTCCAGCAGGTCGAACCCGTCGTCCTCTTCGCCGTCGACGGCTACCACTACGGCGGCAAGGTCCACGACCGCACCGACACCGTCGCCGAGCTGCGCCGCCACCTCCCCACCCTGCGCGCCGTCGTGCACATTCCGCTGCTCGGCACCCCGGCCCCGGCCGGCACCCTGCCCTGGGCCGACCTCACCGCCGCCGACACGCCCCCGGTCTTCGAGCAGCTGCCCTTCGACCACCCGCTCTGGGTGCTCTACTCCTCCGGTACGACCGGCCTGCCCAAGGCCATCGTGCAGAGCCAGGGCGGCATCCTCGTCGAGCACCTGAAGCAGGCCGCACTCCACCTCGACCTCGGCCCCGACGACCGCTTCCTCTGGTACACCTCCACCGGCTGGATGATGTGGAACTTCCTCGTCGCGGGCCTGCTCACCGGCACCACCGTCGTCACCTACGACGGCAGCCCCGGCCACCCGGGGCCCGACGCCCTGTGGAGCGTCGCCGCCCGCTCCGGCACCACCGTGCTCGGCACCTCCGCCGCGTACGTCATGGCCGGCCGCAAGGCCGACCTGCACCCCGGCCGCGACCTGGACCTCTCCGCCGTCCGCTGCATCGGCACCACCGGCTCCCCGCTGCCCCCGGACGGCTTCCGCTGGATCTACGAGGAGGTCAAGCGGGACGTCTGGCTCGCCTCGGTCAGCGGCGGCACCGACGTCTGCTCCTGCTTCGTCGGCGGCGTCCCCACTCTCCCGGTCCATCTGGGCGAGATCCAGGCCCCCTGCCTCGGCGCCGACGTCCAGGCGTGGGACGCGCACGGCCTGCCGGTCATCGACCAGGTCGGCGAACTCGTCGTCACCCAGCCGCTGCCCTCCATGCCCACCGGCTTCTGGAACGACCCGGACGGCACCCGCTACCGCGAGAGCTACTTCGAGACCTTCCCCGGCGTCTGGCGCCACGGCGACTGGATCACCCGCACCGCACGCGGCACCGTCGTCATCCACGGCCGCTCCGACTCCACCCTCAACCGGCAGGGCGTCCGGATGGGCTCCGCCGACATCTACGAGGTGGTGGAGCGGCTGCCCGAGATCCGGGAATCCCTGGTCATCGGCGTGGAGCAGCCCGACGGCGGCTACTGGATGCCGCTCTTCGTCGTCCTCACCGAGGGCGCCGAACTGGACGACGCCCTGCGCGGCCGCATCCGCACCGCACTGCGCGAGCAGCTCTCGCCGCGCCACGTCCCCGACGAGGTCATCGCGGTCCCCGGCATCCCGCACACCCTCACCGGCAAGCGCATCGAGGTCCCGGTCAAGCGGCTGCTCTCCGGCGCCGCCCTCGCCCAGGCCGTCAACCCCGGCTCCGTCGACAACCTCGACCACCTGCGCTTCTTCGAGCGGCTGGCCCGCGACCGCGCCACCGGACCGGCCTGACGAACCGCCCCCCAGCGCTCATTCCCCGGAAAGGACATGCCGCCCGGCCGCCCGCGCCTGCTCTGCGGTGTCCGCCGTCCGGGCCGCAGCCGCCGCCCGCTCGCACTGCGCCAGGGTGTGCTTGGCCAGCGCCGCCCGCACCCGGGGCAGCGCCGCCGCACCCATCGACAGGCTGGTCACCCCCAGCCCGGTCAGTACGCACGCCAGCAGCGGGTCCGCCGCCGCCTCCCCGCACACCCCGCAGCCCTTGCCCGCCGCCCGCGCCGCCCCGGCCGCCGCCGCCACCAGGTCCAGCAGGGCGGGCTGCCACGGGTCCTGGAACCGGGCCACCGCCCCGACCTGCCGGTCCGCCGCGAAGGCGTACTGCGCCAGGTCATTGGTCCCCAGTGACAGGAACTCCACCTCCTGGAGGATCGACCGCGCCCGCAGCGCCGCCGCCGGGATCTCCACCATCACCCCGAACTTCGCCTGGAGCCCGGCCGCCCGGCAGGCGTCCGCGAACGCCCGCGCGTCGGTCCGGTCCGCCACCATCGGCGCCATCACCTCAAGGTGCACCGGCAACCCCTCGGCGGCCCTGGCCAGCGCCCTCAGCTGCGTCTCCAGCACCTGCGGATGGTCCAGCAGCGTACGCAGCCCGCGCACGCCGAGCGCCGGATTGGGCTCGTCGGCCGGGGTGAGGAACCCCAGCGGCTTGTCCGCACCCGCGTCCAGCACCCGCACCACCACCCGCCCCTCCGGAAACGCCGCGAGCACCTGCCGGTACGCCTCCACCTGTACGGTCTCCGACGGCGCCGAGCCGCCCAGGAACAGGAACTCGGTCCGGAACAGCCCCACCCCCTCCGCCCCCGCCGCCAGCGCCGCCGCCACCTCGCCCGGCCCGCCGACATTGGCCAGCAGCGGCACCCGGTGCCCGTCCGACGTCCTGCCCACGCCGGTACCGGCCGCCAGCACCGCCCTGCGCTGCTCGGCCACCCGCCGCAGCTCCGCCTGCCGCTCCCCGGACAGCCCGACCAGCACCTCGCCGGAACTGCCGTCCACCGCGACCACCGCGCCCTCTGCCAGATCCGTCGCCCCCGGCAGCGCCACCACCGCCGGCACCCCCAGCGCCCGCGCCAGGATCGCGCTGTGACTGGTCGGCCCGCCCTCCTCGGTGACAAAACCGAGCACCAGGTACGGATCGAGCAGCGCGGTGTCGGCGGGCGCCAGGTCCCGCGCGATCAGCACATACGGCTCGTCGCTGTCCGGCACCCCCGGCATCGGCACCCCCAGCAGCCGGGCCACGATCCGGTTGCGTACGTCGTCCAGGTCGGCCACCCGCCCGGCGAGGTAGTCACCCGCCGCCGACAGCAGCGCCCGATAGGCCGCGAACGCGTCGAACACGGCCCGCGCCGCGCTGCTCCCCACCGCGATCCGCCGCTCCACATCGGCGGTCAGTTCGGGGTCCAACGCCATCAGCGCCTGGGCCTCCAGCACCGCCTGCGCCTCGCCGCCGGCCAGGTTGCCGCGTGCCTGGAGGTCGGCCGCGACCGCGTCCACCGCCTGCCTGGCCCGCGCCTGCTCCCGGAGCGCCTGCCCCGGCGCGATCCGGGTGGCCGGCGGCTCCAGCACGGCCGTACCCATGTGCCGTACGGGGCCGACCGCCACCCCGTGGCTGACACCCACGCCTCGCAGCGTCTCTTCCATCTCACCCGTCTCCGCTCCGCGACCTCGTCAGCGCGGCCGGTTCAGCCCCAACTGAACAGCGCGCCGCCGCCGGCCACAAAACCGGTCTCCGCGACGTCGTGCAGTTGCTCGGCCGACGCCTCCAACGCCACCACCGGGCAGATCGGTGACATGCCCGCCGCCTCCACGGCCGCCGGGTCCCAGCGGATCACCGGCTGGCCGCGCTCGACCGAGTCCCCCTTCTTCACCAGCACCTCGAAGCCCTCGCCGTTCAGCTGCACCGTGTCGATACCGAGGTGGGTGAGGATGCCGTGCCCCTCGTCGTCCATGATCACGAAAGCGTGGGGGTGGATCGAGACCACCAGCCCGCCCAGCGGCGACACCACCGGCCCCGGCTCGCGCACGGGATCGATCGCCGTCCCCGGTCCGACCATCGAGCCGGCGAAGACAGGGTCGGGCACGGCCGCGAGCCCGATGGCCCGTCCCGCCAGCGGCGACGTCACGGTGGTCATGGTGGGAGCCTCCCAGGAGCGGAGCACAGCAACCGGCCGGGTGCGACGGCCGGCCTCAGAGGTCAGCCTAAATCATGGCAACTTGGACATTCGACGGCGATCCGAGCGGATTCGGTACGCGGCCGGACATCAAGTGGTCTAGTCCTCTCGGGCGTGTGCGCACTCTACGGCATCGGGGTGACCAGCACCGATACCCTGGCAGACCCTTCGTCGCCCCCCGGATGGCCCCACTCCTGCCGTGCGATCGGGTGAAACCGGCGCCGTTCGATTTGCATGGTCCGCCCGGCGGGAGGTACGGTCATCTTTCGCCGACGGAGAGGCGCTGGATCTTCATGGGTCCGCCACCTCCTGGCAACCACCCCACTCGACAGAACCCGGGCGTCATGCACGCGGTTCGGGGCGAGACGCACGATGCCGGACTGACGGCCCGTCAGGGCCGATTCGGCAAAAGGCGCCGAAGCCGCTAGTGTTGTGGATGTCGCCGAAAGCGGCCCCCTCTCCGGCGGGGAATCAGAAAAGCAGTAGCACCAAGCGGATCTGATAAGCTGGAGAAACCGAAGGGAAGCGCCCGGAGGAGCCTGTGAGAGGGTTCCGAAGGAAGCGTCCGTTCCTTGAGAACTCAACAGCGTGCCAAAAGTCAACGCC
>NZ_JBIVRB010000010.1:0-206830 GCF_044755465.1 Streptomyces sp. NPDC092296 | reverse complement strand
CTTGGTAGGCCATCACCCCACCAACAAGCTGATAGGCCGCGGGCTCATCCTGCACCGCCGGAGCTTTCCACGCACACCCCATGCGGAGGTACGTCGTATCCGGTATTAGCACCGGTTTCCCGGTGTTGTCCCAGAGTGCAGGGCAGATTGCCCACGTGTTACTCACCCGTTCGCCACTGATCCACCCCGAAGGGCTTCACCGTTCGACTTGCATGTGTTAAGCACGCCGCCAGCGTTCGTCCTGAGCCAGGATCAAACTCTCCGTGAATGTCTCATCCACGAGAGCGGCGCGGCATCCGGCGGAATAGCCGGACCCGCGCACAGCGTCCTCGCTGTCTTACTTCAAAGGAACCTCAACGAGACCCGAAAGAGTCTCGTCGGGGTATCAACATATCTGGCGTTGACTTTTGGCACGCTGTTGAGTTCTCAAGGAACGGACGCTTCCTTCGGAACCCTCTCACAGGCTCCTCCGGGCGCTTCCCTTCGGTTTCACCAGCTTATCAGATCCGCTTGCTGCTTTTCTGACCCCCGCTGGCGGGGAATCGCTTGTCGCGATGTCCACTACGTTAGCGCATTTCCGCGCCAATTCTCACATCGCGTGGGGCGCATACGTGCCCGCAACGATGTCGGAATTGTTTGGTGCAGTGGATTTCGCTCCGGCCGACGCGGGCGGGCTGTGGGCCCTTCCCGTATGCCGTCCGTCTCTGGCGACTCGTTCCACGTTAGTCGGTCCGCAACCGGGCGTCAAACATCGGGGGCACGGATCTGGCTCGATCCGTGCCCCCGATGGTGAAGTGCCTGGTCAGAGCAGGCGAGATCCGGTCAGTCGGCCGGGGTGACCTCCACTGCGGCGAGGTTGCGCTTGCCCCGGCGCAGCAGGAGCCAGCGGCCGTGCAGCAGGTCGGCCGCGGTGGCGGTGGCTTCCTCGTCGGACACCTTGGCGTTGTTGAGGTAGGCGCCGCCCTCCTTGACCGTGCGGCGGGCGGCCGAGCGGCTGGCGGAGAGACCGGTGGCAACCAGCAGGTCGACCACGCCGCCGAGTTCGGAGACCTTGGCGGTGGGGAGCTCGGCGACGGCGGCGGCGAGGGTGGGCGCGTCGAGGTCGGCCAGCTCGCCCTGGCCGAACAGGGCCTTGGAGGCGGCGACCGCGCGCTCCAGCTGCTCGGCGCCGTGCAGCATGGTGGTCAGCTCCTCCGCCAGGGCGCGCTGGGCGGCCCGAGCGGCCGGCTGCTCCTGGGTGAGGCGCTCCAGTTCCTCGATCTCCTCGCGGGAGCGGAAGCTGAAGAACCGCAGGAAGGTGGGGATATCGCGGTCGTCGGCGTTCAGCCAGAACTGGTAGAAGGCGTAGGGCGAGGTCAGCTCGGGGTCGAGCCAGACGGTGCCGGTCTCGGTCTTGCCGAACTTGGTGCCGTCCGCCTTGACGATCAGCGGGGTGGCCAGGGCGTGCACCGACTTGCCCTCGGCCTTGTGGATGAGGTCCACACCGGCCGTGAGGTTGCCCCACTGGTCGCTGCCGCCGGTCTGGAGCGTGCAGCCGTAGCGCCGGTACAGCTCCAGGTAGTCCATGCCCTGGAGCACCTGGTAGCTGAACTCGGTGTAGCTGATGCCCGCGTCGGAGTTGAGCCGGCGGGCCACCGCCTCCTTGGCGATCATCTTGTTGACCCGGAAGTATTTGCCGACGTCGCGCAGCAGCTGGATCGCGGACATCCCCGACGTCCAGTCCAGGTTGTTGACCATCTGGGCGGCGTTCGGCCCGTCGAAGTCGAGGAAGCGCTCGATCTGCCCGCGCAGCCGCTCCACCCAGCCCGCGACGACCTGGGGGTCGTTGAGGGTGCGCTCGGAGGTCGGCTTGGGGTCCCCGATCAGGCCGGTGGCACCGCCGACCAGGCCGAGCGGCCGGTTGCCGGCCAGCTGGAGGCGCTTGACGGTCAGCACCTGCACCAGGTTGCCCAGGTGCAGGCTGGGCGCGGTCGGGTCGAAGCCGCAATAGACCGTGACCGGGCCGTTGGCGAACGCCTTGCGCAGCGCGTCCTCGTCGGTGGAGAGGGCGATCAGGCCCCGCCACCGCAGCTCGTCGACGATGTCCGTCACGGTCTCGTGTCTCCTTCGGTCGGGCGCTCGACCGGATGGTCCGGAGGAGCGGCCGCGGCCCCGGCTCGGGGTGCGGCACTTCCAGCGTCTCCGAGGGTACGGGGTCGGCGCCACCCGGTTTCCATCGGTGCCGGGAGGTTCGGGGCCGGGAGGTCCGGGACCGGATGGGTTCAGCGTGCTCGGCGGCGCGGGACGTGGGCCCGGTACGGGCTGACCGTGGGGTCGCCGTCGATCCAGTACCGCCACGGGGTGGGGGCGCCGTCGCCGGAGACCCCGGTGCGCGGGCCGCTGCGGACCAGGCCGGGCAGCGGCGGGGTGCCGGTCAGCACCCGGAACGGGGAGTCGGCCGGCTCGGCCGGGCAGGCGTCGGCGCCGTCGAGGGTCCGGTCGACGCCCACGGCCAGGGTGAGCCGGGCCGGGCCCTGGGCCAGCTCGCGGTCCTTGCGGGCGGTGGGGCGGCGCTTGCGGGCCAGGTCGGTGCCCGCGACGACCTCCCCGGCCCGCAGCAGCACTCCGGAGGCGGTGCCGACCGGTCCGCAGACCAGGTTCATGCAGTAGTGCATGCCGTAGGTGAAGTAGACGTAGACGTGCCCGGGTTCGCCGAACATCACCGCGTTGCGGGCGGTGCGGCCCCGGAAGGCGTGCGAGCCGGGGTCATTGGGGCCGTCGTACGCCTCGACCTCGGTGAGGCGCAGCTCGACCGGGCCCTCCGGGAGGTCGCAGACCAGCGTCCGGCCGAGGAGGTCGGGGGCGACCTCCAGCACGGGCCGGTCGTAGAAGTCCCGGGGCAGCGGGGTGCGGGTGAAGTCCGTGCTGGGCATGGCTCCCGAGCGTAGCCGAGCGGTCGGACACGCTGGTCCCGGATCGGTGTGACTCTGCCGCCGCGGGCGGCGCGGCTAGGGTGGGCGGGATCGAGATCCTTTTCGAGGAGGTTCCGGACGTGACCCAGGACAAGCGGCGGCCGCTCCCGCACGACTTCCACCCGCCGGTGCCGTCCTTCACGGTGGCCAGCGACGACATCCGGGACGGCGCGACGCTTCCCGAGGCGCAGGTGCTGAGCGGTGGGAACACCTCGCCGCAGCTGCGCTGGGAGGGCTTCCCGGCGGAGACCCGCAGCTTCGCGGTGACCTGCTACGACCCCGACGCGCCGACCGGCAGCGGCTTCTGGCACTGGACGGTGTTCGACATCCCGGCGTCGGTGACCGAGCTGCCGACCGGCGCTGGCAGCGGCGACTTCGCCGGGCTGCCCGAGGGCGCGGTGCAGGTGCGCAACGACTACGGCAGCCGGGACTTCGGCGGGGCGGCGCCGCCGCCCGGTGACGGCCCGCACCGCTACCTGTTCACCGTGTACGCGGTGGACGCCGAGAAGCTGGGCCCGGACGCCGAGGCCACTCCGGCGGTGGTCGGCTTCAACCTGCGCTTCCACACCCTGGCGCGGGCGAATCTGCTCGCCGAGTACGAGGTGAAGTGAGCCGGCCGGCCGCACGCCGGTGACCCGCCGCGGCGCGGTCGGGCGTCCCCTCCCCGGGGGCACCCGGCCGCGCCGTCGGCGTTCCCGGTGCCCCGGTGGGGGTGGAAATTGCGTTGTTGCGCGGCCCGCCGCCGTTCCACAGTGGAGCCCGCGCCGCCGTGCGGCGGGCGTGGCTGGGGAGGTCCGGGATGCGGAACACGCTGGTGCTGAACGCGGGCTACGAGCCGCTGTCCACGGTGTCGTTGCAGCGTGCGGTGGTGCTGGTGCTACAGGACAAGGCCGTGGTGGAGCAGGCGCACCCGGTGCGGGTGATGCGGGGTACGGGGGTGGAACTGCCGGTGCCCCGGGTGATCCGGCTTCGGCGGTACGTCCGGGTGCCGTTCCGACAACGGGCGGCGTGGTCGCGGCGCGGGGTGCTGGCGCGGGACCAGCACCGGTGCGCGTACTGCGGGCGCCGGGCCACCACCGTCGACCACCTGGTGCCCCGGTCGCGGGGCGGGGCGGACAGCTGGCTGAACACCGTGGCCGCCTGCGCCGAGGACAACCAGCGCAAGGCGGACCGGACACCGGAGCAGGCGGGGATGGCCGTGCTGCGGCAGCCGTTCGAGCCGACGCCGGAGGCGTCGCTGATGCTGGCGCTGGGGCTGCGCCGTACCGACGCGGGTGAGTGGGCGGGGTGGCTGCCGCTGTCGGCCTGAGCTGCCACTCGACCGAGCGGGGCCGGGGGCGGGTGGCGGTGGCCACCCGCCCCCGGGCGGTCAGTGTCCGGCCCGGAAGGCGGTGGCGGCCGTGCCGTAGGCGGAGGTGAAGCTCGGCACGGCGACCACCAGGGCGTCGCTGGTCAGCACCCGCCCGGAGGTGAGCACCGAGCCGGTGTCCTTGGGGAAGCCGCCGCCGGCCGACTCGACGCCGTCGGCCAGGGCGAACCGGCTGAGGTGGGCGGGCTGGTCGGTGCGCTCCTCGGTGGCCACCACCAGCGCGTCGCCGTCGATGCCGACCGGCTGCACCTTGCCCTTCTCCCGGGCGGTGACCTTCCACAGCGGCTTGCCGGTGGTCAGGTCGATGGCGATCACCGAGCCGTTGGCGGCCGTGCTGCCGCCGCCGCGCACCACGGCGGTGGCCAGCGCGGTGCTGCTGAAGAAGACGCTGGGGGCGGGGTCCAGCGCGCCGTGGCCGACGTCGAGCCTGCCGCCGTCCTGGGCGACCGGGATCACCGGGCCGGGGTCGCCCTTGTCGTTCCAGGAGCGGATGGTGTCGTCGGCCTCGGTGGCGCCGGTGGTCAGCAGGACGGCGGGTTCGGCGGAGAGTACGGAGACGGTCTTGGGGGTGCCGAGGCCGCGCCACCACTTCAGCCGGCCGCCGGCCGCGTCCAGCGCGACCGCCTGCTCCTTGGGGCTGCTGTCGGCGCAGCTGCTGTGCAGCAGCACCGTGGAGCCGGAGCCGGTGCCGGACAGGGTGCAGAACTTGCCGCGCCCCTTGTTCTCCCACTGCTGCTTGCCGCTCGCCGCGTCGTAGCCGACGGCCCTGGAGTCGCCGACGGCGACCACCCGGCTGTCATTGACCATGACCCGGGCGCTGTAGGCACCCTTGGCGGTGGAGAGGGTCTTGGTCCACTTCTGCTTGCCGGTGGCGGTGTCCACGGCGGAGAGCAGGGTGCAGCTCTTGCCGGCCGCCTTGGGGGCGAACAGTACGGCTCCGATGCCGCTGCCGCCGACGGTGGGTGACATACCGCAGGGGACCGCGCCGGACTGGGGCGGCTGGAGGGTCCACAGCTCCTTGCCGGTCGCGGTGGCGTAGGCGTGGACGCCGGTGCCGTCGGCGCGGACCACGCCGCCGGCCAGCAGCCAGCTGCCGACCAGGGCGTCATCCGCTCCGGCGGCGGCGGGCGCGGCGGACCACGCCTTGGTGTGGTCGACGGCGAACTGGGCGGGGACGGGCGCGGTGGTGCTCTGCTGGGTGTCGGTGCCCGCACCGCCGCCGCCGGTCGCGTAGGCGCCGAGGCCGGCCAGCACGACCAGGGCGCCGCCGCCGACGGCGGCGCGGACCAGCAGGGTGTGCCGGTCGGGGCCGTGGCCGCCGCCGGTGAGGGCGGCGCGGGCGCGGGCGGCGAAGCCGGCGGGCGGGGCGGCGGCCGGGGAAGCGGCCGGGGCGGGCTGGGGGGCGGCGGCGGGCGGCTCGGCGGGCGGGGCGGGGGCGCCGAAGTCGGGGGCCTGCCACTGCTGGGTGGCCGCGGTGTCGGCGGCGGGCTGCTGCTGGTAGGCGTCGTACGGCTGGGTGGGGGCGTACTCCTGGTAGCCCTGGACGTCCCCGGCGTAGGAGGCGGTCCGGGTGCCGTAGGGCGAGGCGGCTTCCTGGCCGTACCCGGCGGCGGGGTCGTAGCCCTGGCCGCCGTAGGCCGCCGGGTCGTACCCCTGGGTGCCGTAGTCGCCGTAGTAGGGCTGGGCGGCCTGGCCGTACTGGTCCTGCCCGTACTGCTGCTGCCCGTACTGGCCGCCGTACTGGCCTTGGTCGTACGGCTGCTGGGTGTACTGCTCGGGCTGGTACTGCTCCTGGCCGTACGGGGGCTCGGCGTATTGCTGCCCGCCGTACTGGTCCGGCTCGTACGACTGCTCCCGCTGCTGCGGGACGGGGTTGCCCCAGACGTCCCGGTCGCTGTCGTACGGCTCGTAGCCGCCGGCCGGGCCGCTGTCGGTGGCGGATGCCTGGCCGGGGTGCCACTGCTGCTGCCCGTAGTCGTACTCCGAGGGCTGCTGCCCGCCGCTGCCGGAAGGTTCCTGAGCCATGAAGTTCCGTCCGTCCCGCCTGGATGATCCGTCGGTCAGCATCTCATGGACGGTAGCGGTGCCCGGCTGCCCTCCGCGCGGGGGTCCGGACCGGGCGTCAGCCCTCGTCTCGGACGGCCCGGTCGATGCGGGCGGCGAGGTCGAAGTCCAGCGTGGTCAGGCCGCCCGCCGAGTGGGTGCTGAGCGCGAAGTGCAGGGTGCGCCAGCGGATGTCGATGTCGGGGTGGTGGTCCATCGCCTCCGCCTGCTCCGCGACGGCGACCACGACCCGGATCGCGGCCGGGAAGTCGGCGGTCTCGGCGGTGCGGCGGATCTCGTCGCCCTCACGGGTCCAGTCGGGCAGGGCGGCGAGGCGCTCGTCGATCTCGGGGTCGGTGAGCCGGGCTGCTGCGGGCACGGGGCTGCTCCGGGGGCTGGTACGGGTGGTTGCGCTTCCGACCCTGGCAGACGGCGGCGCGGCCGTCGAGCGCCATACACCCGAGTGCGCCATACACCCGAGTGGCAGCCGCCCGAGTGGCAGCCGCCCGGGTGGCGGCCGGGGCCGGTCAGTCCAGCAGCAGCTTGACCACGGCGGCGAGGCCGACCACGACGATGATGGCGCGCATGGCGACGGGCGGCAGGCGGCGGCCGACCCGGGCGCCGATCTGCCCGCCGACCACCGAGCCGGCCGCGATCAGCAGCACCGCCGTCCAGTCGAAGGTGGCGACGAAGAGGAAGTAGACCGCCGCGACGCCGTTGACCAGCAGGGCCAGTACGTTCTTCGAGGCGTTGATCCGCTGGAGGTCCTCGTCCAGCAGCATGCCCATCAGGGCCAGCATCAGCACGCCCTGCGCGGCGCCGAAGTAGCCGCCGTAGACGCCGGTGAGGAAGATGCCGACCAGCAGCGGCCAACTGCCGTGCGGGTGCCCGGTACGGCTGTCGCCCCGGGCCCGGCGGGCGGCGACGGCCCTGGCCACCCGGGGCTGGAGCACCACCAGCACCACCGCGAGCAGGATCAGCGCCGGGACGACGGCGGCGAAGGCGCCCTGCGGCAGCACGATCAGCAGCACCGCGCCGACCAGGCCGCCGAGCAGCGCGGCGGCGCCGAGGCGCAGCAGCCGGGGGCGCTGGCCGGCCAGTTCGCGCCGGTAGCCGATGGCGCCGCTGAGCGAGCCGGGGACCAGGCCGAGCGAGTTGGAGACATTGGCGGTGACCGGGGGCACGCCGACGGCGAGCAGCACCGGGAAGGTGAGCAGGGTGCCGGAGCCGACGATGGTGTTGATGGTGCCTGCGCCGATGCCTGCGGCGAGGACCGCCACGGCCTCCCAGGGGGTCATCGCGGTGTCCTTCCGCCGTCGTACGGTCCCGGTGGTCCGCCATCATGCACGAGCGGACGGGGCCCGGGTGGAAGCGGTCGCCATCCGGACGCCGCGGCGGGACGCGACGCGGGCGGGGCGGGGAGCGGTGGTCGCCGCTCTCCGCCCCGCCCGGTCGCGGGGCCCGCTGCTACTCGGGGTCGAGCTGCTACTCGGGGTCGAGCTTGGGGTACTCGCGGGCCGGGTCGACCCGGGGGCGGGCGGCGCCGCTGTCCAGGTCGGCGGGCGGCGTCGGGCCGCCCTGGTAGCCGCCGCCACCGCCCTGGCCGCCGAAGCCGGCGAAGGCGCCGCCGAGGCCCTTGAGGGCGTCACCGATCTCGCTGGGGATGATCCAGAGCTTGTTGGCGTCGCCCTCGGCGAGCTTGGGCAGCGTCTGGAGGTACTGGTAGGCGAGCAGCTTCTGGTCGGGGTTGCCCGCGTGGATGGACTCGAAGACGGTGCGGATGGCGGCCGCCTCGCCGTCGGCGCGCAGCACGGCGGCCTGCGCCTCGCCCTCGGCCGACAGGACCGCCGCCTGCTTCTGGCCCTCGGCGGTGAGGATGGCGGCCTGCTTGGTGCCCTCGGCGGTGAGGATGGCGGCGCGCTTGTCGCGGTCGGCGCGCATCTGCTTCTCCATCGAGTCCTGGATGGAGGTGGGCGGCTCGATGGCCTTGAGCTCCACGCGGTTGACGCGGATGCCCCACTTGCCGGTGGCCTCGTCCAGCACGCCGCGCAGCGCCGCGTTGATCTCCTCGCGGGAGGTCAGGGTGCGCTCCAGGTCCATGCCGCCGATGATGTTGCGCAGCGTGGTGACGGTGAGCTGCTCGATGGCCTGGATGTAGCTGGCGACCTCGTAGGTGGCGGCGCGGGGGTCGGTCACCTGGTAGTAGATGACGGTGTCGATGTTCACCACCAGGTTGTCCTGGGTGATCACCGGCTGCGGCGGGAAGGGCACCACCTGCTCGCGCAGGTCGATGCGGTTGCGGATGGTGTCGATGAACGGCACCACGATGTTGAGTCCGGCGTTGAGCGTGCGGGTGTAGCGGCCGAAGCGCTCCACGATCGCGGCGCTGGCCTGCGGGATGACCTGGATCGTCCTGATCAGTGCGATGAAGGCCAGCACCACCAGGATGATCAGGACGATAAGGACGGGTTCCAACGCGCTCTCCTATACGACGAGGGCGGTCGCGCCCTCGATCTCCACGACGTCCACCTGCTGGCCCGGTTCGTACGCGGTGCCGGGGTTGAGCGACCTGGCGGACCAGATCTCGCCGTTGAGCTTGATCCGGCCGTCCTGGTCGTCGACCCGCTCCTGGACGATGGCGGAGGCGCCCTTCAGCGCCTCGATGCCCATCCGTACGGTCGGCCCGTGCTTGAGGTGGCGGTAGGCGATCGGACGCACCACGACGAGCAGTGCGACCGAGACCGCGATGAACACGATGAACTGGGTCACCACCCCGGCGCCGAGGCCGGCCGCGACCGCGGTGGCGACGGCCCCCACCGCGAACATCCCGAACTCGGGCATCGCTGTGATCACCAGCGGAATACCCAGACCAACGGCGGCCAGTAGCCACCATACCCAGCTGTCCACAGCACCATCCTAGGGAGCATTGGCCGGAGGCGGAACAGTTTCCGCAGGTCGATGGGCAGGAACCGGCCGACCGCGACCCGCCGGTGACAGCCCGCAGATGACGGGGGGTCAGCCGAGCGGCAGCCCCTGGGCGGTCCAGCGGTCGCCCCGGCGCTCCAGGGTGAGCGGCAGGCCGAAGCAGAGCGAGAGGTTGCGGGCGGTGAGCTCGGTGTCGATCGGTCCGGCGGCCAGCACCCGGCCCTGGCGGATCATCAGGACGTGGGTGAAGCCGGGGGCGATCTCCTCGACGTGGTGGGTGACCATCACCATGGAGGGCGCCTGGGGGTCCTGGGCGAGGGCGCCGAGCCGGCGGACCAGGTCCTCGCGGCCGCCGAGGTCGAGGCCGGCGGCGGGCTCGTCCAGCAGCAGCAGCTCCGGGTCGGTCATCAGGGCGCGGGCGATCAGGGTGCGCTTGCGCTCGCCCTCGGAGAGGGTGCCGAAGCGGCGGGTGCTGAAGTCGGCCATGCCCAGGCGGTCCAGCAGGGCCAGCGCGCGGAACTCGTCGGTGGTCTCGTACTGCTCGCGCCAGTGGGCGGTCATGCCGTACGCGGCAGTCAGCACCGTCTCCAGGACGGTCTGGCGGCGCGGCAGCTTGTCGAGCATGGAGGCGCCGGCCATGCCGATCCGGGGGCGCAGCTCGAAGACGTCGACGGAGCCGAGCTTCTCACCGAGGATCTGCACGCTGCCGGTGCTCGGGAAGAGATAGCTGGAGGCGACCTGGAGGAGGGTGGTCTTGCCCGCCCCGTTGGGGCCGACGATCACCCATCGCTCCCCCTCGGCCACCGTCCAGGACACCTGCTCCACCAGAGCGCGGCCGTCGCGGACCACGGATACGTCCACCAGCTCAAGAACGTCGCTCATCCGTACGCCTTCCCCAATGATGATTCGGCCTTCCCCGCGCGGACCCGGGGGGCGGCTCCGGAGGGGTACGGTCCACTCGTGTCGACATCGCGTGCCCCGGGACGGGCTGCCGCCCCGTGCCGGTGGGCGGGGGTCGGCCGCGCGCGCCGCGCGGAGCACGGACCCAACCTACGCCACGCGGATGACCAGGTTGTCCGTAGGCTGGTCGGATGCTCGACACTCCGACCGGAAACCCGCACTCCGAGGACCCGCACGGGGAGACCCGCGCCGGGCGGCTGACCGCCTGGGGCAACGCCCTGCTGTCCGGCTGCGCGCCGCCGGACGACGTCGCGTCGGCCGTGGTGGGGCGGGACGAGGCGCATCGGGTCACCGGGCTGCCCGGTGACGGTCTGGAGGAGCGGCACGGGCTGACCTGGGCGCTCGGGCGGCTGCGCACGCTGGGTGTGACGGGCCTGCGGCTGGCGCTGCCGGTGCCGGGGCATCCGCTGGGGCTGACCGGTCCGGCCGAGTTCAACGACCGGGCGATGGCGGCCGGGCAGGCGGTGCTCACCGCCGGCGGTCCGGCGCTGGGTCTGGTGCCGGAGGTCGAGGAGTTCGGGCCGCCCGGTGACCGGTCGGCGACGGTGCTGTGGCGCTGCTCGCCCGTACGGGAGGCACCGCCGGCCGATGTGCCGTCGCTGGGCGAGGCGGAGCGGGAGCTGGCGGAGGGGATGCGCGAGGCGACGGCGGTGCTGGCCCGGCTGGACGTGGGCGGCGCCGGGCCGGAGGCGCTGCGGGCGCTGGAGGCGTACCGCAGGCGC
This sequence comes from Streptomyces sp. NPDC092296, assembly GCF_044755465.1. Taxonomy (NCBI): domain Bacteria; kingdom Bacillati; phylum Actinomycetota; class Actinomycetes; order Kitasatosporales; family Streptomycetaceae; genus Streptomyces; species Streptomyces sp. NPDC092296. The sequence goes on along the minus strand of NZ_JBIVRB010000010.1, from coordinate 195,860 downwards.
GGCCACCGGGAGCTGCTGGCCCCCGGCTATCCGCAGCGCGCGGTGCGGGTGCTGGAGTCGGCGCAGCGGATCTCGGCGCTGCTGGCCATCGCGTCGGGCGGGCGGGGGGCTGCGGTCAGCGCGTCGGAGATGGCGGCCCGAGCTGCGGCGCTGCGGCCGCTGGAGCGTACGGCCCGGCGGGCGCAGGTGGCGGCGTACAACGCGGCGGTGGACGAGCGGGCGGCCGAGGGCGGGTACTGACGGCGGGCGGGGTCTGATGGCGGGCGGGGTCAGCCGCAGACGGACGGGAGCCATTCCGCGGGGGGTACGGCGGCGCGGACCTGTTCCAGCTGGGTGAGCAGCGGGTCCAGCTGCTGGGCGCCGGCCAGGTACTCCAGCACGGCGTGCTGGAAGGCGTCGCGCATGGCCGGGGGCATGGCGTCGGAGGCGTCGTAGCACCGGGTGCCGGGGCCGCGCAGGGTGGCGGCGACCAGGTCGGTGACCGGGTCGTCCTGGTAGACGCTCGGGGGTACGTCCCGGTTGACGGACAGCGGCCGGGCGGCCGGGGCGGTGCGCTCGGCCCAGGCCTGCTGGGCGGCACCGGAGGCGAGGTAGGCCATCAGTCTGCGGGCTTCGGGGGTGTCGCGGAACATCCCGGCCAGGTCGCCGGAGACCTCATGGGCGCCGGTGGTCCGGTCGGCGCCCGGGATGAGGCCGGCGCCCGGGATGAGGCCGGCAGAAGGCACGAAGCCGGCCCGGGTGGCGGGGCCGCCGCGCTGCCTGGGGTAGAGGCTGCGGATGAAGGACGCCTGGTGCTCCAGCGCGCAGCTCGGCTTCCGGGTGAACATGCCCTGGTGGGCGTCCTGGTAGGCGGTGCCGAGCAGGTGGGCGGGGCTGCTGCCGGTCAGCATGGTGCGCCAGGTCTGCCAGGCGTGCCGCATCCGGGCGGTCCGCCAGCTGCCCGGGGTGCCGGTGGCCCATGCCTGGTAGGTGTCCCGGCCGGCCTGCTGGAGCAGGATGTCCTCGATCCAGTCGGTGCCGGGCCAGCCGGAGGTGGCGCCGCCGCCCAGGCCGACGCACCACTGGCCGCCCTTCGCGGCGAGCGCGGCGAGGGCGGGCAGCTGGTCGGCGGGCTGCCCGGGGAAGCGCTGGGTGTCGTACCAGACCAGGCTCTTCAGGTCGGCCTTGACGGGCACCCAGTACAGGTCGCGGTGGCCGCCGACGTCCAGCCGGGTCATCCAGGGGTCGCCGTAGGCGCGCTGCTGCGCCGGGCCGATCACCTGGCCCAGCGGCCGCAGATAGCCCTGGACCGCGTACTCGGCCAGCTCGCCGGGGCCGGGGAGCACCGCGATATCGGGGGCGGTGCCGGCCTGGACCTCGGCGAGCAGCACCTCGCGCTCGGCGGTGGTGCCCTGGTAGTCGACGCCGATGCCGGTGTCGGCGGTGAAGGCGGCCAGGACGCCGCGGAACGCCTGCTCCTCGTCGCCGGTCCAGGAGGCGAGGACGCTCACCCGGCCGGGTGCCGAGCGGGCGTGCAGGGCGACGGCGAGGGCGGCGGCCAGGGTGAGGCAGAGGCCGAGGACGACCAGGGTGACGGGCCGGGGGCGGTTCATCGGCGGAACCGGTACTCGGCGATGCGGGGTTGCAGTCCGCGTACGGCCAGGGCGCCGATCAGCAGTCCGGCCACGGGTATCCAGCCGATCAGGGCGCCTCGCCAGCGGGTGCCGCTCATGTCCTCGCCCACCTTCTCCGCGGTGTCCCGGATCTTCTGGCCCGCCCGGACGGCGGCGGTGTGCCCGGTGCCGGGCCGCTGCTGCTGGTCGACGACAGCGGTCAGGTGCTGCTCGCAGCGCTCCATGCCGCCGTGGGTCTGCGCCGAGAACACGGCGAGCGGCAGCAGGGCGAGCAGCAGCACGCAGGCGCCCGCCAGCCAGGGGTTGAACCGGCGCCGGAAGCGGCGCCGAAGATAGCGCTGGGTGTCGACCAGCAGCCAGGCCAGCGCCAGGAGCAGCGCCAGCGCGACGGACCAGCAGAGCCACTGCCAGGCGCCGAAGGAGACCTGCCGGCGCAGCACCTGGCGCTGCTCGGCCTGGAGCGCGGTGAGTCGGGCCAGTACGCCGCCGTCGTCGCGCAGCATGCTGCCGGCGTACGCCAGGTACGCGTCGCGCAGCACCGGCTGGTCCTGCCAGCGGTCGGCCTGCTCGATCCAGCCGGTGTAGGCGGTCACCAGGCCGGCCACCGTCTGCAGGGTCTGCCGGCCGGAGTCGCCCGCGACATGGCTCTCGGCGGCGCGGGCCAGGCTCTGGTTGGCCGCCGAGATCTGGGTGCGGTACTCCTCGCCGGTGCCGGCCAGTCCGGCGCGGTCGGAGGTCAGGCTGCTGTCGGCCGCACTGTCGGCCAGCTCCAGGGCGGTCTGCGCGGCCGCTACGTCGAGCATCGCGGGGGCGGTGGCGGTGCGCAGCGCGCCGGACGGGCTGTGGACGCCGGCGTACGCGGTGAGCAGGGCCAGCACTCCGGCGCAGGTGAGGGCGAGCAGGGCGGCGAGGCGGCGGACCAGGGAGCGGCGGGTGCTGCTCGTCTCGGATTCCCTACTCATCTCGGGTTCCCGTCTCCGGTGTCCCCGTCTCCGGTGTCCCCGCCTCGGGGGTCCCCGCCTCGGGGGTCCCCGTCCATGGGGCGGCCGCAGTCCGGGCAGAAGCGGGCGCCGGGCGGGGCCGGGGCGGCGCAGCGGGGGCAGATGCGGTCTGGGCAGTTGCGGTCTGGACAGTTGCGGTCTGGACAGTTGTGGTCGGGGCATTTGTGGTTTGGGCCGGGCGGTTCGGAGGGGGCGGCCTGCGGTAGGCCGTCGTCGGACATCCGGGTGGAGCGGCTGCTGAGCAGCAGCAGCCGGCCGAAGTGGCGTTCGTCGTACCGCTGCCTGAGCCGGGCCGGGCCGGCGGCCGGGTCGGTGGAGCGCAGCAGGTGGGCCAGGAGTTCCAGCATCGCCCGGTCGTCCAGCAGGTGGGCCAGGCGCAGCACCCGGTCGAGGGCGGCTTCGGCGGCGGGCAGGTCGCGCGTCTGGTGGGCCTGGTAGGCGGCGGCTGCGGCGCGGCCGAGTTCGCCGTAGTCGCCGAAGTGGCTGACCACCGGGTTGAGGCCGGTGGAGGGCTGGTGGCCGTCGGTCCAGTGGACGAGGACCGGGACCGGGGCGGGGAGGGGCAGCGGGTCGGCGGCGGCCAGTTCGGCCACGGCGATCTGGAGGTCCTCGCCCCGGGGGCGGTGGGTGGGGTCGGCGGCCAGGCAGACCTGGTACTGGCGGATCTCGTTGCCCCAGGCGCGGGTGGTGAACTCGGTGCTGCGGTCGTCCACCGGCCGGCCGTCGGCGGTGAGGTCGAGCTCGGCGGGGAAGACCTGCTTGAGGTAGCGGACGGTGGTGCCGGGCAGCCGGGTGAGGCGGATGCGCAGCTCGGGGAGGGCGCGGGCGGTGGCGATGCGCATGGCGGCGGTGAAGTCGGCGGTCAGGTCGGCGTCGCGCAGGACGACGTCGGCGGTGCCGTGCAGCCGGGTGGCGATCCGGTGCAGCTCCTGGGCGTCCCAGCCGTCGCCGATGCCCCGGGCGTCGCAGGTGAAGTGGCCCTCGCAGGCGTCGAGCACCTGGGCCAGCCGGCCGGGGCTCTCGGTCTCGTTCTTGCCGTCGGTGAGCAGCAGCACGTGCCGCAGCGCGGCGGGCCGCTGGTCGAGCAGCTCGCGGGCCAGGGTGAGCCAGCTGCCGATGGCGGTGCCGCCGCCGGGGTTGAGCCGGCGGACGCGGGTGATCGCCTCGGCGCGGGTGTCGGGTCCGGCCACCGCGAGGGCGTCGGTGGTCGGGTGGGCGGTGGGCGGGTGGGCGGTGGTCGGGTAGCCGGTGGGTGGGTAGACGGTGCGGGCGCGGTCGGTGCCCTCCACGACGGCGAAGCGGGTGCCGTCGCGCAGCAGGCCGATGGCGGCGGTGGTGGCCTCGCGGGCCGCCTCGATCTTGGAGCGGGGCCAGCCCATGGAGCCGGAGCAGTCCACGACGAGGACTTCGGCGGCGGCCTCGGGGGCGGCGCGCAGGCCGCCGGTGGTGACGGTGAGGACGGCCTGCACCTCGCCGCTGCCGGGTCCGGCGGGGAGGTACTTGTCCTGGCTGATGGTCAGGGTGACGGTCGGGCCGCCGGGTTCGCGGCCGTCCGCTGCGCTCATCGGCTTCCCCTCGGGTCTGGGTCTGGGTCTGGGTCCGGGTCCGGGTCCGGGCGGGACGGGTGGGCGGGTACGGGCAGGTACGAATGGGGGCGGGCGGGTCCGTCAGGTGAAGGTCATGGGCCGTACCGCGTTGGCCCGGTCGGTCAGCACTCCGTGGTCGGCTGCGGTGCGGGCCTGCTCGGCCAGCTCCCGCAGCGACTTCTCCAGCAGGTCGCGCAGCCCGGCCTCGGTGGGCGGCGCGCCGAGCAGCGGGCCGCCGTCGAGGGCGGCCCGCGCACCGCCGGTCAGCCAGTCCAGCGCGGCCTCGCGGACCTCCGCCGTCAGCCTGGCCCTGGCCCGGCCGGCCCGGTCGCCCTCGTCCAGATAGAGGCCGGGCAGTCGGCGGACCGCCTCGCGCAGGCCGTCCTCGGTGGGCGGGCCGCCGGGGGTGCGCCCGGCGTGGATGCGGACGGCCGCGATCCGGGCGGCGTCATGGTGCCGGGAGACCTGCGGCACGCCGTCCAGCACCTCCACGGCGCGGGCGGGCTCGCCGCGCCCCAGGTGGATGCGGGCCAGGCCGAAGGCGGCGCTGCCCTGCGCGTGGTCGCAGCGCCACACCGCCTCGTAGAACCGGGCGGCGGACTCCGCGTCGCCGCGCCGCTCGGCGCAGTAGCCGAGGGCGAGCTTGGGGGCGTGCTCACCGGGCAGCGCGCTGTAGACCGCGTCCAGGTGCCGTTCGGCGGCCGGGACGTCGTCCCCGGCGAGGGCCAGCAGTGCGCGGTGCCAGCCGATCCGCCAGTCGTGGGCGGCGGCCTCCTCGCCGCCGAGCAGGCCGACCCCGCGGGTGAGCCAGCTCCCGGCGGCCGCCGGGTCGTGCTGGAGCAGCGTCCGGCAGGCGTAGAGGGCGGTCTCCACCGTACGGGGGCGCTGGGCGGCGAGCTGTTCGACCAGCCGCCGCCAGCCGACCTGGGTGGGGGTGGTGACCAGGGCCGCCGCCGGGTCGTCGGGGTCGGGCAGCGGTACCGGCAGTCCGGTCGCGACCTGGGCGGCGGTGGGGCGGCCGAGGTCGGGCTCCGGCAGGCCGTCCGGGTGGTCGATCCAGCGGGACAGCGGCGGGACGGCGCCCAGACCGGCGTCGAGCAGCAGGGCGGTCGGGGCGAACACCACGGACGGCTCGGGGTGCTCCTGGCCGGTGTCCAGCGAGCGGAGTTCGCGCAGCACGCCCCAGAGCTGGCGGGCCATCTGCGCGGCGGTGCCGAACCGGGCCCGGGGGTCGGGGTGGGTGGCCCGCTGCACGACCCGCAGGAAGGAGATCCGGCTCAGGCCGCCGGCCGGGCGGGCGGCGGCGTTGGACAGCTCGCGCAGCGTGGCGCCGACCGTGTGGAGGTCGGACGCCTCGGTCCACCCGGCGGCGGTCCGCTCGTCGCCGGGCGGTGCGTAGTACGGGGTGCTGACCAGCGGGGACTCCCGGTCGTCGGCGCGGCGCACCGCCCCGAGGTCGATGACCTTCACCCGGTCGCCGTGGTGGATGACGTTGTCGGGCTTCATGTCGCAGTACAGCAGGCCACGGCGGTGCAGATGCTCCAGGGCGCCCAGGATGCGGCAGCCGTAGCCGACGACGTGCTCCAGTTGCAGCGGGCCGCCGAGCATCCGCTGCTGCTCCTCGGGGTCGGTCAGCTGGCGCAGCGACCGGCCGCCGACGAACTCCATGACGATGTAGTCGGTCGAGGCGGCGTCGGTGGGTCGGGAGTCCGGGTCGGAGCTGTGGTGGGTGGCGAAGCTGATGATCCGCACCACGTCCGGGTGGTCCAGCGCGACCAGGTGGCGGCGCTCCTCCTCGGCCTGCCGCCGGGCGGCGGCGTCATTGGCGTTGATCAGCCCCTTGAGCGCCACGAAGTGGCCTTCGAGCCGGATGTCGCGGGCCAGGTAGATCCAGCCGAGGCCGCCGTGCGCCAGCGGGCCGATCACCTCGTAGTGGTCGTCCAGCCGGTCACCGGGCCGCAGCTGCGGCGAGAAGTCGTACGGGGTGCCGCAGTTCGGGCAGAAGCCCCGGCTCGGGGCCGGCCGCCCGCCGTAGCCGATGCCGACGGTCTCCCGGCAGCCGTCCTTGCCGCAGCGGCGGCCGCCCGGCGGCGGACCGGGGTCGGAGATGACCAGCGCCGACGGGTCGGGCAGCCCCACGAACGGGAGGGACGGCAGCCCGCCGCCCGCCGACCAGCCGGCCAGCGTGGACGGGGTCGGGGTCTGCGGGCCGGAGCGCAGCGACGGCGGGGTGGCCGGCGGGGCGGGCCGGGGCGCGGGCGCCGGGGGTTCGGGCGGGGCGGGGCTGCGGCCGCACTCGTCGCAGTAGCCGGTGGCGGCGATGCGGCCGCCGCAGCCGGGCCGGTTGCAGGGTGTCGTCATGGCGCCGCCTCCCCGGGGGTACCGCCGGTCCGCCGCACGACCGCCTCGATGTACCGGGCCACCGCCTCCTCCGCCACCGCCAGGTCGCACGGCGCCTGCCACAGGCTGTCGTGGGCCCGGCGGTAGTGGGGGGCGACGGCGGTGTCCTCCAGCGCGCGGTGCGCGGCCAGCATGGCCTGGAACGGGATCAGCCGGCCGCGCAGTACGTCGCGGCGGGCGACCAGCGCCTCCAGTCGGGCGACGGCCCGCTCGACCTGGTCGCGGGCCAGCTCGGCGGTGCGCTCGAAGGCGGCCAGCTCGGCCGGGGTCGGCAGCGGCGGCGGTCCGCTGCCCGCGCCGGGGGCGCGCAGCGCGGCGAGGTGGCTGCGCAGCGCATGCGCGCGGGTGAGGGCGGTGGTGGCCTGCCGGAGGTCGGCCGTGACCAGGAGGTGCAGTTCGCGCAGCCGCTGCTGCCTGCGGACGGTGATCTCGTCCAGCAGCGCGGCCAGCCGGGTGATCCGGGGGCGGGCGGCGATCTCGTGCTCGGCCCGGCGGCGGCTCGGGGAGTCCGGGGTGTGGAAGACCAGCAGCAGGCGGCAGCCCCGTTCGGCGAGCAGGCCCAGCAGGTCGACCAGGGCGGCGGGTTCCGCGGCCTCGTCCACGCCGTCGACCACGGCGGTGAGCGGGATCTCGGCGTCCCGGAGGCGGGCCAGCGGGTCGGTGGTGCCGGCTTCGCCGTCACTGCCGGCCAGGCCCAGCCCCAGCCGCTCGGCGACCCGCTCCGCAACGTAGGCGGCGCTGCGCCCGGCGGCGTCGATGGCCAGGTCCAGGCTGCCGACCGGCGGCACGGTGGCGGGCGGCGCCGCAGCGCTCGGCGGGTCGGCGCCCCGGCCGGCCAGTTCGCGGTCCGCGAGGGTGATGGCGCGCTGGAGCGTACGGGCGCGGTGCTGGTCGCCGGGGAGTACGGTGCTGATCTTCACCTCGGCGGGGTCGGTGCCGTCCAGCCAGTGGACGAGCCGCTCCGCGAAGGGGGCGTCCAGCACCTCCTCGACGCTGCCGGAGACCAGGCTGAGGTCGACGGCCGAACCGCCGGACACCCACGCCCGCACCCGGGGCAGATGCCGCAGCACGGTCTCGGTGGGGATCATGTACGAGAGCCGCAGGCCGTCCTCGTCCCGGTAGCGGCTGACCACCATGCCGATGACCTGGCCGCTCAGGTCGTCGGTGACCGCCGCGCCGCTGAAGCCGGGGCGGACGGCCTCCTCCGGGGTCGCCGGGAACATCTGCACCCGCCCGTCGAGGCCGCACCGCCCGGCGAGGCGGGCTCGGAACCACACCCCCCAGTCCAGCCACTCCGGGTAGCCGTACATGTGCACGGTGCGATGCCAGGACGGTGACACCCGGTGGAATGTCGCGCCGCGCCCGGCGGGCTGCGCGGTCCGCAGGGTCAGCAGGGCCACATCGCCGCTGGGCTCGCCGTGCGAGTCGGTGGTCTCCGGAATCCAGCAGCCCTCGACCACCCGGGCCGGGACCGTTCGGCCGTCGGGGGCGCCCTCCAGGTCGACCAGCACGCCCTGGCCCTCGGGGACGACATGGGCACAGGTCAGCACGGTCTCCGTACCCAGCAGAATGCCCGCCCCCAGGATCGCCCCGTCCTCCGCCAGGATGCGTGCTCGCCAACTCTCCTCGGGCTCAGGTGAATTGACGGGGCGTTCGGTCCTGTCCCCCATGGCTGGAAAGCATACGCACGACGTGCCCGCCGCCGTAGACTCCTGCGGCGGGAGATCCGGACGGGGGTACGCGAAATGGGCGCCAAGGGCGAGGACTTCGTGGGGCTGGCGGAGGTGATCCGGCAGGTGCGCGGCGAGCTGGAGCAGGCTCGGCTGGACGGGCAGGGGCATGCGCTGACCTTCGCCGTGGAGAAGGTCAGCCTGGAGTTCGCGGTCCAGGTGCACCGGACCGGGTCGGGCAGCGGGGGCCTGCGGATCGGCGTGGTCACCGCCGAACTGGGCGGCTCCGCCGGGCGGGACACCACACACCGCATCCAGGTCGAGCTCCAGCCCAAGCACGAGGGACGCACCGCCCAGGTCGGCCGCCGCCAGCCCTGACCGGCGGGCTCCGCGTGCCCGGGAAGCCCGGAGGGGGCGGGGGGAGCACAGTTCCCCGCGCCCCCGGTTCAGGGCTGGTTCAGGGCCGGTTCAGGGCCGGGGCGCAGCGGCGAGTTGGCGGGACTGGGCGACGAGGCGGCCGGTGGAGTCCCAGACCTCGGCGTCCTCCTCCAGGTAGCCGCCGGCCAGGTTGCGGGTGGCGTGGCTGAGCAGCAGCCACCCCGGCGCGGGCTTGGCGCGGACGTGGACGGTGAGCTCCAGGGTGGGCGTCCAGCCGAACAGCCCCAGGTCGAAGGTGACCGGCGGCAGCGCGTCGGCGGCGAGCAGCAGCATCAGCGGGTCGGGTTCGCGGCCGTCGGCCAGGCGGAGCCAGCCCCGGATGACGCCGTTGCCGGAGGGCGCGCCGAGGGCCCAGCCGACGCAGGCGGGGTCGAGCCGCAGGTCCAGCCGGTGCAGCAGATCGGCCTGGGCCAGGAACTCGGGCGGCGCCTGGTCGGTGGAGATGCAGCGGTCCGGCGGGGGCAGCTCGGGCGGGGTGGCGGAGGTGCGGACGTCCGCGTGCTGGGCGTCGAGGTCGCCGTAGCTGCCCAGGACGCGCAGCCGCTCGACCTCGATCCCGTCCGGACCGGGCTGGCTGAGGGAGACCTGGCCGGTGGAGAGGGTGCGCCCCCGGCGGACCACCTCGGTACGCAGGGTGGCGGGTCCGGGCCGGGAGGCGGAGAGGTAGTAGCCGCTGATGGCGTACGGGTCGGTGTGGCCGGCGGCGGTGCCCAGCTCGCGGGAGAGGGCGCGGGCGGCGGTGGCGAGCAGCAGGCCGCCGTTGATGCCGCCGCCGATCCGCCAGCCGCCGTCGAGTTCGGCGTGGTGGACGCCGGGTTCCGCAGGGTCCTCGGTGACGGCGGTGCCCCGGTCGAACTCGGTGTCCAGGGGGCGGGCGGTGGTGTCGGCGACGGTCATGGACGGCATGTTACTCGCGGGTAGATGATCGTTCCACCCCCACCCGGACCCGAAACGCCCGGAGCCCCCGCACCGGCACCGGCACCGGCACCCGCAGTCAGGCCCGGGGCGCCGCCCCGTTGCGGACCGCCCACAGGGCGGCCTGGGTGCGGTCGGCCAGGTCCAGCTTCATCAGGATGTTGGAGACATGGGTCTTCACCGTCTTCTCCGACAGGTGGAGCGCTCGGGCGATCTCCCGGTTGGACCTGCCGTCGGCGATATGGCCCAGCACCTCCTGCTCCCGCTCGGTCAGGGTGCCGCCACGCCCCTGCGGCGGGCGCGGCCCCTCCTCGGCGAGCAGCGCCTCGGCCAGCTCCGGCTGGAGCAGGACGTGCCCGGCGTGCACGGCCCGGATCGCGCCGGCCAGCGCGTCCGGGTCGACGTCCTTGTACACGTACCCGGCGGCACCCGCCCGCAGCGCGGGCACCACGGTGCGGTGCTCGGTGAAGCTGGTGACGATCAGCACCCGGGCGGCGCAGCCGCGCTCGCGCAGCGTCCGCAGCGCCTCGATGCCGTCGGTGCCGGGCATCTTGACGTCCATCAGCACCACATCGGGTGCCAGCTCCTCGGTACGGGCGACGCCCTCGGCGCCGTCCGCCGCCTCGCCCACCACCTCGATGTCGTCCTGCACCTCCAGAAAGGTGCGCAGGCCCCGGCGGACGACCTGGTGGTCGTCGACCAGCAGGACCCGGATGCGCGGGCGGGCGGTGCCTGGGTCAGCCACCGGGGACCTCCATCTCCACTGTGGTCCCCTTGCCGGGGGCCGACTCCACGGTCAGGGTCGCGCCCGTCCGGGCGGCGCGGTCGCGCATCGAGACCAGGCCCAGGTGGCGGCCGGCCCGGCGTACCGTGTGCGGGTCGAAGCCGCAGCCGTCGTCCGCCACCCGCAGCAGGGCGCCCCGGGGGCAGGTGCCGCGCAGTTCGACCGCGACCGACTCGGCCCGCGCATGGCGCAGGGCGTTGTGCAGCGCCTCCTGGGCCACGCGCAGCAGCGCCTCCTCCTGGGCGGGCGGCAGCGCCCGTACGCAGCAGGCGGTGAAGGTGACCCGGGCGCTGTGGGCGCGGTTGAGCACCTCCACCTGCGAGGCGAGGGTGGCGACCAGGCCGTCCTCCTCCAGTGCGGCGGGGCGCAGCTCGACCACGACGGCGCGTAGTTCGTCGGCGGCCTCGGCGGCCAGCCGGGAGACCTCGGCCAGCTCACGGCGGGCCCGCGCCGGGTCGCGGTCCAGCAGTGCGGCGGCGGCCTGGGCGGTGAGCCGCAGCGAGAACAGCTTCTGGGACACGGCGTCGTGCAGCTCGTGCGCGATCCGGGCGCGCTCACCGGCCAGGGTCAGCTCCCGGCTGCGCTCGTACAGCCGGGCGTTGGTCAGCGCGATGGCGGCATGCGCGGCCAGGATGCGGACGAGCTCCTCGTCGTGGTCGGTGAAGCCGGCCGAGTCGCGCTTGTTGGCCAGGAAGATCGCACCGATGGTCTCGTCGCCGTCCGTGATGGGCACGCCGAGGAAGTCGGACAGTTCGGGGTGCGCGGCGGGCCAGCCCTCGAAGCGGGGGTCGCGGCGCACATCGGCCATCCGGCTGGGGACCGCCTCGGCCAGCAGGGCGGCGAGCACGCCGTGCTGGCGGGGCAGCGGGCCGATGGCCCGCCACTGTTCCTCGCTCACGCCGTCCACCACGAACTGGGCGAAGCCGCCGTGGTCGTCGGGCACGCCCAGCGCGGCGTACTCGGCGTCCAGCAGGGTGCGGGCGGAGGCGGTGATCCGCCGCAGCACCTCGCCGACCTCCAGGTGGCGGCTCATCGCCAGGACGGCGCCGCTGACCGCCTCGATCCCGGCCAGCGACGGATCGGCGGGCGCGGGCTCCCGGGGGTCGGCGGGCGGTGGTGTGGGCATGCCGTCACCGTACCGCCGGGCCGGCTGCCCGGCATCGGCCTCCCGGGCGGCCGACCCGGGACCGGGGTCCTAGGTACTGCGGCCCAGGTGGGAGGGGTCGGCCGATCGGGGAGGCCCGTCGGCGGGGCGGGCCGGTAGGCGGCCGGGCGGGTCAGATCGGGCCGGTCAGGTCGGTCCGGTCGGTCAGGTCAGGTCAGGCGGCCATGCCGGTCAGGTCGGGCGGGTCAGGTCAGGCCGGGCAGGTCGGTCAGGCCGGGCCGGTCAGGCGGGTCAGGCCGGTCAGGTCGGTCAGGTCGGTCAGGCGGGCGGGTCAGGTCGGGCGGCCCATACCGGTCAGGCCGGTCAGCTCAGGCCGGTCAGCTCAGGCGGGTCAGGCCGGTCAGCTCAGGCCGGTCAGATCGGGCCGGTCAGGCCGGTCAGCTCAGGTCGGGTGCCCATACCGGTCAGGTCGGGCGGGTCAGGTCGGGCGGGTCGGGCGGGTCGGGTCGGGTCGGGCGGGTCAGAACGAGTCGCCGTACCAGTGGGCGGCCCCGGGGGCGGTGAGGGTGGCGCGCAGGGCGGCGGGGGTGGTGTGGATCGGGCGGGCCATGCCGGTGCGGACGGTGAGCGGGTGGGGGTCGGCCAGCAGCGCGGGCAGGGCCGCGACGACCTCGGGGGTGTGCGGGAGTCTGGCCACCGCCCTGGTCCGCCCCCGGGCGGCACTGCGGGCGGCGACGGCACCGAGCAGGGCCCGGAGGGTGGCGGTCCGGTCCGGTGCGTCCGCTGCGAGGGCGATCTCGACCACCTCGACCTCCTGCGCATCGGCGCCGGGGCGGCTGACGGCGAAGCCGGCCGGCTCCTCGGCCGGGCCCGTCGCGACCAGGGTCTCGGCCGGTGCGGCGTACCAGGCGGGTATCCGGTACCGCCAGTCCTCCTCGCTGCGGACGGTGGTCAGCGGCCGGTCCCGGTCGTATGCGGCCCGCAGGGCCCGCAGCGCGGGCAGGTCGCCGGGCCGGGCCGGGCGGACACCGAGGGCGGCCGGTGGAGAGTCGGCCTGCGTGGGGCCGGCCTGAGCGGGAACGGCTTGGGCGGGAACGGCCAGTGGGCCGGTCCAGGCCGGGAGCGGGAAGACCGACCAGCCGGAGGTCTCGTAGACCCGCGGGGTGCCGGTGAACAGCAGCGACCAGCCGCAGCCGTCCTCGGCCATGGTGCGCACCGCGGCCGCCAGCAGGTGCCGGACGTGCCCCCGGCCCCGGGCCTCGGGCAGCGTGGCGACGCTGCCCACGCAGCCGACCCGGTCGACGGTGCCCGCCGCCGAGCGGATCGGCCTGGGCAGGTAGTGGACGACCGAGACCACCCGGCCGTCCTCGGCGGCGACGAAGGTCCGCCGGTGCCGCCCGGCGTCGCGGCCCCACAGCTCGGGGACCTGGGGGGCGTCGAAGGCGGCGGCCCACAGGGCTTGCAGGGCCGGTTCGTCCGCCGGGACGGCGGTGCGGTACTCCATGCGCGGCGGCCTTTCGGGGAGGTACGGGGTGCTACTGGGAGGTACGGGTGGGTGCCCCGGGCCGGGGCGACGGGGGTGGGCGGCCCCGGCCCGGGGCGGTCGAGGGGTGGCGGGTCAGAGCAGCAGGTTGCCGCCGGTGCGGATGCGGTCGCCCTCGGCGGGCAGTCCGGCGCGGGAGACGCCGTCCTCGGTGCAGGCGGTGTGCAGCAGGGCGGAGCGGCCGCCGAAGCCGCCCGGGGCCAGCGCCAGCCGCCCGCCGGTGAAGTGGGCGCCCACCGCCGCGTACCGGTTGGTGCCGGTGTCGATCCGCAGATGCGCGGTGTCCGGGTCGGCGGCGGTGCTGCGCAGGTCGGCCAGGTCCCAGGTGACCGTGGTGCCGGCGGCGCCCTCGGCTCGGGAGAGCAGTGCCCGGTCGGCGTTGCCGCCGGTGAGTCGGGCGCCGCCGCCGATGCTGATCCGCTGGTCGCGGACGGCGCTGAGGGCGAGTCCGGTGTCGGCGAGGGTGCCGCCGTCGATCCGGATCTCGGAGGCGCCGACCGATATCGGTGCCGCCTGCGGGCTGCCGGTGAGGGTGCAGTCGGTGAAGTGCACCGGTCCGGAACCGCGCAGCACGGTGCCGTCCAGTCCGGTGAAGGTGCAGCGGACGAAGTGCACCGGCGCGGTGACCGGGGTCTGCACCAGGACGCCGTCCTTGGGCAGGTCGAAGACGCAGTCGGTGACGGTGGTGGGCCGGGTGGAGCGGGCGGAGCGCTGGGCTATGGCGAAGAAGGATGCGGCGCAGCCGCGCAGCTGGGCGCCGTCGGCGTTGACGGTGAGGGTGCCCTCGGTGTCAAAGGTGGGCCGGGCGATGACGCGGACGTTCTCCAGCGTCAGATCGGTGATCTTGGTGTTAGCGGTGAACCAGGAGCAGACATGGTCGCGGACGGTGATCCGCTTGGCCGAGATGCCCCACTGGGCGCCGGAGTTGGCGATGTCCATCAGGCCGGAATTGCCCTCGAAGAGCAGGTCGTGCTCGTACTGGCCGTGAGTGGTGAAGGGGTTGCCGCCCTCGTCGTCGCCGTCGCCGTGGCAGTTGACGACCCGGCAGTAGGCGCAGGCGGTGAGGTCGTTGAGGTGGCGGACATTGCTGGTGGTGCAGTCGGCGACATGGCCGTACAGGCAGTAGATCTGCTGGGTGAGATAGCCCGCGCCGCCGTAGAAGACGGTCGGCGGGTTCTTCAGCGAGCACTGCTCGGTGCGGTAGCGGGTACACCAGCGGCGCATGATCACCGGCCAGAAGGTGCCGGTGGCGTGGATACCGGAGACATCGCAGTCCACCGCGTACTCATAGGCGACCGGGTGGGAGCCGGTGTACTCGTCGTCCACCGCGCCGGTGTCCTGGCCGGCCCCGAGGAAGACCAGGTTGCGGACGTGGACGCGCTCGACCGGTCGGACCCTGGTCCAGCTGAGGGTGCGTCCGGCGGCCAGCTCCCAGCCGTTGAGGTAGTCCACCCGGATGTGGGTGCGGTCGATGATCTCGGTGACCTCGACCAGCTTCTGCAGCTCGCGCTCGTCGCTGCCGCCGCCCGCGACGGAGTCGCTCTGCACCGCCCACCACTGGCCGACCTTGAAGGCGGCGGAGTTCGGCACCGGGAAGGCGTCGGTGAGTTCGATGACCTTCTCGGGGAGGGTGTGGCGGACGGTGTCGCTGGTCGGTTCGCCGCGGAAGTACAGCACGGCGCCGAACGGATTGTCGTGGCTGTTGCGGGCGATGCCGCCGGTGTGCACGGTGTGGCCGCCGAAGTCGATCTCCAGCCGAGAGCGGCCGAAGGTGTGGCGGCGGCGGAACAGCAGGTCGCTGTGGGCCTCGATCCGGTGCACGGCCGGGTCGTTGACCATCGCGTCCAGGGCGTCGTCGGCGGGTGTGGTGGCGTCGAAGAGGCCGAAGCGGCGGAAGTCCAGGGTGCCGTCGTGCAGTTGGCGCCAGCGGCCCCGGGCGGGTCGGTCGGCGGGGCGCAGCACGGTGCCGCCGTTGGGCGCGGCGGTGGATCGGGCGTCATAGCGCAGCACCGACCCGCCGCCGTCGCCGGGGGTGCGGTAGCCGGCCACCAGGGCGACCTCGCCGTCGGTGAGCTTGGCGGCGGGCAGGCGCAGCAGGTCGGTGACGGTGTCGAGCGAGCGTACGGCGCCATCGTGCGGGGCGGGGTCGGGGTGCCCCGGGCCGGGCTGCCGGGTGGTGGCGTGGGCTGCGGTCGGGGCGCCGAGGGTGGTCGCGGCGACCAGCGCGGCGCCCAGGCCGCCGGCATGCAGCAGTCGGCGGCGTGAGGTCTCGGGAGTGGCGGGGGCAGGAGTGAAGGTGTTGCCGGTGGATCTCATCGCGGATGGACCCGGCCTTCTCGGTCGGGGCGCCCGCTCGCGGCGGGGCCCTCAGTGGTGGGGGAGGGTGGTGCGGTACGGCGGCATGAAGCGGGTGCGCGGCATCTGGTCGGCGAGCACGCCGCCGTCCACCACGATCCGGCTGCCGGTCAGATAGCTGCCGGCGTCGGAGGCGAGCAGCAGCAGGGCGCCGGTGCACTCCTGCGGCTCGGCGTATCGGCCGAGCGGGATGCGCGCGCGGTACGCCGCCTCGAACGCCTCCCGGTCGAAGGGGAACTCCCCGTCGATCGGGGTGGCGACCATGCCGGGGGCCAGGCTGTTGACGGTGATGCCGTGTGGGGCCAGCTCGACGGCGAGGCTCTGGGTGAGCAGGTCCACGGCGGCCTTGGAGGCGTTGTAGTGGGCCAGCCCGGCCTCGGCTACCAGGGCGTTCTTGGAGGTGATGTTGACGATGCGGCCGGCCACCCCATCGGCCACCATGTGCTCGGCGACCCGCTGGGTGAGGAAGAACACCGCGTCCAGGTTGACCCGCATGACGCGCTGCCAGCTGGCCGGGGTGATCTCGTTGAACCGCTCCAGGGCGGCCGTGCCGGCGTTGTTGACCAGGATGTGCAGTGGCCCGGCCTCGGCCCGTATCCGGTCGGCGAGGGCGTGCAGTTCCTCGGTCCTGGCCAGGTCCTGGCCGTACACCCGCGCGGTCCGGCCCAGCTCCGCGACCTCGGCGGCGGTCTGCGCCAGGCCGTCCGCGTCGGGCAGGTCGACCAGCACTAGGTCGGCGCCGGCCCCGGCGAGGGCGGTGGCGAAGGCCCGGCCGAGGCCGCGGGCGGCGCCGGTCACCAGGGCGGTGCGGCCGGTCAGGTTGAACGGGTTCACGTGCGGGTCTCCCGGGGGTGCGGCGTCAGGACAGGCCGAGCAGGTCCAGCGAGGGGCGGTGGATCAGCGCTTCCACGGCGTCCCGGTCCAGCGGGTCCAGGCCGGGGATGCCGGGGATGGCGGCGATCCGGCGCAGCCCGGCGATGGAGTCGTCCACGGTGGTGAACGGGAAGTCGCTGCCGAACAGCAGCTTGTCCCAGACGCCGTAGTCCTGGACCAGTCGCAGGCTGTGCCAGAGTTGGAAGGGCCGGTAGTGCAGTGCGCTGATGTCGGCGTAGACATGGCGGTGCTTGCGGATCACCGCGATGCACTCGCCCTCGAAGGGGTGGCTGAGGTGGGCCAGCACCATCCGCAGTCCGGGGTGGCGCATGGCGACCCAGTCCAGGTGCCGGGGCATCGCGTACTCCAGCGGTGCCTGTGAGACAAAGGTCGTCCCGGTGTGCACCAGCAGCGGCAGGCCGTGCTGCTCGGCGTAGGCGTACAGCGGCTCGAAGGCCGGGTCGGCCGGGTTGAAGCCTGCGTACATCGGCATCAGTTTGATGCCGCGCAGCCCCAGCTCCTGGTGGCCGTGGCGCAGCTCGTCCTGCCAGCCGTCCTGGGTCGGGTCGATCGACAGGTAGCCGATCAGCCGGTCGGGGTGCTGGGCGACGTACCCGGCCACTGCGGCGTCGTCCACCCAGAGGCCGCTGCGCCGGGCCTTGCCGCCGACCACGACGGTGCGGGTGCCGGCCGGTGCGGTGGAGTCGTAGTCCTCCCAGCGGACGGTCAGGTCGACCTCGCCCGCGTGGGCGCGGGCCGACTCGCTGCGGAAGGTGGCGTCGAAGTCGTGGCTGTGCCGGAAGAGATGGGAGTGGACGTCGACGATCATGTGCGGTTCCGCTTCTCCCAGCCGGGGGCGAACATGTTCCAGAACCGGTGGCTGGGCGGATTGGCCGCGAAGACCTCGTCCACCAGCTCGATGCCCAGGCCGGGGCCGGTCGGCAGGCCGATGTGGCCGTCGACCACCGGCAGGGCGCCCTTGACGGCCTCGAAGACGTAGGGCTCCAGCAGGCCGTCGAAGGTCTCCAGGATCTGGAAGTTGGTGATCCCGAGCACGGCGTGCACCGAGGCGGTGGTGCACAGCGGGGAGTTGGAGTTGTGCGGGGCGACGGTCATGCCGTGGGCGTCCGCCTGAGCGGCGATCTTCCGGATCTCGGTGAAGCCGCCGACCATGGAGAGGTCTGGCTGCACGATGTCGACCGCGTTGCCGGCGAAGAGTTGCTTGTACTCGTAGCGGTTGTGGAAGTGCTCGCCGCCGGAGATGGGGAACGGCGCGATCTGCCGCAGCTCGGCGTAGCGCTCGATGTGCGTCCACGGCAGCGGTTCCTCGAACCAGCCGAGGTCGAAGGGCGCCAGCTCGTGGACCAGGCGGCGGGCGGTGCCCATCGCGAACCGGGCGTGGCCCTCCACGAAGAGGTCGATGTCCGGGCCGACGGCTTCGCGGACGGCGGCCACCAGCGCCACCGAGCGGCGCAGCTCGGCCTTCTCCAGGTGGTGCAGCCCGGCGCCGAAGGGGTCGAACTTCAGCGCGGTGTAGCCCTTGGCGACGGTCTCCCGGGCCTTGGCGGCGAAGGTCTCGGGGTCGCGCTCGCCGGTGTACCAGCCGTTGGCGTAGACCCGGACCCGGTCCCGGGTGGCGCCGCCGGTGAGCCGGTAGGCGGGGACGTCCAGGGCCTTGCCCATCAGGTCGTACAGCGCCTGGTCGACACCGGAGACGACGATGCCGCCGATGTCGCCGCCGCGCAGGAAGTCGCCCTGGTACATCCGGAGCCACAGCTCCTCGACGTCGAACGGGTCGGCGCCGATCAGGTGGCGGCGGCCCATCGCCTCGGCCAGCTCGCAGGTCTCCCGCACCCGGTACGGGTGGGTGATCTCGCCGACGCCGCTCAGGCCCTCGTCGGTGTGGATGCGGACGTAGCCGAAGTCCCGCCAGGCGGTGCCCAGGACCAGGGTCTCGACCCGGGTGATCCTTCCGGCGGGTCCGGCCGGGCGGCTGGTGTTGACGGTCAGCATCAGTGGGTCGCTCCGCCCATGGTGGAGGTGTGGGCCAGGTCGGCGGCGCCGCCCTCGGCGAGGGTCTTGCGGATGGCCGCCTCGCTGGCCTCGACCAGGCGGTCGATGTCGGCGTCGGTGTGCGCGTAGGAGACATGGCTGCGCTTGAGGTTGAGCGGCAGTTCGAAGATGCCGTGCTCGACCAGGTTGCGGCGGTAGCCGATGAACCGGGCGGCGTCGTTGGCGAGCAGGTCGTCATACGAGCGCGGGGCTGGTCCGGCCATGAAGTAGCTGACGAAGACCGAGCCATAGCCGGTGACCACGGCGGGCACGCCGAGCCCGGCGTACATGGCGGCCAGTTCGGTGCGGGCCCGCTCACCGAGTCGGAAGGTGTGTTCGTGGACCGGTTCCTCGCGCAGCTTGCGCAGCGTGGCGAGCGCGGCGGCGACGACGTTGGGGTGGCCGTTGTAGGTGCCGGCGAAGAAGGCGGGGCCGCCGGGCCGGGTGCTGAACAGGTCCATCAGGTCGGCGCGGCCGCCGAGGGCGCCGACCGGGGCGCCGTTGGCGATGGCCTTGCCCATGGTGGTCAGGTCGGGGGTGACGCCGCAGAGGGACTGGTAGCCGCCGAGCGCGTGGCGGAAGCCGGTGATGACCTCGTCGAAGACCAGGACGCTGCCGGCCCGGGTGCACTCCTCGCGCAGGGTGCGCAGGAACTCGTCGGTGGGCAGCAGCGCGCCCACGTTGTGCGGGATGGGCTCCACGATGACGGCGGCGATGTCCTGGCCGTGCTCGGCGAAGGCCTGCCGGACGGCCTCGGGGTCGTTGAACCGCAGTACCAGGGTGGCGGCCAGCACCTCGGGGAGGATGCCGGTGGAGGTCGGGTCCGGGCGGCCCAGCCGGTCCGGGCTGGAGATGACGTTGAGGCTGACGGAGTCGTGCCAGCCGTGGTAGCAGCCCTGGAACTTGACGACCAGACGGCGGCCGGTGGCGACCCGGGCGACCCGCAGCGCGTGGAAGGTGGCCTCGCTGCCGGTGCTGGTGAGCAGGACCTTCTCCACCGAGGGCAGCAGCTCGACCAGCTGTTCGGCCAGCGCCACCTCGCCCTCGGTGACGGCGACGCCGGCCAGGCCCAGGGTGGCGCCGGCCGTGGTGACGGCGGCGGCCACGTCGGGGTCGTTGTGGCCGAGCAGTGGTGGACCGAAGGCGGCGTGGTAGTCGGTGAACTCCCGGCCCTCGGAGTCCCAGAAGCGCGCCCCCTGGGTACGGGCGATCACCAGATCGGTGAGTCCGGGGATGCTGCGCTGGCCGCTGTTGACGCCTCCCGGGATGACCCGGCGGGCGCGCTCGGCGAGCGTCATGCGGTGCTCCTTGCGTCGATTGCTGTCCTTGCCGGTCCGCGACCCTGCCCGGTCGCGGACCGCGGGGCGCCATCCGCCCGGTAGGTCGTCGCAGGTCTTTCATTTCCAGAACGCTGTTCCGCAGAGCAGAACAGTCGCGATACTAGAGTTCGGATTCAGTCCCCGTCAAGGCCCATTCGCCGCTACCCTGTTCGGCTATGCGAAACAGTGAGGGCGGAGCAGACTCCGGCGAGCAGAAGTACTGGGTCAGGACGGTGGCCAGGGCCGCCGAGGTGCTGGAGGCGCTGGCCACCGTCGGACCCGGCGGCGGGCTGAGCGTCACCGAGATCAGCCAGACCTGCGGAATCTCCAAGAGCGCCGCCTTCGGACTGCTCCAGACACTGCGAAGTTTCGGGCTGGTCGCCGACGACGGCGAGGGCATGAGCCGGCGCTACCGGCTGGGCATGTCACTGGCTCGGCTCGGCGACCGGGCCCAGGTCCAGGTCTCGCTGCGGGAGGTCGCCCGCCCGGTGCTGCGCGAGCTGAGCCGCGCCACCGGCCTGGCCTCCCGGGTGGCCGTGCCCGAGGCCGGCCACGCCGTGGTCATCGACCAGGTCGACCTGGAGCACGGCTCCCGGCTCGATCTGCGGATGGGCACCCGGGAGCTGCCGCACTGCTCGGGGCTGGGCAAGGCGCTGCTGGCGGCGATGCCCGAGGAGGAGGGCCGCGCCCTGGTCCACCGCACCGGGCTGCCGCGCCGCACCTCGCGCACCATCACCGACGAGGACACCCTCTTCGCCCACCTGCGGGACGTCCGCGCCTCCGGCTACGCGCTGGACGACGAGGAGGACGCCGAGGGCATCTTCTGCATCGGCAGCCCGCTGCTCGACCACCGCGGCCGGGTTGCGGGCGCCATCAGCATCACCGGCCTCAAGCTCGACCTGCCGGGCTGGCGCTTCCAGGAGCTGGGGCGCCAAGTGCGGGACGCCGCCCAGCGGATCAGTGTCAGCCTCGGCCACCCCGGCGGGTCGGAACCAGAGCGCACGTGAGCCACGACACGGCGCGCGCTCAGCGGTTCACTCCGGACAGGTCTTGACCACCTGGGTGGCGACGACATAGCTTCCTGGCACCACGAGCGGTCCGCGACCACTCGTAGCGGTCCGCAGCCGTCCCTGCCCTCGGGCGTGCTGCCTCGTCAGGCCGCACCACATGCCATCCGCAGCTGCGGCACCCGGTGCCGCAGCCACCTGTACGGGCGGGCCCCTCCCCCCGTACACCGGCGGTCGCCGCGGGAACCCTCCTCACCAGCCCAACCGAAGGCTGAGGCATCCCCGTGAGCGTTCCCCCCCACTCCCCTGCGACCCCTTCCGCCTCCACGGACCCGGCCGGGCCGGCCATGAGCACAGCCGGCACCGCCAGACGTGCCCTGCTCCGCGCCGGCGGTATCGGCGGCCTGCTGGTCGCCGCCACCGCGGCGGGCACCTCCGTCGCGTCCGCCAGCCCGGCCACCCCCGCCACGGCATCCGCTGCGGGCTCGGGCTCCGGCCCGCGCATCGTGGACTCCGTCGCGGCGCTGCGGGCACTGAAGCCCGCCTCGCTGCGCTCCGGCGAACTCGCCGTACTTGCCGGGTACCGCACGCCCGGTGACGGCGGCGGCATGGCCGTCCGCTGGGACGACCGCTCCACCGCCGCGCACAACGGCGGCACCGTGCTGGCGCCGGCCAAGGCCGCCGCCCGGGGCCGCTGGCTCCAGCTGCACGAAGGCGTCGGCGACTTCCGCCGCTTCGGCCACTTCGACGACTCGGCGCCCGCCGATGCCGCGCTGGACGCGATGGTCGGTGACCCCGCGATCCACCGCATCGAGGCCCACACCGACCTGCTGTTCACCAAGCGGCACACCTTCTCCCGCTCGGAGATCGAACTCGACTTCGGCGGCCACCGGGTCAGCACCACCGGGATCGAGGACAACTCGTACGACAATCCGTTCGGCGCCGTGCTCTACTTCCGCGGCGAGGTCACCAAGACCGTGGTGAAGTCCTCGCTCTCCGCGCCGATGCCGGATCTGGCGGACATCTTCGAGGTCCCCGACTCCGCTGCCTTCAAGGTCGGCCAGTGGTGGACGGTGGAGATCGACGCGGTCAGCGGCACCGGGCAGTACGAGAAGGAGGTGCAGAAGCTCGTCCAGGTCACCCAACTGGTCGACGCCACGCACATCCGGGTCAACTACAAGATCGGCTGGGACCTGGCCAAGGGCCGCACCTTCACCTGGACCAGGGTCGAGCCCGTCCAGCGCGCCCATGTCCGGAACATGGTCTTCGAAGGCGTGGCCGACGGCGACACCTACACCGGCTCGCACCCTCTCGCCTACGAGTACGCCGTCTCCTGCGATGTCTCCGGGATCGACGCCACCGGCACCTTCTGGCCGGTGGTGATGCGCCGCTGGTGCACCTACTTCCACACCTATCAGTGCCAGTTGAAGAACCCCGCCTCGGTCACCTGGGGCGGCGCCGGCTACCTCACCCAGCAGATCTACTGCCTGTACGGACACGTCGAGGACTGCCACGTCGCCAATTCCCGGCACCTCAACGACTGGACGGCCTCCGCCTACGGCTATGTCACCAACTGCCACGGCGACGGCGACGACCAGGGGCCGTTCGTCACCCACGGCCAGTTCGAGCACGACCTCGTCTACACCGGCAACTCCGGTCTGATGACCTTCGCCAACTCCGGCGCGGCCTGGGGCTCGGCGGCCAAACGGATCACCGTCCGCAAGCACATCTGCTCCTGGTTCGTCGCCCGGGTGAAGATCACCGATCTCACCCTGGAGGATATGCAGGTCATCGGTAACGCCCAGGCCGGCTCCGGGATGATCTGGGTGAACGCCGACGGGGTCCAGCTGCGCGGCTGCACCTCCTCCGGACCGCTGGTGATCACCCAGTCCTCCAGTCGCTCCCAGCGCGCCAACGTCATCACCGACTCCACCTTCAACCAGGACAAGGGATCGGTGATCACCTCCGCCGAGGTCAGCGCGGACCTGCACCTGGAGCGGGTCGTGCTCAACGGGCTGGACGGCGCCGCGTTCAAGGGCAGCGGCACCCTGGTCCTGGACCGCTGCACCCTCAACGGCGCCTCGGCCACCGCCGCCCCCTGCACCCTGACGCACGCCGACACCACCGTGCACGGCGGCGTGCTGCGCAACACCGGCCTGGCCCTGGACGCGGCCAAGGACCAGCGGCTGCGGATAGACGGCGGTGCCCGGCTCACCGGCACCAACAGCACCGCCGCGCTGCTCACCCGCACCGGCGGCAGCCGCACCGTCAGCTGGGAGCTGGACGGGTACGGCTCCGAGGCCGCCGACGCCGAGACCGCACACCTGCTGATCACCGGTGGCCCCAACCGCTACCGGGCCGGCGGCAGTTCCTTCCGGGGCGGCCGACTGGAACTACGGCCCGCCGCCTTCACCGGCAGCAGCCATCTGCTGCACAGCGGCTGCGTCGAGGAGGGCACCACCCGCACCTCGATGCCCACGGAGAGCAAGCGCGTCCGCCACCGCGACGGCAACCTGCTGCTCTGAGCGGCCGCCCGGCCCCGGCGGCACCCCAACGCCCGCCGGGGCCGGGCCCCGCGCCCTGACCGCGCACACCCGACCGCGCATACCCCGCCCCCGCACGCCCCGACCCGGCACCCGCCAGACCCCTCCCCCGCGACCCGTGGACTGCACCGTGGCTGACACACCCCCCACCCACCCCACCGCCCCGATCGAGGGCCGGCCCGTCAGGATCGCCCTGGTCGGCGCGGGCAACCGCGGCCTCACCTACGGGGACTGGATCCACGCGCACCCCGAGCGGGCCCGGCTGACCGCCGTCGCCGACCCGGACCCGCGCGCCCGGGACCGCGCCCGAGCCGACACCGGGTACGACGGCTGGCGCTCGCTGCTGGCCGCCACCGAGGCGGCGGGCGGCCCCCTCGCCGACGGGGTGATCGTCGCCACCCAGGACCGCGACCACGTCGAGCCGGTGCTGGCGCTGGCCCGCGCCGGATACGCCATCATGACGGAGAAGCCGCTCGCCCCCACCGAGGACGAGTGCCGGACCATCGTGGCGGGCGTCGAGGCAGCCGGGGTCCCGTTCGCGGTCTGCCATGTGCTGCGCTACACCCCCTACACCGACCTGGTGCGGTCGGTGATCGCCAGCGGCGTGCTCGGCCGGCTCACCGGCCTGGACCACCTGGAGCCGGTCGGCTGGTGGCACTACGCACACAGCTATGTACGCGGACCCTGGCGGCGCGAGGACGAGTCCGCCCCGATGATCCTGGCCAAGTCCAGCCACGACCTGGACTGGATCGCCTATGTCACCGGGCAGCGGATCGAGACCGTGGCGAGCTTCGGCGGCCTGAGCCACTTCCGCCCGGAGAACGCCCCGCCCGGCTCCACCGACAACTGCCTGACCTGCCCGGCCGAGCCCGAGTGCCCCTACTCGGCCCCCAAGCTCTACTACCCCGCACTGCGCCGCACCGGCGGGGCCTGGCCGATCAGCCATGTCACCGACCGGGCCCACGGCCCCGCCGACCGGGCCGTCCTCACCGAGGCGCTGCGCACCGGCCCGTACGGCCGCTGCGTCTACCGCAGCGACAACGACGTGGTGGACAACCAGGTCGTCGCCATGCGGCTGTCCGGCGGCGCCACCGCGACCTTCACCATGAGCGCCTTCACCGAGCAGACCCACCGCCAGACCCGGATCTTCGGCAGCCACGGCTGGCTGCGCGGCGACGGCGAGCGGGTCACCGTCCACGACTTCCGGCACGACACCGTGACCGTGCACGAGATCGGCGCCAGCGGCTCCAACGCCGCCGACGGACACGGCGGCGGCGACACGGCCCTGGTCGAGTCGTTCGTCACCGCGCTCGCCACCGGCGACCGCTCGCACATCCGCTCCGGCCCCGCCGAGTCCCTCGGCAGCCACCTGGCGGCCTTCGCCGCCGAGCGCTCCCGACACCACGGCACGGTCGAGACCGTGCCCGCGCGCTGACCCACCCCCAGACCTCTCCCCCCACCCTCACACCGTGACACCGAGGAGCACCCGCACCATGAGAGCCAGCAGAACCGCCGCCGCGGCCGCCGCCGCCGGCCTGGCCGCCGTCTCCCTCGCCGCCTGCGGCAGCGACTCCAGCAGCAGCGCGAGCGGGAAGGACACCGTCACCACCTGGGTCTACCCCGTCATCGCCGACGAGAAGGCCAACCAGGCGTACTGGGACGGCCTGGTCAAGGGCTTCGAGGCCGCCAACCCGGGCATCAAGGTCAAGGTCTCCACCTACCCGTGGGCCAACCGCGACACCGCACTGGCCACCGCGCTGGCCGGCGGCAAGGGCCCGGACGTGGCGTATCTGATCCCCGACCAGCTCGCCGCCTACCAGAAGAACCTGATCCCGGCCGCCGACTACCTGCCGGCCGCCGACACCCAGGCCCTGCGGCCGTCCGCGCTCAAGGCCGTCACCGTCGACGGCAAGCCGCTCGCCACCCCGGTGCTGATGTCGGCCTTCCCGCTGCTCTGCGACAAGAAGGTCTTCGACGCCATCGGCGAGACCAGCTACCCCACCAGCTGGGACGAGCTGACCGCACTGGCGCCCAAGCTCAAGGCCAAGGGCTACTACGCCACCAGCTACAGCGGCGACACCACCGCCACCCTCAACATGACCTTCTACCCGCTGCTCTGGCAGGCCGGCGGCGATGTCTTCGCCCCCGACGGCAAGACCGCCGCCTTCAACAGCGACGCCGGGGTCAAGGCGCTGAGCTGGCTGAAGACCTTCGTGGACAAGGGCTGGACCCCCAAGGACCTGGTCACCACCACTCCGAAGATCGAGCAGACCGACCTCGCCAAGAACAAGGTCGCCTGCACCTGGCAGAACAGCGCGGCCGAAGTGGAGCCCTTCTGGGGCAAGGACAACATCATCGTCCAGCCGGCGCTGACCGGCACGACCCAGGCCGCGTACGGCACCGTCGGCACCCTGGCCATGTTCAAGGGCGCCGACAAGAACGCCGCCGGCAAGTGGATCGCGTACGTGGCGCAGCCGAAGAACACCGAGGGCCTGCAGAAGCCCGGCGGCTACTTCCCGACCCGCACCGACGCGGACGACCTCTACCCCGGGGACGCCATGCAGCAGGCCACCGCCAAGGCGCTGGACAGCACCCAGGTGGGCCCGCTCAACAAGGCGTCCCGCGATGTGATGGGCGTGCTCGCCCCGGAGATCCAGGCCGCGCTGCTGGGCAAGAAGAGCCCGCAGCAGGCACTTGACGACGCCGCCAAGGCCGCCGACCAGCTGATCTCCCGCAAGCGCTGACGCCGTCCGGCCCGTGCGGCCGCGCCCCTGGCGCCGCACGGGCCGGACCCACCCCCGCGTACTCCCCCGCACCCCCTGCAATCCCTGCACTCCCCCTCGAAGGAGGTCCCGTGGCCGCAGTCGCGGAACACCCCCGCCCGCAGAAGGTCCGCCGCGGGCCCCACGCCCGGCGGGAGGCCCGGATCGGCCTGCTGTTCGTGCTGCCCTGCCTGGTGCTCTTCCTGGTCTTCCGGTTCGGTCCGGGCATCGCGGGGCTGCTGCTGGGCTTCACCGACTACACCCTGGGCGAGAGCACCCACTTCACCGGGCTGGAGAACTTCCGGCGGCTGGTCCACGACCCGCTGTTCTGGTCCTCGCTGAAGGTCACCGTCCTCTACACGGTGCTGGCCGTCCCGCTGACGGTGGGCGCCTCGCTCGGCCTGGCGCTGCTCACCCGGCGGGCCTTCCGGGGCTCCAAGCTCTTCCGCTCGGTGTTCTTCCTGCCGGTGGTCACCAGCCTGGTGCTCGCCTCCACCGTCTTCATCTGGATCTTCTCCAGCGACGGCCCCTGGTCGGCGGTGATGGGCTTCCTGCACCTGCCCGACCAGTCCTGGCTCAGCGACTCCGCGCTGGTGCTGCCGGCACTGGCGGTGGTCGGGGTCTGGTCGCGCTGCGGCTACGGGATGCTCATCCTGCTGGCGCAGCTCCAGGAGGTGCCGCGCGAGCTGGAGGAGGCGGCGCTGATGGACGGCGCCGGGCCGGTCAAGCGGTTCTGGTACATCGTCGCACCCCGGTTGCGGCCCGCCTTCTTCTTCCTGGCGGTCATCGAGACCACCAACAGCTTCCAGGTCTTCGACGCCGTCTACATGATGACCGGCGGCGGCCCGGCCAACGCCAGCTACAGCCTCGTCTTCCAGCTCTACGACGCCGGCTTCAAGTACTTCGACCTGGGCTACGCCAGCGCCATCGGCTGCGTCCTGTTCGTCATCACCGTCGTCGTCGCGATCGTGCAGCGGGCGGTCATCGGGAAGGAGAAGTGACCATGGCACCGACCACCGCGGCCCCCGCCGCACCCGAGGCCGCCCCGGCACCGCCGAGCTCGGCAGCCACCGAGCGCAGACGCCGCCGCGCCGCCGAGCAGGACACCCTGCCGGGCTCGCTGCGCCCTTCGCGGGGCGGCCGGATCGCCCGGGGGGTGCTGCTGACCGTCGCCTCGCTGGTGACGATCTTCCCCTTCTACGCGATGGTCGTGCTGTCGCTGAAGCCCAGCGGCGCGGTGAGCCTGCCCGGCAGCCTGCTGCCCTGGCCGCTGTCCGGCGGCGCGTACGGCGATGTGCTCGGCTCCCAGGACGTGCCGCGCTGGCTGCTCAACACCCTGGTGTACTCGCTGGTCTCGGTGGTCGGCGTGCTGGTGCTCGCCTCGCTGGCCGGCTACGCCTTCGCCAAGAAGCGCTTCCCCGGGCGGGAGACCATGTTCTGGTCGTTCCTGTCCATGGTCATGGTCCCGTACCACGTGACGATGATCCCGACCTTCATCCTGATCGCCAAGCTCGGCGGGGTGGACAGCTACTGGGGGCTGATCCTGCCCACCCTCGCCAACGCACAGGCGGTCTTCCTGATGCGGCAGTTCATCCTCGGACTGCCCGACGAGATCTTCGAGGCCGCCCGGCTGGACGGGTGCAGCGAACTCCAGATCTTCGTCCGCGTCGTGCTGCCGCTGCTCAAGCCGATCCTGGCCACCCTGGGGACGTTCGTCTTCCTCTGGCACTGGAACGACTTCCTATGGCCGCTGATCATCGGTCAGAGCACCGACATGCGCACGCTGACCGTCGGCATCGCATCGCTCCAGCAGCAGCAGGTCCCGCTCAACCAGGTCCTCGCCGGCTCGGTGATCGCCTTCGTACCGATCTTCTCCGCCTATCTGGTGGGGCAGCGGTACTTCACCGAGGGCGTCACCGGCTCCGCAGTCAAGGGATGACACATGCACTCCGCTCCACCCACTCCGCTCGCCACCCCGTCCGCCGCGTTCCCCGCCGACGAGAAGCAGTTGGAGGAACTCCTCGCCACCCCCTCGGCCGCGCTGGTCGCAGACCTGGCCCGACTCGACGGTGACCTGGTGGTGCTCGGCGCCGGCGGCAAGATGGGCCCCAGCCTCTGCCGGCTGGCCCGCCGGGCGCTGGACGCCGCCGGGCGCGGCGACCTCGCCGTGCACGCCGTCTCGCGCTGGTCCGACCGCGCCCAGGCGGATGCGCTGGCCGCCGAGGGGATCACCCCGGTCGCCTTCGACCTGCTGTCCGGCGACCCGGCCGAGCTGCCCGACGCCGGGCAGGTGGTCTTCATGGTCGGCGCCAAGTTCGGCTCGGCCGGCCACCCGGCGCACGCCTGGGCGGTCAACGCGGCGCTGCCGGACCGGATCGCCCGCCGCTATCGGGGCGTCCGGATCGCGGCCTTCTCCACCGGCAACGTCTACCCGCTGGTCCGCACCGACGCGGCGGCCAGCACCGAGCAGGACCCGGTCGGCCCGGTCGGTGAGTACGCCATGTCCTGCCTCGGCCGGGAGCGGGTGTTCGGCTTCCACGCGGCGGAGTACGGCACCCCGGTCGCACTGATCCGGCTCAACTACGCGGTGGACCTGCGCTACGGCGTACTGGCCGACATCGCCGCCGCCGTGCACGGCGGCGACCCGGTGGACCTGGCCACCGGCCACGCCAATGTGGTCTGGCAGGGCTATGCGAACGAGGTCGCGCTGCGGTCGCTGCTGCATGCCTCGCCGGAGCCCTTCGTGCTCAACCTCACCGGCCCGGAGACCGCCTCGGTCCGGCGGCTGGCCGAGCTGTTCGCAGCCGAGTTCGACCGGCCGGCGCTGTTCGACGGCACCGAGTCGGGCACCGCGCTGCTGTCCGACGCCGGGCGCTGCCACGCGCTGTTCGGCTATCCGCCGATCGCCCTGCGGACCCTGGTCGGCTGGCAGGCCGAGTGGATCCGACGCGGACTGCCACTGTCCGGCAAGCCCACCAAGTTCCAGGTCCGCGACGGAAGGTTCTGATCCACCGTGCCCCACCCCACCACGACCAGCCCCACCACGACCAGCCCCACCACGACCACGCCCGCCACCTCCACCCCCGCCCCCTCCACCGGCACGGCCACCACGACCACGGCCCCGCTGGACCTCCTCGCCGCCGGTACGGTCGTCCCGGCGCACCCGCTGGCGTTGGACGCCGACCGGCGGCTGGACGAACGCCGCCAGCGGGCACTGACCCGCTACTACCTGGCCGCAGGCGCCGGGGGGGTCGCGGTCGCCGTGCACACCACCCAGTTCGAGATCCGCGAGCCGCAGATCGGCCTGCTCCGGCCGGTCCTCGAGCTGGCCTCCGAGGTGATCGAGCAGGAGGCCGGCCGGCCGGTCGTCCGGATCGCCGGGGCCTGCGGATACACCGCCCAGGCCGTCGCGGAGGCGGAGCTGGCCGCCGAGCTCGGCTATGACGCGGTGCTGCTCAGCCCGGCGGTGCCCGGCGCCGACGAGGCCGGGCTGCTGGACCGGGCCCGAGCCGTCGGGGAGGTGCTGCCGGTCATCGGCTTCTACCTCCAGGAGGCGGTCGGCGGCCGGTACCTCTCCCCCGCGTTCTGGCGGGCCTTCACCGACATCCCCTCGGTGGTCGCGGTCAAGGCAGCGCCGTTCGACCGGTACCGCACCGCCGAGGTCATCGCGGCCGTCGCCGGGGCCGACCGCGCCGACGAGGTCGCGCTGTACACCGGCAACGACGACGCCATCCTCCAGGACCTGCTGACGCCCTACCGGACCGGCGCCGGGCTGCGCTGGTTCGCCGGCGGTCTGCTCGGCCAGTGGGCGGTCTGGACCCGCGCCGCCGTCTCACTGCTGGCGGAGGTCCGCGACGCCCGAGCCGGCGACCACGCCCTCACCACCGACCTGCTGCGCCGCGCCCCGCAGCTGAGCGAGGCCAACGCGGCGGTGTTCGACGTACGCGGCGCCTTCCGGGGCTGCATCGCCGGTGTCCATCAGGTGCTGCACCGCCAGGGGCTGCTGGCAGGCACCTGGTGCCTCAACCCCGACGAGCGGCTGTCGCCGGGCCAGGCCGCCGAGATCGACCGGGTCGCCGCCGCCTACCCATGGCTGACCGATGACGCGTTCGTGGCGGAGCACCTCGATGACTGGCTCCGCTGAGGCCCGCCGCCCCGGGATCGTGGTGGCCGTCCCGCCGGGCCTGCGGCAGCAGTTCTTCACCACCGACGCCTGGCAGCGGCTGGCCGCACTGGGCGACCTCACGGTGCTGGACGACAACACCGACCGCGCCGCGCTCACCGGCGCGCTGGGCGGCGGCGCCGAGGTGCTGGTGACCGCCTGGGGCGCCGCACGGCTGGACGCCACCGCGCTCGCCGCCGCCCCCGGGCTGCGGCTGGTCGCGCACACCGGCGGCGCGGTGAGCCCCTATGTCACCGCCGAGGTGCTGGACCGGGGGGTGGCGGTCACCCAGGCCGGCGCGGCGATGGCCCGCTCGGTCGCCGAGGTCGCCCTCACCTTCACCCTGGCCCTGCTGCACCAGGTGCATCGCTTCGACCATGCGCTGCGCGGCGGCCAGGAGTGGGAGCAGGCCGGTACGGCACCCCGTCGGCACGAGATCCTGGGCTGCCCGGTCGGCGTGATCGGCGCCTCCCGCACCGGCCGCGCCTATCTGGCGCTGGCCCGCGCGCTCGGCGCCGAGGTCGCGGTGTACGACCCGTACCTGGACGAGGCGGAGGCCGCCCGGCTGGGCGTGCGCCGCTGCGGGCTGGACGAGCTGCTGCGCGGCAGCCGGATCGTCGCGGTGCACGCCCCGGCGCTGCCGGAGACCCGGCATCTGCTGGGCGCCCGGGAGCTGGCGCTGCTGCCGGACGGCGCCGGGCTGGTCAACACCGCCCGCTCCTGGCTGGTGGACGAGGCCGCGCTGCTGGCGGAGCTGCGCACCGGGCGCATCGACGCCGCCTTGGACGTCTACGACAGTGAGCCGCTGCCGGTCGGCCATCCGCTGCGCGCCCTGCCCAACGTGCTGCTGACGCCGCATCAGGCCGCTGCCACGGTGCAGTGCCGCTACGCGCTGGGTGACAGCACCGTCGCCGAGATCGGGCGCTACGTCCGTGGTGAGCCGCTGCACCATACGGTGGACCGCGATGCGCTCGCCCGCGTCGAGTAGCGCCCCCACATCGATCCTCTGACCATCCGACATACCCCTGAGGAACCCCATGCGTCTCATGCGTGTCGGCGCCCCCGGCAGCGAACGGCCCGTCCTGGGCACCGCCGACGGCCGCCACTTCGACCTCTCCGGCCTGACGGCGGACATCGACGGCGCCTTCCTGGGCGGCGACGGTCCGGACCGGGTCCGGGCGGCGGCCGCCGCCGGGGTGCTGCCCGAGACCGACATCACCGGTCTGCGGCTGGGCGCACCGGTGGCCCGGCCGGGCGCGGTGCTGTGCATCGGCCAGAACTACGCCGCGCACGCGGCCGAGTCCGGCAGCGAGCCGCCCACCCGGCCGATCCTCTTCTACAAGGGTCCCAACACGGTGGTCGGGCCGCAGGACGAGGTGCTGATCCCGCGCGGCGCCGAGCGGACCGACTGGGAGGTGGAGCTGGCCGTGGTGATCGGCCGCCGGGCCCGCTACCTCACCCCCGAGGAGGACCCGCTCGCCTATGTCGCCGGCTACGCCGTCAGCAATGACGTCTCCGAGCGGGCGTTCCAGTTGGAGGAGTCCGGCGGCCAGTGGTCCAAGGGCAAGAGCTGCGAGACCTTCAACCCGCTGGGCCCCTGGCTGGTCACCGCCGACGAGATCCCCGACCCGCAGGC
Organism: Streptomyces sp. NPDC092296; assembly: GCF_044755465.1. Lineage (NCBI taxonomy): Bacteria > Bacillati > Actinomycetota > Actinomycetes > Kitasatosporales > Streptomycetaceae > Streptomyces > Streptomyces sp. NPDC092296. Next base: position 164,096 of record NZ_JBIVRB010000010.1, on the reverse strand, counting down.
GCTGCGGCTGCGCTCCCGGGTCAACGGGGAGCCGCGCCAGGACTCCTCCACCGCAGACATGATCTTCGGCGTGGCGGAGCTGATCCGGCACCTCTCCCAGTACCTCGTGCTGGAGCCCGGCGACATCCTCAACACGGGTACGCCGGAGGGCGTCGCCCTCTCCGGCCGCTTCCCGTACCTGGCCCCGGGCGATGTGATGGAACTGGAGATCGACGGCCTGGGCGCCCACCGCTCCCGCTGCGCGGCGGCCTGACCCCCGGCCGCGACCGGCCGAAGCCGCTGCCCCGGGCCCTGCTGCGGGCCCGGGGCAGTGCGGCCCGGGTCAGTGCGGCGTACGGCAGTGCGGCGTACGGCAGTGCGGCGCGGGTCAGCGCTTGCGCATGACCTCGGGCTCATGACGGCGCAGCAGCCGGACGACGGCGAAGGCGCAGACCAGGCCGATGAGGATCAGCACGGAGCCGGCGGTGGTCCAGGTGGACAGGTCGTGGTCCCAGAGCGGGTCGGTGCCGTCCTTGCCGTCCGGCGGCGGTGAGATGGCGCCCAGGCTGACCGAGGCGCCCAGCGCGGAGACCGCCCAGCGGGCCGGGGTCAGCCAGGCCAGCTGCTCCAGGCCCGGCGAGCCGAAGAGCGGGAAGAGCGCGCCGCAGAAGACCACATTGACGATGGCCACCAGGACCAGCAGCGGCATGGTCTTCTCGGAGGTCTTCACCAGGGCGGAGATCACCAGGCCGATCATCATGCTGGTGAGGCCGAGCAGCACCACGGCGATCGTCATCTCCAGCAGCGGGTTGCCGCTGATCACCAGGCCGTCGGAGGGCAGTTCCCTAGTGCCGATGCCGATCAGGGCGACCACGACGCTCTGAAGGGCGGTGAGCGCTCCCAGGGTGAGGATCTTCGACATCACATACGCGGACCGGGAGAGCCCGGTGGCCCGCTCCCGCTCGTAGATGACCCGCTCCTTGACCAGTTCGCGGACCGCGTTGGCCGCGCCGGTGAAGACGGTGCCGACCGCGACGATCAGCAGCACGATGGCGGCGTCGGTGTTGAACTGCGGCTGGCCGTTCTTCATCGGCGGATTGGCCGGCAGCAGGCCGAACTTGTCCGGGATGGCCAGGCTCACCGCGCCCATCACCACCGGCAGCAGCGCGCAGAGCACCAGGAAGCCCCGGTCGGCGGCGATCACCGAGAGATAGCGGCGGGTCAGGGTGGCCAGCTGGGAGCCCCAGCTCTGCGGCTTCTGCGGCCGTGACTGGTACTCGGAGATCGGCGCGGACTGCGGGGCCACCGCCTCCACGTCGGCCGAGTACATCTGGTAGTGCACCGAGCCCCGGTAGCGGCCGGCCCAGTCGTGGTCCGGGTAGTTCTCGAACGCCTGGAAGACGTCCGCCCAGGTCTCGTACCCGAAGAAGTGCAGCGCCTCGTCCGGCGGCCCGAAGTACGCCACCGCGCCGCCCGGTGCCATCACCAGCAGCTGGTCGCAGAGCGCCAGTTCGGCCACCGAGTGGGTGACCACCAGGACGGTGCGGCCGTCGTCGGCGAGCACCCGCAGCATCTGCATGACCTCGCGGTCCATGCCCGGGTCCAGGCCGGAGGTCGGCTCGTCCAGGAAGATCAGCGACGGCTTGGTGAGCAGTTCGAGCGCCACCGAGACGCGCTTGCGCTGGCCGCCGGAGAGGGCGGTGATCCGGTTCTCGGCGCGCTTGTCCAGCCGCAGTTCATGCAGCACCTCGTCCACCCGGGCCGCGCGCTCGGCCTCCTGGGTGTCACCGGGGAAGCGCAGCCGGGCCGCGTACTTGAGCGCGGTGCGTACCGTCAGCTCCTTGTGCAGGATGTCGTCCTGCGGTACCAGGCCAATGCGCTGGCGCAGTTCGGCGAACTGCTTGTAGAGGTTGCGGCCGTCGTAGAGCACATCGCCCCGGTCGGCCGGGCGGTAGCCGGTGAGGGCCCGCAGCAGTGTCGACTTGCCGGAGCCGGACGGGCCGATCACGGCGACCAGCGACCGCTCGGGGACGCCGAAGGAGACATCGTCGAGCAGGATCTTCTTGGCGCCCTTGTGCTCGACCTCGACGGTGAGGTGGCGGGCGGAGAAGGAGACCGCGCCCGCGTCGACGAACTCCTCCAGCCGGTCCCCGACCAGCCGGAAGATGGAGTGGCCGACGCCGAGCAGGTCCTCGGGGCCCATCACGTGCCGCTGGATGGGCTGGCCGTTGACATAGGTGCCGTTGTGGCTCTCCAGGTCGACGATCTCGTACCGGCCGTCCGCGAGCTGCCGCAGCTCGGCGTGGTGGCGGGAGACGCCGAGGTCGGAGACGACCAGGTCGTTGTCGAGCGAACGGCCGATCCGCACGGTGCGCATGCCCTGCGCCAGGTTGCGGATCATGGTGGGGTTGCGGTCGCCGTAGACCGGGGTGACACCGCCGGGCACCGCGCCCGACTGCCCCCAGCCCGCCGGGCCACCGGACTGCTGGGGGGCACCGCCCTGCTGCGGGACGCCGGCTTGTTGGGGGACACCGGCTTGTGGGGGGACACCGCCGTACGGGGCCACGCCGCCCTGGGCCGGGATGCCGCCCTGCGGCGGGGTGCCGCCGTGTATCGGGGCGCCGCCGCCCTGGAACGCGGCCGCGCCCTGCGGCGCCCCGGGGCCGGTCTGCCGCGGCGGGCCCCAGGGCTGCGCGCCGGGGCCACCCCACGGGTCCTGCGGGGCGTGCAGGCTGGTGTTGGCGTCGTGCCAGTCCGCCGCCCCCACCCCGACCGCGCCCGGCACCGCGACGCAGGCCAGTCGGGGGCCGTTCTCGGCGTTCCCCAGATGCACCACGGTCCCCGGGCCGAGCAGCGCCCTGGCGGTCCGCTGCCCGGCGACGAAGGTGCCGTTGGTGCTGCCGAGGTCCTCCAGCCACCAACCGCTCCCGTCGAAGGAGACGGTGGCGTGCCGCCAGGAGACCCGGGAGTCGTCGAAGGTCAGATCCGACTGCGGGTCACGTCCCAGCGCGTACGTCCTGCCGGATTCCAATGTCCGGTTGTGTCCGAGGTGTTCAAGAACGAGTTGCGGCACTTTCAGCCTGCCCCACTCATGTAGTCCCCCCGAGTTGTCCCGCTGCGCGGAGTCTGGGGATGGCGTATGACGGGTGGAATCATTCCAGCTCGGCCACTGGCCGGAGAACTCGGCACGAACACTGTGACCGTGTGGCAACGTTGACGCGGTCGCACGACGGTGGTGCGCGGAACGGTCGACGGGCGCCGGTGGCGGCGGAGCGGGGGGCGCTGTGGGCAAGGGTGGGTGGCTGCGCTGGGCGGTCCAGGCCGCGACGGCGGTGAGCTGGGCGTTCGTGGCGATGGCCGGGGTGGCCGCGCTGGGGCTGCAGCTGCTGGGCGCCGACGACTACGCCCGGCTGGGGCCGCTGACCGCCGCCGTGGTGGCGCTGGGCGCGGGTGGCTCGGTCACGACCACCGGCTCGGTGCAGGCCTTTGGGTCCGGCGGGGTGGCGCAGGCCGCGACGGCGCTGGACGTGATGCCGCTGGGGGTGGCCTTCACCGGCGCGGCGGTGCTGGGCGTGCTGTTCGTCCGGCCGCTGCGGGGGCGGCCGGCCGTGGCGGGGCGGGAGCTGGCGGTACGGGCCGGGGCGGCGGTGGGCTGCGCGCTGGTGCTGCTGGGGCTGCTGTCCTGGGTCGGCGAGGACACCGTGACGCTGGACATCGCCCGGCTGGCCGGGGTCGGCGGCGGCCAGGGCGACGGTGGCGCGGGAGGCCAGGGCGGCGGGCTGCTGGACGGGCTGGGCGGCGGCCTCGGCGGGCTGCTGGACCCGGGGAAGCTGCCCGGCCTGATCGGCGGGGCGGCCGCACCCAAGGCGGCCGTCTACTACTCGGTGCGGACCGCGCCGACACTGCTCGCCGGGCTGCCGGCGGTGCTGGTGGTCCTGCTGCTGGCGTTCGCCGTCTCCCGGCGGGCCCCGCTGCCGCACGGCTGGGAGCCGCTGGGCCGGGTCGTACGGCCGGTCGCCTCGGCGCTCTGGTCGGTGCTGCTGGGCGCGGTGCTGGTCTGTGCCGCGGCCGGGGTGGTGCTGCCGCTGGCGCACGGCCGGAGCCCGGCGGTCGCGGCCGGCGGGGTGCTGCTGGGTACGCCCAACGCCGTCGGCCTCGCCGTCCCGGTCGGGCTGGGCGTCCCGGTCACCGGGCAGGCGACCGGGGCGCTGCTGGACGCCCTCCCGTCACCGCTGGACCGGCTGCTGCGGGCCGGTACGGTGCAGGACGTCACGGTGCCCCGGCTGATGGAGCTGGACGGCTCGCTCTGGCTGCTGCCGGTGGCCGCGGCGTTGCTGCTGCTGCTCGCCGGGGTGCTCACCGCCGTACGGACGCCGGTGGCCGCGCCCCGGCCGGCGGCGGTACGGGAGGCGCTGGGGGCGGCGGCACGGCTCGGGGTGGCGCTGGCCGTCCTGCTGCCCGCCGGGCTGGCGCTGTGCTCGGTGACCGTGGGGGCGCAGCTGTCGGTGTTCGGCTTCAGCGCGCTCGACGCCGGGGCGTCGCTGCGGGGCGGCCTGCCGCCGGCCGCGCTGTACGGGCTGCTCTGGGGGGCGGTCGCGGGGTTCGCCGGGGCGCTGCTGGTCGGCCGGCTCGCGGCGGCCAAGCGGCCGACCGGTGTTGTTGCCCCCGTGCAGGGTGTACCGGTGCAGGGCGGCCCGGTGCAGGGCGGCCCGGTGCAGGGCGGCCCGGTGCAGGGTGTACCGGTGCAGGGCGGCCCGGCACCGTACGGGGACCTGCCGCAGCACCGGCCGCCGGACGGGGGCGTCCACCCGCACAACCCGTACCGCGCCGGGGGCGCCGGTCACCCACCTGGCGGATTCAACCCCTATGCCGACGGGCCCGCCCGCACTCCCCCGCCGCCACCGCACCCGCCGCACCCGCCGCACCGGGAGCCCGGCGCCTGACCGCGCGCGCCCCGGCCGCCGCACCGGCGCTCGGGGGGCGTCCACAACGCGGACGGGGTGCGTGGAGCCGGGCGTGCGCCGGGTAGCGTGGACGCCACCATGAACGCATCGCTCCCGCCCACCGGTCCCCTCCCCGAAGCGGCGCCGCAGCCCCGGACCCTGCTGGTCAAGGTCTTCGGTACCGACCGGCCCGGTATCACCGCGGGTCTCTTCTCGACCCTCGCCACCTTCGGTGTGGACGTCATAGACATCGAGCAGTTGGTGACCCGGGGGCGGATAACGCTCTGCGCCCTGGTCACCCCGCCGGCCGGCGGCGCGCCGGGCCCGGAGGGCGAGCTGCGCGCCACCGTGCACCGCTGGGCCGACGAACTGCGGCTCCAGGCCGAGATCATCTCCGGTACGGGCGACAACCGGCCGCGCCGTGAGGGCCGCTCGCACGTCACGGTGCTCGGCCAGCCGCTGACCGCCGGGGCCGTCGCCGCGCTCACCGCCAGGATCAGCGAGGCGGGCGGCAACATCGACCGGGTGTTCCGGCTCGCCAAGTACCCGGTGACCGCCGTGGAGCTGGCGGTCTCCGGTGTGGCCACCGATGCGCTGCGCGGCGCACTGGCGGCCGAGGCCGTGGTGCAGCGGGTGGACGTGGCCGTGGTCCGCGCGGGGCTGCACCGGCGGGCCAAGCGGCTGGTGGTGATGGACGTCGACTCCACCCTGATCCAGGACGAGGTCATCGAGCTCTTCGCGGCCCACGCGGGCTGCGAGGCGAAGGTCGCGGAGGTGACCGCCGCGGCGATGCGCGGCGAGCTGGACTTCGCGGAGTCGCTGCGGGCCCGGGTGGCGCTGCTGGCCGGGCTGGACGCCGGGGTGGTGGACAAGGTCCGCGCCGAGGTGCGGCTGACGCCGGGCGCCCGCACGCTGATCCGGACGCTGAAGCGGCTCGGCTACCAGGTGGGCATCGTCTCCGGCGGGTTCACCCAGGTCACCGATGACCTGGTGGAGCGGCTGGGGCTGGACTTCGCCGCCGCCAACACGCTGGAGGTCGCGGACGGGCGGTTCACCGGCCGGGTGGTCGGGGAGATCGTGGACCGCGCGGGCAAGGCCCGGATGCTGGCCCGGTTCGCGGAGCGGGCCCAGGTGCCGCTGGAGCAGACGGTGGCGATCGGGGACGGTGCCAACGACCTGGACATGTTGAACGCGGCCGGGCTCGGGGTGGCCTTCAACGCCAAGCCGGTGGTGCGCGAGGCCGCCGACACAGCGGTGAACGTGCCGTTCCTGGACACCGTGCTGTACCTGCTGGGCATCACCCGCGAAGAGGTCGAGGCGGCGGACGCGTCGGACGCCTGATCCGCTCCCTCCGAGCGCCGTATGGGCCGGAAGGCCGGCCGCCGGGCTCAGTCCTGCGGGGAGTGGAAGGCCACCAGCGTGGCCGCGGCGGGCTCGGCCGACTTCCAGGAGCCGGTGAAGGTGAGCACCGCGACGGCGGCGGTGGGGAAGCCGCCCCGGCGCAGCCGGATCAGGGTGTCGCCCTCCGCCTCGGCGGTGAGCACCTCGGTGAGGCCCTGGACACCGGGGTTGTGGCCGACCAGCAGTACGTCGCCGATCTCGTCGGAGGTCTCCTGGAGGACGGCGATGATCTCGCCGGGGCTGGCCTCGTACAGGCGGTCCTCGTAGACCGTCCGGCGGGCGCGCTTGGGCAGCTCATGGGCGACCAGCTTCCAGGTCTCCCGGGTGCGCAGCGCGGTGGAGCAGAGCACCAGTTCGGGGTTGATGCCCGCGCCGGCCAGCCAGCGGCCGGTCTCGGGCGCGTCCCTCCGGCCGCGGTCGGCCAGCGGCCGCTCGTGGTCGGGCACCGACGGCCAGTCGGCCTTCGCGTGCCGGAGGACGATGATCCTGCGGGGCGTGTCGACGCTCATGACGCCAGCTTTGCAGAAAACGCCGTCGTCGGCGCGGCGCTCGGCCCGCCGTCCCCCTACCGGGGTGGCGGGCCCGCAGCGGTCACCCCATGGACTGGGCGACGGTGGCGATCACGGCGACGACGACCAGGATGCCGCCGATGGCCGCGAAGATCATCAGCAGCTTCTTGTGGCCGTCGGTGGGGTTCGGTTCGAGCACGGGCATGTTCCGAGTGTCGCATCCGGACGGCGGCCCGGGAGCACCGGGGCCGCCGTCCGGCCGTCATGCCTCGTCCTCGATGTGCCGGGGACGTCCGGCCAGCATCCCGGCGCCCATCTGCGGCAGCAGCAGTGCGGCCAGCAGCCCGATCGGCGCGTACCAGGAGCCGGTGTGCTGGTAGAGGGCGCCGACCAGGATCGGCCCCGGGATGGAGATCAGATAGCCCAGGCTCTGCGAGAAGGCCGACAGCCGGGCCACCCCGACGGCGCTGCGGGCCCGCAGGCCGATCATGGTGATGGCCAGCGGGAAGCAGCAGTTGGCGAGCCCGGCCAGCACCGCCCACAGCCAGGGCGCGGCGGCCGGTGCCAGGGCCAGTCCGGCGTAGCCGCCGAGCCCGCAGCAGCCCAGTGCCAGGACGAATACCCGCTGGTCGGCGCTGCGGGCGGCCAGCGACGGCAGCACGAAGGAGACCGGCACGCTGATCACCATGGTGACCGCGAGCAGCACGCCGGAGGCGCCGGCCGAGATGCCCGCGTCCTGGAAGATCTGCGGCAGCCAGCCCATGGTGGCGTACGCGCCAGTCGCCTGGAGGCCGAAGAAGGCGACCAGCGCCCAGGCGGTGCGGCTGCGCAGGATGCGCGGCCCGGCGGCTTCGGCCGCGGCGCCGGACTGCGGTGCGGCGCCGCTGCGGCTCCTGCGGTCGGTGCCGAGCACGGCGAGCCAGAGCAGCAGGGCGACGGCGGCGAGGGCGGCCCAGATGCCGAGGCCGGCCCGCCAGTTGCCGCCGAGGGCGGTGGTGAGCGGGACGGTGACGGCGGCGGCCAGGGCGGTGCCGGCCGAGAGCGCCATCGAGTACAGGCCGAGCATCGGGCCGACCCGGTCCGGGAAGTAGCGCTTGACGATCACCGGCATCAGCACGTTGGAGACGGCGATCCCGGCCAGTGAGAGGGCGCTGAGCAGCAGGAAGACGGCGGTGCCGCCGGCGAAGGCGCGGGCGGCCAGGCCCAGGGTTATGGCGCCCATGGCGGCGGTGACCACGGCGGCCGGGCCGATCCGGCGGGCGAGGGCGGGGGCGGCCAGGCCGAAGACGGCGAAGCAGAGGGAGGGGACGGCGGTGAGCAGTCCGGCGACGGTGGCGCTCATGCCCAGCCCGTCGCGGACCCGCTCCAGCAGCGGGCCGAGGCTGGTGACGGCGGGCCGGAGGTTGACGGCCGCCGCGACCAGGGCGAGGGCGAGCAGCAGTCTCACGCGGCGGGCGGTGCGGTCCTGACGCTGCTCGATGGTCGGCGCGTCGGCTGCGGAGGTGGGGTTGGTGGCGGTCGACATTGAAGCATCATAGAATCATAGGATGAATTTGGTCGAATGGATGTTGGATGATGTGTCCAACAGGCCCCCACACCCCGAGGAGTCCCATGCCGCTCTCGTCGGCCCGGCGCACCCCGCTCTCCGACCAGGTGATCGCGCAGCTGCGCGGCCAGATCGCCTCCGGCGAATGGCCGGTCGGCTCGCGCATCCCGACCGAGTCCGCACTGGTCGAGCAGCTGGGCGTGGCCCGCAACACCATCCGGGAAGCGGTCCGGGCGCTGGCGCACAACGGGCTGCTGGACATCCGGCAGGGCTCGGGCACCTACGTCCTGGCCACCAGCGAGCTGGCCGGGGTGATGCACCGGCGGTTCGCGGACTCCGAGCCGGCCAGGGTGGCCGAGCTGCGGGCGGCGCTGGAGGCGTCGGCCGCCGGGCTGGCGGCGGCCCGGCGCACCGACCGCGACCTCGAACTGCTGGACGTGGCGCTGCGGCGGCGGGAGGACGCCTGGCGGGCCGGTGAGCCGGAGTCCTTCGTGCAGGCCGACGCGGCGTTCCACCAGGTCGTGGTGGCCGCCGCGCACAACGAACTGCTGACCGCCCTCTACGCCGACCTGGGCGAGGTGCTCCGCGCCCATCTGCGGCAGGACATCGGCCCGGTCCTCACCGCCGACCGGTACGTGGCCCACGACGGCATCGTCGACGCCGTCCGCCGGGGCGACCCCGAGTCGGCGTCGGCGGAGGCCGCCGGCGCCATCGGCAGATGCCGCGCCGCACCCTGCTGACCGGCCCGCCCGACCGCCTCAGATGACCAGCCGCCTCAAGTGACCGACCGCCTCAGATGACCAGCCGCCTCAAGTGACCGGCCGCCTCAGATGACCGGCCGCCTCAGATGACCGGCCGCCTCAGGTGACCGTCGCCCGCCGCCGGAACCGCTCGGCGCGGTGCTCCCCCGCAGCGGCCACCGCAGCCAGCTCCCCCACCGCCGCCAGCACGTCGGCATGCGAGACGTACAGCGCGTTCACCCCGAAGCGCAGCAGGTCCGGCGCCCGCATGTCGCCGATGACACCGCGCGCCGCCAGGGCCTGGACCAGCGGGTATGCCTCCGGGTGGCGCAGCGAGACCTGGCTGCCGCGCCGGTCGGCCGCGCGCGGTGTGGCGGCGCTGAAGCCGAGCCCGTCCAGCAGCAGGTCGGCGCAGTCCAGGAAGAAGCCGGTCAGCGAGGTGTTCTTGGCCCTGACCTGGGCCATCTCCACCCCGTCGAAGGCGGTGAGCGCCGCCTCCAGCGCCAGCAGCGACAGCATCGGCGGGGTGCCGATCCTGGCCCGGGAGACCTCCGGGGCGGGGCGGTAGCGGCCCTCCATCGCGAAGGGCTCGGCGTGCCCGTTCCAGCCGGTCAGCGGCTGGTCGAAGGAGTCCTGGTGGCGGTGGGCGAGGTAGAGGAAGGCGGGCGCGCCGGGGCCGCCGGAGAGGTACTTGTAGCCGCAGCCCACGGCCAGGTCGGCGCCGATGCCGTCCAGCCGCACCGGCAGCGCTCCGGCCGCGTGGCACAGGTCCCACAGGATGAGCGCGCCCGCCCGGTGGGCGGCGGCGGTCAGCTCCGCCATGTCGTACAGCTCCCCGGTGCGGTAGTCCACCGGCGCGTATGCGGCGACCGCCACCCGGTCGCCGTCGGCGGCCAGCGCGGCGGCCAGCTCCCGGGCCGGGACCCGGCGGACCTCCAGGCCCAGCAGCCGGCCGACCGAGTCCGCGATGTACTGGTCGGTGGGGAAGTGGTCCGGGTCGGTGAGCAGCAGCGGGCGGCCGGGGCGCAGCCGGGCGGCGGCGGTGAGCGCGTTGAACAGCTGGACGCTGGTGGACTCCCCCACCACCGTCTGCCCGGCGGCGGCGCCGACCAGCCGGCCGACGGCGTCACCGACCCGCTGCGGGGCCTGCCACCAGCCGTTGTCGTTCCAGGAGCGGATCAGGTCGGTGCCCCACTGGCGCGCCACCGCGTCCTGGAGCGCGGGCGGCACGGCGGCGGGCAGCGCGCCGAGGGAGTTGCCGTCCAGGTAGACGACCCCCTCGGGCAGCAGGAACCGCCCGCGGACGGCGGCCAGCGGGTCGGCCGCGTCCAGCGCGGCGGCGCGGGCCGCCAGGGCGGTGCGGGTGGCGGTGGCTGGGGTCACCGGTTCGCCTCCGGGGGTCGGGGAGGGCCGCGGCTCTCGCGTCCGGCGGCGAACCGGCCGGGGTGGGCCGCCCGCCGCGGGGTCCTCTGCACGGGACCCTACGGCGGGTGGTCGGCGCACTCCACTCCCGGCGGGGCGCGTCAGCCGAGCGGCACGATCTCGGGTGCGCCGAGCCGTACCGCGTCGGCGGTGTGGTCGTCGGGCTGCCGCTGGGCCTCCCGTTCGGCCTCGACCCGCTTGAGGTAGTGGTCGATCTCGCGTTCCACCTGCTCCTTGCCCCAGTCCAGCCGGCCGGCCATCAGCTCCGCGACGGTACGGGCGGCGTCCACGCCCCGGTCCCAGGACTCGATGGAGATCCGGGTGCGGCGGGCCAGCACGTCGTCCAGGTGCCGGGCGCCCTCGTGGGTGACGGCGTAGACGGCCTCGGCCCGCAGGTAGTCGTCGGAGCTGGGCAGCGGCTCACCGAGCGAGGGGTCGTCCGCGATCAGCTCCAGCACCTCCCCGACCAGCGAGCCGTAGCGGCGCAGCAGGTGCTCGACCCGGGCGACGTGCAGGCCGGAGTGGCGGGCGAGGGTGTGCCGGGCGTTCCAGATCGCCTGGAAGCCGTCGGCGCCCAGCAGCGGGACGGTCTCGGTGGTGCAGCCGGGCACCTTCTCGTCCAGGGCGCGGACGGCCTCGTCGACCGCGTCCTTGGCCATCACCCGGTAGGTGGTGTACTTGCCGCCGGCGACCACCACCAGGCCGGGCACCGGGTGGGCCACCAGGTGTTCGCGGGAGAGCTTGCTGGTCTCGGCGGCCTCGCCGGCCAGCAGCGGGCGCAGTCCGGCGTAGACGCCCTCGACGTCCTCCGGGGTGAGCGGGGTGACCAGCACCTTGTTGACGTGGTCGAGCAGGTACTCGATGTCCCGGGAGCTGACGGCGGGGTGGGCCTTGTCCAGGTCCCAGTCGGTGTCGGTGGTGCCGACGATCCAGTGCCGGCCCCAGGGGATGACGAAGAGCACGCTCTTCTCGGTGCGCAGGATCAGGCCGGTGCGGGAGTTGATCCGGTCCCGGGGCACCAGCAGGTGGACGCCCTTGGAGGCGCGGACGTGGAACTGGCCCCGGGTGCCGGCCATGCTCTGGGTGTCGTCGGTCCAGACGCCGGTGGCGTTGATCACCTGCTTGGCGCGGACCTCCGTGGTGCTGCCGCTCTCCAGGTCGGTGACGACCGCGCCGACCACCCGCTCGCCCTGCCGCAGGAACCGGGTGACCCGGGTGCGGTTGGCCACCAGCGCCCCGTACGCGGCGGCGGTGCGGGCGAGCGTCATGGTGTGCCGGGCGTCGTCCACCTGGGCGTCCCAGTACTGCACCGCGCCGACCAGGGCGTCCTGCCGCAGCGCGGGGGCCTCCCGCAGGGCGCCGCGCCGGGTGAGGTGGCGGTGGTGGGGCAGGCCGCGCGAGTTGCCGGAGCCGATGGCCATGGTGTCGTACAGCAGCACGCCGGAGCCGACGTACGGGCGCTCCCAGACGCGGTGTTGCAGCGGGTAGAGGAACGGCACCGGCCGGACCAGGTGCGGGGCGAGGCGCTGGAGCAGCAGGCCGCGCTCTTTGAGGGCCTCGGCGACCAGGCGGAAGTCCAGCATCTCCAGGTAGCGCAGGCCGCCGTGGATGAGCTTGCTGGAGCGGCTGGAGGTGCCGGACGCCCAGTCTCTGGCCTCGACCAGGCCGACGCTCAGCCCCCGGGTGGCGGCGTCCAGGGCGGCTCCGGCGCCGACCACGCCGCCGCCGACCACCAGGATGTCGAGTTCGTGCTCCCCGAGGCGGGTGAGTGCCTCGGCTCGGTTCCGGGGGGAGAGTGCTACCGGCTTCACCATGGGTCAGCTCCTCGTCGTGTCGTGGTGCGCGGACGCCGTGCTGCTCGCTGCCGTTCACTCCACCTCGACCCAGTCGAGGGTGCGCTGTACGGCCTTCTGCCAGCCCGCGTACCCCGCCGCGCGGCGTTCCTCGCTCCACTGCGGCTGCCAGCGCTTGGACTCGTGCCAGTGGTCGCGCAGTTCATCGGTGTCCCGCCAGAAGCCGGTGGCCAGCCCGGCGGCGTAGGCGGCGCCCAGCGCGGTGGTCTCGGCCACCACGGGCCGGCTGACCGGGACGCCGAGCACATCGGCCTGGGTCTGCATGCAGAGGTCGTTGGCGGTGACGCCGCCGTCGACCTTGAGGACGTCCAGGTGGACGCCGGAGTCCTGCTCCATGGCCTCGACCACGTCGCGGCTCTGGTAGCAGATGGCCTCCAGGGTGGCCCTGGCCAGGTGGCCGTTGGTGTGGTAGCGGGCGAGGCCGACGATGGCGCCGCGGGCGTCGGAGCGCCAGTACGGGGCGAACAGCCCGGAGAAGGCGGGTACGAAGTACAGGCCGCCGCTGTCCTGCACGGTGCGGGCCAGCCGCTCGCTGCCGGCCGCGTCGGTGATGGTGTGCAGCTGGTCGCGGAGCCACTGCACGGCCGAGCCGGTGACCGCGATGGAGCCCTCCAGCGCGTACACGGCGGGCGCGTCGCCGAAGCGGTAGGCGACGGTGGTGATCAGCCCGTGCTCGGAGCGGACCGGTTCGGTACCGGTGTTGAGCAGCAGGAAGTTGCCGGTGCCATAGGTGTTCTTGGCCTCGCCGGGGGCGAAGCAGACCTGGCCGACGGTGGCGGCCTGCTGGTCGCCGAGCACTCCGGTGATCGGGACGGCGGTGCGCAGCGGGCGGCTGCTGCGGGCCTGGCCGTACGCCTCCGGGTCGGACGAGGGGTTGATCGTCGGCAGCATGGCGCGCGGGATGCCGAAGATCTCCAGCAGTTCGTCGTCCCAGTCCAGGGTCTCCAGGTCCATCAGCATGGTGCGGCTGGCGTTGGTGACGTCGGTGGCGTGGATGCCGCCGCTGGGGCCGCCGGTGAGGTTCCACAGCACCCAGGAGTCGGTGGTGCCGAAGAGGGCGCGGCCCTGCTCGGCGGCGCGGCGGACGCCGTCGACGTTCTCCAGGATCCACTGGATCTTGCCGGCCGAGAAGTAGGTGGCGGGCGGCAGTCCGGCCCGGCGGCGGATCAGGTCGCCGCGCCCGTCGCGCTCCAGGGCGGAGGCGATCCGGTCGGTGCGGGTGTCCTGCCAGACGATGGCGTTGCAGTACGGCTGGCCGGTGTGCGGGTCCCAGACCACGGTGGTCTCGCGCTGGTTGGTGATGCCGACGGCCGCCAGGTCGGTGGCGGCGATGCCGGCCGAGCGGACCGCGTTCTGGATGGCGACGTTGGTGCGCTCCCAGATCTCCACCGGGTCGTGCTCGACCCAGCCGGGGCGCGGCAGGATCTGGGTGTGCTCCAGCTGGTGCTTGGCGACCTCGTTGCCGTCGTGGTCGAAGATCATGAAGCGGCTGCTGGTGGTCCCCTGGTCCACCGCGCCGACGAAGTCCGCCATGGCTGCTGCCTCTCATGGGTGGAACGGCCGGGGTGGGGCGCGGTCCGGTCCGGTGCGGGTTTGGTCCGGGCACGCCTCAGGCTTCCTGGGACGGGGGGATGCGGCCGGGCGGCTCGGGCTCGGCCCCCGGAATCCAGCGGCCCACCGCGAACTGGTAGAAGGCCGCGCCGACCAGGCCGCCGATCAGCGGTCCGATGATCGGCACCCAGAAGTAGAGGTTCCCCCACTGGTCGCGCCAGGCGGTCCGGTAGCCGGTGATGAAGCTGGCCAGCCGGGGGCCGAAGTCACGGGCCGGGTTGATGGCGTAGCCGGCGTTGGTGCCGAAGGCCATGCCGATCGCCACCACGATCAGGCCGATGATGAAGGCGCCCAGGTTGGCGCCGGGCGGGGTGTTCAGCAGATCGGTCACCGCGAAGATCAGCAGCACCAGGATGGCGGTGCCGATCACCTGGTCCCGGAAGGCCCCCCACTCGTGCACGCCCGCCGCCGTGGAGCCGTTGCCGGGCAGTGTGGAGAAGACGAACTGGGTCTTGAAGGTGTGCCCGGGGTCGAATCTGGCCAGCACCTCGGTGTAGTTCCACCGCACCAGCAGGGCGGCCACGAAGGCGCCGAGGGTCTGCGCCACCGCGTACGGCACGACCTTGCGCCAGGGGAAGCCCCGGAAGGTGGCCAGCGACACGGTGACCGCCGGGTTGAGGTGGGCGCCGCTGAGCCGCGCGGCGACGTACACGCCGAAGGTGACGCCCAGGCCCCACGCCCAGGAGATGCTGTCGTGATTGCCCAGCCCGCCCTTGGGGTCGGTGAGGCCGCCGCCCGCGATCACCTGGGCCACCACGCCGGCTCCGAGCAGGATCAGCACCATCGTCCCGGCGAACTCGGCCCCCAGCTCGCCGGCCAGCCCCGATCTGCGCAATCGCTCAGCCATCACTGCCCGCTTCCTACCGGCCGCCAGGACCGGCCGTGGGTGGCACCGTGCCTGACCATCCTGCGCACGGAGCCCCCCGGGCCGTCCTGCGGCGTACGGCCGTCCGGGTGGCGGAGCGGTGAAGCGGCGTGGACGTCAGCGCTGCAGAACCGGCCATTCGCTGCGCTGCTCGTCCTGCGGGGCCGCCGGCAGCTCCGCCGTGTCGAGCGTGATCTGCCCGGCTGGCAGGTCGACCTTGACCACGTCTCCGTAGTCGAAGTACTCGCACCGGTGGTAGGCGCCGTTCGCGGGGTGGCTGTGCAGGGTGGCCCGCCGGGTGTACGGGTCGAGGATCAGGTAGGCGGGCACGGGGACCGACCCGTAGGCCACCGCCTTGTCCAGGTAGTCGTTCTCCACGCTGCTGGGCGAGACCACCTCGCAGGCGAACTCGATGAGGTCCGCCGGCTCGTCGGTGCGACCGCGCTGCTGGGCTCCGGCCGACCAGACGAAGACGTCCGGCGCGTTGTCGTGCGCCCAGGTCGGGTGCTTGAAACGCACATCACCGCTGACCGCCCACTCCGGTCCGAGCTGGGCCTTGAGCATGCCGGCGATCTCCCAGGTGGTCGGGTTGTGCACCGGCTTGAGCGGACTCATCATGATGAACCCGTCGCGCATGGCGAGCTCCACCCCCTCCATCTCCGGGATGTCACTCATGATGCTGCGCAGGGTCTCGATGTCCCTGGCGATCTTCTCGTTCACGACGGCCACCCTCCGACGACGCTGTGCAAAGCCAGCCTAGCCAGCGGGGCCGACAACGGGCCGCGGCCCGGCGGCCGGCCGGGGAAGTGGCCGGCCGTCGGGCCGCAGGGGAGGGGGTGGTGCGGGGGGTCAGGCGCCGATGGCGTGCAGGCCGCCGTCGACGTGCACGATCTCGCCGGTGGTCTTGGGGAACCAGTCCGAGAGCAGCGCGACGACGCCACGGGCGGCCGGCTCCGGGTCGGTGAGGTCCCAGGCGAGCGGGGCGCGGCTCTCCCAGACGCCGGCCAGCTCCTCGAAGCCGGGGATGGACTTGGCGGCCATCGACTTGATCGGGCCGGCCGAGACCAGGTTCACCCGGATGTTCTCCTGGCCCAGGTGGCGGGCCAGGTAGCGGGAGGTGGACTCCAGCGCGGCCTTGGCCACGCCCATCCAGTCGTACTGCGGCCACGCCACCGAGGCGTCGAAGTCCATGCCGACCACCGAGCCGCCGCCCTCCATCAGGGGCAGGCAGGCCATGGTGAGCGACTTCAGCGAGTACGCCGAGACGTGGACGGCGGTGCCGACCGACTCCCAGGGGGTGTTCAGGAAGTTGCCGCCCAGGGCGTCCTGCGGGGCGAACCCGATGGAGTGCACCACGCCGTCCAGGCCGTCGACGTGCTGGCGCACCTTGTCCGCGAGCCCGTCCAGCTGCTCGGTGTTCTGCACGTCGAGCTCGATCACCGGGGCCGGCTTGGGCAGCCGGTTGGCGATCCGCTCGACCAGGCTGAGGCGGCCGAAGCCGGTGAGGATGACCTCGGCGCCCTGCTCCTGCGCCAGCTTGGCGGTGTGGAAGGCGATCGACGACTCCAGGAGGACCCCGGTGACCAGAATCCGCTTGCCGTTCAGAAGTCCACTCATGGTGATCAGTGACCCATGCCCAATCCGCCGTCGACGGGAATGACGGCTCCGGTGATGTACGCGGCGTCGTCCGAGGAGAGGAAGCGCACCGCGGAGGCGATCTCGGCCGGCGCGGCGTAGCGGCCGAGCGGCACGCCCGAGATGATCTCCGCGCGCCGCTCCTCGCCGAGCACCGCGGTCATGTCGGTGTCGACGAAGCCCGGGGCGACGACGTTGACGGTGATGTTGCGCGAGCCCAGCTCACGCGCCAGGGAGCGGGCGAAGCCCACCAGACCGGCCTTGGAGGCGGCGTAGTTCGCCTGGCCCGCCGAGCCCGACAGGCCGACGACGGAGGAGATCAGTACGATCCGGCCCTTGCGCTGCCGCAGCATGCCCTTGGCGGCGTGCTTGACCACCCGGAAGGTGCCGGTGAGGTTGGTCTCCAGGACGGAGGTGAAGTCGTCCTCGGACATGCGCAGCAGCAGGGTGTCCTTGGTGATGCCGGCGTTGGCCACCAGCACCTCCACCCGGCCGTGCTTCTCCTCGACCTCCGCGAAGGCCGCCTCGACCTGCGCGGAGTCGGTGATGTCGCAGCGGACCGCGAGCACGTCGTACTTCGCCAGCTGCTCCGGGACCTCGCCCGAGCGGCTGGTGATGGCAACCCGGTCGCCCGCCTCGGCGAAGCCCTGGGCGATGGCGAGGCCGATGCCCCGATTACCTCCGGTGACGAGTACCGAGCGGCTCAAGGGTCCACCTCTCTTGATCTGGTCTTCGGGCCCCTCAGGTCCGGGGCCGGTCGAGGCGCGTCGCGCCTACGCATTGTGACGCTATCTGGCCGCCGTGCTGTCGGGCGAATCCGCCTCCCACAGCTCCACCGCCGCTGAACTGTGGGTTCTCGACAGTCGGACTGGGGTCGACGAGCGGGCGGGGCAGGGTCGACGAGCAGGCGGGGCAGGGTCGACGAGCAGGCGGGCCGGGGTGAATGAGCGGGCCCGGCGTGGGCAGCCGTACCCACGTGGCCCGGCCGGAGTGCGCGTTCCGCGCGGACGCGCGGGCCGCCGCCGACCGGCCGGACGGAGCGCCGACGGGACGGAGGGCCGATGGGTACGACAGCCGAAGTGCCCGGCACCGGGCCCGACGAGGGCGACCGGGGCGCGGCGGAGCAGGCCCGGGTCCAGGAGGGGATGCGCCGGGCCGCCGACCTGCACGGACGGATGCAGCGGCTGCTGGAGGCGGTGCTGTCGATCAGCGGCGAGCTGGAGCTGTCCGCCGTGCTGCGCACCGTGGTGGACGCGGCCCGCACCCTGGTCGACGCGCGCTACGGGGCGCTGGGGGTGCTCAATGAGGCGGGCGACTTCACCGAGCTGATCCCGTCGGGCGAGGGCGGGGAGGGCTTCGCCGCGCTGGGCCGGCTGCCGCATGGCGAGGGCATCCTGGGCGAGCTGGTGCGCAACCCGCACCCGCTGCGGGTCGACGACCTGGCCGGCCATCCGGCGAGCGGCTTCCCGCCGGGGCATCCGGTGATGCGGACGCTGCTGGGCGTACCGATCCTGGTCCGGGGCACCGTGTACGGCGACCTGTACCTCGCGGACAAGAACGACGGCGGGCCGTTCACCGAGGCGGACGAGTCGGTGGTGATGGCGCTGGCCGGGGTGGCGGGGGTGGCGATCGACAACGCCCGGCTGTATCTGCGGCTGCGGGACGCCACCGAGGAGTTCCAGCGGCGGCTGCTGCCCAGGCTGCCGGACCTCGGGCCGCTGCGGCTGGAGGCCCGCTACCAGCCGTCCTCCGAGGTGCCCCGGGTCGGCGGCGACTGGTACGACCTGATCCGGCTGCCCGACGGTGCGCCCTGCCTGATGATCGGTGACGTGATGGGCCACGACCTGCACGCCG
Organism: Streptomyces sp. NPDC092296; assembly: GCF_044755465.1. Taxonomy (NCBI): domain Bacteria; kingdom Bacillati; phylum Actinomycetota; class Actinomycetes; order Kitasatosporales; family Streptomycetaceae; genus Streptomyces; species Streptomyces sp. NPDC092296. The sequence goes on along the minus strand of NZ_JBIVRB010000010.1, from coordinate 145,738 downwards.
CCACCGCGATGAGCCAGATCAGCAACATGCTGCGGGTCATCGCCTTCGACGAGCAGGAGCCGCCCAGCCGCATCCTGCACCGGCTGGACGAGGTGCTGCACCGGCTGCACGGCGGTCCGATGGCGACGGTGCTGGTGGCCAGGCTGGACCCGCTCGACCGCGACCACTGGCGGCTCTGGTGGGCCAGCGCCGGGCACCTGCCGCCGCTGCTGCTCACCGACGACGGCCGGGCCCGCTACCTGTACGGCGGCGACGTGGGCATCCCGCTGGGGGTGGACCCCGATCTGCCGCGCCCGGACCACCGGGAGACGGTGGCCACCGGCAGTACGCTGCTGCTCTTCACCGACGGCCTGATCGAGCACCCCCGGTATTCCCTGGACCGTGGCATGGGCGACCTCGCGCAGGCCGCCGCCACCCTCGCCGACCGGCCGCTCCCGGAACTCTGCGACGCGCTGCTGGCCCACCGCGGCGGGGTCTTCCGCGACGACGTGGCCCTGCTGGCGCTGCGGCTCGCCTACTGAGCCGGACGCCGGTCCGCCACGGCGCCGGTATCGCGACCGCGCCACCTGTTTCCCGGGCTGCTGTTTCCCGGCTGCCGCAGGGGGCTCGCGGCGGAGCGCCGGGCGGCGCGCGAAAAATTCGCACTCCGAATTCCCCCGCGCCTTTTCCCGTCTCAAAACAGGTGATCCAGTCCCGGTTAAGGAACCCTTACAGGGAGAAGCGGTGCCCCTTGGTGGGTTCGCGCATGCGCCGAGGAAGGTGAAATGCCAGACTGGACGACCAACCCTAAATGGCACAGTATTACTTATTCGGTTCTCACGGCGGTTCTGCCCGGCGTGACGTTCTTCGCCGGGGCGCAGCTGAGCGAGACCGCAGGGGTCACCAAGAGCGCCTACCTGGTGATCGGCGTGGCGTCCTCGGTGCTGGCCGCCTCCGGGGGGCTCCAGGTCAACCGGCGGATGCGCAGCCGCGAGGAGATCAGGTTCGAAGCGGCACTGGCGGCGGTCGCCGACCACATGGGCATGCTGGCGACCCAGCCGGACGAGGCCGCCGCGCTGCTCGGCGTGATCGACGACCGGCTGACCACGGTGGTGGCCAAGCACGCCGGTCCGGATGCCCGGTGCGCCTTCTACGCATTGGAGAGCCAGGGCCGGTACCTGAAGAAGGAGGCCATGTCCGGGGTGCCGGACGACGCGCCGCCCGGATTCGGGGACGGCGACAAGGACGGGCGGGCCCTGCTGCACGCCATCCACCAGGGCGACATCGTGGTCGTCCCGGACAACCGCAACGCCAACGGGAATCTGAGCATCAGCCTGGGCGGCGACTACCAGACCGCCGTCGTCGCCCCGGTCTTCGCCGGGGACCAGCCGCAGGGGGTGCTGATCATCGACGCCCCCAAGGCCGGGGACCTCGCCAAGGTGCGCGAATCCTTCGTACGGGTGTTCGCGCGCCTGATCGGCACCTCGCACGCGGTCGGACACCATCCGGCCACCGGTCCGACCGCCGGCCCGGCCCTGGGCGCGCAGCCCGGCGGCGGGCGCCCCGGCGCGGAGGCGTCGCCCGCGCAGCGCAGGCAGGCCGAAGGCGACGGTGTGCAACGGCTCGGCGACTCCTAGTATCTGCTTGACCGTTCTGTGCCGATGGGCAGATGGGGGACCACCGTGAGTGACAGCGAGATCGCGATCATCGCATCCGGCCGCCGCTGGATGGACGGCCGGGATTCCGGCGACGAGTACTTCGCCAAGGTGCGGCGCTCGGCGGCCCGCGCCTCCGGGCTCCGGCTGCTGGGCCGGCTCGGGCCGCTGGTCGGCAAGGTGCTCGGGCGCCGTACCGGGAGCTGACCGGCGCCCGCCGGACGGCCCGGCCGATATTCACTGGCAGCTGCGGCGGCGCGGCTGCCAGGCTTCGCGGTATGCCACACACGTTCGAGGAGCTGATCACCGAGGCCGCCGCTGTCTCCGTCGACGGCTGGGACTTCTCCTGGCTGGACGGGCGCGCCACCGAGGAGCGCCCGTCCTGGGGGTACGCCCGGCTGGCGGGCGAGCGGATGGCCCGCGCCACCGCCGCGCTCGACGTCCAGACCGGCGGCGGCGAAGTGCTGGCCGGTCTGCCGCGGCTGGCCCCGCTGACGGCCGCCACCGAGTGCTGGCCGCCCAATGTCGCCGCCGCGACGGCGCGGCTGCACCCCCGGGGCGCGCTGGTCGTCGCCACCGCCGACGAGCAGGCGCTGCCGTTCGGCGCGGCCGCCTTCGACCTGGTGCTCAGCCGCCACCCGGTGACCACCTGCTGGCCGGAGATCGCCCGGGTGCTGCGCCCCGGCGGTACGTACTTCTCGCAGCAGATCGGGCCCGCGACCAACCGGGAGCTGACCGAGTACTTCCTCGGCCCGCAGCCGCCCTCCACGGCGCGTGACCCCGAGCGGGCGCGGGCGGCCGCCGAGGCGGCCGGGCTGTCCGTGGTCGACCTGCGGTCGGAGTCGCTGCGGGCCGTCTTCCACGACGTGGGCGCGGTGGTCTACTTCCTGCGCAAGGTGATCTGGACCGTCCCGGACTTCACGGTCGACCGGTACCGCACCGAACTGCGGGCGCTGCACGACCGCATCCAGGCCGACGGGCCGTTCGTGGCGCACGCCACCCGCTTTCTGATCGAGGCCCGCAAGCGCCCGTGAGCTTCGTCATGGTGTGCTCCGCCGCACCCCCTTTGCCGGGTACGGTCGCAGCGTCCCGTCCCCATGGCATCCCGAGGAGGTCCGCCGCCGTGTCGCTCGACCTGTCCCCCGTCGTCACGGCCACGGCCCAGTGGCTGCTGCGGGCCTACCCGCCGGCCGGCGGCCCGCTCGGCACCGCGCTGGCCGAGGCGCAGGCGCGGCAGGCGGCCACGGTGGCGGCGTGGCTGCGGTATCCGACCTCGGTGGACGCGGCGCTGGTCGCCATGGTCGGCCCCGGCGGCTCCGGGCGGCTGGACTGGCTGGTGGGCGCGGACGCGGGCCGGTACGACCCCGAGGAGCGGTACGACCACCGGGACCACGCCTGGCGGACCTGGGTGGACGAGGTCGTCACCAGCTGGGCCGCCTGCCTGCTCACCGACCCCGCCCTGGCCGCCGCCGCGGTGGCGGTCGTCGCGCACGGCGAGCACGCGGCCGGGGCGCCCGCCGACTTCCGCCGCCTCACCGCCCCGGGCGACCGCGACCGCACCGCCGCCGCCCTGCTCCGGCACCCCGATCTGCTCGCCCCCATCGCCGATCTGCACCGCCCCCAGCTCCGCCGCCTCCTCGACGCCGAACCCCTCGACCGCGCCGGCTGACCCCCGGGGCCGCCCCCGGGGCCGGGAGGCGGCCGGGCCGAACCGGGGGTGGGCAGCGAGCCGGCGGGCGTGGCCGGCGCTGCGGGCGGCGGGCGCGTCGGGGTGCCGGCCGATCTGGTGCCGCCAGCTCAGCGGCGCACCGGCCAGTGGCCGGATGCGGCACCGGGGCTGCGGCCGGAACCATCGGCTGCTGTGGCGGACACGGGCGCGCACGCGGTGACGAGGACGTGGCACGGCCGGGCCGTGGAGTTCCGGCGGGCCGGGGTCGGGGAGACCGGCGAGGTGCCGGCGGTGCTGGACGAGGCGGCGGCCTGGCTCCGGGCCCGGGGGGTCGGCCAGTGGCCGGACCGCTTCGAGGCCGGGTGGGTCCCGGGGGCGATCTCCCGGGGCGAGACCTGGCTGGTCCGGGGTCGGCGGGGGCGGGCCGGCCGCCGCCACGGTGACCCTGGACCGGTTTCGGACCGCGCCGCCTGGACACGCGTCCCTGAGGAGGCCGTCACAGGCCGCAGGCAGGGCGGGCCGCTGCGAGCAGGCCGGCCGGCCCGGAACCGTCCGACCCGGGGAGCCGATCACCATGCACCACGACGAGTTCATCGGCCAGGTCCAGGCCCGAGCCGCCCTCCCCGACCGGGGCTCGGCCGAGCGGGCGGTCCGGGCGACGCTGGAGACGCTGGCGGAGCGGATACCGGACGGCCTCGGCGAGCATCTGGCGGCCCAGCTGCCCACCGAGGTCTCCGAGCATCTGCGCCGGGTCGCGGCCGCCCACCAGGCGTCGCCCGAGCACCGCCGCAGCGGCGAGCGCTTCGATCTGACGGCGTTCGCCGGGCGGATCGCCTGGCGCGGCGGCGCCTCGGAGGAGGCCGCCCTGCGGGAGGCCAGCGCGGTGCTGGAAGTGCTGGACGCGGCCCTCTCACCGGAGCTGATGCAGAAGCTCGGCCGGGTGCTGCCGCACGACATCGGTGAGCTGCTGCCCGCCGTCCGGGCGGACGACACCGCGCCCGCCCGCTGACCCGGCTCGTCCGTGCGGCCCCGCGCGGGCGCATGCCCCCGAACGCCGCCCATGGACCCGCCGTCCATGGGCAGCAGTGTGAGAGGAAGCCGTTTCAGAGACGGCAGCGCCCGGAGGGGAACAGCAGTGCCCGGAGGAGAACAGCAGTGACAGACCGCAGCGGCCCGGAACCCTCCGGCCCACCGCGCAGCCGCCGAGCAGACGCGAAGAGGACACCGCTTCCGTGAGTACAGCATCCGCCGCCCATGACCGCTCCGGAGGCGATCCCGGCCGACCGGAGGAGCCCCCGTCGGCGCACCGCTGGCACGCCCTCGCGGTCTGCCTGGTCGCCGGCTTCATGACCCTGCTCGATGTGAGCATCGTGAATGTCGCCCTGCCCACCATCCGGTCCGGCCTGCACACCTCCGACAGCGCCCTGCAGTGGGTGCTCTCCGGCTACGCCCTCACCTTCGGCCTGGCGCTGGTGCCCGGCGGGCGGCTCGGGGACGCCCGCAGCCGCCGCGCCGTCTTCATGACCGGGCTCGCGCTGTTCACCGCCGCCAGCGCGCTGGCGGGCGCGGCGCAGACGCCGTCCTGGCTGGTCGGCGCGCGGCTCTTCCAGGGCGTTGCGGGCGGTCTGCTGATGCCGCAGGTCTCCGGCTTCATCCAGCAGCTGTTCCGGGGCCCGGAGCGGGGCCGGGCGTTCGGGCTGCTGGGGGCCACCGTCGGCATCTCCACCGCCGTCGGGCCGCTGCTGGGCGGGCTGCTGATCCAGGCGTTCGGCAGCCATGAGGGCTGGCGCTGGGTCTTCTACGTCAATCTGCCGATCGGCATCGCCGCACTGCCGGTGGCGTACCGGCTGCTGCCGGGACCGCCGGCGGCGGAGCGCGCCGAGCGGGCCGCCCGGCGCCGGGCCGGCCGGCACGGCGGCAACTTCGACCCGGCGGGCGTGGTGCTGCTCGGCGCGGGCACCGTGCTGCTGCTGCTGCCGTTCGTCCAGGAGCAGCAGTGGCACGGCAGCGGCAAGTGGCTGCTGCTGCCGGTGGCGGTGGTGCTGCTCGGGGCGTTCACCGGCTGGGAGGGCCGCTACCGGCGGCGCGGCGAGCCGCTGGTGGACCTCGGGCTGTTCCGGGCCCGTTCGTACGCGCTGGGCACGCTGCTGTCGCTGGTGTACTTCGGCGGCTTCACCGCGATCTTCTTCATCTTCACCCTGTACCTCCAGAACGGGCTGGGCTACAGCGCGCTGCTGGCCGGGGTGGCCATCACCCCGTTCGCGCTGGGCTCGGCCGGTGCGGCGGCGGTGGGCGGCCGGGTGGTGCACCGCTTCGGGCGGCCGCTGGTGGTGTGGGGGCTGGTGATGGTGGTGGTCGGGCTGGCGGGGGCGGCGTTCGCGGTGCACCGGGTGCCGGGGCCGTCGGCGGGGTGGGCGACGGCGGCGCCGCTGCTGCTGGCGGGGCTGGGCAGCGGGCTGGTGATCTCGCCCAACCAGACGCTGACGCTGAACGAGGTCCCGGTGGTCCGGGCGGGCAGCGCCGGCGGGGTGCTCCAGACCGCGCAGCGGATCGGCTCGGCCATCGGCATCGCGGCGGTGGGGTCGGTGTTCTTCGCCCGGGTCGCCTCGCACCACGGGGACTGGCCCGGGGCGTTCCAGCTCGGGGTGGTGGTGGCCACCGCCTTCGTGCTGGCGGCGCTGCTGGTGGCGCTGGCCGATGTGGTCGGCGGGCGCTGGGAGCAGGCGCGGCACGAGCGCGGCACGGCCCGGGAGCGGGAAGGGGCGGCCTCGGCGGCCACCTGGTCGGAGCTGCGGGCCGCCGGGGCGGAGCTGCGGCCCCTGGAGGCGGATGGCACCGCCGGGTCCGGGTATCCGAAAGGCGGGGCAGACTGATATGAGAGGAAAGGGGCGCAATGTCCGATACTTCTGATCGGCCACCGCGTCCGCCGAATCATCAGGAGGTGGCTATGGGCCTCTCCATGCACGACCGGCAGGTCCTCGCCGACATCGAGCAGCACCTCACCGAGCACGACCCCCGGCTGGCGAGCCTGCTGAGCGACTTCGGAGAGCAGCGCACGCGGGTGCGGGGCACGGCCGGGGCCCTGTGGCGCGGCACGGCCGTCGTCGCCGCCGGAGTGGCACTGCTGCTCGGCACGGTGCTGCTGGCGGTGGCGGTCGCCGTCCACGGCGAGGCGCTGACCATCGCCGGCTCGCTGACACTGGTGACCGCGCTGACACTGGGGGCGGCCGCGTTCAGCGGCCGGCTGCGCCGCCGGCGCGGCGGCTGACCGCCCTGCCGTACGGGGACCGGGGCGGAGCGGGCGACGGGGGCCCTCACGCCCGCACCGAGCGCGAGGAGTCGACAGATGGGGCTGGTCAACGCGGTGGGTGTGGTGCTGCACCCGGAGCGCGACTGCCGGGGGACGCTGGCGGTGGTCGCCAAGTGGGCGCATGCGCACGGTGGGCAGGTGCTGGCGGCCCCCGGGGAGGTGGACCGGCTGGGCGCGGGGGCGCTGGCCGTCGCGGACGGCGAGTTCGCCCGGCGGGCCGATCTGATCGTCAGCCTGGGCGGCGACGGCACCATGCTGCGGGCGATGCGGCTGGCGGCGACCGGCCACGCACCGGTGCTGGGCGTCAATGTGGGCCGGCTGGGCTTCCTCGCCGAGGTCGACATCCCGGAGGTCCAGGCGGCGCTCTCCGCGATCGACGAGCAGCGCTTCACCGTGGAGCCGCGCTCCGGCGTACGGGCCGACAGCGGCGGACGGCACGAGCTGGCGTTCAACGACATCGTGCTGGCCCGCATCCCGGGCAACCGGTCCGCCGCCGTGGGCGTGCAGGTCGACGGGCACCCGTTCGTCCGCTACGCCGCCGACGCGGTGATCGTGGCGACGCCGACCGGCTCCACGGCGTACAGCTTCTCGGCGGGCGGGCCGATCGTCTCGCCCAGCGCGGAGGGGCTGCTGGTGACACCGGTGGCGCCGCACTCGGCGTTCAACCGGGCGCTGTACCTGTCGGCCGGGGAGAAGCTGGTCCTGACCGTGCTCCCCCACAGCGGGGAGCTGGCCGTGGAGGCGGACGGCCGGGTGGTCGGCCATGTCGGGCCCGGCGACACCGTGGACGTCACCATGCTGCCCACGGCGGCCAGCGTGGTGCGGCTGGGGCTGACCACCTTCTACCAGCGTGTCCAGCGCAAGCTGCGGATCACCGGCTCCCCGGAGGCCGGGCCCTGACGGCGGCCCCGGCCCCCGGGCGGGCCGGGGCCGCCGCGCGGCGGTCACGCCTTCCGGTTGACCACCTTCTGCTCGAAGGACCCGAAGGCACCCTCCTGCTTCCACTCCACGGCCGCCTTGGCGTTGGCGGCGAGGAAGCGGGAGCAGCCGGTGCGCGGGTGCGCCGCGCCGAGCCGGTCACCGGCGCACTCCGGCACCACCTGGTAGCCGTCCCGGCCGCGCCACAGGCTGTGGCCGGTCAGGAAGCCGTACTCCAGCGAGTCCCGGGCGAGCTTCTTCAGCGCGGGGTAGTCCAGCCGGTAGGTCAGCGCAGCCCGCTGGTACTCGTGGCTGATGTCGGTGCGCTCCACGCCCTCGTCGTCGGTGGAGAGCGCCACCGGGACGCCGTACTGCCGGTACAGCGGGAACGGGTGCTCGGCGCCGTTGACGCCGAGGATCTGCGCGTTGCTGGTCAGCGGGACCTCGACCGCGATGTGGCGCCGGGCCATCAGCTGCAGCAGGTCCTGGTAGCCGTCCTCGTGCCGGATGTCCACGCCGTGGCCGATCCGCTCGGCGCGGCCGAGGACCACCGCCTGGCGGATGTGGAAGGTCAGGTCCTCGGGCTTGACGAGGCCGGGGACCAGCTCGCCCGCGTGCAGGGTGATGTGCGCGCCGGGGTACTGGCCGTGCAGGTAGTCCAGCATCCGCATCTGGAGGGTGTAGTCACGCAGCGCCACCGGGGCGTCCTCGGGCTGCACCAGGTCGACCGCGACGAAGCGCGGGTCGCGCTCGGCCAGCTCCATGCCCAGCACCAGCTGGGTGAAGACCCGCTCGGGCGCGGTGGAGCGGGAGACCTGGGAGATGAACCGGACCGGCAGCGAGCAGCCCGCCTCGGCATGGGCGGTGCCGCAGTGCGCGGCGGCGTGGAACTCGGCCATCGTCGCGTCGGCGTCGGCCCTCGCCTGCCGGACAAGCCTGTCGATGCCACCGTCGGCCAGCAGCTTGCGGCGCATCCGGGCCAGGTCGCTGTCCCAGCCGACCTTGGCGGCCAGCGCGGCGGCCCCGGAGGAGGCCGGGGTGAGCATGGTCTCCAGGTAGAACTGGTGCTGCTCGGCGGCCCGGTTGGCGACGTCGGCGACCAGCCGCCCGGGGTGGCGCCAGCTCGCCTCGCCGAACTTGCCGAAGGTGGCGAAGAAGTGGTCGTGTCCCGACTCCGCGCCGGGCTTGAAGTCCTGCATCGACCAGGCGCGGATCACCTCGCGCCGGAAGTCGGCGTCGTGCTCGGTGTCGGAGGCCGGACGGGTGTCACCGGTGCAGGGCGGCTCGATGGCCGTGTCCGTCGGGTCGATACAGAGCCCGTCCTCCACGGCAAGGCGCAGCAGCAGTTCGGTGGAGGCCGCGCCGGAGAGGTGGTTGTGCAGGTCGCCGCCCTTGGGCAGGTCGTGGAAGAACGAGGCGAGCGCCTTCGGCCGGTCCCGGATGCCCTGGAGGTAGCCGGAGACCCGGCGCGCGGCGGCGGTGGGACCGGCGGCGCCCCTGGCGGAGGCGGACGGCGCGGGCAGCAGGGAGAGCGCCAGCGCGGCGCTGACGGCGAGCGGGAACAGGGCGGCGCGCCGGGACGCGGCGGCTCGGGATGCGTGAGTCATGGCGGCATCCTGGGCACCGCGGCCGCCGCACACCCGCCGACAGGCCGGGGCCATCGGGGGGCGTTGGCAGCGCGGGGGCGGCTCAGGAGGGTGCCACCCGGCGCGCGGCCGATGGGCGTACGCCCGCGCGTGCGGGGCTCTTGATCGGCGCGCCGGTCGGCACCGGCCGTGGGACGCTGGAGAGAGGTACGGCGCGGCTCCGCCCGGTCGATGGGACGGCGGTGGCGGCACCGCGCACCAGCCGAACCACGGGAGGCGGCCGATGGGTCTCTCCATGCACGACCAGCGGGTTCTCGCCGATATCGAGCAGCACCTGGCCGACCGGGACCCGGCGCTGGCGCGGCTGCTCGGCAGTTTCGGGGACCGCCGCAGCAGGCTGCGGGCGGCCGTCCGGGACGCATGGCTGGGGACGGTGGTGGTCGCGGCCGGGGTGTCGTTCCTGCTCGGCATGTCGCTGCTGTCACTGGGCGAGTCCGGGCGCAGCCGGGCGGTGACCGCGTGCGGGGGCGCGGCGTTCGCCGTGTCCGGGTTGATCGTGCTGGCGGTGCTGATCGTCACCGGGCGCCGCCGGCGCGCCGGTTGACGGGTTCAGCACGGCGGCCCGGAACCACGGCTGCCCAGGAAGACGGCTGCCCGGGAAGACGGCTGCCCGGGGTACGGACCCCGGGCGGGGCGGCGGGCCGTCGGACCGCCCCGCCCGGTGGCCGGTCAGCGGCCCCTGGCCGCCAGCATCAGGTCCTGGCTGAGCGCCCGGTAGGCGGGCTTGGTCCGGTAGTTCTCGTCCATGATGTTGGCCGCGCCCTCACCGGCGAAGGTGCTGGGCACCCAGGAGTACTTGTCGGTGAAGCCCCAGACCGTGAAGTCGGTGCAGTGCCGGGTGAGCAGGCAGCCCTGGAGCAGCACGTTGTACGCCTGGGCCTGGGCCTCCAGCTTGGTGCTGTCCAGCGGCAGCGGGATGCGCACGTCGGCCTCGGTGATGGCGGTCTCCAGCCCGAGGGCGTCCAGCCGCTTCATGTTGTCGACGATGTCGCCGGGGGTGTCGTACTGGACGTCCAGGTGGCCCTGGATGCCGACGCCGTCGATCGGCACGCCCTGCCGGCGCAGCTGGGAGACCAGCTGGTAGAGGGCGGTGCTCTTCGCGTTGACGCCCTCGATGTTGTAGTCGTTGATGTACAGCTTGGCCTTGGGGTCGGCCTGGTGGGCCCAGCGGAAGGCGTCGGCGATGTAGCCGGGGCCGAGCTTCTGGAGCCAGATGGTGTCGCGCATGGTGCCGTCGTCGTTGAACGCCTCGTTGACGACGTCCCACTGCCAGACCTTGCCCTTGAAGTGCGAGACCTCGTCGGTGATGTGGCGGTGCAGGATGTCCCGCAGCTGGGCGGTGGTCCAGTTGCCGCCGGTGACCCAGGACGGCAGCTGGTTGTGCCAGATCAGGGTGTGGCCCCGGACCAGCTGGTTGTGGGAGCGGGCGAAGTCCACCAGCGTGTCGGCGGCCTTCCAGTCGTGGGTGCCGCGCGTGGGCTCCACGGCGTCCCACTTCATGACGTTCTCCGGGGTGACGGAGGAGAACTCCCCGGCCACCTTCGCCCGGTACGGCGCGTCGTCGGCCAGCGCGGACATGTCGACCGCGGTGCCGATCCGGACGCCCGCCCGCAGGCCGAGCGAGCCGAGCGTCTGCGCCTTCGCGGCGGGGGCCTTGGGCGGGGCCGGGATGTGGCGCTTGCCGGGGTGGGCCGAAGCGGAGGGCAGGGCGAGTGCGGAGACGAGCACGGCCACTGTCGCGGCGCCGCAGACCGCGGCGCGGGTCACCTTGATCACCTTGTGTCCCTTTCAGGCATGGCGGAGCACCCGGCCCCGGTCGTCGTCCGACCTGGGCGGTTTCGAAAGTTTCGATGGCTGCCCCGCAAGTTCCGGGAAACCTAGGGCCAGCGATTTCCACGGGTCAACCCCCGTGCACCGGAAATCTGACGGTGGCACTTCCGGTTTCCGAGTAGCCCGGCCTCGAAATGTTTCGACCCGGAGTAGGCCGCACCCACCGCCGCCGGGCGGGCCACCCCGGCCCGACGGAAACACCCGCCCGGTGATCGGGAACTCGCTGGCAGCGGGCCGACGGACGCGACATGATGCGACGTGGGCGACCCTGTGCGGGGGCGCCCGAGCGCCGCCCCTCGGGAGACCCCCGGCACGGGCGGCGACCCCTCGACCCGGACAGGGAGTCCCATGCCGCAGTCACCCACCACGGCCCGTCCTCGGGCCGTCGATCCGCTCTTCCTCGCGCTGCCGCTACGCGCCCTGGCGGACGCCGCTCTCGGCCGGGCCCGGGAGCTGGGCGCCGGCCACGCCGACTTCCGGCTGGAGCGGATTCGCAACGCCTCCTGGCGGCTGCGCGACGCCCGCCCCTCGGGCACCTCCGACGGCGTCCAGCTGGGCTTCGCCGTCCGGGTGCTGCTGGACGGCGCCTGGGGCTTCGCCGCCGGGGTCGACCTGACGGCGGACGCGGCGGTGCGGGTGGCGGAGCAGGCGGTGGCGGTGGCCCGGCTCTCCGCGCGGGTCAGCGCGGCGGCGGGCGGCGACGACCGGGTGGAGCTGGCCGACGAGCCGGTCTACCCGGACGCGGTGTGGGTCTCCTCGTACGAGGTCAACCCCTTCGAGGTGCCCGACGCGGAGAAGACCGCGCTGCTCGCGGAGTGGAGCCGCAGGCTGCTGGACGCCGACGGGGTCTCCCATGTGGACGCCTCGCTGCTGACCGTCCAGGAGAACAAGTTCTACGCGGACACGGCGGGCACGGTCACCACCCAGCAGCGCATCCGGCTGCACCCGGTGATCGAGGCGGTCGCGGTGGACGACCGCACCGGGGCCTTCGACTCGATGCGCAGCATCGCCCCGCCCGCCGGGCGCGGCTGGGAGTACCTGCGCGGCACCGGCTGGGACTGGGACCGGGAGCTGGCGGAGATCCCCGAGCTGCTCGCCGAGAAGATGCGCGCCCCGAGCATCCGGGCCGGCCGGTACGACCTGGTGGTCGACCCGTCCAACCTGTGGCTGACCATCCACGAGTCCATCGGCCACGCCACCGAGCTGGACCGGGCGCTCGGCTACGAGGCCGCGTACGCGGGCACCTCCTTCGCCACCTTCGACAAGCTCGGCACCCTCGCGTACGGCTCCGAGGTCATGCAGGTGACCGGCGACCGCACCGCCGAGCACGGCCTGGCCACCATCGGCTACGACGACGAGGGCGTGCGGACGCAGTCCTGGGACCTGGTCAAGGACGGCACGCTGGTCGGCTACCAGCTGGACCGGCGGATGGCCCGGCTCAAGGGCCTGGGCCGCTCCAACGGCTGCGCCTTCGCGGACTCCCCCGCCCATGTGCCGGTGCAGCGGATGGCCAATGTGTCGCTGCGCCCGGCCGTCGGCGGCCCCGACACCGAGGAGCTGATCGCGGGCGTGGAGAACGGCGTGTACATCGTCGGTGACCGCTCCTGGTCGATCGACATGCAGCGGTACAACTTCCAGTTCACCGGGCAGCGGTTCTTCGCGATCCGCAACGGCCGGCTGGCCGGCCAGGTCAAGGACGTCGCCTACCAGGCCACCACCACCGACTTCTGGGGCTCCATGGAGGCCGTCGGCGGCCCGCAGACCTATGTGCTCGGCGGTGCGTTCAACTGCGGCAAGGCCCAACCCGGCCAGACGGCGGCGGTCAGCCACGGCTGCCCGTCCGCGCTGTTCCGCAAGGTCAATGTGCTCAACACCCAGCAGGAGGCGGGTCGCTGATGCGGACCACCCACGGCACCCCGCCGCACGAGATCGTCGAACGGGCCCTCGAACTGTCCCGCGCGGACGGCTGCGTCGTCATCGCGGACGAGGAGTCCTCCGCCAACCTCCGCTGGGCCGGCAACGCGCTCACCACCAACGGCGTCACCCGCAGCCGCACCCTCACCGTGATCGCCACCGTGGACGGCGCCCAGGGCACCGCCTCCGGCGTGGTCTCCCGCGAGGCCGTCACCGCCGACGAGCTGGCGGCCCTGGTCCGCGCGGCCGAGGCCGCCGCCCGCGACGCCGGGCCCGCCGAGGACGCCCGGCCGCTGGTCGGCGCCGAGGCGTCCTCGTCGGCCGCCGCCGACTTCACCGCCGGGCCCGCCGAGACCGGCATCGAGGTCTTCGCGGACTTCGCCCCGGCGCTGGGCGAGGCGTTCGCCCGCTCCCGGGCCGCCGGGCGGCTGCTGTACGGCTTCGCCCGGCACGAGACGACCTCCAGCTACCTGGGCAGCTCCACCGGCCTGCGGCTGCGCCACGACCAGCCCACCGGCACGGTCGAGCTCAACGCCAAGACCGGCGACCTGTCCGGCTCCGCCTGGGCCGGCGCCGCCACCCGGGACTTCCGCGATGTGGACCCCGGCGCCATGGAGGAGCAGCTCGCCCGGCGGCTGGCCTGGGGCGCGCGGAAGATCGAGCTGCCCGCCGGGCGGTACGAGACCCTGCTGCCGCCATCCGCCGTGGCCGACCTGATGGTCTACCTCGGCTGGTCCACCGGCGGCCGGGACGCCAGCGAGGGCCGTACCGTCTTCAGCCGCCCCGGCGGCGGCACCCGGCTCGGCGAGCGGCTGACGCCGCTGCCGCTGACCCTGCGCTCGGACCCGGCGCACCCGGGCCTTGAGGCCGCGCCCTTTGTGATCGCGCACTCCTCCGGCGGCGAGCAGTCGGTCTTCGACAACGGGCTGCCGCTGGCCGCGACCGACTGGGTCCGGGACGGCGAGCTGGCCAACCTGCTGACCAGCCGGCACTCCGCCGAGCTGACCGGGCTGCCGGTCGCCCCGGGCATCGACAACCTGGTGCTGGAGACCGCCGACCAGGCCGCCGCGCCGACGCTGGAGGAGATGGCGGCCCGTACCGAACGGGGGCTGCTGCTGACCTGCCTCTGGTACATCCGCGAGGTGGACCCGGCGACGCTGCTGCTCACCGGCCTCACCCGGGACGGCGTCTACCTGGTGGAGGGCGGCGAGGTGGTCGGCGCGGTGAACAACTTCCGGTTCAACGAGTCGCCGGTGGACCTGCTGGGCCGGATCACCGAGGCGGGCCGCACCGAGCGCTGCCTGCCGCGCGAGTGGAGCGACTGGTTCACCCGGGCCGCGATGCCGCCGGTGCGGGTGCCGGACTTCAACATGAGTTCGGTCAGCCAGGCGTCCTGAGACCCGCCTCGGGCCCCGGCGGGGCCGGGGCCGCCGGGCGGGCCGCCGTGGGCCCGCCCGGCGCGGTGCGCCTGCCTCGCCTACACCCGCCGCCGACCCCAGGCCGGGGCGACCAGGCTGATCAGTACGGCCGCGACGACGACCTGGAGGATGTGCCGAATCCAGTCGAACCCCCCGGTCACCCGGACCCCGAGGGCCGACGCGATCACATTGCCGATCAGCCCGCCGACGATGCCCAGCAGAATGGTCAGCCAGATCGGGATCGGCTGCCGGCCGGGCAGGATCAGCCTGGCGATCACCCCGATGATCAGGCCCGCGACGATGGCCCATACGAACGTCATCTTCTCTCCCTACGTCCCTTCCCGGACCGGCGCCGGGGTGCAGCAGGGCGTCTGCCCTGGCACCCACGCGACTACTCCCGGGCGGCGCCGCGACACGGCGGGGCCGACTTCCGGCGCGTGCACCGGGCGGCGTACCGTGGAATCGCCCGAAGAAACGGGGCGATGCGGGGGGACGAGGGCGGCGAGGGCGATGGGCAAGAGCATCGGGCGTGACGACGGGGTGTTCCGGATCACCGGGGCACGCGCGAGCCTCACCGACGATGTGCGGGGCCGCCAGCGGCGCTACATCATCTCCATGTCGATCCGGACCGTCTGCGTGATCCTGGCCGTGGTGCTGTGGAACGTGGAGCGGCCGATCGCCTGGGTGGCGCTGGTGGGCGGGCTGATCCTGCCGTACATCGCCGTGGTGATCGCCAACGCCGGCCGGGAGAACGCCCCCGGCCTGCCCAAGAGCTTCATCGACGAGCCGCCGACACCGACCCTCGACCGGGGCGACCCGGACAGGACCGACGATCCGGACGCCTCGGCGGGCCGCGACGAGCCGGTCACCCTGGTCGGCGAGGCGGAGGAGTCGGGCTGGGAGCGGCGTTGACGCCGCGCTCCGCGGGCCCGGCCGCCGGGCGGCACCGGAACCTGTGATCAATCCGGGGTTCCATGGGTGCCCGGGTGTACATGCGTGCAATACTTCCTACGCGCTCCGTATCCCCCGTCGGAGTGATGGACCGACGCCGGGCGGCTCCCCCCGTGGCTGCCCGGCGTCACCCATGTCCGCCGCCGTACGGGCGCCGACCTGCGGCCGGCAGCGGGTGGCAGACTGATCGCCGGACCGTCCCCCGCACGTCAGGAACCGCGCGATGACCACCCCTCAGCAGCCCCGCCCCGACTTCGGCCTGCCGCTGGGCGGCGGCCCCGCCGGGCAGGGACCTGACGGGGCGCCGGTCTGCTCGGCCAAGGGCTGCCGGGTGCCGGCTGTGTGGGTGCTGGCGTGGAACAACCCCAAGCTGCACACCCCGGAGCGCCGCAAGACCTGGCTGGCCTGCGAGGAGCACCGCGAGCAGCTGTCGCAGTTCCTCGGCGTCCGGGGCTTCCTCAAGGACGTGGTGCCGCTGGCCGACTGGACCGAGCCCGGTACCCAGGGCTGACGCCCGGCACCCCCGGCGACCGGGGGCGCTCAGCCGCCGATCGCGGACATCGGCCGGACCGGCTGGAGGAACTCCGGATCGTCGATCCCGGCGCCCGCCTTCTTGCCCCACATCGCCGCCCGCCAGAGCCGTGCGAGCTCCGCGTCCCCCGCACCGGAGCGCAGCGCCGCCCGCAGATCGGTCTCCTCGCGGGCGAAGAGGCAGTTGCGGACCTGGCCGTCGGCGGTGAGGCGAGTGCGGTCGCAGGCCGCGCAGAACGGCCGGGTGACGGAGCCGATCACCCCGACGACGGCCGGACCGCCGTCGACCAGCCACCGCTCGGCGGGGGCCGCGCCGCGCCGGGTGGACGGCTCGGGGGTGAGGGCGAAGCGGGCCGCCAACCGCTCCAGGATCTCCTCGGCGGTGACCATCGACCTGCGGTCCCAGCCGTGCTGGGCGTCCAGCGGCATCTGCTCGATGAAGCGCAGCTCATAGCCGCGCTCCAGGCACCAGGCCAGCAGGTCGGCGGCCTCGTGGTCGTTGACGCCGCGCATCAGCACCGTGTTGACCTTCACCGGGGTCAGCCCGGCCGCGTCGGCGGCGGCCATCCCGGCCAGCACGTCCCGGAGGCGGTCGCGCCGGGTGAGGGTGTGGAAGGTGGCCGCGTCCAGGGTGTCCAGCGAGACATTGACCCGGTCCAGGCCCGCGCCGCGCAGCGCGGCGGCGGTACGGGCCAGCCCGATGCCATTGGTGGTCAGCGACAGCTCCGGGCGCGGCTCCAGGGCCGCGCAGGCGGCCACGATGCCGACCAGACCGGGCCGCAGCAGCGGCTCGCCGCCGGTGAACCGGACGCCGGTGACCCCCAGGTCGCGCACCGCGACACCGACCAGCCGGACGATCTCCTCATCGGTCAGCAGCTGCGGCTTGCCGAGCCACTGCAACCCCTCCTCCGGCATGCAGTAGGTGCAGCGGAGGTTGCAACGGTCGGTCAGCGACACCCGCAGGTCGACGGCCGTGCGGCCGAAGGAGTCGATGAGAACGGCGGCCACCTCCTCTGTCCCGGCCCAGCTTAGTGCCTGGGTCGGACAGCCCGGCGGGCCGCCGATCGCCGCAGGCCGGGCGGGTGCGGCCCGGCGGACTGCGGCGACCGCACCGTCGATGTCCGCGATTGCCCGTATGGTGATCCACCATGCACGCCCTCGACCCGTCGGAGGGGGAGGCCCAGTGGCCGGCCCCCTTCGCCTGCCCGCCGCCGCCCGTCTGGCCCTCCGCGTACCCGCAGGGCTACGCCGTCGTGGACGTGGAGACCACCGGCCTGGGGCGCACCGACCGCATCGTGTCGGCCGCCGTCTACCGGCTGGACGGGTACGGCGATGTGATCGACCACTGGTACTCGCCAGTCAACCCGGAGCGCGACCCGGGGCCGGTCTGGATCCACGGCCTCACCAGCGAGGTGCTGGACGGCGCGCCGACCTTCCCCGAGGTGGCGGCCGAGCTGGCGGCGCGGCTGGCCGGGCGGGTGCTGGTGGCGCACAACGCGCTCTTCGACTGGAACATGATCGCCCGGGAGTTCCTGCGGATGGGCGGCGCGGCGCCGGTGGAGCAGCGGCTCTGCACCATCGTGCTCTCCCGCGACCTGGGGCTGCCGCTGCCCAACCACAAGCTGGAGTCGCTGGCCGCGCACTTCGGCGTGGCCCAGCAGCGGGCCCACCACGCGCTGGACGACGCCCGGGTGCTGGCGGAGGCGTTCCGGCCCAGCCTGCACCTGGCGGCGGCGGCCGGGGCGGCGCTGCCGCTGACGGCCTGTGTGGCGCCGGTCGAGGTGAGCGGCGCCGAGCCGTCGGTGCCGGGCGCGCGCAGCGGTGGGCGCTCCTCGTGGGGGTCCTACCGGCCGTCGCGCAAGCGGCCGCCCTGCCCGTACCCCAACCCCGGCCGCTGGCAGGAGGGCGGCCCGCTGGTGCAGGGGATGCGGGTGGCGTTCAGCGGCGACACCGCGACCGAACGGGAGCTGCTGGAGGACCGGGCGGTGGAGGCCGGGCTGCACGTCGCGACGTCGGTCAGCCGGCTGACCAGTGTGCTGGTCACCAATGAGCCGGGCAGTTGGAGCGGCAAGGCCCGGCGGGCGCGGGAGGTCGGCAC
This sequence comes from Streptomyces sp. NPDC092296, assembly GCF_044755465.1. Lineage (NCBI taxonomy): Bacteria > Bacillati > Actinomycetota > Actinomycetes > Kitasatosporales > Streptomycetaceae > Streptomyces > Streptomyces sp. NPDC092296. The sequence continues at coordinate 127,819 of NZ_JBIVRB010000010.1, read as the reverse complement.
TCCGGTGCTGGACGAGCAGGCGTTCCTCCAGCTGCTGCGCGATGTGGCCCCGCAGACGCGGGTGCCGCACCCCGGCGGGCCGTCGTCCTGACGGCCGCACCCCCCGGCGGGGGGCGGCCGGGGCGGCACGGGTACCGTGCCGGTGTGTACCGATTTCTGCTCTCCCGGCGCTGGGCGATCACCACGCTGCTCGCGGTGCTGCTGGTGCCGGTGATGATCCGGCTGGGCTTCTGGCAGCTGCACCGCCATGAGGCCCGGGTGGCGCGCAACACCCTGATCGGCCGGAACCTGGCGGCCGAGCCGGTGCCGATCGGCTCCCTGACCAGGCCGGGATTCGACATCCCGACCGACCTCACCTGGCGGCGGGTCAGCGCGACCGGGCACTACGACGCCGCCGACGAGTTCGTGGTGCGCCAGCGCACCGACGCCGACGGCGACCGGATCGGGTACTTCGTGATCACACCGCTGGTCACCTCGGACGGCAGCCGGGTGCTGGTCAACCGGGGCTGGGTGGACTCCGGTACCGACGCCACCGTCTACCCCAGGGTGCCGGCGGCGCCGACCGGTGAGGTCACCGTGACCGGGCGGCTGCGGGCGGACGAGACCAGCGGCAGCAGCGGCATCCGGGACCGGGGCGGGCTGCCGGACCGGCAGTACATGATGATCAACAGCGAGCAGCAGGCCAAGCGGCTCGGCGGCCCGGTGCTCGGCGGCTACCTGGAGCTGGTCGGCACCTCGCCCAAGCCGCGCGCCCAGGCCGAGCTGCTGCCCGACCCGGACCACTCGGACATCGGCCCGCACATGGCGTACGCGGTGCAGTGGTGGCTGTTCACCGCGATGGTGCCGGTGGGCTGGGTGGTGCTGCTGCGGCGGGAGGTCAGGGAGCTGCGGGAGGCCAAGGCCGCCGCCGACCTGGGCGAGACCGCCGCCGACGGGCCCGAGCCGCTGGCGGCGGCCACGGTGGCGGCCGGGCCCGGGGAGTAGCGGGCGGCGACGCCGCGCTTCGGGGCGAGGGGATTCCCGCCACCGGAGGACGGGCGGGTGCGGCGCGCGGTTGACGCCGTCCGCCGTGAGCCGGGCCGCAGGGGGCGCCGGCACCGGTACGGGCCGCCGGGGAACAGGGAGCGACCGGTGGACCGATGCCGGGCGGCGAGGGCGTGGCGCGGAGCCGCGACGGCGGGGCGGGCTTCGGCAAGCGGGGCGAGCGGCTGCGGCGGTCCGGGGGGCGGCCGGAGGGGTGACGGCGGTGCCCGAGGGGAAGGGTGCGGGTGGGGCCGTGCGGGCACCTGACCTCCCGCACGGCCTCGCCGGTCCGCCGGCGGGGTGGGCGGCACGGGGCGCGTCGGTGCGGCGGGGCGGGGCTGCCGGGCGGGCGAGGGGCATTATAGGGCCATGGATCTTGGACTGCGGGACAGAGTCTTCATCGTGACCGGCTCCACCCGAGGGCTGGGGCTGGCCACCGCCCACCAGTTGGTGGCGGAGGGCGCACGGGTCGTGGTGACCGGGCGCGAGCAGGAGTCGGTCGACAAAGCCGCCACCGAACTCGGCGGGCTGCCCAGGGCTCTCGGGCTGGCGGCCGACAACGCCGATTCGGGCACCGCGGAGCGGCTGGTGGCCGCTGCGCAGGCCCGGTTCGGGCGGCTGGACGGCGTGCTGATCAGCGTCGGCGGGCCGCCCGCCGGGAGCGTCACCACCGTGGACGACGACAGCTGGCGGGACGCCTTCGAGTCCGTCTTCCTGGGCGCGCTGCGGCTCGCTCGGGCCACGGCGGCGGCGCTGGGCGAGGGCGGGGTGATCGGCTTCGTGCTCTCCGGGTCCGTACGGCAGCCGATCGACGGCCTGGCCGTCTCCAACGGGCTGCGGCCGGGGCTGGCGATGGTCGCCAAGACCCTGGCCGACGAGCTGGGGCCGCGCGGCATCCGGGTGGTCGGGCTGCTGCCGGGCCGGATCGACACCGACCGGGTACGGGAGCTGGACGCGCTCGGCGGCGACCCGGAGGGGGCGCGAGCCCGTGGCGCGGCCAGTGTGCCGCTGCGGCGCTACGGCACCCCGGAGGAGTTCGGCCGGGTCGCCGCCTTCCTGCTCTCCCCCGCCGCCTCCTACCTCACCGGGGTGATGCTGCCGGTGGACGGCGGGGCGCTGCGCAGTCTCTAGCCCTGGGCGGGCGGCCTCCGAGCTGCGCGTGCCCGGGGCCGCGCGGCTCGGTGCCGCCCGCCGCGGCGCGGCGCCGTCTCGGAGAGGGCACGGCGTCGGGAGAGAACGGCGTCCCAAAGAGAACGGCGTCCGGAGAGAACGGCGTCCGGAGAGAACGGCGTGAAGAGAGCACGATGGAAGTAGTCGGCGGCGCCGCCGGGACTTAACGTGACAGCCGCGAGGATGCCCGATGACGGGTGGAGTCATCGCTTCGCTGCGCGCGCTAGGAGTGTGTGTATGAACCACTCAATGGATATGCCCGGTATGTCGCATGCGCCGTTAGTCTCCACCCTGGATGTCACCGGCGCCGTCCTCCTCACCCTCTGGGCCGTCGTCATGTGGCTGGCGGTGGGCGTGCTGGCCTTCGCCGGCCGGGGGACGACGGTCCGGCCCTGGCTGCGCCCGCTGGCCATCGGCCTGCTGGCGCTCGGCGTGGTCGGCCAGGCCGGACACCTCCAGGAGCATGTGGCCCAGGCCGGATACTGGATCGCCCACCCCAACGCACCGTCCTGGATGACGCCGTGGGGCGACGGCCTGGCCCGGGGCATGGGGCAGGTGGACCCGTCCAAGGCCACGCTCGGCATGGAGATCCTGCACCTGGTCGGCAACCTGATCTTCCTTGCCGGACTGGTCGGCGTCGCCCTGGTGACCCGGGACGCCACCAGACATCCCACCTCCCGCAAGTGGGCCAAGATGGGCGTCTGGATGCAGGGCATCCACGGCCTGGAGCACCTCTCCCTGACGCTGTCGGTCGCCTTCGGCGCACAGCGGGCCATCGGCCTGTCCACCTGGTTCGGCACGCTGGAGCCGGGGGCGGGACTGACCACCTACCGGGTCTGGTGGCACTTCGTCGCCAATGTGGTCGGCAGTGTGATCTTCGGCCTTGCCCTCTACCACCTGTGGCGGGAGCACCGCAGCGCCGCCGCCGTACCGGACGGCGGCGGCGGTGCCGCCGGACGCGAGGCCGAGCGGGAGCCGGCGCCGCTCGGGACGGAGGTCTGCACCTGCGGTCGCTCCGAGAGCCCGGACGGCAGCCCCGTACTGGCCGGACCGGCCACCTAGCCGACCGGGCGGACCCGGTGTGCGGGCCCGCCCGGCGGTACGTACGGCCCGGCGGCGGGCCGGGGCGGCGCTCGCCGCCCCGGCCCCGAGGGGTCAGTCGCCCAGGTCGGCGAGGTCGCGGAGGCGGCGGGCCTGGGCGGCGCGTTCGGCGGCGCGCTGCTGGTCGTAGCTGCGGGCGGCGGCGCCCTGGAGCAGGGCCTTGGTCTCGTTGACGGCGGAGCGCGGCGCCGCCAGCAGCGCGGCGGCCAGGTCCCGGGCGGCGTCGTCCAGCTCGTCCAGCGGTACGCAGAGCGCCGCCAGCCCGCTGCGCACCGCCTCCGCCGCGTGCACCCAGCGCCCGGTCACGCAGATCTCCAGCGCCCGCGCGTACCCGACCAGATCGGTGAGCGGCTTGGTGCCGCCCAGGTCGGGGACCAGCCCGAGCGTGGTCTCCTTCATGGCGAACCGGGCGTCCTCCGCCACCACCCGCAGGTCGCAGGCCAGAGCGAGCTGGAACCCGGCCCCGACCGCATGCCCCTGCACGGCGGCGACGGTGACCAGGTCGGCGCGGCGCCACCAGGTGAACGCCTCCTGGTAGCCGGCGATGGCGGCGTCGAGTTCGGCGTCGCCGGCGGCGGCCAGCGTGAGCAGGCCGGGCTCGCCGGGGATGCCCTCGGGGGTGAACATGGCGCGGTCCAGACCGGCCGAGAAGGAGACCCCCTCGGCCCGCAGCACCACCACCCGTACGGTGCCGGGCAGTGCGCGGCCGATGGCGGCCAGCGCCCGCCACATGGCGGGGGTCTGGGCGTTGCGCCGCTGCGGGTGGCAGAGCGTGACGGTGGCGAGGGCGTCCTCGATCCGGAGCCGGACGCCGCTGCGCTCCCACTCCTCCGGCCCACTGCCGGGGGTGGCGGGCGGCTGGTCGGCGGGAGTGGTCACGGCAACCTCCAGGTCTCCAGCGGTCCCCCGGAACGGGGACGCTACCGAAGAGTAACCACCGGGTGGCAGCGAACGGCGGCCGGGGCGCCTGCGGGACCAGTGCGCAGAGGCCACCGGGCCCGGCCGGTGCCCGGCCGCCGCGTCGTCGGATCTGGGATGCGGATCTGGGATTGGGTGTGCTGCGCTACGGTCCCGGCGGGCCCCGGTCGGTTCGGGTGCGCCCGCCGGTTCGGCGGCCCCGTCAGGAGCCGGCAGCCGCCGTAGCCTTGGCCTTGCCGCGCGTGGCACCGCCCCGGCCCCGAAGGGTCACTCCGGACTCACTGAGCATGCGGTGCACGAAGCCGTAGGAGCGACCGGTCTCCTCCGCGAGGGCGCGAATACTCGCCCCGGAGTCGTACTTTTTCTTCAGCTCGGCCGCGAGCTTCTCACGTGCGGCACCGGTTACCCGGCTGCCCTTTTTCAGAGTCTCGGCCACCCGTGCCTCCTCGTTGCAGTGCTCGATCGGATTCCCATGATCACCCATGGGCGGCATCCTGGCCACCCATTCCACAAGGTCGTTACGGGGAAAGTGCGCACGCTGGGTGGCGCCCGCTCACTGCAAGGGCGCTCGCCCTTGGGCCGCACGCCCCCGAGATGGCCGGGCGACTCAGGAGAAATAGCTGATCAGCCCGGCTTTCACGGATAAAACACAAACAAAGAAGATCGGGCTCCGCTTCCCGCCGAAAGGCGGTGGGCGGAGCCCGGATATGAACTCTTCTGGTCCAGTTGCAGGACCCGGTGTCCAGCCCGGACCCGCCTCGGGCGCGGCCGCCCGGCGATCCGGACCGGATCAGGCGAGCGAGACCAGGTCGGAGTAGGCGGCGCTCCAGAGGTCCTCCACGCCGTCCGGCAGCAGGATGATCCGCTCCGGCTGGAGCGCGTCCACCGCACCCTCGTCGTGGGTGACCAGCACCACCGCGCCGGTGAAGGACCGCAGCGCGCCCAGGATCTCCTCGCGGCTGGCCGGGTCCAGGTTGTTGGTGGGCTCGTCCAGCAGCAGCACATTGGCGCTGGAGACCACCAGGGTGGCCAGGGCCAACCGGGTCTTCTCACCGCCGGAGAGCACCCCGGCGGGCTTGTCCACGTCGTCGCCGGAGAACAGGAAGGAGCCGAGGATCTTGCGGATCTCCACCAGGTCCATGTCCGGCGCGGCGGAGCGCATGTTCTCCAGCACCGTACGGTCCGGGTCCAGCGTCTCGTGCTCCTGGGCGTAGTACCCCAGCTTGAGCCCGTGGCCGGGCCGCACCTCGCCGGTGTCCGGCTGCTCCACCCCGGCCAGCATCCGCAGCAGGGTGGTCTTGCCGGCGCCGTTGAGGCCGAGGACGACGACCTTGGAGCCCCGGTCGATGGCCAGGTCCACCCCGGCGAAGATCTCCAGTGAGCCGTAGGACTTGGAGAGGTCCTCGGCGGTCAGTGGGGTCTTGCCGCAGGGAGCCGGGTCCGGGAAGCGCAGCTTGGCGACCCGGTCGGAGCGGCGGACCTGGTCGAGACCGGCCAGCAGCTTCTCGGCGCGGCGGGCCATGTTCTGCGCGGCGACGGTCTTGGTGGCCTTGGCGCGCATCTTGTCGGCCTGCGAGTTGAGCGCGGACGCCTTCTTCTCGGCATTGGCGCGCTCGCGCTTGCGGCGCTTCTCGTCGGCCTCGCGCTGCTGCTGGTACTGCCGCCAGCCCATGTTGTAGATGTCGATGCACGACCGGTTGGCGTCCAGGTAGAAGACCTTGTTGACCACGGTCTCCACCAGGTTGATGTCGTGCGAGATCACGATGAAGCCGCCGCGGTAGGTCTTCAGGAAGTCCCGCAGCCAGCTGATCGAGTCGGCGTCCAGGTGGTTGGTCGGCTCGTCCAGCAGCAGCACGTCGGAGTCGGAGAACAGGATGCGGGCCAGCTCCACCCGGCGCCGCTGGCCGCCGGAGAGGGTGTGCAGCGGCTGGCCGAGCACCCGGTCCGGCAGGCCCAGGCTGGCCGCGATGGTGGCGGCCTCCGCCTCGGCGGCGTAACCGCCCTTGGTGAGGAACTCGGTCTCCAGCCGGGAGTACTTCTTCATCGCGTTGTCGCGGGTGGCGCCCTTGCCGTTGGCCATCTTCTCCTCGGTGAGGCGCATGTTGCGCAGCACCGAGTCCAGCCCCCGGGCGGACAGGACGCGGTCGCGGGCGAGCACGTCGAGGTCGCCGGTGCGCGGGTCCTGCGGCAGGTAGCCGACCTGGCCGGAGCGGGTGACGCTGCCACCGGCGGGGGCGCCCTCGCCGGCCAGCACCTTGGTGAGGGTGGTCTTGCCCGCGCCGTTCCGGCCGACCAGGCCGATCCGGTCGCCGGGGGCGACCCGGAAGCTGGCGGACTCAAGGAGGATGCGGGCGCCGGCGCGCAGTTCGACGGCGTTGGCGGCGATCATGGCGGTAGTACTCCTGGGGGCGGGCGGCCCCGGGCGCGCCGCTGGGGCGCTGCTCGGCGGGGACCGGCGGGACGGCGGGGACCTGGTGGCGCGGTGCGGACCGTGCGCCGCTAATGCCCGGAGAGAACAGCCATGCGGGCCAGTCTACCGTCCGGCGCGGCGGCCTCCCGGTGCCCCCGGTCCCGGGCGTCAGCGGAGCGCGGGGGCGGTCAGGGTGAGGGTGGCGGCGTCGGCGTCCAGTACGGCGTCGGCGCCCAGCGGTACGGTCAGCGTGCTCGGGCCGTGGCCGAAGCCCAGCTCCCGGACGATCGGTACGCCGAGCGGGCCCAGCCGGTCCAGCATCAGCTCACGGACCGGGTCGGCGGGACCGCACCCGGTCCAGCTGCCGAGGGCGATCCCGGCGACCTGGGCCAGCTGCCCGGAGCGGAGCAGCTGGGTGAGCACCCGGTCCAGCCGGTAGAGGGCCTCCCCGACGTCCTCCAGCAGCAGGATCGTGCCCGGCGGGAGGGGGCCGGAGCCCTGGGTGCCGCACTCGGCGGCGAGCAGCGTGGCGCAGCCGCCCGCGGTGACGCCCCGGGCGCGGCCGGGGACGAGCGTCTCGGCGGTGGGTGCGGTGAGGGTCCGTACGGTCTCCGGCTCGAAGAGGGTGCGGCGCAGGTGCTCGGCGGTGGCCGGGTCGGTGAGCAGGGCTTCGGAGGCCGCCATCGGGCCGTGCAGGCTCGCCAGGCCGAGCCGGTGGGCGACTGCCCGGTGCAGCGCGGTGATGTCGCTGTGGCCGACCAGCACCTTGGGCGGTGCCTCGGCCAGGGCCGGCCAGTCGAGCAGGTCCAGCAGCCGCTGGACGCCGTAGCCGCCGCGGGCGCAGACCACCGCCGCGATGCCGGGATCGAGCCAGGCCCGTTGCAGGTCGCCGGCCCGGTCGGCGTCGGTGCCCGCCAGGTGGGGCAGCCGGGGGTGGGTGTCCAGCGCGTGCGGCGCCACCTCGACCGCCAGGCCCCAGGAGCGCAGCAGGTCGCAGCCGCGCGCCAGCCGGTCGGCGGGCACCGGTCCGCTGGGCGCGACCACGGCCACCCGGTCGCCGGGCCGCAGCCGCCGGGGCCGGGTGAGCGGGCGCGGCGGCCGGGCGGTGGTCATCGGGCGCTCCGGTCGGCCGGTCCGGTGAGGTCCAGCGGTGCGAGGTCGTCCCGGGCCAGGCCGAAGGCGTACGCGTACAGGGCGAGTTCGGCCTCCAGCGCGGTGACGAGGGTGTCGGCGCGGCGGAAGCCGTGGCCCTCCCCGGCGAAGGTCAGATAGGCGTGCGGGACGCCCCGGCCGGCGATCCCGGCGAGCAGCCGCTCGGCCTGCGCGGGCGGGCAGATGGTGTCGTCCAGCCCCTGGAGCAGTAGGAAGGGGGCGGTGATCCGGTCGGCGTGGCTGACCGGGGAGCGGTCGCGGTAGCGGTCGGCGGCCTCGGGCAGCGGGCCGATCAGCGAGTCCGGGTAGCGGGATTCGAAGTCGTGGGTGCCGCCGCTGCTCCAGGCGGTGAGGTCCAGTACGGGGTAGCTGATGGTGCCGCAGCGGTAGAGGTCGGTGGTGGCCAGCGAGGCGGCGGCGGTCCAGCCGCCGGCGCTGCCGCCCCGGACGGCGAGGCGGTCCGGGTCGGCCAGGCCCTCGGCGGCCAGCGCGCGGGCGGCGGTGGCGCAGTCGGCCACGTCCACCACGCCCCACTGGCCGCGCAGCCGTTCGCGGTAGGCGCGGCCGTGGCCGGTGGAGCCGCCGTGGTTGACCTCGACCACGCCGATGCCCCGGCTGGTGAAGTAGGCGATCTCCAGGTCCAGGGTCAGCGGGGCGCGGCTGGTCGGGCCGCCGTGCACGAAGACGACGTACGGCGGCAGTTCGCCGGGCGGCGCGGTGACGTCGGGGTTGCGCGGCGGGTGGAGGTTGGCGTGCACCTCGCGGCCGTCCGGGCCGGTGAAGGTGCGGGGCCGGGATTCCGGCAGGTGGCCGGGGTCGACCGGGTCGAGGTGCGGGTGGCCGGCGACGGTGGCGGTCAGGGTGGCGGGGTCGATCTCCAGCACCTCCCAGCCCCGGGTGGGTCCGGCGGCGACGGCGGCGATCCGGCCGTCGCGGGCGTCCAGGGTGGCGGCCCACTCGGTCCATGGTCCGGCGAGGTCGTCCAGGGTGCCGGTGGCGGGGTCGAGGATGCCGAGCCGCCGGCTGCCGCTGCCGTGGGTGACGGCGATCCGGCCGTCCGGCAGCACGGCGCACCAGCGCTGGCCGAGCCGCCACAGCGGGCCGCCGAACTCCTCCGGGGCCGGGTGCAGAGCGGTCGTGGCGCCGGTGGCGATGTCGACGCGGTACGGGTTCCACCAGCCGTCGGGGTCGGTGACGGCCAGCAGGGTGGCGTCGTCCAGCCAGTCGGCCTGGCAGACGGCCTCGGTGGGGCCGCCGGCGACGGTGCGGGGGCTGCCGAGGGTGCCGTCGGGGTGGATGGCGGCGACCCGCAGGGCGGTGCCGTCCCAGGGCATCGCCGGGTGCTCCCAGCCGAGCCAGGCGGCGTGGCGGCCGTCGGGCGAGAGCCGGGGGCCGGTGACGAAGTGCAGGTCGGCGGCCAGTTCGCGGACGGCGGACGGGTCGGCGGCGGCCGAGCCGTCCAGCGGTACGGCGACCAGCGAACGCCGCAGGTCACCGGGGCCGGGGCCGTGGAACGCCTCCCGTACGCACCAGATCTCGGCGCCGCCGGGGGCGGTCACCGGGTCGGCGTAGCGCAGGGCGGCGGGGTGGTCGGGCTCGGGGGTGAGCGGCTGCGGCACGGCACCGGGGGTGTCGGGTTCGAAGCGGTACAGCCGCTGGTCGTCCAGGTGGCTGAAGACGGCGACCGGGCCGCGCTCCGCAGTGCCGGGCAGCGCCGCCCAGGGTCGGCCGCCGTACTCGATGACGCGGCTGCGGACGTTCCACGGCGCGGGGAGCAGCGGGGCGGTGCTGCCGTCGGCGCGGCGGCGGACCAGGGTGGTGCGGCCGCCCTCGGCGGGGCGGGGCTCGGTCCACCAGGTCTCCGGGCCGACGATGCCGACCCAGTCGGGCCGGCCGTCGTGGGCGGCGGCGTCCCGGGCGCGGATCGGTGATGTCCAGGTGCCGTACGGGGCAGTGGTGGCCATGCCGCAGCGTACGCCGCCGACCGGGCGTCAGCCGGCATTGGACAGCAGGTCGTCCAGGACCCGGGCGCCGAAGTGCAGGGCGGCGACGGGCACCCGCTCGTCCACGCCGTGGTAGAGCCGCTGGTGGTCGAAGCCGGGCGGCAGCAGCAGCGGCGCGAAGCCGTAGCCGGTGATGCCGAGCCGGGAGAACTGCTTGGCGTCGGTGCCGCCGGACATCGCGTACGGCACCACCCGGGCGCCGGGGTCGTGGGCGAGCAGCGCATCGCGCATGGCGGCGAACAGCGGGGCGTCGACGGGCGACTGGAGCGGGATGGTGCGGTGTTGGTACGTCCAGTCGACGTCGGGGCCGGTGAGCGCGTCCAGGGTGGCGTGGAACTCCTGCTCGCCGCCGGGCAGCACCCGTCCGTCCACGCCGCCGGTGGCGGTGCCGGGGACGACGTTCACCTTGCCGCCGGCCCGCAGCACGGTGGGGTGGGCGCTGTTGCGCAGGGTGCCGGCGACCAGGGTGGCGGCGGCCGGGTCGAGGCGGGCGACGAAGTCGTCCACCCCGGCGCCGGTCGGGTCGTCCAGGCAGCCGGGGTCCAGCGGGGTGCCGGTGGCCTCGGCCAGGGCGGTCAGCGCGGCCCGTACGGTGGGGGTGATCCTGGGCGGCCACCGGTGGGCGCCGATCCTGGCCATGGCGGCGCAGAGCCGGGTGACGGCGTTGGCGTCGTTGGGCTGGGAGCCGTGCCCGGCGCGGCCGGTGGCGGTCAGCCGCAGCCAGGCGGTGCCGCGCTCCCCGGCGGCGACCGGGTAGAGGCGCTGTCCGGCGGCGGTGTGCACGGTGTGGCCGCCGGACTCCCCGATGCCCTCGGTGCAGCCGGCGAACAGGTCGGCGTGGTGCTCGGCCAGCCAGCCGGCGCCGGCGGCGGCGCTGTCCTCCTCGTCGGCGGTGAGGGCGAGGACCACATCGCGGCGGGGGCGGCGGCCCTCGCGGGCCCAGGCGCGGGCGACGGCCAGCATGGTGGCGACGGTGTTCTTCATGTCGACGGCGCCCCGGCCCCAGACCAGGCCGTCCCGGATCTCGCCGGAGAACGGCGGCACGGTCCAGTCGGCGGCCTCGGCGGGGACGACGTCCAGGTGGCCGTGGACCAGCAGGGCGGGCAGGGCCGGTTCGCGGCCGGCGATCCGGGTGACCACATTGGCCCGGCCGGGGGCGGACTCCAGCAGCAGCGGGCGGTGTCCGGCCTCGGCCAGCAGGGCGGCGGCGTACTCGGCGGCGGGGCGTTCCCGGCAGTCGCCGCCGCCCCGGTTGCTGGTGTCGATCCGGATCAGCTCGGAGGTGAACCGGACGGTCTCCTCGCACAGCAGCGCGTCGTCGGTGCCGGGCCGCGCCGCCTGGATCGCCTCCGTCATACCGGGTCTCCTCGGTGCTGGGGGTCGGCGTGCCCGATGGCGCCGTGCGGCCACGCTAACCGGGCCCGGCCCGGTCCGCTCGGCGGCCGGTGCGGCACCGTGCGGGCAAGCCTGCCGGAGTGGCTTGGCGAAGTGGCTTGGCGAAGTGCCTTGGCGAAGTGGCTTGGCGGAGTGCCCGGGACCGCCGGGCGCTGCTGCCGGGCTGCGCGGGAAGGCGCATCGAGCCCTGGGTTCGCCGCGCCGGACCCGGCTGCTTCCGGCGCCGCCGTCGAGCGCGCCGCGCCGGACGTCCGACGGCCCACCGGGGCCGATTCATTCGAAGGTGTCACCCGATGTCCGCCATGAGGATAAATCAGCTGCTTCGCCGGACAAGGGGGTTACTGTCGGCGGCACCCCCGACCCTCCGAGGAGTGACGATGCCGCTCGGCCGCCTGACGCTGGCCGCCGCCTGCCTGGCGCTGCTCGCCGCCGCGAGCGCGCCGTTCACCATCCCCCGGCCCGCCGCCCCGCACGGCGCCACCCCCGCCGTGTCGGCCGACGGCCTGCCCGCCGCCGGGGGCCCGGACCGCACCGCCGTGCCCGGCCACGAGGTGCCGTTCGGGGCGTTCCTGGGCTCCTGGGAGGACGGCGTCCGCAGCATCGGCCCGCTGGCGCGGTGGCTGGGCGGCGCGAACGTCCAGGTGGGGCACACCTACCTCTCGGGCGACCAGTGGTCCGACATCGAGGGCGACCCGGCGGTGCTGGCGCCGTGGAGCCGGTGGCGGTTGGCCCGCGCGGACCGGATGCTGGTGCTCGGGGTGCCGATGCAGGCCGACAACGAGGGCGAGGTGGGGGACGACGAGGTGCGGGAGCTGATCCACCGGGGCGTGGAGGGCGACTTCGACCGGCACTTCCTGCGGCTGGCCCGCACCCTGGTGGGGCTCGGCGCGACCGATACCGTCCTGGTGCTGGGCTGGGAGATGAACGGCACCACCTACACCCACCGCTGCGCGCCCGACCCGGACGGCTGGCGGCTGTACTGGCGGCGGATCGTCTCGGTGCTGCGCTCGGTGCCGGGGCAGCGCTTCCGGTTCGACTTCGCGCCCAGCCGGGGGCTGGACGCCGTCCCGTGGACCCGCTGCTACCCGGGTGACGACGTGGTCGACGTGCTCGGGATGGACAACTACGACCAGGCGCCCGGTCGCGGCTTCGACGACTACGTCGACCAGCCGTACGGGCTGCGCCACCAGGTGGAGTTCGCCGCCGCGCACGGCAAGCCGGTGTCGTACCCGGAGTGGGGGCTGTTCCGGTACGGCGACGACCCGGAGTTCGTCCGCCGGATGATGGACTGGGTCCGCACCCATGACACGCTCTACCAGACCGCCACCGACTACTGCCCGCACGGCTTCTGGCAGTGCGACCGCAACCCGCGCTCCAGCGAGGTCTACCGGGAGCTGCTGTCCGGGTCGCCCGGCGCGCCGCTGCCCTGACGGCGGCGGCCGGGCTCCCGGTCAGCGGCCGGCCCGCAGCTCGCGCAGCCGGGTGCGGGCGGCGGTCAGCCAGGGCAGCCTGGTCCGGGCGGCCCGCACGGCGGCGGCGCGCAGCCGGGCCGCGCCGATGTGCAGGGCGGCGGCCGGGGCGAGCCGCCCGCCGCCGAGCACCAGCCGGTCGTTGCGGTCCTCCTCGGGCCGCCAGCGCTGCTTGTACGGCTCGGTGCCGCGCAGCAGGCTGAGCAGCGGCACCCCGGCGCGCAGTGCGCAGGCCAGCGACTCCCCGAACAGCAGTCCGGCGATGTCCAGCCGCTGCCGCAGGCCCGGGTGGGCGCCGTACATGTACAGCCCGGCCAGCCGGGGGGAGATCAGCAGGACGTTGACGGCCACCAGTTCGCCGTCCAGGTGGTACTGCTGCACCGACGCCCGGCCGGCCGCGACCATGCCCCGGGCGGCCTCCCGCAGATGCCGGGCGAACCGCTCGCCCAGGTGCTCGGGGGTGGCGCCCCGGCCCCGCCACTGGAGCGCGTGCAGCCGCAGCATGGCGTCCACGGCGTCGGGCACCCGCTCGGCCGGGGTCTCGCTGACCACCACCCCGGCTGCCGCGATCTTGCGCTGCTTGACCCGGTTGCGCTGGGCGGTGCGGCCGGGGAGCCGGCGCAGCAGCTCCTCCATGGGGAGGGCCGGCAGATGCTGGCAGACCGAGTCGGGCAGTCGGCGGCGGCGTCCGGTCCAGTGCGTCAGCAGCCGCTGGGCGGCGGCGTCCGGGCGGACTTCGCGCAGGTCGGTGACGATCCAGGGCCGGTGGGCCGGGAGGGCGGCGGCGAGGGCGGCGGCGGCCTGGTCGGGGCAGGTGTCGTCGAGCAGTACGTCGGCGTAGTCGCTGACCCCGCAGCCGACCGGCACCAGGACGGGGTAGGGACGGTGACGTACCGTCAGCGCGGCGGCGGCCATCAGCCGGCCGTCCCGGCGGACCAGCACCAGCCGCAGCCGGCCGGGGGTGCCGTAGGCGCGCCACCACGCCACCAGCCAGGCCGCCGACTGGAAGGAGGTGGCAGTGCGGCAGCGGGCGGCCAGGTCGTCCCACTCGGCGGCCAGCTCCGGCAGCGCGGCGTCGTCCTGGCGCACCTCGGCCGACCAGCACTCCCGTGCCCCGGCTGGCGGCACGGTCGCGGGCACCCGGGCGGCGGGCAATACGGTGCGCTCCTCGATCATGCCTGGCTCCGCCCACGTCCGGCCGCCCCGGCCCGAGCGGTGCGCGCGGCGGCCTCGGTCCGCACGGCGGTCCTGGCCCGCGCCCGCGCGGCGGCGGGCTCCTCGGGCTGGGCGGACTGCTCGGGCTTGGCCAGCTGGGCGGGCTGGGCGGACTGCTCGGCGGGGGCGACCTCGGACGGCGTGGCGGGGTCGGCGGCCGGCGCGGCGGAGTCGCCGTTGCGGGCCTTGGCCCTGGCCTTGGTGGCCGGGGCGGGTTCGGCGGCCGGTACGGCAGCGCGGCCGTTGCGGGCGGCCCTGGCTCCGAGGGACGGGGGCGGCACGGCCGGACCGCCGTTACGGGCCGCCTGGTCCACAGCGGGCCCGGCGGGAGCGGCGGCAGCCGGGCCCGCAGGCGCCTCGCCCCCGGCCGCCCCCGCTGCCGCCGCCGGGCGGGCGGTGCCCGGCCGGGCCGCCATCAGCAGGCCGCCGAGCAGCAGCCCGGCTGCGGCGCCGACGGCGAGGTCGAGCCCCGGGACCGGGGAGGCGGGTGCGGCGGGGTTGGCGGCGGCGGCGAGCGAGACCAGCTTGACCCGGGTGTCGGCGCTGCTCACATTGGCGAAGGAGATCAGCGAGCGGGCGACCGCGTTGGCCGCCCCGGCGGCGGCCTGCGGGGTGCCCGCCGTACCGGCGACCTCGATCACCGGGGCGTCCGGCGAGGTGGTCCCGCTGACCTGGCCGGCCAGCCGGGCGACGGTGGCGCGGAGCTGTCCGGCGGCGGTGGTCAGCACCTGCGGCTGCGTCACCAGCCGCCCGTACGCCTGGGCGAAGTTCGCCGCGACATTGCCGTCGGCCGTGCCCTGCGGTACCACCACCACATAGGCGCTGGTGGTGTACGCCGGGTCGGTGGCCAGCGCGTAGCCGCCACCGGCGGCGGCGCCCAGCGGCACGGCGAGCAGTACCGGCCACCAGCGGCGGCTCGGGCGGCTTGCGGTCGGTCGGGGATCGGTGGGCATGTCGGGTCCTCGATGTCCTGGGAGTGGCGGCCCGGGAGTCCGGCGGCCAGGGGTCGGATGGGGGCGGGGCGGGCGGTCAGCCGGCGGGCAGCCGCTCGCCGCAGGGGGCGGGCGCCGGGTCCGGACAGCGGCCGTGGCGGGCGCCGACTCGGTCGTACAGCGCGCCGAGTTCGGCGGCGACCCGCGCGATGTCGTAGTGGCGTACGGCGGGCGGCTGCGGCAGCGCGTCGGCGCCGCGCCCGCCGGGTACGGCCAGCTCCGCCGCGTACGAGGCCGCGTCCGGGGCCACCCGGCGGGCGCCGGGGGCCGCGTCGGCGGGCAGTCGGGCCAGCGCGGGGCAGCAGGTGTAGCGGACGGGCAGCCCGGCCGCCAGGCCCTCCAGCACGGCGAGGCCGAAGGTCTCCTCGGTGGAGGGCGCGGCCAGCACGTCCATCGCGGTGAGCAGGTCGGGGACGTCGTCGCGCTCGCCGGTGAAGACGGTGCGGTGGGCCACCCCCAGCCGCCGGGCCCGCCGCTCCAGGGCGGCCCGCTCGGGTCCGTCGCCGACCAGCAGCAGCCAGGGGTCGCGGCCCACCGCCGGGGCGGCGGCGAGCAGGCGCAGCGCGTCCACCAGCACGTCGAACCGCTTGTCGGGGACCAGCCGGCCGACCCCGCCGACCACCTGCGCCCGCTGCGGCAGGCCCAGCTCGGTGCGCACCGTCTGCCGCACGGCCGCCCGGGAGGCGGTCGGCCGGGCGTACCGGGCGGCGTCGATGCCGCCCGGCAGCAGCTCCACCCGGTCCGGCGGCACGCCCCAGCCGGTGAGCCGGGCCCGCACCTCGGGGGAGACCGCGACGGTGGTGCTGCCCAGCCGTTCGGCGGCCAGGTAGAGGGCCCGTACGGCGGGGGTGATCCGGCGGCCCTCGATGCGGTCGTCCAGCAGCGAGTGCTCGGTGGCCACCACCGCCCGCACCCCGGCCAGCCGGGCGGCGAGCCGGCCGTGGAGGCAGGCCCGGAAGAGGTGGGTGTGCACCAGGTCGTAGCCGCCCCGGCGGATCAGCGCGGTGAGGCGCGGCACGGCGGCCGGGTCGCGGTTGCCGCGCATGCGGACGTGGTGGACGGGGGTGCCGTCGGCCCGGATGCCCGCGGCGACCGCGCCGGGGCCGGTGAGCACGGCGACCTCGCAGCGGTGGCGGTCCGGGAGGTGGCGCAGCAGCAGCCGCAGTTGCTGCTCGGCGCCGCCGGCCGCCAGCCCGGTGATCACCTGGAGGACCTTCATCCCCGGCCGCCCCCCGCGCCGCGCGGCCGGACGGCGGCGCGCAGGCTCCGGGCCAGGTGCCGGGCCCGTTTGGCGTGCAGCCGCCAGCCGCCGTCGCGGTCCCCGACGTAGCAGCGGGGCAGCGCGTAGCGGCCGGTGAGCGGCGAGTGCCCGATGGCGCAGGCGTAGTCGTAGCCGGCGGCGCGCACCGCGTCGGCGACCCGCTGGTCGACGGTGCCGTACGGGTAGCAGAAGCCGGTGACCGGGCCGCCGACGACCTCTTCCAGCACCTCGCGGCTGCGGGCGGTCTCGGCGGTGAGCCGGTCGGCGGGCAGTTCGGTCAACGTGGTGTGCACCAGGCTGTGCGAGCCGATCTCCATCCCGGCGGCGGCGACCGCCCGGACCTGGTCCGCCGTCAGCAGCCGCTTGCGGGGGCCGCCCGGGTCCCAGGTGTTGTGGCGGCCGAGCCGGTCCGCGACGACGTACACGCTGGCGGTGAAGCCGTGGGCGCGCAGCACCGGCAGCGCCTGGGTCTCGAAGTCGGCGTAGCCGTCGTCGAAGGTGAGGCCGACCAGGTCGGCGGCGCGGCCCGCCGCGTGGGCGGCCAGCAGTTCCGCGATGCCGACGCCGCGCAGTCCTCGGCGGCGCAGCCAGCGCATCTGGCGGACGAACCGCTCGGGGGTGACGGTGAGCAGGTAGGGGTCTTCCTCGTAGTGGTCGACGGAGTGATACATCAGGGTCCAGGGCGCCCGGCGCGGGTCGGCCCCGGGCCGGTGCGGCGGGCGGTGCAGCTCGTCGGGCAGTGGTTCAGCGACCATGGCGGTCCCCCTCGGCGGTGGGTCGCCCGGCGCGGCCGAGCACGCGCAGCACGGTGCGCGGTTCGGGGGCGCCGAGCAGGGCGGCGGTGGCGGTGAAGACGGTGAGGACGGCGGTGCCGCCGAGCAGTACGGCGGCGACCGGCCGCGGCCCGGCGAGGGTCGCGGCGGCGGTGCCCGCGGCGGTCGCGGCGGTCGCGGCGGCGATCAGCCGGGCCTGGCCGCCGAGCACCTGGCGCAGCCGCAGCGTGATGCCGCGCAGCCGCAGGCCGTGCAGCAGCAGGCCGGCGGTGACGGTGATGCCGGCGGCGTTGGCGGCGGCGATGCCGAGCGCTCCGGTGCGGGGTGCGGCCCAGGCGCCGACGGCGAAGGTGACGACCAGGCCGAGCAGCATCGCGCCGACCGGGTACCAGTCGAGGCGGGGTCGGGCGGCGCCGGGCGGCTCGGGGGTGCCGGCGATCCGCACGGCGGGCCGGGTGGAGAAGAACGGCCTGATCAGTGCCCCGGTCATCGCCTGGGCGAGCAGGCCGACGCTGTAGACGCGCATCACGGCGGCGGTCGCCTCGGTGTCCTGCGGGCCGAACGCGCCGCGCTGGAAGAGCAGGTGGACGACGGGCGGCGCGCAGGCCAGCAGGAAGGCGGTGCCGCAGAGCACCACCGCGCCGACGTGGGCGAGGTCCTTCTCCACCCGGTCGCGGGCGGCCCGCAGGTCACCCTCCGCGACGGCCCGCGCGATCAGCGGGAAGGTGACGGTGCAGATCAGCAGGGAGGCGGTCATCGCCAGTTGGGCGACCTTGGCGGCGTAGTTGAGGTGCGAGATGGTGCCGGGCGGCAGTCCGGAGCCGAGGTAGCGCTCGATGAAGACCTGCGCCTGGCGGGCGAGCGAGAAGCCCACCACCGGCAGCAGCGCCAGCGGGCTGAACGCCAGCGCCGCTGCCGGTCCGCCGCCGGATCGGCGGGCGCGGCGGGGGCGGTGGGTACCGCGCAGCCTGCGGAGGAAGGACGGCAGCAGCAGTGCGGTCATCAGTACGCTGCCGAAGGTGACGCCGGTGGCGGCGGCGGTGACGCCGAACCGGTCGTGGCAGGCGACCAGGAACGCCAGGATGCCCGCGTTGTAGACGACGCAGACGCCCGCCGGAGCGGTGAAGCGGTGGTGGGCGCGCAGCGCGGCGCTGAGGTAGCCGGCGACGCCGAACGGCAGCACGGTGAGGGCGGTGATCCGGGTGCACCGTACGGCGAGTGCGGGGTCGGGCAGGCCGGGGGCGAGCACCGCCACCAGCTGCGGGGCGCCCAGCGCGGCGACGGCGGACACGGTGGCCAGGGCCAGGGCCAGCCGGGGCAGGGTGGCGGCGACCAGTGCGCGGACCGGGTCGGCGGGGGTGTCCGGGCCGGAGGTGTCCCGCTTGGGGCTGTTGGGCGCTGGGCTGTCCGGCGCTGGGGCGGTGCGGTCGTGGCGGGCGGCCAGGGCCAGGCTGAAGGCGGGCACCATCAGGAAGGCCATGGCGTCCTCGATCAGCAGCGGGGACGCGGTCTCCGGCACCGTCCAGGAGACCAGGAAGGCGTCGGTGCCCTCGTCCGCGCCGAAGTAGCGGGCGAGCAGCAGATCGCGCAGCAGCCCGAGCAGGGAACCGGCGGCGGTGAGCAGCGCGGTGACCCCGAACGCCCGCGCGATGAAGCCAGGCCCCCGGCCGGCCGGGGCCGGGGGGCCGGCCTGCCGGTCGGCCCGCTCGACGGCCGAGGGCATGGCCGGGCCCACCACGGCGACCGGGGCCGGGGGGCCGGGGGGCAGCTGGGGGGCGGTCACCGGGTGGCGGCCTCCTTCGGTTCGGCGGCGGGCGCGGCGGGCAGCGCCCAGCGGGCGGCCAGGCCGAGGACGACCGAGGTGAGGACGGTGGTGGTGCCTCCGATGTCGGAGTAGAGGAAGTCGATCAGCAGCCAGACCAGCAGCCCGGTCGCGGCCAGGCCCGCGCCGTCGCGTCCGCCGCGCCGCAGTCCGCGTACCAGCAGGACCAGCAGCAGCGCGCCGTGCGCCAGGATGCCGAGCAGTCCCTGCTCACTGAGAACCAGCAGGTACATGTTGTGCGGGGAGAGCAGCGGCTCGTGCCGGAAGCCGACCGTGCCGTCCTCCGCGTCGCTGGCGGAGGAGAGCCGCAGCGGCGCATGGCTGTCCCGCAGCCGTTGGAAGCCCTTGGGTCCGGCCCCGGTGAGCGGGTGGTCCCGCCAGATGCGCTCGGCGGTGGTCCACAGGTCGTACCGGTCGGTGACCGAGTGGTCGGGGCGGTCGGAGACGCCCGCGATGCTGCCCAGCCGCTCGGAGAGGCCGGTCGTACCCACGCCGACCCCGCCGACCAGCACCACGGCGACCGCCGCCGCGACGGCGGCGGTGCGCAGCGCGAGCCGGGCGTCGGCGCGCAGCAGGATGACGGCGGCGGCAGCGGCGCAGGCGATCCAGCTGCCCCGGCTGAAGGAGAAGGCGAGCGGCAGCACCAGCGCCACCGCCACCGCGTACAGCGCGCAGCGGTGCGGCCGGTGGGCGGCGGAGTCGCGCAGCCCGACGGCCAGCGCGAGGGCGGCCACCAGGCCGTAGCTGACCACGGCGGACATGGCCATGATGTCCAGCGCGCCGAAGGTGCCGACCGCGCGGATCGGCCGGCCGGTGAAGGAGGCGCCGGTGCCGGTCAGATACTGGTGGACGCCGACGGCGCCCTCGATCAGCGCGGCCGCCACCAGGGCGCCGAGCAGCAGCCGGATGTCGCGCCGGTCGCGCAGCGAGAGCAGTACGGCGACCGGGACCAGCACGAAGACCTGGACCAGCCGGACGAAGCCGGTGAGCGCCGCGATCGGGTCCACGGCGGTGGCGGTGGCGACCGCTGCGGCCACCGCGACCGCGCCGAACAGCAGGCAGGCGAGCGGGCTGAGCGCCGTCCGGAGCCGGCCGCGCAGCAGCGCCAGCGCGACGACCGCGACCAGCACCAGCGAGGCGACGTCGGCGGGGGTGATGTGGACGGCGGCGGTGACGTCCTGTTCGCCGCTGGGGACGCAGACCAGCAGCACCGTGGCGGCGGCGGCCAGGCTGGGCCTACGCAGCAGCTCGCGGGCCCGAGCAGCCGACACGGGAGCGGGTACCGGTGCGGGTGCGGTTTCGGCGGGTGCGGGGAGGGTGGTGGCCATGGCGGGGGTCAGCTCCCGTCCCGGCGGACCAGCGAGCCTGCCGTACGCAGCAGGATCTTGACGTCCTGCCAGAGGCTCCAGGTCTCGATGTAGTGGTTGTCGAAGCGGGTGCGGTCCTCGATGGAGGTGTCGCCGCGCAGCCCGTGGATCTGGGCGAGTCCGGTGATGCCGACCGGGACCCGGTGCCGGTCGGCGTACTCGGGGTTGGCCTGGGTGAACCGCAGCACGAAGTACGGCCGCTCGGGGCGCGGGCCGACCATGCTCATCTCGCCGCGCAGCACGTTCCACAGCTGCGGCAGCTCGTCCAGCGAGGTGCGGCGCAGGAAGCGGCCGACCCGGCCCACCCGTTGGTCCTGCGCGATGTTCCAGCGGGTGGCGGACTCGTGCTCGTCGGCCGGGCGCAGGGTGCGGAACTTCAGCAGGGTGAAGGCCCGGCCGTCCAGCCCGATCCGCTGCTGCCGGAAGAGCACACCCGGCCCGTCCTCCAGCCGTACGGCCAGTGCGCAGGCGGCGAGCAGCGGTGCGGCGAGCAGCAGCAGCACCCCGGCGGCCAGGACGTCCAGGGCGCGCTTGCCGGTCCAGCCGGCCCGCTGCCGGGCGGGGCGGCCCAGCCGCAGGAAGGGGAAGCCCCACAGGTGGTCGCCGTGGGCGGCGCGGCGGCCGTGCTCCAGGGTGGCGTACTCGCGCACGCCCGGCACCAGCCACAGGCGGCAGCCGAGCCGGGCGGCGTCGCGCATCGCGGCGGTGGCGACGGGGCCGCCCGCGGCGACCACCAGGTCGTACGCGCCGCGTCGGTCGATCTCCCGTTCCAGCACCTCGCGGCCGCCGAGCACCGGAATCGTCAGGTCGTCATGGAGCAGCACCGGGCCGGGGTCCAGATAGCCGACCGGGCGCATGCCGTACTCGGGCCGGGCCAGCATGGTCGCGGCGACCCGGCGGCCGAGGTGCCCGGCGCCGACCACCAGCACCGGCCTGGGGCTGCGGCGGCGGGCGCTGCGGACCGTCGCGTAGAGCGCGGCGCGGCCGGACACGGCAAGGGTCAGATAGCCGCCGAGCAGGTGCAGCAGCCCGGCGGCGGTGGCGGGTGCGAAGGCCGGCCAGCCGCCGTTCAGGCAGCCGCAGAGGGTCACCGCGCAGGCGGCGGCGACGGCGGCGCGGCCGGTGAGGGCGGGCAGTTCGTCGAGCACGGAGAGGGCGAGGCGGCTCCGGTACAGGCCGCCCGCGCCGTTGAGCAGCAGCAGCGCGGGCAGCAGGGCGGCGGTGCCGAACAGTACGTCGGCGGGGATGAGCGGGCGGCTGGGGGTGCCGAGCGCGGCGGCGGCCCCGGCGGCCAGGGCGTCCAGCGCGAGCAGTCCGGCGGGCAGGGCCGCCTCGGGCCGGGCGGTGTGCGGTCTGCGGCCGGGGACGGCGGGCGGGGCGGGTGACCTGAGCTGCGGTGGCCCGAGTTCGGCGGCGGCGACCCGGCCGGACGTGGCGACTCGTCCGGGGTGTGGCACGCTCTCGTTCTCAATGCTCATCCGCGCACGTACTCCCCTGCTGTGTGCCGTGGTCCGTGGCTCCGGCCCATCGGGGCGGTCCGGTCGGGACCTGCCGCCGCAGTCGGTACCCGCCCGCCGGGCTGCGGCCATGGGACTGATACCGGTAAAATCAGACAGTACCGACGAATCATACGTAAGCGGTCAGTTGACTGGCCCTTTCACACCGGCCGCCCATTTATCTGATTAACGGTTCGGCTTCCGTCGGCCACCGCCCCCGGCCGCCGAAATCCATCCGCCCGGCCCCACCGCAACACCCGTACGCGGCCGCTGCCGACGGCCGGTCAGCCCTGCCAGCCGGCGGCGACGGCCGTACGGGGCTCGGGCCGGTGGTCGGCCAGCAGCTCGCCGTACAGCTCGGAGATCCGCGTCACCACCCGGCGGACGTCGTGCCGGGCGGCCACATGCTCACGGGCCAGCGCCCCGCGCCGGGCGCAGCCCGCCCGGTCGGCCAGCGCCGCCGCGACGGCCACCGCCAGCGCGCGCGGGTCCTCCGGCGGCACCAGCGCGCCGCGCCGCGCGTCCGGCGGCAGGCACTCCGCCGCGCCGGGTACGTCGGCCAGCACCACCGGCCGCGCCGCCGCCATCGCCTCCAGCGGGACCAGCGCCATGCCCTCCCAGCGGGAGGGCAGCACCACCAGATCGGCGGCGGCACACCACGGGCGGGGGTCGGACACGTCCCCGGCCAGCCGCACCCCGGACCCGACCGGGAACCGCCCCACCGTCCGCTCCAGCGCCGCCCGGTCCGGCCCGGCACCGACCAGCGCCAGCCCGGCCCCCGGTACCCGGCGCAGCACCTCCGGCCAGGCCGCGAGCAGCACGTCCTGGCCCTTCTGCCGGCACAGCCGGCCGACGCAGACCGCCAGCGGGGCGGCCGGGTCCAGCCCCAGCGCCAGCCGGGCGCGGCGGCGGGCGGCCTCATCGGCGGCGGTGTGGCGGTCCAGGTCCACCCCGTTGGGGACCACCTCCCAGCGGCGGGGCCGGATGCCCGCGCCGACCCCGTCGCGGCGCTCCTGCTCGCTGACGCACAGCACCGCCTGCGCCCAGCGGGCGGCCAGCCGCTCCCAGCCCAGCGCGGCACCGGCCACCGGTCCCGCCACGGCGGCGAACGACCACGCGTGCGGCTGGAACAGGGTGGGCACCCGGCCCCGTACCGCCAACCGGCCGGCCAGGCCCGCCTTGGCACTGTGCAGATGTACCAGGTCGGGGCGGTGCTCGGCGGCGATCCGGCGTAGCCGCCACGCCTCGGCGGCGACCGTGGGGCCGGGTGAGCGCCGGGCCGGCCAGGGCAGCACCTCCGCCCCGGCGGCGGCGGCCCGGCCGGCGAGGCGGCCGCCCGGCGGGCAGGCGACCGCCACCCGGTGACCCTCGGCCACCTGACCCCGAACCAGGTCGGCCACCACCCGGGCGACTCCGCCGTCGACCGGCTGGGACACATGCAGAATCGTCACGCCCACGGCCGCCACCCTAGGGTCGGCCACCCCCGCCCGCCCCCCGCCTCACCCGTCCGCCGCGCCGCCTCACCCGCCCAGCAGCGGCGCCCTCCCGGGGGGCGGGGAACTGCACCTCGCCCAGCCCGGCAACCACCCGGGGGCGTGGGGAACTGCGCGCTCAGCGCCCTACGAAGGTGCAGGGTTCCTCGCGCAGTTCCCCGCGCCCCTCGAACAACCCGTCCCCGGCACACCGCCCAAAGGCACGGGCAGCGCCCCACGAAGGTGCAGGGTTCCCCGCGCAGTTCCCCGCGCCCCTCGAACGACCCGTCCCCGGCACGCCACCCAAAGGCACGGGCAGCGCCCTACCAAGGTGCAGGGTTCCCCGCGCTCCTCGAATCACCCATCCCCGGTGAACCAAGGCGGGCCCTCGAATGACCCGGGACGGGTGATCCGGTGGGCCGGTGGGTGGTTCAGTCCGGGCGGTGGGAGAGGTGGAGGTCGCGTTCGGTGTGGCCGTCTTCGAGGCGGAGGGCCGTGGCCACCGGCGGGTACCCGCTGGCGATCACCGTGTACTCGCCCGGCTCCAGGTCGCTGAAGCGGAACGCCCCGTCGGCCGACGTGGTCACCGCCGCCACCACCGTGCCGGCCGAGTCCAGCAGGGTGACCCGGGCGTCGGCCACCGGGTGGCCGCCGCTGGTGCGGACCGTGCCGCGCAGCGTCCCGCTGCCGGTGAGCGCGACGTCCTGCCTGGTCCCGCCGCTGGCGCCGATCGACACCGCGAGCGCGGCCGGGCGGTAGGCGCGGGCGCTGACGGCCATGGTGTAGTCGCCCGCCACCAGGTCGCGGAAGTCGTACGCACCGTCCGAGTCGGTGTGCCCGGAGGCGACCACCTCGCCCCGGCCGTCGGTGAGGACCACGGCGGCGTCGGCCACCGGGGCGCCCTCAGCGCTGCGGACCGCGCCGGTGAGGCGGCCGGTGCCGCCGAGGACCACGTCGAGGTCGACCGGCCGGGTGCCGACCGCGACGGTGACGGCCTGCGGCTGGTGGCCGCTCGCGGCGGCGATCAGCACATAGTGGCCGGACCGGGGTGCGGCGAGCGCCCATCCGCCGTCACCGCCGCTGCCGGCCCTGGCGACCTGGCGGCCGTCCATGTCGATCAGGGTGAGTACGGCGTTGCGCACCACGCCCCGGTCGGGCTCCCGTACGGTGCCGCGCAGCGGGATGCCGGGGGCGGCCCCGGCCGGGTTCGGTGTCGGGGACGCGAACACCGACACGGAGACAGGTGCGGAGAGCGGGGCTGACGCCGGTTCTGGCGCGGCCTGGGGCGGCAGTCGGAGGTCGGCGGGGGCCGCTGCGGGGCCGGAGGCTGCCGGATGCGTGGCCAAAGGTTTCTCCTTGAGCAGGAAGGCGAGGGCGAATCCCAGCGCCAGCACGGGCACCAGGTAGAGGAAGATCCGGGGCATGGCGTCCGCGTACGCGGTGATGTAGCCGGAGCGCAGCGGCCCCGGCAGGGCGCGTACCAGCTCCGGGGTGATGGAGTCGGTGTCCGGCAGCGCCGGACCGCCCGGCCGGGCGGCGGGCAGGGTGTGGGCGAGCCGGTCGGTGAGCCGGGCGTGGAAGAGGGCGCCGAAGACGGCCGCGCCGACCGAGCCGCCGATCTGCCGCAGGTAGTTGTTGGCGGAGGTGGCGGTGCCGATGTCGCGCGGGGAGACCGAGTTCTGCACCACCAGGACCAGCACCGGCAGCACCAGGCCGACCCCGAGGCCGAGCACCGCCATGGCCGCCGCCGAGACCGCGTACGGGGTGTCGGCGTGCAGCAGCAGGCCGAGCAGCGCCATGCCGACGGTGGACAGGGCGCCGCCGGTGATCGGGAAGACCTTGTACCGGCCGGTGCGGCTGATCAGCTGGCCGGACGCGATGGAGGCC
This sequence comes from Streptomyces sp. NPDC092296, assembly GCF_044755465.1. Classification (NCBI taxonomy): domain Bacteria; kingdom Bacillati; phylum Actinomycetota; class Actinomycetes; order Kitasatosporales; family Streptomycetaceae; genus Streptomyces; species Streptomyces sp. NPDC092296. Next base: position 102,893 of record NZ_JBIVRB010000010.1, on the reverse strand, counting down.
AGCACGATGCCGCCCATCATGGGGAGCATCAGCAGCCCGGAGCCGGTGGCGCTGGCCCCGTTGACCATCTGGAGGAAGCTGGGCAGGTAGCTGGCGGCGCCGAACAGCGCCACGCCGACCACCACGCCGATGCCGCCGGAGACATTGAAGACGCCGTCGCGGAAGAGCCGCAGCGGGATCACCGGCTCGGCGGCGCGGCGCTCGGCCAGGACGAAGAGCAGCAGGCAGCCGAGGGTGGCGGCGCCCAGTTCCAGGATCACCGGGTCGGTCCAGCCGTACTCGGTGCCGCCCCAGCTGGTGGCGAGCACCAGGCAGGTACTGGCGACGGCGAGCAGCAGCGCGCCGGGGAGGTCGAGCCGGGGGCGGGCGGTCGGGCGGGGCAGCCGCAGTACGACCAGGGTGACCAGCAGCGCGACGGCGCCGATCGGGATGTTGACCCAGAAGCACCAGCGCCAGCCCGGCCCGTCGGTGAACCAGCCGCCGAGCAGCGGCCCGGCGACCGAGGAGACGCCGAAGACGGCGCCGATCAGGCCCATGTAGCGGCCCCGGTCCCGGGGCGGGACGATGTCCGCGATGATCGACTGGACGCCGATCATCAGCCCGCCGCCGCCGATGCCCTGCACCGCCCGGAAGAGGATCAGCTGGTCGATGGTGTGCGACCGGCCCGCCAGCGCGGAGCCGACGATGAAGACGGCGATGGCGACCCGGAAGACCCTGGCCCGGCCGAAGAGGTCACCGAGCTTGCCGTAGAGCGGCAGGACGACGGTGGAGGCCAGCAGATAGCCGGTCACCACCCAGGACATCCGGTCCAGACCGTGCAACTCGCCCACGATCCGGGGCAGTGCGGTGGCGACGATGGTCTGGTCGAGTGCGGCGAGGAAGAGCGCCAGCATCAGTCCGGCGAACACCAACCGGACCTGGCGTGGCGTCAACTGTGCTGAACCGGACGCCTCCTGGGGCTCCGAAGCCTTCTGGGACGCCGGTGCGGCCGGGGCGCGGCGGCCCCCCTCGATCACAGACATGCGGAGGATGATTACAGCCGCTGACAGTTCACTCGAACCGGTCTTTTTATCAGCAGGTACGCTGATATGTTGCCAATCGTCATATCGACGGGTCGACAGAACGCCGCCACCAGCGGGAACACGGCCCGCCACGGTTGCCGCAGCCGAATGCGGGCAGCGGCAGCGGATGCGGATTCACCCACACGGGGAAGCCTTCGGTCACCCGTTCCCCCACCCGTTCACCCGCCTGGACGACCGCACTCAGGGGTGCGCCCAGGGGTCAGCCGAGGGTGGTCCGCAGCTCCTCCATCGCCCCGGTCACGATCGCCCGCATCGCCCGCTCGGCCCGCTCCGGCTCCCCCGCGCACACCGCCTCGGCCACCTCACGGTGCCGGGCCAGCGCGTACGGCCGGGGGTGGTGCGGCATCAGCCGGTGCTCGGTACGGCCGGTGAGGACCGCCGCCACCACATCGCCCAGCTGCGCGAACATCTCGTTGCCGGAGGCTTCGAGCAGCACCCGGTGGAAGGCGATGTCCTGCCCGAGGAAGGCCGCCAGGTCGCCGGTCCGCGCGGTGACGGTGAGTTCCACGGCCAGTGCGCCGAGCGCCCGGCGCTGGTCGTCGGTGGCATGCCGGGCCGCCAGCGCGGCGGCAGCCGGCTCGACCGCCGCCCGCAGGTCACCGAGCGAGCGCAGCTGGGCCGCCCGGTCGGGCCCGGCCAGCCGCCAGCGGATGACCAGCGGGTCGAAGACGTCCCACCCGGCCCGGGGCTGGACGGTGATGCCGACCCGGCGGCGGGAGGCAACCATGCGCATCGCCTCCAGCACCCGGACGGCCTCCCGGACCACGGTGCGCGAGACGCCGTACCGGGCCTCCAGCTCCTCCATCCGCAGCACCGCGCCCACCGGGATCTCCCCGGAGGCGATGGCGGGCCCGAGGTCCGCGAGCAGTCGGCCGTGCAGGCCCTGGATGTCCATTCGGACAGCGTAGAGGGGGCCATTCCCAGTACTCATATGACATTTGTATATCGATGGCTTGAATAAGTCATACCTTTGGAGTCATAGTTTCCCCAGCCGGCTGCGGGGCCGTCGCTCCCCGCCAGGCGGTCCCGCACCGGTCGTACCACCGTCAGGAGTATCCAGATGGCTCTCAGTGCCGAGAACCAGCCGCCGCAGACCGCCGAGTCCGCCGCGCCGCCGTGCGTCGTGGTGATGGGGGTGTCCGGAGCCGGGAAGACCACGGTCGCGCGGCTGCTCGCCGAGCGGCTGGGCGTCCCCTTCGCGGAGGCGGACGACTTCCACCCGCCGGCCAACATCGCCAAGATGTCGGCCGGGGTCCCGCTCGACGACGCGGACCGGCAGCCCTGGCTGGAGGCCATCGGCCGCTGGCTGCGCCGGTGCGACGCGGCGGGCGGCGGCGGGGTGGTGACCTGCTCGGCGCTCAAGCGCCGCTACCGCGACACGCTGCGGGAAGCCTCGCCGGGCGTCTTCTTCCTGCATCTGACCGCCGACCGCGCCCTGATCGCGGACCGCCTCGGCCACCGCAGCGGCCACTTCATGCCGCCGTCGCTGCTGGATTCCCAGCTGGCGACGCTGGAACCCCTCGGCCCGGACGAGTACGGGGCCGAGCTGGACGCCGCCCCGAGCACCGAAGAACTCGTCGCGGCGGCGGTGCGGACGGTGCCCCGCGCCGGCACGGGAGACCCCGCGTGACCGCCGCCCTCACCGCCCCCGGAACGGCCGCGCTGCTGGCCGCCGCCCAGGACGCCCTGCCGCACAGCAGCAGCTCCGGCCGGCTGATCGCCGCGATGCTGATCGGTGTCGCGGTGATCGTGCTGCTGATCACCCGGCTGAAGCTGCACCCCTTCCTGGCCCTGGTGCTGGGGTCCGGGGTGCTGGCCGCCGTGGCCGGGGTGCCGTTCGACAAGCTGATGAACAGCTTCACCGCCGGGCTCGGCAGCACGGTGGCGAGCGTCGGCGTGCTGATCGGCCTCGGCGCCATGCTGGGCAGGCTGCTGGCGGACTCCGGCGGCGCCAACCGGATCGCGGACACCGTGCTGTCACGCTCCGGCCCGCGCTCGCTGCCCTGGACGATGGCGCTGGTCGCCGCAGTGCTCGGGCTGCCGCTCTTCTTCGAGATCGGCGTGGTGCTGCTGATCCCGATCGTGCTGCTGGTCGCCCGCCGGGGCAATCTGCCGCTGCTCCGGGTCGGCATCCCCGCCCTGGCCGGGCTGTCGGTGCTGCACGGCCTGGTGCCGCCGCACCCCGGCCCGCTGGTGGCCGTCGACGCGCTCCACGCCGACCTGGGGCCCACCCTGGCGCTCGGTCTGCTGGTCGCCGTACCGACCCTGGTGATCGCCGGGCCGCTGTTCGGCCGGGTCGCGGAGCGCTGGGTGGGGCCGCTGGAGCTCCCGGCGGCGACGGCCGCCGGCAGCGGGGCGGACGGGGCGCGAGGGCAGGACGAGGCGCGGGAGCAGGACGGGGAGCGCGAGCAGGACGGGATACGGGGTCAGGACGGGGTGCGGGCGCCGAGCTTCGGCGCGACGCTGGCGACCATCCTGCTGCCGGTGGTGCTGATGCTCGCCAAGGCGCTCTGCGACGTGGTGATCGACGACGACAAGGCGACGGCCCAGCGGATCTTCGACTTCATCGGCTCACCACTGATCGCGCTGCTGGCCGCAGTGCTGCTGGGCATGGTCACCCTCGGCCGGGCGGCCGGCTTCACCAGGGCGCGGATCTCCGGCACCATCGACCGGTCGCTGGCCCCGATCGCCGGGGTCATGTTCATCGTCGGCGCGGGCGGCGGCTTCAAGCAGACCCTGGTGGACGTCGGGGTCGGCACTGTGATCGCGGACTGGGCCAACGGCTGGCACATCTCCGCGCTGCTGCTGGGCTGGCTGGTCGCGGTCGGCATCCGGCTGGCCACCGGTTCGGCCACCGTCGCCACCGTCACGGCGGCCGGCATCGCCGCCCCGCTGGCCGCCGGTATGACCAGCACCCACACGGCGCTGCTGGTGCTGGCGGTGGGCGCCGGGTCGCTGTTCTTCTCGCATGTCAACGACGCCGGGTTCTGGCTGGTCAAGGAGTACTTCGGGATGAGCGTCGGCCAGACGTTCAAGTCCTGGTCCGCGATGGAGACGGTGATCTCGGTGGTGGCGATCGTCTTCATCCTGCTCCTGGGACTGGTGTTCTGACCCGGTCCGGCGGCATGCTCTGAGAAGCGGCGGTACCCCCGCCCCCGGCCGGAACCGGGGCGGGGGCGCCGCCGCGTCCATACCGGTCAGCCCACCTCGGCGGCCAGGCGCTCCAGCACCTGGCCGTGGATGCGGTTCAGCCCCTTGGGGGCGAAGGTGCGCTCGAAGAAGCCGCCGATCCCGCCGGCCCCCTGCCAGGTCGCCTCGACGACGACCTTGGCCTTGCCCTCCCCGGCCGGGGTGACCGTCCAGGTGGTCACCATGCTGGAGTTGGCGTCCGTCTCCACCAGCCGCCCCGGCGTGGGCTCGGAGACGGTGACCAGGCAGTCGCGCACCCGCTTCTCGGTGGCCTGGAGCTTCCAGTGCGCCTGCGTACCGGCGCCGACGCCGCCCAGCCGCACCTCGTACTCGCTGTACTGGTCGGGCAGCAGCCGGGGGCGGGTCTCCCGGTAGTCGGCAAGGGCCTCGTAGACCCGCTCCGGCGATGCCTCCAGCACCCGTTCCGTGGCGGCGTACACCTGCGACATGTCCTGCTCCTCACACATCCGCAACGCATCGCGGCGGCCGGCTCGGCCACCCCGGCACAGCCAACCATCGGCGTCCGACGGCTCCAAACCGGGTGCGACCCGAACGGCCGCACCCCGATCTTCGAATAAGTGTTCTAATCTGAAGCTCAAGCACCACCGCACCACCGGCAAGGAGGCCCCGCGATGCGCTGGGACAACCTGCAACTCGACACCACCACCGCCGACAGCACCGCCGGACCGGCAGCCCTCTTCGGCCCCGGCACCGTCAGCCGCCGCTTCGACACCCCCGAATTCCGGGGCATCACCTTCCATGAGGTCCACGCCCGGTCCATCGTCAACCGGGTGCCGGGCGCGTCCCGGATGCCGTTCGAGTGGACGGTCAACCCCTACCGGGGGTGCAGCCACGCCTGCGTCTACTGCTTCGCCCGGCGCACCCACGGCTACCTCGACCTGGACACCGGCCACGACTTCGACTCCCAGATCGTGGTCAAGGTCAACGCCCCCGAACTGCTCCGCCGCGAGCTGGGCTCCCGCCGCTGGCACGGCGAGCACATCGCCATGGGCACCAATGTCGACTGCTACCAGCGGGCCGAGGGCCGCTACCGGCTGATGCCCGGGATCATCGAGGCGCTGCGCGACTACGCCAACCCCTTCTCCATCCTCACCAAGGGCTCGCTGATCCTGCGCGACCTGGAACTGCTGCGGCAGGCCGCCGCCGTCACCGAGGTCGCCGTCAACGTCTCGGTCGGCTTCACCGACCGCGAGCTGTGGCGCACCGTCGAACCCGGCACCCCCTCCCCGCAGAAGCGGCTGGAGGTCTGCCGCACCCTCACCGACGCCGGCATCCCCTGCGGAGTGCTGATGGCCCCGGTGCTGCCGTACCTCAGCGACTCCCCGGAGCAGCTGCGGGAGACCGTACGGGCCATCGCGGAGGCCGGTGCCGTCTCGGTCACCCCGCTGGTGCTGCATCTGCGGCCGGGCGCCCGCGAGTGGTACACCGCCTGGCTGGAGCGCCACCACCCCGGGCTGCTCCCCCGCTACGCGGCCCTGTACGGGGACGCGGCGTACGCCCCGCGCTGGTACCAGCGGCGGATCACCCGCACCGTCCACGAACTCGCCGCCACCCACGGCTGCGGCCCCACCACCCCCGACCCCCCGCCCCCACCCACCCCACCGGCCCAGCTCACCCTCCTCTGACCCCGCCCCCCGAAGGCCCGGCTCCGCCGGCGACGCCGAGGCCGGAAGGCCGGCGCCGACATCTCCGGGCTTGCCCCCAGTATCCGTCGATTCCAGAGTTCCGACCCTCACGGGTCCAACGGGACGAGCACGACGTGCGGATTGCACCGGCCGACAGACCCCGAGCAACGCCGGACCCATTACCCCGACGCGATGTTCAAGTCGTCATGCGGCAACGAGCTGGGCATTCTGCCGCCATCCCCATCGCCTCCACACCCGCGAACGCCGGGAACCTCGCTCGACGCATCGACAGGCTGGCCGGCCGCTGCCCACTGCCCGTCGGCTCACCGCAGCGGAGCCTGACCGGCATGGAGCGCCACGAGCGATAGGTCAGCGCATGTCCGCTTTTGCGCGGTTCTTCTGTTGACGGATGACAACACCCCTGGGAGACTACAAACGTAGAAGAGGAGGGGCCTCATGGAATACGAGTTCACCTTCGTCATCACCGGTGCGACCGTGGACGACGAGGCCGCAGTCGACTCCCTGCGAGACGAACTGGACGCGCTCCTGGCCAGAGGCGCGGGCACCGACCTGGTGGTCGTCTCGTCCGAAGGCGACGGGGCGGTCAAGGCCGCCCTGCGCGCCGCTTCGGCCGTCAGGGCCGCTGTTCCCGGGCTTCGGGCGGTCCGTCTGGACCGGGATCTTGTCGGCGTTCCGGAGATCGCCGATCGGACCGGCCGCTCGCGGCAGAACGTCGCGCAATGGGTCACCGGCGGTCGCAAGGCGTCCGGAGCACCCTTTCCCACGCCGGAAGGCACAGCCGGCCGATCCCGGGTGTGGCTCTGGGCCGAGGTCAACGAGTGGCTGCGGCAGTACGGACTGGACGACGGGGCCAACTACCCCACACGGTCGGAAATGGTGGAGATCGATTTCGCGCTGGCGAACGGCGTCTCGCTGTCACTCAGGGAGGCATCACCCGATCCGGCTCATCGCGCCGGCCGACAGGCTGTCGTCGACGGACTCCAGGCCGACCACATTCCGAACTTCATGCACTTCCTGTCCCGTCTGGACGGGGTGACCGATGAGCATGGCGACCACATCGTCGTTGTCGCCTGCGCCGACGAGCCAGCACATGAAGTGATGGATTTCGTCGCCAGCTTCGACCATGACGTGGTCCTGGTGACCAAGGTCGATGACTTCCTGGCTTCCGTTCTCTCCACACGGGGGCCGAACGGTCCGGCCAATCTCGTCAATGTCCCGGCAGTCGCCACCGTTCGCGACTGGATGGACCTCGTGCGGAGGCAGCCACGCGCTGCTTTCACGACGGCTGAATGTGCTCCTGCGGATAGCTCTTCCACCGCTGCGCCCATCACGCGTCTTATGGCCATCGCTGCCTGAAACCGGGACTGGGGTCGGCGGGTGCGGTGCTCGGGGGTGACGTACCAGCTGTCAGAGCGCAGCTCCGGCGGGAACAGCCACCACACCACGTGCGGCGCCCCCGTCGGCTGGTGGAGCAGGCGGCCAGTGGTCGGGGACCAGCGGGCGGCAGCGTGGCCCGTCGGGCGGGTGAGCCGGTCGCCGGTCGGGGCGGCGGGCGGGCCGGGTATGGCCCGGGTCATGGCAGCCGGGGCCGGGGGTGGCGGGCGCGGTTACCCTTGCGGGGTGCTGAACGAGGTGACCGCTCTCCGCTATCTCACGCCGCTGCGCGCCGGGGGCTCCGTGCCCGGGGTGACCGAGACGGACGACCTGGGCACCTACGTGGTGAAGTACAGCGGCGCCGCGCAGGGCCGCAAGGCGCTGGTGGCCGAGGTGGTGGTCGGGGAGCTGGCGCGGCGGCTGGGGCTGCGGATGCCGGAGCTGGTGGGGGTGCGGTTCGACCCGGCGGTGGCGGCCCATGAGCCCGACCAGGAGGTGCAGGACATCCTGCGGGCCAGCGCCGGGCTCAACCTGGGCATGGACTACCTGCCCGGCGCCCGCGACTTCACCCCGGAGGCGCTGACGGTGGACCCGGGCGAGGCCGGGCGGATCGTCTGGCTGGACGCGCTGACGGCCAATGTGGACCGTACCTGGCGCAACCCCAACCTGATGGTCTGGCACGGCTCGCTGTGGCTGATCGACCACGGCGCCGCGCTGATCTTCCACCACCGCTGGTCGGACGCCGAGGCGGCGGTCACCCGCCGCTACGGCATGGGCGACCACGCGCTGGGCGTCTTCGGCCCCGATGTGGCGGCGGCCGACCGGGCGCTGGCGCCGCTGGTCACCGAGGCGCTGCTGACCGAGGTGGTCGACCTGGTGCCGGACGCGTGGCTGGTGGACGAGCCGGGCTTCGACTCCCCGGCCGCGCTGCGCGCCGCGTACGTCGCCCATCTCACCGCCCGCGCGGCCGCCTCCGAGCTATGGCTGCCGGACGGCTTCGCCACCCCCGAGCAGCTGCGCGCGGCCGAGACCGAGCGTACGGCGGCCACCCTGGCGGGCCGCCCGGCCTGGCTCCAGCACGTCCGTGGCTGACCGGCGCCGCCGGTCTGTCACCGGGTGACCGGCCGGACGGCGCCCCGCTGAGCCCTCCCCCGGACCGGGAAGTCCGGACCGGGAAGTCCGGGCCGGGAAGTGCCGCCCGTACCGGGATCAGGGGTGGCGGCCGGCGCGGCCGAGGCGAGGCAGCACGGCGTCGGGCGGGGTGGCGCCGAGCAGCGCGGCGGTGGCCGGGTCCAGCGGGTAGGGGCGCTCCGGCGGGAGCAGCCCGGCCGCCTGGGCGGGGTCCCCGGCCCGCAGCAGGGCGTGGATGCGGTGGGCGAGGGGGGTGACGTCCGCGACGGGCAACTGCCAGTCGAACCGTTTTCGGCGGCCGGGCCGGGCCGTCCGCCGGTTCCGGCGGCGCGCCCCCCTTTCTACCTACCGGTAACCGGCGCTATAGTCGCGCCAACACCTCCGCCGGGCCTCGGGAGCCGCACCGGCGGGGTCCCGTCCGCCGCGCCACCGCGCGGTTCCGGCCGGGACGGTGTGCCCGCTCCCGTCGCCGCCCCCGTGGGTCCGACCGGGAGGCGCACACCGCTGCACCGCCACCTCGGCGCCGGGCTCCGGCCGGAGCGGACCGGCCTTCCGGCGCCGTGGCGCAGCCGCCCTCCCCCCGCTGTCCCTCCCCCCGTGAGCGCGACCCTCCTCCCCCGCGACGCCGACGCCACCAGGCCGGCCGTCCCGGCGGGAGCGCGCGGCGCGGGGGCCGTCCCGAGGAGTCAGGACCATGGAGCGTCCCTTTCCCACCGTCGCCGTCGTCGGCCTGGGCACCATGGGTGCCGGGATCGCCGTCGCGGCCGCCCGCAGCGGCCGGCGGGTGATCGGCATCGAGCTGGACGACGCCGCCGCCGTGCGGGCCCGCACCCGGATCGAGGAGTCCACCGCCCGCGCGGTGGCCCGTGAGCGGATCACCGCGCGGGAGCGCGCCGCGCTGCTGGACCGGATCGGCTACGGCCACCGGCTGGCGGCGGCGGCCGCCGCCGACCTGGTGATCGAGGAGGTCCCGGAGCGGCTGGAGCTGAAGCGGGAGGTCTTCGCCGAGCTGGACCGGCTCTGCCCGCCGCAGACGGTGCTGGCCACCGGGACGACGGCGCTGTCGGTGACCGGGATCGCCTCGGCCACCGGGCGGCCGGAGCGGGTGCTCGGCCTGCACTTCTTCAATCCGGTGCACTCGATGGAACTGGTCGAGGTGGTGCGTACGGTGCTGACCGAACCGCAGGTCGCGGCGGACGCGGCGGCGTTCGCCAGGGCGCTGGGCAAGTCGCCGGTGGCGGCGGGCGACCGGCCCGGGTTCGTCGTGAGCGGCCTGCTGTTCGGGTACCTCAACCAGGCCGCGGCGATGTACGAGTCCACGTACGCCACCGGGGCGGACATCGACGCGGCGATGCGGCTGGGCTGCGGGCTGCCGATGGGGCCGCTGGCGCTGCTGGACCTGATCGGCGTCGACACCGCGCGGACGGTGCTGGAGGCGCTGTACGAGCGCTCCGGCGACCGGCTGCACGCACCCGCGCCGATCCTGGGCCGGCTGGTGGCGGCGGGGCTGCTGGGCCGCAAGACCGGGCGCGGCTTCCACCGCTACGCGGCGCCGGGCTCCTCGCAGCCGCTCGCCCCGGAGCCGGAGCGTACGGCGCCCGGTGGAGCGGGCCGGGCGGCGGGGCGGCCGGTGCGTACGGTCGGGGTGTGCGGCTCCGGGACGATGGCGACCGGCATCGCGGAGGTGTTCGCCAAGGCCGGGTACGCCGTCACGCTGGTCGCCCGTGAGCAGCAGAAGGCGGACCGGGCGAAGGCGGCGCTGGCCCGGTCGCTGGACCGGTCGGTGGCCAAGGGGCGCCTGACCGGCCCGGACCGCGATGCGGCGCTGGCCCGGGTCACTCCCGGCGGCCGGCTCGACGCCCTGGCCGGGGCGGACCTGGTGGTGGAGGCGGTCGCGGAGCGGCTGGCCGTCAAGCGGGAGCTGTTCGCCGCGCTGGACGGGGTCTGCCGGCCGGGCGCGGTGCTGGCGACCACCACCTCCAGCCTGCCGGTGATCGAGTGCGCCACGGCGACCACCCGGCCGGGCGATGTGGTGGGGATGCACTTCTTCAACCCGGCGCCGGCCATGCGGCTGGTGGAGGTGGTCTCCACGGTGCTCACCTCGGACGAGGCCCGCGCGACCGTGCTGGAGCTGTGCACCGCCGTGCGCAAGCACCCGGTGGAGTGCGGCGACCGGGCCGGCTTCATCGTGAACGCGCTGCTCTTCCCGTACCTGAACGACGCGGTCCGGACGGTGGCCGGGCACTACGCCACGGTGGAGGACGTCGACACCGCGATGCGGCTGGGCTGCGGCTATCCGATGGGACCGTTCGAGCTGCTGGACGTGGTGGGCCTGGATGTCTCGCTGACCATCGAGCAGGTGCTGCACCGGGAGTTCCGCGAGCCGGGGCTGGCGCCGGCGCCGCTGCTGGAGCACCTGGTGGCGGCGGGCTGCCTGGGCCGCAAGACCGGGCGCGGCTTCCGCGACCACGCCCGCCGGTGAGCCCGGCCGGGCGCGGCGGGCCGCCCCGGGGGCCGGGGGCGGTGGCGGCCCGGTGGCCGGGGCCGGACGTACCGGGTCCGGTCGCGGAGACCGGGCACGCCGGGGCGTGTAGCGTGCCACCCATGGATCGGGAGCGTGCCGCTGGGCAACACGAGGCGACCGGCGGGGCCGGCCAGGGCGGCCGCCGGGCGACGGCCCAGCGCCAGCAGATGCGGCAGGATCTGGCGGCCGCCGCCATGGAGCTGTTCGCCGGCCAGGGCTACGAGGAGACGACGGTCGACCAGATCGCCGCCGCCGCCGGGGTGGCCCGGCGGACCTTCTTCCGGTACTTCCGGTCCAAGGAGGAGGCGATCTTCCCGGACCACGACGACACCCTGGTCCGGGTGGCCGACCTGCTGGCCAGCGCCGACCCCGAGGAGCACCCGCTGGACGTGGTGTGCCGCGGCATCAAGGAGGTGCTGCGGATGTACGCCTCCACCCCGTCGGTGTCGGTGGCCCGCTACCGGCTGATCCGGCAGGTGCCGACGCTGCGCGAGCGGGAGATCGCGGTGGTGGCCCGCTACGAGCGGCTGTTCACCCGCTATCTGCTGGGCCGCTTCGACGCGGCGGTGGAACGTTCCCCCACCTGGCGGCGGGGCGGCGACGACGATCCGATGCTGGCCGAGGTGTCGGCGGCGGCGGTGGTCGCGGCCCACAACCATGTGCTGCGCCGCTGGCTGCGGGCGGGCGGCCGGGGCGATGTGGAGGCGCAGCTCGACCATGCCTTCGAGGTCATCCGGGGGACGTTCTGGGCGCAGGCGCCGACGGCGGGGCGGCGGCGTGGCACCGGTGTGGCACCCAGTGCCATGCGGGAGTCGCAGATGGCACTGGAACATGTGGTCGGCAGCGCGGTGAGCGCCACGCCGAGCGGTGAGGTGCTGATCACAGTGGCCCGTACCGATGCGCCGTTGGACCAGGTGCTCGACAGCATCCGGACGGCGCTCAGCGCGCCCGCCGACCGGGCCGGGCAGCGCCCGGCCGACTGAAACCGCCTGGTCAGCGCCTGATCCAAGGGCCCGTTCCGCGACTGCGGGGCGGGCCCTTCGCCATGCCCGGCCGGCGCTGCTGTTGCGGTGCGGCGGCGGGCGGGCGACGCTGGAGGAAACTGCTGGCACGCAGTGTCTTTACGACTGGCACAGAGTGCCAGTACGTTACTGCCACCGGTCGCGGCGCCGCGGCTCCCCACCTCGGCGCGCCGTGTCCCGCCCACCGCTCCCGCAACCCGGGACGGCCCCACACTCCCCCCTCACAGACCCTCAAGCCGGTGTCCGCTCCCGGCTCCCCCAGACGCCCTGCGCCCCCTCACGCAGGTACGCCTTCGGAGGCAGCCATGAAGGAAATCCTCGACGCGATCCTCAACCCCGGCAGCACCGCCGCCGACTTCGCCGCACTGCCGGTGCCGGAGTCCTACCGGGCGGTGACCCTGCACCGGGACGAGGAGCAGATGTTCGACGGCCTCGACAGCCGGGAGAAGGACCCGCGCCGCTCCCTGCACCTGGACGAGATCGCCGTCCCCGAGCTGGGCCCCGGCGAGGCCCTGGTCGCGGTGATGGCCAGCGCCGTCAACTACAACACCGTGTGGAGCTCGATCTTCGAACCGGTCTCCACCTTCGCCTTCCTGCGGCGCTACGGGAAGCTGTCCCCGCTCGCCGCCCGCCACGACCTGCCCTACCACGTGGTCGGCTCCGACCTGGCCGGGGTGGTGCTGCGCACCGGGCCCGGCGTCAACGCCTGGCAGCCGGGTGACGAGGTGGTCGCGCACTGCCTCTCGGTGGAGTTGGAGAGCGCCGACGGCCACAACGACACCATGCTCGACCCCGAGCAGCGGATCTGGGGCTTCGAGACCAACTTCGGCGGCCTGGCCGAACTGGCCCTGGTCAAGAGCAACCAGCTGATGCCCAAGCCGGGCCACCTCAGCTGGGAGGAGGCCGCCGCCCCCGGCCTGGTCAACTCCACCGCGTACCGGCAGTTGGTCTCGTCCAACGGCGCCAGGATGAAGCAGGGCGACAATGTGCTGATCTGGGGCGCCGGCGGCGGCCTGGGGTCGTACGCCACCCAGTACGCGCTGGCCGGCGGCGCCACCCCGGTCTGTGTGGTCTCGGGCGACCGCAAGGCCGAGATCTGCCGGGCGATGGGCGCCGAGGCGATCATCGACCGCAGCGCGGAGGACTACCGGTTCTGGCGCGACGAGCACACCCAGGACCCCGGGGAGTGGAAGCGGCTCGGCGCCCGCATCCGCGAGCTGACCGGCGGCGAGGACGTCGACATCGTCTTCGAGCACCCCGGCCGGGAGACCTTCGGCGCCTCCGTGTACGTCACCCGCAAGGGCGGCACCATCGTGACCTGCGCCTCCACCTCCGGGTACATGCACCAGTACGACAACCGCTACCTCTGGATGAGCCTCAAGCGGATCGTCGGCTCGCACTTCGCCAACTACCGGGAGGCATGGGAGGCCAACCGCCTGATCGCCAAGGGGAAGATCCACCCCACCCTGTCCAAGGTCTACCCGCTGGAGCAGACCGGACAGGCGGCACTGGACGTGCACCACAACCGCCACCAGGGCAAGGTCGGCGTGCTCTGCCTGGCGCCCCGCGAGGGCCTCGGCGTCCGCGACCCGGAGCTGCGCGCCAAGCACCTGCCGGCCATCGACCTGTTCCGCAGCGGAAGCCACTGACATGACCGACCCCCACGAGACCACCGGCCGGGACCCCCGGCAGCGCCCCACCCGGGACCGGCCGTGGCTGATGCGCACCTACGCCGGGCACTCCTCCGCCCGGGAGTCCAACGCGCTCTACCGCCGCAACCTCGCCAAGGGCCAGACCGGCCTGTCGGTGGCGTTCGACCTGCCCACCCAGACCGGCTACGACGCCGACCACATCCTGGCGCGCGGCGAGGTCGGCCGGGTCGGCGTCCCGGTGGGCCACCTGGGCGACCTGCGGGCCCTGTTCGACGGCATCCCGCTGGAGCGCACCAACACCTCCATGACGATCAACGCCACCGCGATGTGGCTGCTGGCGCTCTACCAGGTCGTCGCCGAGGAGCAGGGCGCCGACCTCGCCGCGCTCAGCGGCACCACCCAGAACGACATCGTCAAGGAGTACCTGTCCCGCGGCACGCACGTCTTCCCGCCCGGCCCCTCGGTGCGGCTCACCACCGACCTGATCGCCTACACGGTCGCGCACCTCCCCAGGTGGAACCCGATCAACATCTGCAGTTACCACCTCCAGGAGGCCGGCGCCACGCCGGTGCAGGAGCTGGCGTACGCGATGTGCACCGCGATCTCGGTGCTGGACGCGGTCCGCGACTCCGGCCAGCTGGCGCCGGAGCGGATGGGCGAGGTGGTCGCCCGGATCTCCTTCTTCGTCAACGCGGGCGTCCGCTTCGTCGAGGAGATGTGCAAGATGCGGGCCTTCGCCCGGCTCTGGGAGCGGGTGACCCGGGAGCGGTACGGCGTCACCGACGCCCGGCAGCGGCGGTTCCGCTACGGCGTGCAGGTCAACTCGCTGGGCCTGACCGAGGCCCAGCCGGAGAACAACGTCCAGCGGATCGTGCTGGAGATGCTGGCCGTCACCCTCTCCCGGGACGCCCGCGCCCGCGCCGTGCAGCTGCCCGCCTGGAACGAGGCGCTGGGCCTGCCCCGGCCCTGGGACCAGCAGTGGTCGCTGCGCATCCAGCAGGTGCTGGCGTACGAGTCGGACCTGCTGGAGTACGGCGACCTCTTCGACGGCTCCCGGGTGGTGGAGGCCAGGACCGAGGAGCTGCTGACCGGCGCCGAGGCCGAGATCGCCAAGGTGCTGGAGATGGGCGGGGTGATCCCGGCCGTGGAGTCCGGCTACCTCAAGGCGCAGCTGGTCGCCTCGCACGCCGAGCGGCGGGCCCGGATCGAGTCCGGCGAGGACCGGGTGGTCGGCGTCAACTGCTTCGAGAGCACCGAGCCCAATCCGCTCACCACCGACCTGGACGCGGCCGTCCAGCAGGTGGACCCGGCCGCCGAGCGGGCCGTGCTGGCCTCGCTGGCGGCCTGGCGCGCCGAGCGCGACGACGCCGCCGCGTCGGCCGCGCTGGACCGGCTGCGGGCCGACGCGCGGAGCGATGCCAATCTGATGGCCGCCACCCTGGCCTGCGCCCGGGTGGGCGTCACCACCGGCGAGTGGTCCTTCGCGCTGCGGGACGTCTTCGGCGAGTACCGCGCCCCCACCGGCGTCGGCGGCGCCCCGGTCGCGGTCGGCGCCGAGCCGGGCGGCGAGCTGGCCGCCGTACGGGAGGCCGTGGCGGCCACCGCCGCCGAGCTGGGCACCGGCAAGCTGCGGATGCTGGTCGGCAAGCCCGGCCTGGACGGGCACTCCAACGGCGCCGAGCAGATCGCCGTCCGGGCTCGCGACGCCGGCTTCGAAGTGGTCTACCAGGGCATCCGGCTGACACCCGAGCAGATCGTGGCCGCCGCGGTCGCCGAGGACGTGCACTGCGTGGGACTGTCGATCCTGTCCGGGGCGCACGCCGAACTCGTCCCGGACGTGCTGCGGCGGCTGCGCCGCGCCGGGGTGGCGGACGTCCCGGTGATCGCCGGTGGCATCATCCCCGCAGCGGACGGCGAGGCGCTGAAGGCCGCCGGGGTGGCAGCCGTCTTCACCCCGAAGGACTTCAGCATCACCACCATCATCGGCCGCATCGTGGACGAGATCCGCCTCGCCAACCGCCTCCAGCCCTGGCGCAGCCCGGCGGCCGGCCTCGCCCCACGCTGACCCTCACCCGTACCGGAAGGACGAACCCACCCCCATGACGCCCACCCCGCCCGCCGGCCCGGCCCCCTCGCCCGTGAACCGGCTGCGCCCCCGCCGCTCCTGCCTGGCCGTGCCCGGCAGCAACCCGCGCTTCCTGGAGAAGGCCCAGGGGCTGCCCGCCGACCAGGTCTTCCTGGACCTGGAGGACGCCTGCGCGCCGCTGGTCAAGGAGAGCGCCCGGCACCACATCGTGGACGCGCTCAACAACGGCGACTGGGGGGCCAAGACCCGCGTGGTGCGGGTCAACGACTGGACCACCCACTGGACGTACCGCGACGTGGTCACCGTCGTGGAGGGCGCCGGGCCCAACCTGGACTGCCTGATGCTGCCCAAGGTGCAGGACGCCACCCAGGTCAAGGCGCTGGACCTGCTGCTCACCCAGATCGAGAAGACCATGGGCTTCGAGGTCGGCCGGATCGGCATCGAGGCGCAGATCGAGAACGCCAGGGGCCTGGTGAACGTGGACGAGATCGCGGCGGCCTCGCCCCGGGTGGAGACCATCATCTTCGGCCCGGCCGACTTCATGGCCTCCGTCAACATGAAGTCGCTGGTGGTCGGGGAGCAGCCGCCCGGCTATCCGGCGGACGCCTACCACTACATCCTGATGCGGCTGCTGATGGCCGCCCGCAGCCATGACCTCCAGGCCATCGACGGCCCGTACCTCCAGATCCGCAACCAGGAGGGCTATCGGGAGGTCGCCCGGCGGTCCGCCGCGCTGGGCTTCGACGGCAAGTGGGTGCTGCACCCGGACCAGATCGCGGCGGCGAACGAGATCTACTCGCCGTCCCAGGACGACTACGACCACGCCGAACTGATCCTGGACGCCTATGAGTGGTGCACCTCGGAGGCCGGCGGCGCCAAGGGCTCCGCGATGCTGGGCGACGAGATGATCGACGAGGCGTCCCGCAAGATGGCGCTGGTGATCGCCGGCAAGGGCAGGGCCGCCGGGATGCGGCGCACCACCGAGTTCCAGCCCCCGCAGAGCTGAGGAGCGCGCTGAGATGCAGTTCGGACGGACCTTCGAGGAGTTCGAGGTCGGGGCGGTGTACAAGCACTGGCCGGGCAAGACGGTCACCGAGTACGACGACCACCTCTTCTGCCTGCTCACCATGAACCACCATCCGCTCCACCTGGACGCCCACTACGCGGAGCAGAGCACCGACTTCGGCCGGAACGTGGTGGTCGGCAACTACGTCTACTCGCTGCTGCTCGGCATGTCGGTGCCCGACGTCTCCGGCCAGGCCATCGCCAATCTGGAGGTGGAGTCGCTGCGGCATGTGGCGCCGACCTTCCACGGCGACACCGTCTACGGCGAGACCACGGTGCTGGAGAAGCGGCTGTCCCGCTCCAAGGACGACCGGGGCGTGGTGACCGTGGAGACCAGGGGCTACAAGCAGGACGGCACCCTGGTCTGCGTCTTCCGCCGCAAGGTGATGGTGCCGACCGGGACGCACGTCGCGGCGCGCGGCGGGGCCCAGGCCGGCCGCCCCGAGCCGCGCCCCTAGACCCCGGGCGGGCGGCCGCCGTCATCGGCCGCCCGTACCGGACCGCCGGGGGCTCCGCGGCCGCCACGCCCGCGGAGCCCCCCCCCCCCCCCCCCCCCCCCCCCCCCCCCCCCCCCCCCCCCGCCCCCCCCGCGGGCCCCCCCCCCCGCCGCCGGCCCCCCCCCCCCCGGGGGGGGCCCCCGGCCCCCCCCCCCCGGGCCCCCCCCGCCGCACCCCCCGCCCCCCACACCCTCGCCCCCTCGCCTTCCACGACAGGAGCCGCGCCATGGGACGCCTCGCGCAGACCGACGGCCTCACCGAGATCCAGCGGGACATCCTCGCCACCGTGCGGGACTTCGTCGACAAGGAGATCCTCCCGGTCGCCACCGAGCTGGAGCACCGCGACGAGTACCCGGCCGCGATCGTGGCGGGCATGAAGCAGCTGGGCCTCTTCGGCCTCACCATCCCCGAGGAGTACGGCGGCCTCGGGGAGTCGCTGCTCACCTACGCCCTGGTGGTGGAGGAGATCTCCCGTGGCTGGATGTCGGTGTCCGGCATCGTCAACACCCACTTCATCGTGGCCCACATGATCAACGCTCATGGCACCGAGGAGCAGAAGGAGCACTTCCTGCCCCGGATGGCGACCGGCGAGGTCCGGGGCGCCTTCTCCATGTCGGAGCCGGGGCTCGGCTCCGACGTCTCCGCGATCCGCACCCGGGCGGTGCCGGACGGCGGCGACTTCGTGATCAACGGCCAGAAGATGTGGCTGACCAACGGCGGCACCTCCACCCTGGTCGCGGTGCTCTGCCGCACCGAGGAGGGACACGACGCGCCGCACCGCAATATGACCACCTTTCTGATCGAGAAGGAGCCGGGCTTCGGCCCGAATCCGACCGTCCCCGGGCTCACCGTGCCCGGGAAGATCGACAAGATGGGTTACAAGGGCGTCGACACCACCGAGCTGGTGCTCCAGGACGTCCGGGTGCCCGCCGACCGGGTGCTCGGCGGCGCCACCGGCCGGGGCTTCTACCAGATGATGGACGGGGTCGAGGTCGGCCGGGTCAATGTCGCCGCCCGGGGCTGCGGCGTGGCCCGCCGCGCCTTCGAGCTGGGCATCCGGTACGCGCAGCAGCGGCACACCTTCGGCAAGCCGATCGCGCAGCACCAGGCGATCCAGTTCAAGCTGGCCGAGATGGCCACCAAGGTCGAGGCCGCCCACCAGATGATGGTGATGGCCGCCCGCAAGAAGGACTCGGGCGAGCGCAACGACCTGGAGGCCGGGATGGCCAAGTACCTGGCGTCGGAGTACTGCAAGGAGGTCGTGGAGGACGCGTTCCGCATCCACGGCGGCTACGGCTTCTCCAAGGAGTACGAGATCGAGCGGCTCTACCGGGAGGCCCCGATGCTGCTCATCGGTGAAGGTACTGCGGAGATCCAGAAGATGATCGTCGGCCGCCGGCTGCTGGAGGAGTACCGGATCGCCGACTGAACCGGCCGGAATCCGGGCAGTCGGCTGACCGCCGACCGGTCGAATTCCGGCCGTCCACAGCACGGGCGGGGGCGCGGACGGGGGCGTGCGGGCCCCCGTCGGCGCACGCCCCGCCGGGTCGCTGAGACGACTCTCACGGCCTTTCATCTCCCACTTGGGAACCGGACTGGCACCCGCTACGGTCGTAGACAGAGCAGGAGTGGGGCAGCGAGGTGCAAGTCGGCTCCCGATCCGGGCGCTTGCCCACCCACCGCCTGCTGCCGATAGCATCCACCGGGACAGCTGCCGTCCCCAGTACCACTCGATCCCCGCGGCGCCCCCCGCGACAAAGGTCTTCGATGCCCTACAGCCCGTCCCCACACTCCTCCGCTGCGGACCGCGATGCCCTCGCGTCCCCGGAGACCGGTCGACGCCCCCGTGTGACACTCGCACGCGGTGCCTCGCCCTGGCTCGTCCCCACCCTCGCCACCGCCGCCGCCTGTACCGCCCTCACCCGGCGCAGCGGCAAGTGGGCGCTGGCGGCGGTACCCGTGTCCGCGCTCGGCGCGGGCATGCTGTGGTTCTTCCGCGACCCCGAGCGCGAGATCGGTACCGGCCGCGTCATCTCGCCGGCCGACGGCGTGGTGCAGAGCATCGACGCCTGGCCGGACGGCCGTACCCGGGTCGCGATCTTCATGAGCCCGCTCAATGTGCATGTGAACCGTGCCCCGCTCCCCGGCACGGTCAGCTCCGTCGACCACATCCCCGGCGGTTACGTCCCGGCGTTCAACAAGGACAGCGACCGCAACGAGCGCGTGGTGTGGCATTTCGACACCGAGCTCGGCGACATCGAGATGGTGCAGATCGCGGGCGCCGTCGCCCGCCGCATCGTCCCGTACGTCAAGCCGGGCACCAAGGTCGAGCAGGGTGAGCGGGTCGGTCTGATCCGCTTCGGCTCCCGCGTCGACACCTACCTGCCGGCCGGCGTCGAGGTCGGCGTCGAGGTCGGCCAGAAGACGACTGCCGGGGTGACACGCCTTGACCGTGACTGATCCCGAGACACTGGGTCTCGCCGAGGACGAGGAGACGGCGATCCGCCGCCGCCGCTGGGCGCGCGACCGGGAGCTGCGCGCTCCGCGTTCGCCCCAGGCGCTCTCCACCGCGGACTTCCTCACCCTGGGGAACGCCGTCTGCGGCTTCCTGGCCATCTACTCGATGACCACCGGTGTGCTGATCCCGCACATCACCGGGGACGGCACGGCTCCCACCAACCGCAACAGCGCCGCGATGGCGGTCACGCTGCTGCTGCTCGGCTCGATGTGCGACCTCTTCGACGGGCTGGTCGCCCGCAAGCTGCGCAGCTCCGCGCTGGGTGCGGAGTTGGACAACCTGGCCGACCTGACCAGCTTCGGCATCGCGCCGGCCTACTTCGTCGCGGTCTGGGGCATGGTCTCGCCGGACGGCAACCAGCGGGTGTCGGCGTTCATCGCGCTGACGGTGCTGCTGGCGGTGGTGCTGCGGCTGGCCCGCTTCTCGACCGTGAAGATGCGGCCGGGGGTGTTCCAGGGCATGCCCTGCCCGATGGGCGCCATGACGGTGATCGCCATCGTGCTGCTGGACCCGCCGTTCATCCCGGCGATGATCGCCATCTTCGGGGTCGCCTACCTGATGGTGAGCCGGATCGAGTACCCCAAGCCGCAGGGCCTGCTGGCCACCGCGACGCTCTCCTGGATCGTGGTGAGCATCGGCTGCCTGGGTGCCTGGGCGGCCGGGGTGCCCGGCGGCGATGTGCTGCTGCGGGTCGGGGCCACCGCCCAGATCGCGCTGGCCGCGATGGCGCCGCTGCTGGTGATCCGCCGCAAGGTCAACCAGAAGGTCTGCGATGTGCGCGCCCGGCGCGCGGAGTCCCGGCTGGGCTGACCGCCCCGCCCGCACCACCCCGTACGAGGGGCCCGAGTCCGATCCGGACGCGGGCCCCTCGTCGTCGTACGGCGGTGCGACGTCAGTCCCGGGTCGCGGGCGCGGCCTCGCGGGGCGCGGCCTCGCCCCCGGTGGCGGCCGGGGCCGGTGCGGCGGGCCGGCGGCCGGGGACGAAGGCGGTCAGTGCCAGGGCCAGTACGCCACCGGCCGCCGCGAGCAGGAAGGACGTCCGGAAGCCGTCGAGCGACGGGACCTGGACCGGGCCGAGCGGCTGGGTCATCCGGGCCAGCACCACCCCCACCACGGCGCTGGAGGTCGAGGTGCCGATGGACCGCATCAGCGTGTTGAGGCCGTTGGCGGCGGCGGTCTCGGTGTGCGGCACGGCACCCATGATGAGTGCCGGGATGGCGGAGTACGCCAGCGCGATACCGGCGCCGATCACACAGGAGACCAGCAGGATCTGCCAGGCGGCGTGCAGCAGCCCCAGCCCGAGGAAGTAGCCGGCCGTGATCACCACGATGCCCAGCAGCAGCGACACCTTGGGCCCCCGGGCAGCGGATATCCGGGCGGAGAACGGCGAGATCAGCATCATCACCAGGCCGGACGGCGCCATCAGCAGACCGGCCGTCACCATCGACAGGCCGAGCCCGTAGCCGGTGGCCTTCGGCAGCTGGAGCAGCTGCGGCATGATCAGCGCCTGCGCGTACATCGCGAAGCCGACCAGCACCGAGGCCAGGTTGGTCAGCAGCACCTGGCGGCGGGCGGTGGTCCGCAGGTCGACCAGCGGCTGGGCGGTCCGCAGCTCCCAGCCGCCCCAGACCAGCAGCAGCACCACGGCGGCGGCCAGCAGGCCGAGGACGCTGCCGCTGCCCCAGCCCCAGTCGCCGCCCTTGGAGATCGCCAGCAGCAGGCAGACCAGCCCGACCGACAGCCCGACCGCGCCGACCAGGTCGAAGTGGCCACCGCTGCGGTCCGGGGACTCCGGCACCAGCCGCAGCACCAGCAGCGAGACCGCCAGGCCGAGCCCGGCGCAGACCCAGAACAGCACATGCCAGTCGGCGTGCTGCACGATGGTGGCGGCGGCCGGCAGGCCCAGCGCGCCGCCGACGCCCAGCGAGGAGCTCATCAGGGCCATCGCGGAGCCCAGCCGCTCGGCGGGCAGCTCATCGCGCATGATGCTGATGCCCAGCGGGATCACGCCCATGGCGCTGCCCTGGAGGGCGCGGCCGACCACCATCGGCAGCAGCCCGGAGCCCAGCGCGCAGAGCACCGAGCCCACCACCATCAGGCCCAGGCTGACCAGCAGCATCCGCCGCTTGCCGAACATGTCGCCCAGCCGCCCCATCACGGGGGTGGAGACCGCGCCGGCGAGCAGGGTGGCGGTGATCGCCCAGGAAGCGTCGGAGGCGGAGGAGTGCAGCAGCTGCGGCAGCTCCGGGATGATCGGCACGACCACGGTCTGCATGACCGAGACGACGATTCCGGCCGCCGCCAGGGCGGCGATCACGGCTCCGCTCCGGGGTGGCGCGGTTCGAGGGACGGCAGACGCGGTCAAGGGGTTCCTCCAGCGGAACGGCGGTCGGTCGGTACGGAGCTTGTGCATCGTACATTCAATGTGCAGGATGCACATCTCATCGACGGGCGGTAGCCTCGGAGCGGCAGGTCAACAGCGGAACGGGAGGCGGCGTGCCGGAGAACGTCGGTGCGGTCGAGCGCGAACTGATGCTGCTCGCCCGCCACCAGGTGCAGGGCGCCCGCCGCCTGGGCGAGCTGGACCACTCCGCCTATCTGCTGCTCAGCAGGCTGGAGGCGGAGGGCCCGATGTCGATCAACCAGCTCGCCGACGCCTTCCAGCTGGACGTCTCGACCGTCAACCGGCAGACGGCGGCGCTGCTCCGGGCCGACCTGGTACGGCGCATCCCCGACCCGGACGGCGGCCTGGCCCGCAAGTTCAGCATCAGCGGCGAGGGCAGTCGGCAGCTGGCCGCCGACCGGGCCGGCTTCCACGCCAGGCTGGCCGAGCTGCTGGCCGACTGGCCGCAGTCGGACGTCGACCGGCTGGTGGACGCCCTCACCCACTTCAACCGGAGCGTGGAGCGGGCCCAGGGCCGCCCCTGGCCGCGACCCGCGACCGCCGGCCGGCCCTGAGCGCCCCGAGAAGTCCTGAGCACCCCGAGAAACCCTGAGCGCCCTCAGAAGCCCTGAGCCCGGCGGCCGTCGGCACTTCCGGGCGTCGGGCTGCGGTCAGGCGCCGCCGTGGTGGACGCTGAAGGCCGACCGGCGCGCCGCGCGGGCGACCGCCGGGTCCGGGTGGGTGGAGGCGACGGCGGTCAGCACCGAGGCCGCCCGGGGGTGCCCGGACTGCCGCGCCCGGGTGAACAGCCGGTTGGGGTCGCCCACGGCGGCCGCCTCGACATGGCCCACCAGCAGCGCCGTGTCGCCGTGGTCCAGCACGGCGGCGCCGGTGTCCACCCAGAGCCAGGCGGCGTCCTCCCGGCTCAGCACATCCGCCGGGACCACGCCCTCGTCCGACTGCTCCGCCAGCCAGAGCAGCGCGTACGGGCGCAGCACCGGCTCCTCGGCGGCCGCCCGGACGGCCTGCTCGGCCGTGCCGCCGGCCACCCGCAGCGCCTCGAAGGCGAGGCCGCGCAGCAGGGCGTCCTCGCCCCGGGCGGCCTCCAGCAGCTCGGAGACGGCCCGGTCCACCGGCCGGGCCGCCACCCAGGCGCGGTACTCGGCGCGGGCCGGTCCCGGCGAGTAGCGGGCGCAGGCGGTGAGCAGTTCCAGGGCGCTCTGCTCGATGTGCCCGGCGGCGGTCTGCGCCACCGTGCAGATCTCCTCCAGCTTGGCCCGCACCGCCCAGTGGCCGAGCGGGGAGAGCCGCACCGAGGGCTCGCCGCCCGTGCCGTCCTCGGGCTCGCGGACCACCGCGCCGACCGCGATCAGGCCGTCCAGCATCCACTCCAGGACGGCGGCGACATCCGCCGGGGCGGGCGGGGCGCTGTCCTCCTCCTCGGCGTCGGCCGCCCGGTCGCTGCCCCGGATCGCGGAGACGGCGGAGGCGGCGTGCGGCACCGGGGAGAGCGCGGCCAGCCCGGTGCCCGCGCCGTGGCGGCGCTCGTCCAGGCCGCGGCGGAGCAGTTCCATCAGCTCGCCGTCCGGCACCGGGCCGTCCACCAGGTGCAGGAAGGAGAGCAGCTGCGGCGCCTGGTCCACGGCCTGCCCGGCGAGGACGGCGAAGACGCCGCGCAGCGCGGCGGGCGGCACCGGGGCGAGCAGCGTCCAGGCGTCGAAGAGCGCGGACCAGCCGCGCACCACGGCCTCGTCGTCGTGCTCCCAGGCGTGCAGCCGCCAGCCGGGGCCCGAGCCACCGTCGCGCAGCTCGACCAGGCCGGTCAGCAGGGCCTGCCCCCAGGCCTTGGCGGCGGCGCCGACGGTCATGGCCAGCGCGCGGCCGGCGGCGCGGGCGTCCTCGGGGAGCAGTTCGCCGCGCTTGTCGACCCGGTCCAGCTCGCCCGACCAGCGGGAGATGCGGACGGCGTCGGCGAGCATCCGGCGGGCGAGCGGGGCCAGCTCGGCGGGGACGGGGAAGCCCTCGGGCGCGGGGGGCCGGCCGCCGCGCCCGGGGTGGCGGCGCGGGGCGAGCTGGCGGCCCGGGGCGGGGGCGGTGGTCCTGGGCGGTCCGGCGGCTCCGGGGAGGCGGGTGACGGTGGCGCCGACGCGGCGGCCCGGGGCGGCGGCGCCGCTGCGGGGGCCGGCCGCCGGGGATGCGGTACCGGCCCGGCCGTGGGGTGCGGCGGGCGCGGGCCGACCGTCGTCGCCCGGCCCGGTACGGGCGGCGTTCCGGTCTCCGGCCCCGGGCCCTGCCTCCGGTTCTGCGGCGGGGCGATCGGGTCGGTGCGAGGAGGGGAGCGGGGCATCACGGTCGCGCGGGTTCCGAGACGTCACGCCGTGCAGTCTTCCCCGTGTACGGGCGTTCTGTCACATCGCCTGCCGTCCACCTTTCCCGGGACCGGCCGGAGGACGGGTCAAGGCGGCCGAAACCGGGCGCACCGACCGCCTTCGGCCGCAGGTCGCCGGGTCCGCAGGAGTCCGCCGGGAGGACTACGGGAGGAGCAGGGGAGGAGCAGGGGAGAACCGCAGGTGTCCGGCAGGGCGCGGCGCACCGGGTGCGTCACACCAGCGGGGTGAGGAAGCGGCGCAGGGCCTCCTCGTAGCCGTCCGGGTCGGCGTTCCACATGGCGGCGTGCTCGGCGCCCTGGACGGTGTGCAGGGTCACCAGGTCCTCGTACCGCTCGGCCAGCCGCTGCGAGGTCCGCCAGGGCGCCACGGTGTCGCCGGGGCCGTGCAGCAGCAGGGTGGGCACGTGCAGGCCGTCGCCCCTGGCCAGCCGGTCCAGGCTGTCCAGGTCGACCCCGGCCCGCCCCTCGGCGGCGCGGGCGCCCAGCTCGGCCAGCGCGGCGGGCACGCCCCGGCGGGTGGCCTGGCGGCGGACGGTGGTGTGCCAGTCGAGGATCGGGGAGTCCAGGACCAAGCCGCGTACGGCATCGCGCCAGGAGGAGCGGGCGGCCGCCTGGAGGGCCATGGTGGCGCCGAGCGACCAGCCGTACAGCACCAGGTGGCGGGCGCCGCTGTCCAGCGCCAGCCCGATGGCGGCCTCGACATCGCGCCACTCGGTCTGGCCGAAGTGGCCGATGCCGTCCGGGGAGGGCGGGGCGCCGTCGTCGTTGCGGTAGGAGACGGCGAGCACCGGCAGACTGAACCCGTGCAGCAGCGGCAGCAGCGGCAGCACCTGCTGCCGGTCGGCGCCCAGGCCGTGCACGGCGATCACCCAGAGGTCGCGCACTCCGGGGACGTACCAGGCGGGCATCGGGCCGAGTTCGCCGCGCACCCAGGTGTCGGCGTAGTCCAGGCCGAGCGCCGAGAGCGGGTCGCCGGTCAGCACCCGGGGGGTCAGCCGGACCTTGGTGCCGACGGCCGGCGGGACGCCGTCGACCCGGTCCAGTCGGCGGACGACGGTCTGCGAGGTGGTCTCCAGCACGTCACCGACCACCGCGTGCCCGTCGCCGTCCCACTCCAGGGCGTAGGTGCCGCGCCTGGCCGCCTGCGGCGTACGGGTGAGCGCCACCCGGCCGGCCGCGGTGGAGTGCACCCGCAGGCCGCCGACCGACGCCGGCCCCGGGCGGCGCGGCCGTACCGCTATCTCGGACACCGCGCGCCCGGCGAGCAGCGCGGCGGCGCCCGCTCCCACCGCTGAGGCGGCGGCGACGGCCGCCACGGTTCCCCATCGCATATCCGCTCCCCGCTCTCGCGTCCTCTGTCCAGTCCACTACCCGCCCGGGGCCCCGGCCATCGGTGCGCGGGCGGACGGGTGAGTCGGGCGGGTGAGTCGGGCGGGTGGGTCGGGCCGACGGGGTGTAGGGCGCGCCGTCGGCCGCCTTACAGGGTGTCCGTTGTCCGATCGGCGGCCCTGGCATAGCCTCCGGGCACGACCCCGACCCGTGACCGCAGCTCAAGGCAGGTTTCCCGTGACCCCCTCCGGCACCGCCCCGCTCCGCAACGGCGGGGTGTCCTTCTGGTACTCCTCGATCGGACTGCCGGAGCCCCGCCCGGCGCTGCCCGGCCCGGCCGAGGCGGACGTCTGCATCGTCGGCGGCGGCTTCACCGGGCTGTGGGCGGCGTACTACCTGAAGCAGGCCGACCCCGGGCTGCGGGTGGTGCTGCTGGAGCGCCGCTTCTGCGGCTACGGCGCGTCGGGGCGCAACGGCGGCTGGCTGTACAACGGCTTCGCCGGGCGCGGCGCGTTCGCCGCCCGGTACGGGCGGGAGCCGGCCCAGGCGATGCAGCGGGCGATGAACGGCGCGGTGCGGGAGGTGGTCCGGGTGGCCGCCGCCGAGGGCATCGACGCGGACGTGGCCGAGGGCGGCGTGCTGGAGGTGGCCCGGACCCCGGCGCAGCTGGCCCGGCTGGAGTCCTTCGTGGCCGAGGAGCACGCCTTCGGGGAGAGCGACCGGGAGCTGCTGTCGGCCGAGCAGGCGGCGGAGCGGGTCCGGGTGGCGGGGGCGCTGGGCGGCACCTGGACGCCGCACGGCGCCCGGGTCCAGCCCGCCAAGCTGGTCCGGGGGCTGGCCCGGGTGGTGGAGGCGATGGGGGTGCGCATCCATGAGTCGACGCCGGTGACGGAGATCCGGCCGGCCGGTGCGGGCGGCCCGGCGCGGGCGGTCACCCCATACGGGGAGGTGTCGGCCGAGTTCGTGCTGCGGGCCACCGAGGGGTTCACCGCGCAGTTGCGCGGCGAGAAGCGCACCTGGCTGCCGATGAACTCCGCCATGGTCGTCACCGAGCCGCTGCCCGCCGCGTTCTGGGCCGAGGTGGGCTGGGCGGGCCGGGAGACGCTGGGCGACTTCGCCCATGCGTACATGTACGCGCAGCGCACCGCCGACGACCGGATCGCGCTGGGCGGCCGGGGGGTGCCGTACCGGTTCGGCTCGGGGACCGACGCCGACGGCGGCACCCAGCAGCGGACGGTGCGGCAGCTGCGGGAGATCCTGGCCCGGTTCTTCCCGGCCGCCGCCGGGGCGCGGATCGAGCAGGCGTGGGCCGGGGTGCTGGGGGTGCCGCGCGACTGGTGCTCCACCGTGGAGCTGGACCGGGCCTCCGGCCTGGGCTGGGCCGGCGGCTATGTCGGCAGCGGGGTGACCACCACCAACCTGGCCGGGCGGACCCTGCGCGACCTGGTGCTCGGTGAGCGCACCGAGCTGACCGCGCTGCCGTGGGTCGGCCACACCGTGCGCCGCTGGGAGGTGGAGCCGCTGCGCTGGCTGGGCGTCCACGGCCTGTACGCGGCGTACCACGCGGCCGACCGCCAGGAGTCCCGGGGCCGCGCCACCACCTCGCCGCTGGCCCGGGTCGCCGACCTGATCTCCGGCCGCCACTGAGGGCCCGGGGCCCGGTGCTTCAGGGGGTCGGCGCTTCAGGGGCCCGGTGCCTCAGGGGGTCGGTGCTTCAGGGGGTCGGGGTGGGGCCGGTGAGCTTGACCCCGTCCAGGGTGGTGACGAAGTCGGCGCCGAAGGCGGTGGACGGGGTGTGGGTGCCCGGCGGGAGGTCGGCGGCCAGCAGCAGGGTGACGGCGCGCAGCACGCTGTCGGCCGTGAGGTCGTACGGGTCCGGGCAGCTCAGGGCGGCGGTGGCCGCCTCGCCGGAGGGGGCGGAGGCGCGGGCCCAGACCTCGGCGCGGGAGCGGGCCCGGTGGGCGCGGTCCGGGCCGGGCAGCAGCCGGTCCGCCAGCAGCCCGGCCGCGCGCCGCACGGCGGGGCGGCGCAGCAGCGGGGCGGCCAGGCTCTGGGCGCGGCGGGCGGCGGCGGGCAGCGCGGCGTAGGTGGTGGTGCCGGGGATGCCGGTGGAGTGGTGGGCGGTGGCGACATCGCCCCAGGGGATGGAGTGGACGGTACGCGGCCCGGAGGGGAAGTCCGCCCGTACGCTGCGCCAACCGGGCGGCACCGGGACGATCCGGCCGCCGACCCGGGCCCGGCCGCCGAGCGCCAGGCCCTCCAGCACGGTCCTGGCGGTGCCGGGGCTGAGGCCGCGGCCGGGCAGCACGGCCAGGTCGAGCCGGTCGGCGCCGGGGACCTCGGCGGCGACCATGGCGGCCAGGCAGTCGGTGGGCACCACGTCGAAGCCGGCCCCGGGCAGCAGCACCACCCCGGCCGCGCGGGCGTCGCCGTCCCGGGCGTGCAGTTGCTCGAAGACGTCGATCTCACCGGTGATGTCCAGGTAGTGGGTGCCGGTGGCCAGGCAGGCTTCGGCCAGCGGCACGGCGGTGGCGGAGAACGGCCCCGCGCAGTGCGCGACCGCGCCGACCCCGGCCAGCGCGGTGCGGACGGCGGCGGCGTCGGTGAGGTCGAAGACCCGGTGCTCCAGGCCCAGCTCTGCGGCGAGGGCGGCGACCGGGGCCGCCGACCGGCCGGCCAGCAGCGGGCGGTGGCCGCGTTCGACGGCGAGGTGTGCGATCAGCCGGCCGGTGTAGCCGTTGGCCCCGTACAGCATCCACGTCGTGTCCATGGCGCTCAGCATGCCGGGCCGCCCGCCACCGGGCCAGGGGAGCACTCCCGGCGCACGGCCGACCGGCGGGTGCGCGGGGCGGGGGCGTTCGCGGGGCCGGGGTCTTCGCGGGCCGGGGGCCTTGGCGGGCTGGGAGGCTTGGCGGGCCGGGGGGATTGGCGGGCTGCGGGGCTTGGCGGGCCGGGGGGGCTTGGCGGGCCGGGGGGGCTTGGCGGGCCGGGGGGGCTTGGCGGGCCGGGGGGGCTTGGCGGGCTGCGGGGCTTGGCAGGCCGGGGGGCGTTTGCGAGCGGCGAGGGCGGCAAGCCGCAGAGAAGGCCGCGGTGCGGGGTGAGGCTTCCCGGCGGCCGGCGTCCCGTGGCGGGGCAGCGCTGCTGCCGCCGCTTCCGTGCCCGAACCCAGGCGGTAGTCATGATCGTGCTTGTCGGCCTGCTGGTCCCCCCGCTGCTGCTCCTGCTACTGCTCGGGATGTCCTGGCTGGAGGACCGGGCGTTCGCGCCGCCTGCGGACGAGCTGCCGGGGGCCGCCGCGCAACCGCTCGGCAGAGCGGTGGGGCTGGTCCGCCTGGCCGCCGCCCCGGCCGAAGCAGCCCCGGGCACCACCGCCCTGCCCGCCCCCGCCCGGCCCGCCGCGCCCGCCGATCTGGCCGTACACCGCCTGTCCCGCGCCACCGCCGGGCGGCCCCGGCACCGCGCCGAGACGGCCGCCTGACTCCACGACCCACCCACCCGACCACCCCCGCCCGCCCGACCGCAGGCCCCCGCATCCGGCCGTACACCGCCTGCCCCACGCCACCGCCGGACGGCCCCCGCACCGCGCCGAGACAGCCGCCTGACCCCACGACCCACCCACCCGACCACCCCCGCCCACCCGACCGCAGACCGCCACATCCGGCAGAGCCGCAGGTCGCAGGGGTGGAGTGTGACCGAACCCTCCCCGCACCGTGTTGACGCTGCGACCGGGCGCGTGGTGGGATCTTCGGGCCAGTACGGAGGCATGGAGAGGAAGCCGGTGCGAATCCGGCGCGGTCCCGCCACTGTCACCGGGGAGCACCCTCGAACCATGGCCACGGCAGCCGCGAACCGGCCGCTGGAAGGCCCGGGGGTGTGCCGATCCGGAAGCCAGGAGACTCTCGCCGCCGGCTCGTCGATCCAGGGCGCGGACCCTGAGTGAGGACACGCGCGATGCAGGCTGCCCGGGTACCCGACCGACCCTCGGGGCCGTCCCGCCCCCACCCGTCCACCCGCCGCAGCGGCTGACCGGCGTGCGCACGCCGGTTGCGCGCGCCGTACCCGGGCCCACCGCCTTCGCCGTCGGTGCGGTCGCCGGGTACGCCGTCGACGCCCTGCTCGCCGACCCCCGGCGCGGCCACCCGGTGGCCGCCTTCGGCACCGCCGCCGCCGCGCTGGAGCGCCGCCTGTGGCGCGACCACCGGGCCGCCGGCGCCGTCCACACCGCCCTGTGCGTGGGCGCCGTCGCGGTCGGCGCGGTCGCCGCCGAACGGACGCTCGGCCACCGGGCCCCGGCGCGGGCGCTGCTGGCGGCGGGCGCCGTCTGGACGGTGCTCGGCGGCACCTCGCTGTCCCGCGAGGCACGCACCATCGCCGCCGCGCTGGAGACGGGCGACCTGGCCGCGGCCCGCGCCCGGCTGCCGCATCTGTGCGGGCGCGACCCGCAGCACCTGGACGGCCCGCAGCTGGCCCGCGCCGTGGTGGAGTCCGTCGCGGAGAACACCGCCGACGCGGTGGTCAACGCGCTGACCTGGGGCGCCCTGGCCGGTACCCCCGGGCTGCTGGCCTTCCGCGCGGTCAACACCCTGGACGCCATGGTCGGCCACCGCACCCCGCGCCACCGCCGCTTCGGCTGGGCCGCCGCCCGGCTGGACGACGTGGCGGGCTGGCCCGGCGCCCGGCTGACCGCGCTGCTGACCGTCGCCGCCGCGCCCGAGCCGGGCCGGGCCTGGCGGGTGTGGCGGCGGGACGGCTCGGCGCACCCCAGCCCCAACGCCGGGCAGGCCGAGTCGGCGTTCGCGGGGGCGCTGGGCGTGCGGCTGGGCGGGACACTGGCGTACGGCAGCCGGGTGGAGCACCGCCCGGTGCTGGGCGCGGAACTGCGGCCGGTCCAGGTCGCGGACATCGAGCGGGCGTGCCTGCTGTCCCGCCGGGTGGGGCTGCTGGCGCTGGGCGCCACCGTCACCGCGCGGTGGGCGGCCGGCCGGCTGCGCAGCCGGAGGGCGGGCCGATGAGCGGGGCGCTGCTGGTGGCGGGGACCACCTCGGACGCGGGCAAGAGCGTGGTCACCGCCGGGATCTGCCGCTGGCTGGCCCGGCAGGGCGTCAGGGTGGCGCCGTTCAAGGCGCAGAACATGTCGCTGAACTCGATGGTCACCGCCGACGGCGCCGAGATCGGCCGCGCCCAGGCGATGCAGGCGGCCGCCGCCCGGGTGGCGCCCGAGGCGGCGATGAACCCGGTGCTGCTCAAGCCGGGCGGCGACGGACGCAGCCAGGTGGTGCTGCTGGGCCGCCCGGTGGCCGAGGTCGGCGCGCTGGACTACCGGGAGCGCAAGCCGCTGCTGCTGGCGCGGGCCCTGGAGTGCCTGGCCGAGCTGCGGCACCGCTTCGACGTGGTGGTCTGCGAGGGCGCCGGCTCCCCCGCCGAGATCAACTTGCGCGACCGGGACATCGCCAACATGGGCCTGGCCACGGCCGCCGCACTGCCGGTGGTGGTGGTCGGGGACATCGACCGGGGCGGGGTCTTCGCCTCGATGTACGGGACGCTGGCGCTGCTGGACGCCGAGGACCAGCGGCATGTGGCGGGCTGGCTGGTCAACAAGTTCCGTGGCGACGTCCGGCTGCTGCAACCCGGGCTGGACATGCTGGAGAAGCTGACGTCCCGTCCGGTCATGGGGGTGCTGCCGATGCTCTCCGGGCTCTGGCTGGACGCGGAGGACTCCCTCGACCTGGCCACCGCCGTGGACCGGGGCGGCGAGGGGGTGGCCGCCCCGTACGGCGCCGAGGTGCTGCGGGTCGCGGTGGTGCGGCTGCCGAGGCTGTCCAACTTCACCGACCTGGACGCGCTGGCGCAGGAGCCGGGAGTGCTGGTCCGCTGGGCGTCGCGGCCGGAGGAGATCGCGGACGCCGACCTGGTGGTGCTGCCCGGCACCCGGGCCACCGTGGCCGACCTGGCCTGGCTGCGCGAACGCGGCCTGGCCGACGCGATCACCCGGCGGGCCGCCGACGGGCGGCCGGTGCTGGGGGTGTGCGGCGGCTTCCAGATGCTCTCCCGGCTGATCGTCGACCGGGTGGAGTCGCGGGCCGGTGAGGTGCCCGGCCTCGGGCTGCTGCCGGTCCGGGTGGAGTTCGCCCGGGAGAAGACCCTCGGCCGCCCGGTCGGCCAGGCGTACGGCGAGCGGGTGGAGGCGTACGAGATCCACCACGGCGTGGTCGCGGTGGAGGGCGGCGAACCGTTTCTGGACGGCTGCCGCAGCGGCGCCGTCTGGGGCACCACCTGGCACGGCGCGCTGGAGAACGACGGCTTCCGCCGCGCCTTCCTGACCGAGGTCGCCCGGCTCGCCGGACGCGACTTCACCGCCGCACCGGACAGCAGCTTCGCCGCCGCCCGCGAGCAGCGCCTCGACCGGCTGGGCGACCTGATCGAACAGCACGCCGACACCGCCGCGCTCTGGCGGCTGATCGAGGACGGCGTGCCCGCCCAGGGCCCGCCGTTCACGCCCCCGGGCGCACCGTGACCCGCCCCGACCGCCATCCCACGCCCGACCGCACCCCCCGTGAGCCGAGCCCCGGCCGACCGAATCCAGGAGAGACCCCCATGCCCGGCGCCACCCTGCCGACCGACCCCGCCGAGGCGGTGACCAGCCGGGCCACCGTGCTGCTGCTGTCCACCGCCGACACCGACCTGCTGGCGGCCCGCGCCTCCGGCGCCCCGTACCGGATCGGCAACCCCACCCGGGTCGACGCAGCCACCGAGCTGCCCGCGCTGCTGGACGGCGCCGACGTGGCCGTGGTGCGGCTGCTCGGCGGCCGCCGCGCCTGGGAGGACGGGCTGGCCGCCCTCGCCGCCTCGGGGGTGCCGACCGTGCTGCTGGGCGGCGAGTCGGTGCCCGACGCGGAGCTGATGGCCATGTCCTCGGTGCCGGCCGGTGTGGTCGCCGAGTCGCTGGCGTACCTGGTGGAGGGCGGGCCGGGCAACCTCGGGGAGCTGGCCCGGTTCCTCTCCGACACGGTGCTGCTGACCGGGGAGGGCTTCGCGCCGCCGCAGCCCATGGCGCAGTTCGGCGTGCACGGGGCGCGCGAGCGGCGGGAGGGGCGCCCGACGGTGGGTGTGCTCTTCTACCGGGCGCACGAGCTCTCCGGCAACACCGGCTTCGTGGATGTGCTCTGCGACGCGGTGGAGGCCAGGGGCGGCAATGCGCTGCCGGTCTTCTGCGGCTCGCTGCGCGGCGCCGACCCCGGGCTGTACGAGCTGCTGGGCGGCTGCGACGCGGTCGTGGCGACGGTGCTGGCGGCGGGCGGCACGGTGGCGGCCGAGGCGTCGGCGGGCGGCGAGGACGAGGCGTGGGACGTCGGCGCGCTGGCCGAGCTGGACGTACCGGTGATCCAGGGCCTCTGCCTGACCGGC
The DNA here is from genome assembly GCF_044755465.1 of Streptomyces sp. NPDC092296. Lineage (NCBI taxonomy): Bacteria > Bacillati > Actinomycetota > Actinomycetes > Kitasatosporales > Streptomycetaceae > Streptomyces > Streptomyces sp. NPDC092296. The sequence goes on along the minus strand of NZ_JBIVRB010000010.1, from coordinate 69,581 downwards.
AGCCGGGCCGCCTGGGCGGAGTCGGACGCGGCGCTCTCCCCGATGGACGCGGCGATGCAGGTGGCGATCCCGGAGTTCGACGGGCGGATCATCGGCGTGCCGTTCTCCTTCAAGGAGGCCGACGCCGACGGGGTGTTCTGCTATGTCGCGGACCCGGAGCGGGCCGCCCGGCTGGCCGGGATCGCGTACCGCTACGCCGCGCTGAAGCACAAGTCCCGCGCCGAGCAGCGGGTCTGCCTGATGTTCACCGCGTACCCGACCAAGCACTCCCGGGTCGGCAACGCGGTCGGCCTGGACACCCCCGCCTCCGCCGTCGCGCTGCTCCAGGCGCTGCGGGCGGCCGGCTACCGGACCGGTGACTTCCCCGAGGACGGCGACGAGCTGATCCACCGGCTGATCGCGGCCGGCGGCCACGATGTGGAGTGGCTGACCGAGGAGCAGTTGCGGGCCGCCCCGGCGCGGGTGCCGCTGGCCGACTACCGGCAGTGGTTCGAGGCGCTGGAGCCCGGCCTGCGGGAGTCCATCCGCGAGCACTGGGGGGAGCCGCCGGGCACCCTGTACGTGGACGGCGAGGAGATCGTGCTCGCCTCGCTGCGGTTCGGCAACGTGGTGGTGATGATCCAGCCGCCGCGCGGCTTCGGTGAGAACCCGATCGCCATCTACCACGACCCCGACCTGCCGCCCTCGCACCACTACCTGGCCGCCTACCGCTGGCTGGACCACTCCTTCGGCGCCGACGCCGTCGTCCACCTGGGCAAGCACGGCACCATGGAGTGGCTGCCCGGCAAGGGGCTGGGCCTGTCGGCCGGCTGCGCGCCGGACGCGGTGCTGGGCGAGCTGCCGCTGATCTACCCGTTCATCGTCAACGACCCCGGCGAGGGCACCCAGGCCAAGCGGCGCGGCCACGCCACCGTGGTCGACCACCTGGTGCCACCGATGGCCCGCGCCGACAGCTATGGCGACCTGGCCAAGCTGGAGCAGCTGCTCGATGAGTACGCGCTGATCAGCGATCTGGACCCGGCGAAGGCCCCGGCGGTGCGGGCGCAGATCTGGACGCTGGTCAAGGCCGCCGAACTGCACCACGACCTGCACGTGGACGAGCAGCCGGACGACGCCGCGTTCGACGAGTTCGTGATGCACATCGACGGCTACCTGTGCGAGATCAAGGACGTGCAGATCCGCGACGGACTGCACATCCTGGGCGGCGGCCCGGTCGGCGCGGCCCGGGTCAACCTGGTGCTGGCGGTGCTGCGCTCCGCCCAGGTGTGGGGCGGCAAGGCGGATGCGCTGCCGGGGCTGCGGGCGGCGCTGGCGGCGGAGTTCGGCCTGGTGGAGAAGGAGCTGCTGGCCGAACCCGGCGCGGCGGTGAAGGTCCCGGCCGAGCTGACGGCGCTGCTGGACGGCCCGGCGCGGACCGCCTCCGACGCGGTGGACCTGCTGGAGCTGCTCTGCCGGCGCCTCGCGGAGGGCATGGAGGAGCGCGGCTGGCCGGCCTCGGCGGCGGCCGGTCTGGTGGCCGGGGTGCTGGGCCGCGACGTACCGGACGCGGTGCGGGTGCTGGAGTTCGCCGCCGAGGAGGTGGTGCCCCGGCTGGAGCGGACCACCGACGAGATCGCGCACATCCTGCGGGCGCTGCGCGGCGGCTACGTCCCGGCCGGCCCCTCCGGCTCGCCCACCCGAGGGCTGGTCAATGTGCTGCCGACCGGCCGCAACTTCTACTCGGTGGACCCCAAGGCCATCCCGTCCCGGCTCTCCTGGGAGGTCGGCCAGGCGCTGGCCGACTCGCTGGTGGCCCGGTATGTGCAGGACACCGGCGACTACCCGAAGTCAGTCGGCCTGACGGTCTGGGGCACCTCCTGCATGCGCACCCAGGGCGACGACATCGCGGAGATCCTGGCGCTGCTCGGCTGCCGGCCGCTCTGGGACGACGCCTCCCGCCGGGTGACCGGCTTCGAGGTCGTCCCGCTCGCGGAGCTGGGCCGGCCGCGCGTCGACGTCACGGTGCGGATCTCCGGCTTCTTCCGGGACGCCTTCCCGCATGTGGTGGCGCTGGTGGACGACGCGGTACGGGCGGTGGCCGAGCTGGACGAGCCCGCCGACCGCAACTTCGTCCGCGCCCACGCCGACGAGGACACCGCCGAGCACGGCGACCGGCGCCGGGCCACCGCCCGGATCTTCGGCTCCAAGCCGGGCGCCTACGGCGCGGGCCTGCTGCCGCTGATCGACGCCCGCAACTGGCGCTCGGACGCCGACCTGGCCGAGGTGTACGCGGTCTGGGGCGGCTACGCCTACGGGCGCGGGCTGGACGGCCGGGCGGCGCGCGGCGACATGGAGCAGGCGTTCCGGCGGATCTCGGTGGCGGCGAAGAACGTCGACACCCGCGAACACGACCTGGTCGACGCCGACGACTACTTCCAGTACCACGGCGGCATGGTGGCCATGGTGCGGCATCTGACCGGCGCCTCCCCGGAGGCGTACGTCGGGGACAGCGCGCTGCCCGACCAGGTGAAGACCCGCACCCTGGGCGAGGAGACCCACCGGGTCTTCCGGGCCCGGGTGGTCAATCCGCGCTGGATGGCGGCGATGCGCCGGCACGGCTACAAGGGCGCCTTCGAGATGGCCGCCACGGTCGACTACCTGTTCGGCTATGACGCCACGGCGGGCGTGGTGGACGACTGGATGTACGAGAAGCTCGCCTCGGAGTACGTCTTCGACCCCACCAACCAGGAGTTCATGCGCAAGTCCAACCCGTGGGCGCTGCGCGGCATCACCGAACGCCTGCTGGAGGCCGCCGACCGGCAGCTGTGGGCCGAGCCGGACCAGGAGACCCTGGACCGGCTGCGCCGGACCTACCTCGAACTCGAAGGCGACCTGGAGGGTGAGGACCGATGAGCGACGCGAGGTATCCGTTCACCGCGATCGTCGGCATGGACGACCTGCGGCTGGCGCTGCTGCTCAACGCGGTGAGCCCGGCCGTGGGCGGGGTGCTGGTGCGCGGCGAGAAGGGCACCGCCAAGTCGACGGCGGTGCGGGCGCTGGCCTCGCTGCTGCCGTCGATCGACGTGGTGGCGGGCTGCCGGTTCGCCTGCGACCCGGCCGCGCCCGACCCGCACTGCCCGGACGGGCCGCACCGGACCGCCACCGCCGCCGAGGAGCGGCCGGCCAACCTGGTGGAGCTGCCGGTGGGCGTCTCCGAGGACCGCATCGTCGGGTCGCTGGACCTGGAGCGGGCGCTGTCCGAGGGCGTCAAGGCGTATGAGCCGGGCCTGCTGGCGCGGGCGCACCGGGGCGTGCTCTACATCGACGAGGTCAACCTGCTCCACGACCACCTGGTCGACCTGCTGCTGGACGCCGCCGCGATGGGCCGCTCGTACGTGGAGCGGGAGGGCGTCTCGGTACGGCACGCCGCCCGCTTCCTGCTGGTCGGCACCATGAACCCGGAAGAGGGCGAGCTGCGGCCGCAGCTGCTCGACCGGTTCGGGCTGACGGTGGAGATCGCCGCCACCCGGGAGCCGGAGCCCCGGGCCGAGGTGGTGCGGCGGCGGCTGGCGTACGACGCCGACCCGGCGGGCTTCGCCGCGCGCTGGGCCGACGACGAGCGGGCGCTCGCGGACCGGATCGCCGCCGCCCGAGCGCTGCTGCCGGAGGTGGTGCTCTCGGACGCGGCGCTGCGCCAGATCACCGCCGTCTGCGCGGCGTTCGAGGTGGACGGGCTGCGGGCCGACATCGTGATGGCCCGTACCGCCGTGGCGCTGGCCGCCTGGGCGGGCCGCACCCGGGTGATCGCGGAGGATGTCCGTACCGCGGCGCAGCTGGCGCTGCCGCACCGGCGGCGGCGCAACCCGTTCGACGCGCCCGGTCTGGACGACGAGAAGCTGGACGAGACGCTCCAGCAGTACGCCGGGCCGGACGACTCGGACGACCAGCCGGACCCCGACGGCCCGGACAACCCCGACGGCCCGGACGGGGGCCCTGACGGCGGCGGGGGTGGCGGCGGGGGTGGCGGCGGTCAGGACGGCGCACCGCAGGACGGCGGACCGGGCGACTCCGCCGACTCCCCCGCCGACGGCCCGGCCCAGGCCCCCGCTGCGGGCGGCGAGGGCACCGAGGGCGCCCAGGGCCCCGGCCGGGCGCCGCAGGAGGCGGCGCCGGTGGCCGCCGGGGAGCCGTACCGGACCCGGGTGCTGAAGGTGCCCGGCCTCGGCCGGGGCACCCAGGGCCGCCGCTCCCGCGCCGAGACCGACGGCGGGCACACCGTGCGGGCCCGGCGGCCCGCCGGGGCGCTGGGGCGGCTGCACCTGGCCGCCACCGTGCAGGCGGCGGCGCCCCACCAGCGGGACCGGGGCCGCAGCGGCCGGGCGCTGGTGCTGCGCCGGGACGACTTCCGGGAGAAGGTGCTGGAGGGGCATGAGTCCAACCTCGTGCTCTTCGTGGTGGACGCCTCCGGGTCGATGGCGGCCCGGCAGCGGATGACCGCCGTCAAGGGCGCGGTGCTGTCGCTGCTGATGGATGCCTACCAGCGCCGGGACAAGGTCGGCCTGGTCACCTTCCGGGGCTCCGGCGCCGAGCTGGCGCTGCCGCCGACGTCCTCGGTGGAGGTCGGCGCGGCCCGGCTGGAGCGGCTGCCCACCGGCGGCCGGACCCCGCTGGCCGCCGGGCTGCTGCGCGCCCATGAGGTGCTGCGGCTGGAGCGGCTGCGCGATCCGCACCGCCGGCCGCTGCTGGTGGTGGTGACCGACGGCCGGGCCACCGGCGGCAAGGACCCGCTGGGCGACGCCCGCCGGGCGGCCGGGCTGCTGGCCGCGCAGGGCATCGCCGCCGTGGTGCTGGACTGCGAGTCCGGCCCGGTGCGGCTCGGCCTGGCGGCCTCGCTCGCCGCCGACCTGGGCGGGCCCGCCGTCACGCTGGAGGAGCTGCGGGCCGAGGGCGTGGCCGCGCTGGTCCGCGACACCCGGGCCGGGCATCCGGCCGCTTCGAGCAGGAAGGCCGCGTAACGCCATGCCGCAGGGACAGCCGACCACCGTACCCGACGACGGCCTGACGACCCGTCAGCGCCGCAATCAGCCGGTGCTCGCCGTGCACACCGGCCCCGGCAAGGGCAAGTCCACCGCCGCGTTCGGCCTGGCGCTGCGCGGCTGGAACCAGGGCTGGCCGATCGGGGTGTTCCAGTTCGTCAAGTCCGCCAAGTGGAAGGTGGGCGAGGAGCGCGCCCTGCGCGTGCTCGGCGCCTCCGGCGAGGGCGGCCCGGTCAGCTGGCACAAGATGGGCGAGGGCTGGTCCTGGGTGCAGCGCGACCTGGAGACCAGCGAGGAGGCGGCCCGGGAGGGCTGGGAGCAGGTCAAGCGCGACCTGGCCGCCGAGACATACCGGCTGTACGTACTGGACGAGTTCACCTACCCGATGCACTGGGGCTGGGTGGACACCGACGAGGTCGTCTCGGTGCTGCGGGAGCGGCCCGGCGCGCAGCATGTGGTGATCACCGGCCGGTACGCCCCGCAGCCGCTGCTGAACGCCGCCGACCTGGTCACCGAGATGACCAAGGTCAAGCACCCGATGGACGAGGGCCGCAAGGGCCAGCGCGGCATCGAGTGGTGAGCCGGTGCTGACCGTCCCCCGGCTGGTCCTGGCGGCCCCCTCCTCCGGCTCCGGCAAGACCACCGTCGCCACCGGGCTGATGGCGGCGCTGGCCGCCCGGGGCCTGGCCGTCTCACCGCACAAGGTCGGCCCGGACTACATCGACCCGGGCTACCACGCCCTGGCCACCGGCCGCCCGGGGCGGAATCTGGACGCCTTCCTGTGCGGGCCCGAGCAGGTCGCGCCGCTGCTGCTGCACGGCGCGGCCGGGGCGGACGTGGCCGTGGTCGAGGGCGTGATGGGGCTGTTCGACGGCGCGGCGGGGCGCGGCGAGCTGGCCTCCACCGCGCAGGTCGCCAAGGTGCTGCGGGCACCGGTGGTGCTGGTGGTGGACGCCTCGGCGCAGAGCCGGTCGGTGGCCGCGCTGGTGCACGGCTTCGCCTCCTGGGACCCGCAGGTGCGGATCGGCGGGGTGATCCTCAACCGGGTCGCCTCCGACCGGCATGAGCAGCTGCTGCGCGAGGCGCTGGAGGAGGGCTCCGGCGTGCCGGTGCTGGGTGCGGTGCGGCGCAGCGACGCGGTGGCGACGCCGTCCCGGCACCTGGGCCTGGTCCCGGCGGTGGAGCGGGACGAGGCGGCGGTCCGGGCGGTACGGGACATGGGCGCGCTGGTCGGCGCCGGGGTGGACCTGGACGGGGTGCTGGCGCTGGCCCGCTCCGCTCCCCCGCTGCCGGACCGGCCGTGGGACCCGGCGGCCGAGATCGCGGCGCTGGGCGGGCCGGTGGCCGGGCGGCCCCGGATCGCGGTGGCGTCCGGCGCGGCGTTCTCCTTCTCGTACGCGGAGCACGCCGAGCTGCTGGCGGCGGCCGGGGCGGAGGTCGTCCCGTTCGACCCGCTGCGGGACGAGCGGCTGCCGGAGCGCACGGCGGGCCTGGTGGTCGGCGGCGGCTTCCCGGAGGTGTACGCGGGCGAGCTGTCCGCCAACGGCGCGCTGCGGGCGGCGGTCGCGGGCCTGGCCGGGTCGGGGGCGCCGGTCGCGGCGGAGTGCGCCGGGCTGCTGTATCTGCTGCGTACGCTGGACGGCCGCCCGATGTGCGGGGTGCTGGACGGCGACGCCCGGATGACCGAGCGGCTGACCCTGGGCTACCGGGAGGCGGTGGCGCTGCACGACAGCCCGCTGGCGGCGGCGGGGACCCGGGTGCGCGGCCATGAGTTCCACCGCACGGCCTGCGAACCGGGCGCGGGCGACCGGCCCGCCTGGGCCTGGCGCACCCCGGCCGGCCCCCGCACCGACGGCTTCACCCACGGCTCGGTGCACGCCTCCTACCTCCACCTGCACTGGGCGGGCGCCCCCACCCTGCCGCTGCGCCTGGCCCGCGCGGCGGCGGCCCGCCCCGGCCGCTAGCCGGGCGGTCAGCCCGCCGGGGCGGTGTCGGGGGTGTACGGCTCGTCGGGCTCGACCGGCGGCGCGGGCTGCGGGACGACGTCGCCGGGGCCCGGCCGCCACGGGGTCCACTCCGGCTTGGGGCTGGGCCGGGGCGGCGCGGGGACGGGATGCTTGCCGTTGTTGGGGTTCTGGTCGATGCCGGACGAGCCGGAGCTCTTGCTGCCGCCGCCGCTGCCGCTGCTCTTGGGCCGGGTGCCGGGGTCCGGCTTGTGCTGCGCCGGGGCGACCGGGGTGTGCTTCGGCTTCGCGGCGGCCGTACTGCGGGTCGGGCTCGGTGCGGCCGTGGCGAGGGCGGCCGTGCTGGGAGTGGCCGAGGCGGGGGCGGCTGCGGCTGAGGTGGGGGCGGTCGGGGACGGGGCGGCCGAGGTGGGGGCCAGGGCCGCCGGGGCGCAGGTCGGGCCGGCGGGGCTCGCAGCGCAGTCGGCCGGGCCCGCCGCCGGTCCCTGCGCGGCGAAGGAGCAGGCCGTGAGCGCGGCCAGCGCGGCGATGACCACGGCGGGCGCGGTCCACCGGGTGGCCCGGCGGCCAGGTGACGAGAGCACAGCTGTTCCTCTGGGTCGATACGGCGTCGATTGCGGGAACCCTAGCTCGACCCACTGACACTCCCGACGGCCGCACGGCCGGGCGGAGCTGACGGCCCGTTCCTGCCGCGTACGTCCGCCGTCCATCCGGTGTCAACGCGCCGACAAGTCCGGCATCGCCACCGCCGCCGACCGGCTGCGCGCGACCATCACGGCCCGGACCACCAGCCTGGCCGCCGACCAGCTCGTGCGGGGCACCTCCGGCGGTTGACCACCGGGTCCTAGCCCGTCGCCACCGCCCCCGCCGACGGCCGGGTGGTGACGGGCTAGGACCCGGGTGGCGTGGTCCGGCTGGGGAGGATGGCGGCGTGGATCTGCCGGCGGAGGACGTTCCCACCGGGGGTGGCGGTGTGTGAGGTGGTGGTGTGTGAGGTGGCGGTCGCGGGCCGTACGGCGACCGGGCCCCCGACGTTGGCGGTCAGCCACTGGAAGGCGGTGGGCAGCATGGCCTCCCACACCGCGAGGTTGTGGCCGCCACGGGCCACCGTCAGCGTGGTGCCGTGCGCCGGGCGGGCCAGCACGGCGAGCAGCGCGCGGCCGTCCGCGACCGTGTTGCCGTCCTGGAGGCTCCCGGCCATCAGCAGCGCGATGTCGGGTTGGACATTCATCTTGCGCAGCCGCTCCAGCGGGCTGTTGGCGGCGCGCAGCGCGGGATCGCGGACGACGAACGGCGACTCGGCGGCGTTGTAGCCGGAGAGGCTGACGGCGGCGTGGAAGACGGCGGGGTGCTTGACCGTCAGGTTGACCGCGCAGTAAGCACCGGCCGAGTAGCCCATCACCGCCCAGTGCCGTGCCCCGGGTGCGGCGCGCAGGCTGTGTTCGATCAGCCAGGGGACGTCGTCGGCCAGCCAGGTGTCCACCTTGGGGCCGTTCGGGATGTCGGCGCAGCCGGTGTCGGTGGTGCCGGTGTAGTTCATGGTCGCGGCCACCAGGATGAACGGGCGGACCCGCTGCTGGGCGATCAGACCGGCCAGCTTCTCGTCCGCGTCCATGGTGCCGAACCAGGTCCGGGGCGTGCCGGGCTGACCGGGCAGCAGCTCCACCACGGGGAACGCCTTGGCCCGGTAGGCGGGCTGGTTGTACTGCGGCGGCAGCCAGACGTACAGCTCGCCGCGCAGCCGGGACCGGGGGCCGACCGTCGTGGCGCTGAGCACGTCCCGCCGGTAGGTGGTGAAGGTGAGCGCCGGATGCCCGGCCGCGGACACCCCGGCGAGGGCCGCCGTGGCCCGGGGCCCGCTCGGGCCGCCGTCCTGGCCCAGGGCGACCTGTCCGCCGTTGTCGCCGAGCAGGTCGTCCCAGCTCTCGTAGAAGCTGTACGTGTTGTTGAGCCAGATCAGCGCCACCAGCACCGCCACGGCCTGGTTGAGCACCAGCAGCCCCACCCGGCCCCCGTAGCGGGCGGCACGCGGGCCGGGTATCCGATTCCACACCGCCATGACCAGCACGGTGAGCAGCACCAGTGTCGCGACGGTGAGCGCGAAGAACGCCCCGCTTGTCAGCTGCATCGCCTGAATGCCTCTCCGGCTGCGGCGGCCCCCGCGCGTCCGTCCGACGCAGCGGTTCGGCGCAGCACCCGAGAGATAATGACGTCACAGGGCCCATACAGGTTCCGACCGGGCCGAATCAGACACCCGTATGGGTGAACCCCCCACACATTCGGCCCCCTCCCGCACCGCCCGCCCCGGCCGCTCAGCCGGCCCAGCACATTCGAGGCGTACCGGACGGCGGGGCCCGCGAGCCGTGGGGATTTCGCGGACGCTCCGGTCCGGCGTGAATCCGCCGCTGCGCGCACCGTGCCCCCCGGTGGTGGACCGGGGGGCACGGCTGGGGAGGGTGGGGGTCAGGTGTCCTGGGGTGCCTGGGTGTCCTGGGAGTCCTGGGGTTGCTGGGGTTCCTGTTCGGCCGGCTTCTGGGTCTGCTGCTGGTAGGCCTGGCCCGAGCCGACGGCCGGGGTCTTCTTGAGGGCGTCGAGGATGGCCATCGCCTGCCCGACCAGGCCCGCCGCCACCTCGTTGACGCCGCTGGTGCCGTTGAGCACGGTCAGCGTGGAGCCGGAGATGCCCCGGGCGGCCGCGTCGGCGAGGGCGGGGAGGTTCTCCACGATGCGGTTGGCCGCGATGAGCTCCTGGTTGCCGTCCCGCAGCGAGGCGGCGCGGGCGTTGTTGGCGTCCGCCTCGGCCTGGGCGAGGGTCCGCTGGGCGTAGGCGTCACCGTCGGCCTCGAACTTGGCCCGGTCACGGGCGGCCTCGGCCAGGGTGCGCTGCCGGTACGCCTCGGCGTCGGCGGGGCGCCTGACCTCGGCCTCCAGCCGCTGGGCGGCCAGCGACGCCTGGCGCTCGGCGAGCGCGGTCTGCTCCTCGATGACCTCCTGGGAGGCCCTGGCCTGGGCCAGCGGGCCCGCCTGGGCGGCGTGGGCGTTGGACCGCTCGGTCTCGGCCAGGAAGCCGGCCCGCTTGATCGCCGTGTCCCGCTCGTACGCGGCCTTCAGCGCGGCGGCCTGCTGCTCGCGCTCGGTGGCCTCCTGGTCGGCCCTGGCCCGCGCGATCCGGGCCTGGCTGGCGACGGCGGCGGCGTGCGGGGCCGCCAGGTTCTCGATGTAGCCGGTGGCGTCCTCGATCTCCTGGATCTGGAGCGCGTCGACGACGATGCCCAGCTTCTCCATCTCGCTGTGGCTGCCCTCCTTGACCTCCTGGGCCACCCGGTCGCGTTCCCGGATGATCTGCTCGACGGTGAGTCCGCCGATGATGGAGCGGAGGTGGCCCGCGAAGATGCGGCCGACCAGTTCCTCCATCCGGCTCTGCTCCGACAGGAAGCGGCGGGCGGCGTTGGCGATGGACACCACGTCGTCGCCGACCTTGAACACCGTGACGGCGCGGACGTTGAGCAGGATGCCCTGCTGGGTGACGCAGTCCTCGGTGATCTCCGCCTCGCGCAGCGCCAGCGACAGCATGCGGGCCTTCTGCTTGATCGGCATGACGAAACTGCCGTGCCCGGTGACGATCCTGAACTGGGTGTCCTGGGCCTGCCGCTTGGAGCCGGAGATGAGCATCGCCTCATTGGGGGCGGGAACATGCCAGAACAACATAGGGGCTCCTTATCGCGAGATCAGGGAGCGGGGAAGGGCTGGACGACGACGGAGCGGGCCGAGGTGGAGTCCACCACGATGACCCGTACATGCTTGGCGATCGGCGTGTCGGACCAGGCGGCGTACGCCTCCGTCCCGCCGCGCACCGGCAGCAGCACCTCACCCGGGCCGTCCGCCGGGATCGGCACGGTCACCCGGCCGATGGCTCCGACCGGGCTCTGCTCTGCGTCGTCTGCATCGCCCATGGGGTCTTTCTGCCCCGTGAGGCGGTGCCGCAGCACTGCGGAGGGACCGCCGTGTCCCGGCGGAGCGGGGAGGAGGGGGAGGGAGAGAATCGGTCTGCGTGCGGGGATGCCGCCCACGGTCATGGTGCGAACCCGTTCCCGGGGCGTGTGCACCGCCCGGCGTGTCTGCGCGTCGGGGACGCCGCCGGCGGTGGGCCGGCGTGCGGGACGCCCTCACTGGTACACGCTACTCCCGGCGGCCCGAATTGGCGGCGGCGAATCCGCTCGTGATTGCGGGCGGCTCTGGGGTTCGAGCGCGCCGGGCGCCCCGATTTATGTACCTTTTATTCGGTTATCGCAGCCCGGACAGCCGGAATACCGGAGATCCTGCCTTTCCCTACGCTCCGGCCGCCCCCGCAGCGGGGCGGAGGCCGGGCCGGGGCGGGGGCGCGGCGGCATCGGTGCAGGTGCGGTGCGGTGTACGCCACAGGGGGGCTTGTTGACTGGGGGCCGGGGGCGTGATGGGATTTCCGGGCCATACACGGCGGCATTGACGAGGAAGTCCGGTGCGAATCCGGCGCGGTCCCGCCACTGTCACCGGGGAGCACCCCCGACTCCACCAGCCCCGCTGCGGGAGTCGGCCACGGCCGCGAACGTGCGGTTGGAAGGCCCGGGGGTGCGCTGATCCGGGAGCCAGGAGACTCTGGCCGCCGTCACGTCGACCGGGGCGAGGACCCCGAGTGAGGACTTCCGCCATGCGCTCTCCGCATGCCGCGCCGCCGCGGCCTGCCGTCACCGGCCGACCCGTCACCGGCCGACCCGTCGGCCGCCACCCCGGCCCGTCCGCGTGAGCCGCCGCCTGGTCGGCGTCGGCATGGGTCCCGGCGACCCGGAGCTGGTCACGGTGAAGGGCGTACGGGTGCTGCGCGAGGCGCGGTCCGTGGTCGTCCCGGTGATGGACAGCGGCGAGGTCGGCCGCGCCGAGGCCACCGTGCTGCACCACACCGATCCGGGCAAGGTCGTCCGGGTGGTGTTCGCGCTGAACGAGCGGGAGGACCGCGCCCGCCGCGAGGCGGCCTGGGACGCCGCCGGGGAGCGGGTCGCGGCGCTGCTGCGCGAGGCGGGCGAGGACGGCACCGTGGCGTTCGCCACCATCGGCGACCCCAATGTGTACTCGACCTTCACCTATCTGGCCCAGACGGTGCGGCAGGCCGTCCCGGACACCGTGGTGGAGACCGTCCCCGGCATCACCGCCATGCAGGACCTGGCCGCGCGCAGCGGCACCGTGCTGGCGGAGGGCGTCGAGCCGCTCACCCTGGTGCCGGTAACCGCCGGCGCCGCCGTACTGCGGCAGGCGCTGGCCGGGCCGGGCACCGTGGTGGCGTACAAGTTCGGCCGGATCGCCGCCGAGGTCGCCGCCGCGCTGCGGGAGACCGACCGCACCGAGGGCGCGGTGTGGGGCTCCTCGCTGGGCCTGCCGGAGGAGTCGATCCGCCCGGCCGCCGAGCTGGACGGCGCCCCGCAGCCGTATCTGTCCACCCTGATCTGCCCCGCCCGGCGGGACTCCCGAGGGGGAAAGCTGTGACCGGTACGACCAGCGGCAAGGTGACCTTCGTCGGCGCCGGTCCCGGGGCGGCCGACCTGCTGACCTTCCGGGCCGCCCGAGCGATCGGCGCGGCCGACGTGGTGGTCTGGGCGGCCAGCCTGGTGCAGGCCGAGGTGCTGGAGCACGCCCGCCCGGGGGCCCGGGTGCTGGACTCCTCGCTGGTGCCGATGGAGGACGTCCTCGCGGTGTACGAGGAGGCCGCCCGCGACGGCCTCCAGGTGGCCCGCATCCACTCCGGGGACCCGTCGCTCTGGGGCGCGGTGCAGGAGCAGCTGGAGCGCTGCCGGGAGCTGGGCCTGGAGACCGAGATCGTGCCCGGCGTGTCGTCGTTCTCGGCGGTGGCGGCCATCGCGCAGCGGGAGCTGACCGTGCCCGAGGTGGCCCAGTCGGTGATCCTGACCCGGCTCGGCGGCGGCAAGACGCCGATGCCGCCGGGCGAGGAGGTGCGGGAGTTCGCCCGGCACGGCACCACCATGGCGATCTTCCTGTCGGCGGCGCGCAGCGGCCAGCTGGCCGCCGAGCTGCGGGAGGGCGGCTACGCCGAGGAGACCCCGGTGGTGGTCGCGCACCAGGCGACCTGGCCGGAGGAGCTGGTGCTGCACTGCACGGTCGGCACCCTGGAGGCCACCGTCAAGGCGCACAAGCTGTGGAAGCACACCCTGTTCCTGGTCGGCCCGGCGCTGGGCGCCGAGGGCACCCGCTCGCACCTGTACCACCCGGGGCACTTCCACACCTTCCGCAAGGCCGACCGGCGGGCCCGGCGCACCCTGCGCACCGAGGGCGCCGCCGCCCCCGCCCAGCCGGAGAGCTGACCCCGCGCGCCCACACCTCCCGCGCGCCCGCACGCCCGTAGGCCGCACGCCCACCCCCGCCGCTCCCCCGAGAGGAGGGCCGCCCCCGCATGACCAGCCCACCCGCACCGCCCGGCCGCCGCACCGACCCGGGCGGCGGCGCGATCACCGTCCTCGGCCGGGGGCGCCACCCGCTGCCGCCCGAGGACACCGCCACGCTGGCGGCCGCGACCCTGGTCGCCGGTGCCCGCCGCCACCTGGCCGCCGCGCCGCTGCCGCCGGCGGCCCGCCGGGTGGTGCTCGGCCCGCTGGCCCCGGCGCTGGACGCCGTCGCCGCCGAGCTGGCCCGGGGCGGCCGGCCGGTGGTGCTGGCCTCCGGCGACCCCGGGTTCTTCGGGGTCGTACGGGCGCTGGCGGAGCGGTTCGGCCCGGAGCGGCTGGAGGTGCGCCCCGACACCTCGTCGGTGGCGGAGGCGTTCGCCCGGCTCGGGCTTCCCTGGGACGACGCGGTGGTGGTCAGCGCGCACGGCAGGGCCCCGCACACCGCGTACAACGTCTGCCGGGCGCACCGCAAGACGGCCGTGCTGACCGCACCCGGCGCCGGGCCCGCCGAACTCGCCGCCGCGCTGCTGCGCACCCCCGGCATCGAGCGGCGGCTGATCGTCGCCTCGGACCTGGGCGGCCCCGGTGAGGCGGTCGAGGAGCTGGACCCGGCCGAGGCCGCCGCCCGCGACTGGCCGGCCGTCAACCTGGTGCTCTGCCTGGCCCCCGGCGGCGGGCTGGGCCCGATGCGCGCGCTGGCCGGGGCACCAGGCACGCCGGACGGCTGGGCGCTGCCGGAGGCGGCGTTCGAGCACCGCGACTCGATGGTCACCAAGGCGGAGGTCCGGGCGCTGGCGCTGGCCCGGCTGGGGCCGCGCACCGGCGAGCTGGTCTGGGACGTCGGCGCGGGCAGCGGCTCGGTGGCGGTGGAGTGCGCCCGGTTCGGCGCCGCCGCCGTCGCGGTGGAGCAGGACGCCGACGGGGTGGCCCGCATCCGGGCCAACGCCCGCGCGCACGGCGTGGACGTCTCGGTGGTGCACGGCCGGGCGCCTGGGGCGCTGGCCGGGCTGCCCGCCCCGGACGCGGTCTTCGTCGGCGGCGGCGGTGGCGACCTGCCCGCCGTGGTCGCCGCCTGCGCCAGCCGGGCCCGCCGCACCGTCGTCGTCACGCTGGCCGCGCTCGACCGGGTGCCCGCCGTACGGGAGGCGCTGACCGCCGCCGGGCTGACCTGCGACGGCGTCCTGCTCCAGGCCTCCCGGCTGGCGCCGCTGCCCGGCGGGGTCAGCCGGCTGGCTGCGGCCAACCCGGTCTTCGTGCTCTGGGGCCGCCGCCCCGCCACCGACCCGCACCCCCACCCCCGACCCGCCGCCGAGCGCGGGCACCACCCCGCCCCAGGAGGCACCCACCCGTGATCGGACTGATCGCCGCCACCGCCGCCGGCCGCCGCGCCGCCGCCGAGCTGGCCGCCGCGTGGCCCGGCCGCACCACCGCGTACGACGGCCCGGTGGCCGACGCCGTGCGCGCCGCCTTCGCCGAGTGCGAGCAGTTGGTGTGCTTCCTGGCCACCGGCGCGACCGTACGGCTGGTCGCCCCGCTGCTGGCCGGGAAGGCCGCCGACCCCGGCGTGGTCTGCGTGGACGAGGGCCGCCGCTTCGCGGTGGCGCTGCTGGGCGGCCACGGCGGCGGGGCCAACGCGCTGGCCGGTGAGGTCGCCGGGGTGCTCGGCGGGCAGCCGGTGGTGACCACGGCCACCGACGCCACCGGCGTCCCGGGGCTGGACACCCTGGGGCTGCCGGTGGAGGGCGCGGTGGCGGCGGTCTCCCGGGCGATCCTGGACGGCTCCCCGGTACGGCTGGCCGCCGACCGCCCGTACCCGCTGCCCGCGCTGCCGCCCTGCGTCCGCGCCGACGCGCCCGCCGACGCGCCCGTGCTGCGGATCAGCGACACGGTCGCGGCCCCCGGCGGCTCCCCCGCCGCCGTACTGCGGCCCGCCTCGCTGGTGGTCGGGGTGGGCGCCAGCCGGGGCGTACCGGCCGAGGAGGTATACGACCTGGTCATGGCGGCGCTCACCGACGCGGGGCTGTCCGCCGCCTCGGTGGCGCAGCTGTCCACCGTGGACGCCAAGGCCGACGAGGCGGGCATCCTGGCAGCCGCCCGCCGGCTCGGCGTACCGGTGGTGACCCACCCCGCCGAGGTACTGGCCGCCGTCGAGGTGCCCAACCCCTCCGCCGCGCCGCTGGCCGCCGTCGGCACGCCGAGCGTCGCGGAGGCCGCCGCGCTGACCGACGCGCCCGGCGGCGAACTGCTCGTCCCCAAGCGCAGGTCGAGCCCCGGGGGCCGCGCCGCGATGTGCACCGTGGCCGTCGCCCGGCGCGCGGTGCGCGGCCGGCTGGCGCTGGTCGGCCTGGGCCCCGGCGCCCGGGACCTGCTGACCCCGCGCGCCCGCGCCGAGCTGCGCCGCGCCTCGGTGGTGGTCGGCCTGGACCAGTACGTCGACCAGATCCGCGACCTGCTGCGGCCCGGCACCCGGGTCGAGGAGTCCGGCCTGGGCGCGGAGGAGGAGCGGGCCCGCAGCGCGGTGCGGCTGGCCCGCGCGGGCCTGGCGGTGGCGCTGATCGGCAGCGGCGACGCCGGGGTGTACGCCATGGCGTCGCCCGCGCTGGCCGAGGCCGGCGACGACATCGACGTGGTGGGCGTGCCCGGGGTGACCGCCGCGCTGGCCGCCGCCGCGCTGCTGGGCGCCCCGCTGGGCCACGACCATGTGTCGATCAGCCTCTCCGACCTGCACACCCCGTGGGAGGTCATCGAGCGGCGGGTGCGGGCCGCCGCCGAAGCCGACCTGGTGGTGACCTTCTACAACCCGCGCAGCCGGGGCCGCCACTGGCAGCTGCCCAAGGCGCTGGACCTGCTGGCCGCGCACCGCACCCCCGACACCCCGGTCGGCGTCGCCCACGGCGTCTCGCGGCCCGACGAGTGGCACACGGTCACCACGCTGGCCGCGCTGGACGTCGCCACCGTCGACATGACCACCGTGGTGACCGTCGGCAACACCGCGACCCGCCGGGTCGGCGGCCGCATGGTCACCCCGCGCGGCTACCGCTGGCAGCAGTGACCGCCACCGCCCGTACGCACCGTCCCCCTCCCCCTCATCCCCGGAGACCCCACGTGACCTCGCCCCAGCCGCCCGCACTGCTCCTCGTCGGACACGGCACCCGTGACGACGCCGGCGCCGAGGCGTTCCGCACCTTCGTCGACGGCCTGCGCGGGCGGCTGCCCGGGGTGCCGGTGGGCGGCGGCTTCATCGAGCTGTCGCCGCCGCCGCTGGCGGACGCGGTGGCGGAGCTGGTCGCAGCCGGTGCCCGCCGGTTCGCGGCGGTGCCGCTGGTGCTGGTCTCCGCCGGGCACGCCAAGGGGGACATCCCGGCGGCGCTGGTGCGGGAGAAGGAGCGCCACCAGGGCACCGCCTTCTCGTACGGCCGCCCGCTGGGGCCGCACCCGGCGCTGCTGACCGTCCTGGAGCGGCGGCTGGACGAGGTGCTGGACCCGGCGGACCGGGCGGAGACCACCGTGCTGCTGGTCGGCCGGGGGTCCACCGACCCGGACGCCAACGCCGAGGTGCTCAAGGTCGCCCGGCTGCTCTGGGAGGGGCGGGGCCTGGCCGGGGTGGAGGCCGCGTTCGTCTCGCTGGCGGACCCGGACGTTCCGGCCGGGCTGGAGCGCTGCCGTCGGCTCGGCGCCGGTCGGATCGTCGTACTGCCGTACTTCCTGTTCACCGGCATACTCCCGGACCGGGTCGACCAGCAGGCCGCCGAGTGGGCCGCCGCGCACCCCGAGGTCGAGGTGCGGCGCGCCGGGGTGATGGGCGCCACCGAGGAGCTGGCCGAACTGGTCCTGGAGCGCTACCGCGAGGCGCTGGCCGGCGACCTGCGGATGAACTGCGACACCTGCGTGTACCGGGTCGCCATGCCCGGCTTCGAGGACAAGGTCGGCGCCGAGCAGCGCCCGCACCACCACCCGGACGACCCGGGCCACAGCCACGGGCACGGGCACCAGCACGGGCACAGCCATGCGCACTGACCCGGCGGCGGCCGCCGAACCCGACCTGCGCCACCACGGCGACGCCGAGGTGCGGTCCGGCGGCCTGGTCGACCTGGCCGTCAACGTCCGCACCGGCACCCCGCCCGGCTGGCTGCGCGACCGGCTCGCCGCCACCCTGGACGACCTGGCCGCCTACCCCGACGGCGGCCCGGCCCGCGCGGCGGTCGCCGCCCGGCACGGCAGGCCGGTCGGGGAGGTGCTGCTGACCTCGGGCGCCGCCGAGGCGTTCGTCCTGCTGGCCCGTACGCTGCGGCCACGCCGGGCCGTGGTGGTGCACCCGCAGTTCACCGAGCCGGAAGCGGCCCTGCGGGACGCCGGGCACGCCGTGGAGCGGGTGCTGCTGCGGGCCGGGGACGGCTTCCGGCTGGACCCGGCCGCCGTACCGGACGACGCCGACCTGGTGGTGGTCGGCAACCCCACCAACCCCACCTCGGTCCTGCACCCGGCGGGGGTGCTGGCCGCGCTGGCCCGGCCGGGGCGCACCCTGGTGGTGGACGAGGCGTTCGCGGACACCGTCCCCGGCGAGGCCGAGAGCCTGGCCGGGCGCGGCGGCCTGCCGGGGCTGGTGGTGCTGCGCAGCCTCACCAAGACCTGGGGGCTGGCCGGGCTGCGGATCGGGTACGTGCTGGCGGCGGCGCCGCTGCTCGCCGAGCTGTCCCGCAGCCAGCCGCTGTGGCCGGTCTCCACCCCGGCGCTGGCCGCCGCCGAGGCCTGCTGCTCGCCGCGCGCCCTGGCCGAGGCCGAGCAGGCCGCCCGTACCACCGCCGAGCACCGCGCCCAGCTGCTGGCCGGGCTGGCGGCGCTGCCATCGGTCCGGGTGCACGGGGAGCCGGCGGCCTCCTTCGTGCTGGTGGAGCTGCCCGACGCGGCGGCGGTCCGCTCCCGGCTGCGGGACGCCGGCTACGCCGTCCGCCGGGGCGACACCTTCCCCGGCCTCGGCCCGGACTGGCTCCGCATCGCCGTCCGCCCCCCGACCATCACCGACCCCTTCCTCACCGCCCTCGCCGCCGCGCTGAGCCCCTGAACGGGCTGCGGCGGCTGTGCGCTGCGGGGGCGCTGGGTGCTCCACGTCCGTGGGTGGCGGGTCGCGCAGTCCCCGCACCCCTGACGGGGGCGCACCCGCCGGCCGAGCCGAGGGGCGCCGGGGGTGGCTGGGCGTACCGCGGTGCCCGTCGGACGATCCATCCGACGGGCACCGGGTGTTCGGGGGGGTCAGACCTGCTCGGCGCGGTCCAGGGCGGTGCAGCAGGTGTCGACGATCAGCCGGGTGACGACGTACGGGTCGACGTTGGCGTTGGGCCGCCGGTCCTCGATGTAGCCCTTCTTCTCGACCTCGACCTGCCAGGGGATGCGGACCGAGGCGCCACGGTCGGAGACGCCGTAGCTGTACTCGTTCCACGGGGCGGTCTCGTGCAGGCCGGTGAGGCGGCTCTCGATGCCGAAGCCGTAGTGCTTGACGTGCTCCAGCGGCTTGTCGCCCTGGCCCAGCGCCTCGCAGGCGGTGATGATCGGGTCGTAGCCCTCGCGCATCGCCCGGGTGGAGAAGTTGGTGTGCGCGCCGGCGCCGTTCCAGTCGCCCTTGGCCGGCTTGGCGTCCAGGGTGGCGGAGACGCCGAAGTCCTCGGCGGTGCGGTAGAGCAGCCAGCGGGCCATCCACAGCTGGTCGGAGACCTCCAGCGGGGAGAGCGGGCCGACCTGGAACTCCCACTGGCCGGGCATGACCTCGGCGTTGATGCCGCAGATGCCGAGCCCGGCGGCGAGGCAGTTGTCGAGGTGCTTCTCGACGATCTCCCGGCCGAAGATCTCGTCGGCGCCGACGCCGCAGTAGTAGCCGCCCTGCGGGGCCGGGTAGCCGTTCTCCGGGAAGCCCAGCGGGCGGCTGCCCTCGAAGAAGGTGTACTCCTGCTCGATGCCGAAGATCGGCTCCTGGGCGGCGAACTTCTCGGCCACCGGGCGGAGCAGGGCGCGGGTGTTGCTCTCGTGCGGGGTGCCGTCGGTGTTGTACACCTCGCAGAGCACCAGGACGTGGTCACCGCCACGGATCGGGTCGGGGCAGGAGAACGCGGGCTTGAGGACGCGGTCCGAGGCGTGGCCCACGGCCTGGTTGGTGCTGGAGCCGTCGAAGCCCCAGTCCGGGAGGGGGGCGCCGTCGGCGAGAATCCTGGTCTTGGAGCGCAGCTTGGCGGTCGGCTGGGTGCCGTCGATCCAGATGTACTCGGCCTTGTAGCTCACGGCTGGCTTCCCTTGCGTCCGGGCGGGGTGTTCGGTGCGACTGGGGGAAGCTTGGCAAGACGCCGTTTCCCGGTTGTTCCCCTTATGTGAACAGCAGGTGAACCGGCTGTCATCCGGACGCGCGCCGGGCCGCCCGCTGCTGCCCGATGAACACCGCCAGCCCGTCCAGCAGCCGCCGCAGGCCGAACTCGAACAGCGAGTCGGTGTCCATCGCCACGTCCTCGCCCTGGGTGAAGCGGGCCAGCTCGGGGAAGCCGCCGTCCGCCATCAGCCGCTCCCAGTACGGGTCCTGCCGCTCCAGCCACTCCTGGTCGGTCAGGCCGGTCTCCCGCCGGGCCTCCGCCTCCGCCTCCAGGCTGACGGCGGTCCCCCGCACATAGCCGATCACGGTGATGGCCGCATGCAGCACCGCGTCGTGCGGCAGCCCGCTGCCCGCCAGCGCGGCCAGCGCCATCTCGGTGTGCCGCATGCCCTTGAGCAGCGGCTGCGGCCTGGTCATCGAGATCACCGTCGCCAGCCAGGGGTGGCGCCGGTAGGCCGCCCACTGGAGCCGGGCCAGCAGCTCCAGCTGCGCCCGCCAGCCCGGCGGCGGGGTGTCCGGCAGCCGCTCCTCACCCAGCGCGGCGTCGGCCATCAGCAGCACCAACTCGTCCTTGCTCGGCACATAGTGGTAGAGCGTCATGGTAGCGACGCCGAACTCGGCCGCCACCCGCCGCATGGAGAGCGCCGCCAGGCCCTCCGCGTCGGCGCACTCGATCGCGACGCGCACGATGCGCTCCCGGGTGACCTCCGGTCCGCCGCCGGGCCGCTCCCGGCGGCGGGCGGGCGGCGCGGACCCGGCGGCCACGACCGTACCCACCCCGGGCACCGCCCGTACCAGCCCCTCCTGCCGCAGCGCGGCCAGCACCTTGCCGGCGGTGGCCATCGCCACGCCCCACTCCCGGGTGATCTGCCGGGTCGACGGCACCCGGTCGCCCGGTGCCAGCTCCCCCGTCTCGATGCGCTGCCGGATCTGCTGGGCGATCCGGGTGTACGGCGAGTCGGACGGTACGTCGGACCGGCTCACGGCCACCTCCATGCGTACTAGTGCACTGGACGGGGCGAGGCTAGCAGAACCGGCAGCTCAGGGCAGGGTGTACCGGCTGGTGCACTAGGCATGGCGGCCGGTGAACAGCGGATTGCTTCCGCCGTACGCCGGGTTCCTCGTACGGTGTGCGGTGTCCGGGTTCGTACGCCGTACAGACAGGAGAAGCCATGGACGACAGCGCAGTCGGCGGCCCGCTCGCGGGACGCCGGGAGTGGATCGGGCTGGGGGTGCTGCTGCTGCCGTTGCTGCTGGCCACGATGGATGTGTCGGTGCTGTACTTCGCGGTGCCGTTCATCAGCCGGGACCTGGAGCCCAGCGGCACCGAGCAGCTGTGGATGTTCGACATCTACGGTTTCGTACTGGCCGGGCTGCTGATCACCATGGGATCGCTGGGCGACCGGATCGGCCGCCGACGGCTGCTGACGATCGGTGCGACGGCGTTCGGCGCGGCGTCGGTCGCGGCCGCGTACGCCACCAGCGCGGAGATGCTGATCGGCTGCCGGGCGCTGCTCGGCATCGGCGGGGCCACCCTGATGCCCTCCACGCTGGCGCTGATCCGCAACATGTTCCACAACGCGCGGCAGCGCGGCACCGCCGTCGCCGTCTGGACGGCGGTCTCGGCGGCCGGGGTCTCGCTGGGGCCGGTGCTCAGCGGGCTGCTGCTGAACCACTTCTGGTGGGGGTCGGTCTTCCTGGTCAACACGCCGTTCATGGTGCTGCTGCTGGTGCTGGCCCCGCTGCTGGTGCCGGAGTCCCGCAATCCGGCGGCGGGCCGGTTCGACCTGTTCGGCGCGGCGCTGTCGCTGGCGGCGGTGCTGCCGGCGGTGTGGGGGCTCAAGGAGCTGGCGGCGGACGGGATCGGCGCTGCTCCGGTCGCCGCCGTCGTGGCCGGGCTGGCGGTCGGCGTGGTCTTCCTGCACCGCCAGCGCACCCGGCCGGAGCCGATGATCGAGCTGGCGCTCTTCCGGGACCGGGGGTTCAGCGGGTCGATCACCGTCAACGCGGTGGCGATGTTCGCCCTGGTCGGCTTCACCGTCTTCTCGATGCAGTACCTCCAGTCGGTGCTCGACCTGAGCCCGCTGACGGCCGCGCTGTGGTGCCTGGTGCCGTCGGTCGGCGTCGGCGCGGTGGCACCGGTCGCGGCGGTGCTCGGCCGGCGGGTGGACCGGGCGCTGCTGATCGGCGGCGGGTTCCTGCTGGCGGCCGGGGGCTATGTGCTGATGACCGTACTGCGGCCGGACACCGCGCTCTGGGTGGTACTGCTCGGCGCCGGGGTGGCCGCCGTGGGCATCGTCACCGCGATGACGCTGGTGAGCGATCTGTTCCTGGGGAGCGTGCCGCCGGAGCGCGCGGGGGCCGCTTCGGCGCTGCTGGAGACCGGTCAGGAGTTCGGCGGTGCGCTGGGCATGGCCGTCCTGGGCAGCATCGGCACCGCCGTGTACCGGCACGATGTGGTGCGGGCGGCGCCGTCCGGGCTGTCCGGCCCGACCCTGGACACCGTCCGCGAGACGCTGGGCGGCGCACTGGCGGCGGCGGGCGGGCTGCCGGGGCGGACCGGGGGCGCCGTCCTGGCCGCCGCCCGGGACGCCTTCTGCTCCGGGCTGCACGCCGCCGCCATCGGCGCCGCCGTGCTGCTGACCGTGGCCGGGGTGCTCGCCGCGATCCTGCTGCGGCGGCTGCCGGGGGCGCCGGGCGTTCCGGCCGAGGTGCCCGCGCCGGACCGTACGTCGATGCCGACCGGCTGAGGCCGTGGTCCGCCCGCCGCCTCCCCTCCAGGGCGACGGGCGGACCCGATGCTCAGCCCCGGGCCTTGCGGCCCTTGCGGCGGCGGGCCACCAGCAGCGAGCCGACGCCCGCCGCGACCAGCGCGGCGGCGCCGCCGGCCATCAGCGGGGTGCCGCTGCTGCCGGTCTCGGCCAGGCCGGCGCCGCTGGACTGCGGGCCGGTCGGCGCACCGCCGGTCTGCTGGCCGCCGGTCTGCTGGCCCCCGGTCGTACCGCCTGCGGTCGGGCCGCCGGAGGAGGCGCCGGACGTCGCACCTGCGGACGAGCCGGAGGTCGTACCGGCCGTCGAGCCTGCGGAAGACCCGGCGGTGGAACCAGCCGAGGAACCGGCCGTCGAACCGGAGGTGGAACCGGCCGAGGAACCGGCCGTCGAGCCAGCCGTCGAACCGGCAGTGGAACCGGAGGTGGAACCGGCCGAGGAACCAGCCGTCGACCCGGCGGTGGACCCGGCCGTCGAACCAGCCGTCGACCCGGCAGTGGAACCGGAGGTGGAACCGGCCGTCGAACCAGCCGTCGACCCGGCGGTGGACCCGGCAGTGGAACCGGAGGTCGAACCAGCCGTGGAGCCGGCGGTGGAGCCCTCCGAGGTCGACCCCGGCGCAGTCGACGTGGACGGCGACGGCGTCGGGTGGCCGGTGGGCGGCGGCGTGGCGGGGGTGCCGGGCTTCTGGCAGCTCGCGGCGGCCACCGTGACCCGCCCGGTGACCTCCGCGACGTTCAGCTTGAGCGGGTTGACCGAGACCGTCAGCTCCAGCGCGGTCGCGGCGGCGGTGGTCGAGGTGGTGGACCGCTTGGACAGCTCGAGCGAGACCTCGCCGACCCCGGGCACCGTCACCTGGGTGGCACCGGCGGTGGAGAGCGTGACCTTGCGACCCAGGACGGTGACCGTACCCAGCAGGTTCGACGCGGCGGTGGGCGCTCCGTGCACCGGGCAGTCGACCGAGGACTCGACCGTCCGCAGGCCGAGCAGCGAGGTGAAGGGCAGACCCGGCACATGGACGTCGGCGTCGACCAGCCGGACCGAGGCCCGAGCGCCGGACGCGTCCACGGTGGCCCGGGTGTCACCGACGGCGGCCTTGACCAGGGTCAGCGGGGCGCCCTGCGAGACGCCGTCGACCCGGGCGGTGAGCAGGGTGCCGCCGCTCTGGCCGGGCGCGGTGACCTTGTTGAGCGAGACGTTCACCGGGATGTCGATGCCCTTGTTGAGCAGGTTGACGTCCAGCTGCACATCGGCGGCGACGGCCGAGGCGTGCCCGGACGGCGTGCCGGTGGCACCGGCGGTGGCCGGCAGGCCGGCCACGACGAGCCCGGCGGCGAGCGCGGCCACCGCGCCAGAGCGGCGGCCGGGTATGACGGAGAAGACGGAAGACAAGAGGAAAACCCCCACAGATGGCGTTGAGACCCCGCCGGCCGTAGGCATCACTGCTGCGGCGGGGCTTCGGCCATCCTGATCGAACACGCCGTCACCGCGTCACCACGCAGCGTCAGTTCACCCTTACGAGTGATGTTTTCCCCGGAGTCACACCTGTCACGGCAGTGGCCGGTCTATCGGCTCAGCGGCCCGGCTGGGGCGGGCCGACGCGCAAGCCGAAGAGGTCAGTAGACGAGTGCGGCCGGGAGGCTGCGGATGCGCAGGGCGGCCGGTGCGGGGCCGGGGAGGGCGTAGGCGGCGGCGTGGGAGGAGACGGGTGCGAGGTCGGCGATGTGCCAGCCCTGGGGGGTGGGGGCAAGGCCGGTGGTGCCGAGGTAGTCGGTGGACAGGCCACGGGCGAGTCCGGTGCCCAGGGCCTTGAGGTAGGCCTCCTTGCGGGACCAGAGGCGGGCGAAGGCGGCGGCCGGGTCCGCGTCCGGTGGGAGGGCGGCGAATTCGGTCTGCTCGGCCGGGTGGAGCGCGCGCAGCATCCCCTTGAGGCGAAGGCCCGAGGGGAACGGCTGCACATCCACCCCGATCGGCCGGTCGGCCAGGCCGACCAGGACGAAGTCACCCCCGTGGGAGAGGGAGAAGTGCACCTCGGCCGACGGCCGCAGCACCGCAGGACGGCCGTGCGGGCCGGCGCAGAGCGGGCACGGCTCGCGGGTGAAGGCCAGAGAGCGGGCGTCCGTGCCGATCCGGCGGGCGAGCAGGCGGCGCAGGGCGATGTGAGCCACCGTGAAGCGGCGGCGGTCACCGCTGCGCAGCAGGCTCCGTCGGCGGGTGTGCTCCTCCTCGTCCAGGACGCAGGTGTCGAGGCGGGTCCCGTCGACCGTCCGCAGGTCGAGGAGGCAGAGGTCCACGCCCGCCCGAGGGGTGGCCGTCACCGGCGGCGGCGCTCCGGTCAGCCGTCGGGTCACGGCGGTGAGCGCGTCGGCGTCCGGCCGGTCGGGCTGCGGCTCGGCGGGGACGGAACGCCGGGAGGCGGAAGCTTCCAACGGGGCCTCTCTTCGCGACGGTTCGCCAGGTCGGGGGGCCGCAGGGGAGCCGCCGGTCCGGGTCCGGCTTGCGGCGTCCCGCTCAACCAAATCCCGCGTCCGGTGCCAGGTCAAGAGGCCCCGGGTGGTCTGCATCGGACGGACCGGAGCGGTCGCGGCGCCACCACGGGTTTCTCACTGTCAGTCGTGCGTCAGCTCTGTGTCAGGGCGGCGGCGAAGAATCGTGGCGTAATCAGACCTGCTCTTCTCTGGAGGCCACATGTCCGCCACGGATCGCGCCGCGAAGCTGAACGACGAGCAGCGCGCGCAGATCAAGGAGATCGTCTGCGAGATCCTGGAGATCGAGCCCGCCGAGGTGACCTGGACCAGCCTGTTCAAGGACCACGGCGCCGACTCCCTCGGGGCCATCGAGATCCTCTCCTCCTTGGAGCGCACCTTCAACGTCGAGATCGACCAGAGCGAGCTCACCCGCATGGTCAATCTGGAGGGTGTCGTGGCCGTCGTCGAGGACGCGTCCGCCAATTAGCCGACGCCGATCGGACGCGGAGGAAGGGGACACACCGTGGATCACACCGTGGATCACACCGGGGATCAGACGGTGAGCGGCGGGCACGGGCCGCACCGGGTGGTCGTCACCGGAATCGGGGTGGTCACCAGCATCGGCATCGGGGTGACGGAGTTCCTGGAGGGTCTGCGCTCCGGCCGCAGCCGGGTCAAGCCGATCACCGCGTTCGACACCAGCGGATTCGCCCATGCCAACGGCTGCGAGATCGACGACTTCGATCCGTCGCGGTGGATCGAGGTGCTGGACCCGGAGGAGCTCGGCCGGGCGAGCCAGTTCTCGGTCGCGGCGGCCCGCATGGCCGTCGACGACGCGGGGCTGGGCCTGGACGAGCTGCGCAGCCGCGCGGTGCTGGTCTCCGTCGGCACCACCGACGGGGAGTCCAGGGACCTGGACGAGCTGGTGGCGCGGCAGCTCGCCGGGGAGCCCGTCGACGGGCGGGTGGCGCGCCGGGCCTCGGCCGGCGCACTCTCCAGCGGCATCGTGCGCGAACTCGAACTGGTCGACGCGGAGGCCGTCACCATCCCGACCGCCTGCGCGGCCGGCAACTACGCCATCGGGTCGGGCTACGACGCCATCCGGGCGGGTGAGGTCGACATGGCGCTGTGCGGCGGCGCCGACGCGGTCTGCCGGAAGACCTTCACCGGCTTCTACCGGCTGGGGACCATCGCACCGGATGTCTGCCGCCCGTTCGACAGCGACCGGAAGGGCATCCTCACCGGTGAAGGCGGCGGCATCCTGCTGCTGGAGAGCCTGGAGTCCGCCCGGCGGCGCGGCGCCCGCATCTACGCGGAGGTGCTGGGCTACGGCCTGAACTGCGACGCCAGCCATCCGGTCGCACCGGACCGGGACAGCCTCGCCCGCTGCATGGAGCTCGCCCACCGCAACGCCGGGGTGAAGCCGGAGCAGATCGACTTCATCTCCGCGCACGGCACCGGGACCAAGGCCAATGACGTCACTGAGGCCGGGGCGATCCGGCAGGTCTTCAGCGACGCGCCGCCGACCGTCTCGGTGAAGGGAATGCTCGGGCACACCATGGGCGCGGCCAGTGCGCTGGCCTCGGCCGCGTGCGCGCTGGCCATCACGGAGGGGTTCATCCCGCCGACCATCAACCACCGGACGACGGACGAGGAGTGCGGTATCGACCCGGTGCCCAACCAGGCGCGCCAGGCCGATGTCCGCATCGTGCAGAACAACGCCCTGGCCTTCGCGGGCAACAACGCGGTGCTGATCCTCGGCCGCTACGAGCCGGAACGGTGAGTCGGCCCGGCCGTGACGCCTGGGGTCGCGCACTGCGACGGGCGGCGGGAGCAGGTGCCCGGCCCCGCCGGGTCCTGCTGCTGCACGGCCTGGGCGGCAATCCCGCCGTGTGGGACCGGATGATCACACACCTGGACGAGGACCACGAGGTCTGGGACGCCGAACTGCCCTGGGCCGGCGGCCTGCGCCGGAGCGGCTGGGGCCAGGACACGGCCGCGCCGGCCGATGCGCTGGCCGAGCTGGTGCGGCGACCCGCCAAGCCCTCGGGAGCGCCCTTCGACGCGGTCGTCGCGCACTCCTACGCGGCCAACCTGCTCCTGGAGGCTCTCGCGTCGCGGCTGATCGCGCCGGTTCCCACCGTCCTGCTTAGCCCCTTCTACCGGTCCAGCCCGGACGACTTCGACTGGCCGACCATCAGCCACTACCTCAACGACTTCCACCAGACCTTCGCGGAGGCCCTGGAGGTCGGCGTGACCGGCCGCCACCCGAGGGCACGCCGCGACTGGCTGGCCCGGTGCCTGCGCGACCAGATAGGGCCGTACGGCTGGATGCGGTTCTTCGAGACCTATCTGCGGACCCCGTTCCTCGACCTGCCGGCGGTCACGGCCCCGACGCTCGTCGTCGCGGGCGGGCGGGACCGGGTGGCCCCGGCCGCGGAGGGCCGGGCCCTGGCCGTGCGGCTGCCCGGTGGCCGTCACGCCCCGCTCCCTGACGGGGGGCACTTCCCCATGGTCGAACAGCCGGACCTGGTCGCCGGGCTGGTCTCCGGCTTCCTCCGGGACGCGTACGACAGCGACGACAGCGACGACAGCGACGACAGTGCGGCCGGAGCGCACTGGTCCCAGACATACAGCGAGAAGGACTTCTGATGAGCCAGAGCACCGTCACCGCAGCGGAACCGATCACCACGACGGAACTCCGCCCCCGCTACGAAGGCTCGAACATCTGCACCTGGATCGGGTTCAAGCACGTCAACTACATGGTCGAAGAGGCGATCTACGACCACCTGCGCCAGCAGGGCCATCCGGCCGGCGCGCTCTACGAGCGGTTCGGCATCGGCACCGACATCACCCGGATCGACACCAAGATCCTGACCGCCTTCCACATCGATGACGTCGCCTCCGCCACCGTCCGGCGGGTGCCGGGCGACGAGCTGCGGTTCGCCGTGGAGCTGACCGTGGACCGCGATGGCGAGCGGATCAGGGCCGTGGTCTCCAAGGCCACCGTGCAGCTGCGGCTCGACCCCCGGGGCCACGCGGCCGAGCAGCCGCCGGCGCAGCTGGCGCCCTATGTGGTCGACCGGCTGGGGACCGACGAGCAGGCGGAGTCGGCCGAGGTGACCGGTGCCGACCCGCTCGCGCAGCTGGTCGAGGGCCAGAACGCCTTCGGCTGGTCCTGGCGGATGCCGTACTTCTACTGCCACTTCACCGAGCGGGTGCAGATGTCGGGCTATCTGCGCCTGATGGAGGAGGTCGTGGACCTCTTCCTCCAGGACCGGGGCGTCTCCATCAAGACGCTGCTCGACGAGCAGGACTGGATACCGGTCGTCCCGCACTCGCGGATCGAGATCCTCGACGAGGCGCGCATGGAGGAGACCGTCCACACCGTCTTCACCGTGGAGAACGTCTTCAAGCGGTACACCTACACCGCGCGGATGGACTGCTACGTCGTACGCGACGGCAGGCTGGTGCAGACGGCGACCGGGAAGATCACCCACGGCTGGGCCGTCATCGGCAACCGCCGTGACTGGAGCCTGGTCGACTTCGACGACCGCCTGACCGACGCCCTGCACGGGAAGGCCGGGCGGATCACCGGCCGGGGCAACCGGTGACGGCGGCGGCCCCCTCGGCGCCGCCGGTCGGCGGCGCCGAGGGGCGTGCGACGGCCCGGCTGGTGCTCACCGCCTGGTCCGCCGTCACCCCGTACGGCGTGGGCGGCGCGGCCTTCGGCGCCGGCGTGCTGGCGGGCCGCAGCGCCCTGGCGGAGCTGGGCCCGGGGCCGCTCCCCGGCGTCCCGGGGCGCGGTGGGGTGGTGCCGGGCTTCAGCGCCGCCGAAGCGCTCGGCCGCAAGGGCACCCGCACCATGGACCGGGTCACCGCGCTGGCGGTGACGGCGGTGGACCGGCTGCTCACCGACTGCGGTCCGCAGCTGCTGGTTCGGCCGGAGCGGGTCGGGCTGGTGCTGGGGACCGGCCACGGCAGCGTCCAGAGCATCATGGACTTCACCGAGTCCGCGCTGACCGGGGAGAAGCCCTACCACGTGGACCCGGCCCGCTTTCCCAACACGGTGATGAACCGCGCCGCCGGCCAGAGCGCGATCTGGCACGGCATCAAGGGACCGAACAGCACCGTGGCCGGGGGCAGCCTGACCGGTCTGCACGTCCTCGGGTACGCCTCCCGGCTCTACCGGGGCGGCCACTGCGAGCAGGTGATCTGCGGAGCGGCCGAGGAGTACTCGGTGCGGCGCCACCGGCTGGAGGAGGCCGCGGCGGCGGAACCCCGGGTGCTCGGCGAAGCCGCGGCGGTCGCCCTCCTGGAGGCCGAGGAGACGACGCCGACGACCGGCCGCAGGCCCTCGGCGCGCCTGCTCGGCGTGCGGTTCCGCGCCCACCACCGGCCGGGCGGGGCGGCGCAGGCGCTGACGGAGTGCGTACGCTCGGCCCTCGACCGGGCCGGTGTCGCGGCGGACCGCGTCCGGCTGCTCGCCCCGCTGGACGCGGAGACGGAGACGGCGGCCGTGGCCGCCGCGCTGGGAGCCGCGCCGTCCCGGGTACTGGACTGCCGCGACCTGCTCGGCGACACCTCGGCCGCCTCCACGGCCGTCCAGGTGGCCGCCGTGCTCGCCGCCGCCGACCAGGGGGTCCTGGCCCCCGGTGAGGTGGCGCTGGTGACCGGCATCGACCGCGACGGGATGGTCGGCTGTGCGGTCCTGGCCGGCTGACGCGGGGCAGCGGGCCGCCGTACCGGTGCCGCCGCTGGACCGGCTGGAGCCGGCGGAGACCGACGGCCGGACGGTCCTGCGCGGCGCCGGAGCGGTGGGGCCGGACGATGCCGTCCAGGCCGGTCACTACCCCGGGTTCGCCCTGGTCCCAGGACTCTTCATGGTCCAGCGGGTGCACACCCTGCTGTGCCGGTCGCTCGGGCGGGAGCCGGAGCAGCCGCTGCTGCTGGAGCGGGCCAGATTCCTGGCGCCGGTGCGTCCGCAGGAGCGGCTCCGGCTGGAGGCCGTGGTCGAGGAGACCGAGGGCGGCACCCGGGCCGCCGTCCGACTCGACGGCCCGCACGGACCGGTGGCGAAGCTGCGCATCGTCTATCCGCCCAGCCTCTCTCCGCCCAGCGCCTGTCCGGGCGTCGTCTCTCCGGGCGTTGTTTCTTCGGGCGTTGTTTCTTCGGGCGTTGTTTCTTCGGGGGAGGGCCCGTGATCGGCGTCGCCGAGATCCGGCGGGTGGTGCCGCACCGCCACCCGGTCCTGCTGGTGGACCAGGTGGTCGAGGTGGAACCGGGCACGCGGCTGCGCGCACGCAAGGCGGTCAGCGCGGCGGAGCCCTGCTACGCGGGCATCGAGGAGGACGCGGCCCCCGGCCGCCATGCCTACCCGACGGGCTGGCTGCTGGAGTCCTGGGCTCAGGCGGCGGTGCTGCTGGTCTGCTGGGAGCGGCCCAACCCGGATGTGCTCACCGGCACGGTCGCACTGCTGGCCGGCCTGAAGGGGGTCCGGGTGAGCGGCGCGGCCTGGCCGGGGCAGCTGGTGGAGCACGAGGTCCGGCTCCTCCGCGACCTGGGTGGCACCGCGATCCTGACCGGCGAGACCCGCTGCGAGGGCCGGCTGCTGCTGGAGATCGACGAGATGACCATAGCGCTGCGCCCGGCGGAGACGCTGCGCGGCGACGGGCCGGACGATGCGTACGGTGCCTCGGGCGCGTCGGTCGGGCAAGGAGAGGAGAACTGATGGCATCCCAGGGAGAGCGCCCGGTCGCACTCATCACGGGCGGATCACGCGGGATAGGGCGCAGTGTGGCGGCCCGACTCGCACAGGACGGCTATGACATCGCCTTCTGCTACCGGGCGGACGAAGCGGCCGCGGAGGCCGCCGCGAAGGAGTTCGCGGCCTTCGGAGCCTCGGTGCTCGCCTGCCGGGTGGACGTGGCGCAGGCCGCCGAGGTGGACGCCTTCGTCAAGCGGACCGAGCGGGAGCTCGGGCCGGTGCACGTGGCGGTCCCCAACGCCGGGCTGGTGCGCGACAATCCGCTGGTCCTGCTGCCGGAGGCGGACTGGTCGGCGGTGCTGCGCACCAACCTCGACGGGACCTACCACGTCTGCCGCTCGGCGGTGTTCGCGATGATGAAGCGCCGCACCGGGGCGCTGATCACGATGTCCTCGATCGCCGGCGTCCACGGGCACGCCACCCAGTCGAACTACTCGGCCTCCAAGGCGGGGATCATCGGCTTCACCAAAGCGCTGGCCAAGGAGGTCGGCCCACGGGGCATCCGGGCCAATGTGGTGGCGCCCGGCTTCATCGACACCGACATGACCGCCTCCCTGTCGCCGGACCACGTCGGCAGGATGACCGAGCGGATTCCCCTCGGCCGCTTCGGACGGCCCGAGGAGGTCGCGGACCTGGTGTCCTTCCTCGCCTCCGACCGCGCCTCCTACATCACCGGCCAGGTCTTCGGCGTGGATGGCGGGTTGGTGCTCTGATGGGCAGGAAGCCGAGGCAGCCGCGCTACTACTTCTCGCTGCGCAGTCCCTACTCCTGGCTGGCGCACCGGGAGTTGCTGGAGCACCACCCCGATGTCGCGGAGCAGGTGGAGTGGCGGCCCTTCTGGGAGCCGGACGAGAAGAGTGCCGCCCGGCTCATCGAGCTGGGGGGCGCCTTCCCCTATGTGCCGATGTCGCGTGCCAAGCACCTCTACATCCTCCAGGACGTCGGCCGGCTCGCGGAGCGGCTGGGCCGGCGGGTGGTGTGGCCCGTCGACCGGGAGCCGGTCTGGGAGGTTCCGCACCTCGCCTACCTGGTCGCCCGCAGGGAGGGTCTGGGCCGGGAGTTCGTGGCCGCCGCCTACCGGGCCCGCTGGGAGGAGGGCCGCAACATCTGCGATCCGGCGGTGGTCGGTGAGCTCGGGGCCGAACTCGGCCTCGACCCCGAGGAGACCGCCGGGGCCGCGACCGACCCGGACCTGCGCGAGCAGGGCGCCGGGCTGCTGCTCGATCTCTGCCGGGACGGGGTCTTCGGGGTGCCCTTCTTCGTTCAGGGGTTCAACCGCTTCTGGGGGTGGGACCGCCTGCCGGACTTCGTCGCGCATCTGCGCGCGCAGACACCCGGCGCGGAGTCACTGCCCGTACCGTCCGGCCCCGGCTCCGTCGGCCCCTCCTCCGAAGAGGGACACGCCGGCGGCTGCGGCTGAACCGAGGAGGAGACGTGCCGGAACTCGACGGACCCCTGACCGCGCTGCGCGGGCAGTTCCGGGAGTGGGGGCGGGACTTCCGCGCCCGAGCGCTGGAGCTGGACCGCGACCCCGCGGCGGTGCGCGGCTGGTTCGACCTGCCCGCCGTCCGCTACCTCGCCACCATGGGCATCCCGGCGGAGTACGGGAACGACCCCGAGCCGATCGCCGGGCACCGCTTCCACGGCACCCGGGCCGTGGAACGCGCGGTCATCATGGAGGAGCTGTCCTGCGCCGACGCCGGTGTCCTGGTCGCCTCCCCGGGGCCGCTGCTGGCCGGCGTCCTGGTGGGGCTGCTGGCGGACAAGCAGCAGAAGGAGTGGTTCTACGGGCGGATGCTCGCCGAGCCCCTGTGGACCTTCTTCGCGCTCACCGAGCCCGACAACGGCTCGGACGCCAGCGCCATGCGGACCGCCCTGCGTCCCGCCGGTGACGGCGGGGCGCTGCTGACCGGGGCCAAGCGCTTCGTCGGCAACGCGGCCCGAGCGCAGCTCGGCGTGGTCTTCGCCCGCAACCGGCCGGGGCCGCTGGGCGTGGTCGCGGTGCTCACCGAGACGGCGGTGCCGGGCTACCGGGCCGAGGTCCTGCCGACCATCGGGCTGCGCGGAGCGTGTATCAGCGCGGTGGAGCTGGACGGCGTGGAGATCCCCGAGGAGCGGCTGCTCGGCCGCCACCTCCCGCCGAGCCGCCGTGGCACCTGGGCCTTCATCCAGACCTTCAACCGGCTGCGGCCGGGGGTGGCGGCGATCGGCGTGGGCATGGCCCGCGCCGCGCTGGAGTACGTCCGCGCCCATCGCGGCCCGCTCCGCACGGGCGAGCACGACCGGCTGGAGCAGTTGGAGCGGCGGGTCGACGCCACCCGGCGGCTGGTCCACCGGGCCGCCGCCGCGGTGGACGCGGGCGGCCCCGACGGCGGGCCGCTCGCCTCCGCGGCCAAACTGCGGGCGAGCGCGCTGGCGGAGGATGCCACCCTGGCGGCGTGCGGTCTCTTCGGGCCGGGTGCGCGGCTCGACCATCCGCTGTTGGACAAGCTGGCCCGGGACGCGCGGTCGCTGGAGTTCATCGAGGGGACCAGCGCGATGCAGCGTCTCAACGTCTACCAGGGCTTCGCCAGCGGCAAGCTCACCTGAGCGGCGGCGCTGCCGGTACGCGGGAGCGTCCCTGCCCGGTCCGTCGCAACCGCGCCGGGCCGGGCGGGGAGGGTTGGTCGTCCCGCTCTCACTGCCGGTCCAGGACCGGGTCGTGCGTCAGGATCGAGTGGTAGACGCCGGAGAGCCGATGGCCGGGCTCCAGGCCCAGTTCCCGCACCAGCCAGCTGCGGGTGCGGTGGAAGACGTCCAGCGCCTCGGTCTGCCGGCCGTCGCGGTACAGGGCCTGCATCAGCTGCTCGCTGAACCGCTCCCGGCCCGGGTGCAGCTGGGTGAGCTGGCGCAGCTCGGGGATGACGCTGCGGATTCGCCCCACCGCCAGCTTGGCGGCGATCAGGTCCTCCCGGACGCTCAGCCGCTGCTCGTCGAGGTGGTGGGCCTCCAGCTGGAGCCGGGGGCTGTCGTAGAGGTCGAAGAGTGCCGGGCCGCGCCACAGGCGCAGCGCCTGTTCCAGCAGGGCTATGGCCTCCTCGTGGCTGGTGCCGACCTCCATCGCGCCGCGTTCGGCCAGGGAGAGGAAGAGATGGGAGTCCACCGCCTCTGGCGGCAGCTCCAGCACATAGCTCTCGCTGAGGGTGCGGACCACCCGGCCGGTGCCGCTGTCCGTGATCGACTCCAGGAACCGGCGCAGTCGGCCGATGTTGGCCTGGAGGGCGTTGCGGGAGTTCCCCATCCGCCGGTCCGGCCAGAGTTGGTCGATGAGGTGGTCGACGCCCACCGGCTCGCCGGGCGTCAGGGCGAGCAGGGCGAGGACGGTGCGTACGCGTTTGGAGGGCAGCCGGTACAGCTGATCCCCCGACTGCACCGCCAGCGAACCGAGTATCTGTACCTCCATGGACAGGCTTCCCCTTCGGAGCGGACGGACTCGGCGGGCTCAGGGCATCGACACGTGCACGGTGCAGTCCACGCCGGGCCGGTGCCGGCTGACCCGTGGGCCGCCCTCCGCCGTCCACGTGGGCTCGGCCGCCGCCCCGACCGGCTGACGTGCGATCAGATACTGGTCGTCCGCCTCGAAGGTGGCCGGGGGGTGGTCCTGCTGTGAGCAGGATCACCCCCCGGTCTATGGAAGACATATAATCGACATCAGGTCAGTCGACCCGCCCGCTCGGACCGGTCTCGTTCAGATACGCCTCCGCCAGCAGCTCCGAGAGGTAGGCGGCGTGTCCGGGCCCTTCGGCCAGGTAGCCACGGGCGCCCAGCAAGCGAACCTGGGCCCGGTCGGTGACGGTGAGCTGGCGGTGCAGGTCGCCCAGCGTGCCCGCGTCCAGCGGGTCGGCGCCTGCGGCCTCCAGGGTCTCCCGCAGCTCCAGGTGCTCCCCGACGGTGTCCGCGATCGCGCCCTTGACGAGCTGCTGCCGCAGCAGCGGGGCGCCGCCGACGTTGCGGGTCGCGAGGTAGGCCATCACCTGCCGGCAGAGCCACTGCGAGAGGCCGAGCCGCAGCCAGGCCAGCCCCTGGGTGAACCCCTCCGGCGCGGGTGGCGGCGGGTCCGCTGCCCCGTCACGCAGGCGCAGCAGTGTCACCGACCCGCCGGGCAGCGGCACCGTGTCCAGCACCGTGGCGCCGTCGGGCAGCGGAGCGACGTCCGTGCCGGGCAGCACCGCATGGCCGCGTGGTCCGTACGGCGGGCCGGCCGGGCCCTGCGGCGCGCAGAGCAGGGCCAACGCGGGGGCCAGTCCCTCCTCGCGGGCCGCGGTGTGGACCCGGGACCAGAGGTCCGGGCCGTTCACGCCGAGTCCGGCGTCGGCCGGAGCAGGCAGATCGCCAGGTCCCCGCTGTCCGGGTCCCGGTCGATCAGAGCCGCCGGGCGGCGCAGCGGCAGTTCCGCCGAGGCCGCGAGGTCGGCCCAGAGGCCGACGGCCGGGAAGCCCGTGGCGGAGCGGTGCGCCGCCGACCCGGCGGGCAGGTCGCGGTCCGGGTCGATGCCCGGCCCGACCAGCAGGGTGGTGGGACCGATGTCCGCCAGTTGCTCGGCCAGCGTGTCGCGGACCCGCTCGGCGGCGACGCCGGGGAGCACCCTCGGCTCGGGCACGGCGAGCGTCCCGGTCCGGTTGAGCAGCAGCGCGATGCCCGCGTCACCGGCGAGCCGCCGCCCCGTCTCGTACGGCAGCGTCGCCTGGTCCAGCAGGAGGACCAGGGCCCGCTCCAGTCCGTGCCGCGCGGCGTACGCCTGGGCCAGCCGGAGTGCGGTGAGCGGGGTGCAGCAGCCCTGCTCGGAGACGCCGAAGGCGAGCGGCCCGGCCGGCCACGCGTCGGAGAGGTAGGTGGTCGCGGCCGATCGGCAGTCCAGGTCCGGGGTCACATGGCCGACCACGGCCACCTGGATCTCGGCGGCGTCGGGGCCCAGGGCCTCCACCAGTTCACGGGACATCGTCGCGAAGGTGTTGCCCGTACCCCCCGGGGCGAGGTCCGGCCGGTAGTCCCGGCCGTAGGCCCCGGCGATGTCGGTGAAGTGCCGGGTGGAGAACTCGTCGTCGATGCGGGACTCACCCGGGCCGAACGCGCGGTGGACGACCCGCGCCAGGCGCAGCGGTGCGGAGTGCTGTGTGTCGGTCCCGGACGGCGTCAGCAGCGGTGCGGTTGCCTGATACATCGTCAGCTGCTCATCTCCGCGAGCAGGAAGTCCGCCAGGGAGCCGAGGCTCTCGAAGTGCCGCATCTCCAGGTTGTCGGTGTCCAGCTCGATGCCGAGGGCTTCCTCCAGCTCCATCAGCAGCTCGAAGACGCCGTTGGAGTCCAGGCCGACCTGGTCGAAGAGGCGGGACTCCTCGGTGAGGGCGGGCAGTCCGTCGCCGAGGACGACGACGAGGGAGCGGCCGATGACGCCGATCACCTCGGCGCGGTCGGGGGTGTGGGTGCTGGTCTCGGTCATGGCGGTGTCTCCGGTTCTCGGTGGGTGTGCGGGTGTGTGCGGCGGCGCCGGCTCGGTGCCTCGCCGGTGGGGACGGCGCCGGTCAGCCGGCCGGGCTCGCGGTGAGGTCGGCCGGCTCACCGAGGTCGGCGAGCTGCTGCCGGTCCAGCAGGTCCTCCGCCCG
Source organism: Streptomyces sp. NPDC092296 (assembly GCF_044755465.1). Taxonomy (NCBI): domain Bacteria; kingdom Bacillati; phylum Actinomycetota; class Actinomycetes; order Kitasatosporales; family Streptomycetaceae; genus Streptomyces; species Streptomyces sp. NPDC092296. The sequence continues at coordinate 33,174 of NZ_JBIVRB010000010.1, read as the reverse complement.
GTCCCGTCGGCGGACCAGGTGGGCGCGGCCCCGCCAGACCAGGACCTCCGCCGGGTGGCCGTGGCTGAGGAAGAGGACCGGCGAGGCGCTGGGCCCGTAGGCGCCCGAGCGCCCCACGCCGATCAGGTCGCCGGCCCGGAGCGGCGGGAGCAGCGCCCGCTTGCCCAGGGTGTCGCTGGGGGTGCACAGCGGACCGGTGATGTTCCACAGCTCGGTCGGCGGCTCGTCCAGCCGGTTGAGCACGGCCAGCGGGAAGTTGCGCTTGATGAAGGAGCCGATGCCCACGGCCGCCATGTGGTGGTTGGTGCCGCCGTCGGCCACCGCGAACCGCTGGCCCATGGACTCCTTCACATAGCGCACCCGGGTGACATAGGTGCCCGCCTCCGCCGTCAGGTAGCGGCCGAGCTCCATCACCAGCCGGACCCCGGGGTGCCGGTCCGCGAACGCCGCGATCAACGGGTTGATCCCGGTGGCCAGTTCGGCCGGGTCCAGGTCCTCCTCCCCCTCGAAGTACGCCACGCCCAGGCCGCCGCCGACGTCCACCAGCTCCAGCGGGAAGCCCAGCCGGGTCGAGACGCGCTCCGCCAGCGCGAGAATCCGCTCGGTGTTCTCCACCACCGCACCGGCGGCGAGGATTCTGGTTCCCATATAGGTCTGGATGCCCACCAGCCGGACGTGCCGGTGGCGGTCGGCCAGGTCGGACGCGGCCAGCAACTGGGCCTCGTCGATGCCGAACTGCCGTGGCTTGCCGCCCATGGTCAGTCCCGACCCCTTCACCGCGAACTCGGGGTTGACCCGCAGCGCGACCCGGGCGACGATCCCCCGCCGGGCGGCCAGCTCGTCGATGAGGGCCAGTTCGCCGAAGGACTCGCAGACGATCGCGAAGACGCCCTCGTCCAGGCAGGCTTCCAACTCCTCGACGCTCTTGCCGGGGCCCAGGAAGAGGATGTCCTCCGGCGCCACCCCGGCCGCCCGCGCGGTGCGCAGCTCGACCAGCGAGGAGATCTCGGCGTTGGCGCCGAACGTGTGGAGCAGCGCGCAGACCGAGACGTTGGGATTGGCCTTGAGCGAGTAGAAGATCTCCAGCCGGGGATGGAGCAGCGCGCGGAGCGAGCTGACCCGGTCCCGCAGGGCCTCGCCGTCGTAGAGGTACAGCGGGGTGCCGAACTCCTCGGCGATATCGGTGATCACGAGGCCCTGGACCTCGAATTCAGCGGGCACCGGCTACTCCTTCCGCCGCGAGTCGGGCGCTCACGCCCTCGTCGATCTCGGTCAGTTCGGCGGCCGAGCCGGCCACCACCATGGCGTACAGGCGGCCGTCGAAGGACTCGCCCGGCCGGAGGTCCCGGCCGGCGTTGACGGTCGCGAAGTTGTTGACCAGCAGGCCGGTGCCGCCCGGCCGGTCCAGCACCAGCCCGTCCAGCACGGTGCGGAGCCGGTCGAAGCCCAGCTCCGCGTCGAGGCGCAGCGGGTAGTGCCGGGCGAGGGCCACCTGGTCCGGCCCCAGCAGCTCCTCCTGGAGGCGGGCCTGATAGGTGGACATGTTGTTGCGGGCGTTGATCTCGACCACGGGCAGGACGCCCCCGTCGGCGGTGAGCAGGGCGTCCACGCCCACCACTCCGTGGTAGCCGTCGGCGGCCAGCAGCGGGCCGAGCAGGGTCGCCACCTCGACGATCGCGGCCGACTGCGGGTCGGTCAGCCGGGCCGGGAAGCGGTGGCCCTTGTGCACACCGCCCTCGGTCAGCGCCTGCTTGACGAAGTCGAAGTGGACCGATCCGTCCTTGCCCACGGTGAACTGGTAGTTGAGGTCGCCGAGGTTCTCGACCCACTCCTCCACCACGAAGGCGATCCGGTCGCGCCCCGAGCGGCGTGCCTGGGCGGCGACCATGGTCAGGATCCGGTCCATCCGGCGTTCGCTGTCAAGCATGGTGATGCCCTTGCCGGAGACCCCGAACGCCTCCTTGACCACGGTGCGGCGGCCCTCGCCCAGCAGCTTGCGGGCGTGCTCGAAGGCCTGGGCCAGCTCGTCGAGGGTCTCGCAGGCCCAGCCGGGGGCGAGCCGCAGGCCCAGCTGCTCGGCCAGCCGGCGGCTGTAGATCTTGCTGTTGACGCGTTTGCAGAGCTCGGCGCCGGGCGTCGCCAGCGGCAGGCCGGCGCGCTCGGCGAGCCGTTTCTCCGCCGCAGAGGTACCGTGCGGCAGCAGCCGCGCCCCGGAGCGGCCCAGCGAGCCGAGCCGCTCCAGCAGCTCCGGATCGTCGAGGGCGTCGAGGGTGACGGTCCGCTCCGGTCGGCGGCAGTGCTCCGCCACCGCATGGATCTGCGGCAGCTGAAGCCCCAGGGCGGTCAGATAGGCGAGGTAGGCCGGGTCGGGGGCCGACTTGAGGACCACATGGTCCTGCTCGCCCGCGAGCAGGAGCGTGAACTCGTCCATCCGGTTGACCACGGCGGCGCCGGAGTCCGCCGAGAAGCGCGGCAGGGTGAGTTCCTCGGCTGACCAGGCCTCCTCGACCTCGAAGTTGCCCAGCAGCACCAGCGGTGCCCCTGGGGCGCCCAGCGCGGTCCTGAGCCGGTCGGTGAAGCGGGGGAAGCGGGCGGCCCGGCTGACGGTGTCGGTCATCGTCCCTCCTACGTTCAGTGCTGCAGGACCATGGCCGCGAACGCCTGTCCCAGCCCGGCAGAGGTCATCAGGTACCGGTCGCCCGGCTGGAGCCGGCCCAGCTCTCGTGCGCTCCGGTGGTTGATGAAGGGATCGGCGCAGAAGCAGTGCCCCGTGGCGGCGATGTTGTCCAGGAAGAGCTTCTCCTGCGGCAGGCCGAGCCGGTCCCCGGCGACCGTCCAGGAGACCCGGTTGACGTTGTGCGGCAGCACGAGGTCCAGATCGTCCACGGTGATCCCGGCCTGCTCGCAGGCGGCCTGCACGACCTCCGCCAAGGCGTCCTGGTAGATCTTCCGGGCCTGCTTGGCGAGGTCCGGGGTCATGTCGATCTGACCGTCCGGGCGGCCGTGGATCCGGCTCGCGTAGCCGAGGATGCGGTCCCGGGTGCCACCGGCCGCGACCAGGGCCACGGCGACGCCCTCGCCCATGATGGAGACGTCGGCCACCCACTGGGAGAACGGGGTCAGCGTCTTGTCCCCGAGGAGCACCAGCGCCAGGGCGTCCGGGTCGCCGTCCTGCGCCAGCAGCGTCGCGGCCACGTCCAGGGCGAGCAGCCCCGTCGCGCAGCCGTGGTCCTCCACCGCGAAGGTCCGGGCGCGGGAGAGGCCCATCACCTGCCGGAACTCCTGCACGGGGTTGCGCGGATAGGGCGCGGTGGTACGCAACCCCTTGGCCCGGACGATGTAGCGCACGTCCTCCTCGCGGCCGGCCAGTTCGTCCAGCTTGCCGGCGGCGGCGACCAGCAGGTCGACCTCCGACGCGGCGGACTGGCAGATCCGGTCCAGGCCGTAGAGCCGGGTGAACCGGCGCACCTGCTGATCGCTCAGCGCCAACCGGTCCTGGAGCCCGGAGACCGGGATGGTCTCCGGGAGATGGCTGGAGATCGCCAGCAGCGCTGGCGATCCCGGGGCACCGGGCTGTTTCATGGACGACCTCCGCCTCCGACCGCATGGTTCGGCCCTGACCGGCAGGCTAGGCGGCCGGGCTGACCGCGCCCTGACGGCGGACTGACTCGCGGCGGACTGACTCGCGGCGGACCGACTCGCGGCCGACTGGCCGGTGGCGGAGGTCAGTTGCCCGTCAGTGTGCCGTCAGCGGCGGCACCAAGGATGAGTCGCAGTCGATCCTCACCCGGCAGGAGAGCAGAATGACGCAAGCCCCCTCCCTTGTGCTGCCGCTCTCCGCCGGGCAGGCGGACATCTGGTTCGACGAGAAGCTCGGCGGGGCCGGCGCCCACTACAACACCGCCGGCTACCTGGACATCCGTGGTCCGCTGCGCATCGACGCCTTCCGCCGCGCGGTGGCCGGGCTGGTCCAGGAGGCGGAGTGCATGCGGGCCCGGATCGTCGAGGTGGACGGGGCACTGCGGCAGGTGGTGGAACCGGTCACCGAACTCCCCTTCCGCACCGCCGAGCTGCCGGACGAGGAGGCGGCGCACGCGTGGATGCGCGACGACCTCGCCACGCCCTTCGACCGGGAGCACGGCCCGCTGGTCCGCTTCGCGCTGATCCACTGCGGCGAACAGCGCTCCTTCTTCTACATGTGCATCCACCACCTGCTCTGCGACGGCTACAGCCAGGTGCTCTTCTGGGACAGGCTGACCGAGCTGTATGAGGCCGAGCTGTATGAGGCCGAGCCGGACGGGGCCGAGCCGGACGGGGCCCCGGGGGGCGACGGCGGGAAGCGCCTGCCTCCCCTGCGGCAACTGCTCGACAGGGAGGCCGCCTACCAGGGCTCGGCCCACCAGGCACGGGACCTGGCCTACTGGCGTCGCCGCTTCCCGCAGCCCCCGGAGCCGGTGAGTCTGGCCGCGCCGGGCGGCACGGCCGGCGCGGGCTTCCTGCGCAGCCGCTGCGAACTGCCGCCCGAGGTGGCCGACCGGCTGCGCGCCCTGGCCCGGGAGGCCGCGGTCACCTGGCCGACCGTGGTGATGGCCGCCGTCGCCGTCTACACCTGGAAGTACACCGGGCGGCGCGACGTCCTGCTGACCGTTCCGGCCACCGCCCGGGTCGGCGCGACGATGCGCGCGGTGCCCGGGATGGTCGCGAACACGCTGCCGCTGGGGCTGCGCATCGACGACCGGAGCACCCGCCGTGAGCTGCTCTCCCAGGTCTCGCGCGAGTTCAACGCGCTGATCACGCACCAGCGGCTGCGGGTGAGCCGCATCCGCCGTGAGATCGGGCTGCGCAGTGACGACCACCGCCCGTTCGGGCCGCTGGTGAACATCCTGCCGCAGCGGACCGAACTGCGCCTCGGTGACTGCGAGGTGACGGTACACAACCTGTCGACCGGCCTGATCGACGACTTCGAGCTCACCCTCGTCCAGGCACCCGGGGGCGGCCTGACGATCCATCTCAGCGGCAACGACGGCCGTCACGACCAGGCCGCGATGGACGCCCACGCGCGCCGACTGGCCGAACTGCTCACCCGGTTCGCCGGGCCGGACGCGGCGGCGCCGCTCGCGCGGCTCCGCGTCGACGAGCCGGCCCGCGACGCGCGGCCGACCGCGGTGGGCCCCCGGGTCGAGGAGAGCGGCGGGCACCTGGTGGAGCGCGTACGACTGACCGCCGCCGCCTACCCCGACGCGATCGCCGTCGTGGCCCCGGAGGGAGAGCTGACCTACGCCGCCCTGGTGCGCCGGGCGGGAGCACTCTCCCGCTCCCTGGGCACGGGCGGACCGGCCGACGGGGCGCACCGCCGTCCCGGCCTGGTCGCCGTGCTGGCCCGGCCCGGCCTGGACTTCATCACCGCCGTGTGCGGTGTGCTCGGGGCGGGCGGGGTCTACCTCCCGTTCGACGTCGACGCCCCCGAGGCCCGGCTGGTCCCGATGCTGTCGCGCAGCGGCGCCGGTTCGATCCTCGCCGACCGGGAGCACCTGGCGCAGGCCCGCGCCCTGGCCCGGGAGGCCGGCGGCGGGGTCCGGGTGATCCTCCTGGACGGCGCCGAACTGCCCGAGGACGAGCTGCCCGCACCGTGCGGCGCGGCCGACGAGCCGGCCTACGTCATCCACACCTCCGGCTCCACCGGCCGGCCCAAGGGTGCGATGGTCCACCACGCGGGCATGCTCAACCACCTGCTGGCCAAGGTCGATGCGCTGGAGCTGACCGAGGCGGACACCGTCGTCCAGAACGCACCCGTGACCTTTGACGTCTCCGTCTGGCAGATGCTCGCCCCGCTGCTGGTGGGGGCCCGGGTCCGGGTCGTGGACCGGGACACCGCCGCCGACCCCGAGCTGCTCTTCCCGCTGACCGCCGGCGAGCCCTTGACCGTGCTGGAGGTCGTCCCCTCCCTGCTGCGTGCCGCCCTGGACGCCTGGGACGAGACCGGCGCCGCACCGGCACTGGGCCGACTGCGATACCTGGTGGTCACCGGCGAGGCGCTGCCCTCGGACCTGGTGGTCCGGTGGACGCGGCGCTATCCGGACATCCCGCTGCTCAACGCCTACGGCCCCACCGAGTGCTCGGACGACGTGACGCACGCCCTGCTCACGGGCGAGTCCGAACTCCCGGGGCCCACCGCGCCGATCGGCCTGCCGCTGCGCAACACCACGCTCTACGTGCTGGACGACGACCTGCGCCCGGTCCCGCCGGGCCGGCCGGGAGAGCTCCATGTCGCCGGTACCGGCGTCGGTCTCGGCTACCTCGACGATCCGGGCCGGACCGCGGTCTCCTTCCTGGCCGACCCCTTCGGCCCGCCCGGCAGCCGGATGTACCGCACCGGTGACCGCGTCGTCCAACTGCCCGACGGCCGCCTCCGGTTCCTCGACCGGGGCGACCGGCAGGTGAAGATCCGTGGCCACCGGATCGAGCCGGGCGAGGTCGAGGCGGCGCTACGCGGCCTGCCCGATGTGGCGGACGCCGTGGTCCGCGTGGTCGACGACGCCGGGGGCCGCAGGCAACTGGCCGGCTGGGTGGTGCCCGTCGCGGACGCCTCGCCCGACCCCGCCGGACTGCGGCTCCGCCTCGCCGCACTGCTTCCCGCGTACCTGCTCCCGGCTCAGCTGGCGGTGCTCCCGGAGTTCCCGCTCACCGCACACGGCAAGGTCGACCGCATGGCGCTGTCCCTGCCGGGCCCGGCGGCACCGCCCCCCGCAAGGGTCGCGCGCAGCCGCTACGAGGACGTCCTGTGCACCGTGCTCGCCGAGGTCCTGGGTGTGCCGGAGGTGGGCGCGGAGGAGAGCTTCTTCCAGCTCGGCGGCGACAGTATCAGCTCCATCCAGGTGGTCAGCCGCGCCCGCCTGGCCGGTCTGGCGATCACCGCCCGTGACGTCTTCGACTACCGCACACCCCGGGCCATCGCGGAGGTGGCCGAAGCCGTCCCGGGCGGGCCGGCACCGCAGCCGGCCGACGCCGGGCGCGAGGTCGGGGCCGACACCGAGGAGACCGTGGGCGAGCTCGAACTCCTGCCGATCGTGCACCAACTGCGCGAGACGCTGACGGGGGCCGACTCCCGCACCGTGGCCGAGTACAGCCAGCACGTCGTGGTCCGGCTGCCCGACGCGGTCGACGCCGCGCGGCTGACGGTCGCGCTCCAGGCACTGATCGACCGGCATCCCGCCTTGCGGCAGCGGTTGACCGTCCCGGCCGAGGGGCTGTGGACGCTGGAGACGCTGCCGGCCGCCGAGGTCCGCGCCGAGCGGCTGCTCACCGTCGCGGCGTCCGCCGACGGACCGGCCGCAGCCGCAGCGTCCGCCGACAGGCCGGCCGCAACGGCTGCGGAGCAGGAGCGGTCGCTCGCGCGGGCGCGCGCCCTGCTGGACCCGGAGTCCGGCGTCGTACTGCGCGCGGTCCTGCTGCCCCGGACCGAGGACCGGCCCGCCCGGCTGCTGCTGGTCGGCCACCACCTGGCCGTGGACGGGGTCTCCTGGCGGGTCCTGCTCAGCGACCTGCGGACCGTCTGGGAGGACATCGCAGCGGGACGGGTTCCGCGCACCGCGCCCGTACCCACCTCGCCGCACCGATGGGCGGCCGCCCTGGGAAGGGAGGCACGCACCCGGGCCCGCTTGGGCGAACTCCCGCTCTGGCGTGAGCAGTCGGCGGCCGGACCGGTCCTCTTCGGTGATCGGGTGCTCGATCCGGCCGCCGACCTGCGGGCCACGGCGGTCCGGCATCGCGTCGAGCTGCCCACCGCGCTGACGGCGGAACTGCTCACCGCCGTGCCCACCGCGTTCCACGCCGAGGTCAACGACGTGCTGTTGGCCGGGCTGGTCCTGGCGGCGGCCGAGTGGCGCGGCCGCCGTGGGCTGCCTGCGGCGGACCTGCTGGTCGAGGTCGAGGGCCACGGGCGCGAACAGCTCCCCGACGGCCTGGACCTGTCGCGCACCGTCGGCTGGCTGACCAGCGCGTTCCCGATCAGGCTCGGCGCGGGGGAGGTGACCGCCGGGGCGAGCGCGGTGCTCAAGAGCGTCAAGGAGCGGCTGCGGGCCCTGCCCGACCACGGGCTCGGCTTCGGCCTGCTGCGCCACCTCAACCCGCAGACCCAGCCGGTGCTGGCGCGGGGCGCGGTGCCACCGGTCGGCTTCAACTACCTCGGCCGCTTCGCCACCAGCGCTGCGGGCGACTGGGCTCCGGTCGGCGGGGCGGGGCAGGTCGGCGGGGAGGCGGCGGTCGGCCTGGGCGCGGCCCCGACCACCCCGCTGCGCCACCTGGTCGAGCTCTCCTCGGTGACCGAGGACCGGACCGAGGGCCCGGTCCTCGTGACGGAGTGGGAGTGGGCCGGGCGGCTGCTGGACCGCGCGGAGGTCGAGGAGCTGGCCGCCTGCTGGACCGCCGCCCTGGAGGCCCTGGCCGCCCAGGCCCGCGCCGGCGGCGACGGCGGCCGCACCCCCTCCGACTTCCCGCTGCTGCGCCTGGCACAGGCCGAGGTGGAGCGGTTCCAGCGGGCGGTCGGCCCGCTCACCGACGTACTGCCGACCACCCCGTTGCAGCAGGGCCTGTACTTCCAGGCCGGCTTCGACCGGGAGGGCCTTGACCCGTACACCCTCCAGATCGCGGTGGACGTCGAGGGCCGGCTCGACACGGCGCTGCTGCGGCGCTGCGCCGAGGCGCTGCTGCGCCGGCACCCGAATCTGCGCGGGGCCTTCCTGAAGGGCGACGACGGCGAACCGCTGCTGGTGGTGCCGGAACGGGTGCGCCTGCCCTGGGCGGAGAGCGACCTCCGCGCCCTCGGCCCCGACGGACGGCGCGCCGCGCTCCGGGAGGCGACCGAGCAGGAGCTCTGCCGCCGCTTCGACCTGGACGCGCCACCGCTGATCCGGTTCCGGGTGCTGCGCCTGGGAGCCGAGCGGTACCGGCTGATGTGGAGCGTCCACCACGCCCTGGTGGACGGCTGGTCCATGGCGCTGTTCGCGCAGGAGCTGTTCACCCTGTACGCGGCCGGCGCCGACCCGGCGTCCCTGCCGCCCGCCGTGCCCTACGGCGACTACGCCGCCTGGCTGGCCACCGCCGACGACGAGGCCGGACGGGCGGCCTGGCAGGCCGCGCTGGCCGGCGTGGAGGAGCCGAGCCTGCTGCTCCCGGCCGACCGCAGCGGTCCGGCCCGGCTGCCGCGTCAGCTCTCCACCCAGGTGGACGAGGAGCTCTCGGCACGGCTGGCGGCCTGGGCCCGCAGCCACGGGCTCACCCTCAACACCGTCTTCCAGGGCGCGTGGGCGCTGGTGCTGGGCGACCTGACCGGCCGCCGGGACGTGATCTTCGGCGCGGTCAACTCCGGCCGCCCCGCCGAGCTGCCCGGCGTGGAGGCGATCGTCGGCTCCTTCCTCAACACGCTGCCGGTGCGGGTCCGCCTGGAACCGGGGTGCACGGCGGTGGAGCTGCTGCGCGCGCTACAGGAGCGCCAGTTCGAGCTGGCGGACCACCAGGAGACCGGGCTGGCGGAGATCCAGCAGCTCGCGGGGGTGGGCGACCTGTTCGACACCGTGGTGAACTTCAACAACTACCCCCTGGCCGATGTGAGCAGCCTTGCGGGGCTGGTGCCCGGTCTGCGCTTCCTGAGCGGGGAGACCCAGGTCGTCGCCTCGTACCCGTTCGCACTGTCCGTCCACCCGGGGACGGCGCTCCGGCTCCAGGTGCAGTACCGGCCCGGGGCGCTGGACGATGACGCCGCCGAGCGGATCACCGATCGCCTCGTACGCATGCTGGCCGCGCTGGTGGACCACCCGGACACTCCGCTCCGGGAGCTGTCGGCGCTCACCGAGCGGGAGCGGGAAGCCGTCCTCGGCGGCTGGGCCGGCCGCGCCGCCGACGCGCCGGCGACGACCGTCCCCGCGCTGTTCGAGCGCTGGGCGGCCAGGCGCCCCGAAGCGCCCGCCGTGCTGTTCCGGGGGGAGGCCATGAGCTATGCGCGGCTCGACGCGCGGGCCGACCGGCTCGCCGCGCTGCTGGAGGAGCACGGCGTCGGGCCCGGACGGATCGTCGCGATCGCGCTGCCCAGGACGCCGGAGACGGTCGTCGCCATGCTGGCCGTCCACAAGGCCGGAGCCGCCTTCGTCCCGATCGACGCCGGCTACCCGTCGGAGCGCATCGGCTATCTGCTCTCCGACGCGCGACCGCAGTTGCTGCTCACCGCCGAGACGCTGACGGAGGCCCTGCCACGGACCGAGGTGCCGGTGCTCGTCCTGGACGCCCCGGCCACGGCGGCCCGACTCGACGGCGACCCGGCCGGGGGGCCCGCGCGACGCGGACGCGCCGAGCGGCTCGACCCACGGCTCCCCGCCTACCTCATCCACACCTCCGGATCGACCGGGCGGCCCAAGGGCGTCCTGGTGGACCACCGGGGCCTGGCCGCGATGGTCGCCGCGCTCAGCGAGCGGTTCGGGTTGGACCACGGGACCCGGGTGCTGCAGTTCGCCTCCTACGCCTTCGACGCCGCCGTGTGGGAACTCGGCCTGGCGCTGGGCAACGGCGGGACGCTGGTGGTCGCCGAGGACGAGTGCCGGGGCCCCGGCAAGCCGCTGGTGGACCTGATCGACTCGGCCGGGGTCACCCTGGCCGGCCTGCCGCCCATGGTGCTGGCCGGACTGCCCGAGGACGCGGTGCTGCCCGCCGAGCTGACCGTCGCGGTGGCCGGCGAAGCCTGCCCGCCGGAGGTCGTGGAGCGCTGGGCCGACCGGGTGCGGCTGTACAACGGCTACGGGCCCACCGAGGCCGTGGTGGCCGCGACCGTGGCCGGTCCGCTGTCCACGTCCGCCGAACGGCCGCCGATCGGCCGGCCGACCACGGCCCATCGGGTGCACGTCCTGGACGCGGCGCTGCGCCCGGTGCTCCCCGGGGTGCCGGGGGAACTGTACCTGGGCGGCGGGCTGGCCCTCGGCTACCTGGGCCGCCCGGGGCTCACCGCGTCGCGCTTCGTGGCCGACCCCTTCGGCGCCCCCGGCGAGCGGCTCTACCGCACCGGCGACCTGGTGCGCTGGCTCCCCGACGGTCAGCTCGACTTCCTCGGCCGCAGCGACCATCAGGTGCAGTTGCGCGGCTTCCGGATCGAGCCGGGAGAGGTGCAGGCGGCCGTCGGCGCCCACCCTGCGGTCCGCAGCTGCCTGGTGTCGGTCCACCAGGACGCTGCGGGCGAACGGCGGCTGGTGGCGCACGCGGTCACCGAACCGTCCGCCGGTCCCGGGCTGGCCGAGGAGCTGCACCGCCTGGCGGCCGGGACGCTGCCCGAGCACCTGGTGCCCGCCGCCTTCGTCCTGCTGGACGCATGGCCGCTGACCCCGCAGGGCAAGATCGACCGCGCGGCGCTCCCCGCGCCGGACTTCGCCCGGCACGCGGCCGGCAGGAGCCCGCGCAGCCAGCTGGAGGAAATCCTCTGCGGCGTCATCGCCGACGTGCTCGGCCTGGACCGGGTAGGCGCCGACGACGACTTCTTCGCCCTGGGCGGCCACTCACTGCTGGCCACCCGCGTCATCGGACGGGTCCGTACGCTGCTCGGCGTCGAGCTGCCGATCCGGGCGCTGTTCGAGGAGCGCAGCGCCGCCGGGCTGGCCCGCCGAGCGGCCGGCGCCGAGCCCACCCGGCCGGTCGGCCGCCCACGGCCGCGCCAGCACACCGGCGTCGGTCCCCGGGCGCCGCTCTCCCACGCCCAGCACCGGCTCTGGTCCGGCAACCGGGCGGAGTCGAGGGAGAAGACCGGACGCGGCAGCCGGCACGTCCCCCTCGCGCTGCGGATCACCGGGCCGCTGGACGTGGACGCGTTGCAGTCCGCGTTGCGTGACGTGGTGCAGCGGCACGAGGTGCTCCGCTCGGTCTTCCCGGCGCGGCGGGACGTGCCCCACCAGCGCGTGCTGGAGGCCCCGGCGGGCGACCCGCTGCTGGAGCTGACCGAGCTGCCGGAGGAGGAGCTGGCCGCCGCCCTCACCACGGAGGCGCGGCGCGGCTTCGACCTCACCGCCGAGCCCCCGCTGCGGACCCGGCTCTTCGACCTCGGCAGCCACCGCTATGTGCTGGCGCTGACCCTCCACCGGATCGCCTTCGACGGCTGGTCGACCGCCCCACTGCTGCGCGATCTGAGCCTGGCCTACCAGGCACGGACCTCCGGTCTGCCGCCGCGTTGGGCGCCGCTCCCGGTGCAGTACGCGGACTTCTCCACATGGCAGCGGGACGTGCTCGGGACGGCCGCCGACCCCGACAGCGTGCTGTCCCATCAGCTCGCCTACTGGACCGGGGCCCTGGCCGGCCTGCCGGAGCAGCTGGCCCTGCCCACGGACTCGCCCCGGCCCGCCGTCAGCAGCCACAACGCGCAGCGCGTCGACTTCGACGTGGAGCCGGCGCTCTACGCGGCCCTGTCCGCGCTGGCCCGGGAGTCCGGCAGCACCGTGTTCATGGTGGTGCAGGCGGCCCTCTCCGTGCTGCTGGGCAGGCTCGGGGCGGGTGACGACATCCCCCTGGGGAGCCCGGTCTCGGGTCGGACCGATGAGGCACTGGACGGTCTGGTCGGCAACTTCGGCAACACCCTGGTGCTGCGCACCGATCTCGGCGGGGACCCCACCTTCCGGGCGCTGCTGGAGCGGGTGCGCAAGACGGACCTCGCCGCCTACGCGCATCAGGACCTCCCCTTCGAACACCTCGTGGAAGCCCTCGACCCGCCGCGCTCGCCGGGCCGGCACCCGCTGTGCCAGGTGATGCTGGTGCTGCGGAGCGCTGCGGAGCCGCCGGCCGTGCTCCCCGGCCTGGCGGTCCGGGGCGAGCCGGTGGCGTCCGGGGTCACCGAGTTCGACCTGCGGCTCCGGTTCGACGAGGAGTACGCCGACGGGCGGCCGTCGGGACTGCGCGGCCTGCTGGAGTACGCCACCGACCTCTACACCGAGGGCACCGCCCGCCGCCTCACCCGGCAGCTGCTGTCCGTGCTGCGGAGCGTCACGGCCGATCCGGACGCCCGGCTCTCGGCGGTCGGCCTGGCGCAGCCGGGCGAGGCGGCGGCGACGGCACCGCGCATGGCCGACCTGGACCCGTTCGCCACCGTCCTGACGCTGAAGCCGAGCGGGGACCGGCCGCCGCTCTTCTGCGTCCACAGCGGTGTCGGCCTCAGCCTGCCCTACCTCGGGCTGGCCCGGCACATCGGCGCCGAGTACCCGGTCTACGGCCTCCAGTCACCGAGCGTCACGGAACTTGCGCCACCGGCGGGGAGCCTGGGCGAGCTGGCCGCCGAGTACGTCCGGATCATCCGCACGGTCCGCCCGGAGGGTCCCTACCACCTGCTGGGCTGGTCCTTCGGCGGAGCGCTGGCCCACGAGATCGCGGTGCGGCTCCAGGACGCCGGGGCCACGGTCGGCCTGCTGGCCAACCTCGACTCCTACCCGCGCACGGCGGCGGCGGCGGAGGACGACGACCGGTCGCTGCTCGGCCGGCTGGTCGAACCGCTGGGCCGGGACGGGGCGGCCTTCGCGGGCCGGGAGCCGACCCCGGCGGAGGTGGTCGACGCGCTCAGGCGCGGCAACGGCCCGCTGGCGGCGATGGGCGAGGAGCGGGTGCTCGCGATGCTCCGCTCGATGCGGCACCACGGCAGCTTGCTGAACGCCTTCCGACCGCGCACCTTCAAGGGGCGCATGCAGCTCTTCGTGGCCTCGGCGGACCTCGCTGAGGAGCAGGTCGAGCAGCGGGCGGCCCGGTGGCGGCCGCACGTCGCCGGTGGCGTGGACGTGCACCAGGTGCCGTGCGGCCGTGACCGCATGATGCACCGGGACGCGCCGGCGCTGATCGGTAACACCGTCGCCGCGGAGTTGCAGCGGCTCCACATGGCGGCCACCGTCCGGGACGGGGGCCGACCGTGAACCACCTGCCGACCGTGAACCACCTGCCGACCGTGAACCACCTGCCGACCGAGGTGCCGACCGGCCTCCGGTCGGCCCCTCAGGCGGTGGCCAGCAGCTCGGACTGCCCGGCTGCGACCTCATCGAGGGCGTTCAGCAGCCGCCTGCCGAGTGCGTGACTGCGACAGCGGCGGACCAGCTCCTCGGCGTCCATCCGGCTGCCGGGCGACGGCGCCGAGGCGGACCCGGCGGCCGTCCGCAGCAGTCGTATCAGCATGTCACCGGGCTGGTCCGCCTGCCGCGACCCGGGGTCGGTGTGGCCGGCACGGGGCACCGGCACCGGCACCGGGTGGAGCGGGACGGCGGCGGCTCGGCTGCTCGGCCCGCGCGGCGGCTCCGACTCCCCGGCCAGGATCGCCTGGTAGGTGGAGCGCAGGGGTTCCCCGGGGTCCACACCGAGCTGCTCGGCCAGCACCCGGCGGCCCTGGTGGTAGGTCAAGAGGGCGTCGGCCTGCCGGCCGCAGCGGAACAGCGCCGTCATCAGCTGCGCACGCATCCGCTCGCGCATCGGGTGCTCGGCCACCAGCCGGGTCAGCTCGGGCAGCGTCTGCTCATGCTCACCGAGGGCCAGGTCGCTCTGAATCCGGTTCTCCAGCGCGAGCAGCCGGGCCTCCTCCAGCCGGGGCGCCTCCACCTCGCGCAGGAACTCCGTCGTGTTGGCCAGGGCCGGCCCGCGCCACAGGTCGAGGGCCTCGCGCAGCCGCGCCGAGGCGTACTCGAACCGGCCCTCCCGCAGCGCCTCGTGGCCTTGGCGCGCCAGCGTGTCGAAGGTGACGGCGTCAAGGGCGAGTCCGGCTGTCTGGAGCCGGTAGCCGGCTTGGCTGCGGAGGATGAGCGTCTCCGGCCCGAGTTGCTTCCGCAGCTGCGAGACATAGGAGTAGATCTGGGCCCTGGCGGTGCCGGGCGGATTCCCGCCCCAGAGCAGTGCGCCCATGCTGCCGTCCGTGACCGTCCGGCGGTTCGCCAGGAGCAGCACCGCCAGGACGGTGTTCGTCTTCTCCCCGGGGAAGGAGACCACGGTCGATTCGCGCCTGACCTCCAACGGCCCCAGTACGCGGAATTCCACCCGGTCCCCCGATCCGTCGCCGAGTACCTGAACGCTTACGTGAGCATGGAGGGGTTCAGCATGCGGCAGGGAGTTATCGGGGCGTTATCGAAGCAGCGCCGACCGCGCTGACGCCACTTCGGCCAGGCGGCGACGCGGCGGGCGGTGCGGGTGCTGGCTAACGGACCGTACGGCGCTCCAGCTCCTCCCGGTCCACGGGTCGGCCCGGTCCCCTGCCCAGAAGGTAGTCCATCAGCGCGTCCACCCGCCGTAGCCAGGCGTCCGCGTGGAGTGCCCGGAAGGTGCCGCGAGCGGAGTGGAGCCGGTGCAGGGCCCCGTCGTCGCCCGCCAGGGCGGCCACGCATCCCAGGTGGGCTTCGATCCGAGCCTGGAGCAGACGGTCTCCGGTCCGCTGCGCGATGGCGAGCGCCTGTTCCAACCGGCGCCGGGAGTCCGGCAGGCGACCGCGCCGCCAGTCGATCTGACCGAGCCCGTACAGCGCATGGGCCAGGCCCCCGGGATCGCGGTAGGCCTCGGTCAGGGCCTGCACCTCCCGCAGCGCGGTGGCGGCCTGTTCCAGGTCGCCCTGGCGCAGCAGGGCCGCCGCCAGCCGGTAGGTGCTCTGCGCCTCGCAGCGCACCGTGCCCGCCTTGCGGCTCAGGCCGATCGCCGAGTGGCTGAGCTCGACGCTCTGCTCGACATCGCCGCAGTCCAGTTCGATCCGGGCGAGGCAGGCCAGCGAGGCCGCCTCACCCGCGAGGTCACCGATCTCCCGGAAGCCCTCGACCGACGCCCGGCAGTGCTCGCGCGCGGCCGCGAGGTCGCCACGGAGACGCGCGCAGCCGGCCAGCAACCGCTGGGCCGTCGAGCGCCCGCCGACCTCCGCGCACTCCTCCAGCCGGCGGACGGCCGCCGGCAGCCTGACCTCCGCCTCGGTGTAGTCGTTGCGGTGGACGGCCAGGGCACCCAAGGAGCTCAGCATCATCCCCTCGCCCAGGCCGTCACCGGCCAGGCGCACTGCCGCCAGGGACAGCCCGGCGCACTTGGCCCAGACGTCCAGCTGGCCGCGCGCCTCCCACAGCGGGCTGCACAGGCGGGTGAGCTGCCAGGCGTGCGTGGCGCGGCCGGTGCCGGCGGCCTGGCGGACGGTGTCGGTCGCAGCGGTGCGCTCCGACTCCAGCCACTCCAGCGGGTCGTGGAGCATCCGGTCCTGCATCGACCGGGGCAGCCGCAGCCGGTACCGGGCGTGGACCGGCGTGGAGTCCCGTCCGTTGAAGTACCGGTAGGCGTGGCCGGCGAGTCCGAGCCAGGCGTCGAAGACCCGGTCGAGCGCCGCCTCGCGCTGCTCCTCGCTCTCGTCCGCCCCGGCCCGCTCGCGGGCGAACAGGCGCAGCAGGTCCTGGAAGCGGTAGCGGGGTCCGTGCGCCGGCCCGGTGGCGGAGTCGACCTCCAGCAGGTCCGCCTCCACCAGCTGGTCGATGAGGAGTTCGGCCTCCGCCGGGTCGGTGTCGAGCAGGGCGGCCCCCACCCAGGGGGAGAAGTGCGGCACGGCGAGCAGGCCGAGTCGGCGGTACATCTGCTGCGCCCGGGGTGACAGGCCACGGTAGGTCAGCCGGAAGCCGGCCCGGACCCCGCCGGTCTGCGGGCTGAGCTCGTCCAGTCGGGTGCGCTGGTCCTCCAGCCGGCTCACCATGCCCTGCACCGACCAGTGGGCCCGGTTGGCGAGCCGGGCACCGGCGATGCGAAGGGCCAGCGGGAGCCGGTCGCAGAGCGTGCCCAGCCGGGCTGCGGCAGCCGGTTCCGCGTCGATCCGGTCCGCGCCGACGACCTTCGCCAGCAGGGCCGACGCCTCCTCGGGGCTCATCGCCTTCAGCCTGATCGGCACCACCCGGTAGTCGCCGATCAGGTCGTCCGCCAGGTCCCGTCCGGTGATCACCACACAGGAGCCGCCCGCACCCGGCAGCAGCGGCCGGACCTGGTCGGCGGAGCTCGCGTTGTCCAGCACGATGAGCATCCGGCGGGCGCTGAGCACGCTGCGGAAGAGGGCCGCCCGGTCGCTCGGCTCCGCCGGTATCGAGGGGCCGGGTACGCCGAGGGCGCGTAGGAAGCGGTCGAGTACGGACGCCGGGGACAGCGGTTCATGCCGTTCGTCGAACCCACAGAGGTCGACGAAGAGTTGGCCGTCGGGAAACCGCTCGGCCACGTGGTGCGCCCAGTGCACGGCGAGGGTCGACTTGCCGACGCCGGAGACGCCGCTGATCGCCGCGATGGTCAACGGCGGCCGGGCGGGCCGCTGGTGCAGCAGCAGGTCCAGCGCGGCCAGTTCCTGCCGTCGGCCGGTGAACGCCGCCACCGGGGCGGGTAACTGGGCGGGCACGGACGTGGCGGCGGGAGCGCCGGCGGCGGTCGTGGCCGGGGCCGCAGCGGTGCTGGGGGCGGTGGGCGCGACGGCGAGTTCCGGCGCATCCCGCAGCACCAGGTCATGCAGCTGCCGGAGCGGCGGACCCGGCTCGATCCCGAGTTCCTCGACCAGAATCCGGCGCCCCTCCCGGTACACCGCCAGCGCCTCGGCCCGCCGTCCCAGCCGGTACTGAGCGAGCATCAGGTGGGCGCGGGCCTGCTCGCGCAGCGGGTTGTCGCGCAGGACGCCGGTGAGTTCGCCCACCACACGCTGGTTGTCGCCCACCAGCAGCAGCAGCGCGGCGTGTTCTTCCACCGCGTTCATCCGGAGTTCCTGGAGCCGGGTCGCCTCCTGCTCGAAGAGGGGACCGGTCAGCCCGTCCAACACGGAGCCGCGCCAGAGCCGCAGGCCCTCCCGGAACCGCAGGCACGCCTCGGCGGCCTGGCCGCCGCGCAGCGCAGCGCGGGCCTGCTGCACCTGCTTCTCGAACTCCACCGCGTCGATGCGGTGTTCCCGGGAACGGAGCACATACCCCGGGCGGACGGTGGCGATCAGGTCGTCGAGCCCGGTGCCGCTCTTGAAGATCCGGCGGAGGCCGGCGACGCAGATGGAGATCTGGGTGCGCGCCGTGCTGGGCCCGCCCTCGGGCCATACCGCCTCGATCAGGGTGTCCACCGGGACCACGCGGCCCGGTGCGAGCAGCAGGGCGCCCAGGACGGCCCGCTGCCGGGTGCCGCCGAGGGCCAGGGAGACGTCGCCCGCCTGGACGTCCAGCGGCCCTAACAGGTTGAAGCGCACCGGACGTACGAGCGCGGTCTCCTCTGCGGCCATGACTCTCCTCTGCCGATGCCCCGCCTGGATGCCCCCGTCCATCCTTGACCGAATCCGGCTCGTTCACTAGCGGGCGGTAGCAGTGACCTGTGGCTACTTGAGAGTCGCCGCTGAAGTGCGGCCCGGCACCGGGATGTCGGCGGGCCGCCCGCGCCAGGTGATGCCGGTGTCGACGCGAGGCCCCGCCGTGCCTAGGGCAGCCGCCAGTCCACCGGCTCCGCGCCCTGCTGCACCAGCAGCTCATTGGCCCGGCTGAACGGCCGCGACCCGAAGAACCCCCGGTCGGCGGACATCGGGCTGGGGTGCGCGGACTCGATGGCGGGCAGTTGGCCCAGCAGCGGCCGCAGATTGCGTGCGTCACGCCCCCACAGGATCGCCACCAGCGGCTTGCCGCGCGCCGCCAGTGCCCGGATCGCCTGGTCGGTGACCTCTTCCCAGCCCTTGCCCCGGTGCGCGGCGGGCTTGCGCGGGGCGGTGGTCAGCGCCCGGTTGAGCAGCAGGACGCCCTGCCTGGTCCAGGGCGTCAGATCGCCGTTGGACGGCGGTGGGAAGCCCAGGTCGCGCCCGTACTCCTGGAAGATGTTCAGCAGGCTGCCGGGCAGCGGCCGGACCTCGGGCGCCACCGAGAAGCTCAGGCCGACCGCGTGGCCGGGGGTGGGATAGGGGTCCTGACCGACGATCAGCACCCGTACGTCGTCGAAGGGCTGGGTGAAGGCGCGCAGCACGGCACCCCCGGCCGGCAGGTAGGTGCGCCCGGCGGCGACCTCCGCCCGCAGGAAGTCCCCCATGGCGGCGACCCGCCCTGCCACCGGGTCCAGGGCCTTCGCCCAGCCGGCCTCGACGATCTCGTTCAGCGGACGTGGAGCCATGGCCCTCACCCTAACGGCGCACGGCACGGCCCGTCACCGCGCTCCCGTCCCGGCAGCTCATACCGGTCACGCACCCCTTGCCGATCACGCACCCCGTACCGGTCACGCACCCCTTGCCGATCACGCACCCCTTGCCGATCACACCATCCGGCCGCGCAACACCACCGCCTGCGGGTCCGCCAGCACCCGGACGTCGGCGCGCGGGTCCTCCGCGTACACCACCAGGTCCGCCGAGGCCCCCTCCACCAGCCCGTCGCGGCCCAGCCACTCCCGGGCACCCCAGCTGGCGGCGGAGAGCGCCGCCGCCGGGGGCAGCCCCGCCCGGACCAGCTCCGCGACCTCCTGGGCCACCAGCCCGTGCGGCAGCGAGCCGCCCGCGTCGGTGCCCACGAAGACCGGCACCCCGGCCTCGTACGCCGCCCCCACCGTGGCGTACCGGCGCTCGTGCAGCCGCCGCAGGTGCGCGGCCCAGCGGGGGAACTTGGCCTCGCCGCCGTCCGCCAGCCCGGGGAAGGTCGCGATGTTCACCAGCGTCGGCACGATCGCCACCGACCGCTCCGCGAAGACCGGCAGCAGCTCCTCGGTGAGCCCGGTGGCGTGCTCGACGCAGTCGATCCCGGCGGCCACCAGGTCCGGCAGCGACTCGGCCGAGAAGCAGTGCGCGGTGACCCGGGCGCCCTCGGCGTGCGCCGCCGCGATGGCCGCCGCCAGCGCCTCGCGCGGCCAGCAGGGCGCCAGGTCGCCGCGCTCCCGGTCGATCCAGTCGCCGACCAGCTTCACCCAGCCGTCGCCGCGCCGGGCTTCGCGGGCGGCGTACTCGGGCAGCCGGTCCGGCTCGATCTCATGGGCGTAGTTGCGGATGTAGCGGCGGGTGCGGGCGATGTGCCGCCCGGCGCGGATGATCCTCGGCAGGTCCGCGCGGTCGTCCACCCAGCGGGTGTCGGCGGGCGACCCGGCGTCGCGGAGCAGCAGCGCCCCGGCGTCGCGGTCGGTCAGCGCCTGCCGCTCGCTGGTGGCGTCGTCCACCGCGCCGTGCGCGTCCAGGCCGACGTGGCAGTGGGCGTCCACCAGGCCGGGCAGCGCCCAGCCGCGCACCGTCGTCACGTCCCGGGCGAGGGCGGGGCGGTCGAAGCTGACCCGGCCGTCCACCACCCACAGCTCGTCGCGGACGTCCTCCGGCCCGACCAGGACCCGTCCCGTGATGTGCAGCACCGCGCGATCTCCCATGCCCCGCACCCTACGACCACCCCGCACCCCGCGACCCGGGCCGCCGGGCGGGTCAGCCGCGCAGCGCGGCGAGGTCGACGGCGGCGGCCAGTGCGGTGTAGCCCGCCGCGCCGGGGTGCAGGTGGTCGCCCCGGTCGTAGGACGGGCGGTAGCGGGCCGGGTGGGCCGGGTCGCGGATCGCCCGGTCGAAGTCGGCCACGCTGTCGAACTCGCCGCCGGTGCGAATCCACTTGTTCACCTGCTGCCGGACGTGCTCACCGGCGGCGCTGTAGCGGGAGTCGCCCTGGAAGGGGGTGACGGTGCCGCCGTGCACCGCCGCGCCGACCGCGCGGGCCTGCCGGATCAGCGTGCGGTAGCCGGCGATCAGCGCGGCGGCGGTGAGCGGGCCGCCGGCGCCGTCCTTGCCCTGGCGGATGTCGTTGATCCCCTCCAGCACGATCACATCCGTCAGGCCGGTCTGCTCCAGGGCGTCCTGGCGGAAGCGGTTCAGCCCGGAGCGGCCGGCCGTGGTGCCGGAGTTGTCGGTCAGCAGCATGTTGGCGGCGATGCCGAGGTCCACCACGCCGAGCGGGCGGTCCGGCCGGGCCTTGGCGATCCGGGTGGCCAGCGCGTCGGACCAGCGGCCGCCGACCTGGGTGAGGCTGGGGGCGGCGCCGTCGGTGATGGAGTCCCCGAAGCAGACCACGGTGCCGGTCGCCACCGGCGAGACCAGGTCGAGGCCGCTGAGGTAGAACCAGCCGGTCTGCGCGTCGGTGAACCGCCGACCGCTGCCGTCCTCGGTCCGGTCGCCCGGCGCGATGTGGGTGGCGTCCTGCGAGCGGGGATGCCAGGTGGCCGGCCCGGTGGGGCCCGGCAGGTACAGGCTGACCAGCAGCGCGTCCCGGGCGGCGATCGGCCGGCGGATCGCGATCGGGTCGCTCAGCAGCTCGCCGCCGCGCGGCACCACCGCCCGGTGCGAGCCGCCGAAGAACACCCGGCTCAGGCTGCCGGAGACCGCCGAGGAGTCCTTGGCGCGCACCCCGATGGTGGCCGACTCGACCAGCAGCGGGCCGGTGCCGCTCAGGTTGGAGAGCCGGATGCGCGGCGCGGTGCCGCCGACCGAGGTCCGTACGACCATCCGTACGGTGCACTCGGTGAAGCCCAGCGCGGGCCGGCCGCTGTCGCCCGCGACGGGGGCCGCCGCCCAGGCCCCGACCCGGGTCGGCCCGGTCACCAGGCCCTGCATGGTGCTGCGCAGGCCGATCGGCGGGGGTGCGGCCGGGCCGGTGCCGCTCGCGGCCGGTGCGGCGCCGGCCACCGGGTGGCGGGCCCGGTCGGCGGCACGGCTGCCGAGCACGGTGGTCATCCCCAGCGCGGTCGCGCCGCCGAACAGCTTCAGCGCATGACGCCGCGGCAGGGATGAGGGCATGCTGTCCACCTCTGGTCGGTCCGGGGCCGGGCCGCCGCAGCGCGACTCCCGCGCGGCGGCCGGCGATCAGGATACGGAGTGCGCCCGAGCGCCCCGCTCGGGCGCGGCGGGCCGGTCGGCCTCAGCCGCACGGGACGGCGGGCGCCCTGGGATCGGCGGGGGCGGTGGGTGTCGTGCCGACCGGTCGCGGCACACGGCGCACGGCTGCGGACATGCTTCCCCCCGGTACGGCCCGGACGACCGGCCCCCCGTGGGCGCGGGGCACCGTACGCGGCACCCCCGGCGGTCGTGGCCGGGGTACAGGATACGGACCGAGATCGAATGTCTGTACACCACCTCCCCCGGTGGTCACGTCGGCGGGCCGCCGGGACCGTCGGCGACCGGGCGTCCGGCAGACTGTTCGGCGGCGCCGCGCCGCCGAACCACCTGCACTCTCCGGAAGGCCCCTCACGTGACCGCGAACCAGCCCTCGGCCGACCCCCGTACCGCCCACCCGCTGCTCGACCTGCCGCCGCTCACCGCGCGGCGCTTCGCCGCGATCGAGGACCGGGTGGCCGCGCTGCTGCGCACCGAGCACTCGGTGATCATCACCCAGGGCGAGGCGCTGCTGCCGCTGGAGGCGGCCATCCGCGGCGCGGTACGGCCCGGCAGTTGCGCGCTCAACGTGGTCACCGGCCCGTACGGCGAGACCTTCGGCGGCTGGCTGCGCTCCTGCGGGGCCCGGGTGGTGGACCTGGTCGTCCCGTTCCACACGGCGGTCGGCGCCGAGCAGGTCGCGGAGGCGCTGGCGGCGCACCCGGAGGTCGAGTTCGTCAGCCTGGTGCACGCCGAGGCGGCCACCGGCAACACCAACCCGGTGGCGGAGATCGGCGCCGTGGTACGGGAGCACGGCGCGCTGCTGATGCTGGACGCGGTGGCGTCGGTCGCGGCGGAGCCGCTGCTCACCGACGCGTGGGGGGTCGACCTGTGCGTGGTCGGCGGGCAGAAGGCGATGGGCGGTCCGGCGGGCGTCTCGGCGGTCGCGGTCAGCGACCGGGCGTGGCAGCGGATCGCGGCCAACCCGCAGGCACCGCGCCGCTCGTACCTGTCGCTGCTGGACTGGAAGGAGCGCTGGACCGACGCCGGGCGCACCGTGCTGCCGCACGCCCCCGCGCAGTTGGAGATGCTCGCGCTGGAAGCCTGCCTGGACCGCATCGACGCCGACGGACTGGACGCCACCGCCGCCCGGCACCGCGCCGCCGCCGCGGCCACCCGGGCCGGGGTCCGCGCGCTGGGCACGCTCTCCTGCTACGTGGTGCGCGACCAGGACGCCGCGCCGGTGGCCACCACCGTGCGCACCCCGGACGGCGTGGACGCCCGCGAGGTGGCCGCCGCCGCGCTGCTGGCCGACCCGGCGGTGCCGCTCCAGGCGGCGGGCGGCGCGCTGGCCGACCGGATGCTCCGGGTCAACCACTACGGCCCGGCCGCCGACCGGGACACGGTGCCGGCCGCCCTGGCCGCGCTGGCCGCCGCGCTGCACTCGCTCGGGCTGCCCGCCGACGCCCCTGCCGCCGCCGCTGCGGCCGACGCCGCCTGGCGGGCGGCCTGACCCTCCGGCCGACCGGGCCGGCGGTCGGTACGGGCGGCGGCTGGTCCAGGCGAAGCGGGGGCCGGCCAGGGCGGCGGCGGTCCCGGCCCCGGCCCTGGTCCACGGCATCGGCCCCGGTTCATGGCATCGGCCGGGCCGGCCGCACACGAGGGCCCGGCCGGGCCGACCCTCAGCCGGTGCCGAACAGCGGCGCCAGCGCCGTCCGGCGGCCCCGCTCGACCAGCGGGGCCGCCCGGCGGGCGGCCAGCGTGAGCGGCAGGGCCACCAGTACGCCGAGCAGGGCGCCGGCCAGCACGTCATGGGGGTAGTGGACGCCGATCCAGACCCGGGAGGCGGCCATGGCCAGCGCCGCGACCAGCGCGACCCGGCCGAGGGTGCGGTGCACCAGCAGCAGGGCCGTCGCGGCGGCGAAGGCGATGACGCTGTGGTTGCTGGGGAAGGACCAGTCCCCGGCGCCGGGGCAGGTCTCCAGCGTGAAGGCGCCGGAGAGCGACCGGCACGGCCGGACCTCCTCAACCAGCCGCTTGACGACCGAGTTCACCCCGTACGCCAGGACGACGACCAGCGGCACGGCGAGCGCCCGCGCGGCCAGGGCCGCCCCCTGCCGCCGGGACAGCCACCAGGCGGCGAGCATCAGCACGGCGAACACCACCAGGCCGTAGTTCGACCAGGCCAGGATCGTCTGGTCCAGCCAGTGCGGGGCGCGGTGCGCGGCGTCGGTGACATCGGTGTAGAGGCCGCCGTCGATACCGCTGCCGTCGAAGGCGGCGAACCGCTGCGGGGAGGCGTCGAGGAGGGCGGCCGCCGGAGCGGCGAGGGGCGCGGACAAGGCGGGCGGACTCCCACTGCTGGTGCTGGTCACGGAGGTACGAGCCGAAGGGCGGCGGTGGCCACCCGACCGGCCCTACGGTACTGCCGTCCGGGCACTGCGCGACGCCGCCGCCGCGCGGACTCGGGCCTGGCAGCATGGCCCGGAGTTCCGCACGGTCCGCGAGGAGAGGCAGCGCCCACCCATGCCAGAGCGCCAGATCACCGTGGTCGGCGAGTGCGTCGCCGACGCCTTCACCATGCCGGGCGGCGCGGCCCCCGGCGAACTGGCGCTGCGGGTGCTGCCGGGCGGCGGCCCGGCCAACACCGCGGCGGCGCTGGGGCGGCTGGGGACGCCGGTGCGGTTCCTGGCCCGGCTGTCCGGCGACGCGTTCGGCCGGCTGTTCCGCGCGCACCTGGCGGCGTCCGGGGTCGACCTGTCCGGCTGCCCGGACGCGGCCGAGCCCAGCACCCTGGCGGTGGCCGACCTGGACGCCGCCGGGCGCGCCGACTGGTCCTTCCACGCCGAGGGGACCGCCGACTGGCAGTGGACGGACCAGGAGCTGGCCGCCGTCCCGCTCGACGCCACCGACTGCGTACACACCGGTTCGCTCGCCCTGGTCCGGCCGCCGGGCGGCGCCCGCATCGAGGACCTGCTCGACCGGGTACGGGACCGGGCCACCGTCTCCATCGACCCCAATGTCCGCCCGCTGCTGGTCCCGCCCGCCGCCTACCGGGCCCGGCTGCCCCGCTGGTGCGCGCTGGCCGACATCCTGCGGCTGAGCGAGGACGATCTGTCGCTGCTGCTGCCCGGTACCTCCGCCGAACGGGCCTGCGACGACTGGCACCGGGCCGGAGTACGGCTGGTGGTGGTCACCCTGGGCGACCGGGGCGCCCTCGCCTCGCTGGACGGCCGCCGGGTGACGGTGCCCGCCGCGCCCGCCACCGTGGTGGACACCGTCGCGGCGGGCGACTCCTTCACCGCCGGCCTGCTGCACCTGCTGCGTACGCGCGGCCTGCTCGGCGGCCGGCTGGACGCGGTCACCCTCCAGGACGTGGCCGACGCCTGCCGGTTCGCCGCCCGGGTCGCCGCCCTGACCTGCTCCACCGCCGGCCCCAACCCGCCCTGGGCCCACCAGCTCCAGGCCGCCCCCGCCCCGGCCGCGGACTGACCCCGGCCCGCACGACCACTCCCCACCACCAACCCCGCCCCCCGCACCCACCGCCCCCTCCCCGGCGGACCCCACCACCTCACGACTCCCCCGGCACGCCCCACACCGTGCTCGCACAGCCGCACCCCGCCAACCCCACCCCACCCACCACTTCGCACAGCCACCCCCACCCCAACAGACCCCCCACCACCACACAGCTCCCCCCACACCCCCACCCCACCAACCCCACCCCACCCACCACTTCGCACAGCCACCCCCACCCCAACAGACCCCCCACCACCACACGACTCCCCCCACACCCCCAACCCCACCAACCCCACCCCACCCACCACTTCGCACCGCCACCCCCACCCCAACAGACCCCCCACCACCACACGACTCCCCCCACACCCCACCCACCACTTCGCACCGCCACCCCCACCCCAACAGACCCCCCACCACCACACAGCTCCCCCCACACCCCCAGCCCCACCAACCCCACCCCACCCACCACTTCGCACAGCCACATCTTGTTCGGAAGAAGTTGCGCAAGGTCGATGGCAGCAACCCCCCGAGCGCCTACGCTGGCACAGCCGCGGCCGACGCGGCGGGCGGCGGAGGCGGTCGGCCGGTCCCGCACGCCCATACGCGGCCACGCGGGTCCCGGGAGTCGACGAGGGAGGTCGGCATGCGGCAGACAGCACGGCTCGCACACCGGGCGGGGGACACGGCACACGGCACCGCCGAGCCGGACGCACGGACGGTCGCCGAAGCCCGGGAGCAGACCCTGTCCGGGGAGTCCCCGGGCGCCGCCCCGCGCGCGGTGATCGGGGAGTCCTGGGGCCGGATGCTCCGGCTCGGTCTGGACCCCGACGAGGGCCAGGACCCCCGGCCGCTGGACGCCGCCGAGGTGGAGCACCGCCGCCGCGACACCGGCCTGGCCGAGGTGATCGCCACCCTGCGCGGCACCCTCACCCAGCTGTCCGGCGACGACCGGCACGTCCTGGTGGTCACCGACGCCGAGGGCCGGGTGCTGTGGCGGGAGGGCAGCCCCCGGCTGCGCCGGGAGGCCGACCGGCTGGGCTTCGACCTGGGCGCCTGCTGGGCCGAGGACGTGGTCGGCACCAACGCCATCGGCACCGCGCTCGCCGCCCGGCGGCCGATCCAGGTGCACTCCGCCGAGCACTTCGTCCGCACCCACCACTCCTGGACCTGCGCCAGCGCCCCGCTGCACGACCCACGCAGCGGCCGGCTGATCGGCACCGTGGACCTCAGCGGCCCGGCCGCCTCCTTCCACCCGCACACCCTGGCGCTGGTCTCGGCCGCCGCCCGGCTGGCCGAGGCCGAACTGCGCGCGGCCCATCTGGAGGCGCTGCACCGGCTCCGTACGGTGGCCGCGCCCGTACTGGCCCGGCTGCCCGGACCGGCCCTGGTGGTGGACCGCAGCGGCTGGCCCGCCGCCGCCAGCGGCATCGCCCCGGCCGGCCGGCTGCTGCTACCGCGCAGCCCGGCCGGGCCCCGGGTGCCGCTGCCCACCCTCGGTGAGTGCGCCGTCGAGCCGCTGGCCGGGGGCTGGCTGGTCCGGCCGTGCGCGGCGGGCGGCGACGACGCCGATCCGGCCGGGCGGAGCACGGCGGTGCTGGACCTGACCCGGCCCGGCCACACCGAACTGGTGGTGGACGGCGCGGCCGGCACCTGGTCGCACGCGCTGAGCCCGCGCCACGCGGAGGTGCTGCTGCTGCTCGCGGTGCACCGGGAGGGCCGCAGCGCGGCGCAGCTGGCCGACGACCTGTTCGGTGACCCCGGGCGGCGGGTGACGGTGCGCGCCGAGCTGTCCCGGCTGCGCCGCCATGTCGGCGGTGTGTTGGAGCACCGGCCGTACCGGTTCGCGGAGGCGATCCGGGTGGAGTTACGGCCGCCCGGCGACCCGGCGCAGTTGCTGCCGTACTCCGAGGCGCCGGCCGTGCGGCGGCTGCGCGGCGGGCCGATCGTGGCGGCCCGGGGTGCTCAGCCGCCGGTCAGCCGGGCCAGCTCCTCGTCCGAGGGCAGGGCGCTGACCTCGCTGCCGGGCGGTACGACGGCGTAGCTGCGTTCCAACAGCTGCCGCAGGTCGGCGGTGACGGCCTCCAGTACGGCGGAGCCGTGCGGGGACTCCAGGGCGATGGTCACCACGGCGCCGTGCTCGGGGCAGTGCGAGGGCCAGAGCCTGATGTCGCCCTCGCCGGACGGCCCGCGCAGCCCGTCCGCCAGCAGCTCCCTGGCGAACACCCACTCGGCCTCGTCGTACTCGTCGGCGTGGAAGGCCAGCCGGACGGCGAAGGGCTCGGCGGCGTCGTAGCGGAACCGGGTGGGCACCTCGGCGACCCGGTCGCCGTCGAAGACCATGTGCAGGGTGAGCAGGCTCTCCACCTGCCCGGACAGTGGGTGGCGCACGGCTGGGGGCGTCGGCTCCGGGTCGGCGGGGGGCCGTTCGCGCGGGCGGTCCGCCAGGTCGGGCGGGAGCGCGGCGCCGTGGGGTGCTGCGGTGCCGGAAGGCAGCGGTTCGCGCGGCATGGGGAGTTCTCTCCGTGCGGGGAACTGCGGATGCTGCCCACTGTGATCCTCCTGCCACGCGGCGGCAACGGTTGCAGGGGGTTGCTTACCGGCGTGCGCCCCGCCGCGCGCCGGTAACGCGCCCCCCAGGCGCCCCGTCAGTTCCCTTGGCGGCCAAGGGGTCCACCGCTGCCAACTCGTTCTGCGACCGCCCGGTCACAGCATCGGTCGCCGCTGATACTCTCTTGCCCCTGCCGATGCAGGTGCGCGCACGTTCGGGCCCTGAGGGGGCGCGAAGTCGCGCCCGCTGCCATCGGAGGCACGGAGGGAGTTCGGTGGTTCCCCAGGAGGACACCGCCCAGGCGCGCTCGCGCTCCGGGGCAGCGCGGCACCGCGGCGGACGGCCCGGTCCCGAGCACACCGGAGGCTCACGCCCGGCCACGGCCGGAGCACCCGGCCGACACGGGCAGCGCCGACGGCGTACCGGGCCGCTGCGGCTGCCCCGCATCCGGTTCTCCGGTGCCGCGATGGCGATGTCGACGGTGGTCGGCATCAGTGTGGCCACCACCTGGATCGTCAGCGTGCAGGGCGGCATGCAACCGTCCCTGCGCGTCTCCGACCTGGGCTCCTCCTCCGCCCCGGACGCGAGCGGGCCCGACGGCGTCCCGGACGGCGAACCACCGACGGACGACACCGGTACGCCGCCGGCGCTGGCGGGGCGCGGCGGCACCCGGGAGTCCGCCGCCTCGCGGGGCCGGGGTTCCAGCGGCGGCCCGGTGGCGACCGCCTCGACCGCGAGCACACCCCGGTCCGATCGCACCGCGTCCCCGGCCGAGGGCGGCCGGGCGACCGGGACGGCGTCGCCGCAGTCGTCCGGTACGACCGCCCCGGCGACGCCCGGCAGCTCGTTAGGCGGTGCCCGGCCGTCCTCCGGCACCCCGGTGGCCGACTCCGACCAGGCGTTGCACGGCACGGCCACGGTGGACACCGCCGACCCCTACGCCTCGCGGAACTCGCTGCTGCTCACGGTGGACGAGTCGCTGACCGCCCTGGAGGTGGAGGTGCGGGTGGAGCGCTCGGCGGCGGCGACCGACAGCGGCGCCTGGTCGACCATGCCGGGGGTCACCGTCTCCGTCGAGCGGTCGGCCGCGGCGCTGGTGTACCGGTTCGCCCTCCAGTCCGGCGGCACGGTACCGCCCGGCCAGTACTCCTTCACCGTGCAGTACAGCCATCCGAACGGCGCCCACGACACCGCCCGGGACAGCTGGCTCGCCTCCGCCTTCGGTGTGGACCACCCCCGCGCCGTGGCCGTCCGGGGTGACTTCGGCTGATCAGGGGGCCGCATCGGGCCGAGCGGGCGCCCGCCGACGCGCGGGGGCGTGAGAACGCATCCCGCTTCTCCTTCGTTAGTGTGTCCGACGGGGGCGCGCAGCAGTCGTACCACGCCCCTACCGCCGGGCGCGGCGAAGCCGGACGCGACGAGGAGGACCACCTTGACCACGGCCCTGATCCAGGGCGGGAACGCCCCGCTGCCTGTCCCCCGGGTGACGGTGGAGGTGACGGCGCCGAAGCAGCTTGACGTCTCCGGGCTGCTGCTCACCGCGAACGGCAAGGTCCGCTCCGACGCGGACTTCGTCTTCTTCAACGCACCGCAGGGCCCCGGGGTGGCCCACCGCCCGGCGGCCGGCGGCGCCGCCGACGCGATCACGGTGGACACCGGCGCGGTCCCGGCGGAGATCGACAAGGTGGTGGTCACCGCCAGTCTGGACGACGCGGCCGCGACCTTCGCCGGTACCGAGCCCACCGCGACCGTACGCGACGCCGACACCGGTGAGGCGCTGATCACCTTCACCCCGCCCCGGCTGACGCTGGAGACGGCCCTGGTCGTGGTGGAGGTCTACCGGCGGGCCGGGGCGTGGAAGGTCCGCGCGGTCGGCCAGGGCTACGCCAACGGCCTGGCGGGCATCGCCACCGACTTCGGCGTCTCGGTGGACGACCCCGGCCCGGCCGCCCCACCGACCCCGGTTGCCCCGCCGACCCCGGTTGCCCCGCCGGCGCCGCCCACCGGGCAGCCGGTCCAGGGCATCCCCGCCCCCGTCCACAGCGACGACGACTGGACGCTCACCCCGCCGCAGCCCCCCACCGCGCCCTCGGCACCCCCGGCACCGCCCGCGCCCCCGGCCGGACCGCCCAAGGTCACCCTGGACAAGGGCCGGGTGAACCTGGTCAAGGGCGGCTCGGTCTCGCTGGAGAAGAACGGCAGGCCGTTCCTCTCCTCCGTCCGGATGGGCCTGGGCTGGGAGCCCGCGCAGCGCGGCCGCAACATCGACCTGGACGCCTCCTGCATCGCCTTCGACGCCCGGCGCAAGAAGATCGAGACGGTCTGGTTCATGAAGCTGGCCGTCTTCAACGGCGCCATCCAGCACTCCGGTGACAACCTCACCGGCCAGGGCGGCGGCGACGACGAGCAGATCACCGTCCACCTGGACGGCCTGCCGCCGGAGGTCACCGGCCTGGTCTTCACCGTCAACTCCTTCTCCGGCCAGAAGTTCACCGAGGTCACCGGCGCCTACTGCCGCCTGCTGGACGCCGCCACCGGCGACGAACTGGTCCGCTTCGACCTCACCGGCGCCGAACCCCGCACCGGCGTCCTGATGTGCAAGCTGGTCCGGCAGTTCTCCGGCGAGTGGGTGATGACCGCCCTCGGCGAGTACGCGGACGCCAAGACGGTCCGCAAGATGGTCGACCCCGCCGCCGCCCTGCTCTGAGCCGCGCGCCCACCGCCCCGGCGTGCCACGATCGAGTGATGCCGCCCCGGTTTCACCCGGGGCGGCCCCGACGGTCTCCTATCGTGACCTTGACGTGAGGAAGGGGTGCGCCGTGAGCGCCATGGCACAAGAGCCACAGCCCTCGGAAGACAGCCTCCTGGAGAGCTTCCTGGGCCTGCAGACCCCCGAAGGCACCCGCGCCGAGCTGCTTGAGGGGGAGATCGTCGTGACACCGCCGCCGGACGGCAACCACGAGGACTACATCAGCCGTGTGATCAAGCAGGTGATCCGCAGGTCCGCGACCGATATGGACGTCTCCGGCAACAAGGGCCTGCGGCTCGCCAGGGGCGGGCGCTGCCCCAAGAACCACGCCATCCCGGACGCCACCTTCGCGCCGTCCACCCTGCGGCTTTTCCGAGATGCCGAACCGTGGATGCCCCCCGAGGGCGTCGCCCTGGTCGTGGAGGTCACCTCCACCCGGCCCGACCGGGACCGCGAGGCCAAGCGCCACTGCTACGCCCGGGGCGGCATCCCGCTCTATCTGCTGATCGACCGCGACCGGGGCCGCACCTCCCTGTTCAGCAACCCCGACGGCGACGAGTACACGGATGTGCACCTGGCCCCGTTCGGCAAGGAGGTCGACCTCCCGGCGCCGTTCTCGTTCGCCCTGGAGACCGCCGACTTCTGACCCGGGGCCGGCCCCCGGGCCCGGTGGGTCAGCCCCGGGTGGCCATCGCGCGCAGGAAGAACCCCAGGTTGGCCGGGCGCTCCGCCAGCCGGCGCATGAAGTAGCCGTACCACTCCTGGCCGTAGGGGAGGTAGACCCGCATGGTGGCGCCGGACTCGGCCAGCCGCAGCTGCTCCTCGGGGCGGATGCCGTACAGCATCTGGTACTCGAAGGAGTCGGCCTTGCGGCCGTTCCACTCCGCCAGCTGCCCGGCGATCCGCACCATGCGCGGGTCGTGCGAGGCGATCATCGGGTAGCCCTCGCCCGCCATCAGCACCTTGAGGCAGCGGACGTAGGCGCGGTCCACCTCGTCCTTCTTCTGGAAGGCGACCGACGCGGGCTCCTGGTAGGCGCCCTTGCACAGCCGCACCCGGGAGCCCGGCCCGGAGAAGTCGCGGCAGTCGGCCTCGGTGCGGCGCAGATACGCCTGGAGCACCACGCCCAGCCACGGGAAGTCCGCGCGCAGCTCGCGGGCGATGCCGAGGGTGGAGTCGGTGGTGGTGTGGTCCTCCATGTCCAGGGTGACCGTGGTGCCGGCGTCGGCGGCGGCCCGGCAGATCCGGCGGGCGTTCTCCAGCGCGACCCGCTCACCGTCCTGCGGCAGGAACTGCCCGACGGCGGAGAGCTTGACGGAGACCTCGGCGTGCTTGGCCAGGCCGGTCTCCTTCAGCGCGGTCAGCAGCTGCTCGTACGCGGCGGCGGTGGCGGCGGCCTGCGCGGCGTCGCGGGTGTCCTCGCCCAGGTGGTCGAGGGTGACGCGGCGGCCGGTGGCGGCCAGCTCGTCGCTGGCGGCCAGCGCGGCGTCCAGGGGCTCACCGGCGACGAAGCGGTCCACGATGGCGCGGGTCGGCGGCAGCTTCTCCACGACGGTGCGGACCTGCGGGGAGCGGGACGCGGCGAGAAGCGCGGAACGGAGCACGGCAACTCCAGGGGATCACGGGCCGCGCCGGGGAGGTCGGGGGCGGCGGAAAGCGGTGGTGGAAGGTAGGGCGGGCGCGCCGTCGGGGGGGATCGGCGCGCCCGCCGGGCATGCCCGCGCGGGCCGGCCGGGGGGAGGCCGGCGGCGCCTGGCACGCCGGGTGCCGCGCAGGGGGTGGCGCGGCACGCTCTGGGGGTCGGACCGCTGACAGGTCCGGCCGTAGGGGCGTCTGCCCGCCTCCACCCGGCCCTAACCCGGGCCCGGGTGGAGGATTGACGGGCGGTCAGTCCATGTGGGGGTAGCGGTAGTCGGTGTGGGGGGTGAAGGTTTCCTTGATGGCGCGGGTGGAGGTCCAGCGCAGGAGGTTCTGGGCGGAGCCGGCCTTGTCGTTGGTGCCGGAGGCGCGGCCGCCGCCGAAGGGCTGCTGGCCGACGACGGCGCCGGTGGGCTTGTCGTTGATGTAGAAGTTGCCGGCGGCGAACCGCAGTGTGTCCATGGCGTGGGCGATGGCGGTGCGGTCCTGGGCGATCACGGCGCCGGTCAGGGCGTAGGGGGAGGCCGACTCCAGCTGGGTGAGGACCTGCTCGTAGCGGGCGTCGTCGTAGACGTGGACGGCCAGGATGGGGCCGAAGTACTCGTCGCGGAAGTACTCGCTGCCGGGGTCGGAGCAGAGCAGCACGGTGGGGCGGACGAAGTAGCCGGTGCTGTCGTCGCAGGTGCCGCCGGCGATGACCTGGACGGTCGGGTCGGCGTGGGCGCGGTCGATGGCGGCCTTGCACGTGGCGAAGGCGCGGGCGTCGATGACGGCGCCCATGAAGTTCGCCAGGTCGGTGACGTCGCCCATGGTGAGCCGCTCGACCTCCTCGCGGAAGCCGTCCGCGATCCGCTCCCAGAGGGAGGCGGGGACGTAGGCGCGGGACGCGGCGGAGCACTTCTGGCCCTG
>NZ_JBIVRB010000009.1:0-216017 GCF_044755465.1 Streptomyces sp. NPDC092296 | reverse complement strand
GGCCCGCTCGGGGCTGCCGGGGGCGTAGCTGTGGACCGGCTCGTTCACCGGTGCGGGGACCTGGGTCACAGCGTCCATGCGCACACGCACTCCTTGGGGTACTCGGCCGCGAGGCCGGAGGTCTGGATGTCCGGGGCTCTGGGTGCCCGGATGTCCGGGGCGGATGACCCGGTCGGCGCGGGGCGCCGCGCCGACCGGGGAGGGTGGAGGGGTGCGGCCGGGGCTGTCCGGCCCAGGCGCCGCAGCACCTCCGGGTGATGCCGACCGTGCGGCTACAGCGAGACCAGCCAGCCGCCGTCGACGGTCAGCGTGTGGCCGGTGACATAGGCCGAGGCCCGCGAGGCCAGGAAGACGACGGCCCCGCTCAGGTCGGCCGGCTCACCGACCCGGCCGAGCGGGATGTGATCGCGGACGATCCGCTCCTCGACCTCCTGGCTGGGCAGCAGGTCCGAGGTCATGGCGGTCCGCATGTAGCCGGGGGCGATGGAGTTCACCCTGATCCCGTGCCTGCCCCACTCGTACGCCATGTTCCTGGTCACCTGGACGACGGCGGCCTTGGAGGCGTCGTACACCGAGGAGCGCTCACCGTCCACCACCAGGCCGCCGATGGAGGAGACATTGATGATCCGGCCGCCACCGCGACCGCGCATGGTGCGCGCCGCGCGCTGCGCGGTGAAGTACGTGCCGCGCAGGTTGACCGCGAGGGTGAGGTCGAACTCCTGCTCGGTCGCCTCCAGCGCGCTGTTGCGCAGGGAGACACCCGCGTTGTTGACCAGGATCTCCGGGCGCTCGCCCCGGGACTCCAGTACGTCGAAGGCCGCGTTGACGCTCTCGGTCGAGGTGACGTCGAGTTCCAGCGGGACGCAGTCGGCTCCTGCCGCGCCGAGCCGGTCGCAGGCCTCCCGCGCGGCCTCGGGGTCGACATCGGAGACGATCACCCTGGCCCCCGCCTCGGCCAGGGCCAGGCACTGGGCCCGGCCCAGGCCGCCCGAGGCGCCGGTGACCAGGGCGGTCTGTCCGGTCAGGTCGAAGAGGCGGTGTACGGTCGGTTCCTTGTGCTGCATGCGGGGGCTCCTCGGCCGGCCGGGTGGGAGAGCCGGCGGCGTGGCTAGAGGCCGTAGTCGGTGAGTATCTTCACGACCTGCTGGGAGTCGTGGCGGATGTGCTCGCGGATGTGCTCGCCGGCGACGTCCGCGTCCCCTGCGGCGATGGCCGCCGCGAGCGGACGGTGGTCCACCCCGGTCCAGTCCGGGGTCTTCACCGCCTTCGAGCAGAAGTACCACTGGCGCAGCGCGAGGTTGAAGTGGATCTCGGCCGTGGTGATCAGATAGTCGTTCCGGGTCATCCGGTACAGGCTGCGGTGGAAGGCCGCGTCCAGGTCGATGCACTCCTGGAGCTGATCGGTGGCGAACTGCCGCTCGGCCAGCGCGACCAGCCGCTCCTTCTCCGCCACCGAGCCCCGGGTGCACGCCAGCACGGCGCTGAGGCTTTCGAGTTCGAGCCGCAGCTCCATCACGGACCGGGAGTCCTTGAGCGCGATGTCGGTGACATACGTCCCGCTGCGCGGGAAGATCGCCACCAGCTTCTCGAACTCCAGCCGCCGGATCGCCTCGCGCACCGGCGAGGCGCCCACGCCCAGACTGCTGCGCAACTCGGCCTCGCTGAGCCGCTCGCCCGGCATGATCTCGCACCGCACCAGTCGCGAACAGAGTGCGGAGTGGGCCGATTCGCTGAGCAGGCTCGCAGTCCCGGGCTCGCCACTGGCCGTTCGCTTGCCGGCGACGTATGCAGAGCGCACTGTGTCCAACCTCTCTGGAGGCGGCACCGCCGACCTGTTCGGCGGTGCCACCGGTGGATGACTCGGAGCAGACTAGACGTCAGGCGGCGCCTACCGGGCCGGTTCCTCCCGACCGTCCGCCAGGAGGTCGTCGAGCACGGTGGAGATGCCGTTCTCGACCGTGCAGGCGTAGTCGCCGACGGAGTACTCGCCACCCAGGACCTCGACCACCTTCAGCTGCACGCCGTTGACGGAGAGCACCGAGCTCAGCTCGACCTCGGCCGGACCGAAGGTCTTCCGCTTGAGGACGAAGTCCTTGGAGGTGTCGCGGGAGACGATCTCGAACGCCTTGAAACCCGGCCCGTTGGCCTCGGGGAGCGCATGGACCTGAAGGTGCGGATAGAGCGCCATGTCGGCCCACGCGTCATTGGAGTAGCCCTGCTGCGGCGTCATCGAGATGCCGAAGACCGGCCGGCCGGCCCGGGTGACCGTGCCCCGCACCGCGGCTTCGCTGTCCGTGAGGTCGATCTCACCGAAGTGCTTGGGGTAGCCCCACACCTCACGGCCGAACGCCACGCTCCAGGGCTGGTCCTCGTACTCGAAGTAGTAGTTCACCCCCAGCTGGTCCTTGTACCGGACCGGGATGACGACGCCGGAGTCGTAGAAGGGCCCCGGTGTGGCGTTCCCGAAATCCGCGATCTGCACCACGAACCGGTCGTCGGCCAGCTCGAACGGGGTGGGCTCCAGCAGCGCCCGGAGGTTGGCGGCGTCGCCCCGGCAGTAGACCGAGAGGGTGCGGAGGTTCTCGGACCAGTACGGCTGGTCTCCGCTCGGGTACCCGAGGTACTTGAAGAAGTCCTTGACGTCGTAGTCCTGCTTCATCGTCAGCTCCATGGAGGATGGTTCGGTGGTGGTGCGGCGCAGGCGGACGTCAGTCCCGGCTGGCCTCGTGGACCCGTCGCAGGAACGTCTTCAGCTCCGGCGTGGTGGGAGAGTCGAAGATCTGCCCGGGGGTGCCCTGCTCCAGGACGGTTCCCTGGTGGAGGAAGCAGACCTTGGAGGAGATCTCGCGGGCGAAGGGCATCTCGTGGGTCGTCATCATCATCGTGATGCCGTCGGCGGCCAGCTCGCGGACGAGGTTCAGCACCTCGATCACCAGCTCCGGGTCCAGGGCCGAGGTGATCTCGTCGAGCAGCAGCACCTCCGGGCGCATCAGCATCGCGCGGGCGATGGCCACCCGCTGCTGCTGGCCGCCGGAGAGCTGGTCGGGGTAGGCGTCGGCCTTGTCCTTGAGGCCGACGCGCTCCAGCATGGCGCGGGCGTCCGCCTCCGCCTGGGCCTTGGTCGCCACGCCGGCCCGTACCGGGGTGAGCGTGCAGTTGCGCAGCACCGTCATATGCGGGAAGAGGTTGTAGCTCTGGAAGACGATCCCGACCCGGCGGCGCAGCCTGACCAGGTCGACTCCCTCGCCGGAGATGACATCGCCGCCGAGTGAGATCCGGCCGGCCTGGATGGCTTCGAGCCCGTTGACGCAGCGCAGCAGGGTCGACTTCCCCGATCCCGATGCCCCGATGAGGGTGACCACCTCGTGCCGGGCGACGGCGAGGTCCACCTGGTCGAGGACGGTGTGCTCACCGTACTTCTTCGTCACCCGGTCGAGTTCCACGAATGCAGCCGTCATTGCTCAGACCCTCTTCAGCTTTGTGCCGGAGCGCGCCAGCAGGTAGTCGACGAATCGGGTCTGCGGAATCGTGATGAGGACGAACACAAAGCAGACCGCGGTCACGGCGGAGAGGTTGAAGTCGTTCGCCGAGTAGATCTTCGCCTGGCTGAACGCATCGATGATCCCGACCACGATCACCAGCGCGGTGTCCTTCTGCAACCCGATGAACTGGCTCAGCATCGGCGCCGCGATGTTCCGCGACATCTGCGGCAGGATCACAAACCTGAGCACGTCCTTCTGGGAGAGTCCCATGGAGAGCGCCGCCGAGGTCTGCCCCTTGTTGATGGACTCGATACCGGCCCGGTACAGCTCGGCATTGTAGGCACTGTAGGTGAGGGCCAGCGCCACGATCGCGTAGACCACCGGATCGCCCTTGCTGAGGATCGGGACGTCGGTGAGCGGAAGGCCGAAGCACACCAGGTAGATCAGGACCACCGACGGAATGCCACGGAAGACGTCGATATACGCGATGGACAGTATCCGCACCGGCCAGAAGCCCTTGTCGGGGAGCAGCCTGCCGATCGCGAGGAGGAGGCCGAAGGCCATCGCCAGGATCTGCGCACCGACGGCGATCTCGATGTTGACGGTCAGTGCCCTGAAGATGTCCCCGAGGCTCTTGGCCATGAAGGAGGTGTTGAAGAACGTCTTCTGCACCGCGCCGTCATTGGTGACGATCAGCAGTCCGACCAGCGCGGCCACGGCCACGAATCCGGTCAGCCCGAGCGAGGAGACGGATGCGTTCCGGGACCGGGCCGCCGACGCCCGCGCCTCGGTGTGGCGGTGCTCGTCCCATTCCCGTTCCGAGAGCTTGCTCCGGCGGTACGCGGCCAGAATCGGG
Source organism: Streptomyces sp. NPDC092296 (assembly GCF_044755465.1). Classification (NCBI taxonomy): domain Bacteria; kingdom Bacillati; phylum Actinomycetota; class Actinomycetes; order Kitasatosporales; family Streptomycetaceae; genus Streptomyces; species Streptomyces sp. NPDC092296. The sequence continues at coordinate 211,679 of NZ_JBIVRB010000009.1, read as the reverse complement.
CCGCCCAGGACCAGGACCGGGAGGACGATTCCCAGCAGGAGGTGTGGCGCCCCGGACCGGCTGACCGCAGCACCGGTGAACTGGTAACACAGCACGACCGCCAGCAGGGCCAGCACGGCCGCACTGCCGAGGTACCTGGAGGTGGACAGCGGCCGGGCGGGGGAGAAGCCCTGGACGCCGGGGGGTTCCGACACGGCGGGCTCTCTTCGGTCTGCCTTTGTGTCCGTCATCGCGAACTCCAGTCGGGGAGTGCGGTGGGGTCACCGCCGAGGATCGGATTGAGCCACTCGGCCATGATGGCCTTGAGGGTTCCGTCCTTCTTCATGTCAGCGAGAATCTGGTCGACTGCGGCGACCTTCGGCGAGCCCTTCGGGAACAGGGCGGCGACATCGCCGCCGACCGGGTACCTTCCGATCACTTCGAGCTTTCCGTCCGACTTGGCGGCCCGTGGCATGACGGTCGCGGTGTCGTTCAGTGCCGCGTCGATCTGGCCCGCGAGCAGCGCGTTGAAGAGGTCGTCGTTGGAGTTGAAAACGCGCACCTGCCGGGGCTTCAGGCTGTCATTGACGAACTTCAGCTGCACCGAGCCGGCCAGGACGCCCACGCTCGCCCGCTTGATCGAGGTGTCGGTGAGCTTCGAGCCCTTCTTGACCAGGACACCCGTCTCGTACGTGTTGTACGGAGTCGAGAAATCCACGACCTTGCGCCGCTCCGGGGTGTTGTAGATGTCCCAGACCGCGAAGTCGAAGTTCGATGCCTTGGCCGTCACCAGGGCTTCGAAGGAGGCATTGACCAGGTCGATCTTCTTGAGGCCCGCCCGGTTCGCGATCTCCGCGTCAAGGCAGTACATGTAACCGCCGTCGACGGAGTCGAGCGTGTTGCCCCGGTAACCCGCCGGGTAGGGCAGCGAGGCGGCGACGGTGAGTGCGCCGCTCCGAATGGTGTCCATCTTGTGGATGGGCGGGTTTTCGGTGACCTTGCAGTCCCCGAACGGTTTTCCCCCCTGCGCGTCCTTCGACCCCTGCCCTGAGCAACCCGTGAGAGTAAGCAGTCCGGCAATCCCGACAGCAACGCCGGACCACAGCGACTTCTTCACCTGGTACCTCGTCTCGTAGCACCCCTTCGGCTCCGGCCAGCCAGCGCCGAGCCCCCGGCATCAGTGGAATTCCACTGACATTTCAGTGATATGGCCGTCACCGTACACGGCGGCGACTGCCCTGCCTAGGGGTTGATCCCGCCGTGACCAATCAGAGACGTCCCCCACCCCCGGGCCGAGACCCGCGCCCCCGCCGCCGGCCCTTCCGGGCGGGACGGCGGCCCGCACCGCAGGGCGAAGCGGCGTTCCTAGGCCTCGGGCGGCCCCGTCACCCCCAGCGCCGCCACGGTGTCACCGGCGCTGACGGATGCGCAGGCCGGGCGGTATGTGAGCCTTCCCTGGCGGATGCTGACCGCCCCGGACGCCGGCCGGCCCCTGGAGATCTCGGTCCACCTCACGGACTGCGCGGCCATCCGGGGTGTGCACCTGGAGCACCACGGCGATGTGGTGGAGGAGCGGTGGCGCTGGGAACAGGCGTCCGTTCTGGCTCGGTCCGCAGCGGGCCGGCCGACTCGACCATCCAGGGTGAGACGCTCCACCTGGAGCGGCAGCTTGCGCAGCTCGGGGACCCTGACCTCGATGACGAAGCCCGGGTTCGCGATGGGCCGCGACGTTGCGGAAGCAGGCGGCCTGGGACTCCCGGCCGGGTGCTTGCTGTCGTCCGGCGTCGTGGGTTGCGCGGGCGCCATCGACCTGGTCCATGTCCTGCTCGGCCAATCCGGTGACGGCCTGGATGACGGGTAGCAGGCGCTGCCCCAGCGGGGTGAGTGCGTAGTCCACGCGGAGCGGCACGGCCGGGGTGACGGTCGACCACAGAGACCGGCGCCATCGGGCCGGCCATGGCATGGCCGCGCACGAGGAGCGGCGCAGGAGCGATGGCGCCGCAAGGCGATCGGAACTCCCAATCGGCCCTCAAGGCCGTTGCGCGGGTAGCGGTTGAAGTGCGGGCCAACGGGTGAGCATGCTCTCGCGCATGGCTGCGGTGAGCTTTCCGAGATCCGGCAGCTCGCTGCTCCCGGCGGTCAGCCGGCTGACGATCCGGAGGCGGTGTACCAGCCGTTGGCGCGCGGTCGCGGTGCCCCACTTCCAGTCACGGTACGGGATTCTGCTCAGGTGGTCGGTGGTCCCGCGCTGGGCCCGCTGGACCAGGGCGTCGCCCCGTAGCAGCCAGCCGGCGCACGCGTCGGTGAGATCGCCCTGGACCTCGGTGCCGGTCGCGTGGCGCCATGCCGTGCGGTAGGCGGCCTCGGCCGCGTCCAGCATGTCGGGATCGGGAGCGGTGGCACACCAGCAGGTCGGGAAGCCGATGCGCAGGTAGGCGAGTTCCACGATCCCGTTGCCCAGCGCGGCCTGTTCGAAGTCGATGAACCTCACGCCGCTGCTGGTGTGCCTGTCGTTGCCCGGACAGGGATCGCCGTGCAGCAGGGCCTGACCGACCGTCCGGGTCAGGCGGTCGACCAGGCCGTCCAGTTCGGTTCGAGCGTTGCTCGGCACCGCTACGCCGAGTGCCCTGGCAAGCCTGAGGAAGGAGTCGGCATCGTCCTGGGTCGGACCCGACCAGGTCGGAAGGCTGCCTGCGGCGTCAGCGTCGGTGGCGGCGTGGAGCCGGGCCAGCGCCGCCGCGTAGTCCACCGGCCAGTCCTCGCGCGGCTCCTGGTGGTCCAGGTGCTCCAGGACGAGCACCCGTTCAGCTGGATCGGTGCCGAGGAGCACGGGCACTACGGGTGGGTCGACCCGGGACGCGAGCTGTAGGGCGGCCACCTCGCGGGCGTACCTCTCGGCTGCTCCCGGGCCGTCGATGAGCTGCTTGACCACCACGGGTGCGCCCGACAGCTCGGCCCGCCAGACGCGTGATCGCGGGCTGCTGCCCAGCCTGCGGGCTCGTCGGGGCGAACCCAGCTCGGCCCGGAGCTTCTCCCCCCACGGCAGTTGTGACCACATCGCCTCATCCTTCCAGGGCGGTCGGCCTTGTCGAGCGGGGGTGCTTCAGTCGTCGGTCCGGCGCAGCAGATAGGTGTCCATGATCCACCCGACCCGGTCGCGGGCCTGCTGCCGGAGACGCGCGATCTGCGGGGCGGTCTCCCGCAGCGGACCGGAGGCCAGGATCTCGTCCGGGCCCGCGAGGTAGGCGCCGTAGTGGATGTGGACCCCGGCGGGGTCGATCGCCGCGAAGGCGCTCTGCCCGTCGAGCATCACCACGGTGTCGGGCGATCTCGGAGGGAAGCCGTCGGCGGCCAGGCGCCGGCCGGTGGTGATCTGCAGCGGCCGGCCGACCCGGGCGAGGGTGGTGCGGTGGCGGGCGGCCAGGACCGAGACGCTGCTGATCCCCGGTACGACCTCGTAGGTGAACGCGGCCGGATCGGCGGCCAGGACCTCGTCGAGGACGGCGGTCATGCTGTCGTACAGCCCGGGGTCCCCCCAGACCAGGAGCGCGCCGGTCCCGTCGGGGCCGACGTGTTCGGCGATGAGGCGCCCCACCAGCTCGGCCCGGCGCCGGCGCCAGTCCCGGACGGCCTGCGCATAGCCGGGTGCGGTGCGGTCGCGTTCGGCGTCCGGCACCTCGACGACCCGGTGGCCGGGCCCGGCGTGCTCCTCGATCATCCTGCGGCGCAGCCGCATCAGGTCCTGGCGCTGCTCGTTCTTGTCGAGGAGGAGGAAGACGTCGGTGCGGGCGAAGGCCTTGACCGCTTGCAGGGTGAGGTGGTCCGGGTCGCCCGCGCCGATACCGATGACGATGATCTGCCGCATGGGCACGATTGTGCCGGTCACCCGCGCGGCGGGACCGTACGGCCCCGGGGCCGCCGCCGCTGAATCGTCGGCCGGGCGGCGCGCTCACGCGGGGCGGGTCCTGTGCGGCGGATGTGAGGCCGCCGGGGGCCGGTGTCACCCGTACGAGAGGTTGGAGCAGGGGTCGTCGTCCGCCGACCGCGCCTGGCCGGCGACCGCGGACGGCAGGGCGGTGGGCGCCGGGGACGGGGCGGTGGCCGCCCCGGACCGGCCGCCGGGCGCGGCCCGCGACAGACTACCGAGCAGGCTGCGCGCGGCCGCGAGGTCGGCCGGACACCCTCGGTCAGGACGGCCGCCCGCCGAACTGCCAGTTGTGTGCCTCGATGTCGGCGTACCGGTCCGGGGTCAGCACGGCGCGCGCCGTCTCCGGGTCCGGCGCCCGGACAGTGCCGCCGTGCCCAGCCAGGTGGCGCCGTCGTCGGACAGCAGCGGCCCGTAGGCGATCAGCTCGTCCCGGTCCGGCGGCACCGCGAGGTCGGCGGGCTGCCCCGTGCCGAGGCCGAGCACCAGATACCGGTTGTCGCCGGTCCGGCCGCCGGGGAAGTCCCACATGGTGCGCCCCAGCGTGTGGCGCCACCGGTGCAGCAGCACGTTCCGGTAGGCGCCGGCCTGGTAGTTCGGCTCGTCGAAGGCGAACGCGCGGGCGGCCACCGGATCGGGCAGGCTGACGATGTGCAGGCTTCCGGTGGGTGTGTCGGCGTCGTCGGCGAAGGTCGGGCGCCGGGCGATCATTCCTCCGCGTACCGATCCATATCGGACCAGAGCTCTTCCAGCAGCTCGTCGCGTAGCGCTGCGGAGCCGGACCGGTCGCGGTGGTAGCAGAGGAACTCCATGCCCAAGGATCTCTTCGCGGCGGTAACCCGGTCGAGTGGGTTTCACTGCGGTGGCTGCTCGACAGCCCCACAGAGAGCTTCCGGCTGTGACATGCGGCGGTCGGTCCCGACCGGTTGTCAGTGCCCGGGTCCATAAGTGCCGCCGACAGCCGTGGCGGGCCTAGAAGGCGCTCCCTGCTCCGGCCTTCGTGTCGCAGGCCTGGTGGAAGCGTTCCAGGACGAGTTCGACCAGTTCGGGCGCGTCGCCCAGTGGCTCGGAGATGCCGACCGCGCCGGCTGCGGTCGAGGAGTCGGCTGCCTGGCGAAACAGCCGACCGGGAGCAAAGCAGTAGGAAGCGACCGCGACCCGGTGCGCTCCCGCGAGGCGCAGTTGCGCCACCGCCTCCCCGGGCGTCGGTGACGCGGTCGACGCGAAACCGGCCAGGCACGGCAGACCGAGATCCGCGCCCAACGCGGACGCCATGGCGGTCACCGACGAACACGCTTCGACATCGCTACTGCCCGCAGCTGCCACCACCACTGCGTCAAACGCGGCATTCAGCTCGGTGAGGCGGCGCCGCAGCGCCGCGACCAGCCGCTTGTCGGGCGCGCCCGGCGAACCGCCCAGCACCGGCGTCACGACCGGTGCCAGGGCCGGCGGGTCGGACAGCGCCCTGGGCAGGTCGACCCGGGCGTGAAAAGCGGAGGTCAGCAGCAGCGGCACCACGACCACACGGTCGTGTCCGGCCTCGGCGAACGTGCTGAGTACTTGACGTGCCCGGGGGCGGACGTGCCGGAGGTACGCGACCTCGACCCGGCAGGCCTGGGACAGCCTGACCGCCTGGGCGAGCGCGCGAGTGGACTCCTGCGCCCGGGGGTCGAGGCTGCCGTGCGCCAGGAGGAGCAGCGCGCTCGCGGCAGACTCGGCGGCGGCCCGTTGGTACGGCGTCTCGGTCATGTCGGTCACTGTCGTACCACCCTTGTCATACGGTGCGGATGCCGGTCCCATGGAGTGATGAACACACTACAGTCCGTGACGGAACTTGGGGTCGACCGCAGGTCGGCTCCAGAGCCCCGGTCGCCTGGTTCGCGGCAGTCGGGTCGGTCTCATCCCGGCGCCGCCCTGGTGAAGCCCACGTCGCCACCGTGGGCCCGGCCGACCCTCCGGCACCGAACCTGAGACGCTGTCAGTCCGGCGTGGCAGAGTATCGGTCATGTCCCAGGACTCGGAGCAGGGCGCCTCGGCGGCGGGCAGCACCAACAATTCGGTGTCGGACAGCACGGTCAATGGTCCGATCTTCCAGGTCCGCACGGTGTACGGCGGCATGCACGTCCACGACCAGCCGAAGGCGGCCCGGCCACCCGGGCCCGACGCGGTGGAAGTCCTGGTCGAGCAGCACGATCCGGTCGGGCGGTATGTCGTGCTCCCCGCGCTCGACGCCATCACCGCCGACCCACCCGTGCGGGGGCCGGGCGTCCTGACCGGCGGCGAGGACATCGCAGGGTGGGCACGGGACCACGGCGGCATCGACTTCGGCCACACGGTGCTGTTCGTCACCCTGACCAACCGCTCGGACGCCCATCTCACGCTGCGCGGCATCCGCGCCGAAGTCCTCGAACGCGACGCGCCGCCGACCGGTGCGCTGATCGGGAAGGAGACGGCCGGGAGCCAGTCGGTGCCCGAACTGACCTTCGACCTCGACCGGCCCGAGTCGCAGCTGTGGGAGGTCGACGAGTACACCCGCCGACCCATCGGCACCCGGCCGTACCTCGACCGCACCCACGTTCGCCTCGCGCCGGACGAGTCGCTGAAGCTGATCATCACTGCGGAGGCCCGCCGCTACTGCTGCGCCTGGCAGCTGAGCCTGACCTTCCGTCCGGACGGCGCCCCGGAGTTCACCGTCCAGCCGCCGGACCGCTTCCGCACCACCGGCCTGCCGGTACAGGGACTCGCCCCCGTGCTCTCCTGGCGGTGGAGCCTCAATCCGCCCCGCTTCATACCCAGGGCCGCTCACCTGGACTGGTGCCGTGTCGGCCACAGTGAGCCGCGGCCGCTGAACCCGCTGCCGGAGGGAGCGCGACCGCCCTTCTGGGCGCGGCATCCCAACATCCTCCGGTTCCGGCCCGCGCTGATCCACTTCATCGGCACGGACACGGACGGGCCGGAGCTCGACCGCCGGCTCAAGGACGTCGACGCGGCGATGAGAGCCGTCTGTGACGGCCTCAAGACCGGCGACGACACGGCACTGGAAGGATTCCCGGCGCCCTTACAGGAACTGGTCCGCGCGCTGCTCGCCCTGTGCGCGGGACTCGCTGCCGGACACCTGCCGGCTGAGATCCATGACGCGCTCCGCCACTACATCGAACGGACGCCCGCAGCCGTCGCCCTGGGACCGGTGCTCGCCACCGTCGAGCGGGTCGGCTGACTCCTGCGACCGACCCGACTCGGGCAGCACCGGGCAGCTCCGGGAGGGTGCGTCCGATCGGGCGACCGTGCCGCAGCCGAGAGGGCGCGGGCGGGTGCGCGTCGACTGCGCAGGGGCACCGTCGCATGGGCGGCGCCGGACGATGAGGCGGCTGGGGACGGCAAGGTGGCAGCCGCGCGGAGCATGCCGGACGGGCGGACGGGTGGGTGGGCGGACGGGCGGACGCCGGGTGGCGGCGGGGAGGGACCTTCGTAGGCTTGAGGGCGTCGGCCCGGGGGCCTCCGGTTCCGGGGGCCGCTCTCTTGTGCTCTCGAAGGAGAAGACACCATGACCGCTTCCGCTGCCTCTGGGGGCTCCCGGCGTTCGGCAGATGTCGCCGGGTTCACGGCCTCGCCGCAGCTTGTCCGAGCCTTGCAGCAGATCGTGGTGGACCTCGTGGAACTGCACCTCCAGGGGAAGCAGGCCCACTGGAACGTGGTCGGCCACAACTTCCGGGATCTGCACCTGCAACTGGATCAGGTCGTCGACGAGGCCAGGGAGGCGGCCGACACCATCGCCGAACGCATGCGCGCGCTCGCGTCCTGCCCGGACGGCCGTTCCGACACCGTGGCGGCGACCACCACTCTCCCCGGGTTCCCGGAAGGCGAGCAGAGTGTGAGCTCCGTTGTGGACCTCGTCACCGCACGCCTGCGCGCCACCGTCGATACGCTGCGCACCCACCATGACCAGGTCGACAGCGAGGACCCCTCCACGGCCGACCTGCTGCACGCGATCATCGACTCGCTGGAGAAGCACGCCTGGATGGTCAGCGCGGAGAACCGCACCGTCTGAGACCGGCCCCCCTCGTGCCGTCGGCCGACGACGATCCCTCGGTACGCGAGGATGGCCCCGGGCGCCGTTCCAGTCGATCCCGGCGGGCCCGGGGCAGGCGGGCGATGAGGACCTTCACGTCGTGCTCCGGCGGGTGGTGGAGCGGTGTGCGGTGGAGACGGCGGCGGTGTTCGCGCCGACGATCACGGCGATGGCGAGCCAGGCGAGGAGGTCGAGCCGCTGCCCGAGGACGGCGAGCCCGACGAGGGCCGCGAAGACCGGGTTCACGCTCATGAACACGCCGAAGAAGTGCGCCGGGACGCGGCGCAGGGCCAGCAGGTCGGCCAGGAAGGGCACTGCGGAGGAGAGCACTCCGGCTGCCAGGGCGCAGCCCAGTGCGGTGGGTGTGGGCGGGTGGTGCCAGAGCGCCCAGGCACCGACGGGGAGGTAGAGGGTGCCGGAGAGCGCCGCGGCGGCGGCTGAGCCTTCCAGGCCGGGCAGGCGGGCGCCGACGGTTCGGTTGAGCAGGATGTAGCAGGCCCAGCAGGTCGCGGCCAGCAGGGCCAGGCCGATGCCGAGGTAGTCGGTGGAGGGCGTGGGGCGGGTGAGGACGGCCACCGCGCCCGCGGCCGCTACCGCGGTGGCCAGGTCGATGCGGCGGCGGGAGCCGGCCAGGGCCACGGTCAGCGGGCCGAGGAACTCCAGTGTGACGGCCAGTCCGAGCCCGATCCGCTCGATCGCCGTGTAGAGGGAGAGGTTCATCGCCGCGAAGACCAGCGCGAGGCCCAGCACGGGACGCCACTGCGCTGCGGTGAAGCGCCGCAGCCGGGGCCTGCCGACGGCCGCGAGGACGACGGCGGCCACCCACTGGCGTACCGCTACGACACCGGCGGGTCCGAGGACCGGGAACGCCAGCGCGGCGATGGCGGCCCCCGTCTGGGTGGACAGGCCGCTGCCCAGCATCAGCGCCACCCCGGCCCCGTGCCCCGAGCCCCGGGCGGGAGCGGCCCCGTCGGCTGCGGTGGTCCCGTCGGCCACCGCGGTCCGGGGCGTCGCGGCGGGGGAGGAGTCGGGCTTCATGCCCCCACGATGCGAGTGCGGCCGGCATACGCAAAATGCATCCAGCCACCGACCTATACGCTGGACGTATGGACGAGCTGCGGAACAGGGCGGCCGGGCTGGAGCTGAAGCACCTGCGGTGCCTGGTCGCCATCATGGACACCGGCAGCTTCACCGACGCCGCCCGTGAACTCGGCATCTCCCAAGCCGCCGTCTCCCGCACCCTCGCCGCCCTGGAAAGCCTGCTCGGCGTACGGCTGCTGCACCGCACCAGCCGCAGCATCGCCCCCACCGCCACCGGCGTCCAAGCCCTGGCCCGCGCCCGCGTCCTGCTCGCCGGCGCCGACCGACTCGTCCGCGAAGCCACCACCGGCCACACCCGCCTGCACATCGGCCACGCCTGGTCCGCCTTCGGCCGGCACACCACCGAGTTCCAACGCCGCTGGCACCAACAGCACCCCGAGACCGAGCTGCGCCTCATCCGCCACAACACTCCCACCGGCGGCCTCGCCGAAGGGCTGTGCGACCTCGCCGTCATCCGTGCCCCGATCGACCTCACCCCGTGGTCGCACGCGCTGATCGGCCAGGAGGCCCGCTATGTCGCCCTGGCGTCCGACGATCCCTGGGCCCGCCGCCGCAGTATCCGCCTGGCCGAGCTCCCCGGCCGCACCCTGGCCATCGACCGCCGGACCGGCACCACCGCCTTGGACCTGTGGCCCGAGGGGGACCGGCCCGCAGTCGAGTACACCCATGACATCGACGACTGGCTCGCCGCCATCGCCACCGGCCGCTGCATCGGAGTGACCCCCCAGGCCACCGCCGCCCAGTACCGCCGCGACGGCATCAGCTACCGCCCGCTGCGCGACGCCAAGCCGGTTCCCGTCCACCTCATCTGGCGCGCCCACACCACCCACCCCGCCACCCACACCGCGATCGCCCTCGCCGCCGACCTCTACCGCGAGGACCACCGCACCCCGCGCGCGCGTACGTGACCAGCCGGGGCCACCGGCGCTGTCAGCCGAGGCTGCTCCGTCCAGGCGCAGCGGGTGTCAGCTGCCGCAGGCGCATCCGGCCGGGGCGTCGGTCGGCTCGGCGGGCTGCTCGCCACCGGTGCAGCAGGGGGCGGGGGTGCTGCCGGCGCTGCTGCCGAGGGTGTCGGCGTCGGCCTTGACGACGTAGACCTCCCAGGGCTCCTTGCCGGGGCCGGTGACCCAGACCTTGTCCTGGAGGGCGTAGCAGCAGGAGGTGTCGTTCTCCTCGAAGGTGGCCAGGCCGGCGTCCTTGAGCCGGTCGGTGGCGGCGGTGACGTCGTCGGTGGTGGCGACCTCGACGCCGAGGTGGTCCAGGCGGGTGTCCGCGCCGCTCTCGCCCTCGATGAGGACGAGCTTCAGGGGCGGCTCGGTGACGGCGAAGTTGGCGTAGCCGGGGCGGCGCTTGGCGGGTTCGACGCCGAAGAGCCTGGAGTAGAAGGCGATGGAGCCTTCGAGGTCGGCGACGCGCAGGGCGAGCTGGACTCGGGACATGGCACTGCTCCCAACATGCTGGATTGATGTACGTCGATGCAACCTTGCGCTCTGGATCGAAGCTTGTCAACATAGACGCATGTCGAAACAGGAACTTCGGGTGCTCGGCCAGGACGACGGCGCGGACGGGTGCTGCCCCGGGCTGCTGGCTGCTCCGCTGGACGAGGGCCAGGCCGTGGAGCTGGCGCGAGTGTTCAAGGCGCTGGGCGATCCGGTGCGGCTGCGGCTGCTGTCGATGATCGCCTCCCGGGCCGGGGGAGAGGTGTGCGTGTGCGACCTGACCCCGGCCTTCGACCTGTCCCAGCCGACGATCTCCCACCACCTGAAACTGCTGCGGCAGGCCGGGCTGGTCGACTGCGAGCGCCGGGGCACCTGGGTGTACTACCGGCTGCTCCCGGAGATGACCGACCGCCTCGCCGGCATCCTGACCCGCCCGGCGGGCGAGCCGCTGCCCGCACCTGCCGCCGCGCCCGGGGCCGGCTCGTGAGCGCCGAGAGCCAGGCGTCCGCTCCGGTGGCGGCCCGGCTGTCGTTCACGGACCGCTACCTCGCGGTGTGGATCCTGGCCGCGATGGCCCTCGGCCTCGGGCTGGGCCGACTGGTGCCCGGCCTCGGGGAGGCGCTGGCCAAGGTGACCGTCTCCGGCGTCTCGCTGCCGATCGCGCTCGGCCTGCTGGTGATGATGTACCCGGTGCTCGCCAAGGTCCGCTACGACCGACTCGACGCCGTCACCCGGGACCGCCGTCTCCTGGTCCCCTCGCTGGTGCTGAACTGGCTCGTCGGCCCGGCGCTGATGTTCGCCCTGGCCTGGATCTTCCTGCCCGACCTGCCGGAGTACCGTACCGGGCTGATCATCGTCGGGCTGGCCCGGTGCATCGCCATGGTCATCATCTGGAACGACCTGGCGTGCGGCGACCGCGAGGCCGCCGCCGTCCTGGTGGCCCTCAACTCCGTCTTCCAGGTGATCGCCTTCAGCGCGCTGGGCTGGTTCTACCTGTCGGTCCTGCCCGGCCGGCTCGGCCTGGCACAGACCGCCCTGGACATCTCGGTGTGGGAGATCACCCGCAGCGTGCTGATCTTCCTCGGCGTCCCCCTCGCCGCCGGTTACCTCACCCGCCGTCTGGGCGAGAAGGCCAAGGGCCGCACCTGGTACGAGACCACGCTCGTCCCGCGCATCGGCCCCTTCGCCCTGTACGGGCTGCTGTTCACCGTGGTCGTCCTCTTCGCCCTCCAAGGCGGGGCCGTCACCTCCCGGCCGTGGGACGTCGCCCGCATCGCGCTGCCCCTGCTGGTCTACTTCGCGCTCATGTGGACCGGCTCCCTGCTGCTCGGCCGCGCGGTGGGCCTGGAGTACCCGCAGGCCACCACGCTCGCGTTCACCGCTGCGGGCAACAACTTCGAACTCGCCATCGCGGTCGCCATCGCCACCTTCGGCGCCACCAGCGGCCAGGCCCTGGCCGGGGTCGTCGGCCCCCTCATCGAGGTGCCCGTCCTCATCGGCCTGGTCTATGTCGCGCTCGCGGCCCGCCGCTGCTTCCCCCAACCCGCCGCCGCCCCCGAAGGTCCCGCCCGTGTCTGAGTCCAAGCCGTCGGTGCTCTTCGTCTGCGTCCACAACGCGGGCCGCTCCCAGATGGCCGCCGCGTTCCTCACCCGCCTCGGCCAAGGCCGGGTCGAGGTCCGCTCGGCCGGCTCCGCCCCCGCCGACACCGTCAACCCCGCCGTCGTCCAGGCCATGGCCGAGGTCGGCATCGACATCGCCGCGGCGGCACCGAAGGTCCTCACCTCCGAGGCCGTGCAAGCCTCGGACGTGGTGATCACCATGGGCTGCGGCGACGCCTGCCCGTACTTCCCCGGCAAGCGGTACCTGGACTGGAAGCTGGACGACCCGGCCGGTCAAGGCGTGGCGGCCGTCCGCCCGATCCGCGACCAGATCGAGCAGCGCATCCGTGGCCTGCTCGCCGGACTCGGTATCGAGGCCGCCGCCTGATCAGCGCCGCAGCCGTTGCCCGTTCTCTCCCGGCTCCCCCGTGCCCGTCCGGCGTACGCGCGTCGATGACCTGGTGCTGGGAGCAGAGCGGGGGACGTAGGGAAGTCAGGGCGGCGTTGCCACTCGACGGGGAAACAGGACCCGGGCTGTTCCCTGGTCCGCCGTGTGACGGATGATGGTGACCGACCGGCCGGTCAGCGGACGTGAGGGGCAGCGTAGTGACAGACGGCGAATCCACCTGGTCGGAGTCGGACTGGTCGGAGTCGGACTGGTCGGGGTCGGACCCGGGGTCGGCCCACGTCGGCGGGCCGGAAGCCACCATGGCCGTCGCCCCACCCGAGGCCGGGGCCGAGACCGGGGGCGGGAGCGCGGGCCCCCGGCGGTCCCTGCGCCGGCGACTGGGCGGGAGCGTGGTCTTCCTCGTCCTCGCCGCTCTGTTCTTCCTGCCCTGGTGGACGCTGTTCGCCTCCGGCGCCCACTGGCCGTTCCCGGTCTTCCTGGCCGGCACGGTGGTCTTCGCCGCCGGGCTGGTCTCCTTCCCGTTCCTGATGGCCGCAGGCCACGGGCGCCGGCGGGCCGACCGGGCGGCTCGTATCGCGGACAGCACCCTCGGGGTGGTCTGGGTGCTGTTCACCTGGTCGGCGCTGGGCGGGCTGCTGCACCTCGTGCTGGTCGGGCTCGACATCGGCGGCGCCGACCGCGCCAGGGTCATCGCCCTGGCCGTCGCCGTGGTCTCGGCCGGACTGCTGGCCTGGGGACACCACGAGGCCATGCGTGTGCCCCGGGTGAAGCGGATGGACGTCCGCCTCGCGCGGCTCGGCGGCGGCCTGGACGGGACCCGGGTCGTCGTGCTGGCCGACACCCACTACGGGCCGATCGACCGGGCCGGCTGGTCGGCGCGGGTCGCCGAGGCGGTCAACGCGCTCGACGCCGACGTCGTGGTCCACGCCGGCGACATCGCCGACGGCACCCCCGCCCAGCGCCGGGAGCAGTCCGCGCCGCTCGGGACGGTCCGGTCGCGGCTGGCCAGGGTCTACGTCACCGGGAACCACGAGTACTTCGGGGAGGCCCAGGGCTGGCTGGACCGCATGGCGGAACTGGGCTGGGAGCCGCTGCACAACCGCCACGTCGTGGTGGAGCGCGGCGGGGACTCCCTCGTGCTCGCGGGCGTGGACGACGTGACCGCGGACTCCTCCGGCCTGGCCGGACACAGCGCGAACCTGCTCGGCGCGCTGGCGGGGGCCGACCCGGACCGGCCGGTCCTGCTCGTCGCCCACCAGCCCAAGTACGTCGCACAGGCCGCTGCCGCCGGCATCGACCTCCAGGTCTCCGGGCACACCCACGGCGGCCAGATCTGGCCGTTCAACTTCCTCGTCCGGATCGACCAGCCGGTGGTGCACGGCCTGAGCCGACACGGCGAGCGGACCCAGCTCTACACCAGCCGGGGCGCCGGCTTCTGGGGGCCGCCCTTCCGCGTCTTCGCGCCGAGCGAGATCACGCTGCTCACCCTGCGGTCGGCGTAGCACCGACCCCGGCGCGGGACGCCCGGTACGGCAGGGCGACGCGCGGCCCGTCGCTCTGCCGTACGAGGCGCGCTCACCGCCGCCGGCGGCGCCGTCCCGACGCCCCGGCGGATGTGGGCGGGTTCGTGCCACGGGGGCCGGCCGCAGGCCCGCGCGTACAGCGGACCTCCGCCGCCAGGCCGAGCAGCGCGGCCCGGTCCGCTCGGCGCACCTGGGCGGCCGTCACGCGACCCGGGCCGGGGCGAGCGGGGTGAGCGCGGCGTACTCCAGCGGGGCGGACGGGTCGATCGACAGGTTCAGCGGGGAAGGTGCGGCGCCCGAGCGCACCAGCAGGTCCCCGATGGCGGCGATCATGGCGCCGTTGTCGGTGCACAGGCGCAGCGGTGGTACGCGCAGGGTGATGCCGGCGGCGGCGCAGCGTTCTTCGGTGCGGGCGCGGACGCGGGAGTTGGCGGCGACGCCGCCGACCACGACGAGGGTGCTGATGCCGTGGTCGGTGCAGGCCCGGACGGCCTTGCGGGTGAGGGTGTCGGCGATGGCCTCCTGGAGGGAGGCGGCCGCGTCCGGGACGTGGGGTTCGGTGCCGGCCGCGCGTTGCCCCTCGACCCAGCGGGCGGCGGCGGTCTTGAGGCCGGAGAAGGAGAACGCGTACGGGTCGTCGCGCGGTCCGCTGAGCGGGCTGGGGAGGCGGACGGCGGCGGGGTCGCCGGTGCGGGCGGCGCGGTCGATGGCGGGGCCGCCGGGGTAGGGCAGGCCGAGGATGCGGGCGACCTTGTCGAAGCATTCGCCGGCGGCGTCGTCCAGGGTGTCCCCGAGGTGGACGATCGGGTCGCGGGCCAGGTCGCGTACCAGCAGGAGCGAGGTGTGGCCGCCGGAGACGACCAGCACGACGGACGGGTTCGGCAGCGGGCCGCCGTCCAGCGTCGCGGCGGCGACGTGCCCGGCCAGGTGGTGCACCCCGTAGAGGGGGACCCCGAGCGAGAAGGCGTAGCCCTTGGCGGCGGCGAGTCCGACCTGGAGCGCGCCGGACAGGCCCGGTCCGGCCGTGACGGCGACGGCGCCGACGTCGGCCAGGGTGAGCCCGGCCCGCTCCAGTGCCTCTCGCACGACGGGAGCCATGGCGTGGACGTGCGCGCGGGCGGCGATCTCGGGGACGACCCCGCCGTAGCGGGCGTGCTCGTCCATGCTGGACGCCACGGCCTGCCCGAGCAGCACGCCGTCGCGCACCAGGCCCGCACCGGTCTCGTCGCATGACGACTCGATCCCCAGCACCACCGGCGATCCCGCCATCTGCCGCAGCTCCTTCTTGCCCTTGGTATGCAACTACATACTAGATGCAACAAGGGCGGCGGCCGCGCCCGCTGGGCGCAGGCGCGGAGTTCGCGGACACGGCAGCCCAGCCCGATCGGGGTGGCGGGCCGGGGCGTCCAAGGCGACCCCCGCGTAGACGGGAGCGGGAGCGGCGCACATCGGGAACTCGATGGACGGCCGGTACGACTGTCTGGGCGGAGACCTGGCAGCATCCGAAGGGGCGGCCGTGCAGATGATGAGTGGCGGTAGGGCTTCCGCTCGGACAGCAGTACCCGAGGCAGCCGCAGGCGCGCGGGTGACGTTGCTGCTGTCGTGCGCGATGGCGTTCTCGATGATGCAGTTGTTCCTGGTCGGGGCGCTCGGGCCGCGACTGGTCGGCGTGTTGGGCGTCTCCCGTACGGAGCTGGGGCTGACCACGACTGCGGGTTTCGGTGTCGCGGCGCTGCTCTCGCCGGTGGCGGGGCGGCTGGTGGACCGGGTGGGGCCGCGACGGTGCGTGGTGGCGCTGCTGCTGCTCACGGCCGTCTCGCTCGCGCTGATCGGAGCCGCGCCGGGTGCGGCGGCGCTGCTGGGCGGGGTCGCGCTGGGAGGTCTGCCGCAGGCCCTGGCCAATCCCGCCACCAACAAGGTGATCCTGACGGCCTTTCCGATGGCGCGGCGCGGCGCGGTCACCGGATGGAAGCAGTCGGGTGTGCAGTTCGGCGCGTTCGCGTCCGGTCTGCCGCTCTCGCTGCTGGCGGCCGGCGTCGGCTGGCGCGGTGCCGTATGGGCGGCGGCCGGGACTGCCGCCGGTGCGGCGCTATGGGCCGCACGCGTTCTGCCCGCTGACGGGGTGCCGGCTCCGGTCCGCAGCGGCTCCGGCTCGGCGCCGGGTGGGTTCGTCGGCAGGCTGGCGGCCTTCTCGCTGCTGCTCGGCTGCGGGGTGGCGTCGGTCAACACCTACCTGGCGCTGTTCGGCAGTGAGCGGCTCGGTCTGTCGGCGACGGTGGCCGCGCTACCGGTGGCCGTGCTGGGGTTGGCGGGCATAGTCGGCCGGGTCTGCTGGTCGCGGGCGGCGAACGAGGACGGCCGGGTCGATGTGCTGCCCTCCCGGCTCGCGCTCGGTGCCGTCGGTGCCGCGCTGCTGCTGGCCGCAGCGGCTGTGCTGCCGCTGCTGGTGTGGCCGGGGGCGGTCGCGGTGGGGGTGTTCGCGGTGTCGGCGAACGCCGTGTCGATGGTGCTGGTGATGCGGCGGTCGGCGCCGGGCCGGGCGGGGCGGGACTCGGCTCTGGTGTCGGCGGGCTTCTTCGCCGGCTTCGCGGTCGGCCCGCCGCTGTTCGGGCTGGCGGTGTCGGCGGCCGGATACGGGCCGGGGTGGCTGCTGGTGGCGGGGGAGTTCGCGGGGGCGGCGGTCACGGCGTCCCTGGCGGTGCGCCGGGTCCGGAGGGTCGCGTGAGCCGCACGTGGGCCGAGCGGGCCCTGGCCGGCGTGCTGGAGCGGGTCGGGACCACTGCCGAGGAGGTCGGGCCGCGCTTCCCCCTGTACGCCGATCCGGGCACCGGGCGTTGGACGACGACCGGGCGCGGGTCGTGGGCCGGTGGGTTCTGGGCGGGGCTGCTCTGGCTGCGGGCGCTGGCGTCGGGGGACCGCACCGATGTCGCGGCCGCTCGTAGGAGCACCCTGCGCCTGGCCTGCTGGGTGGACCAGGACACCGCCACCCGGGGGATGATCTTCTGGTACGGCACCGCGCTGGCCGACGCCACGGCGGACGGGTTGCGCGACCGGGCCGCACACGCCTGCCTGGGCGCCTTCGACCCCGTACTGGGCGTGGTGCCCTGGGGTGGTGCGTTCGGCGGGCCCCGGCGGCTGGCTCGGGCCGACGGAGTGCCGGGTACGGTGCCGCTGCTCGCCCGGGTGGGGGAGGCGGGTCTGGCTGCGGCCCGCTCCCACCTGACGCTGCATCTGGGGCTGTGCCTCGGGGAGGAGCCGCCCCGTCCGGCCTGGGCGGCGTTGCCCGGCGGCGGATGGCGGGGGTGCGACGAGCCCGCACCGGGCTGGAGCCGGACGGCGGCCTGGCTGCTGCTCGGCGCGGCGGACGGGATGTCCGTCCCGGCGATCGGCCGCTGCGGTGAACTCCCGGCTGCGGTACGGCGACTGACCGCCCTGCGGCTCGTCGGGTCCGCACCGCTGGTGCCCCCGGCCGGTGGGCCGGGTGGGCCGGGTGGGCCGGGCGACACGTCGGCGGCCGCGATCGAGGCGGTGGCCGCGTTGAAGCTGGCGGCGCGGGCTCGGGCGGCGGGGGCGGCGGCCGACGCCGATCGGCTGGCGGCGCGGGCGGAACTCGTCCTGCGCCGGCTCTGCGCGCACCACCTCTCGGAGCCGGGCGGGCCCCGGCCCGCCGGGATGCTGCTGGGCGGTTGCTACGACGCGGAACGCGGCCTGGCGACCCGGCATGAGCTGGTGTGGGGCGACTTCTTCCTGGCCGTCGGGCTGGCGATCCTCACGGGGCTGATCGGGCCCTTCGCCGCCTGATCCCGGCGCCGACCAGCCGACCGGGCCCCGGCCGGCGGGCTTCGGGCGCCCGGGTGTTCAGCGCTCCGGGCGCAGCACCCGGCGGGCGACCGCCGAGATGTGCAGCTCATCCGGACCGTCCAGCAGCCTGGCGGCGCGGCCGGACCGGAAGAGCGCGGGTAGCGGGGTGTCGGGGCCGAGCCCGGCCGCGCCGTGGACCTGGATCGCGGCGTCGGTGACCTGCTGGAGCATGCGGGCCGCCGCGACCTTGGCGAGTCCGGTCTCGATCCGGGCGTCCTGCCCGGACTCCAGGCGGCTCACCGCTTCGTACACCAGCGGCCGGGTGGTGCGGAGGGCGAGGAGCGAGTCGAAGACCAGCTGCTGGACGAGCTGGCGGTCGGCGAGCGGGCCGGACGCCTGGGTACGGGAGCAGGCCCGCTCGCACATCAACTCGTAGGCGCGGGCGGCCTGGCCGAGCCAGCGCAGGCAGCGCAGCACCCGGCCGAGGCGCAGCCGCTCGCCGGCTGCCCGCAGTGCCCGGCCGCGCTCGCCCACCAGGTGGTCGGCGGGCACGGTGACACCGTCGAGTGCGATCTCCCACTGCCCGCCGGCTCCGAGGATCGGCAGTTCGCGGACCACTCGGAAGCCGGGTGCCGCGGTGGGCACCAGCAGGAGCGACAGTTCTGCGGGCGCGGCCGGGTCCCCGTCGGTGCGGGCCATGACGGTGACCAGGTCGGCGGCTGCGGCTCCGGTGGTGAACCACTTGCGGCCGTGCAGGGTCCACCGGCCGTCGGCGCCGGCGACGGCCCGGGTGGAGGTCATCGTGGGGTCGGTGCCGGGTGTGTCGGGGTCGGTCATCGCGTAGCAGGTGCGCAGCTCACCGGCGGTGATGCGCTTCAGATAGCGGTCCCGGACGGCGGCGGAGCCGTGGCGGGCCAGCGTCAGCACGTCCAGGAGCGGGGCGGAGCCGAGGGCGGCGGGGCCGTGGTCGCTGGCCCCCTCGGCCTCTGCGACGTGCGCGTACCGGGACAGGGGCAGTCCCCGGCCCCCCAGCTCGACCGGCAGCGGCAGCGCCCACAGCCCGGCGTCCTTGGCCTCGGCCTGGAGCCGTGCCAGTGCTCGGCGCGCGCCGGGGCCGCCGGCGTCGAGAACCTGCTCGCAGGGGATCACCCGCGCCCGGACGAACGCGGCCGTCCTCGCGCGCAGCTCGGTGATCTCGCGGGGACAGTCGGGCAGTCCACCCGCAGTGAAGAGTGCTTTGTGATCGTTCACGGGAGTTTCTCCTGATTCACCGGGAACCCGATGAGACGACAATCCGACTCTCTGGCTGTGGAAGTGGTCGGCTGCGGAAGCGGCCGAGTTCCCGCGCCCGTCCCTGTGACCCGCGCAGCCGCCGCGCGGCTGCCGGAGAGGAGAGCCATGGCCCGCCCTGCCCTCGCCCCGGCGGCGCAGCCGCTCGACGCCGTGCACCTGCGAGTCTCCGGACCGCCCGCGCTCACCGCCCCAGCCCTCGCACACCTGCGGGCACTCGGCGTGAGACCGCTGGAGGAGCGGAACCCTGACGGACCGGCCCGGTTCGAGGCACCCGGCGGGGTGAGCGCCGAACTCGCCTGGGCCGACCTGTGCCCGGCGGCCGACGCCGCCGACGAGGCGACCGTCCAGGCCCTGACCGGGATCATGCACGTCCACGGCAGACGCGACGGCGAACCGCGCGGTCTCGCCGCCGACTACGCCGCGACCTGCGCCAGTGTGCTCACCGTGCAGGGCCTGCTCGCCGCGCTGGTCGGCCGGGCCCGTGGCGGGAACACCACGCACCTCTCCACGGGCGCCGACCGGGCGGCGCTGCTGACGGTCTCCCAGTACCTCGCGGCAACGGGCGCGGACGAGGACGAGGCGGTCCCGATCGGCCCGGGTGGTCCGCCGTTCACCGCCGCCGACGGCACCCGCTTCGAGCTGGAGGCACTGGCACCCGGGGTGTGGGACGCCTTCTGGCGCGCCATCGGAGCCCCGGCGGAGGCCGTTCAGGCCGGCTGGCGACCGTTCCAGTTCCGCTACGCCACCGCCTGCGCCGTGCTGCCCGCAGCCCTGCACGCGACCGCCCGGGACACCCCCTGGACGGTGATCGAACAGGCCGCGGCCACCGCCGGCGCCGACGTGTGCCGACTGCACTCCCTGGTCGAGCGGACCGGCGACCCGCAGCCCGAAGCACCCTGGACCTTCCGGACGGGCGCACCGGCGGAGCGTACCCGGGCCCACGGGGCGGCCACGCTTCCGCTCACCGGGCTGACCGTGCTGGAGGCGGGCCGGCGCATCCAGGCCCCGCTGGCCGCCCACCTGCTGGGTCTGCTGGGGGCCGACGTGGTCCGCATCGAGCCGCCGGGCGGCGACCCGCTGCGCGGCATGCCACCGTGCTGCGGCGACATCTCGGCCCGCTGGCTCGCCCTCAACCGGGGCAAGCGCGCGGTGCAGATCGACATCAAGTCCCCCGGCGGCCGGGCGCAGCTGCGCGAACTCGCCGCGGCGGCGGACGTGTTCCTGCACAACTGGGCACCGGGCAAGGCCGAACAGCTCGGCCTGGACGCGGACGCGCTCGGCGCCGCCCATCCCGGCCTCGTCTACGCCTACACCGGCGGCTGGGGCGGCCGGCTGCCCGGCGCCCCGCTGGCCACCGACTTCATGGTGCAGGGGCGCACCGGCATGGCCGAGTGGGTACGCCCGAGCGACGAGCGGCCCGCGCCGTCCCTGATGACCCTGCTCGACGTGCTCGGCGGCCTGCACGGCGCCGAGGCCGTACTCGCCGCCCTGCTGCTGCGCGAGCACACCGGCCGCGGGGTGCGTACCGAATCCTCGCTGCTCGGCGCCGCCGAGACCCTCACCGCCCCGGCCCTGCGACGAGCCGCCGCAGGCGCGGACCCACGCCGTCCAGCAGGCTTCCGCCGCCCACTGCCCACCGCCGACGGCTGGGTCGCCGCCGCCGACAGCTCGCGCACCGACGCCCGAGCCCACGCCGGACAGCTGCGGCAACTGCCCACCACGGACGCGGTGGCCTTCCTACGCGAACGGGGCCTGGCCGCCACCGCCGTCACCACCGACCTGCGGGACCTGTCCGCCGATCCGCGCCTGGCCGGCGCCCTGACCCGCGACAGCCACGGCGCCCTCGCCGTCCCCACGCCCTGGAGGTTCTCGTGACCCCGCTGCTCCACGATCTCGTCCCCGCCACCCTGCGACGGTCCTGGGCCGCAGACGGAAGCTACCCCGACCTGGACCTGTACGCCCTCTTCCGGGCCCGGCGCATCGCCGACCCGCACCGCAGCGCCGTCATCGACGCCAAGGGCAAGCTCTGCTACACCCAACTCGACCGCAGAGCACGGTCACTGGCCGCCGGGCTGCGCGCGACCGGGATAGGCGCCGGCGACGTGGTGGGCATCCAACTCCCCAACAACCGCGACGCCGTGACAGCCGACCTGGCCGTGGCCGCCCTCGGCGCCATCGCCCTGCCCTTCCCCGTCGGGCGGGGCAGCCGGGAGGCGCTGTCGCTGCTCGGCCGCTCCGGTGCGCGCGCCGTGATCGCCGCCACCGACCACCGAGGCACCGAGCACGCTCCGGAACCGGCCGCGCCGAGGAAGGAACTGCCCCACCTGCGGACGGTGGTCGCGGCGGGAACCGCAGCGGCGCCGGAGGGCTGCCTGTCCCTGGCCGAGCTGCTGCGCACGGACGCCACCGGCTTCACCCCCGCCCGGCCGGACCCCGATTCAGCCGCCCGCATCCTGGTCTCCTCGGGCACCGAGGCCGAGCCCAAGATGGTGGCGTACTCCCACAACGCACTCGCCGGTGGCCGGGGCAACTTCCTCGCGGCCCTGAGACGCCCGGACACCGCACCGCGCTGCCTGTTCCTGGTGCCGCTGGCCACCGCCTTCGGCAGCAGCGGCACCGCCGTCACGCTCGCCCGGCACGGCGGCACACTCGTCCTGCTGGACCGCTTCAGCCCGGCCGCCGCGCTGGAGGCCATCCGCCGCCACCGGCCGACGCACGTCCTGGGCGTGCCGACCATGGTGCGCATGATGCTCGACGAGGTGACCGAGCCCCTTCCGGAGCCGACGGCCCTGATCCTGGGCGGCTCGCCGCTGGACCCGGCGACCCGGAAGGAGGCCGAGACGGCCCTCGGCTGCCAGGTGGTGAACCTCTACGGCTCGGCGGACGGCGTCAACTGCCACACCGGCCTCGGCACCGAGCCGCCCTCGGCCGCCGGCCCGGGGACCGTCGTCGGCAGGCCCGACCCCACCGTGACCGACATCCGCGTCACCACACCCACCGGCGGGTTCGCGACCACACCGGGCGAGGTCGGCGAGATCGTGGCACGCGGCCCGATGACACCGCTCTGCTACGTCGGGGCGCCCGAGCTGAACCAGCGGTACCGCACCGCCGACGGCTGGGTGCGCACCGGCGACCTCGGCGTGTTCGACGCCGGAGGCGTGCTTCGCCTGGTCGGGCGGCTCAAGGACATCGTCATCCGGGGCGGCGTGAACATCAGCCCCGCCGAGATCGAAGGCGAACTGGCGGCGCACCCCGCTGTACGGGACGTGCTGTGTACCGGCGTGCCCTGCCCGCTGATGGGCGAGCGGCTGACGGCCTGCGTCGTGCCGAGGGGCGGCCATACGCCCACTCTCACCGAACTGTGCGCGTATCTGGACGCCCGTGGACTGGAACGGCGCAAGCACCCCGAGTCGCTGCTGCTCGCGGAGGCGCTGCCACTGACCCCGGCGGGCAAACCCGACCGCGCGGCCGTACGGCGGTGGGCCGCTGAAGCGCACTGACACCAGCACCGCCGGAGGGCACCCGCCCGAGCGGGTACCCTCCGGCGGCAGGCCACCCGGTCAGGACCCGGAGAACGCCCGCACCAGCTGGTCGGCCGCGTTGCGGTACACCGCCAGGAGATCCAGGTCCTGCCCCGGGTAGTTGACGATGTCCAGCTGCTCGGCGCCGGAGCCGGGCAGCACGGTGCCGGTCGACATGGCCTCGTTCTCCAGGACGAACTGCGGCTTCTTCGCCGACAGCTCGGCCAACTGCGCCGGGGTGACCGCATCCGGGCCGTAGGTGCCGGCCGGCTGGAGCCCGGCCAGCTCCGCCGCCCAGGTGGTGAACGTCTGGGCGACGACGACCGGGGCCTGGCCGGTGCCCCAGGCGGCCTTCACCTGCTGCGCGAGCGTGTCGTACTGGGCGGTGAAGGCGCTGTTCCACCGTGCGGCGGCCTGCTCGGTGCCGAAGACCTTGCCGAGCTTGGTGACCTCGGCCGCCGTCGCGGCGCGTCGCTCGTCCAGGTTGACCTCGACCGGCTCGGCCTTGGAGCCGGCGGCCTCCTTGACGCGGCCCGCGAACGGCTCGAACGAGGCGTAGAGCACAAAGTCCGCGCCCGCGACGGCAGTCAGGTCGGAGGGCTTCAACTCGTAGTCGGGGGCGTGCTTCACGGTGGCGGGGACGAGGACCTTGACGTCCTCGGCCCCGGCAGCCTTGGCCAACGCGGCCTCCCAGGTCGTGGTCGCCACGACCACCGGCCCGCCGGTCCGCGCGCTCGCGGCGCTCGCGGCGGGCCCGGCGGCGGTCGTGCCGGTGGAACCGCCGCACGCGGTGAGCAGGAGCAGGCCCGCACTCAGTGCGACGAGGGGGCGGGCAGGGACGCGGTTGCGCGCCATGGGGTGATTCTCCGTTCGGGTATCAGATGGGCTGCGAGGGCGACCGCCCCCGCAGCGAGGACCAGCACCGGGCCAGGGGGGAGGTCCCAGGCGAGCGAGATCAGGAATCCGGCCAGGTTCACCACCACACCGATACCGACCGCCCACGCGGCGATCGAACCCAGCGAGCGGCCGAGCCGGCGGGCAGCCAGCGCGGGCAGCAGGGTGAGGGCGTCCACCAGCAGCGCACCGGTGAGCCGGATGGCCGCGCCGACGGCGACCGCCACCAGGACCAGCAGCGCAACGGTCATCCACTGCACCCGCACGCCGGAGCAGATCGCCAGCTCCCGGTCGTGCAGCAGCAGCGCCAGTTCACGGCGCCGCCACAGCAGGAGCGCCGGAACCGCCACCGCCAGCACGCCCAGCACCGCCAGATCGGCGGGGCGCACCGCCAGGATCGAGCCCCAGAGCAGGCCGAACGCGCCGTTCGCATTGACACCGGACACCGACAGCACCAGCAGAGCGGCGGCGATCGCCAGGCTCATCAGCAGGCCCATCGCCCCCGACAGCCCGTCCGGCGTCCGGGCGAGCGGGGCCACGCCCGCACCGGCCAGCGCGCACGCCGTGATCGCGCACAGGGCGGGGTCCTGGCCCAGGATGATGCCGACCGCGATACCCAGCAGCGCGACATGCATCATCGCGAACCGCACCGGCATGATGTCCAGGCCGACGATCACCACACCCACCAGCGGCAGTCCCAGGGACGCGAGCAGCAGACCCGCCCCCGCGCGCTGCACCGGCACCAGCTGCAGCAGCGCACCGATCTGTCCGAGCGCGTTCACGAGACCTCCCGCAGCCGGCCGGCCGCCATCTCCAGGACGCGGTCACAGCGCGAGGCCAGCGCCCGGTCGTGCGTCACCACCAGCAAGGTCACGGGCAGCGTGGTGAGCAGTTCGGCGGCCTCCTCCTGTCCGGCGAAGTCCAGCGCGGCGGTGGGCTCGTCGGCGAGCAGCACACCCGCGCCCGCCGCCACGCAGCCCACCGCCCGCGCCAGATGCATCCGCTGCAACTGGCCTCCCGACAGGGCACTGAGCGGCCGGTCGGCAAGGGCGCCCACGCCGAGCCGGTCGGCCGCAGCGCCCGCCTCGGCCACCGCGCCGCTGCTGGCCAGCAGCTCCCGGGCCAGCAGCGGGAAGCGTCCGGCGGCCGGCCGCTGGGGGATCCACGCGCAGGCCCGGCGACGCCAGGCCCACTCGGAGGCGGTACGGGTGCCGCGCCCGCCCACCAGCAGCTCGCCGGCGACCTGGCGGTGCAGGCCGAGCACCGCGCGCAGCAGTGTCGTCTTGCCCGAGCCATTGGTACCGGTCAACGCGATCCGCTCCCCGGGCACCACGTCGAGGTCGACCCCCTGGACGGCCTCCACCCGGCCGTGGCGGCACACCACCCCACGCAGCCGCACGTCCAACCCGGCCGGTGCCTGCCTCCGCCGGGCCGCGACGGCGCCCGGCTGCTCCCTACTGAGTTCCACGGGACGTTAGTCGGAGAGCGGCGCCGATGAGTTCCCGGTGACTTCGCGACGGTCGGCAAGGACCCGGGCCGCCCCCGGTACGGCGGCGATCTCCACCCGCTCCGTACCTCCCAGCCCCGCGCCGGACGCGCCATCCAGGACGCGGCCGAGCAGCCCGGCCAAGCCTGCCGGAGCGAGGCACGGCCGGGTGCCCGGCTCCGTCGCTGCCACGTCGGAGCAGTCGGAGCCGGACCCCGGGGGTTCCCACCGTGTCGGACGCCCTCAGGCCGCACAGTCCGCGACCGTACGGCCCTGCTCAGGGGCCGCCTCCCGTCGCTGCTCGTCCGGCAGCCGCTGCTCCTCCGGCAGCCGCTCCGCGTCGGCGAGCAGCCCGATCAGGACCGTCCGGGCCCGGAAGACCCGGGAGCGCACCGTGCCGATCGGGCAGCCCGCTGCCTGGGCCGCCTCCTCGTACGGCAGCCCGAGCATCGTCGTCATGACGAATGCCTCCCGCCGTTCGGCGGGCAGCGTCGCCAGCAGGTCCGCGAGTGCCACGCCCTCCTCGAAGCCCGGCAGGTCGCAGTTCTGCGCCCCTTCGGCCACCGCCTGCCAGTCGTCGGTGTCCAGCAGCCGGGGCCGGGCGGCCGCGAAACGGAAGCGGTCCGCCACGGTGCGGCGCGCGATCGACAGCAGCCAGGTCCGTGCGGACGAGCGGCCCTCGAAGCGGGGCAGGCCGCGCAGCGCCCGCAGGTAGGTGTCCTGGGTCAGATCGTCAGCGGCCTGGGGTTCGGCGCTCAGGTACGCCACGTACCTCCACACGTCGTGCCGGGTGGAGCGTACGAACATCTCCACCGCGATCGGGTCGCCGTCACGGGCGGCGAGCGCCCAGGCGGTGACCGTCGCATCGTCGTACGGCGGCCGGCACGGGGCGGAACGCGGGCGCGGCAGGGCAGGGGTCATCGCCGGAAGTCCTTCTCGGGAAAGGTGAAAGCGGCAGGCGGCCGCAGGACCGTGCCGGGATCGCCACCGCACCACCGCACCCGTGCGGGCGTGGCGTCGGCGGGGGCGACCCCGGGAGCGAGCCGTCGGACGGGAGAGCCGTCAGACGGCGACGGCCCCGGCGGGCGGGCCCCGAGAAGTGATGGCGTGGACGAGCAGCAGTTGCCGAAGTCGGCGCGCGTCGTGGGCGCGCCGCGGCCTCAGCGGCGGCCGGTGCGGCGGGCAGACCGGACGCAGCAGCAGCAACACCGGGGCGAACAGCCGCGCGGCCACCGCACGGCCGAGGCGGAACACCGCCTGCTCGCCCGCTGACAGCCACAGCCCCGTCAGCAGCGCGGCCACCAGGTGAGCGGTCAGCATGCCCACCGCCCCGCCACCGTGATGCGCCGACATGGGCAGCGTGACCACGGCCTGGTGTGCATGGCCGCGCATCTCCATGCCCGGCATGTCCGCCATCTCGCCGGTCATACCGCCGTCGGCGGCCTGCCCCAGCGAGAACAGGGCGTGCAGCGCGGTCTGGGTGCCGACCGTCATGGCGGTCACCAGCAGCGGCCCGCGTTCTCGCTCGGCGAGCCACCACGCGGCGGCCCCTGCGGCAGCGAACGCGACGGCAACGGACCACCAGGGAACGGCCGTGCCGGACATCAGCACGTGGCCCAGGGACGCGAGCAGCACGCAGACGGCCGCGAACACCGCAGCCCGTCCCCCGCGCATACCCCGTCCCACGTCCATGGCCGGCTTATCGTCCCAGCCGCCGTGAGCCGGGCATAGGGTCAGGTCGGCCAAAACGGCGCACGCTTTCAGGCCCACTCACCATGTGATGCGCATCACAGCGAAGGTGCGGAACTGGAAGCCGACCCCAGCCGACCCCTGCCAGGGCGGCCCGCTTGAGTTTCATGCCGTCGGTGCCGGCTGCTGCTCCCGCTGCCAGTCGCGGACCGCGATCACCGCCGCCCGATGGGCGAGGGCGCCACCGAAGCAGAGGGTCCGACCCGCACCGCCACCCAGCTCCAGCCGCAGGCCATCCTGCGGCAGCACTTCCCCGCCACCCGGAACACCGCCCTCGACCACCCCTGGTCCGGCGTGCTCGGCGTGCCGCGCGTGCACGAGCACTCCGGCCTGGCCCGCACCTCCGCCATCGCACGCGTCGCCCATGTCATCAGCGGGCGCTGAACGGAGCCGATCCACCATGGACACCAGCACTGCCCCCAGCTGCATCCCCGACGCCTCGACCGTCGAGCTGCCCCCGCCCAGCCCAAGCCCACCAGCCTCGACAGCCAGTCGGAGACGGCCCTCACCGGCTGGGAGCCGGCCTACGGTCGGCTGGAGGTCGGCATCTGGGAGTGCGACCCCGGCCGCTTCACCGCCGTCCGCGACGGCCAGGCCGTGGCCCGGCCGGCCCCAGGCCCTCCGGCTCAGCCGGCGCCGTCCGAAGCCGCCGACGCGGCTCGGGCGAGCAGCCCGTCGACGAACGCACGGACTCCCTGCGGGTAGGTGTCCCGTACGGACAGTGCGCGCCATCGATCGCTGACGGCAGCCAGGTGCGGCACCTGGGACGCGTCGAAGCTGGTGCGGAACACGGGGAGCTTCTCGCCGTTCTGCCGCCGGGCGGTGTGGGCGCGGACGAGGATCTCGCCGACGGTGTAGTACCAGATGCTGCGGAAGACGTCGACGGATTGTTCGGGTGTGCACCCGTGGTCGTCGGCTCCGGCGACGATGGCCTCGACCATCCAGAGCGCCGATTCGTCGAGGAGGCCGACGAAACCGTCGGTGGTGAGGACCTCGGCGGCCCATGGCCAGGCCGCGAGCGCGTCGTGCATCGCGGTGGCGGCGGCGACGATGCGCTCCCGTGGGTCACCGGGGAGTCGAGGGCGCTCCAGCTGGCTGATGTGGTGTTCGAGCAGCTGGATCAGCAGGTCCTCCTTGTCCCGGATGTGGTGGTACAGGGTCGTCGCCCCGATGCCGATCTCCGCGGCCAGCCGGCGGATGGTCAGCTTCTCCCAGCCGTCCCGGTCGATGAGTCGGCGGGCTGCCGTCAGGATCTCCGCGCGGGAGGTCACGGGCGGGCGGCCGGTGCGGCCCTGAGATGCGGGGGGTCGGGGCATGGCCCCATCATGCCGTCCCGCCCTACTCGGCCGCGCACACGAGCCGCAGGTCGTACGTCCACCCGCCTTCCAGTCGCCAAACCGACGCGGGGTGCGCCCCCTCCGGTTCACAGCGGCCGCTCCGGATGCTACTTTCGGAACATGTTCCTAAAGTTAGTGGCACTGGCAGCACAGCGACGAGGACGGGGTCTGCGATGACGAACAATTCCGGCGTTTCGGGTGTACGGCCAGGGCTCACGCTCGCTGTGGTCGCCGTCGTGCAGTTCATGGTGTCGCTGGACATCTCGGTTGTGAACGTGGGGCTTCCGCAGATCGCCACCGGCCTGGGCTTCAGCGCCGTGGGCCTGACCTGGGTGATCCACGCCTACGCCCTCACCTTCGGCGGGCTGCTCCTGCTGGGCGGCAAGGCCGCCGACCGCTACGGCCGCAAACGGGTCCTGCTGCTCGGGCTCGGCCTGTTCGGCCTGGCCTCCCTCGGCGGCGGCCTCGCCCAGGCGCCCGGCCAGCTCGTCGCCGCCCGGACCCTGCAGGGCATCGGGGCCGCCGCACTGGCCCCGGCCGCGCTGGCACTGCTGACCGCGACCTTCCCCGCGGGCAGGGCCCGCGTCCGGGCCTTCGGGGTGTGGAGCGCGACCAACGCCGCCGGAGGTGCCTTCGGCGTCGTGATCGGCGGTGTGCTCACGCAGTACGCGAGCTGGCGCTGGGTCATGCTGGTGAACGTGCCGATGGCCGCCTGCGCGCTGGCCCTGGCCTGGCGCGGTGTCGCCGCCACCCCACCGGCCGCTCGGGCCGGCCGTCCGGACGTGCTCGGTGCCGTCCTGGCCACGGCGGGCATGACACTGCTGGTGTTCGGCGTCGTCCGCACCGACCAGTACGGGTGGACCTCCACCGTCACCCTGACGACCCTGGCGGTCGCCGTCGCGCTCCTGGCCGCCTTCCTCCACGTCGAACGGACCACCGCCCGCGAACCGCTGATCCGGCTCGGCCTGTTCGCCAACCGCTCGGTCGCCGGCGCCAACACGTACAACCTCCTGGTCGGCGCGGCCATGACCCCGGGCTTCTACTTCGTCTCCCTCTACCTCCAGGAGATCCTCGGCAAGGGGCCCGCGCTGACCGGGGTCATGTTCCTGCCGTTCACCTTCGGACTGATCGCCGGCTCGGTGGCCGCCGTCAAACTCGGCTACCGCCTCCCTCCCCGCACCCTGCTGATCGTCGGAGGGCTGCTCACCGCGATCGGGCTCGCCTGGTTCGGTCTGATCAGCACGGACGGCGCCTTCGCCACCGATGTCCTCGGTCCCTCGATCGTCGCCGGCGTCGGCTTCGGGCTCTGCCTCGGACCGGTCGTCTCCATCGCTACCGCCGGCGTCGCGCCCCAGGAGGTCGGAACCGCCTCCGGCCTGCTCAACAGCTCACGCCAGATCGGCGCCTCACTCGGCCTCGCCGCCCTCGGCACCGCGGCCCAGCACCGCACCGGCCGCACCCCCACCCTCGACGCCCTCGACGACGGATACGCGCTCGGCCTGACCCTCGGCGCCGCGCTCCTGGTCGCCGCCGTCCTCGTCGCCGTCACCGTCCTGCGGCGGACCAGCCCGCCGGAACGGGCCGCGCAGACGGGGGACCGCGACCTGCTCGCCGCCCACGACTGACCTCCGACCGTACGGGCCGGCCCCGGCAGCCGGGGCCGGCCCGGAACGGGAGCCCTCGGGGCCGCTGCGCCTACCGGGTTCCCGAACAGAAAAACCCGTGGCGCCATGGCCACCCGCCGTATATCCGGATGCCGGGTGGCGGGCCGTCAACTACCCTCCGGCCCATGACCTGGCTGCCTGCTGATTTCGTCCATCCCGTCCGCGTGGCACTCCCCGACGGCCACCACCTGCGCCCGATCACCGGCGCGGACACCGCGCTCGACTACCCGGCCGTGATGGGCTCGCGGCAACGTCTGTGGTCCATCTACGGTGAGGCATGGGGCTGGCCGCCGGCCACCATGACGTATGAGCAGGACCGGGAAGACCTGGTGCGGCACGAGGTCGAGATCGCGGCCCATGAGTCCTTCAACTACGCGCTGTTCGACGACGCGGGTACGGCCCTGCTCGGCTGCGTCTACATCGACCCGCCGGAGAAGGCCGGCGCTGATGCCGAGATCTCCTGGTGGGTGGTGGACGACCAGGTCGGCACCGCACTCCAGCAGGCGCTGGACGCGCTCGTCCCGCAGTGGATCGCTGAGGCATGGCCCTTCGAACGTCCGAGGTACGTCGGACGCGACCTCTCCTGGCAGGACTGGCTGGCCCTGCCGGATCTCGACTGACCCGGCTGGTCCGTCGAACTCCGCCCGTCGTCGGCCCGAGCACCGGCGCGGCCGTGGCGCACTCGGGCTGATGCACCCCCCGGCACTCCGGCGTACCCTCTTCCCCGTGCCAGTCCCACCCCTGCGGCAGGTCGCCGTGCTCGTGCTCGAAGGAGCGAAGCCCCTCGATGTCGGTATTCCCGCGCAGGTGTTCACCACCCGGGCGAGCATGCCGTACGAGGTGCGGGTGTGCGGCGCGGCCGCCGGTCTGGTGACCGGCGGCGACGGCCTGTCGTACTACGTCGCCCACGGCCTCGACGCACTTGAGCGGGCCGACCTCGTCTTCGTCCCCGGCTACCGGCACCCGGACCGTGACGACCCCCCGCCGTCCGTCGTCGATGCGCTGATCGCCGCCCACGACCGGGGCGCGCGGCTCGCCGCCATCTCGACGGGCGCCTTCGCGCTCGCTGCCACGGGCCTGCTCGACGGCAAGCGCGCCACGACGCACTGGCACTACACCCGGGCACTCGCGGTGAAGCGTCCCCTCGTCCGGGTCGACGAGAACGTCCTGTTCGTCGACGAGGGCAGCATGCTGACCTCGGCCGGCGCCGCCTCGGGCATCGACCTGTGCCTGCACATCCTGCGCGGCGATCTCGGGGTGTCCGCGTCCAACCACGCGGCCCGGCGCCTGGTCGCGGCCCCCTACCGCAGCGGCGGCCAGGCGCAGTACGTACCGCGCAGTGTGCCCGAGCCGCTCGGTGAGCGGTTCGCCACCACCCGGGAGTGGGCACTGCACCGGCTCGGTGATCCCCTCACCCTCGATGTGCTCGCCCGGCATGCGGGAGTGTCGCCGCGCACGTTCTCGCGGCGCTTCGTCGAGGACACGGGGTACACGCCGATGCAGTGGATCATGCGCGCCCGGCTCGACGTGGCCCGTGAGCTGCTCGAACGTTCGCAGCGGGGCATCGAGCAGATCGCCGCGGACGTGGGTCTCGGCACCGGTGCGAATCTGCGGCTGCACTTCCAGCGCATCCTCGGCACCACGCCCAGCGAGTACCGGCGGACCTTCGCCCGGGGTGAGTAGCCCGCCACCACCGCATGGCGCGATCCTTGCGGACCATGGCACTCACGCCGCTGTCACCGGCGGATACCGCGCGAAATCCTGAGGGCGAACCGAGCAAAGGACACCACTCATGACTCGCATCGCCATCAACGGATTCGGTCGCATCGGACGCAATGTGCTGCGCGCACTGCTCGAACGCGACAGCGACCTGGAGGTCGTCGCCGTCAACGACCTCACGGAGCCCGCCACCCTCGCGCGGCTGCTCGCCTACGACACGACGGCGGGCCGGCTCGGCCGCCCGGTGACCGCCGACGGGGACGCCCTCGTCGTCGACGGCCGCCGCATCACCGTACTCGCCGAGCGCGAGCCGGCGCAGCTGCCGTGGGCCGAGCTCGGCGTGGACATCGTGCTTGAGGCGACCGGCCGCTTCACCTCGGCTACGGCCGCCCGCGCCCACATCGACGCGGGCGCGAAGAGGGTGCTCGTCAGTGCGCCGTCGGACGGCGCCGATGTCACACTCGCGTTCGGGGTCAACACCGACGCGTACGACCCGGCGGCGCACACGATCGTCTCGAACGCCTCCTGCACGACCAACGCGCTCGCGCCGCTGGCCGCAGTGCTCGACGATCTCGCCGGCATCGAGCACGGCTTCATGACGACGGTGCACGCCTACACGCAGGAGCAGAACCTCCAGGACGGTCCGCACCGCGACGCCCGCCGGGCCCGCGCGGCCGCCGTCAACATCGTGCCGACCACGACGGGCGCTGCCAAGGCGATCGGCCTTGTGCTGCCGCAGCTCGACGGCAGGCTGTCGGGCGACTCGATCCGGGTGCCGGTTCCGGTGGGATCGATCGTCGAACTCAACACGACCGTCGCCCGCGATGTGACGCGCGAGGACGTGCTGGCGGCGTACCGCGCAGCGGCGGAGGGTCCGCTCGCCGGCGTACTCGAGTACTCGGACGACCCGCTCGTGTCGGCCGACATCACGGGCAACCCGGCGTCGTCGATCTTCGACTCGGCTCTCACCCGGGTGGACGGCCGCCATGTCAAGGTGGTCGCCTGGTACGACAACGAGTGGGGCTTCTCGAACCGCGTGATCGATACGCTCGAACTGCTCGCCGCCGGCTGACCGGAGACCGGGAGGCCGCACGGCCCGGTACCTCCGCGGTGAGCGCTCCAGCCGGCCCGGCCGGGCCGACCGGAGCGCTCAGCCGGTTGCCTCCCGGCCAGGCCGGCCGCCGGTGGGCGGTCCGAGAGCGGTGGCCGGGGTGCCCGGGTCAGGCGACGCCGTCCTCCCACCACCAGGACTGCGAGCCGTACGGGTACTCGATCCGGCTGTCGACGTGCTGCCATGACACCGTGTAGGTCTCCAGGCCGGAGAAGCCGCAGGTCTCGGCGATCCGGTACACGCTGAGCGTGGAGAGCCCCGACACGGCCACGTCCGCCGCGACGCCGTAGGTGTGCATGCTGTTGGAGGCGCCGCCCACCTGGGCGTTGTAGGAGGTGCTGCGGAAGCCGGAGTTGATGGTGGCGGGGCGGTCCCCGGCCTTCTTGCGCAGGGCCTCCAGCTTGTACATCAGCCGCCGCACGTTCTCCTTGACCTGCGCGGAGCCCACCTTGCCCCCGGTGAACCCGGCGCCGTCGTGCGAGGTGAACTCGTTCCAGCCGAAGTGCGTCGTCGATCCGTCCGCGGCCTCCAGGCCGTTGAGCACCTGCTGGGTCTGCGGTCCCGCGATCCCGTCCGAGGCCAGCCCGTAGGCCGACTGGAACCGCTTGACCGCCGCCGCCGTGCCCGCCCCGAACGCGCCGTCCACGGCCACATAGGTCTGCTGCGCGCCGGCCGCCGCCCAGCCCGCGACGCGGATCTGCAACTCGGTGACGTCCGAGCCGCTGGCGCCCTGCTGGAGCGTGCGGGACCACCCGTACGCCGACGCCCGGCCCGCCAGCCCGACGTTCAGGACGGCCGCGCCGCCCAGCGCCGCCGCCAGACCGACCGCGCCTCTGACGAGGGTGCGCCGGCTCATGTTCCTTCCCGGGTTGTGCTCTGCGTTCATGACTGATCCTCTCCTTGAGCTTGCGGGGGACGGTCAGGAGACGAGTGCCTGCCAGGTCGCGGGGCCGACGACTCCGTCGACCGCCAGTGCGTGGGAGGTCTGGAAGGAGCGCACCGCGCTGCCGGTGCCCGAGCCGAAGGCACCGTCGACCGCCAGTGACGCGCCATGCGCATTGAGCTCTGCCTGTACGGCGGAGACCGCCGCGCCGGTGCTGCCCTGCTGCACGGTGACCAGGAGTGCCTGCCAGGTCGCGGGGCCGACGACTCCGTCGACCGCCAGTGCGTGGGAGGTCTGGAAGGAGCGCACCGCGCTGCCGGTGCCCGAGCCGAAGGCACCGTCGACCGCCAGTGACGCGCCATGCGCATTGAGCAGGTACTGCACGGTGCTCACCTGCCGACCGCTCTGCCCCTGCTGCACGGTGGGCCACCCCGCGCTGGGCGGCGGTGTGCCGCCGTTGCCGAGGGCCAGGGCCTGGAGGTCGGCGAGGGTGCCGTTGAAGCTGTCCTGGTCGCCGGGGAAGACCCCGGAGTCGGCGTACTGCCAGAAGGTCTGCGCCGACCAGCCGGCGGGCAGGGTGCCCGGACTGCCGGCGTAGCGGGCGAGCCACAGCGGATTGGTCGCGCCGAAGCTTGCGGTGTTGCCCGTGCAGGTGGTCCACCAGTCGGTGGTGGTGTAGATCACCGGGTAGCGCCCGGTCTTGGCCCGTACCTCGTCGCTGAAGGCGCGGACCCAGGACACCATGGCGCTCTGGCTGAGGCCGTAGCAGGTGGCGCCGTAGGGGTTGTACTCGATGTCGAGGGCGGGCGGCAGCGTCTTGCCGTCGGCGGACCAGCCGCCGCCGTGCGCGACGAACCAGTCCGCCTGGGCGGTGCCGCCGGAGTTGTCCGGCAGGGCGAAGTGGTAGGCGCCCCGGATCAGTCCGGCGTTGTACGCGCCGGTGTACTGCCCGCTGTAGGAGGGGCTGGTGTAGGTGGTGCCCTCGGTCGCCTTGACGTACGCGAAGGCGGCACCGTTGTTCCTGACCGCCGTCCAGTTCACATTGCCCTGGTAGTTGCTCACATCCAGGCCGGCCAGCGAGCCGGCGGCGGCTGGGGTGGCGGCGGCTGGGGTGGCTGCGGCTGGGGTGGCTGCGGGCCGGGCGGATACGCCGCTCCCGCCCTGACGTTGCAGGCCCGATCCGGCGTGGTCGGCATCGGGGTGGGTCATCGTCGGCGGGGCGCCCCGGTCCGCCACGGATTGCGCGGTGGCGGCGCCGGGCAGCGAGAGGAGGAGGGCGAGCGAGGTGGTCAGGAGTCCGGCCGCCTGGGCGAGTGTTCGGCGGCGGGCAGTCCTGCCGGCTGTGGGCATGGCTGTCCTTAAGGGTGTCGGACGGTGAGAGCCATGGCGTCTTGTAGCGTCCATGACAGTTGAGATGCTAGGGGTGCGGACGGCGGCACGGGAAGACGGATCAGGCCCTTTCCGGGCCGAGCCACAGATCGACCGGCCCGGTTGCGCCTCTGTTGCACCGCCCGTCGCTTCCCGTTACTCCAGCGCGGCCGGAAGCGGCCCCCGGGCCGAGCCGGGCGGATGCCGTCACCTCGAGCGCACCGTGCGCACCCCCGGCGAGGACAGCTCAAGGCATCGCTGCGGATGAACAACGGCAGCGGCGCGAAGGACACCACGCTCGGCGGCGGCCGCACCCGACTGGAACGACAACCCCCGGCCGTACGTCTGGGCCAGGACCGCCGACCAGACCCTCGAGTCACTTGCCGCCTACTGCCGACGGATCAGAGACTCGGGACACCAGCACCGCCAGCCCAGGCGGGGGCCCGGGGACCGCGTGGTCCCCGGGCCCCCGGAGTGTCACTTCCAGCTGGTCAGGCCCGCTCCGTACGGGTAGAGCGGGTTGCCGTAGGTGGTCGGGACCGGCTGTCCAGCGTCGATCTTCGCCCGGATGTCGGCACGCTCGGCGGCGGTGGCCCCGAGGTCGTACGGCAGGTTCCAGTCCTCGTTGGCGTCGGCCTGGGTGTCCCCGCCGCCCGGCTTGAGGACCTGGTCGAGGCTCCGGGGCAGCTGCCAGGGCAGCTTCCCGCTGGGCGTGTAGTCGCCGAAGAGCAGGGAGGCCGTCGCCGGCCCCACCTCCTCACCGCCCCGGTAGGTCACCACGATGGCGTCCGCCAGGTCATTCCACTCGCTGATCACGATCGGCCTGGGCAGAGTCAGCACCACCACCACCGGGATGCCCTGCTTCTTGAAGTTCTGGATCAGGGCCAGTTGGTCGGCCGGCAGGTAGGGCTGGGTGTTCGGCCATGCGGTGGCATGGGTGTAGGAGGGCTCACCGACCGCCACGACGGCCAGCTTGGGTGACGGACCGGTGTCCTGGAAGACATTGACCCCGGCCTTGGCGGCCCTGGCCTTGATGGCGTCCAGGGTGGTCAGCGAGCCGTAGTCGGGGTGGAAGTAGCTGGACCAGATGCAGCACGAGGCGCCGTCGGCGGCCCTCGGCCCGGCCACCACGATGTTGTCCCCGGCGTTGAGCTTGACCGGCAGCACACCGTTGTTCTTCAGCAGGGTGTCGGACTCCCGCGACGCCTGGTTGGCCAGCGCCACATAGCTCGGCTGGTGGAAGCGGTACGGGCCGTTCACCGGGTCGCCGTACGGGTGGTCGAAGATGCCCAGCTGGAACTTCAGCCGCAGGATGCGGGTCACCGCGTCGTTGATCCGGGAGAGCGGCACCTTGGACTCGAAGTCGGCCATGGAGAATTCGGCCGCACCCGGATCGGCCCCGCCCATCACATCCGAGCCGGCGTTGGCCGCGCCCACCCAGGAGGTGGAGGGCAGCCAGTCGGTGGTGATCAGGCCGGTGTAGCCGAGGTTCTGCCGCAGATAGGCGAGGATCTTGGCGCTGTCGCCGGCCCCCGGGCCGCCCGGGTCGAGGTAGGAGCTGCCCGCGTAGCCCGGCATGATGTTGACCGCCCCGGCCTCCATCGCGGCCCGGAACGGGATCATGTGGTATTTGATGGTCACCCCGTCGTAAGTGATGCCGGCCTCGCCGCCGGCGCCCTCACCGGGCCAGTGCTTGACGGTCGCCAGCACCGAGCCGGGGTTGAGCTCCGGCCCGCCCTGGAGACCGGCGACCAGCGCCCGCAGCTGCGCCGCCGCGACGTCGGCGTTCTCGCCGTTGCCCTCCTGGATGCGGGGGTAGATCACCTTGGTGCCCACCTCGGCGAGCGGTGAGAGGGTGCCGCGCGCGCCGACCTCCAGCTCCTCCTTGCGCTGCATGTCGGCCAGCTTGTAGTCGAGCGCGTAGTCCTTGGCCGCGGCCAGCGTGGACTGCAACGGGTAGGTGGTCTGGTAGCCGGCGGTGGTGTCGCCCGCGGAGACGGGCGGGATGCCCAGCCGGGTGGCGGCCGTGGAGACCAGCACGGTGTCGAGGTCGGCCGGCTGCGCCGGTCCGAAGTGCCAGCCGGACATGGGGTACGACTGGACGTTGTAGAACATCTGGTACGCCTTCTCCTCCAGGGTCATCCTGCCGAGGAGGTCGGCGACGCGGGTCTCGACCGGCTGGCGCCAGTCCTCATAGGGCTCGATGGTCCCGTTCTTGTCGAGGTCCCGGGCGCCGTTGACGATGGAGATGCCGTCGTCGGCCTTGGCGACGTCCGGCAGGTAGATGCCGAAGGTGCGGATGTCGGAGGTGGTCCTGGCACCCGACCCGCTCACCGCGACCACGTACCACCGGTAGGTCCACCGGTCGGTGATGTCCCAGGACGGGGTGTAGCTGGTGCCGGTGACCTCGGCGACCTTGGTGTAGAGGTCCAGCAGGTTGCCCGAGGCGGTGAAGTCGTAGTCGGTGCGGCTGACGTTGAGCCAGACCTCGTAGCGGGCGCTGCCGGAGACGGCCGCCCAGGAGAGCGCCGGCCGGCGGGTGTTGGTGATCAGGGCCTTGTCGGCGGGCGCGGACAGGGCGAACTGGTTGACGGTGGCCGGCGCCTTGGTGGGCCCGGAGAGCAGCGGCGCGGTGGCGGCGGAGGTGTCGACTGTGCCGTACACCTGGAACTCCCACAGCGAGTAGCCGTAGCCGGTGGCGCGGGCGGTGCCGTACAGCCGCACATAGCGGCCCTTGCCGGTGACCGCGAGCTTCTCCACGCCGCCTTTGCCGGTGGTGGTGGTGTAGAGGGTGGTCCAGGTCTTGGCGTCGTTGGAGACGTCGACGTGGTAGCCGGTGCCGTACGCGGCCTCCCAGTTCAGCACGATGCCGCTGATCGTGGCGGTGCCGCCGAGGTCCACCTGCAACCACTGGCTGTCGGTGGCCAGGCTGGACCAGCGGGTGTTGGTCCGGCCGTCCAGCGCCGCGGCGGGGGCGTTGGCGCCCTCCCAGGACGAGGCCGACACCTGCTGGTACGCGGAGATGACCGAACCGGAGAAGTCACCGGTGCCGCCGCCGTCGCCGCCACCGGTGCTGCCGCCGGTGGTGCCTCCGGTGCTGCCGCCGGTGCCGGTGTAGACCGCGAACTCCCAGAGGGAGTAGCCGTAGGCGGTGGCGCGGGCGGTGCCGTACAGCCGGACGTAGCGTCCGGTGCCGGTGACGGCGAGGGTCTGGGTGCCGCCGGCGCCGGTGGTGGTGGAGTAGACGGAGGCCCAGGTCTTGGCGTCGTCCGAGACCTGGAGCTGGAACGCCGTGGCGTAGGCCGCCTCCCAGGTCAGGACCACCTTGCAGAGCGGGCTGGACGCCCCCAGGTCGACCTGGAGCCACTGCGGGTCGGCGGCGGCGCTGGACCAGCGGGTGCCGGGGTCCCCGTCCACGGCGGCCGAGGCCGGGGTCCCGGCGTTCTCGGTGGACGAGGCGGTCGCCGGGTGGCCCTGCGCCGCGTTGGCGCTGCCGCAGCCGGTCGGGCCGGTGGAGTCGGCCGAGCCGTAGACCTGGAACTCCCAGAGGGAGTAGCCGTAGGCGGTGGCGCGGGCGGTGCCGTACAGCCGGACGTAGCGGCCGGTGCCGGTGACGGCGAGGGTCTGGGTGCCGCCGGCGCCGGTGGTGGTGGAGTAGACGGAGGCCCAGGTCTTGGCGTCGTCCGAGACCTGGAGCTGGAACGCCGTGGCGTAGGCCGCCTCCCAGGTCAGGACGACCTGGCTGACGGTGGCCTTGGCGCCGAGGTCGACCTGGAGCCACTGCGGGTCGGCGGCGGCGCTGGACCAGCGGGTGCCGGGGTCCCCGTCCACGGCGGCCGAGGCCGGGGTCCCGGCGTTCTCGGTGGACGAGGCCGTGGCCGGCCTGCCCTGGGACAGCAGGGTGGAGGCGGCTTGCGCGGTGCCGGCCGAGAAGCCGACGGCAGCGCTCATCAGCAGCGCCAGCACGGCCGCTGCGGCGACCAGTGGTCGGCGTCGCCTGATGCTCCGCCGGAAGAGGGACAGGAGGCTCATCTGCATCTCCTTGAGGGGGTCATGCCTCAGGACGACGGGCCGCTGCTCGACCGGCCGGCGGCGTCACGGTGGCTGCGGGCTGCTCCGTACTGGTTGCCTAACGGGAGAGCGCTCTCCCGGCGAGTGTGAGTGAACTGACTGATCACTGTCAACACCTCTGCGGCGCCTGCGGTTGCGGATCGCCCGTGTGCGGTGAGGCTTGAGGGGGCGCCTCGCCGCGCGAGCCGCCCCTCCGCCCGTCCACGGAACGTCTACGGAAAAGGAACGCCGCATGTCCCAGCTGCCCGCGCCCCCCGACCCCGTCCTCGAAGCCGCCGCCAGGGAACTGGCCGAGGCGACCTCCCCCCACCCGCGCATCTACGAAGTGCCCCCCGAGCAGGGCCGCGGCATCCTGGCCGACCTCCAGAGCGGCAAGGGCGTGGAGCGGCCCGAGGTGGACGAGGAGTGGATCACCGTGGACGCGGGCCGGTACGGCCGGGTTCCCACCCGTGTCATCCGCCCCAAGGGCGCCACCGGCACCCTCCCGGTGGTGCTCTTCCTCCACGGCGCGGGCTGGGTCTTCGGCGACGAGGCCACCCATGACCGGCTGGTGCGCGAACTCGCCGTCGGCGCCGAGGCGGCGGTGGTCTTCCCCGTCTTCGACCGCGCCCCCGAGGCGAAGTACCCCACCCAGATCGAGCAGAACTGGGCGGTGGGCCGGTGGATCGTCTCCGAAGGCGCCGGGCACGGCCTGGACGGCTCCCGCCTCGCGGTCTGCGGCGACTCGGTCGGCGGCAACATGGCCGCCGTCTTCGCGCTGATGGCCAAGGAGCGCGGCGGCGTCCGGCTCAGCGCGCAGGTGCTGCTGTACCCGGTGACCGACGCGAACTTCGACACCCCCTCCTACCAGCAGTTCGCCGAGGGCTACTACCTCACCCGCGACGGCATGCGGTGGTTCTGGGACCAGTACACGACCGACCAGGCCCAGCGCCGGGAGGTCTACGCCTCACCCCTCCGGGCGTCGGTGGACCAGCTGCACGGTCTGCCCACCACCCTGGTCATCACCGACGAGGCCGATGTGCTCCGCGACGAGGGCGAAGCGTACGCCGCCAAGCTCCGCCAGGCCGGGGTGAACGTCACCGCCGTCCGGGTGCTCGGCGTGGTCCACGACTTCCTCATGCTCGACAGCCTCCGCCACTGCCGCGCCACCAATGTCGCCCGCCACCTGGCCGCCGACACCCTGTACAGCACCCTGCACGCGAAGCAGCGGCACCCCGAGACGGCCCGCTGACCGGCGGGCACCCCGGCCATCCGCCCCGTACCACGTCACCGAGCAGCACGTCTGCGTGTGACAGTGCCGCACTCCTTCCCGCGCCGGCCGCCGAGCAGGTCGGACGTTCACCTCAACCCGCCGCCGGGTGGCAGCAGGCGTCGTGGCGCAGGGCGCGGCCGACCTCCAGCCAGGCGGCGTGCTCGGCGGCGCCGTGCCCATGCGCGGGGTGGGCGGCGAGCAGGTCGGCCTGGTGGTGGGGTACGCCGTCGCGGATGGCCATGGGGGTGCGGACCAGGGAGGCGAAGTCGGTGAAGGGGTCGCCGTCGACCACGGTGAGGTCGGCGATCCTGCCGGGTTCGACGGTGCCCAGGTCGTCCTGGAGGCCGAAGATCCGGGCCGGGACGGAGGTGGCGCAGCGCAGTGCCTGCGCGGGGGTGAAGCCGTACGCGTGCAGGGCGCGCAGGGCCAGGTGCAGATGGAGGCCGACCGGGACGAGGGGTGCGTCGGTGCCCAGCGCGAGGGTGGCGCCGTGGGCGACGAGGGCGCGGTAGTCGCGGATCTCGGCGGCGAGGGCGTGCAACTGCTGGGCGGTGGGGGCGGCTTTGGCGGCCTCGCGCACGGTGGCGGTGTCCCAGGGCGGCATGAGGGCGGTCACCCGGGGGTCGTCGGCGAGGGCGGGGTCCGCGCCGAGCAGCGGCAGGGCGGTGAAGGGGGTGGCGATGAGGGCGAAGG
This sequence comes from Streptomyces sp. NPDC092296, assembly GCF_044755465.1. Taxonomy (NCBI): domain Bacteria; kingdom Bacillati; phylum Actinomycetota; class Actinomycetes; order Kitasatosporales; family Streptomycetaceae; genus Streptomyces; species Streptomyces sp. NPDC092296. The sequence goes on along the minus strand of NZ_JBIVRB010000009.1, from coordinate 170,793 downwards.
CGCCGTCCGCGTACTCATGGAGCAGGTCCTGGTGGATGTGGCCGAGGGGGGTGGTGGCATGCCCGTACTCCAGCCGCTGGGTGGCCTGGAGATGGGTGGTCAGATCCTGGCCCGCGTCGCGGCCGGGGAAGCACAGGTGGCTGCCGCAGGGCACACCGAGCCGGTGGGCGGTGCGGGCGGCCAGGGCCATGGTCCAGCCGGGCGCGCGGACATAGGTCTTGACGAAGTCGGCGTCCAGGGCGGCGGCGCGTTGCAGGGTGCGGCGGACTCCGGCGCCGGTGCGGTGGGCGCGGCCCATGCTGTAGGCGACGCGGGAGCCGTCGATGAGTTCGGCGGTGGCCAGCAGCCGGGGGCCGGTCTGGCGGCCGGCCGCCAGGGACTCGCGCAGCCGGGCGCCCTCGTAGGCGAAGCCGCCCATGGAGGCGGTGGTGGTGATGCCGTAGGCGAGCGCGAGCAGGTTCTGCCGGCCGCCGTAGATGTCGGGCCAGGGATGGGTGTGGCTGTCGAACAGGCCGGGGATGACGGTCCGGCCGGAGGCGTCGATGGTGCGGCCCGTCGGCCGGTGCGCGCGGTGCGGTTCGACGGCGGTGATCCGGTGGCCGGTCAGCACGATGTCCACGTCGTGCCGGGGGCGCTCGGCGGTACCGTCCCACAGCTGGCCGGCGTGGACGCGTACGGTGTCGCGGCGCGGCGGCAGGCTGCGGCGGGCGGTGAGGGCGACGGGGACGGTGCGCCGCCCGGTGCCGTCCCGGTCGGTCAGGCGCAGCCTGCCGTTGGAGAGGTAGAGCAGGGTGCGGGAGTCGGCGGCCCAGGTGGGGTGGTCGGCGGGCTCGTCGCTGAGTCGGCGTGGCGGTCCGGCGGGGGCGCCCTCGGGGGTGACGGGCAGCAGCCACAGGGCGGACTCCAGGACGAGCGCCATCCAGCGGCCGTCCGGGGACCAGACGGGCCCGGCGGCGCAGCGGTCGGACAGCGACTGGTGGTCGGCGGGCAGGTGGCGGGTGTCGGCGCCGGTCGCGGTGTCGATGACCCGGATGAGGTTGTACCCCTCGCGGAAGCGCCGGTTGAGCCGGTTGCGGTCGCAGAACGCCAGGTACCGGCCGTCACCGGACCAGCTGGGGGCGCCCGGCAGACCGCCGCCGCCGAGCGGCGCGGCCAGGACGCGGTGGGTGCCGGTGGCCAGGTCGTGCAGCAGCAGGTTGCCGGCGGTGTCCTGGCAGGCCAGCCGGGTGCCGTCCGGGGAGAGGGCCGGGTGGAGCCGGCCGCCGGCGGCGAGCACGGTCTCGCGGCCGTCGCCGAGGTGGTGGCGGTGGACGGCGGTGAGTCCGGCGCGGTCGGTGCAGTAGAGGATGGAGCGGCCGTCCGGTGCCCAGGACGGCATCTGCAGATAGCGGGCGGGGTCCTCCTGGACGAGCCTGCGCGGCGCGGCCCCGCCGAGGGGCATCAGCCACAGGGCGTTGAGCGCCGCGAAGGCCACGCGTCGGCCGTCCGGCGCGAGGGCGGGCAGGTGGATGCCGCGTACCCGGGCGGGCGCGGTGGAGTCCGGGTCGCGGCGCTTCGGCGGGTAGCGGGGGCGGCGTACCGGCTGGTGGGCGGTGAACGGGATCTCCTCGACCGTGGGCGAGGACAGCGTGCGGATGCGGATGCGGCCGTCGGCGAGGTACAGCAACCGGTCCGCCCCAATCCACTGGGGTGGCGCTGCGGCCAGGTCCTCGGCGGTGGTGACCGGCCGGCCGTCCACCATGAGCGCGGCGCCGACGGCGGGCGAGGACGGCGTGTCGGTGGTGCCGGTCAGCTGGAGGTGGGCGACGCGGCCGTCCGGGGAGACGGACGGGCACAGCAGGCGGCCTGCGGCCACCGAGCGCAGGACGGTCACCCGGCCGCCTGCGGCGGAGACCCGGGCCAGGGTCAGACCGCCGTCCGTCCCGCCGCCCGTTGCGGCGGCGGCGCGGACGAACACCACATGGCGGCCGTCCGGCGTCCAGGCGGGGTCGTAGTCCTCGTACGGGCCGTCGGCCGCACCGCCGGCCGACCGGGGCTCGTTCTCCTGGTGCGGGCCGCCGGTCAGCCGGGTCAGCCGGCCGCTGCGCAGCTCCAGGGTCCAGATGCCGTAGGAGCTTCCGGTGACCGCGTCGCCGCCGCGTTCGGAGGAGAACGCGAGCCGGGTGCCGTCCGGTGACCAGGCCACGCCCCGGTCGTCCCAGGGGCCGCCGGTGAGCTGCCGCAGGCCGGTGCCGTCCGGCCGCATGGTCCACAGGTGGAAGCCGCCGCCCCGGTAGGCGCACAGCGCCACCGCCGAGCCGTCCGGGGAGAAGGCGGGCCGGGTCGGCTCCAGGTCCCAGTCGGTCAGCCGCACCGCCTCGCCGCCGTGGCGCGGGAGTCGCCACAGGATGCCCTGCACCTCGGCGATCAGCCACTTCCCGTCCGGGGAGGCGGTGACGGACCCTCCCGTCGCGGCGGTGCGGGTCAGGGTCGTACGGCGCGTGTCGGCGGCAGCGGCGGACGCGGACGGTGCGGACGGGGGTGTCGCGGCTGCCAGTCCGGCGGCGGACGCCGCGTGGAGGAAGCCGCGCCGGCTGACGCCATGGGTCTCCACCACAGGTACTCCTCACCAGGCGGGGGCGGGCGGGTCGCGCGGCGGCGCTGAACCGGACTGGAGCGTTCCACCCGGGGGGCGCCCGCCAAACAACGGGTCAGCCCGACAGGGCAGCGTCGATGCCGCCGACCGGGCACCGGTGCGGCGGCGGCCCGGTGCGGCGGGGCTTCGGCGGCAGTCTGCCCCCCCACGTCGGCTCCCGAGGGCGCGCACCACGGCGTTGCCGCCCCACCCTCGATGTCACCACCGCGCCGCTGATCACCTGCTGGGGCCGCCGCAGCGACGGCTGACGGAAGCGCGGGCGCGGGTGGCCACTTCGGTGTGGCCCCCGTCCCGGAAGGAGCTGCGGTACGGGCTGCCGCTTCCGCAGGCGATGCCGCCTGCCCCTTTCCGCCCGACCTGGGCGCCCCCGCGCCGCCCGGTCGTGAGCAGCCGCAACAGGCGCGGTGTGACCGGCCGACTGCACCGATCCCGGGCACCAACCCCGACCGGTCCGTCCCGCGTTGAGCGGCAAGTGGATTGCTCCGCAATCAAGTTGGATATTTGCATGGATGCATCAACCTATTGCGTTCTGCTGTCGACCCGACTACGTTCCCTCTGCGCGCTGCTTTCCCCTGGGCGGCCGTCGCCCCATGGGGCCGTCGCAGCCGGCGTTCGCGGATCTCGGAACGCCGACGCCATGCCTGGCAGAACGACATCTCCGGACGTCCCAGGGAGGGACCTGATGAGACACCTGCCGAACGCTGCCCCACGTGCCTGGACCGGATTGCTCCTCTCCGCCTTACTCGCCGTCTCCACGCTGGTCCCGGCCAGCACGGCGGGAGCAGCGACGGGCGCCGGTGCCGCAGCGAGTACCGGGGCCGGAGCGACGGTCCCGTTCACCAGCTTCGAGGCCGAAGCGGGCACGCTCACCGGTGGCGCCTCCGCCGTGTCATTGACCGCCGCGCCGACTACGCAGTACTCAAGTCCCGCGCTGGAGGCGTCCGGACACGCATACGTCCAGCTCACCGGCGTCGGCCAGGGCGTCCGGTGGACCAATACCACCGGCGCCCCGATCAGCACGCTCAACCTCCGCGCGAGCATCCCGGACTCCGCCACCGGCGGCGGCACCACCGCGACCCTTGACCTCTATGTCGACGGCGTGTTCCGGCAGGCGCTGAACCTGAACTCCCGCCAGAGCTGGTTCTACGAGGGCGGCAGCAACCACTACAACGGCAGCGACCAGAACCCGGCCGACGGCAACCCCCGTGAGTACTTCGACGAGGCGCACACCTTCGTCACCGGCGCGCCGATCGCCCCCGGCAGCACGATCGAACTGAAGAAGGACGCCGCGAACACGGCCGCGTTCTACTACCTCGACGTCATCGACGTGGAGAACCCGCCGCCGCCGGCGGCCCAGCCCGCCGACTCCATCTCCATCACCAGCTGCGGCGCGGTGGCCGACAACACCCCGACCAACGGGACCGGGGACAGTGCCGCCGTCGACAGCACCACGGCCATCCAGAACTGCATCAACCAGGCCCAGTCCCAGCACAAGACCCTGTGGATTCCGGCCGGCACGTTCTACCTCAAGGGCACCACGGGCCTGAAGGCCCAGGGCATCACCATCGCCGGCGCCGGCATGTGGTACAGCACGATCTACCGCCAGATCCCGCTGCCCAACAACGTCCCGCTGGCCGCCCTGTTCGAGCTGACCTCGTGCCACGTCCAGAACCTCCACCTCGACACCAACTCCACCAGCCGCGAGATGGTCGACGGCGGTGGCGGCGCCATGGACACCTCCGGGTCCGACTGGGTCGCCGACGGGATCTGGAGCCAGCACGTCGAGTCCGGCTACTGGGCGTCCGGCACCGGCGGCACGGTCAGGAACAGCCGCGTCACCGAGGCCTGGGCCGACGGCATCAACCTCAACAACGTGTCGCTGAACAACTCCGTCGGAAGCAACCTCACCGCGACGAACAACTTCGTACGCGGCTCCGGTGACGACGGGATGGCCATCAACTCGGTCAACTACAACACCGACTCCAACGGCAACAGGACCTACTACACCCCGATGTCGCACATCACGATGACGCACAACACCGTCATCGCGCCCTGGGGAGGCAAGGGCATCGGGATCTACGGCGGCAGCGACCAGGACGTCGAGGACAACTACATCGCCGACACGGCCCGCTACATCGGACTCGGCGCCGGCCGCTTCGGCGTCAACGGCAGCGATCTGCTCGGCGCCACGGTCAACGGCAACGTCGTCGTCCGCTCGGGCGGCAACGGCTACAGCCAGGGCCAACCGGCCCTCCAGGTGGGCAACGGCGGGGACGGACAGAACGTCGGCGTCGTCGACCAGGTGACCGTCACCGACAACACCGTGCTCAACGCCCTGTACGACGGGGTGGGTTTCTCCACCTCCACCAACACGCTGCTCCGGAACAACACGGTGACCGCGCCCTGGCGCAACGGCGTCGTCATCGCCCCGCCGTTCTACCCCGCGCCCACCGGCTCGGCCACCCTCACCGGCAACACCGTCACCGGCCTCGGGGCCGGGAAGATCGCCTTCGCCAACAACTCCGCCGGCTTCACCACCACCGCGAGCGGCAACAGCTGGCAGAGCGGGGGCGGCATCGTGGAGGGCCCGTACGGCGGGACCCCCGCCGCCGTCCCGGGGCTCGTCCAGGCCGAGGACTACGACACCGGCGGCCAGGGCGTCGCCTTCAACGTCACCTCCGTCAACGGCAACGGCAACGACTACCGCGCCGAGGGCGTTGACCTGGAGGCCACCTCCGACACCGGCGGCGGCTACAACCTCGGCTGGACGACGGGCGGCCAGTGGTTCCGCTACACCGTCGACGTCGCCACGGCCGGCACATACACGGTCAGCCTGCGGGTCGCCGCACCCGACGCGGTCAGCGGCGCGCTGCACCTGTCCAACGCGTCGGGCGCCGATCTCAGCGGCGCCGTCGATCTCCCGGCCACCGGCGGGTGGCAGACCTGGGGGACCGCTACCACTCAGGTGACGCTGCCTGCGGGCCGACAGGTCCTGACCGTCCATCAGGACAATGGCGGGTGGAACCTCAACAGCATGGCGTTCGCCACCTCGGGCGGCGGCGGTAGCGCCTCGCTCACGGCGAGCCCGTCCGCGCTGGGCTTCGGCAGCCAGACCGTCGGCACGACCAGCGCGGCCCAGGCCGTCACGGTGACCAACACCGGATCGGCGGCCGCCTCGCTCTCCTCGGTCGCCGCCTCGGGAGACTTCAGCCAGACGAACAACTGCGGCACGGCGCTCGCCGTGAACGCCTCGTGCACGGTCAACGTCCGCTTTACGCCGACCGCGTCGGGCGCCAGGACCGGGTCGGTCACGATCACCGGCAACGCGTCGAACAGCCCGTCCACGGTGCCGCTGTCGGGTACCGGCGCGACCGCCGGCCCCACCAATCTGGCTGCGGGCAGGCCGACCGGCGAGTCCTCGCACACCGATGTGTACGGGTCGTCCAATGTGACCGACGGCAACCAGAACTCGTACTGGGAGAGCGCGAACAACGCGTTCCCGCAGTGGGTGCAGGTGGATCTGGGAGCGTCGCAGTCGGTGAGCCGGCTGGTGCTCCAACTGCCCGCCGGCTGGGGTACGCGTGACGAGACGCTGTCCGTGCTCGGCTCAGTGGACGGGCAGAGCTTCACCACCCTGAAGCCGTCGGCGACCTACACATTCACCCCGTCGGCCGGCAACAGCGTGACCATCACCTTCCCGCCCACCTCGCAGCGGTACATACGGCTCACCGTCACCGCCAACACCGGCTGGCCCGCCGGCCAGATCTCCGAGTTCCAGGTCTGGAACCAGTAACCACCCTGGCCGCTTCGATATCCGGGCCGACCACCAGGTCGAAGGCCGTCTCCGCCCCATGGCGGAGGCGGCTCGCCTCTGCGTGGACGAGGGCGACGAGCGCGCACGCTGGTGCGGAGGGAGCTTGCACCGCTGGTCACCCGCACGAGTGAGGGTGAGCACCGTGACCCACTCGACCAAGGCGTGCGGCAGGTCGAGTGCGGCAGACCAGGGAAGCAACGACACCCCTGTGCCGGCGGGTTGAGACTTCGAACACCTCTCCCAACGGCTCGGGAGCCTCGGGTCGGGCCCGCTGCCGCCACTGGCCGAGTCCCGCAGTGACAGCCCGTCGGCCACCGGCTTGTCGAGAAGGTGAAGCCGTTGTCCGCCGACCTTGCGTTCCCAGAGCGGCTGGAGCTGAAGGTGCACACGGCGGATCTGATGTCGGAGATACCTTCCGCAGTCGCGGGCCGGGCGTCGTCCGCATGGTGATCCGGGCGAAGGCGCGCTCGACCACCCGGCGTGTGGGCCGGACCTGAAGCCATGACCGACATGACGCTGCGCCGGCGCACCCCGCAACAGACCCGCCACCCGCCCGGTCCGGAGCCCCTACACCAGGCCCACTGAATCGACCTCAGCGCCCTCGGCACTGCCGACCGTGGTGAGGAAGTCATGGAAGGCCCGGTGCGTGCGTGCGGCATCGCCGGTTGCGTCCAGGTCCATGAGGAGGCCACGGATGACGGCGAGCACGACGGTGGCCAGCTCGGGGCGCCCGAGGCTGCGCATGCCGGCCTCGATGGGCGCGAGCCAGTCGGTGGTCGCGGTCCGCCGAAAGCCGGGCCAGAGGGGCTCTCCTGCGGTGTCGTGCAGCCGGCTGAACATACGGAGGTAGGGCTCGCCTTCCGGCCCGGAGATCGCGGACCAGGCGCGGGCCAGGGTCGCCGGGTAGGGCTCGTCAGGTCGCAGGCGTATCAGGTCGGTGAAGGCCTGGAGCTGGCGCTGCCGGGCCTGTCCGAGGATCTCGCGGAGCAGTCCGTCACGGGTTCCGAAGTGGTAGATCAGCATCCGGCTCGAGGTGCCCGCGGCGGTGGCCAACGGCTCGAGCCGGTCGGGGAGCCCGTGCTCGAGCGAGTAGTCGGTGCACGCGAGGAGAAGCCGCTGTCTGATCTGCGGTTGTCGCTGCCTGCCCATCGCGTCATCGTTTCACGTAACTGATGGTACGTCTACTATGGCTCGACAGGTAGCCGAAAGAAAACGAGGAGGTCATGATGAGGGTCGTCTTCGTGCACGGGGCATGCGTCAAGGACGGATCGTGGTGGTGGCACCGAACCGGTGAGCTGCTGGCCGAGCGGGGTGTCACCAGCGAGGCGCCCGCCCTGCCGAGTTGCGGCGAGACGGGTGAGCCGCCGGGCGCGGGAGGCCCCGGGCTGGCCGAGGATGTCGCCGCAGTCAGACACGTGTTGACCGCGAACGACGAACCGACCGTCGTGGTCGCCCACAGCTACGGCGGGATCGTCACCGCGGAGGCAGCTGCGGGCATCGACGCCGTACGCCACCTGCTGCTCGTGTCGAGCTACCTGCCCGAGGTCGGGCAGAGCCTCTCCTCGTTCGGCGGCGAGGAGCCCGCCCCGTTCCTCGACATCGATCCCGAGGCCGGCACCTTCACCGTCCGGCCCGACGCTCTGGCCGCAACGTTCCTCCAAGACTGCGATCCGGAGATCCGGCGACGGGCTGCGGACCGGACGGCCCCGCAGAGCCTGGCGGTCCTTGAGCAGCCGGTGAAGGCAACGGCGTGGCGGCACGTGCCCTCGACGTACCTCGTCTGCGCCCAGGACAGAGGCACCCCCGCCCAACTGCAACGCGAGTACGCCGGCCGGGCGGGCAGCGTCGTGGAACTCGACGCCGGCCATCACCCGTTCCTCTCCCAGCCGGCCGCGGTACGCGAAGTGATCCTCGGCCTGTGACGGCGCCCGGCCGCGCGTCGGCGGACCGCCGAGCGCTCCTGCTCCGGGCGTACGCGGCTTACCGCAACCAAGACGTCGAGACCCCCTCGGCGCTGGTGAGCGATGACGCCGACCGGCCCGGGTGTCGTGCGGCTGCCGCCGCTGCTGTCCCGCTCGCTGATCACCCCGGCCCGCGGTCCGCACTCCCGGAAAGCTCGCCGCACTCAACGCGACCCGCAACCCGCGCCGCACCGAGAGCACAGCCGCTGCGGTGGGTCTCCATTGCCCTGGGCCACGGCCTCCCCGGCGCAGGCGGCCCCGAGCGGCGGGACGGCGCCGGCCGTCCGCGACCGCCGGTCCGGTCGGTGATCCCGGCCGGACCATCCCTGTGGGCGCGGGCCGATGAGCGGATCACGGCGCCTGAGGAGCGAATCGGGCGACCGCCTGCGCCTGTGAACTGCGGCGATTTTCTTGGCGAGCCTGGCTGTGATTCATCGACGATGCGGCGGTTCGAAGCCAGGGCGGCGGTCGTGGGACGTTATTACGGTGCGTAACCGTCCGGTGGATCGGCTTGGAGGGTGATGGCTGGTGGCGGCAGAGCCGGGAACCCCGACGATGCTCTCCGCGGCCCGGGGCGGCCGTGCGCGGGGTGTTCTCGAACGGTTGTCGGGTGGCGTACCTGCATGGGGGTAGGAATGAGACGCGGGGGCCGGTTTCGGATGGTGCTGCCGCGGAGGGCCGATGTGCGGGGACGGACGGGTCGTGAACGCCTGGCTGGCCCTGCTGAGCCGGGACTGGCTGGGCGTACCGGTCGCGCTGCTGGTGACGGCGGTGGGCATCGGCCTCGTGGCGTTGGAGAGCGCCTGGGCGGTGGCGCTCGGGTGGTCGGCCGTGGCTGTCGGTGCCCTGCTGGCGGTGGGAGCGGTGCGGCACCTGCTGCTGGTGGCCCGCGAGGCGCGGGCGCGGCCGATGCCGGGGAAGCTGGTGGATGTGGGAGGCCACCGGATGCACGTTCTCGCGGAGGGCGATGCCGGGGACGGGCCGGCCGTCGTCTGGATGCCGGGGGGACACGCCCCGGGTGAGGAGTTCCGGCAGCTGCATGAGATGACGGCGACGTGGACCCGTTCGGTGCTGGTCGACCGCTTGGGCTCGGGCTGGAGTGATGCCGGGCCGTTCCCACGGACGACGGCGGCCGAGGCGGAGGAGCTGGTGGCGGCGCTGGAGGGGGCGGGGGAGCGGGCCCCGTACGTGTTCGTCGGCCACTCCTTCGGCGGGCTGCTGGTCGCGAACGTGGCGAGGAGGCGGCCGGATCTGGTGGCGGGACTCGTGCTGCTGGACCCGACACCGCTGGAGGTCATCGCCTTCGGGCCCAATCCGATGGTCGCCGGGGTGCGTCGGAGGTTCGTGCTGACGGCAGTACGGCAGCTGTTCGGTGTGCACCGGGATGCCGGTGGCCGGACCGGCCGGGCCTGCGCCGCGGCGTCGATCTTCGCCGAACTGTCGCCGTCCGGCCTGGCGGGGGTGGGCTGGGAGATCGTGGTGTACGACGAGGATCTCGGCGATCTGCCGTTGGTGCTGGTCATACCCCGGGATCTCACAGGCGGCGACACGGTGCTGGACGCCGCCCGGGACCCGGCCGAGGCTGAACGGACCGCCCGCTTCTACCTTCGGACGAGGACCCGCTACCTGGCGGCGTCGACGGCGTCCCGGCTGGTGTACACGCCGGAGGGCACCGGCCACGACTTCCCGCGTGAGGTTCCCGGGTTCGTGGCCGAGGTGGTCGGGGATCTGGTGCGGGAGGTGAGCGCGATCAGCCCTTGACGGTGCGGGCGGAGTCGGCCCGGGTCGGGTGCCGGCGGGAGCAGGGGCCCGGCCCCACGGCGCTGCCGGTGCGCTCGCAACGGCGGTGGACCGGGTCGCCGTCGGGGCCGTGACCGGTCTCGACGCACTTCTGTGGGTCGTCGGCCGGTCGGCCGGGCGTTGCCGACGAGTAGGGCGGCGGTGTCCGGCAGCGGCGGCGACGCGGCGCCGACCAGATCGGTGCCGACCGTCACCGCGTCCGGCCGGGCGGCGGTCACGACGGCCTCCCCTGGGGCGGAGCCGTGCGCAGGCTCGGCACGGACGCCAGCAACGCCCGGGTGTACGGGTGCTGCGGGGCGCGCAGAAGGGACTCGGTGGGGGCGGTCTCGACGATCCGGCCGTGCCGCATCACCGCCACCGCGTCGGAGACATGGCAGACCGCGGGCAGGTTGTGGCCGATGAACAGCACGGTCAGGCCGAGCCGCCGTTGGAGTTCGCGGATCGTGTTGAGGACGGACGCCTGGACCGAGACGTCGAGCGCCGAGGTGATCTCGTCGGCGATCAGGAGGCCGGGTTCGACGGCCAGGGCGCGGGCGATGGCGACCCGTTGGCGCTGGCCGCCGGACAGTTGCCGTGGCAGGCGGTCGGCGAGCCGGGGGTCCAGGCCGACGAGGCCGAGCAGGCCGGTGACGCGCTCGGCGCGGGCGTGCCGGTCGAGCCGCTGGAAGACGGTGGCCGCCTCGACGAGCGTCCGGCGGACCGTCATCCGGGGATCCAGCGCGGTGTCGGGGTCCTGGAGGACGACCTGGACCAGACGGCCGAGCCGACGCCGGTCGCGGACGGTCCGGACACGGATCTCCCGGCCGCCCAGCAGGACCCGGCCCCCGTGCACGGGGACGAGCCCGACGATCGCACGGGACAGACTGGACTTCCCCGAGCCGGATTCGCCCACCAGCCCGAGCGTGGTGCCGGACGGGATGTCCAGCCAGACGCCGTCCACGACGGTGACGGGGCCGCGCGGGCCGTGGTGGCGGACGGTGAGGCCGCAGAGGCGCAGGTCCGTCATGACGGTTCCGCCTCCACCTGCTCCACCTTCACCCGGTCCGCCTCCGCCTGATCCGCCTCCGCCTGATCCGCCTCCACCGGAGTCGTCCACACCGGAGTCGTCCCCGCCGGAGCCGTCCCCACCCGGTCCGCTGCCGCCGGCATCGGATACCAGCACGCGACCCGGTGGACCGCGTCGAGGCTGTCCAGCGGTGGGGCCTCCTCGGCACAGGGTTCCCGGCGGCGTGGGCAGCGGGGCTCGAACGGGCAGCCCGGGGCGGCAGCCAGCGGATCGGGCGGCGCGCCCTCCACCGTCGGCAGCGGCCGGTCGCGGTGCCCGGCGAGGTCCGGCACCGATTCGACCAGTGCCCGGGTGTAGGGGTGCCGGGTGGCGTCGGCGAGGCGGTCGGCGGGCAGGGTCTCGACGATCGTCCCCCCGTACATCACCAGGACGCGTTCGCACGACTCGCCGACGAGCGCGATGTCGTGGCTGATGAACAGGATGGCGGCGGAGGTGTCCTGCCGGAGGTCGGAGAGCAGCCGGGTGATCTGCCGCTGCACGGTGACGTCGAGCGCGGTCGTCGGCTCGTCGGCGATGATCAGGCTAGGCCGCACCATGAGTCCGGCCGCGATCATCACGCGCTGGCGCTGCCCGCCGGAGAGCTGGTGGGGGCGGGAGCGCAGCACCGCTGGGGGGAGGGCGACCCGGCGCAGCGCTTCGGCGGCGTCCGCGGCGGCCTGGGCGCGGCTCAGGCCGCGGTGGGTCCGGGCGGTCTCGGTGAGCTGGGTGGCGACACGGAGCGACGGATTGAGCGCGGAGGCCGGATTCTGGAAGATCAACGCCAGTCCGGTCGCGAGGTGGTGCTCACGCTGCTTCGGCGTCATGACGGCGAGGTCGGCGCCGAGCAGACGGAGAGTCCGGCGGGACACCCGCGCCCCGTCCCGGAGGAGGTCGGCGATCGCGAGCGCGGTGAGCGACTTGCCGGAGCCGGACTCACCGACGAGCCCGACCATCTCGCCGGGGCGCAGCGAGAAACTCACGCCGCGGACCGGCCGGATCGTGCCGTGCGGAGTGGGGAGTTCGACACCGAGGTCCTCGACCTGGAGCACGAGGCCGTCCTCGGCGGGCCCGCTCGGCGCGACCGGCGGCGCGGGTCTGCCGGGTGCCCGGTTGCGTCGGGCAGCGCCCCCGGCCAGGACCTCACCGAGCAGTTGGAACGTCAGGGCGGCGTAGAGGACGGCCAGGCCCGGGGCGAGCGCGGGCAGGGGTTCGGCGTAGATGCGGTCGAGCCCCTGGTCGAGCAGCTGTCCCCAGTCGTAGCCGGGCGGCTGGACGCCCAGGCCGAGGAAGCTCAGCCCGGAAAGCGCGACCAGGGCCGTGCCCGCCGCCGTGGTGGCGCTGAGCAGCAGCGGCTCCGCGATATTGGGCAGGACATGTCGCCACAGCAGCCGGTACCGGCGCAGGCCGAGGACCCGGGCCGCAGCCAGGTGGTCGGTGCCCGCGACGGCGGCGGCGAGCGTCTGGGCGAGGCGGGCGAAGCCGGGCACTCCCGCGACGGCGAGGGCGAGCACCGCCCCGCCGGCGCCCGCGCCGAACACGACCGCGAGGAAGAGCGCGACCAGGAGCGCGGGGAAGGCGAGCAGGAGGTTGATCAGCGCGCCGAGCCACCGCCGGGTGCGGGGACCGACGACTGCGGTGGACGCCCCGAGGAGGACGCCCGCACCGGCGCCGACCAGAGCCGCCGCCAGCGCGAACAGCAGGGAGGGCCGGGTGGCGGTCAGCACTCGGGCGAGCACGTCCCGGCCGAGGTCGTCGGTGCCGAACGGGTGTGCTGCGGACGGGCCCCGCAGCACCGCAGCGGGATCGGGGCGGTCGGCCGCCGCGCCCCAGACGAGCGGGCCCGCCAGCGCGAGCACGACCAGCGACGCCAGCATGGCTGCCGCGATCCAGACCATGGGCGGGCGCGGACACCTGGTGGAAGGGGACATCGGCTGCTCACCCCTCCCGGATCGCGGAACGCGGATCGAGTACCGCCAGCAGCATGTCGACCAGGAGGCCGGCGAGCAGCACGGTCGTGCCCAGGATCAGCACCATCGCCTGGACCACCGGGTAATCCTGCGCGACCACGGACTGCGCCATGGCCGAACCGATGCCGGGCCAGGCGAACACCTTCTCGACCAGCATCGTGCCGGCGATCATGGCGGGCAGCAGGCTCCCGGCGACGGTGAGCGTGGCGGTCGCCATGTTCGGCGCCGCGTGCCGCAGGTAGCGGCGCGCGGGGGACAGCCGTTTGCTCCGGGCGGTGCGCATGTAGTCCTCGTCCAGCACCTTCAGCGCCTCCACCCGGACGATGCGCACCAGGACGGCGGTGGGGGCGAGGGAGAGCGCGAGGACCGGCAGGACGAGGGACGCGGCGCCTGCCGCGCCGGCCGCCGGGAGCAACTGGAGGCCGACGGCCAGCAGTGCGGTGAGCCCGGCCGCCAGGACGAAGTCCGGCACCCCGGTCAGGCCCGCGCTCACCGCCGTGAACGCCAGCTCGGTGCGCGGATGCCGGCCGTCGCGGGTGCGGACGGCGGCGAGCAGGCCGCAGGGCAGGGCGACGGCGAGGGTCACGAGGAAGGCGAGGCCGGCGATCTCCAGGGTGGCCGGCAGCCGAGTGCGGACCAGTTCCGCGACCGGGGTGCCGGTGATCAGCGAGGTGCCGAGGTCGCCGTGCAGGAGGCCGTCGAGATAGTGGCGGTACTGCGACAGGAAGGGGGTGTCGAGCCCGAGCCGGTGCCTCTGGGCGGTCACCAGGGCGGGCGGGGCGTCCACGCCGAGCGCGGCGCGGACCGGGTCGCCGGGGACCAGGCGGACCATCGCGAACGACGCGGTGAGCACGATCCCGAGCGAGAGGAGCAGCCGGGCGGTCCGGCGGCCGAGGAACGCCGTCCACGGGTGCCGCAGCAGGTGGGGTACGGACACGCTGGGTCCCCCGGTCACTGGTGGAGGCGGATGCTGGTGGGGACGAGCCGGCCGCCGAAGGTGGTCGTGAAGGTGGTGCGGTAGCCGTAGACGGTGCTCCGGCCGTCCGCGATCGGGAGCGCGTCGGCCGAGCGGAGGAGTGCGGCGGCGGCCCGGTTCCAGGTGTCGCAGCCGGCGGTGTCCGCCTCCCGGAGCGCCCGGGTGACCAGCGCGTCGTACTCGGGGTTGGCGACGCCCGCGAAGTTGAGACCCCGGGCGGGGGTGGGGCCGGAGAAGAACGGGACGAAGCCGACCGGCAGGGCGAAGCCCGGTGAGGTGCCGACCACGACATCGAAGTCACCGGTGCGGTACATGGCGTTGACGAGGGCCGGCAGGCTCTCGGTGACCAGCCTGACGTCCGCGCCCAGCGACGTCCAGGTCCGGGCCATCAGCTCGGCGACGGAGGGCAGGGTCCGGCCGAGGTCGGCGCTGGTGATCAGGCGTAGCCGGAGCGGTCGGCCGTCCTTGGCGAGGGGGCCGCCACCGGCGCGGGTCCAACCGGCGCCGCGCAGGGCCTTGGCCGCGTCCGGCGCGGGCAGGTTGGCGGCGGCGAGGTCGGCGTGGCAGACGGCGCCGTCAGCGCCGAAGTCGGTGGCGGGCCGGCCGGTGCCGCCGACGGCGACGTTGGCGAGCCCCTGGCGGTGGAGGGCGGATACCAGGGCCCGGCGCAGGGCGGGGTCGGCCAGGGGTCGGCCGGGGCGCTGGTTGAAGAAGGTCAGTCCGACGACGGTCGCCACGTCGGTGGTGGCGAGGCCGCGGCCGGTGAGCCGGGCGCGGTCCGGCCCGTCCACGTTCGCGATGTCGACGCCCCCGGTGATCAGCAGGTTGGCGGCGGTGGAGGCCCGGGGCACCACGGAGACGACGAGGTGTGCGGGGAGGCCGGGCTCCGCCGTCGTCGCCCCGGCCGGTCCCCAGGTGTAGCCGTCGCGGACGGTGAACTCGTACGGCCCGCCGGGGGTGTAGCGGGTCAGCACATAGGGGCCGGTGCCCTGGGTGGTGCGGTCGAGCGACCGGGGGTGGTCCAGACCGGCGGGGCAGACGATCGGCAGCAGACCGAGGGTGCGGGTGAGGAACGGGAAGGGGGCGGTGGTGGTCACCGACACCGTGCCGGTCGGGTCGTCGGCGCTCGCGGTGAAGGGGACGGTCGGCAGGACGGCCTGGGCGCCGGCGAGTTGGTTGGCCGGGTCGCCCGCGTAGGTCAGCGCCCGGGTCACCGCCGAGGCGGTGAGGGGCGTGCCGTCGGAGCAGGTGACGCCCGGACGGAGGGTGAAGGTGGCGGTGGTGGTCGTGGCCTGCCAGGACGAGGCCAGGCCGGAGACCAGGGTGCCGTCGGCGGCGACGTTGACCAGCGAGTCGTAGGCGTAGCCGGCCTGGGCGGCGCCGAAGGCGGAGTACGGATCGAAGCTCGGGGTCTCGGCGGATGCCGCGATACGGACGGTCCCGCCGGCCACGAGGGGCGTGGTCGTGGCGGACCGCCCCGTGCTGCCGCAGCCGGCCAGCACGACGGTCGCGGCGGTCACGCCGGCCGCCAGGCGGATCGGCAGGGAACGGCGGGGCATGGCGTCATGGTGCCACCGGGCTCGGACGACGGAGGGTCAGCCCGGCGGCGTGGACAGTCCGTGCCGAGAGGGGGGAGACGCCTGCCCGCTGGGCCGGAGGCCACCGGGGCGGGCGCGGTGCGGCCCACGTGATTCACCCGTTCGTGGGACAGCGCGGCTTCCCCCCGGTCGGCCGGCGACCGGGGCGGCGCACCGTCGCCACACTTGCGGCATGAGGACGGACGAACCGGGCCGTGAGATCGGCCGCCTGGCGGACCGCTACTGGGGGTTCCTGCTGGAACGCGACCCGCTGCTGAGGGTCCGCCAGGGGCTCCGGGTCGAGACGCTGCCCGGGGCATCACTCGCCGAGGCCGAGGAGCGGGCGCGGTTCGCCCGGGGCGTGCTGGACCGGGTCCGGATGCTCGACGGCGCGGAGCTGTCCGGTGTCGACGCCGACACCGCGGCGTTCCTCGCGGCGCTCGCCGAACAGGAACTGCGGGCCTGCCGCTGCTACTGGCTGACGCCCGCCGCCACGCCGTACCGGCTGTTCCCGCTGTCGCTGTACACCGACGCGGTGCTGCGCCCGTTCACCTTCACCGGACGACCGGACGTCCAGCGGTACCTGGGGCTGGTGCACCGGCTGGGCCGGGTGGTCGGCTCGATCGTCGACAAGGCGGTGCAGCAGGCCGCCCACGGCTTCCGGGTGCCCGCTCCGGCCCTGGCCGGTGTGCGCACCACCGTCGCCGGCCTGCGGTCCTCCGTGGCCCGCCGGGTGGCAGTGGACGACGACCGGCTCGTCGGACTGGGGCCGGCCGACCGAGGGCTACTCCGGGACGGCGTGCGACGGCTGGTGGCGACCGAGCTGGTGCCGGCCTTCGACCGGTTGCTCGCCGCCGTCGACGACCCGGCCTCCGCGTGCGGTGCGCCGCAGGCCGTCGGCTGGGCGCGGTACGAGGGCGGTGAGCAGGCGTACCGGGAGTTCGTCCGGACCCACACCGGGGACGGCGTGCCGCCCGAGCGGCTCCATGAGCTCGGCCGCGAGCAGTGCCGCGAGCTCGCCGAACGGATGGGGGAGTTGCGGGCGGCCCTGGGCTTTCGCGGCTCCGAGGCCGAGTTCCACGACCGGCTGCGGGCCGAGCCCCGTCTGTACGCCCGGACGCCGGAGGAGGTCGAGGCCCGGTACCGGGGCCACCTCGACCGGCTGGCCCCGCTGCTGCCGCGGTGGTTCGCCGCTCTGCCGGCCGCCCCGTACGGGCTGGCCCGACTGGACCCGGCCCTGGAGGCGGGGATGACCTTCGGATACTACGAGCCGCCGACCGCAGCCGACCCGGTCGGGCGCTACCGCTACAACGGCTCGGAGCTGGACCGGAGGTCCCTGCTGGGCTCGGCCTCGCTGATCTACCACGAGCTGGCACCCGGGCACCACTTCCATCTCGCCCGGCAGGCGGAGAGCCGCACCCTGCCGCAACTGCGTCGTGAGGTGGCGGAGTTCGGCGCGTTCAACGAGGGCTGGGCCGAGTACGCGGCCGGCCTCGGCTGGGAGATGGGCCTCTACGACGACCCCTGGGACGCGTACGGGCGCCTTGCTCAGGAGCGGTTCACCGCGCAGCGGCTCGTCGTCGACACCGGGCTCAACCTCGGGACGATGAGCCTGGAGCAGGCGCGGGACTTCATGCGCGCCAACTCCACCGAGGCGGACGGCCAGATCGACTCGGACCTGCTGCGGTACTCCACGGACCTGCCCGCGCAGGCGCTCTCCTACCGTGCGGGCTACCTGGAGTTCACCCGGCTGCGGGCCGGGGCCGAGGCGGGCTCGGGCGGCGGCTTCGACGTGCGGGCCTTCCATGAGGTGGTGCTGGGCGGCGGCGGGCTGCCGTTTGCGGCCCTCCGGCGGCGGGTGGCGCGTGAACTCGGATACCAGCATCAATAATTATGAAAATACGATCGAATCGTTCAATGGGTGTCCTTGCAATCCGTGGTGCCCAGAAAGGTCAAGAGCACTCGCACGAGTGAACCGGCCCAGGCTGTTCGGCCTTGATGCCCACGGTTCGACTACGGTGGTGGCAGAGCGGGCAGTGGGCTCCACCCCTGAGGAATTCGGCTCGGCAGGTTGACTGCCGAATTCCGGAAGCGGAAGCGACCCCGCTGTGTCCGCCCGGCTGGGCGCTGCTTCGCTATCCGCAGTGTCCGGGCCCCCTGTCATGCGTATATGTAGAGAGGATGGAGCATCATGCCGCCCCTAGTACCGCCCTTCCTGGTCGGCCTCGTCGTCGCGCCACTCGCCAAACGGCTCCTCAAGCCGCTGATGCGCGGTGTCGTCAAGACCTCCGTCGGCATCGTCCTTGAGGTGAAGAAGGCGGCCCACGAGGCCGGAGAGAACATCCACGACCTCGCGGCCGAGGTCGCCGCCGATGTGGTGGCGGCGCAGATCGCCGCCGGTGACGGCGGAGCCCGTACGGGCGACGGCCGGCCGGCCGCCGCCGGGAAGGGCGACTCCGCCGATCGGACCGAGGGCGAGGCGAGGACCCCGAGGGTCCGTACCACCGCCGGCGTCGGCAAGGCGCACTGACGGCCCCGGTCGCCTGGGCGCACATTCCGGCCGGGCTCGGATGCGCGTCCGGGCGGCGGTCGGCCGCAGGCCCGTCGGCCGGGTTTCCCTCCTCCTTCAGAATTCCACTCCGTCGCAGTAATACGTCACGCCCGTGACGTTTTCAGCGACCTCCGCAAAACAGGTGATCGTACACATGCCGTCTCTGCTGGGTGCCGCAGCCGGGAATCACGTCGTGGATCTGGAAGTGCGCCTGCGATCGGTCATTCCGGGCCGTCAGCGCTGGGACGTCAAACCGGTTCTCGGGCGGCCCCGGGCGGCCGAAGTCCTCGCCGCGGCCCTGCGGCGGATCCCCGGGATCACCCAGGCGCAGGCCAACCCGATCACCGGCCGGGTCCTCGTCCGGCACGATGTGCGCGTAAGCGCCGCAGACGTCGACCGGATCATCCGCAGGGCCGTCGCCCTGGTCACGGAGGGTGTGTCCAGGGTCGCCCGTCCCGGGCCGGCCCGGTCCGCCGCCGAACCGGCCCCGCGCGCCGACCGTGGCGTCGTGGTACGCCCCGTGCTCGCCGTCGGGGGCGGCGTGGCGGCCGGGATCGCCCTGATCCGCGGGTCGGCGCTCAGCAGGCAACTGGTCGCGCTGGGCGGCGTGGCGGCGGCGACCGGGGCCGTCGTCCGGAAGGCCTGGCGCCGAACGGCCGACGCGACCACGGACCTGCCCGGAGCCGGAACCGAACGACACCCCCTGCTGGAGATCGTCGGACCGCACCGCCGGCGGCTCTGCCGTGCCTCCGCCCTGTCCGTCGCCTGCCAGATCGCGGAGATGGCGCTCGGCACCTTCCTCGGCTGGACCGCGCTGGTCCTCATCAAGGGCGAGGCCGCGCCGCTGATCCGCTTCGGCCTGACCACCGCGTCCGCTCAACTCTGCGGACTGGCGGGGCTGGTGGCCGCCGCCTGCGCCGCCGTGGCGGGCCTGTCGTACGCCTCGAACCTCCAGTGGCGCCGACTCGGCCAGGACATCGAGCACGACTGGCGGGGCCGCACGTACGCCCACGTGCAGCACCTCGAACTGCGACACCTGGAGGGCGAGCGGACCACCCGGGTCGCCGGCGCGCTCACCGAGGACGTCCGCCAGCTGGGCGCCTTCTTCGCGACCTCGGCCGGCGACCTGCTGCAACTGGGCACCAGCCTGGCCGTCCTGGTGCCGCTGTTCCTGCTGCTGGCCCCGCAGATCGCCTGGATCGCGTTCCTGCCCATCCCGGTCATCGCCTGGCTGTCGTTCCACTACCAGGACAAGGTCGCGGCCGACTACGCCGTCTCCGGCGAGGACCGGGCCAGGCTGCACAGCCAGCTGGTGAACACCCTGGAGGCCGGCGCCACCGTCAAGAGCTTCTGCACCGAGGACTACGAGGCCGAGCGCATCGACGAGCTGAGCGGTCAGGTCCAGGAGAGCAGCCGGCAGACCGACCGGAGCACGATCCGCCACGCCGAGATCGTCCGGGTCTGCACGACCAGCTCGATGGCCGGCACCCTGCTGATCGGCGGCCGGGCGGTGCTGAGCGGCAGTCTGCCGTTCGAGGTGTTCAGCCCACTGATCGGACTGCCCCAGATGGTCCTGATGCGGATGAACCGGCTCGGCGGCATCGTCGACCAGTACCAGCGCACGCTCGCCGCCCACGACCGGGTCCGGCGGCTGTACGCCCTGCCCGCCGAGACCGAAGGAACCGGCGGTCCGCTCGACGTCGAAAAGGTCCGGGGCGAGATCGTCCTCGACGGCGTGACCTTCGCCTACCCCGGCCGGCCGCCGGCCCTGGAGGACCTCTCCCTGACCATCCCCGCCGGGCAGGTCACCGCCCTCGTCGGCGCCACCGGCTCCGGCAAGACGACGGTCGCCAAGCTGCTGATGCGCTTTCAGGACGTGGCGTCCGGCAGCGTGCTGATCGACGGGCGGGACGTGCGCGACCTACCGCGCAGGGATCTGCGCCACGCGATCGGCTTCGTTGCCCAGGACCCCTTCCTCTTCGACGGCACCATCGCCGACAACATCCGCTACGGCAGCTTCGGGGCCTCGGACGAGGCCCTGGTCGAGGCGGCCACGATGGCCGAGGCGCACACCTTCGTCGCGTCGCTGCCGGACGGCTACGACACGGTGATCGGCGAACGCGGCGCCGCCCTGTCCGGCGGCCAGCGGCAGCGGATCGCCCTGGCGCGCGCGATCCTCAAGGACGCGCCGGTCGTGATCCTCGACGAAGCCACCTCCGCCGTCGACAACGAGACCGAGGCCGCCATCCAGCGCACGCTCCGTGTCTTCGCGGCCGACCGGACGATGGTCGTCATCGCCCACCGGCTCTCCACGGTCCGCCACGCCGACCGGATCTACGTCATGGACAGGGGCGGCGTCGTGGCCGAACAGGGCACCCACGACGAACTCCTCGCCCGGCACGGACTCTACGCATCCCTCTGGCAGCTCCAGGCCGGCGAACTCGCCGCCTGACCGCACCGGCCGCGCCGCCCGACCACCCACCGCGTGACGTCACCGCGATCGGTGTGCTCCGGCGCGTCCTGCGACCACGCCTGCCCACACTCCTGGAGGTACCCCATGTCCCGTCGCGATGGCGACGCCCTTCCCCTGACGGCGGCGCAGCGCGAGATCTGGCTCGCCGAACAGCGCGCGCGGACAGCCCTCGACGCCTACCGCATCGGCGAATACCTGGAGGTCCACGGACCGGTCGACACGGAACTCGTCGAGACCGCGCTGCGCCGGGTCGTCGACGAGATCGACGCCCTGCACGTGAGCTTCGTCCACGACGGGCAGGAGCCGCGCCAGGTCGTCCGTGCGGCATGGGACTGGGCGCCGACCCGGCTCGACCTGAGCGCGGAGCCGGACCCCCGGGCGGCGGCCCTGGCGTGGATGGCCGGGGACCGGATGCGCCCGCTGGACCTCGCCCGTGACCCGCTCTTCAGCTTCGCGCTGATCAGCCTGTCGCCGGTGCACCATCTCCTGTACCAGAACCATCACCACCTGGTGATGGACGGCTTCGGCCTTTCCCTGGTCCGACGGCGTCTCACACGGATGTACACGGCGCTGGCCTCGGGCGGGCCGGTCCCGCCGTCGCCGTTCCGTTCGTTGGACGACCTGCTCCGCAGTGACGCCGACTACCGCGCCTCGGGGCGGTTCACCTCCGACCGGTCGTACTGGACGGAGCGGCTCGCCGGCCTACCGGAACCGACCCGGCTCACCGGCCGGGTCCGGCGCAGCGGCAGTGGCCTGCGTTCGGCGGTGGAACCGGCGGTGCTCCGCGTGGACACGCTGCGATCGGCGGACGCGGGGACCGAAGCCCACTGGTCCCGCCCGCTGATCGCGGCGGCGGCCCTCTACGCACACCGGCTCACCGGGGACCGTGACGTGCTGATCGGCCTTCCGGTCACCGGGCGCGAGGGAGCCGAACGCGCCCTGATGTCCTCGCCCGGCACGGTGGCGAACGTGGTGCCCCTGCGTCTGCCGGTGCGCCCCGACACGCGGTGGCACGACCTGGTCGCGGAGACGGCACGGGAGGCCGAAGCGGCCCTCGCGCACCAGCGCCACCGCAGCGAGGAACTGTTCCGGGACCTTGGAACCCCCGGGGCGGCGTTCCCGCTCGTCGTCAACATCATGGTCTTCGACTCCGCACCGAGCTTCGCCGGTCATCCCGCCACCTTGCACTACCTGCTCCCGGAGCCGACCACCGGGCTGGCCCTCTGGATCACCGGCCGACGGGGCGACGACGAGCTCCGGGTCGAACTCAAGGGCGCGCCCCAGGTCTGGAGCGACGACGAACTCGCCGTCCACCAACGGCGCCTCCTCGCACTGCTGGACAGCGTCGCAGCCGCTGACCCGCAGCAGCCGGTCGGCCGGATCGGCCTGCTCACCGCGGACGAGGAGCGCCAGCTGCTGGAGCTGGGCACCGGTCCGGTGGTCGAGGGCCCCCCGGGCAGCCTCCCGGAGCTGTTCCGGGCGCAGGTGCGGGCGACGCCGGACGCGCTCGCGGTCGTGGGGCCGGACGCGTCCCTGACGTACGCGGAGCTGGACGCGCGGGCGAACCGGCTGGCGCACGCCCTGATCGCCCGTGGGGCGGGGGCGGAGCGGCCGGTGGCGGTGGCCCTGCCGCGCTCGGCGGAACTGGTGGTGGCGATCCTCGCGGTGCTCAAGGCCGGGGGCGTCTGCGTCCCGGTCGACCCGGAGTACCCCGCCGCCCGGATCGGGTACCTGCTCGACGACGCGCGGCCGGTCCTGGTGGTGACCGACGCCCGCACCCGGGACCGGCTGCCCGGGACCGGTCCTGCGGAGCCACTGCTGGTCGACGACCCGGCGACGGCGGCGCTGGTGGCCGCCTGCCCGGCGCGGGACCCGGAGGCGGCCGTCGACCCGGAGCACCCGGCCTACGTCATCTACACCTCCGGCTCCACAGGGCGGCCCAAGGGCGTGCTGCCGACGCACGGCGGCCTGCTCAACCTGCTCGCCGGCCTGCGGCGGCCCCCCTTCCCGTCCCCGCCTGCGGAACGGCACCGGCTCCGCGTGGCGCTGACCACCTCGGTCTCGTTCGACGCGTCCTGGAACCAGCTGCTGGCCCTGTTCGCGGGCCATGAGCTGCACGTCCTGGACCACGCGACCTGGACCGACCCGGACGCCTTCGTCGACTACGCCAGGCGGTGCCGCCTCGACGCCGTCGAGGCCACCCCGTCCTACCTCCGGATCCTGGTGGCGCACGGCCTGCTGGACGACCCGCAGCGGCGTCCCGCGATGGTCGCGGCGGGCGGCGAGGCCGTCCCGGAGCAGCTGTGGGAGCGGCTGCGGGCGGCCGACGGGGTGTCCTGCGTGAACCTCTACGGGCCGTCCGAGTGCACGGTGAACTCGGTCGTCGCGCCGCTGGGGTCGAGCCGGCGCCCGGTCATCGGCCGACCGGTCGGCAACGCCCGGCTCCAGGTGCTGGACGGCGCGCTGCGGCCGGTGCCCGCAGGTGAGGTGGGTGAGCTCTACATCGCCGGCGCGGGCCTGGCGCGGGGCTACCTGGGCCGGCCGGGCCTGACCGCCGGGCGTTTCGTGGCCGACCCGTCCGGGCCGCCCGGCACCCGCATGTACCGCTCCGGCGACCTGGTGCGGTGGGGCCCGGACGGGAACCTGGAGTTCCTCGGCCGGACCGACGACCAGGTCAAGATCCGGGGATTCCGGGTCGAACTCGGCGAGATCGAGGCCGTACTCGTCGAACACCCGCAGGTCGCGCAGGCCGCCGTCGTGGTGCGGACCGAGTGGGACGCCCGGCTGGTCGCCTACGTCGTGCCGGCCCCCGGCTCCGAGGTGACCGCGGCCACCCTGCGCGAGCACCTGCGCGACCGGCTGCCGGAGTACCTGGTGCCGGCCGCGTTCATGACGCTGGACGCCCTGCCGCTGACGCCGAACCGGAAGCTCGACCGACGGGCCCTTCCGGCCCCCGAGCAGACCGTGGCCGCCCCGAGCCGCGCTCCGCGCACCGCGACCGAGCACCTGCTCGCCGGACTCTTCACCGAAGTGCTCGGAGTGGCCGAGGCCGGGCCGGACGACAGCTTCTTCGACCTCGGCGGCCACTCGCTGCTGGCCACCCGGCTGATCGCCCGGGTGCGGTCGGTGCTCGGTGTGGAGCTGAGGCTGAGCGACCTGTTCGACGCGCCGACGGTGGCGGAACTGGCGGCGGCGGTGGATGTCGCGGGCCGGGCGCGGCCGGCCCTGGCGCGGCGCGAGCGGCCCGAGGCCGTCCCGCTGTCCTTCGCGCAGCGCCGGCTGTGGTTCCTGCACCGGATGGAGGGCCCGAGCGCCACCTACAACATCCCGCTGGCACTGCGGCTCTCCGGAGACCTGGACCAGAAGGCCCTGGCAGCCGCCCTGGCGGACGTGGTCGAGCGGCACGAGAGCCTGCGCACCGTCTTCCCGGTGGTCGACGGCGTGCCGTGCCAGCGGGTGCTGGACCCCGACGCGGCACGGCCGCGGCTGAGGGTGACCGAGGTGGGCGAGGACGACCTGCCGGACCGGCTGGCGGCGGCGGCCCGGCACGGCTTCGAGCTGTCCGAGGAGCCGCCGCTGCACGCGGAACTGTTCCAGCTGGGACCGGAGGAGCACGTACTGCTGCTCGTGGTGCACCACATCGCCGGTGACGGCTGGTCGATGGGGCCGCTCTCGCAGGACCTGACGACCGCCTACGCGGCCCGATCCGACGGGGCGAAGCCCGAGTGGGCGCCGCTGCCGGTCCAGTACGCCGACTACGCCCTGTGGCAGCGGGACCTGCTCGGCGACGGCTCGGACCCGGACAGCCTGCTGAGCGGTCAACTGGCCTACTGGAGCGAGCAGCTGGCGGGCCTGCCCGAGCAGCTGGAGCTGCCGTTCGACCGGCCCCGGCCGGCGGCGATGTCCTACCGGGGCGCCCACCTGCCGGTGCGGATCGACGCCGAGCTGCACCAGGGCCTGCGCGCGCTCGCCCGGGACGGCGGGGCCAGCCTCTTCATGGTGCTCCAGGCCGGACTGGCCGCCCTGCTGGGCAAGCTCGGCGCGGGCACCGACGTCCCGATCGGCACGCCGATCGCCGGGCGCACCGACGAGGCAGCGGATGACCTGGTCGGCTTCTTCGTCAACACCCTGGTGCTGCGCACCGACCTGTCGGGCGACCCGTCGTTCACCGAGCTGCTGGGCCGGGTGCGGGCCGACGCGCTGGCCGCGTACGCGCATCAGGACGTGCCGTTCGAGCACCTGGTGGAGGCGCTGAACCCGGCCCGGTCGCTCTCGCACCACCCGCTGTTCCAGACCATGCTCGCCCTGCAGAACGCGCCGCTCGGCGCGTTCGACCTGCCGAGGCTGCGGGTGGCGGCCGACCTGGTCCACACCGGGACGGCCAAATGCGACCTCACCTTCATGGTGACCGAACAGCCCGGTGCGGACGGGCTGTCGGTCCTGGTGGAGTACAGCACCGACCTGTTCGACGAGGCCACCGTGGCGGGGATCGCCGACCGGTGGTTGCGGCTGCTCCGTACCGTGGCCGCCGACCCCGGCCGGCGGATCGGCCAGGTGGACGTGCTGTCCGCCGACGAGCTCCGCGCGTTGCTGCCGACCGGCGTCGGCCGGAGCAGGGAGATGCCGGAGCGCAGCCTCACCGCGCTCTTCGAGCAGCAGGTGCGGGCGAACCCCGCTGCGGTCGCCGTGGCCGGCGGCGAAGTCGCACTGACGTACGGGGAGCTGAACACCCGGGCCAACCGGCTCGCGCACGCCCTGATCGCCCGGGGCGTGGGGCCGGAGCAGCTGGTGGCGCTGGCCCTGCCGCGCTCGGCCGAGCTGGTGGTGGCCGTCCTCGGGGTGCTCAAGGCGGGCGCCGCCTATGTGCCGGTGGACCCGGAGTACCCGGCCGCCCGGATCGCCTACCTGCTCCGGGACTCCCGGCCGTCGCTGCTGGTGACGACGGGCCGGACCGGCGAACTGCCGGGCACGGACGCGGTGGAGCGGCTGCTGCTGGACGACGCCGACCTGGACGGACTGCCGGACACGGACCCGGAGGTCCCCCTCGACCCGGGCCACCCCGCCTACGTCATCTACACCTCCGGCTCCACCGGCGACCCCAAGGGCGTCGTGGTGCCGCACCGGAACGTCGTGCGGCTGTTCGGCGCCACCCAGGAGCTGTTCGGCTTCTCCGCCGAGGACGTCTGGACGCTCTTCCACTCCTACGCCTTCGACTTCTCGGTCTGGGAGCTGTGGGGCCCGCTGCTGCACGGCGGTCGCCTGGTGGTCGTGGACCACGAGACCAGCCGCTCGCCCCACCGGTTCCTGGACCTCCTCGCCCGCGAGCGGGTGACGGTGCTCAACCAGACGCCGTCCGCCTTCTACCAGCTGATGCGGGCGGACGAGGAGGCGGCGGCGACCGGCCGTCCGCTCGCCCTG
Source organism: Streptomyces sp. NPDC092296 (assembly GCF_044755465.1). Lineage (NCBI taxonomy): Bacteria > Bacillati > Actinomycetota > Actinomycetes > Kitasatosporales > Streptomycetaceae > Streptomyces > Streptomyces sp. NPDC092296. The sequence goes on along the minus strand of NZ_JBIVRB010000009.1, from coordinate 144,576 downwards.
CGCACCGTGGTCTTCGGCGGCGAGGCGCTGGAGCACGCCCGGTTGGCGAGCTGGTACGACCGGCACCCGGACGACGCGCCGCGGCTGGTCAACATGTACGGCATCACCGAGACCACGGTGCACGTCACACACGCGCCGCTCGACCGCTCCGGCACCGCCGCCGGCCAGGTCGGTGCGGCCCTCCCCGACCTGCACACATATGTGCTCGACGCCCATCTGCGGCCGGTGCCCCCGGGCGTGCCCGGCGAGCTGTACGTCGCGGGCGCCGGGCTGGCGCGCGGCTACCTGAACCGGCCCGGCCTGACCGCCGGGCGGTTCGTGGCCGACCCGTTCGGGCCGGCCGGTACGCGCATGTACCGCAGCGGCGACCTCGTGCGCCGGGAGGCCGGGGGAGGCGGCCTGCGGTTCGTCGGCCGGGCCGACGACCAGGTGAAGGTCCGGGGTTTCCGGATCGAGCTCGGTGAGATCGAGGCCGCGCTCGCCGCGCACCCCAAAATCGCCCAGGTCGCCGTCCTGGCGCGGCAGGACCGGGCCGACGACACCCGGCTGGTCGCGTACCTGGTGCCTGCCGCAGGCGCCGGCCCGCACCCGGCCGAGCTGCGCGAGCACCTGCGGGAGCGGCTGCCGGAGTACATGGTGCCGGCCGCGTTCGTCACCCTGGGGAGCCTGCCGCTGACCGCCAACGGCAAGCTGGACCGCCGTGCGCTGCCCGCACCCGACCTCGCCCCGGCCGGCACCGGCCGCGCGCCGCGCACGCCGCAGGAGCAGATCCTGTGCGAGCTGTTCGCCGAGGTCCTCGGGGTGGCCGAGGCCGGCGCCGAGGACAGCTTCTTCGACCTGGGCGGACACTCGCTGCTGGCCACCCGCCTGGTCGCCCGGGTCCGCGCGACCCTCGGGGTCGAGCTGGAGCTGCGCACCCTGTTCGAGACCCCGACCCCGGCCGGTGTGGCCTCCGCCCTGGCGGGCGCCCGCCGGGCGCAGGCGGCCCTGGTACGCCGCCCGCGACCCGAGCAGCTCCCGCTGTCCTTCGCGCAGCGACGGCTCTGGTTCCTGCACCAGCTGGAGGGCGCCGGCGTGAACTACCACATCGCCCTGGCGTGGCGGCTGTCCGGGAACCTGGACCGGCGGGCCCTGGAAGCCGCCCTGGCGGACCTGACGGCCCGGCACGAGAGCCTGCGCACCGTCTTCCCGGTGGTCGACGGCGTGCCGTACCAGCAGGTGCTGGACGTGGCGGCGGGCCGCCCGGGGCTGGAGACGGTCCGGACCACCGAGGCCGGGCTGCCGGACGCGCTGACGGCCGCCAAGGCCCGCCCGTTCGACCTGGCGGCCGAACCGCCCCTGCGCGCAGACCTCTTCGCACTGGCGCCGGACGAGCACGTGCTCCAGGTGGTGCTCCACCACATCGCCGGCGACGGCTGGTCGCTGGGCCCGCTCGCACGGGACCTGACCACCGCCTACACGGCGCGCTGCCGGGGCGAGGAGCCGCAGTGGGCGCCGCTGCCGGTCCAGTACGCCGACTACACCCTGTGGCAGCACGAACTGCTCGGCGAGGCCACCGACCGGGACAGCCTGTTCACCAGCCAGGCGGACTACTGGACGCGCCAGTTGGCCGGCCTTCCGGAGCAGCTCCAGCTGCCCGCTGACCGGCCCCGCCCGGCGGTCGCCTCGCACCGGGGCGGCTCTGTGCGCGCCGGGCTGGACGCGGAGCTGCACCGCGGTCTGCGCGAGCTCGCCCGCGTACACGGCACCAGTCTGTTCATGGTGCTCCAGGCGGGGCTGGCGGCGCTGCTGAGCAAGCTCGGTGCGGGCGACGACATCCCGGTCGGCAGTCCGGTCGCCGGCCGGGCCGACCAGGCCCTGGACGACCAGGTCGGCTACTTCGTCAACACCCTGCTGTTCCGTACCGACACCTCGGGCGACCCCACCTTCGCCGAACTGCTGGGCCGGGTCCGGGAGACCTCGCTGGCCGGGTACGCCCACCAGGACCTGCCGTTCGAGTACCTGGTCGAAGCCCTCAACCCGGTGCGGTCGCTGGCGCACCACCCGCTGTTCCAGGTCATGCTGGTGCTGCAGAACGCCCCCCGGGCCGACTTCGCCCCGCCGGGGCTGCGCGTCGGCGAGGTGGAGCTGACCACGACCACGTCCAAGTTCGACCTGGTCTTCTCGCTGTCCGAGCGGCACGCCGAGGACGGTCTCCCGGCCGGGATCGACGCGTTCGTCCAGTTCGCGAGCGATCTCTACGATCCGGCCACCGTCGAGACGATGGTCGCGCGCTGGGTGCGGCTGCTGAGGGCGGCCGTCGCCGACCCGCGGCAACGGCTCGGCCACGTCGATCTGCTGTCCGTCGAGGAGCGCCGCGAGCTGCTGCCCGCCGCCCCGGGCGGGGCGGTCACCGCCAGTCTGCCGGAGATGTTCGCGGCGCGGGTGGCGGCGACGCCCGAGGGCGTCGCCCTGGTCTTCGAGGGCGTGGAGCTGACCTACCGCCGGCTGGACGCCTGGGCGAACCGCTTCGCGCATGCGCTGATCGCGCGGGGTACGAGGCCGGAGCAGATCGTGGCGGTGGCACTGCCACGGTCGGTGGAGTTCGTGGTGGCCGTCCTGGGCGTCCTGAAGACGGGAGCCGCCTATCTGCCGGTGGACCCGGCGTATCCGCGGTCGCGGATCGCCTTCATGCTGGCGGATGCCCGGCCGACCGTGGTGGTCGACGACCCGGCGATGGTGGCCGACGTGTCCGGGCAGCCGGACACCGACCCCGCCGTTGCGGTGGACGCCCGGCACCCGGCGTACGTGATCTACACATCCGGCTCGACCGGACAGCCCAAGGGCGTGGTGGTGAGCCACACCGGGCTGCGGGGAATGGTGGCCGAGCAGGTCGAGCGGCTGGGCATCGACGCGGCCAGCCGGGTGCTCCAGTTCTCCTCGCCCAGCTTCGACGTCTCGCTGTGGGACATGTGCGGCGCCCTGCTCACCGGTGCCGCCCTGGTTCCGGCACCCGCGAGCGAGCCGGTCTCCGCGCTGACCGACCCGAGCCTCGCCCTCACCCATGCGACGGTGCCGCCGTCCGTGCTGGCGGCGCTGTCGCCGGACGCGGTGGCCGTGCCGACGCTCACGGTCGCGGGCGAGGCCTGCCCGTCGGAGCTGGTGGCGCGCTGGGCGCCAGGGCGGCGGATGGTCAACGCGTACGGTCCGACCGAGACGACGGTCATCGCGACGATGAGCGAGCCGCTGTCGCCGGGGCCGGGCGTGCCGCCGATCGGCCGTGCCGTCGCCGGATTCCGGACCTATGTGCTGGACCATCGGCTGGACCTGGTGCCGCCGGGCGTGACCGGGGAGCTGTACGTCGCCGGCCCGGGGCTCGCACGCGGCTATCTGGACCGGCCGGGCCTGACCGCCGGGCGGTTCGTGGCCTGCCCGTTCGGCGCGGAGGGTGAGCGCATGTACCGCACCGGGGACCTGGTGCGCCGACGCCCTGACGGCCGGTTGGAGTACCTAGGCCGGGTCGACGACCAGGTGAAGGTGCGCGGCTTCCGGATCGAACTCGGCGAGATCGAGACGGCGCTGGCCCAACACCCGCAGGTCGGCCAGGTCGCGGTGATCGCCCGGAAGGACCAGACGGAGGACACCCGCCTGGTCGCCTACCTGGTGCCCGCCACCGGCGCCGGGCCTCGGCCGGAGGAACTGCGCACCCACCTCCGGGAGTGGCTGCCGGACTACATGGTGCCCACCGCGTTCGTCACCCTCGACGCCCTGCCGTTGACCGCCAACGGCAAGCTCGACCGGCGCGCCCTGCCCGAGCCCGACTTCACCGGATCGCGGGCCGGCCGGGCACCGCGCACTCCGCAGGAGCAGGTGCTGGCCGGGCTGTTCGCCGAGGTGCTGGGTGTGCCGCGGGTCGGCGCCGACGACGACTTCTTCGACCTGGGCGGGCACTCCCTGCTCGCCACCCGCCTGGTGGCCCGGGTCCGGGCGACCCTCGGCGTCGAGCTGGCGCTGCACACCCTGTTCCGGACCCCGACGGTGGCCGGGCTGGCCGCCGCGCTGGGCGGCGCCGACCGAGCCCGGCTCGCCCTGCGCCGGGCGGAGCGACCCATGGGGACACCCCCGGCCGAAGGCCGGGGGATGGTGCCGCTGTCGTCCGCGCAGCGGCGGCTGTGGTTCCTGCACCAGCTGGAGGGCGCCGGGCCGGTCTACCACATGCCGCTGGCGTGGCGGCTCTCCGGAGCACTGGACCGGGTGGCCCTGGAGAAGGCGCTCGCCGACGTCGTCGACCGGCACGAGAGCCTGCGTACGATCTTCCCGGCGACGGACGGCGTGCCGTACCAGCAGGTGCTGGCCCCCGGGGCGGTGCGGCCGAAGCTGCCGGCCACCCCGGCCGACGAGACGGACCTGCCGGAGCTGCTGGTGGCGGCGGCGGAGCGCGGATTCGATCTCGCCGCCGAACCACCGCTGCGCGCCGAGTTGTTCGAGGCGGCACCGGACGAGCATGTGCTGCTGGTGGTGGTCCACCACATCGCCGGTGACGGCTGGTCGCTGGGCCCGTTGGCGACCGACCTGGCCACCGCGTACGCGGCACGCTGCCGGGGCGGGGAACCCCAGTGGGCGCCGCTGCCGGTGCAGTACGCCGACTACACCCTGTGGCAGCGCGAGCTGCTGGGCGACGCCACCGACCGGGAGAGCCTGTTCGCCCGCCAGGCGGCCTACTGGACGCGGACGCTGGCGGACCTGCCGGAGCAGATCCGGCTGCCCGCCGACCGCCGCCGCCCCTCGGCGCCCTCCTACTCCGGCGGCCACCTCGCGGTCGAGATCGACGCCGAGCTGCACGCCGGGCTGATCCGCCTGGGCCGGGAGCACGGGGCCAGTGCCTACATGGTGGTGCAGGCCGCGCTGGCGGCGCTGCTGGACAAGCTCGGCGCGGGCACGGACATCCCGGTCGGCAGCCTGATCGCCGGCCGGACCGACCAGGCCCTGGACGACCTCGTCGGGTTCTTCGTCAACACCATGGTGCTGCGGACCGACACCTCGGGCGACCCGACCTTCGCGCAGCTGCTGGGCCGGGTCCGGGAGACCGCGCTGGGCGCCTACGCGCACCAGGACCTGCCGTTCGAACACCTCGTCGAGGCCCTCAACCCGACCCGCTCGCTCGCCCGCCAGCCCCTGTTCCAGGTACTGCTCGCGCTGCAGAACGTGCCCCGCACCGAGCTCGCCCTGCCGGGCCTGAGCGCCGAGGTCGTCCTCGTGCGGACGCCCACGGCGATGTTCGACCTCTCCGTCCACCTGCTGGAGCGCGGCGGCACCGGCGGCCCGGCCGAGGGCATCATCGGGCGGGTCGAGTACAGCACCGACCTGTTCGACCACGCCACGGTGGAGGCACTGGTCGCCCGGTGGCTGCGCCTGCTGGCGGCGGTGGTCGCGGAGCCGGACCGGCCGCTGAGCCGGATCGACGTCCTCACCGCCGAGGAGCGGCATGAGCTGCTGGTGGCGCGCAATGACACCGCCCGCCCGGCTCCGGCCGTGGGCCTGGCCGCCCTGTTCGCGGCACAGGTCCGGGCGACCCCGCAGGCCCCGGCGGTGGTGTTCGAGGACACGGTGCTGACGTACCGGGAGCTGAACCGCCGGGCCAACCGCCTGGCGCACGCGCTGATCGCGCGCGGGGTGGGGCCGGAGCAGGTCGTCGCCCTGCGGCTGCCGCGCTCGGCCGAGCTGGTGGTCGCCGTCCTCGCGGTGCTGAAGACGGGCGCGGCGTACCTGCCGATCGACCCGGACTACCCGGCCGCCCGCATCGCGTACATGCTGGAGGACGCGCGGCCGGCCGTCGTCCTGGACGACCTGGCGGCCGTCACACCGGCCGAGGAGCAGCCGGAGCACGATCCGGCCGTCGCCGTGGACGCGCGGCACCCGGCCTATGTCATCTACACCTCCGGCTCCACCGGTCGGCCCAAGGCCGTGGTGATGCCCGCCGCCGGTCTGCTGAACCTGCTGGAGTGGCACCACCGCGCCGTCGGCGGCGGACCCGGCACGCGTACGGCGCAGTTCACCGCGATCAGCTTCGACGTCTCGGTGCAGGAGATGCTCTCCGCGCTGCTGTACGGCAAGGCCCTCGTCGTGCCGACCGAGGAGCAGCGCCGCAGTGCCGAGCTGTTCGCGCACTGGCTGGACCGGCACGGGGTCGAGGAGCTGTTCGCGCCCAACCTGGTGGTCGAGGCGCTGGCCGAGGCCGCCGAGGAGGCGGGGCTGGAGCTGCCGAGGCTGCGGCTGGTCGCGCAGGCCGGCGAGGCGATGCGCCTGGGCGGCGCGGTGCGCCGCTTCCAGACCCGGCGGCCGGGCCGGGCGCTGCACAACCACTACGGGCCCGCCGAGACCCATGTGATCACCGCCTATCCGCTGCCGGCCGACCCCGCCGACTGCCCGCTCCCGGTGCCGATCGGCCGTCCGATCGACAACTGCCGGGTGTACGTGCTCGATGCGGCTCTGCGGCCGGTCGCCCCCGGCGTGACGGGTGAGCTGTACCTCGCCGGGGCAGGGCTGGCCCGTGGCTATCTGAACCGGCCGGGCCTGACCGCCACGCGGTTCGTCGCCAACCCGTACGGTCCGGCGGGCGCGCTGATGTACCGGACCGGCGACCTGGTCAGGTGGCGGGCCGACGGCGAGCTGGAGTTCGCGGGCCGGGTGGACCACCAGGTGAAGGTGCGCGGGTTCCGGATCGAGCCCGGCGAGATCGAGGCCGAGCTGACCGCGCACCCCGGCGTGGCCCAGGTCGCGGTGCTCGCCCGGGAGGACGGGCAGGGCGAGATCCGGATCGTCGCGTACGTGGTGCCCTCGGCCGAGTCGGGGGCGACGGCGGCGGTGCTGGCGGCGTATCTGCGTGATCGGGTGCCGGACTATCTGGTGCCGTCGGCGTTGGTGCTGCTGGATGTGCTGCCGTTGACGCCGAACGGGAAGTTGGACCGGGCGGCGTTGCCCGTGCCGGAGGCGGTCGGCGCGGTGGTGGGTCGGGCGCCGCGCACGCCGCAGGAGCAGATCCTGTGCGAGTTGTTCGCGGAGGTGCTGGGTGTGTCCCGGGTCGGGGTCGACGACGACTTCTTCGACCTGGGCGGGCACTCCCTGCTCGCCACCCGGCTGGTGTCGCGGGTCCGGGCGACACTCGGCGTCGAACTGGAGCTGCGCAGCCTGTTCCGGACGCCGACGCCCGCCGGGCTCGCGGCCGGGCTGCATGACGCCGGCACCGCTCGGCAGGCCCTCGTTCCCCGGCCTCGCCGCGAGCCCATGCCGCTGTCCTTCGCACAGCGCCGTCTCTGGTTCCTCCAGCAGTTCGGGGCACCGAGCGCCACCTATCACATGCCGCTGGCCCTGCGGCTCTCCGGCGACCTCGACCGGGCCGCGTTGAACGCCGCGCTCGCGGACGTGGTGGCCCGGCACGAGAGCCTGCGCACGGTCTTCCCGCAGACCGCCGGAGTGCCGTACCAGCGGGTTCTGGACGCCGCCGAGGTCACCGTCCCGCTGACCGTGCGCGCGGCCGGCGAGGCGGAGGTCCCGGTCCTGCTCCGCGAGGCGGCGGTGCGGGGATTCGACCTGACGTCGGAACTGCCGCTGCGGGCGGAGCTGTTCGCGGCCGCACCCGGGGAGCACGTGCTGCTGCTGGTGATGCACCACATCGCGGGCGACGGCTGGTCCATGGGCCCGCTGGCCCGCGATCTCGCCACCGCCTACGCCGCCCGGTGCGAGGGTCGCCCACCGGGCTGGCCGGTCCTGCCGGTGCAGTACGCCGACTACACCCTGTGGCAGCACGAGATCCTCGGTGATGAGCACGACGCGGACAGCGTGTTCGCCCGCCAGGTCGCCTACTGGACCGAGGCGCTGGCCGGGCTGCCCGACCAGTTGCAACTGCCGGTCGACCGGCCGCGCCCGGCTGCCGTGTCGTACCGCGGCGACCTGCTGGACGTCCGGATCGACGCCGAGCTGCATGCGGCTCTGGTGGAGTTGGCGCGGCGTTCCGGTGCGAGTCTGTTCATGGTGTTGCAGGCGGGTCTTGCCGCGTTGTACACGCGGTTGGGTGCGGGGACGGACATTCCGATCGGGAGTCCGATCGCGGGGCGTACGGATGAGGCGCTGGACGATCTGGTCGGGTTCTTCGTGAACACGCTGGTGCTGCGTACGGACACCAGTGGTGATCCGAGTTTCGCGGAGTTGCTGGGTCGGGTGCGGGAGACGGCGCTGTCGGCGTACGCGCACCAGGATGTGCCGTTCGAGCATCTGGTGGAGGTGCTGAACCCGTCCCGGTCGCTCTCCTACCACCCGCTGTTCCAGACCGGACTGGTGGTGCAGAACGCGCCGGGCGGCGACTTCGACCTGCCCGGCCTCAACGCCGCCGGGATGGCCGTCCCCACCGGGACCTCCCGGCTCGACCTGACCTTCGGCCTCGCGGAGCGGTACGGTCCCGACGGCGCGCCGGCCGGTCTCAGCGGCGCGGTCGAGTACAGCACCGACCTGTTCGACCGCTCGACGGTGGAGGCCCTCTTCGCCCGGCTGACCAGGCTGCTGACCGCGGTCGCCGCCGCGCCGGACCAGCCGATCGGCGGGATCGACCTGCTGTCCGACCAGGAGCGCCGCGAACTGCTGCCGGCTGCCGGGAGCGGCGCTGCCGCCACGGGCCTGCCGGAGATGTTCGCGGTGCGGGTGGCGGCGTCTCCGGATGCGGTCGCGGTGGTCTGCGGCGAGGTGGAGTTGACGTATCGGCAGTTGGATGTCCGGGCGAACCGGTTCGCGCATGCGCTGGTCGGGCGGGGTGTGGGTCCGGAGCAGGTCGTGGCGGTGGCGTTGCCGCGTTCGGTGGAGTCGGTGGTGGCGGTCCTGGGTGTGTTGAAGGCCGGAGCCGCGTATCTGCCGGTGGACCCGTCGTATCCGCGGTCGCGGATCGCGTTCATGCTGGCGGATGCCCGTCCGGCGGTGGTGGTCGACGACCCGGCGGTGGTGGCGGAGGTGTCCGAGTGGCCGGACACCGCTCCGGAGGTCGCGCTGGACGTGCGACACCCGGCCTATGTGATCTACACCTCCGGCTCGACCGGCCGGCCCAAGGGTGTCGTGGTGAGCCACGCCGGGGTGCCGGGCCTGGTGGCGGCGCAGGTCGAGCGGCTCGGCGTGGCGCCGGGCAGCCGGGTGCTCCAGTTCGCCTCGCCCAGCTTCGACGCGTCGTTCTGGGACCTGTGCAGCGCCCTGCTCACCGGTGCCGCCCTCGTTCTGGCCCCGTCCGAGGCACCGCTGGCGGCCCTGACGGACCGGCGGCTCGGCATCACCCATGTGACGTTGCCGCCCTCGGTCCTGACCGCGCTGGACGGCGCCGAACTCACCGCCGCCACCCTGGTGGTCGCGGGTGAGGCGTGCGCTCCGGAGCTGGTGGCGCGGTGGGCCCCGGGGCGGCGGATGATCAACGCGTACGGTCCGACGGAGACGACGGTGTGCGCGACGATGAGCGACCCGCTGCCGCCGGGGTCGGGCGTGCCGCCGATCGGCCGAGCGGTCGCCGGTTTCCGGGTGTACGTGCTGGACGAGCGGCTGCGGCCGGTGCCGCCGGGCGTGGCGGGAGAGCTGTACGTCGCGGGCGCCGGCCTGGCGCGCGGCTATCTGAACCGGCCGGGCCTGACCGCCACGCGGTTTGTCGCCTGCCCGTTCGGCACGGACGGCGAGCGCATGTACCGCACCGGCGACCTGGTCAGGTGGCGGGCCGGCGGCGAGTTGGAGTACGTCGGCCGGGCCGACGACCAGGTGAAGGTGCGCGGCTTCCGCATCGAGCCCGGGGAGGTCGAGGCGGTCCTGGCCGAGCACCCCGCCGTCGTCCGGGCCGCCGTCCTCGCCCAGGACGACCGGCTCATCGGCTATGTGGCAACGCGTCCCGACGCGGACGTACGACCGGCGGTGCTGGCGGCGTATCTGCGTGATCGGGTGCCGGACTATCTGGTGCCGTCGGCGTTGGTGCTGCTGGATGTGCTGCCGTTGACGCCGAACGGGAAGTTGGACCGGGCGGCGCTGCCCGTGCCGGAGGCGGTCGGCGCGGTGGTGGGTCGGGCGCCGCGCACGCCGCAGGAGCAGATCCTGTGTGAGTTGTTCGCGGAGGTGCTGGGTGTGTCCCGGGTCGGGGTCGACGACGACTTCTTCGACCTGGGCGGGCACTCCCTGCTCGCCACCCGGCTGGTGTCGCGGGTCCGGGCGACACTCGGCGTCGAACTGGGACTGCGCGCGCTCTTCCAGGCACCCACTGCGGCGGGCCTGGCCGAGGCGCTGGCCGAGGCCGGTCGCGTCCGCCCGGCGCTGACCGCGCATGAGCGGCCGGAGGCTGTGCCGCTCTCCTTCGCCCAGCGTCGGCTCTGGTTCCTGCACCGGATGGACGGCGCCGCCGCGACCTACCACATCCCCCTGGCACTCCAGCTGACCGGGACCCTGGACAGGGCGGCGCTGGACGAGGCGCTCGCGGACGTGGTGGCCCGGCACGAGAGCCTGCGGACGGTGTTCCCGGAGGTCGACGGCGTACCGTGCCAGCGCGTCCTTCCCCCGGCGGCGGCCCGGCCCCGCGTCCGGCTGACCGAGGTGTCGAAGGCGGAACTTCGGGACCGGCTGGCCGAGTTCGCCCGGCAGCCGTTCGACCTGGCCGTGGAACCGCCGCTGCGGGCGGAGCTGTTCGCGCTCGCGCCGCAGGAGCACGTGCTGCTGCTGGTGATGCACCACATCGCGGGCGACGGCTGGTCCACCGGCCCGCTGGCCCGTGACCTGGCCACCGCCTACGCCGCCCGGTGCGAGGGTCGCCCACCGGGCTGGCCGGTCCTGCCGGTGCAGTACGCCGACTACACCCTGTGGCAGCGGGACCTGCTCGGCGATGCCGCAGACCCGGAGAGCCGGTTCGCCGAGCAACTCGGCTACTGGAAGAAGCAGTTGTCGGACCTGCCGGAGCTGCTCCACCTGCCCGCCGACCGGCCACGGCCGGCCGTCGCCGGCTGGCGCGGCGGCCTCATCGGCCTGGAGTTGAGCGCCGAGCTGCATGCGGCTCTGGTGGAGTTGGCGCGGCGTTCGGGTGCGAGTCTGTTCATGGTGTTGCAGGCGGGTCTTGCCGCGTTGTACACGCGGTTGGGTGCGGGGACGGACATTCCGATCGGGAGTCCGATCGCGGGGCGTACGGATGAGGCGCTGGACGATCTGGTCGGGTTCTTCGTGAACACGCTGGTGCTGCGTACGGACACCAGTGGTGATCCGAGTTTCGCGGAGTTGCTGGGTCGGGTGCGGGAGACGGCGCTGTCGGCGTACGCGCACCAGGATGTGCCGTTCGAGCATCTGGTGGAGGTGCTGAACCCGTCCCGGTCGCTCTCCTACCACCCGCTGTTCCAGACCATCCTGGCCGTGCAGAACGCGCCGATGGGCCGGTTCGCGCTGCCCGGACTGGACGTCACCACCTTCGCGGTGGCCACCGGCACCGCCAAGTTCGACCTCGGTGTGGCTCTCGCCGAACAGTTCGCGTCGGACGGAAGCCCGGCCGGGATCGTCGGCGCGGTGGAGTACGCCACCGATCTGTTCGACCCGGATACGGTCGCCGCCCTCGCCCGGCGCTGGACGCTCCTGCTGGAGGCGGTCACGGCCGACCCGGAACAGCCGATCGGCGGGATCGACCTCCTCGACGCCGGCGAGCGGCACCGGCTCCTGGAGAGCGGTAACGCGACCGCCCGTGAGGTGGGCGCCGTCCCGGTCCCGCAGGCGTTCGCGGTGCGGGTGGCGGCGTCTCCGGATGCGGTCGCGGTGGTCTGCGGCGAGGTGGAGTTGACGTATCGGCAGTTGGATCTCTGGGCGAACCGGTTCGCGCATGCGCTGGTCGGGCGGGGTGTGGGTCCGGAGCAGGTCGTGGCGGTGGCGTTGCCGCGTTCGGTGGAGTCGGTGGTGGCGGTCCTGGGTGTGTTGAAGGCCGGGGCCGCGTATCTGCCGGTGGACCCGGCGTATCCGCGGTCGCGGATCGCGTTGATGCTGGCGGATGCCCGTCCGGCGGTGGTGGTCGACGACCCGGCGATGGTGGCTGAGGTGTCCGAGTGGCCGGACACCGCTCCGGAGGTCGCGCTGGACGTGCGGCACCCGGCCTATGTGATCTACACCTCCGGCTCGACCGGCCGGCCCAAGGGTGTCGTCGTCGGCCACGGCGGCGTGGCGAGCCTGGTCGCCGCCCAGATCGAGCGGTTCGCGATCGAACCCGGCAGCCGGGTGCTCCAGTTCGCCTCGCCCAGCTTCGACGCCTCGGTGTCGGAGATCTTCACCGCTCTCCTGTGCGGCGCGGCCCTGGTGCTGCCCCCTGCGGCGGATCCGGTCGCCGCGCTGGCCGACCCGGGCCTCGCTGTCACCCATGTGACCGTGCCACCGTCGGTCCTGGCCGCCCTGCCGGAGGATGCGATGACCGTGTCGACGCTGGTGGTGGCGGGTGAGGCCTGCCCGCCGGAGTTGGTGGCGCGGTGGGCCCCGGGGCGTCGGATGATCAACGCGTACGGTCCCACGGAGACGACGGTGTGCGCGACGATGAGCGACCCGCTGCCGCCGGGGTCGGGCGTGCCGCCGATCGGCCGACCGATCGCCAACGCCCGGGTGTACGTGCTGGACGACCGGCTGCGGCCGGTGCCGCCGGGCGTGGTGGGAGAGCTGTACGTGGCCGGCGCCGGCCTGGCGCGCGGCTATCTGAACCGGCCGGGGCTCACCGCCACGCGGTTTGTCGCCTGCCCGTTCGGCACGGACGGCGAGCGCATGTACCGGACCGGCGACCTGGTCAGGTGGCGGGCCGGCGGCGAGCTGGAGTTCGCGGGCCGGGCCGACGACCAGGTGAAGGTGCGCGGCTTCCGCATCGAGCCCGGCGAGGTCGAGGCGGTCCTGGCCGAGCACCCCGCCGTCGCTCGGGCCGCCGTCCTCGCCCAGGACGACCGGCTCATCGGCTACGTCGTCCCGCGTCCGGAGGCGTCCCGGGACAGCGGTCTCGAAGCCGACCACGTGGGCGAGTGGCAGGACATCTACGACGCCCTGCCCATCACCCCCGAGGAGACCGCCTTCGGCCGGAACTTCGTGGGCTGGAACAGCAGCTACGACGCGAGCCCGATCCCGGTCGAGCAGATGAGGGAGTGGCGGGACGCGACCGTCTCCCGCATCCTGGCCCTGCGCCCCCGCCGGGTGCTGGAGGTCGGCGTCGGCACCGGCCTGCTGCTCTCGCAGATCGCGCCGCACTGCCAGACCTACTGGGCGACGGACTTCTCCGCGACCGCGATCGAGGCACTGGCCGCCCAGGTGGCCCGACAGGAGGACCTGGCCGAGCGCGTCGTGTTGCAGACCCGCCCGGCGCACGACACCGACGGACTGCCCGCCGGGACTTTCGACACCATCGTGATCAACTCGGTGGTGCAGTACTTCCCGTCCGCCGACTACCTGGCGGACGTGATCGGGAAGCTGATGCGGCTGCTCGCCCCCGGCGGCGCGCTCTTCATCGGTGACGTCCGCAACCTGCGGCTGCTGCGCCCGCTGGCCACGGCCGTCCAACTGCACCGGACCGGTGCCGGCGCCGACCTCGCGACGGTGCGCCGCGCCGTGGAGCAGGCCCTCCGGGTCGAGAAGGAACTCCTGGTCGACCCGGACTTCTTCACCGCCCTGCGGGAGCACGGTGCGGACATCGGTGCGGACATCGGCGCGGTGGCCGTGGAGGTCAAGCGCGGCCGCCACCACAACGAACTGAGCCGCTACCGCTACGACGTGACGCTGCACAAGTCACCGGTCGCCCCGGCAGCCACGAGCCGGCCGGTCGAGCTGGAGTGGGGGCGGCAGGTCGTCGGCCTGGCCGAGCTGCGCGGGCTGCTCGCCCAGCCGCTCGCGGGCGTGCTGCGGGTCACCGGGGTGCCCAACCGCCGGGTGGCGCGGGAGTCCGCCCTGGCCCGCGCGGTGCAGGACGGGGACACCCCGCTCGCCGAGCTGCTGGAACGGCTGCACGCCCCGGAGCAGGGCGGAGCGCCCGACCCGGAGGACTTCCATGAGCTCGGGCGGGAACTCGACCGCTGGGTGGGCGTCACCTGGTCGGCCACCCAGGCCGACGCCGTGGACGTCGTCTTCGCCCACCCGCAGGCGCACCACGGCTCCCCGGTCGAGCCCTACCGGCCGGCCAGGGCCTCCGGCGGGGCGCTGTCCTCGCTGACCAACCGCCCGACCGGCAGCCGGGGCACCGGCGCCCTCATCGGGGAACTCCGCGACTGGCTGCGCGGGCGGCTGCCCGACTACCTGATCCCCTCGGCGTTCGTGGTGCTGGAGACGCTTCCGCTGACGGCCGGCGGCAAGCTCGACCGCCGCGCGCTGCCCGCTCCCGACCTCGGCTCCGCCGGAGCCGGGCGGGCGCCGCGCACCCCGCAGGAGCAGCTGCTCGCCGAGCTGTTCGCGGAGGTGCTCGGGCTGGCCCAGGTCGGGGTCGAGGACAGCTTCTTCGACCTGGGCGGCCACTCGCTGCTGGCGACCCGCCTGGCCTCCCGGGTGCGGGCGACCCTCGGCGCGGAACTGGAGGTCCGCACGCTGTTCGAGACCCCGACCGTGGCCGGGCTGGCGGCCCGCCTCGACGGCTCCGGAACGGCGCGGCCCGCGCTGACCGCCCACCCGCGCCCCGAGCACGTACAGCTGTCCTTCGCCCAGCGCCGCCTGTGGTTCCTGCACCGGATGGACGGACCGAGCGCCACCTACAACATGCCGCTCGCGCTCAGCCTGACCGGCCGACTCGACCGGCCGGCCCTGCACGCCGCGCTGGCGGACGTGATCGCCCGGCACGAGAGCCTGCGGACCGTCTTCCGGGAGACGGACGGCGTACCGTACCAGGTGGTGCTGAGCGCCTCGCAGGCGTACCCGGAGCTGCCGGTGGTCGAGCTCGACGAGAGCCGGCTGGCCGAACGGCTGGCGGACGCGGCCCGGCGCGGCTTCGACCTGGCCGCGGAACCGCCGGTCCGGGCGGCGCTGTACGCGCTCGCCCCCGACCGGCATGTGCTGCTGGTCGTGGTGCACCACATCGCCGCCGACGGCTGGTCGATGGGCCCGCTCTCCGGCGACCTCGCGGCGGCCTACGCGGCCCGCTGCCGGGGCGAGGAGCCGCAGTGGTCCCCGCTGCCGGTGCAGTACGCCGACTACACCCGCTGGCAACGCGAACTGCTGGGTGACGCCGCCGACCCGGACAGCCTGTTCGCCCGGCAGCTGGCCTACTGGAAGGACGAGCTGGCCGGGATTCCGCAGCAGCTGCACCTGCCCGCCGACCGGCCCCGGCCGGCGGTGGCCTCCCAGCGGGGCGGCCGGATCACCGTCCGGCTGGACGCCGGACTGCACCAGGCCCTGCGGGACCTGGCCGCCGAGCGGGGCGCCAGCCTGTTCATGGTGCTCCAGGCCGGCCTCGCCGCGCTGCTCACCCGGCTCGGCGCCGGTACGGACATCCCCATCGGCAGCCCGATCGCCGGCCGCACCGACCAGGCCCTGGACGAGCTCGTCGGCTTCTTCGTCAACACCCTGGTGCTGCGCACCGACACCGGCGGCGACCCCGGCTTCACCGAACTGCTCGGCCGGGTGCGGCAGAAGGCGCTCACCGCGTACGACCACCAGGACGTGCCGTTCGAGTACCTGGTCGAGGTGGTCAACCCGGTGCGGTCGCTGGCCCACCACCCGCTGTTCCAGATCATGCTGGCCCTGCAGAACGCGCCGCTGGGCGAGTTCGCGCTGCCGGGGCTGGAGACCGGCCACCTGGAGGCGCCGACCGGGACCTCCCGGGTCGACCTGACCTTCAGCCTGGCCGAGCAGTTCCGCCCGGACGGCGGCCTCGACGGCCTGGTCGGTGCGGTGGAGTACGCCACCGACCTGTTCGACGCGCCCACCGTGGAGCTGTTGTTCGACCGCTGGGCGCGGCTGCTGCGCGCAGCGGCGGCCGACCCCGACCGGCCGATCAGCCGGATCGACATCATGTCCGCCGAGGAACGCCACCGGCTGCTGTCCGCGTCCACGGGCGCCGCCGCCGAGCTGCCCGAGGCCGCGGTACCGGACCTGTTCGCCCGCCAGGCCCTGGCCACCCCGGACGCCGTGGCGGTCGTGGCCGGCGGCACCGAGCTGACCTACCGGGAACTCGACCTGCGGACCAACCGCCTCGCGCGGGCGCTGGTCCGCCGGGGCGTCCGGCCGGAGACGCCGATCGCGGTCATGCTGGAGCGCTCGGCGGAGCTGGTCGTGGCGATCCTCGCGATCGTCAAGGCGGGCGGCGCCTATGTGCCGCTCGACGCGCGCTTCCCGTCGTCCCGCATCGAACTGATCCTGCGGGAGACCGGGGCCGCGCTGGTGCTCACCGAGGACGTGCTGACCGCGCTGCTCCAGGCCGAACCCGACTCGTCCGCACTCGAAGTGCCGTGCGACCCCCGGCAGCTGGCGTACATCATGTACACCTCCGGGTCCACCGGGCGGCCGAAGGGCGTGGCCGTCACCCACCGCGACGTGGTGGGCCTCGCGCGCACCCCCGAATGGCGCGGCGGCGGACACGAGCGGGTGCTGATGCACTCCCCGACCGCCTTCGACCTCTCCACGTACGAGCTGTGGGTGCCGCTGCTCAGCGGCGGCCGGATCGTGGTCGCCCCGCCGGAGCGGCTCGACCTCGACCTGCTGGAGCGGGCGGTCACCGAGCACCGGGTGACCGGCCTCTGGCTGACGGCCGGCCTGTTCCGGCTGGTCGCCGAGGAGCGGCCGGGCCTGCTCGCCGGGGTCCGCGAGGTCTGGACCGGCGGTGACGTGGTCTCCCCGGCCGCCGTCGCCCGCGTGCGCGCGGCCTGCCCCGGCATCGAGGTGGTCAACGGCTACGGGCCGACCGAGGCCACGACCCTGGCCACCTGCCACCCGGTGCGCACCCTCCCCGAGGCCGCCGCGACCGTGCCGATCGGCGGGCCGATGGCCAACATGCGCGCCTACGTGCTCGACGACCACCTGCGGCCGGTGCCGACGGGCATGGTCGGCGAGCTGTACCTCGCGGGAGTGGGAGTGGCCCGCGGCTACCTCGGCCGCCCGGGTCTGACGGCCGAGCGGTTCACCGCCGACCCGTACGGGCCGGCCGGGAGCCGGATGTACCGCACCGGCGACCTGGCCTGGTGGCAGCCATGGGGGCACCCCCGGCCGGTGGGGGCACCTCCCGGCCGCCAGGCTGGGGGCGCCGGGGGAGGCACGCTGGAGTTCGCCGGACGGGCCGACCACCAGGTCAAGCTGCGCGGTCTGCGGATCGAGCCCGGCGAGATCGAGGCCGTGCTCGCGAGCTGCCCCGGCGTCGCCCAGGCGGCCGTGGTAGCCCGTGAGGACCAGCCGGGCGACAAGCGGCTCGTCGCCTACCTGGTGGCCGCCCCCGAGGGGGTGCCCGAGGCGGGCGAGCTGTCCGACCGGCTGCGCCGCGAGCTGCCCGAGTACATGGTGCCGTCGGCGTTCGTCACCGTGGACGCGCTGCCACTGACCGCCAACGGCAAGCTGGACCGGGCCGCCCTGCCCGCCCCCGAGTACGGTGCGCCGGGCACCGGGCGCGGCCCCCGGACGCCGCAGGAGGAGCTGCTGTGCGACCTGTTCGCCGAGGTCCTCGGCCGGGAGCAGGTCCGCATCGACGACAGCTTCTTCGGCCTGGGCGGGCACTCGCTGCTGGCCGCCCGCCTGGCGTCCCGCGTCCGCGAGACCCTCGGCGTCGAACTGGGCCTGCGCACGCTGTTCGAAGCGCCGACCGTGGCCGGGCTCGCCGAACGCCTGGTCATGAACGATCCCGATGACGCGCTGGACGTGGTGCTGCCGCTGCGCACCACCGGGAACGGGACACCGCTGTTCTGCATCCACCCCGGCGGCGGCATCAGCTGGTCGTACAGCGGGCTGCTGAACCACATCGGTCCCCAGCACCCGGTCTACGCGATCCAGGCGCGCGGCCTCGGCCGGCCCGAACCGCTGCCGACGTCCTTCGAGGAGATGGCGGCCGACTACGCCGAGCAGATCCGCAAGCTCCAGCCGCAGGGCCCGTACCTGCTGCTCGGCTGGTCCGCCGGCGGGCTGATCGCCCACGCGCTCGCCTGCGAGCTCCAGTCACGCGGCGAGCGCACCGCACTGCTGGCGATCCTCGACGCCTACCCGGTGAAGGACGTGCGGTTCGAGGAGGTGCCCGTGCCCACCGAGCGGGACGTGCTGGTCGGTGTGCTCGACGTCGACCCGGACGAGCTGGGCGACCGGGCGCTGACCTACGGCGAGGTCGCCGAGATCCTGAACCGGCGGGGCAGCGCGCTGGCCGGGCTGACGGAGCGGCAGATCGAGGTCATCGTCCAGATCATGATCAACAACGCGAAGCTGGCGGTCGACTTCGTTCCCGGGAAGTTCGACGGAGACCTGCTGCTCTTCAACTCCACGATCGACCGGACCGAGGACAACGCCGGGCCCGGGATCTGGCGCCCCTACATCGCCGGCCGGATCGAATCGCACGAGATCGCCACCCGGCACAACCGGATGACCCAAGCCGGCTCGCTGGCCCAGATCGGACCGATCCTGGCCGCCAAGCTCGCCGAGGCCACCGAGGCCACCGGTGACACCGGTGGCACCCCCATCCGCAACCAGGAGGACTGACTCCCATGACCAACCCCTTCGACGACCAGGACGGCACCTTCCTCGTGCTCGTCAACCAGGAGAACCAGCACTCGCTGTGGCCGCAGTTCGCGGACGTCCCCGCCGGCTGGACCGTCGCCCACGGCCCCGATACCCAAGCCGCCTGCCTGGAGTACGTCGAGCAGTCCTGGACCGACATGCGGCCCAAGAGCCTCGCCGACGCCATGGACACCCAGCGGTAGCGCGGCCGACGTTGACCTCCACCGACACCCTGGGCGGGGCCCGCGACACTGCGGGCCCCGCCCAGCCCGGCGACCTCGCCGCAGCGCTTCACACGCCCGAGGCCCGCCGGGACCCGTACCCGTTCTACGCCCGCATGCGGCGCGAGGACCCGGTGCACCGCAGCGCCCAGGGCATCTGGTACCTCACCCGCCACGCCGACGTCGAGGCGGCCCTGGGCGACCTGCGGCTGTCCAACGACCGCGACCGGATGACCCGCGCCTACGGCGCGCTCGGCGGCGACCTGAAGGCGTTCAGCCGGCTCACCGACCGGCTCGGCCGGGTGATGACCAACACCGACCCGCCGGACCACGCCCGGCTGCGCAAGCTGGCCAACCGCGCCTTCACGGCCCGGCGGGTCGAAGCCCTGCGCGACGGCATCCAGCGGATCGTCGACCGGCTCGTCGACGAGGCGGTCGCGGCCGGGCCGGCCATGGACCTGATCGAGGCGGTCGCCGCCCCGCTGCCGCTGTCCGTCGTCTGCGAGCTGTTCGGCATCCCGCCCGAGGACCGCCCGCAGGTCAAGACATGGTTCCGCCGCCTCGGCCGGCTCAGCGAGGACATCGACAAGTCCGAGGAGGCGATCGGGCAGTACGAGGAGTACCTCGCCCGGCTCGTCCGCCGACGCCGGGCCGACCCCGGCGACGACCTGATCAGCGCCCTGGTCGCGACGCAGGCGCAGGACGACCGGCTCACCGACTCCGAGCTGCTGTCCACCTGCTTCGTCCTGATCACCGCGGGCGACGAGACCACCACCCACCTGGTCGGCAACGGGATGCTCGCCCTGCTGCGCCACCCCGACCAACTGGCCCGGCTGCGCGAGGACCCGGCGCTGATCCGCACCGCCGTCGACGAACTCACCCGCTACGACACGCCGACCCAGGCGATCGTCCGGGTCGTCGCCGAAGACGTCGGGATCGGCGGGCGGACGCTCCGCGCGGGCGAGCTGGTGTACCTGTTCCTCGCCGCGACCAACCGTGATCCCGAGCGCTTCGAGGACCCCGACCTGCTCGACCTGTCCCGCCCCGGCAACCGGCACCTGAGCTTCGGCAACGGCCCGCACTTCTGCCTGGGCGGCCCGCTGGCCAAGCTCCAGGTGGAGGTGGCCGTCGGCACGCTGGTCCGCCGGCTCCCGCAGCTGCGGCTGGCCGACGAAGCAGCCGGCGGGGCGGCCCTCGAATGGCGGCCCAACCCGCTGCAACGGCGGCTGAGCGCCCTCCCGCTCACCTACTGACACCTGAACGACGACGAAGGAGAACCGACCGTGACCCGAGAGTTCGAGGTCCGCAAGGAACAGGATCTGCCCGCGACACCCGAACAGGTCTGGGCCGCGGTCGCCACCGGCGCCGGCAACCTCGGCTGGCTGTACCCCATGGAGGTCGAGCCGCGCGTCGGCGGAAAGGTCACCCGGTCCGACAGCACCGTCGTGGCGTGGGAGCCGCCGAGCCACTTCGCCGTCCGGGCGACCCTGGGCCGCGAGTTCTCCAACACGCTCAGCTACCGGATCGAGCCGGTGGACAGCGGAACGAGCCATCTGCGCATGGGAATCCACTGGGTGCACGAGGGCGTCTGGGACGAGACCTGGGACACCAAGGCGGACGCGGCCGAGAAGCACGTCCACTTCTACCAGCACGGCCTTGCCGAGTACCTACGGCACTTCGGCGGCCGTCCCGCCGTCTACATCAAGGCCCAGTGCCCCGGACCCACCACCGACCCGGCCGACTTCGCCGCCCTGCATCGCCGCCTCGGCCTCGCCGACGACGCGGCCGTCGGTGACCGGCTCGAACTCCACGTCCCCGGTCCGGACGGCGGCCCGCAGGCGGTCGTCGTGGACTGGCTCAGCCCCGACTTCGTCGGCCTGCGCGGCCCGGACGGGCTGTACCGGTTCTTCAACGGCAGCTCCTGGAACTGGCCGATCTGGCTGGGCCACCACCTGTTCGCCGAGGACGCGGACGAGGAGCAGGCCACCAAGGTGTGGAACGACTGGCTCAACGGCGCCTGACCCGTCGCACGACAGACAACCGAAGGACCTTCTGGTGGAAACACTGCTCTTCGCCGCCGAACTCGTCGAGGAAGACGGCACCTACAAACTCGTGGTGCAGGACGTGGTGCGGGACACCGTCCAGATCACCCCGGTCCCCAAATCCGCGGTGGACAAGCTCCCGACCTTCCTGTCGGCGCTGAGCTCCAAGCTCGGCACCGCAGCGACGCGCGGTCGCTGGTAGGGGCCAGACCCCAAGGCCAGATCGTTCACATTCGCGCTGGTGGCAAGGTAGTTCGGCGTCCGATGGGAACACGGGCAACGGGGCCGCGTGGACCAGGTAGTCCGCCAAGACCGCTGGTCTCCGAGCAGCTCCGTTGCCTGTCCGTCGGAGGGTTCCGCCACCCCCGCGGTGGTCACCGTGCCGTCGTCGGCTCCGGTGCGCTGTGGGCGCGGCGGTAGGCCAGTGGTGACAGGCCCAGGTACGTGTAGAAGTGCTTGCGCAGGGCGACGGGTCGCCGAAGCCGCAGGCGGTGGCGATCCGTCAGCAGGCGCGCGTGCGCCAGGCGCCGCTGCGCCAGCCACTTCAGTGGGCTGCTGCCCACCTCGCTGCGGTGCCGGGTGAAGGTGCGCACGCCGTCGGCGTCAACCCGGTGGACCGGAAGACCCGCGAGGGCTGCCCGGTCACCGACCGACCACCGGAGTGCCGGTCTGCCGACGGTTGCAGTCGACCGCCCCGATCAGCGGCCCCGGGGGCTGCTCGCCGGTCTGTGGTGCGGCGCGGAACGCCTCGATCACATAGGCGGCGAAGCGGCGGGAGGCCGTGACCCGGGCGGCACGCGGCGTGTCCTGGAGGCCCCGGTGGGCCATGAGCATGAGGACCAGGTCGTCGATGACGAAGTCGGAGCGCAGTTGGCCGGTCTGCTGGGCACGGCGAGCCAGTACGCCGACCGCGCGCAGAGTCTGCTCCCGGTCGGCGGCGAAGTCCATGGCCTCGGGGAAGGCCGTCATGAAGGCGTCGGCGAATCCCCGGCTGTGCGCGTGGAGT
This sequence comes from Streptomyces sp. NPDC092296, assembly GCF_044755465.1. NCBI lineage: Bacteria > Bacillati > Actinomycetota > Actinomycetes > Kitasatosporales > Streptomycetaceae > Streptomyces > Streptomyces sp. NPDC092296. The sequence continues at coordinate 122,659 of NZ_JBIVRB010000009.1, read as the reverse complement.
TCGCAGATCCGCTCGACCAGGCTCCGGAACCCGTGCCACGGGTCCGAGTCCGCAAGGGCGTCGCGGACAGCCGCATGGCAGGCCCGCCGCTGCTCGGCGAAGGTCTCCATGATCAGTGCCTGCTTGGTCGGGAAGTGCCGGTACAGCGTGGCGGGGCCGACGCTCGCATGCCGGGCGACCTCGCGCATGGGTGCACTCAGGCCCTCCTCACCGAACACCGCTCGGGCGGCGTCCAGGATGCGGACCCGGTTGTCGCGGGCGTCGGAGCGCACGGTCTGAGGCAATGGGTTGGTCATCGTCTCTCACTTCAGCAAGACGGACGGGGGCGTCCGTTACGGTCCGATGGTGGTGCTCGCAGCCCCGTCCCGCCAACGACCCGAGGAGCAGAGATGAAAGCCGTCGTGATCAGGACGTTCGGCGACCCCGATGGCCTGGAGGTCATCGATGTGCCCGCGCCCGTTCCTGCCCCGGGACAGGTGCAGATCGCCACGGAGGCGATCGGGGTAGGCGGCGTGGACGCCGTGATCCGCCGGGGAACGCTTGCCGCCTACGGCTTCCGGGAGGGCCACCTCCTCGGCAGCGAGGTCGCGGGAAGGGTCGCCGCGGTGGGAGAGGGCGTGGACGCCTCGTGGATCGGGCGGCGGGTGTGGGCGTTCACCGGCCTGTCCGGCGGGTATGCCGAGTGGGCCGTCGCGGCGGTCGAGGACGTCCTTGCACTGCCCGACGAGCTGACCGGCGCCGACGCGGTGACCCTCGGCGGCTCCGGCGTGGTCGCCCACTTCGCCCTGGAACGGGCCCGCTTCACGCCCGGAGAGGCGGTGCTCGTACGCGGTGCGGCGGGCAGCATCGGGATCACGGCGGTCCAGCTCGCGGCCAGGCACGGCGCGAGCGCGGTGGCGGTCACCACCTCGTCGGCGGACCGTGGCGCCCGCCTGCGGGACCTGGGCGCCACCCATGTCCTTGACCGCACCGGCGAGGGCGGCCCGGACGCGCCGGTGGGCTTCGACGTGGTGATCGATGTCGTGGCAGGCCCCCGGCTTCCCCTCTTCCTGGACAAGCTCAACCCCAACGGGCGGTTTGTGGCTGTCGGGGTGGTCGGTGGGCAGCCGCCGGCGGACTTCGGCATGCGGCTGATCGACGCCTTCCGCAAGTCCTTGTCGTTCGCCACTTTCAGCTCTGACACCGTGCCCGGCCCCGACCGGCAGGCCGTGCGGTCGTCCCAGTTCGCCGACGCTGCGCACGGGGACCTGCGCACGGTCGTGCACGAGGTGCTGCCGCTGGACCAGGCGGCGCTGGCCCACCGCCGGATGGACGCGGGGGAGGTGTTCGGCAGAGTCGTGCTGGCGCCCTGATCCGGACCTTGGGTGACCACGGAGAGTCTGCGGACCAACATGCTCACCTGGTGCTCGGCGCGGGTGGCCGAGGGGAAGCCCGGGAGAGCGTCGGCGGTCGGGTCGCGGCCGCGCGGAGCCGGCCGAACAGCTGCGTCCGGCGTCCATAGGGCTTATGAACGTCATGGAACCGCCTGACCGGCAGCAGAACTGGATCTTCGACCCAGATTGGCCGAAGCCCCACCAGCCGGCCGGCCAGGTCGACCCGCGCGATGTCTTCCAGCAACGTTGTCCAAGATCCCGCACCCGCAGCCTCGACGACAACCCGCACGCAGCATGCGTCCGCCGCGACAGCGCGGCGATCAGGCCACCCCAACAGGGGTGCGGCCTCTGCCGCAGGTGTGGGATCGCGCGGCCGCGCGATCCCACGATCGCGCGCCGCCTATCCGGAACCGAGGAAGCCCTCCCTGCGGGTGTTCACCATGCGACGGCGTTCCGTGGCACGCCCGGAGCCATCGACGCGCAGCGGACTCGGTCGACGACACCCCGTCAGGCAGGGAAGTTCTCGCCGGATTCGCCTGCGGCGACCGGGTCGCGTTGGACGGCGGCCGGCGGGGTCGGGGTCTGGACGGACCGCTGCCTGCGGCTCCCCGGGCGGAAGCCGAGCCGGCGCCGGAGCTGCTGGGACTTGGTCAGCACGCTGTCGAACGCGATCGTCAGCGCGACCATCGGCGCGGCGATCGGCGCGAACGCCTTGAAGGCGAACGGCAGACCCGCTTCGAAGTCCGGCGGGCCCACCTCCTTCTTCGGCAGCGACGGGGTGACCGAGACGGGGCGGTTGCGCAGTTGCCCCCACGGGATCCGCCAGGTCGCGGGCAGCGGCGACAGCGACCGGAGCACGCCGTCAATCGGCGCGGTCTCGATACCGTTGTCCAGCCGCCATCGGGCGTTGCGCTCGTTGAGCGCACGCAGCCGCTCGATCAGCGCGACGATCCCGTCCGGGCTCAGCAGGTTGAACGGGAACGAGCGGTTGAGGAACCCGCGCCGCTGCAGCCAGCGCCGGTATCCGGCCATCTCCGCGGATTCCCGGGACGTGTCGCCGCCTTCGGTGCGGACCAGCCAGGTGGCCATCCGGAACCGGGTCGGGACGACTGCGGCGAACACGAGGTAGTCGAGCAGATGGTCGAGGATGAAGAACCGGCTGTCGGCGATGGCCGGGCTGAACTTGTGCTTCACGATGGACCGGATCAGGAACCAGTCCGCCTTCATCGACCGGTTGACGCGCTGGACGTACTCCGTGTCGAGCACGCCCTCCCGCAGGTCGCGCTCGACGATGTTGGCGCCGTGCCAGGAGGTGAGCATCGCCTGTGACATGCCCTGGCTGTAGTAGGCATCGATGATCGCGGCGGCGTCGCCGGCGAGGATGTAGCGGTCCGCCGATACGTACTCCTCCGAGATGTGCTGGACGTTCTTGTAGGCGCTGAAGTCCAGCAGGTTCTCCTCGACCAGGAAGTCGAGGGTGGGGTAGCGCCGGATGATCTTCCAGAACACTTCCCGTAGTTGTTCGCCCTCGGCGAGGATGCGGCGGTTGACGTTGACGCCCACGCTGATCCGGTCCTTGGTCAGCCGGATCAGCCAGATCCAGTACCCGTCGCCCCAGAGGTGGACGGTGGTGTAGTCGCGCCGCGCCCGGTCCCCCTCCGGGAAGGTGTACTCCCAGTCCTTGAAGTCGTCGTCCGTGCAGTGGGCGAACTGCCCCCAGACCGCGGACGTGACGAAGCCGTCGTCCAGCGGGACCGACAGGTCGAACCGGCGGGCCAGGAACCGCTTGCGGCCGGTGCAGTCAACCACCCAGCGCGAGCGGACCTGCCCGGTCACCGACCGGTTGCGGGACCGCCAGGTCGTCACGTGCGGTTCGCCCGCGGCGCCCAGGGCCAGGTCGGCGACGCGGCCGGTGTTCATGACGGTGATGAGCGGCTGGCGGTGCATGCGGTCGCGCAGCACGGCTTCGACCTCAGGTCGGACCACCTGTGCGTTCTGGAACATGGCACGGCCGAAGCGGCTGCTGAACACCTCGTCCTGCCAGTGCTTGGGCAGCACGGCGTATTCGGCCCACTCGGTGACCCCGTCGAACGTGGTCTGGTTCTCGTAGCCGTGGATGAACCACAGGCCGCGCTTGTCGAACGACACCGAGATCTCGTCGTCGAGTTCGCACACCGACCGCAGCATCGCGTTGGAGAAGATCAGCAGCGACTCGCCCACCTTGTATGCCTGCATGTCGGCTTCGGTCAGCTCGTCGACGATCGCGACGCTGAACCCGCGCTTCGCGTACTGCAGGGCGTTGAACATGCCGATGATGCCCGCGCCGTACACGCAGACGTCGAATATCCGGTCCGGGCCCTCCGGGCTCGGGTCGGGCGAAGTGAAACTGGACGCGGTCATCGTTACTCTCTTCTGTCTCTTCAGGCGTTGCCGAGTTCGAGTCCGCGCCAGCGCACCGCCGTCGCGCCGACCGAGATCAGCGCGACGACGACGGGCAGGGCGAACTGCATACCGCCGACCTGGATTTCGGCGCCGCCGAACCCGGCCCACAGGCCCGGCACGGCCCACGGGAACCAGCCGCCCCCTCCGAAGGAGGTGACGAGTTGGGTGACGACGACCAGGCCGACCAGACCGCCGACGGCGCCGAGGTAGCCCCGGGTGACGGTGGCCAGCCAGGCCAGCGGGAAGGTGTTGCACGCGGTCAGCAGGCAGACGCCGAGCGGCAGCCACCACTGCGGCGGCTGGGACCCGAGGTTGCCGAGGGCCAGGCCCACTCCGAGCAGCACCAGCGTCGACGCGATCGACACGAGCACACTCCAGACCAGCAGGACGGCGCACTTCGCCAGCGCGATGGCGCCGCGGCCCACCGGCAGGCCGAACAGCCCGACGACGGTGTCCTCGGTGAACTCCCGGCCGAAGCACCAGGCGAACCCGAAACCGAGGCACAACAGCACCGCGACCGACATGACCTCCGCGCCGGTGCCGACGTAGGCGTCCCACCCGGAGCCGTGCACCAGCAGCCGGGCCTTCGCCGCGAAGCTGGACGAGGAGTTCGCCCGCAGCGCCAGAATGGCCGCCGCGGCGAGCAGCGCCGGCGCCAGCACGACGATGACGGTGCAGAGGACGAAGACCGGCGCGCGGCGCGCCTTCATCGTCTCGACGGCGAGGAGCCTGCCGAAGCCGCCGTTCATCCCGCCTCCCTGGGCAGATCCTGATCGGCCTGGTAGATCAGGTCGAAGAACGCGCGTTCCAGGTCGATGCCGCGCGGATCGAGGCCGCCGACGACCCGGCCCCGGTGCAGCACGGTCACGGTGTCCGCGAGCCGGGCCAGCTCGTCCAGGTGGTGGCTGGACACCAGCACCGCGCCGCCGCGCTCGGTGACGCCGGTGATCAGCTCCCGGAGGCGGACGACCGCCGAGGGGTCCAGGGCGTTGCTCGGTTCGTCGAGCACGAGCACGGTGGGCCGGTGGACGAGCGCGGCGGCGAGTGCCGCCTTCTGCCGGGTGCCGAGCGACAGCCGTTTTCCCCGCTGGTCGAGCCACCGCTCCAGGCCGAGGCTCTCGGCTATGCGCTGCACGCTCTCCGGGACGGCCGCGCGGTCCAGGCCGTGCAGCAGGGCGGCCGCGGTGATGTTCTCCCGGGCGGTGAGCTCGGGGTAGACGGCCGGGGTCTCGATCATCTGCCCGACCTCGCGCCAGCGGGCGGCGGGCAGCGAGCCGACGGGGACGCCGAACAGGGACGCGGTCCCGCCGTCGGCCGACAGCATGCCGAGCAGGATGCGCATCAGCGTCGTCTTGCCCGCGCCGTTCATCCCGACCAGCGCGTGGATACTGCCGGACCGGATCGCCAGGTCGACGCCGTGCAGGACGGCATCGCCGCCGAGTGACCGGCGGACGCCCCGCGCTTCCAGCAGGACGTCGCCGGGCTGCCGCTCAGAAGGCACCAGCCGCTCCATCGTTCTCACCGACCTCCCGGGGCACCCGCCACGCCGCGACCAGGGCGCCGATCACGCAGATCACGCACATGGCGGCGAACGACCGGTCCATGCCGGTGACGAACCCGGAGCGCACCATGTCAAGCAGCTGCGGCACCTCGTGCTGCGAGCGCTCGGCGACGACCGCGCCGCCGGCCGGGGAGCTGCGGACGGCGTCCGCGGCCTGCGCGGGCAGATCGGTCAGGTCGAGGCGGTCGCGGTACGCGGTCACCAGCAGCGTGCCGAGCACCGCGACGCCCATGGTGCCGCCCAGTTGCCGCAGGCTCTGCACGATGCCGGAGCCGACGCCGCTGCGTTCGTCGTCCATGGCGCTCATCGCCAGGTCCATCGAGTTGGGCAGGACGAAGCCGACCCCGGCGCCGGCGACCGCGCTCCACAGCACCAGATAGCCGGTGGAGCTGCCAGTTCCGGTGCAGGCGGCGAGCGCGGTGCCGGCTGCCATGACCAGGAAGCCCAGTACGACCACGACCTTGTAGCCGAAGCGCTTGATCAGCGCCTCGCTGACCGGCACCGCGAAGACCAGGCCGCCGATGAACGGCAGCAGCCGCAGGCCGAGGTCGAACGCGTCCCCGGCCGCGGCCAGTTGGGCGTACTGCGGGACGATGAAGATCGTCGTCATCATGACCAGCGAGGCCACCGAGGCCGTGACGCAGCCCCACAGGAACTGCGGGCTGCCGAAGATGTCCAGCGAGAACAGCGGGTTCGGGGCGCGGTTGAGCCACACCGCGAGCGCCGCGACCGCGAGCACGCCGAGGGCGATCGGCACCAGCACGCCGGTGCCGCTCCAGCTCGTGTCACCGGCCCGGGTGAAGCCGAACGTCAGCGCCACGAACGCGACGGTGGAGAGGACCACGCCGACGACGTCGATCCGCGCGGCACGCTGCCCGGCGACCGCCGGGAGGGTGGCGATCAGCAGCACCACGGCCACAGCGGCGACCGGGACGTTGATGACGAACACCGAGCCCCACCAGAAGTGGTCCAACAACCAGCCGCCGAGCAGTGGGCCGGCGGGGATGCCGAGGGCGACGGCCGCGGTCCACACCGAGATCGCTCGGCTGCGCTCGGCGCCGTGGAACAAGCGGGTGAGCATGGACATCGACAGCGGCATGAACACGCCCGCCGCGCCGCCGAGCAGCGCTCGGGCGACGATCAGCCAGGCCGTGCTGCCGGCCCAGGCGCACATGCCGGACGCGATCGCGAACAGCAGCGCGGCAGCGATGATCAGCGCCCGGGGGCCGATCCGGTCGCCGAGGCGGCCGGCGGGCAGCAGCGTCGACGCCATGACCACCGCATAGGCGTTGACGATCCACTGCAAGTCCGTGGAGGTGGCGTTCAGGTCGACCGCGAGCGACGGTAACGCGACATTGAGGATGGTGAGGTCGAGGCCGACGGAGACGAGCAGCAATGCCATCGCCACCAACGCCCACCACCTGCGGCCCACTACCGGCTCGACCGCCGACTTCACATCAGTCATGTGCGGTCCCTCTTTGCTGTCGACGGTGCGCATCGAAGCGTAGTGGGTGCGGTCGACGGCCGGCGCTCGTTCCACGGCGGCACCCCGCTCGGGCGCACGGAGGGAAGATCCACCTGGGCAACCTCTCCGCCGCGCGGACGGTCGTCACTTCTCGATCACCGTGTCGCCGATGACCAGCAGGTCGAGTCCGGACGTGTAGAAGACCGAGAGCGCGTCCTCCACGGTTTGAATGATCGGCTTGCCCATCACGTTGAAGCTCGTGTTCAGCACCAGCGGCACCCCGGTGATCCGGTGGAACTCCTCGATGAGCCGGTGGTAGCGCGGGTTGAGCTCCGCGGTGACCGTCTGCAGGCGGCCGGTGCCGTCCTCGTGGACGACGGCGGGCACCGTGGACTTCACCTCGTCCCGGAACCGCAGGGTGCGCTCCATGTACGGGGAGTCCTGGTAGTCCACGAAGTACTCGGGCCCGTAACCGTCCAGGATGGACGGGGCGAACGGCCGGAACGCCTCCCGGAACTTCACCCGGGCGTTGATCTTGTCCTTCATATCCGGGTAGCGGGCGTCGGCCAGGATGGACCGGTTACCCAAGGCCCGCGGACCGAACTCGGCCCGGCCCTGGACCCAGCCGACGAGCTTGCCGTCGGCCAGCGACGCGGCCGTGCGGCGGCACACCTCGTCGAAGTCCAGCCGCTGCTGCTTCACCGGGCCGAACTGCCGCACCTTCTCCAGCGTGTCCGCGGACATCTCCGAACCGAGGTAGGGGGACTGGAGGGCCGGTTCGGCCACCCCCGCGCCGGGGTGGTCCTCATGGTAGGCCAGCAGTGCGGCACCGACCGCGTTGCCGTCGTCACCGGGCGCGCTGAACACGTGCAACCGCCTGAAGCCCGTCTGTTCCAGAACCTGGCCGTTGGCCGAGGAGTTGAGGACGCAGCCACCGCCGAGCGCGAGGTTGTCGGAGATCCCGAGCTTGCCGAGGTTGTTCAGGAACTCGAAGTACACCTCGGTGAACACCTGTTGACCGGCGCGGGCGAGGTCGGCGGCGGCGAACGGCGACTCGCCGTGCCTGCGCCGGATGTCGTGGACCTTCTTGAACAGCGGGAACAGCTCCGCGTCCGGGGCGAACCGGATGGTGAGCCCGTCCACCTCGATCAGCGATCGGAACAGGTCGTAGAAGTCCTTGCGCGGCTTGCCGTAGGCGGCAAGCCCCATGACCTTCCACTCCTCGCCGGTCAGGTGGCCGAACCCGCAGATCACGCAGACGAGCGTGTAGAAGAACCCGAGGCTGCCCGTGCTGGTGGTCGGCACGTCCTCGATCCGGCGCAGTTCCCCGTCCCGGTAGGTGAAGCAGCCGCTGGAGGTGCCCTCGCCGAGCGCGTCCAGGACGGCGCAGACGCCCTCGCGGAACGGGCTGGTGTGGCATGCCGCGGCCGCGTGCGTCAGGTGGTGGTCGTATCGGCGGGTGGCGAGGTCGCGGAGGTAGGGCGCGTCCGGGCGCTGGTTCAGCTCGTACCGCAGGGTGCCGCCGGTCTGGCTGATGGCGTTGATCTGCGCGGTGCACAGGTATTCGCGGGAGGAGATGTGCGTGCGCATGAAGTCGGGAATCTCGCCGAAGACCTCGACCAGTTTCCGTTCCTCCTGCCGGATGCCGGTGAGCATCCGCTCCAGCAGTCCGGGCGCGCGGTCGCTCCAGCTCTCCGCGACCACCAGCTCCGCTCCGGGATCGCCGTACTTCTCGACCAGGGCGGCCGCCCGGCCGAAGAAGTCCGGGGCGCAGTTGATCGATCTCTTGTTCTGTAGATACCGCTCGGTCGCCTCGGCGAACCGCACCCGGCCGTCCGGACCGACGATGGCCAGGGCACTGTCGTGCAACGTGTTGGAGAGCCCGATGTAGTTCTTCGTCATCGCATCCACATCATTTCAGGGAGAGCGCCGGATTGATCGACTGCGACCGCACGCCGAGCTGCCGGCCGAGCCCGAACAGGTCGAGGTAGTCCCAGAGTTCGAGCAGTTTTCCGTCCACCACGCGGTAGACGGCCACGCCTTCGGCCCGCACCGGCCGGCCGGTGGCGTCGACACCCATGAAGGAACCCCGGTGGGTGCCGGTGAAGCTGTAGCGGACCATCACCTTCTCGCCCTGCCACATCCAGTCGTCCACGGCGAACCGGAGGTCGGGGAACGCGATGAGGTAGTGCCGGACGTAGCGCTGGAACGCGGCCACGCCCTCGAACCGGCCGGAACTGCCGTACCGGACGAACCGCGCGTCGATCACCTCGTGCGCCCGGTCCAGCCCATCCGGGCTCCACAGGTCGTTGTACCTGCTCATCACGCGCAGGCTCTGCTCAACGGTCATCTGGTCTCCCGTTCCACCGTGGCGGTCGCGGTCGCGGTCACGACGCGGCCGGCCCGTCGCCGTCCAGCCGGGTGCGGATCTCCTCGGCCACGCGGTCGGCGGCCCAGCCGGCGATGAGGTGCAGGTGGTCCTCGTCGAGTTCGACCACGTCGAAGCGGCCGGAGATGCTCTCCCGCCACGGCGTCACATAGTCGTAGCCGTCCATCAGGTCGACCGCGGGCCAGTACAACGCCGACGACCGGCCCACGAACCCGTCCAGCGCCCGGACGAACAACACGTCGGACGCCTCGTACGGACGGAGCTTGGCCTGCTGGTAGAGGCCGGCCGAGTGCTCGGACATGGTGTGGCCGCCACGCAGGTAGTGGTAGGTGTCCTCGACCCGGCCGCCTCCGCCGAGCCGTTCCTGCACCACGCGGGCCAGCACCGGCAGGCGCAGTTCCCACGGCAGGTCGCCGAGGTGCTCCTTGCGGATGCACCGGCCCGGGTGGTTCTCGACGTCGACCAGCGCGTTGGCCAGGTAGTAGATGATGAAGGCGTCGTCGTAGTCGTCCTTGTGGCGGTCGATGACCTCCTGCGTCGGTGGGAAGGTGTCGATGAGGACCAGCTGGCGGACGGTCTCGCCGAGGGCGGACAGCCGGCGGGCGAGTTCCATCGCGGTGAGCCCGCCGAACGAGTGGCCGCCGATCACGTACGGGCCGTGCGGCTGGATGTCGAGGATCGCCTCCAGGTAGTCCTCGACCATCTCGTCCCACATCTGCGGCATGGAGCGGCCGTCCGCGCCGCGGGCCTGGAACGAGTAGAACGGGTACTCCGGGCCGAGGGACCTGGACAGACCGGCCACGGCCGCGGCGAAACCCACCGCGCCCGGCACCCAGAAGCTGGTCTGCCGGTCGCCGCCCTGCGCGAACGGCACCAGGATCGCCTTGCCGGAGCGGCCCTTCCGGCCCACGGCGGCTGGCCGGGGTGCGGCCGGGGCGGGGCTCGCGGCGGCCGGCGGCGCCGGGGCCGGGATCGGGACGGGTGCCGGGGCGGGCGCCTGGGCGGGGGCCTGGGCCGGGATCGGGGCCACGGGCGCGGGTTGCTCGTCCGGGGCGATGAAACCGGCCAGTTCGGCGAGCGTCGGGTAGTCGGTCAGCGCCGAGTACGGCACGTCGTCGGAGAACACCTCGTGGATGGACTCGATGATCCGGATGCTGGTCAGCGAGTCCACCCCGACCTCGCGGAGCGGCCTGTCCACCGGGATCGAATCGGCCGGGCAGCGCAGCACGTCGGCGATGACCTCCCGGAGCCGGTCGCGGGTCGGTGAACCGGCCGCCTGCACCGCCGGCTGTGCGACCTGTGCGACCTGGGCGACCTGTGCGACCTGGGCGACCGGTTGTACGGCCTGCTGTACGGCCGAAACGGTGATCGGCTGGGCGGTGCCCTGCTCCGGTCGCGGTGTCCCGGACGCCTTCTGCTCGGACGCCATCGCCGGCTCCTTCCCGGTTGTGTCCACGGTGGATTGCGGGCCCAGGCCGACCGGGCGCCGCTCCTCGTACCAGTAGCGGGTCCGTTCGAACGGGTAGGTGGGCAGCGGGACGCGTCGGGCCGCATCCTCGCCCGGGACGGTCCGGCCGCCGTCGACCCAGGTCCGGGCCGCCGCGCGCAGCGTCTCGGCGTCCGCGGCGCTGACCCCGGACACGGCGATCCCGGACGGCTCCGGCCAGGCCAGCAGCTCGGTCAGGCCGCTGCGCAGCCCGGCCAGGTCGGTGCTGATCACCGCGGCCCGCACCGGCAGCGCGTCCCGGCCGTGCCGCAGGGTGCTGCTGACCGCCGCAGGCGCGACATCGGCGGTGCGCAGCCACTCCGACAGCCGCTCGAGCAGATCGCGCAGCGCCCGAGGGGTCCGCGCCGACAACGGGAACACCATCGGACGGGGCGCGGCCGGCTCCGGACGGGCCGCCGCCGGGGCCTCCTCGACGACCACGTGCGCGTTGACGCCGCCGAAGCCGAAGGAGCTGATCCCCACGCGCAGCGGGACCCCCGGCCGGGCCGGGGCCCACGGTTCGGCCGCCCCGACCACGCGGAACGGCGTGCCGTCGAGCCGGAGCCCGGGGTTGGGCTCGGCGAAGCCGGGCATGCCCGGCAGGGTGCGGTCGCGCAGCGCGCCGAGGACCTTGAACAGGCCCGCGATGCCGGACGCCGGTTCGAGGTGGCCGATGTGCCCCTTGACCGAGCCGAGCCCGCACGACCCCGGCTCCAGGGTCACGCCGCGCTTCTCGGCCAGCGCGGTGAACGCGCGGTCCAGCGAGCGCACCTCGACCGGGTCACCGACGTAGGTCCCGGTGCCGTGCATCTCGACGTAGCCGATCGTCTCCACCGGCACCCCGGCGTCCTCGATCGCCCTGGAGATCACCGCGGCCTGCGCGCGGCTGTTCGGCGCCATCATCGTGGTCGCGCGCCCGCCGTGGTTGGTGGCGCTGCCCCGGATCACGCCGTGGATGTGGTCGCCGTCGCGGACCGCGTCGGCCAGCGGCTTGAGCAGGACGACACCGACGCCCTCACCCTTCGCGTACCCGCTGGCCCGTGCCTCCAGCGGCCGGACCCAGCCGTCGGTGGACATCACATTCAGCGCCTCCAGCGCCGACGCCGCGTAGGGGGTCAGGTTCAGCGCGACCGCGCCGGCCAGCGCCATCGAGCACTCACCGGCCCGCAGCGAGCTGACCGCCCGGTGCACGGCCACCAGCGCCGAGGAGCACGCGGTGTTGGCCACCTCGCTGGGGCCGTGCAGGTCGAGCAGGTAGGAGATCCGGTTGACGGCGAAGCAGTCCTCGTTGCCGCTGGCCGTGGCGGGGTTGACCACCTCCGCCTCGTGCAACAGGTGCTGGTAGTCGCGGAACTGCACGCCGGCGAACACGCCGGTGTCCGTGCCGGCCAGCGAGGACGGCGCGTAGCCCGCGTTCTCCAGCGCTGCCCACGCCTGCTCCAGCAGCAGTCGCTGCTGCGGGTCCATGAACCGGGCCTGCTCGTCGTCGATCCCGAAGAGGGCCGCGTCGAAGCAGTCCTCCTCGTCGAGGTAGCCGCCCCACCGGTAGACGTTGCCCTCCTCCGGGGCCAGCGCCCGCCAGTCCCAGCGGTGCGGCGGCGTCTCGGTGATCAGCTTCTCCGGCTTGCGCAACCGCCGCCAGAACGTCTCCGCGTCCGGGCTGCGGGGGAAACGGCAGCTGAGCCCGATGACGGCGATCGCCCCGTCCGGCGCACCGTCCCGTGCCACGGCCTCCCCTGCCGGACCGGTCCGCGGAACCCCCACGGGTTCCGCCACCACGGCGGCGGGAGCGGAAACGTCAGCCGGGACGGCGACGGCCGGAACAGCGAGGGCCGGGACCGCGACGGCCGGAACAGCGGGGGTCGGAACAGCGGGTGTCGGGGGCGCGTCGGTCGCGAAGTGGCGGCGGACGGCGTCCGGGTGCTCGGTCAGCAGCCAGTCGGCCAGCCCCGCGACACCACGGGTCTCGTACAGCACCCCGGCGTCCACGTCGATCCCGAACGCGGACCGGACCTCAGCCAGGAACGCGTTGAGCGACACAGACTCGTAGCCGTAGTCGCCGAGCACGCGGTCCGGGTCGAGCCGGTCGGGTTCGAGGCCGATCCGCGCGGCGGCCCGGCGGCGGAGGTCGTCCAGCAGCAGCGGGTGCAGCCGCTCGTCGGATGCTTCCGATCCAGCCGATCCAGCCGATCCGGCCGATCCGCCGGTGGCCGGGACCGGCTCGGGCGCCGCAACCGGCTCTGCGACCGTGCCTGGCGCGGATGCGGCGACCGCGACCGGAGCGGGGGCTCCGTCGGACGGGAGCGGGTGGGCGTCGTCGAGCCAGGCCCGGTCCGGCCGGAACGGGTAGCCGGGCAGGCCCGCGATCCGGCGTCGACCGCGCGGCTCGCCCCAGTCGAGTTCGGCGCCGGCCACCCACGCCTCGGCCGCGGCACTGGCGGACGGGAAGCCGCTCGTGGACGCCGACGCCGGGGCCGCAGCGGCGTCCGGGACGCCGACGCGGCACGCTCCGGTGTCCCGACCCGCGGCCCAGTCCGCCAGTGCGTCGGCCGCCTGCCCCGGGGTGGCGGCGACCACGGCCAGCCGGGTGCGGCGCGGCACCCGGCCGATCCGCAGGGTGTGGGCGACGTCGGCCAGCTCGACGTCCCGGGTGCGTCCGGACCCGTTCCGCTGGGCCGGGTCCGCCGGGGCCCCGGCGAGGGCGGTGAGCAGCTCGGCGACCGAGTCGATCCCGGTGGCGAGCACGAACCCGGGGCCGGCGATCCGCCGGGCGGCCGCCTCCAGCCGACTGCGGCCGAGCGCGTCGAGCCCGCAGTCGGTCCATGAATCGGCGGGCCGGATCGCGGCCGGTTCGACGGAGAGCGCGTCGGCGACCGCCCGGGTGATCTCCTCGACTGCCCCGGCCGGCAGGTCCGGCGCCCCGGCCGTGCCGCGCAGCCACCCGGCGAGATTCCCGGCGGCCCGCCGCAGCTGCTCGGTGGTGTCGGCGGACAGCACCAGGACCTCCTCGCCATGACCCGGTTCGCCGGCCGGCCGCGCGGGCGCCTCGTCGACGACCACCGCGGCGTTGGCCCCGCCCGCGCCGAAGGAGCTGACCAGTGCGCGGCGTGGGCTGCCTGCGGCGGCCGCCCACGGGCCTGCCGCCCGGCTCACGTGCAGCCCGGTCGCACCGAAGTCGATGTCCGGGTTGGCCGGGTCGGCGTGCAGTGAAGGAACCAGTTCGCCGTGTTCGCACTGCAGGATCACCTTGGTGAGTGCGGCGATGCCCGCGGCCGACTCCAGGTGGCCCAGGTTCGACTTGACCGAGCCGATGGCCACGGGGTGGTCCGGCCCGAAGTGCTCAGCCAGACCGCGCACCTCGATCGGGTCGCCGAGCGACGTGCCGGTGCCGTGCGCCTCCACGTAGGACACGGTGTCCGCGGTCACTCCGGCCTGCCGCAGCGCGCGGCCGATCACCCGGCTCTGCGCGACCGGGTCGGGGACGGTGTACCCGTTGGTGCGGCCGCCGTGGTTGATCGCGGAGCCGCGGATCACCGCCCGGATGTCGTCCCCGTCGCGCAGCGCGCGGGACAGCGGCTTGAGCAGCACCGCCCCGACGCCCTCGCCGGGCACGTAGCCGTCGCCGCCGGCGCCGAAGCTGCGGCACCGGCCGTCGGATGACGCGAACCGGGTCAGGCTGAGCTGCAGGTACTTGTGCGGGTGGACGTTCAGGTTCACGCCGCCGACCAGCGCGGCCCCGACCTCGCCGGCCCGCAGGCTCTGACAGGCCAGGTGCAGCGCGGTCAGCGAGGAGGAGCACATGGAGTCCACCGCCATGCTGGGACCCCGGGCGTCCAGGAAATAGGAGACCCGGTTGGCGATCGAGGACTGCGAACTGGCCGCCAGTCGGCCGTCCTCGGAGGCGCCGAGCAACTGGTACTCGCTGTACATCACACCGACCCAGACGCCGGTGTCGCGGGGCAGCGCCTCCGGCGTGTAACCGGCGTCCTCCAGCGCGTGCCAGGCGACCTGAAGGAACAGCCGCTCCTGCGGGTCGATCATGTCGGCCTCGTTGGGCGCGATGCGGAAGAACGTGGCGTCGAACCGGTCGATGTCGTCGACGAACCCGCCCCACTTGCTGTAGCTGCGCAGCGGCCCGCCTCGCGGGTCGTAGAAACCGTCCAGCGGCCACCGCGCGGACGGGATCTCGGTGACGCAGTCCCGGCCGTCGCGCAGGTTCGACCAGAACCGGTCGAGGTCCGCCGCCATCGGGTACCGGCCGGCCACGCCGACGACGGCGATCGCGTCATCGGCGTCGTCCCGTTCAGGCCGCTCTCTCACGTCCGCAGCGGACGGTGACGCGTCCGGCTCGGCCCACGCGGTGCCGGTGTCCGTGGTGGCGGGCGCCTTCCGAGGCAGCTCGGTGAGCGCGTCGGCCAGGGCGGCCACCGTGCGGTGCTCGAAGAACAGCGTCTTCGGCACGGTGTCGTAGCACTGCAGCAGGCGCGCGGTGATGCCGCCGATCATCACGGACTCGACGCCCAGGTCCTCCAGCCTGCTGTCCGGCCGGATGCTGCGGATCGGCAACCGGAGCTCCTCCGCGAGCAGGTTCCGCAGCTCCTCGACGGTGTCGGCCGGATCGCCGGCGGGCCCGAGCTCCGGCCGGGCCGCGCCGGTGTCCTCGACCGTGACCTCGGAAGTGTCGGCAGCGGCGTTGTCGGTGACGCGGCGCGCGTCCCGGGGCGAGGCGAGCGCGACCACGCCGGTGTCCTCCCCGGCCAGGCAGGCACGCCAGGCCGCAGCGCCGGTGTCCGCGGTGAAGGCGGTGAGCCCGGTGTCCACACCGGACTGGTCGGCCATGCCGCCGCCGGTCCACGGTCCCCACGCGACGGCGGCGGTGCGGCCGCTGCGGGCACCGTCCCGGACCCGCCGCGCGCGGGTCTCGGCCAGGCCGAGGAGCGCGGCGTTGGCGTAGGAGTACGCGGCCTGGCCGCGGTTGCCGGTCACCCCGACCAGCGAGGAGCAGGTCGTGAAGAACTCCAGGGGGTCCCCGGCGGTCAGCTCGTCCAGGTGTTCGGCGCCGCGGATCTTCACCCGCAGCACCTCCCGCACGGCGTCCGGGTCCTCGGCGGTGAAGCCGGCGCTGTGCACCGTTCCGGCGGCGTGCACCACACCGCGGACCGGTCCGTGCTGCCACCGGGCCGCGTCCAGCGCGGACCGGAGCTCGTCGGGATCGGTCACGTCGGCCCGGACGTGCGCGACCCGGTCCGGAGTGCCGATCGCGGCGAGCACCGCCGGGCTCGGGGTGCTCCGGCTGAGCAGCGTGACGTGCCCGCCGGCGGCGACGATGTCGGCTGCCAGGGCCGCGCCGACCAGGCCGGACCCGCCGGTGACCAGGTGGGTTCCGGGTGACGGGGCCCACTCCGCGGCGGCGGTCGCGGTGCGCGCCCGCGGCTCGTGGCGGTCCAGGCCGTCGGCGGTGCGGCGGAACCGGCCACCGCGTCGCACCGGCAGCACCGGCCGGTCGGCACCGGCGAGCTCCACCGCCTCCGTGACGACGAGCGGGTGCTCGGCGCGCACCGCGGCGCCCAGCGCGGCGAGCGCGGCGGCGGGTTCCGGCGCGGAGACGAGGAAGGTGACCCGCACCGGGTCGCCGCTCTCCCGTCCGGCGGCGTCCCGGAGCAGGCCGGCCGCGGCCGCGTGCAGCCGGATGAGGTCGGTGCAGGGCCGCGCGTCCACCAGTACGTCGCCGCCCCGCAGCAGCGCGCGGACCCGGTCCGCGGCGGCCGGTTCACCGGAACGGCCGGTGAGCGCCCCGTCCGCCGTGAACGCCAGTGCGATCCCGGGCGTGCGGTCCGCAGGTTGCGCGGCGACCGGCCGCCACGCCAGCGTCAGCAGGCCGGTGTCCCCGGCGGGGACCTGCCGGACGACCAGCCCGGTGAGCGCGGCGCGCAGCCGCCCGGTGTCGTCGGTGAGCTCGATGTCGACGCGGTCGCCGCGGCGCACGGCCACCGCGCGGCCGGTGGCGGGCAGGCCGCCGTCGGCGAGTTCGAAGCGCTCCAGCGCGGTGGGCAGGCCGAGCGGTTCCCGGCCGGCCGGGTCGAGACCCAGCACCGCCTGGAAGGCGCAGTCGAGGACGCCGGGGTCGCAGTCGAGGACCGTGCGGCCGGCGGTGTCGATCCCGGCGGCGGCGCGGCCGTCCCCGGGCCGCAGCCGGCTCAGGTGCGCGAACCGCGGCCCGTGGTCGAGGCCGGCCGCCCGGAACGCCGCGTAGCACTCCCCGGGCGTCAGTTCCGCGTCGTCCGGCGGTGCGGACAGTGCGGCGGCCCGGAGCGCGCCGGGGGCCGGGCCGATCACGCCGGTCGCGCTGGGGGCGTCGTCCGGGAAGCCGACCGGCCCGATCCGGAACCGGTGGCCGTCGCCGTCGGCCGCGAGCCGCACCTCGACGTCCGACCCGGCCGGTTCCAGCGGCGCGGACCAGTGCACGTCGCGGACGACCGGCCGGCCGCGCAGCCCGCACCGGCGGGCCGCCGCGTGCACCATGGCCAGCATGGTCGCGGCGGCCACCACCACGCGGCCGTCGAACCGGTGCTCGCCGACGCTCCAGTGGTCACCGGCGAGCAGGAACGACTGTTCCCCGGCCGGCCGGGAACCGCCGGGGTTGTCCCGCAGCGGCAGTTCCCGCACGGCCGGGGCCGGTGCGGACGCCGGGGCCGGCTCCGGTTCGGCGTGCCAGAACCGGGCGCGCTCGAAGGGGTGGCCGGGCAGCGGCACAATCGTGCCCGGCCAGCCGCCGTCCGGTTCGGGCACGGCGCCGGACTCGACGTACCGGGTGGCGGCGGCGTGCAGGTTCGCGGGCGCACCAGCGGTCGCCGCGCAGTCGCCCGCGTCGTCGTCGGCCAGCAGTGCGGCCAGTTCCGCACAGTCGCGGGCCACGAACGCCGCCCGTGCGGGCCAGTGCCTGCGGCCGCGTGCCAGGGTGAACGCCACGTCGTGCGGGTCGAGTTCGACCCCGCCCGCGGCGCCGCGCAGCCGCCGCGCCAGGTCGTGGCGCAGCCGGCGCAGCGCGTCCCCGGTGCGGGCAGAGACCAGGAAGACATGGAACGGCCGGGGTCCCCGGGGCGCGGCGGGCCGTGCCGGGGCCTCCTCCAGCAGCACGTGCGCGTTGGTGCCGCTGTAGCCGAAGGAGCTGACCACGGCGCGCCGCGGCATCCCGGCCGGCGGCTGCCATGCGCGGTGCTCGGTGGCGGCGTAGAACGGCGACCGGTCGAACGAGATCCCCGGGTTCACCCGGTCCAGGTGCAGGGTGGCCGGGATCTCCCGGTGTTCCATGGCCAGCAGGACCTTGAGCACGCCCGCGACGCCGGCGGCCTGCCCGGTGTGGCCGATGTTCGTCTTGACCGAGCCGATCGCGCAGAACGACGTCCGGTCGGTGTCCGCGGTGAACGCCCGTTCCAGCGCGGTCACCTCGATCGGGTCGCCCAGCGTGGTGCCGGTGCCGTGCGCCTCGACCAGGGTGATCGTCTCGGCGCTGACCCCGGCCCGCCGGTAGACGTCGCGTTCCAGCTCCTCCTGGGCCCGCGCGCTGGGCGCGGTCAGCCCGTTGGTCTTGCCGTCCTGGTTGACGCCACTGCCGAGGATGACACCGCGGATGTGGTCGCCCTCGGCCAGCGCGTCGGACAGCCGCTTCAGTACGACGACGCCGACGCCCTCGCCCGGTACGAACCCGTCGGCGGCGGCGTCGAAGGTGTGGCAGGCGCCGGTCGGGGACAGCATGCCGCCCTGGCTCGCGGCCAGGTAGAAGCCGGGACCGAGGAACAGGCACACGCCGCCGGCGACGACCAGATCGGTCTCGCCGGACAGGAGCGACCGGCAGCCGAGGTCGATCGCCACCAGCGACGAGGAACACGCGGTGTCCAGCGACAGGTTGGGTCCACGCAGGTCCAGCAGGTAGGAGATGCGCGCCGTCAGGATCGCGCTGTCGTTGCCCATCATCGCCTGGGCGTCGGCGCGCGACCCGGACCGCTCGTCCTCGCTGAGGTAGTCGCTGGGCGGGGTGCCGACGAACACCCCGCACCGCCGCGGCAGCCGCGGGCTGCCCGCGCAGCCGGCGTCCTCCAGCGCCCGCCAGGCGCCCTCCAGGAACAGCCGCTGCTGGGGGTCCATCAGTTCCGCGTCCCGGCCTGACAGGTTGAAGAACAATGGGTCGAACAGGTCGACGTCGGTCAGGAAGCCGCCCCACTTGGAGCTCGTGGTACCCGCCTGGCCCGGTTGCGCGGAGAACAGCGTGCCCGCGTCCCAGCGCCCGGCCGGGACCTCGGTGACGCCGTCGCGCCCCTCGGCCAGCAGCGTCCAGAACTCCTCCAGCCCCGGCGCGCCCGCATACCGGGCGGAGGCGCCGACCACGGCGATCGCCTCCCCAGCCGGCTCGGCGTCCGGGACGGCCGGGGCGGTGGGTGTGCCCAAGGCCGGGGTGCCGTTGCGCGGCAGCCGGCGGAGCAGTTCCCGGGCCTGCTCCGGTGAGATGTGGCCGTCCCGCACCTGGCGGAGGATGTCCCGCTTGTGCTCACTCACCGATGCTCTCCAGTTCTCGCAGGGCGTCTTCGATCGACACATCGCCCCGGGCCAGCTGGGCGAGCACGTCTGTGGAACGGTCCGGGTCGGCGGGGTCCGGGTCGGCGGTGCTGCCGGTGGCGGGTGCGCCTTCCGTGACCAGGTGGTCGGCCAGGGCGTTCACGGTGGGGTGGTCGAACAACGCGGTGGGTTTGAGTTCGGTGCCGAGTTGTTCGTTCAGTGCGGTGACCAGCTCGACCAGGATGATCGAGTCGACGCCGTACTCGGTGAACGGCTGGTCGGGGTCGAGGCTGCCCGGCTGTCGGCCGAGTGTCCTGGCCACGACGGCGTCCACGCTCGCCGCTGCGGCCGCGCGGTCCCGGCTCCCGGGCGCCGACACCGGTTCGGGTACGTCGGACGGTGCGGCCGCGGCGCGGACGTCGCCCCGGGCCGGCTGGGCGAGCACGTGTGGGGAACGGTCCGGGTCGGCGGGGTCCGGGGCGGCGGTGCTGCCGGTGGCGGGTGTGCCTTCCGTGACCAGGTGGTCGGCCAGGGCGTTCACGGTGGGGTGGTCGAACAACGCGGTGGGTTTGAGTTCGGTGCCGAGTTGTTCGTTCAGTGCGGTGACCAGCTCGACCAGGATGATCGAGTCGACGCCGTACTCGGTGAACGGCTGGTCGGGGTCGAGGCTGCCCGGCTGTCGGCCGAGTGTCCTGGCCACGACGGCGTCCACGCTCGCCGCCGTGGCCGCGCGGTCCCGGCTCCCGGGCGCCGGTTCGGTCCGGGGCACCGACACCGGTTCGGGTACGTCGGGCGGTGCGGCCGCGGCGCGGATGTCGCCCCGTCCGGAGGCGGCTTCGGCGCCACCGGCCCGGCGGCCGATCACCACGTGCTGGCCGATGTCGCCGGGCCGCACGCCGTCCGGCGCGCACACGGCGGTCGCGTCGAAACCGTTCTCCCGCAGCAGAGTCGTCCAAGTGCCGGTCGAGGCGAGCGGCGAACCCGGTTCGCGGACGTCGTCGGTGAACCGCCACCAGCCGTCCAGCAGGCCGAAGGTGAGGGTGGCGAAACCGCTGACCGACGTGGTCTCCAGCAGCACCAGCCAGCCGCCCGGCGCCAGCAGCCCCGCAGCGTTCCGCAGACTCTCCCGGAGGTCCCGGGTGGCGTGCAGCACGTTCGCGGCCACCACGACGTCGAACGATCCGGTGGCAAAGCCCTGGTCCGCGGCGGGCCGCTCGGCGTCCAGCCGCCGGAAGTCCACGTTGGGCAGGAAACCGACGGTGCGGCGCCCGTGCCTCAGGAACCCGGCGGACAGGTCGGTGTAGACGTACTCGGTCCGGTCCGGGTGCTCGGCCAGCAGCGGCGCGATCGCCTGTGCGGTCGCCCCCGTGCCCGCCCCGATCTCCAGGACGCGCACCGTGCCCGCGCCCTGCGCCAGCTTCGCGGCGACAGCGTTGCGGACCAGCTCGTTGAGCCCGGCGGCCAGCGGGTCGTCCCGGTAGACGGCCTCCACCAGGTCCATCGACGAGCCCGGGAACATCACCTCGGTGGGATCCTTGGCGCCGCGCAGCAGGTCCGGGTAGGCCCGCAGGCAGGCGGCGAGCAGCCGCGCCTGCGCAGCCACCACCGGGTGGTCCCGGCCCCACTGCTCGACCCCGGCGGCCAGACCATCCGCATCGGACTCGCGGGCGGCGGCACCCAGCAGCCACCGGTCGCCGCTTCGCTCCAGCACGCCGGTCTCCCGCGCGTGCGCCAGCACCGCGGCCACCTGCCGGTGGAACGCGGGCACGATCGTCCCGGACAGCGTCCAGTCCTTGGCCGGCCGGACCCAGCCGTCCGCGTCGGCCACGCCGAGACCGGCCAGCTGCCGGAGAGCCAGCGCGAGTCCGCGGCGTACCAGGCCGTCGTGTGCGGTCAGCAGCTCGCCGATCCCCGGCACCACGACCGTCGCGGCCCCGGCCAGCGGGTCGAACCCGGGCGCGGGCGGCGCGGCGGGCTCGTCCCGGGTGTCCGGCGTGGCCCCGCCGAAGACGGCCAGGGCGCGCGGTTCGGCCTTGACCACCAGGGTCTGGAAGCGGCCGTCCCGCAGGCACCGGTCCAGCGCCAGCATCCCCTCAGCCGGGGTGATCGAGCCGACCCCGTTCTCCGTCATCCGCCTGCGGTACTCCGGCGCGGCGACGATCCCGACGTCACCCCAGTAGCCCCAGTTGACAATCGCCGCCGGGACCGCCCGGGACCGCAGCTGCCGCGCGTAGGCGTCCAGGAAGGTGCTGGCCGCCGCGTAGTTGGCCTGGCCGGCATTGCCGAGGAAAGACTGCGCCGAGGAGTAGAACACCAGCAGCTCCAGCGGCTGGCCGACCAGCGCGTCCACCAGGTTGACCGCACCGTCGAGCTTCGGCAGGCACACCTGCTGCCACGCCTCGTCGGACATGGACTGCACGGGTTCGTCCCGCAGCACCAGCGCCGAGTGGAACGCGCCGTGCACCGGGCCGAAGCGCTCGACCGCCGTGGCCACCGCGGTGCGCAGGGCAGCCGGGTCGGCCGCGTCGACTGGCAGGTACAGCGCCCGCCCGCCGGCCCGCTCGACGAGGTCCAGCCGTTGCCGGATGCCCGCGTCGGCGGGCCGGCGGCCGAGGAGCACGACGTTGGCCGCGGCGGTGCGGGCCAGGTGCACGGCGGTGCTGAACCCGATCCCGCCCGCACCTCCGAGGATCAGATAGGTCCCGCCGCGCCGGACGGTCACCGGCGCGGCCACCCCCGACGCGTCCGAGGGGCGCAGGTCGAGTGCCCAGGCGCGGCCGTCCCGGAGCGCGACCTCGCGGCCCGCCGGGTGCACGGGCAGCGCCAGCGCCCGCGCCACGACGGCCGCCGCGCCGCCGCTTCCGCTGCCGATCTCGCGGCCGGCGAGATCGACGCAGCGGACCGACCAGGACCGGCGTTCCCGGGCCAGCGACCGCTGCAGTCCGAACATCAGCGCGTTCGCCGGCGCGATCGGGTCGCCGTCGCGCACCTGGTGGCCGTCCACGGTGAGGAACACGACCTCCAGCGCCCGGCCGGCGTGCCTGCCGCCCGCCAGGGCGCGCAGCGCGCGGAGCGCCGGCAGCCCGTGCCGCTCCCGCGCGGGCCCCGGCCCGGTCGCGGTGTCGGCGTCCGCCAGCAGGTAGACGGTGCCCAGCTCCACCGCGGCGTCCAGCTCGCGGACCCGGTCCGCCAGCGCCGGATCGCCCAGCGAGCAGCGGTGCACCCGCCGTCCCCGCGCGTGGCCGGCCAGGGCGTCGGCCAGCTCCGGACGGGTGTCGCCGCCCAGCAGGAGCACGTCGCCCGTAGCGTTCACCGGCGGTGTCGGAAGGTCCCCGCCGATCTCCCGCCACACGGGTTCCAAGTCATGCAGTTCGGCGCTCTCCCGCAGCGGCCGGTAGCTCATGCCCTCCACGAGGATCAGCGGCGCACCGGCCGGGGTCGCGACGGTGATGTCGCACTCGCCGGAGGTGTGCTGCCGCACCACCGACACCGAGCACTGGGGCACGGCGCCGAACACCCGGACGCGGTCGATCCCGAACGGCAGCTGCGGGCCGCTCTCGTCGTCGTCCCCGGGCAGTTCGAGCACGCTCTGGATGGCGCCGTCCAGCACGCCGGCCGCCACGCCGTTGCGCTCGCCGGGCACCCGCTCCAGGTCGGCGACCACCGTGTCCCGGCCGACGCCGTACCCGGTGATGGTCTGGAACGCGGGGCCGTAGTGCACGCCCAGCGTGGTGAACCGGTGGTAGTGCAGGGCCGCGTCACCGGTCGCGGTCGCTTCGGCCCGCGCGGCCGCCAGATCGACGGGGGCCGCCGGTTCCGCGCCCAGCTCGACGGTGCCACGGCTGTGGGACACCGTGCTGCCGTCCGGGAGCTCGCCGGTCACCTCGAACTTCCAGGCGCCGCCGTCCGGGGTCAGCCCGAGCCGGAGCAGCACCGGCACCTCGACCACGACCGGGCGGAGCCACACGGCCCGGGTGACGGTGCAGTCGGTCCGGCCGAACGCGCTCCGCACCAGCTCGACCAGAAGGCTGAGGTGCCCGGCGGCGGGCAGGATCGGCAGGCCGCCGACGATGTGGTCCTGCACCAGCGGATTCGACGGTTCCAGGAGGATCGTCGCTGCGGGGTGGCCGTCGCCGGCGACAGTCAGCCCGGCGGCCGGGTCGGCGGTGCCGGATTCCGGGACGCCGGCGGCCGCGGACCGTGGGGCGCGGGCCTGCGCCGGCCAGTGCCGGGCGTCCTCGAACGGGTACAGCGGCAGGTCCACGATGCGGCCGTCCGGGACGACCGCCCGCCAGTCGACCTCCCCGCCGGCCAGGTACCGGTCCCGCACCCCGGCCGGCCCGGCCGGCAGGTCATCGTCCGCCACCGGCCGCCCGGCCGCCGCGTCCGCCAGCCGGCGGGCCAGTCCGGCCGTGCTGTCCGCGGCGAACACCGCCCTCCGGGCGAAGTGCGAGCGGTGCGCGGCCAGCGTGTGCGCGATGTCCCCGAGGTCCAGGTCGCCGCCGTCGGCCAGCCGGGCGGCCAGCGCGCTGACGCGTCGGGCCAGCGCCGCGTCGGTCTTCGCGGAGACCGGGACGAGCACCGGCCCGGACGGCGCGCGCCGGGCGGGCGGCTCCCCGGCGGGCGGCTCGGCCAGGACCAGGTGCACATTGGTGCCGCTGAAGCCGAACGAGCTGATCGCGGCCATGCGCACCCCGCCGGGCGGCGCCGGGAAGGGCCGCGCCGCGGTGCTCACGTAGAACGGCGATCCGGCCAGCTCCAGATGGTCGTTGACCTGGTCGACGTGCAGCGTGGGCACCAGCTCGCGGTGGCGCAGGCACAGCAGCGCCTTGACGAACCCGGCGATTCCGGCGGCGGTCAGCGCGTGGCCGATGTTGCTCTTGATCGAGCCGAGTCCGCAGAACCCGGTGTCCGCGGTGAACGAGCGGAACGCCGCGGTGAGCGCCTCGACCTCGATCGGATCACCGAGCCGGGTGCCGGTGCCATGGCACTCGACGTACCCGATCTCGCGCGGGTCGATGCCGAACCGCCGGTAGACATCGACCTCCAGGTCGCGCTGCGCCACCATGTTGGGCGCGGTCAGTCCGTTGCTGCGGCCGTCCTGGTTGGCGCCGGAAGCGCGCACCACGCCGAGGATCCGGTCGCCGTCCGCCCGCGCCCGGCGCAGCGACTTCAGCACCACCACGGCGACGCCCTCGCCCGGTACGAAGCCGTCCGCGCCCTGGTCGAACGCCCGGCAGCGGCCGGTAGGCGAGAGCATCCCGGCCTTGCTGGCCAGCACGTGCAGCTCGGGCGTGAACAGCAGCGCGACCCCGCCGGCGAAGGCCAGTTCGGTCTGTCCGGAGCGGATGGCCTCGCACGCGAGGTGGATGGCCAGCAGCGACGACGAGCACGAGGTGTCCACCGTGACACTCGGGCCGCGCAGGTCGAGGTGGTAGGCCAGCCGGGAGGCCAGCACGGCCGCGTGGGTACCGGTGAACGTGTAGCCCTCCGGGGCGACGCCGTTGTCCCGCAGGTAGTTCTGGTAGTCACCGGCGGAGGCGCCCACGTGCACGGAGACGTTGCGTCCGCGCAGCCGCTCGGCCGGGTAGCCGGCGTCCTCCATGGCGTGCCAGGCGGTTTCCAGGAACAGCCGGTGCTGCGGGTCCATCAGCTGTGCCTCGCGCGGCGACAGCCCGAAGAA
Source organism: Streptomyces sp. NPDC092296 (assembly GCF_044755465.1). Lineage (NCBI taxonomy): Bacteria > Bacillati > Actinomycetota > Actinomycetes > Kitasatosporales > Streptomycetaceae > Streptomyces > Streptomyces sp. NPDC092296. The sequence continues at coordinate 97,707 of NZ_JBIVRB010000009.1, read as the reverse complement.
GTCGGCGTCGAACCGGTCGGCGTCGCCGAGCACGGCGCCCCACTTGCTGTAGGTCTTGCGCGGGGCGAACCGGTCCGGGTCGAAGTGGTCGTCGACGTCCCAACGCTCCGGCGGGATCAGGCCCACGCTGTCCGTGCCCGCGCACAGGTTGCGCCACAGCGCTTCCACGTCGTCGGCCCCGGGGAAGCGCGCCGACAGGCCGATCACGGCCACCTCGTCCCCGGCCGGGGCGTCCGGGCCGGCGGGAACAGCGGGGACAGCGGGAGCGGCGGGAACAGTGGGAGCGGTGGCGGCCGAGGGGGGCGTCACCGGTGGGGTGACGTCGGGGGCCGGAGTCTGCGGGGACGGTTCGTCCGGGAGGAGCTCGGTGACGTGCTCAGCGAGCGACCGGATCGTGGTGTAGTTGAAGAAGTCGGTGGGCCGCAGCGCGACGACGAGTTCGGCGTTGATCCGCTCCACGATCTCCACCGCGAGCACCGAGTCGACCCCGAACTCGGCGTGCGGCACGTCCAGGTCCAGCGCGTCGGCCGGGATCTCCAGCACCGCCGCCATCACGGCGCGCACGGTCCCCAGCACCTCCACCACCGACCGCTGCGGGGACGCGACCGGTGCGGGCCCCGTAGGAACCGGAGCCGGGGCCGGAACCGCAGCCGGGGCCGGAACCGGAGCCGGGGCCGGGGTTTCGGCGGTGCGGTCCAGGGTTTCGGCGGTGCGGTCCGGGGTTTCGGCGGTGCGGTCCGGGGTCGCGTCGACGGCCACCGGTTCGGGCAGCCACAGCCGCTCCTCCTCGAACACGGCGCCGGGCAGCGGAATCCGCCGGGCCGGGGCGCCCGCCGGGTCGTGCCAGGGCACCTCGACGCCGCGCACCCACAGCTCGGCGAGTTCGGCGTCGCGGCCCTCGCGGGCCACGGCGGCCAGGAACGCGTCCCCGGTCGCGCCCCGGAACAGGCCCGGCGCACGGTCGGCGTGGTCCGCTCCGGGCAGGCAGGAGCCGCGGTGCGCGCCCGGGAACCCGCCAGTCGTGGCGAACTGTCGCAGCGCGCCGACGAGCTCCCCGACGCCGGACACCACGAACGCGACCCGTTCGGCGAACTCCTCCCGCCCCACGGCCAGGGTGTGCGCCACGTCGGCCAGCCGGACCGGCGCGCGGTCCGGCTCCCGGCGAGCCGGGAGGTGTCCTGCCACGGCGGCCAGCGACCGTTCGGTGCCGAGCAGGTGCGCGAGGGCTCCGGCCTGGTCGGTGGGCACCAGCCGGGCCGCGATGTCGGCCGCGGAGAACGTGTCCAGGCCGAGTTCCGCCGGGTCGGCGTCGACGTCCACATCGGACACGGCCAGCCCGAGCACGTCGGCGACCGCGGCCGCCAGCTCGCCGGCCCGTGACGCACCGTCCGTTCCGGCCGCGGACGACGGACTGAGGTGGTCGGCCAGCCGGGCGGCGGTGGCGCGCAGCGCGCGCTCCGACCGCGCCGACAACCGCACGACGCACCGCCTGCCGTCCTCGGGCACGGGTTCCTCGCGGAGCGAACCGGGCCCGGATTCGACGATCAGGTGGGCGTTGGCGCCGCCCGCGCCGAACGAGCTGATCGCGGCGGTCAGTCGGCCGGGGTGCCCGGACCGGCTGCGCCACGGTTCGCGGGACCGCTGCACATGCACGCCGGCGAAGTCGATCCGCGGGTTGGCCGGTTCGGAGTGCAGCGACGGCACCAGTTCGCCGTGCCGTAGTTGCAGCAGCACCTTGGTAAGCGCGGCGATGCCCGCCGCCGACTCCAGGTGCCCCACGTTCGACTTCACCGAGCCGATCGGGCAGGACGCGCCGGACCCGGCGAACACCTCGTCCAGCGCGGCCACCTCGATCGGGTCGCCCAGCGCGGTACCGGTGCCGTGCGCCTCGACGTAGTCGATGTCCGCGGGCGCGGCGCCCGCCGTCCGCAGCGCCGCGGCGATCACCTCGGCCTGGGCGGTCACCGACGGCACGGTGAAGCCGTTGGTGCGGCCGCCGTGGTTGATCGCCGAGCCGCGGATCACCCCGTGGACGTGGTCGCCGTCCCGTTCGGCCTGCGACAGCCGCTTCAGCACGACCACGCCGACCCCCTCGCCGGGCACATAGCCGTCACCGCCGTCGCCGAAGCTGCGGCACCGGCCGTCGGTGGAGGCGAACCGGCCCTGCGCCATCTGGAGGTAGCGGTACGGGTGGGAGATGACGTTGACCCCACCGGCCAGCGCCACCTCGCACTCGCCGGCCCGGATGGCCGCGCACGCCAGGTGGATGGCGGTCAGCGACGACGAGCACATGGTGTCCACGGTCATGCTGGGTCCGCGCAGGTCCAGGCAGTAGGAGACCCGGTTGGCGACGGCCGCGCCCAGCGAGCTGGGCAGAAAGCCCTGCGCGCGCAGGCCGGCGTCGGCGCCGTACATCTGGTAATGCGCGTGCATGACGCCGGCGTAGACGCCGACCCGGCGCGCGGACAGCGCGGTGCGGGAGTAGCCGGCGTCCTCGACCGCGCGCCAGGCGGTCTGCAGGAACAGCCGTTCCTGGGGGTCGAGCTGGCGGGCCTCGCTGGGCGCGATGTGGAAGAACCGGGCGTCGAACGAGGCGATGTCCCGGAGGAAGCCGCCCCACTTCGAGTAGGTCCGGCCGGGCCGGCCGACCTCGGGATCGAACAGTCGCTCGTGGTCCCAGCGATCGGCCGGCACCTCGGTGACGCAGTCCCGGCCACCGGCCAGCGTCGCCCAGTACTCAGCCAGGTCGTCCGACTGCGGGTACCGGCCGGCGAGTCCGACAATGGCGATCGGGTCGTCCGCCGCCGGGTCCGGGCGCCCCGCCGCCCGGACACCCGTGGCCGCCGGGGCGGGGGGTTCGGCCGGTGCGGCGGCCACGGTGGAATCCGGTGGGGACGCGGCGGGCTCGGGCCGGTCGTCCGGGCCGACCAGACGTGCCACGGCCTCCCGGTGGGAGGCCCACAACCCCGCAGCCAGCTCACCCACCGAGCGGTACCGGAAGAACAGGGTGCTCGGCAGCGGGCCGAGGTCCGCGCCGAGGGTGCGGTTGAGGTTCATCACCATGACCGACTCCAGCCCGAGTCGGTCGAACGAGGCACCCGGCGTCAGCTCGTGCGGAGCCATGCCCAGCTCCTCGGCCACGATCCCGACCAGATGGCGGACGAACCGGTCGGGCACCGGTCCCCCCGCGTCCGGCACCCGGTCAGCCGCGTTCGGTATCCGGTCACCGGTCGGGGTGGCCGGGCCGGAGCCCGCCGGGCGGGCGGCGTGACCGGTCGCCCAGTGCCGGTCGGCCCAGCGCCGGATGACGGCCGGGTCGCCGTACACCGGGGCGTGCACCGCGCCGTCGCCGGCCAGCGCCGCCTCCAGAGCGGTCATCCCGGCCGCCACCGGCAGCGGCTGCCAGCCCAGGTGGACGGCGAGCAGGTCGCGGGTCGGGACGTCCACCCCCATTCCGCCGGACTCCCACAGCGGCCAGGACACCACCAGCGTGCGCCCGCTCCGCTCGCCCGCCCGCACGGCACGCTCCCGTTCCCGGGCCAGCGCGGCCAGGTGGGCGTTGGCGTAGCCGTAGGCGGTCTGGCCGGGCACGCCGACGTAGGCGCTGGCCGAGCCGAACGCGACCCAGCAGTCCAGTGGCAGGTCCGCGGTCGCCCGGTCCAGCCACACCGCGCCCCACACCTTCGGCGCCAGCACCGCCGCCGCCGATCCCGGGGCCTGGTGCACGGCGAGCGCGTCGTGCAGCACCGCGGCGAGGTGGAAGACCCCGTGCAGCGCACCGAATCCGGTCAGCGCGGCGTCCACGGCGGACCGTGCGCCGTCGCGCTGCGCGCAGTCGGCCGCCACGTACACGCCGTCGCCGCCGGCCGCGCGGATCTCCGCCAGCAGCGCCTGGGCCCGGTCGTCCGCCGGACCTCGGCCGGCCAGCACGAGCCGCGCCGACCACCGCGCCGCGAGATGCCGGGCCAGTTCCCGGCCGAGGCCGCCCAGGGCACCGGTGATCAGGTAGACGCCGCCGTGCCGCAGCGGTACGTCCGCCACGGGCTCCGGCGCGGCGCTGACGTCGAGGCGCCGCACCGCGCGCCCGGCGCCGTCGAGCCGCACGGTCGTGCCCTGGTCGACGCCTCGCAACACCTCCGCGGCGACCGCGGCGCACCAACGCGCCGATCCCGGTGCGCCGAGGTCGGCACCGGTGAGCACCGTGCGGCCACGGTAACGGTCGTCCTCCACAGCCAGCGTCCGGTGGACCGCCGCCGAGCAGGACGCGTACGGGTCGTCGGCCGGGCGGACGTCGAGGCAGCGGACCGGCTGCGTCCCGGGCGCGCGGAGCAGCGCCGCGGCCGGGCGGACGATCGCTTCGAACCCCGAGCCGACCTGCGCGGCCGTCTCCTCCGGGGTGAGCAGGCGCGTCGGCGATCCGGCACAGCCGAGCAGGTTCAGCACGGTGTCGACGCGGGCGCCCGATCCGGCCGCGTCGGCCGCGACCGACGCGTCACCGAGCGCGGTGACCACCGAACCGGCCCATCCGGTGGCGGTGAGCGCCCGAGTGAGCCGGTCGGCCAGCTCCGCGTCCGGGACGAGCAGCAGAATCCGCTGCGGACCGGCCGCGGCCGCGGCCGCGTTGTCCGGCACCCAGCGTGCGGTGAGGTGGCACAGCTCCGGTGCGGACCCGGGCACCGGGCGCGGTTCCGCACCGGAACCGGGTGCCCGGTCCGGACCGTCCACGGGCAGCACGGTCACCGCGTCCAGTCGGCCGACCACGGTCCCGTCCGCACCGGCCAGGACGATGTCGTACGTGGCGCCGGGACCCCGGTGGTCCGCGCGGCGCGTAACCCGGACCCAGCGGGCGCTCGCCACGTCCGCGCCCAGGTCGACGCCATTGACCGCGAACGGGAGCAGCAGGCGGTCCTGCCCGTGCCCGAACCCGATCAGCGCCTGTAGCGCGGCGTCGACCAGCACGGTGCGCACGTCCACGTCGGCGGCCGGCGGGGTGAGCCGGGCCAGGCAGTCGTCCCCGGCCACCCACACCGTCTCCAGGACCCGCAGCGACGGCCCGTACGCCAGGCCGAGCCCGGCGAACCGCCGGTAGCACCACGCCCCGTCCAGGCGTTCGGCGTGGTCCGGCACCGACAGGTCGGCGGTGGCGGGCGTCCCGGGCTCTCGGCGGGCCAGCGTGCCTTCGCAGCGCACCCGGCCGTCGGCCGCGTCGCGCAGCACGAAACCGGTGGTCCCGTCCGCTCCGGGTTCGAGGGTCAGCTCCACGTCGACGCCGCCGTCCGGGACCACCAGCGGGGCCGGCCAGGCGCAGTTCCGCACGACCTGGCCCGGCGCCACGGACCGGCGGACGAGGTCCAGCAGCGCGGCCGCCGGGACCACGCAGGCGTCGCGCACGACGTGGTCGGCGAGCACGGCGGTGTCTCGGGTGAGCCGGAGCGTCCGCACCCCGCCCGCGTCGCTGAACGCGCCGCCGGACGCACCGCCGTTCACAGGTTCCGCCGGGGCGGACTCCGGCCAGTGCCGCGGCCGGTCGAACACGTAGCCGGGCAACCGGATCAGCCTCCCCGCCGACTCGCCGGACACCGGCGGTTCCGGGTCCTCTCCCGCGCACCAGGACCGCGCCCAGGCGTGCTGCGGCCCGCCCCCGTCGCCGTCCGCAAGGGCCGTCCCGTCCACGTCGGACTCCAGCCGGGTCAGCCGCTCGATCGCCTCGTCCACCGAACCGGCCACCACCGCGCTCCGCTCCTCCAGGTGCTCCCGGCCGTGCACCAGGGTGAACTGGACGTCGTCCAGCCGCGGCCGGTGTTCCGTCAGATGCGCGCGCAGCGCCGACACCGCGGCCCGCAACGCCGACCGGGACCGCGCCGACAGCGGGAGCACGTAGTCGCCCGGTGCCGGCGCCGCCCGGGTCGGCTCGGCGGGCGCCTCGGCCAGGACCACGTGCGCGTTGGAGCCGCCCGCACCGAAGGAGCTGAGCCCGGCCACCCGCACGCCGTCCGGCTCGGCCGGCCAGGGCTCGCCGCGCGTCTGGATGCGCAACAGGCCCTCCGGCAGCGCCAGGTCCGGATTCTGCGGCTCCGCGTGCAGGGACGGGACCAGCTCGCCGTGCCTGAGCTGCAACACGGTCTTGGCCAGCCCGACCAGCCCCGCGGCCGCCTCGCAGTGCCCCACGTTCGACTTGACGGAGCCGACCGCGCACGGCCGTGGCCGCCCGGCCTGGTCGCCCAGCGCCCCTGCCAGGGAACGGATCTCCAGGGGGTCGCCCAGGGCGGTGCCGGTGCCGTGCGCCTCCACGTAGGACACCGCGCCCGGCTCGGTGGCCGCGTCCGCCAGCGCCCGGCGCAGCACGCGGGTCTGGTCCTCGGGGTTCGGTGTGGTGTAGCCGTTGGTCCGGCCGCCGTGGCTGATCGCGGTGCCGCGTACGGTCGCCCAGACGCGATTGCCGTCCCGCTCGGCGTCGGCGGCGCGCTTCAGGACCGCCACCGCGACCGCCTCGCCGGGCACATAGCCGTCGCCGCCGCTGCCGAAGCTGCGGCAGCGCCCGCCGGTGGCCGCGAAGCCGCCCCGGCCGAGGTCCTGGTGCTTCTTCGGGTGCACGGTCAGATTGACGCCGGCGACCACGGCCGCGTCGATGCTGCCGGCGCGCAGCGCCTCGCAGGCCAGGTGCAGGGCGGTCAGCGAGGACGAGCACATGGTGTCCAGCGCGATGCTGGGCCCGCGCAGGTCGAAGAAGTGCGAGACCCGGTTGGCGATGGACGCGTACGACGCGCCCAGGTAGTCCGATCGGTACGGGGAGGCGCTCGCGCCCCAGAGCTCGTACTGCGAGTACATGACGCCCACGTAGACGCCGGCGGAGCGGCCGGCCAGCGCGCGGCGCGGGATGCCCGCGTCCTCGCAGGCGTGCCACACCTCCTGAAGCAACAGCCGCTCCTGCGGGTCCATGTACCGGGCCTGCCGCGGGGAGAGGTTGAAGAAGGAGTGGTCGAATCGGTCGACGTCGGTCAGGAAGCCGCCCCAGCGCAGGTGGGCGGTGTCCGGGCCGGCTCCGGCCACCGCGTCGGCGTCCCAGCGGCCGGGCGGCACCTCCTCGACGCAGTCGCGGCCCTGCCGGAGGTTGTCCCAGAACGCGTCCAGGTCGGCAGCCCCAGGGAACCGGCCGCTGAGGCCCACGATCGCGACGTCCCGGTTCCGGCCGGGTTCCGGAGTCCGCTCGCGCGCTGCGGTGGCCGCGATGGGCTCGGTGAACGCCGTGGTGTCCGTGGTCTCCGCGGTCTCCGCGGTCCCGGCGGTCCCGGCGGCGAGCCGGCGGGCGGCGTCCGGGTACTCCGCGACGAGGTGGCCGGCCAGGTCGGCCACGGTGCGGCGTTCGAACAGCAGCGTGGCGGGCAGGTCGCCGAACGCCGGCCGGAGGTCCCGCACCACGCCCAGCGCCATCACCGAGTCGAACCCGTAGCGGTCCAGCGGGGCGTCCCGGGCGATCCGCTCCGGCGGGGTGGACGTGTGCCGGGCGATCAACGAGACCAGCAGCGCGCCCACGGCCCCGGCCGGGTCTGGCCTCCGGGTGCGGGCCGAGTCTGCCGACGGCCGGGCACCGCCGCGCAACAGGTCGAGACCGTCCTCGCGGGACAGGCTGCCCGAGCGCATCGCCCGCAGCAGTTCGCGGGTGCGTGCCTGGTCACTCATCCTCGGCTCCCAATGACGTGAGGGCTTCGTCCTCGTCGATCTGCCCGGCCAGAAAGCGGTCGATCACGGCCGCGACGGCCGCGATGTCTTCGGCCGGACCGGCGGCCGGCTCCGGCGCCGACCCGGGCCGGTGCCGGTGCCACTGCTCGTCCTCGGCGAACCAGTGGCGGACCGTCCGCAGTGGCGCCGCGGGCACCGGGACGCAGCGGAACCCGCTGCCCGGCTCGCCCGGCCAGGACTCCACCGCGCCGGTCACGAACGCCTCGGCGGCGCGCCGGTTCACCGAGGTCACGGCCGGCAGGTCGACCCCGCCGGCGGACGCCCGCCGCAGCGCCGCGACCAGCTCGGCGCGGTCGGCCGCACCGACCACGCACCGCACCGGGCCGTGGTCCCGCCGGTGCCGCAGGGTCGCCGCGATGTCGGGGAGCGCGTACCGGGCGCCCGGCCCGGTCAGCCAGTCGGCGAGTTCGGCCAGCCGGCGGTGGAGCAGGTCCGGTTCCGCCGCGGACACCGCGAAGCACCACGGTCCCGCCGCCGCGTCCCCGGGAGCAGTCGCACGCGGCGGCTCCTCCAGCACCAGGTGCGCGTTGGTACCGCTGAAGCCGAAGCTGCTGACCCCGGCCCGGCGGGGCCGCCCGGCCGCCGGCCACGGCTCGCGCCGCGCCACGACGAACGGGCCGGTGTCGAAGTCGATCAGCGGGTTGGTCCGCTCGCAGTGCAGGCTGGCGGGTATCTCCTCGCGGTCGAACGCGAGGCACACCTTGATCACCCCGGCCACGCCCGCCGCGGCCGCCGTGTGCCCGATCGCCGTCTTGATCGACCCGAGCGGGCAGAACCCCCGCTCCCGGGTGCCTTCGCGGAAGGCGGTGGTGAGGGCGTCGACCTCGATCGGGTCGCCGAGCCGGGTGCCGGTACCGTGCGCCTCCAGGTAGCCGATGGAGCCCGGGTCGACGTCGGCCGCAGCCTGCGCCGCGCGCACCACCGCGGTCTGCGCCCGGCCGCTCGGCGCGGTGATGCCGTTCGTGCGGCCGTCCTGGTTGATCGCTGAGCCGCGGATGACGCCCCAGACGTGGTCGCCGTCGCGCAGCGCGTCGGACAGCCGCCGCAGGACCACGACGCCGACGCCCTCGCCGGGACCGAACCCGTCGGCGCGGTCGGAGAACGTCTTGCACCGGCCGTCGGCGGCCAGCATCGTCCCGTTGCTCGCCACCACGAAGTACTGCGGGTCGAGCATCAGGAACACGCCGCCGGCCAGCGCGGTGTCACAGTCGCTGTCGAGGATGCCGCGGCACGCCGCGTGGATCGCCACCAGCGAGGAGGAGCAGGCGGTGTTGAGCGCGACGCTGGGCCCGGTGAGGTCGAGCGCGTAGGAGATCCGGGCGGCCAGCACGGACGCGTCGTTCCCCCAGAACGACTGCGCCTCCCGCACGGCGCCGGTGGCGTCCATCCGCTTCTCGTAGCCGCTGGGTCCGGCGCCGGCGAACACGCCGACGCGCAGTGCGCCCGCCCGCTCGCGGGTGATGCCGGCGACCTCCAGCGCCCGCCACGCCTCCTGAAGGAACAGCCGCTGCTGAGGGTCGGTCTGCGCCGCCTCCCGGCCGGACATGCCGAAGAACTCGGCGTCGAACTCGTCGATCCCGTCCACGAAGTACCCGTGGTCGCAGTAGGTGGTGTCCAGGCGGTCGCGGTCGGCGTCGACGTAGCGAGCCCGGTCCCAGCGCTCGTCCGGGACCGGTGTGCGAACGTCCGCGCCGGAGGTCAGCAGGGTCCACAGCTCGTCGGTGTTCCGCGCCCCCGCGTACCGGGCCGACAGGCCGACGATCGCGATGTCCCCGGCCCGCGTGCGGGGCGTGTCCGGCCGGGGGCGGGGCGGTTCGGGCGCGCCGGCGTTCTCGGTCCGCACCACGACGCGGCCGATCAGGTCGCGATCGCTCTTGGCCGCGTAGGCATCGCGCACCCGGTCCTGGCCGAAGACCGCGGCGGTGGTCACCCGCACCCGGCCGTCGGCCAGGTCCGCGGCCATCCGGTCCAGGTAGGTGCCGCGCTCGCCGGGGTGGTCGAGGAAGTACTTCTTGGCGTTGAGGCTGTGGAACGACTGGTTGTGGGTGAACGAGGACAGGTCGAGCGCGCCGGCGGACTGCAGGCCGAAGACGGCGGTCTCGACGTACCGGCCGTTCGGGCCCAGCGCCCGCAGCGCCTGCTGGATGACGTCGCCGCCCAGGGTGTTGACCACGACGTCCGCCCCGGCGCCGCCGGTCAGTTCGCGGACGCGGGCGGCGACGTCCTCCGCCCGGTGGTCCACGGCGCCGTACACGCCGAGGGACCGCAGGTGTTCCACCTTGTGCGGCGACCCCGCGGTGGCGATCACCCGGGCCCCGAGGGCCTGGGCCAGCTGCACGCCGATCAGGCCGTTGTTGCCGGTGGCGCCGGTGATCAGCACCGTCTCGCCCGGCCGCGGCCGGGCGGTGTCGAAGGCAAGGCTCATCGTGAGGTGGGCGGCGGGCACGCCGCATGCCTCCTCGTGCGGGACGGACGCCGGTTTGGCGACGGCGAAGTCGGCGTCGACCACCACGGTGGTGGCCTGGCCGCCCATCTCCGGCCGGGTCAGCGCGATCACCTCGTCGCCCGGGGCCGGGCTCAGCACGCCCGGCCCGACCCGGCGGACCACCCCGGACACCTCGACGCCGGGCACCACGGGGAAGTCCGGCATCATCGGGTACAGGCCCCGGGCGACCAGATGGTCGGAGAAGTTGATCGGGAAGGCCATCACCGCGATCTCGATCTGTCCGGGCCCCGGTGCGGGCACCCGCACCTCCCGCACGGTGAGGTCCCGTACGTCGCCGGGCCGCTCGAACACCACGGCCCGCGCCCGGGACGACCCGTCCGCCGTGACCCGCTCCACGGGCGCCGGCGCTTCCGGGATGTCCTGGGGCTGCTGGGTTTCCCTGTCCGGCAGGCGGGGCTGGTGCTCGGCGCAGATGTGCCGGGCGAGTTGCCGCACGGTGGAGTGGTCGAACACGACAATGGTCTTGAGCTGGATGTCCAGCTCGCGACTGATGGCGTTCACCAGGTCGACACCGACCAAGGAGTCCACCCCGATCGAGGCGAACGGGGCGTCCACGGCGAGCTCGGCCGGAGCCATGCCGAGCGTTGCCGCCGTGATGCGGGCGACCACCTCGGTGACGCGGACCTCGGTGACTCGGACCTCGGTGACGCGGTCCCCGGTGACGCGGTCCTCGCCGGCCGGGCGGCCGCCGGGCGCGGTCCGGCCGGCGGCGGGTCGGTCGTTCATCGCAGCACCTCTGCTCTCCGTTCGGGGCGCCGGGCCGACCGCCGAGCGCGGGTCGGCCGGGGCGACGATCACGGCCTGGACCGGGGCGCCACCCGCCGGGCCGACCGCGGTGGTCCGGACGTGGTGGAAGCCGGCGGCGTCCAGGCCGTCCCGCCAGGCGGCGGCGTCCAGCAGCGGCGAGTGCGGTACGCGCCGCGCGTCGCCGCCGTCCGGCCACCACGCGTCGAACACGCCGAACACCGCGGTGTGGAACACCGACGGTCGCACCAGCTCGGTGAGGACCAGGGCGCCGTCCGGTCGCAGCGCGCGGCGCAGCCGGGCCAGCACCGCGTCCAGCTCCGGCACCGCGTGCAGCACATTCCCGGCGATGATCACGTCGACCGGGCCGAGCCGGGCGAGGTCCGTGTCGGACGCCAGGTCCAGCCGGCCGTACTCGAGGCCGTCGGCACCCAGTTCCGCCCGCACGCCCGCGAGCAACCGCTCGGACGCGTCGGTGACGTGGAGGGTGAACCGGTGGCCGGCCGCCCGCAACCGCTGCACGACGGGCCGGGTCGTGCTCCCGGTGCCCGCCCCCACCTCGAGGATCACCAGCGGCGCCCGGCCCGCGTCGCGCCGGGCCGCAGCCAGGCGTTCGACCTCGTCGGCGAGGACGGCGTGCGCGCGCTGCCCGAACGGGTCGGCGCGGTAGAACTCGGCCACCTCCGCCGACCGGCCGGCTGGGAAGAGCACATCGTGCGCGGTCGCCTCGCCGCGGACCCAGGACCGCAGGGCCGGCAGGCAGGACTCGGCCAGCCGCACCCGGCAGGCCAGCGCCGGGACCTCGGCGGCGAGCGCGGCGCCCGCCGCCGCACCGCCGGCCGCACCCGGCTCGGCGGACGCGTCCAGGTGCGGCCGCGCCAGTGCGCGCAGCCCGCGGACGTACCGGGCGGCGGTGGCGGTGGCCGGTTCCGCGCCGTCGACCGCGGCCGCGGCCGCCTCGGCCAGGTGGCGCTCGACCCGGCGGTAGCCGGCCGCGGGAACCTCGGGAACGTCCGCCCGAGCCCAGACCGGCTGCGCCGGACCGGCGTGCGCGGACAGGCCGATCGCGGCCAGCGCGGCCGGCTCGGCGCGCGCCACCACCAGGCCGGGCAGATCCGTGGCGAGGAGCCTTTCGACGGCATCCAGCCCGTCGGCGACGGAGAGGGAGTGCCAGCCTGCGGCCCGCAGCCGTTCGGCGTACCCGGGCGCGGAGACCACGCCGACCGAGCCCCAGTAACCCCAGTTGACGACCCGGACGGGCAGGCCGAGGGCCCGGTGCCCCCACCGTGCGAGCGCGTCCATCCCGGTCGATCCGGCCGCGTAGTTGCTCTGTCCCGGCGCGCCGCTGAACGACTGGGTGGACGACATCAGCAGTACGAAGTCCAGCTCACGCCCGGCCAGCGCGCGGAACAGGTTCGCCGCACCGTCCACCTTCGGCCGCACCGCGGCGGCGAACCGGTCCACGGACAGGCGTTCCGCGATCGCGTCGTCGAGCACGAGGGCCGAGTGCACGACGCCGTGCAGCAGTCCGCTCCCGGCGAGCTCCTCGACCAGGCGCGCGGTGGCCGCACCGTCGGTGACGTCGACGGCGCGGTATTCGGCCCGGCCGCCGAGGGCGGCCAGCTCCGCGAGGCCGACGCGGATGGCGTCGTCGGCCGGGCGCCGTCCGGTGAGCACGACGCGCGCCCGGTACCGGGAGCAGAGATGCCGGGCCAGCGCGAACCCGATGCCGCCGGCGCCGCCGATGATCAGGTAGCCGCCCCCGTCCCGGAACGGCGGGGTGTTCGGCTCGGGCAGCCGGACCGGCTCCAGCTCCCGCACATGCCGGTGGCCCCCGGCGAACGCCACATCGCGGCCCGGCCGCAGCGTCGGTTCGGCCGCGACCGCGAGCAGCGCGGCCTCGTCGAGGTCGCCGTCGACGCTCGCGCAGCGGACCTCGAGTCGCGGGAGCTCCCGCGCCAGGCTCCTGACCAGGCCGAGCAGGCCGCCCGCGGCCGGGTGCCGGGGGGCACCGCCACGGACGCCGTGCACGTCGCCCAGCACGACGAACAGCCGGCGGGCGCGCGCCAGCACCCCGGCGGTGAGCAAGGCGCGCAGGGCGGCGAACGCGGTGATCACGGGTGCCGAGGCAGGCCGGTCCGGGTCGTCCCCGGGCGCGGCAACGAGCCAGACGTCCTCCCGGTCGCCGATGTCCGGCGCGGTCCCGGCGGCGACGCCGGCCGGCGGCCGGACCAGGAGTGCGCCGCCGTAGCGGCGGTGCAGCGCGGCGGTCGCGGCGACCAGCTCGCCGTCCGCGAGCAGCAGCGCGGACCGGCCGACCGCCGGTCCGTCCGATCCGGAGAGCGGTTCCGGCCGCCACCGCTGGAGGTAGCAGCCCAGCTCAGGGCCGCCGGGGTGGTCGGCCCGGCCAGGGTCGCCGGGCCGGTCGGCCAGGCGGCCGGGCTGTTCGCGGACCCGCAGTCCGCCGAACTCCGCCCGCACCAGGCCGTCGAGGTCAGTGACCCGGATGTCGAAGCGGTCGTCGCCGGCCACGCGGTGGCGCCGGGTGATGATCCAGCCCTCGGCCGGCAGGTCACCGGAGAGCGCGAAGCGGTCCAGCGCGAACGGGAGCACCGTGCGCCGTTCGGCGAGCAGCGCGTCGAACCGCAGCGCGGCCACCGACTGCAGGGCGGCGTCGAGCACGGTCGGGTCGAGCACCTCGTCGGTCCGCCGCGGCGACGACACCCGGCAGACCGCGAGATCGGCACCGACGTGGAGGTCGATCAGACCCCGGTACAGAGGCCCGTACTCCAGCCCGCACGCGGCGAGCGCGCCGTAGAAGTCCTCGGCTGACACGTGTCGGCCGCAGGCGCGCCGTGCGGTGTCCACATCGGACCGGACTGCGTCCACATCGGACCGGACTGCCGTGGCCGCGCCGCGCGACCAGGTGCCCTCGGAGTACTGCGCCCCGGCGGCCGGGCCCTGCGGCGCACCGGTGATGACGACCCGGGTGGCGTCGCCGTCGGGCCGCAGTTCGACGGACAGGGCCAGCCCCGGTCCGGACACCTCGGCCGTCCGGGACCACACCTGGTCGCGGAGCTCGCGGTGCGCCCCGGACGCGCCGTTCACCGCCGCGTACGCCCGCGCGAGGTGGACCACCCCGGGCAGTACCGGGCGTCCGGCCACCCGGTGCTGCGCCACCACCGGGTCGTCCGCGCTCCACCGCGCCGCGACCGGCTCCGGGCGCGCCGGTCCGGCCTGCGGCCGGGGTTCCGGCCGAGTGTGCGGCCGGGGCTCCGGCCGCGGTGCGGCGCCGGGCAGGTCGGAGATCCAGTGCCGCCGCCGGGCGAACGGGTAGGTGGGCAGCGAGATCCGGCGCACCGGCTGCCCGGCGAACCGCGCGTCCCAGTCCACACGGCCGCCCGCGGCCCAGAACGCGGCCAGCTGCCCGGGTGTCGGTTCGACCGACGGTTCCCTGGTCCCGTCGGCGTCCCCGTCCGGCCCGGTGAACACCCCGGCCGGCGCCGCGCCGGCCAGCCACGAGGTCAGCCGGTCGCGCAGCTCCGGCACGGAGCCGGCCAGCACGGCCAGCCGCCGCGGCATCTGCTCCCGGCCACAGGCGAGGGTGAAGGCCACGTCGGCCAGCGCGATCGCGGGTTCCGCCACGGTGGGCGCAGCGCGGAGGGCGCTCAGCAGCGCGGTCAGCGAGGCCGCGCCCAGCGCGGAGGTGTCCCAGCCGCGAGGCATGCCGACGACGGCGAGGCGCGCGGCCAGCCGGGCCAGCCCGGTGGGGCTCACGCCGAGGTCGGCCAGCGGCTCGTCCGGCGGCACGTCGGCCACCGCGCAGCCGAGGTCCGCGCACACGATCGCCTCGACCTCACCGGTCGGAACGGTGTCGGCAGCCCTGGCGGTCCCGGTGCCCGCGAGGTGCGCGGCGAGCGCCGCGGCGCGCTGCCGCAGGGCGTCGTCGGTCATCGCCGACAGCGGGACGACCTGCCCGGCGGGGCCGGTGACGGGGGTGCTCACTTCGGCGCCTCCTCGATGACGACGTGCGCGTTGATCCCGCCGAAGCCGAACGAGCTGATCCCGGCCGTCCGCCGGTGCTCCGGGCGCGGCGTCCAGGGCACGCGGTCCCGGGCGATCCGGATGCCGGTCCCGTCCAGCCGGATGTGTTCGTTGAGCCGGTCGAGGTGCAGATTGCGCGGGATGACCTGGTGCTTGAGCGCGAGCAGGACCTTGAACAGGCCGGCCATGCCCGCCGCCGCCTCCAGGTGCCCCACCACGGACTTGACCGAGCCGATGACCGGCGCGGGCGGTGCGGACAGCCGCTGCGCGGTGGTCAGCCGGTCCAGCGCCTTCTTCAGTCCGTTCACCTCGATGGGGTCGCCCAGCGGGGTCCCGGTCCCGTGCATCTCGACGTAGTCCAGGTCGGCCGCGGAAATCCCGGACGTGCGCACCGCGCGCTCGATCAGGTCGGCCTGCGCGTTCGGGTTGGGTGTGGTGAGCGTGTTGACCTTGCCACCGTGGTTGACCGCGCTGCCCCGGATGACGCCGTGGATGTGGTCGCCGTCGGCCAGCGCGCGACCGAGCGGCTTGAGCAGCACGGCCGCGACGCCCTCCCCACGCACATAGCCGTCGGCGCCCTGGTCGAACGTGCGGCAGCGCCCGGTGGGGCTGAGCATCCCGGCGCGGGAGAAGGACAGCGAGATCGTCGGGGAGATGATCAGGTTGACGCCGCCGGCGATCGCCGTGCCGCACGAGCCGGTGCGCAGCGCCTCGATGGCGGAGTGCAGCGCGACGAGGGAACTCGAGCAGGCCGCGTCGATCGGGAAACTGGGGCCGGTCAGGTTCAGGTAGTAGGACACCCGGTTGGCCAGCAGGGAGTGGAACATGCCGGTGGTGCTGTAGCCCTCCATCGGCCGGCCGGACGCGCGGACCAGTTCGAAGTAGTCGTGGCTCGCGGCGCCGACGAACACACCGGTGCGGTCGGCCGACAACTGCGACGGCCGGTAGCCCGCCTCCTCGATCGCCGCGTACGCGGTCTGCAGGAACAGCCGGTGCTGCGGGTCCATCAAGGCGGCCTCGCGCGGCGAGATCCCGAAGAACGCGTGGTCGAACGAGGCGATGTCGGGGAGGAAGCCGCCCCACTTGCTGTTGGTGGTGTTCGGCGCGGCCATGTCCGGGTCGTAGTGCTCCCGCCAGTCCCACCGGTCCGCGGGGATCTCGGTCACCAGGTCGTCGCCGTCGTGGAGGTGCGCCCAGAACGACTCGACGTCGTCCGAAAGCGGGAACTTCCCGGCCATCCCGATGATCGCCACCGGTTCCGGCCCGCCAGCGGTCGGCGTGGACGATCTGGGCGGGGGCGCGACCACCGGGCGCGGCGCACGGGTCGGGACGGGGGCCGGGACGGGGGTCGGGGCGGGGGTCGGGGCGGGGGTCGGGGCGGGCAGGGCCTCGGTGCGGATGCCGCCGGTCTCGGCCAGGTGGGCCGCCAGCGCGCGCACCGTGGCGTACTCGAAGAACGTGGCCGGGGTGGTGTCCATGCCGAGCTCGGTGTTCAGGTCGCCGGACAACCGGGTGAAGGCCAGCGAGTCCAGGCCGTAGTCGGCGATGTCCGCGTCCACGTCCACTCGGCCGGGCTCGGTCTGGCTCAGCGCCGCGATCCGCTCCACCAGGAAGGCACTCGCCACCGCCGCCGCCCGGTCGCCGCCCCGCACCGGCTCGCCGCCCGCACCGGATTCCACCGTGACGTCCGCTCCGGGCTCGACCGGGACGACGGGTGTCGACGGCGGAACGGCTGCCAGCAGCCGGGCCGAGCGAGGCACCACGGCGACCACCGGCTCCGGCTGGCCGAGCGCGGCGTCCAGCGCGGCCAGCGCCTCCACGGCCGCGATCGGGCGCAGACCGTGCCCGGTCCGCAGGCGTTCCAGGTTCCCCGGGTCGGCGCGCATCCCGCCGTCCTGCCAGAACGGCCACAGCACCGACCACGTGCCGCCGGTGCGGTCGGACCGCACCGCCCGGTCCCGCGCGAACGCGTCGAGCCAGGCGTTGGCGCAGGCGTACGCGGACTGGCCCGGGTTGGGCACGGCCGAGGCCAGGGAGGAGAAGACGCAGAAGACGTCCAGGTCGAGCCCGGCGGTGAGCCGGTCCAGGTGCTGCGCGCCGTCGACCTTCGGAGCCAGTACGGCGCGGACACCGTCACCGGTGGCCGCCAACGCGAACTCGTCGTGCAGCACGGCCGCGCAGTGGAAGACCCCGTCGATCCGCCCCGCCACCCGCAGGGCCGCGGTCACGGCCGCCGCAGCGCCCTCGGCGGTGGCGACATCGGCCCGCACCTGCGTCACCGACGCCCGGATCTCCGGCGGGAACAGGCCCTCCGGCACCGCGGAGCGGCACACGTTCACCACGCGCGCGCCGTACCGGGTGACCAGGTGCTCGACCACGTGCCTGCCCACCCCGCCGTTGCCGCCGGTCACCAGGCACACCGGTTCGTCCCGCAGCGGCGCGCGGTCCCCGGCCGGGATCTGCCGCCAGTCGCGGCCGAGCACGTCGCCGTCGGCGGCGGCGCGGTACGCGACCCGGTCCCAGCCGGAGGCCAGCAACAGGCCGACCGCGGCGCGCGGGTCGGCGCCGTCCGGGACGTGCAGCACCGCGGCCGTGCAGCGGCTCAGCTCGGCGGTCGCGGTGGTGACCAGCCCGGTCAGCGCGGCGAACGCGGGCGGCAACGCGTCGCCGCCGACGGCGACGCACAACAGCCGGGCCGCGCTGATGCCGGGCGACCGCGCCAGCAGGCGCAGCGCGTGCAGGACCACCTCGGCCGCCGGACCGGGCTGCGCGTCACCGAACGTCCCCGACTCCGCGGAGCAGGCCAGCACGAGGTCGACGGCGCCCTCCGGCCCGCCCGCCAGCGCGTCCGCCAGCGCCCCGCAGGCCGCGCCCGGGTCCGTGGTCCACGCGGCGGTCACGGCCCGATGGCCGGCGCGGCCGCGGCCGGCGGTCAGCCCGGCCTCAAGGAGGCGCTGCCCGAGTTCCGGCCGGTCCGCCAGGACGATCAGCCGATCGCCGCCCGGGGCGGCCGGGCGGTCCGGCACGGCGGCCGTCCAGACCGGGGCGCACAGCACGAGTTCGTCGCCGCCCGTGGTCTGTGCGGTGCCCGGGAAGTCGCGCACCCACAGGTCGTGGACGCGCAGCACCACCCCGCCGTCCGGGTCGCACACCTCGACGTCGAAGCTGCGCGCGCCGCGGGCGACCCGGCCGAGGGTGATCCGGGAGCGCACCTCTGCGGGCAGTGGCGCGAACAGCTCGCACCGGCCGACGGAGAACGGCAGCCGCAGCTCGTCTCCGCCGGTGAGCAACACGGACGACTGGAGGCAGGAGTCGAACACGGCCGGGTCGGGGTCCGGTCCGGTCAGGTCGCGCGCCGCCGGGTCGCGCACCACGTGGGCCAGGAGTTCGCCCTCGCCGGTCCGTATCTCCCGGATCCCCCGGTAGGCGGCGTCGAGTTCCAGCCCCCGGCCGTGCAGGAGTCGGTACAGCTCGCCGGGGTCTGCGCTACCCGGGCACCGCTCGCGGACGTCGGCCAGCCGGACCCGGTCCGGCCGGGCGCCCGCGGTGGCCAGCACCGCGCCCTCGGCGTGCGTGCGCCGACCGGCCGGGCCGTCGCTGGTCACCGCGAACCGCCGGGCGCCGGCGGCGGTGCCGGTGAACTCGACGGACACGGTACGCGTGCCGGTCACGGTGATCGGCTCGGTCAGCACCAGGTTCCGCACCCCCGCGAACGGGAGTCCGCAGTCCGCGGCGGCCGCGCCGACGACCCCGATGACCGCGACGGCGGGCAGGACCGGGGTTCCGCTCACCCGGTGGTGGTCGAGCAGGACGTCCCGGGCGTCCAGGTCGATGTGCCGGACGGACCCGCTGCCGCGCAGCACCAGGTCACGAGCGCCCGCGCCCGGGGACCGGGTCGGTTGGCCGGGAGCGCCCGCCGGGCCCTCGGGCAGCGGCGGCAGCGCGATGCGCTCGCGGGCGAACGGGTACAGCGGGAGGGGCACATGGGGCAGCGGCTCCGGCCACCGGGCCGCCCAGTCCACGTTGGCGCCGTCGGCCCACGACCGGGCCAGCCGGTCCGGATCAGCGTCCACGGCGGGCCGGTCCGGCCCGGTGCCGGGCGCGCGCCGGCCGAGCACCAGCAGCGGGTGCGCCGCGCCCCGCCCGTACGCACGCAGCGCGGCCCGCAGCTCCGGCACCGAGTCGGTGACCACTGCCAGCCGGTGGGACAGCGGCTCGCGGCGGACCTGGAGGTGGTGCGCGATCTCCGCGGGAGTCCCGACCGGCTCGGCGAGCCGGTCGGCCAGCAGGAGGCATAGGTCGCCTAACTGCTCGTCCGACCGCGCGGAGACGCAGAAGACGTGCCGACCGGGCACGTCGACCCGGGCCGGCGCGGGCGCCGGGTACTCCTCCAGTACGACGTGGCAGTTGGAGCCGCCCGCGCCGAACGAGCTGACCCCGGCCCGCCGGGGTTCGTCGTCCGGCCAGGGCCGCGCCGAGGTCACCACCTCGAAGCCCAACCCGGGCAGGTCGAGGGCCCGGTTGGGCGGTTCCGCGCGCAGGCTCGGCGTCAGCGTCCGGTGCCGCAGCTGGAGCAGGACCTTGGTCAGCCCAGCGACCCCCGCTGCCGCCTCCAGATGCCCGATCTGCGGTTTCACCGAGCCGATCAGCACCGGCCGCGCCCCCGGACCGTGCTCGCGGAGGGCCGAGGCCAGGCCGGCGACCTCGACCGGATCACCGAGTCGGGTGCCGGTGCCGTGCGCTTCCACGTAGCTCACCGAACCCGGCTCGACGGCGGCGTCGGCCAGCGCCGACCGCACCACCGCGGCCTGCGCCTGCGGCTGCGGGACGGTGAACCCCTGGGCCCGTCCGCCGTGGTTGGCCGCGGACCCGCGCAGGACGCCGAGAATCCGGTCGCCGTCGCGTTCGGCGTCGGCCAGCGGCTTGAGCACCAGCGCGCCCACGCCCTCGCCCGGGACGAACCCGTCGGCCGCGGCGCCGAACGCGCTGCACGTCCCGGTGGCCGAGACCATCTGCTTGTGGCCGAGGTAGTCGTACTTCCACGGGTGCAGGTAGAGGTTGACGCCGCCGGCGATCGCGACCGCGCACTCCCCGGCGCGGAGGCTCCGGATGGCGAGGTGCACCGCGTTGAGCGACGACGCGCACGCCGTGTCCACGGCGACGCTCGGCCCGCGCAGGTCGAACGCATACGAGACCCGGTTGGCGACGGCCCAGGGCATCGAGGTCGGGAAGAACGGCTCCCCACGGTCCCAGTAGCGCGGTCCCCACAGGCTGTGGGTCGCGGTGGTGACCCCGACGAACACGCCGGTCCGGCGGGCATCCGGGTCGTCCGGGTCGCCGAGCGTCGACGGCGGGATGCCGGCGTCCTCCAGCGCGTGCCACGCGGTCTGCAGGAACAGGCGTTCCTGCGGGTCCATGGTGGCGGCGTCCGCGGGTGAGATGCGGAAGAACCGGGGATCGAAGAGGTCGACGTCGGTGAGGAAGCCGCCGGTCGGGCAGTGGGTGCTCGCGGCATCCCGGTCCCCGCCGGCGGGGGGCGCACCCGCGGTGTCCCATCGGTCCGCGGGTACGGGCACGATGTGCTCCCCGCCCCGGCGCAGCAGGTTCCAGAACGCGTCGAGGTCCTCGGCCCCGGGGTAGCGGCCTGCCATCCCGACGACCGCGACGGCGTCCCGCTGTCCACGCGGATCCGGTCGCGGGCCGGATTCCGGCGCGGGTTCCGCAGCGGATTCCGGGGTGTCGGCGACCGGGACGGTGCCGGCCGGTCCGGCCCAGGCGCGCAGCGCTTCCGGGCGGCGTTCGGCGAGCTTGTGCGCGGCCTGCCGCAGCGTGCGGCTCTCGAACAGCAACGTCGGTTCCTGGCCGCCGAGGTCGTCCTCGACGCCCTGGTTGAACCGCAGCACGGCGATCGAGTCGATCCCGTAGTGGTCCAGCCCCGCACCCAGGTCCACGGCGGCCTCGTCCACCGCGAGCAGCCGGGCCAGCGCGGTGCGGACATACCGCTCGCCGAGCTGCCGCAGCGACTCCGCCGCGTCCGGGACCGCCACCGGACCGGCGGCCGCCGGGGGTGCGAACGCGCTGGTCAGCAGGTGTGCGGCCGCGGGATCGCCGTGCGCGGGCACGACGACGTCCCGGTCGCCGTCGATCGCGGCGGCCAGCACGCCGAGCCCGGTGTCCGCGGCCATCGGCGCGAACGCGCCGGACGTGACGAACGGATGGGCGGCGTCCAGCCGCATTCCGCCGTCGGCCCACAGCCCCCAGGCCACGGACACGCACCGGCCACTGCGTTCGCCCGCGGCCCGCCGCGCGTTGCGCTGCCGGGCCACCGCGTCCAGGTGGGCGTTGGCGACCGCGTACGCGGCCTGCCCCGGGTTGCCGGCCACCACCGACAGCGAGGAGCAGAGCGCGAAGTAGTCGACAGGCTGGTCCGCGGTGGCCTCGTCCAGGTTGCGGGCGCCGCGGACCTTGGGCCGGCACACGGCGGCGAGCCGCTGCTCGTCGAGGTTGCGGATGAAGCAGTCGTCGAGCACGCCGGCGGCGTGGATCACCCCGCGCACCGGCCCGAACTCGGCGGTCACCGCCGCGACGACGGCCCGCACCTGGGCGGCGTCCGCCACGTCGCACCGCCGGTACACCAGCCGGCTACCCCTCGCGTCCCGCGGCTCCGACGGGCCCTCTGCGGCCCGGCCCAGAAGCACCACGGTCGTGTCCGGGTTGGCGAGCAGGGCGCGCGCGAAAACGCGGCCCAGGTGGCCGCGACCGCCGGAGACGAGGTGCACGCCGCCCGGCCGCACCGGCAGCGCACCGGTGGTGGGCGGCTCCGCCGCGTCGCCCGGCGTGTAGGTCAGCGCGCGGCGCGCGCCGTCCTCGATCCGGACCACCGGGTGGCCGGTGGCGGCCGCTTCGGCCAGCACCAGCCGCCGCAGCGCGTCCGGGGACAGGTGGTCGCGCAGGTCGACGCAGCGAAGGGTCACCGTCGCGGACTCCTTGGCCAGCAACGGACCCAGCGCCCACGCGGCCTCGACGCCCGGCCCGGCCGTGCCGGGCAGCGCGACCTGCACCAGCCGCAGCGCGTGGTCCGGCCGCACCCGCGCGGCCGCGCGGGCCGCACCCAGCAGCGCGGGCACCGACCAGTGCAGGCCGTCCCCGAAACCGTCCTCCGGGTCCTCGGGATCGGCCAGGAAGGGATCGGCCAAGAAGGGATCGGCCAGGAACACCACCGCGTCCAGGCCGTCCACGGCGCTCCCCGCAGCGGTGAACCAGGACTCCCACGCGGCGAAGGAGCGCAGATCGGCGACGTCCCGGTCCGGCTGCGCACCCGGCCGATGCCGCAGCCACCGCACGCCGGCATCCGCCCAGTCGCCCCGGTGGTCGTCGTGGTCGCCACGGTCCGCGGTCACCACCAGCACCGACGGCGGGCGGACCGGAGCGGCGACCGGAGCCGGAACCCAGTCCGAGATCAGCTCGTAGGTCGAGGCGGGGCGCGGCGCCTTGGCCGGAGCACCGGGCTCCCGCTCCGCGCGCACCGGGCCGGTGAGCCGCAGCGTGGTCCGGTCGAACGCGCAGGCCGGCAGCGGGATGCGACGGTACGTCCCCTCGGCGAACCAGGCCCGCCAGTCGACGTCGGCGCCGCGGGTCCACAGGTCCACCAGCGGCGGCAACAGGCGTTCCCGCGACGGCACGACGGGCAGGTCCACCGGCGCGGCGGGGTCGTCCGCCGACGGCTCGCACGGGCGGGCCGACAGCAGCGGGCCGGTGTCGGCGCGGCCCGGGGCGGTGCGCAACGTCACCGGATCGGCCGCCGCCGCCCGCTCCGCGCGGAGCCGCCCCAGGGCCGGGAGCGCACTGGGCAGGTCGGCCGGGGCGTCGGCGTCCAGCGGCACCGCGCCGTCGGCGGGCCGGTGCGCGCCGGCCAGGAACCCGGCCAGTTCCGCAGGATCGGCGGTGCAGTGCGCCACCAGCGCCAGCACCGCGTCGAGCACCGCGTCGGCCGGTTCCGGGCCTGGCTCCAGGTCCCACCGCGTCCGCACCCGCGTCAGGACGCCGCCGCACGCGATCGCGGCGACCAGCCGTGCCCGGCCGTCGGGCCACTCGGCCGCAGGTCCGCCGGACCCGTGGGCAGGTAGCGGGATGCCGTGCCCGGCCAGCGCGGTCCGCCAGTCGGCCAAGCTCCGCCGGACCAGCGGCACGGCGTCCTCCAGCCGCACCGCCTCCCGGATCAGCCGGTCGAGTCGCTCGGGCGGCGCCGCGACCTGGTCGACGAGGTCGCGCAGTTCCGCCCAACCGAGCACGTCCGGCCGCAGCCAGGCCCAGCCGTGCTCCCCGAGGACCGGGACCCGAGCCGGTGCCAGCCGTACGTCCGGCTCCGGACCGCCTGCCAGCCGCAGCGCGTCGGTCACCGACAGCATCCCGGCCGCCTGGGCGACCGGCCACCAGCCCGTGGCGGTCGGCCGCAACGCCGCCATCCCGAGGTACCGCCGCAGGACGCGCAGCAGCAGGATCGCGTGCAGGCACCGGCTCGCCGGGGTGACCCGGCCGGCGCGGAGGTCCTCGACGGCCGCCGCGGCCACCGCGGACTCCCCGGCCAGCGCGTCCAGTTCGGGTCCGCACACACCGGCGGTCCCGATCAGGTCCGCCGGCTCGACCGGCGCGGAGCCGACCCGCACCTCCCACCGCGCGTGCTGCGGCCGGGCCTCCCCGCCCAGCGCCGCCGCCACATCCGCCGCGCCTGAGGCACCGCCCACCGCGCCGGTCGCAGCGGTGCGCACGACTCCGCCGATCCGGTATGCCATCGCCTGCCGCCCGGTGGCCAGCGTGTAGGCCGCGTTCACCGGGTCCGTCCCGACCGCCGGTGCCACGCGCTCCCGCACGGCCCGCAGCGCGGTCGCGGACCGGGCGGACAGCAGCAGCGGTACCCCCTCCGGCGGCAGCGCGGGCGCCGGCCCCGGCTCCGGGCCCTGCTCCACGACGAGGTGCGCGTTCGACCCGCCCGCGCCGAATGAGCTGACCGCGGCCCGGCGGCGCTCCTCCGGCCGACGCGGCTGCCACGGCTCGGCGCGGTCCAGTACCCGAATCCCGTCTCCCAGCCGCAACAACGGGTTCGGCTCGCCCACCCCGGGACTGGGCGGCATGGTGCCGGCCGCCATCATCTCCAGCACTTTGACCAGCCCCACGGCGCCCGCCGCGGCCTCGGTGTGCCCGACGTTGGCCTTCACCGAACCGACGCACAGCGGCGGTCGGCCCTCCACCGCGTACACCGACCGCAGCGCCTCGACCTCGATCGGGTCGCCGAGCGGGGTTCCGGTGCCGTGCGCCTCCACGTACTGCACGGACCCGGGGTCGACATCGCCGGACGCCAACGCTTTGCGGATCAACGAGATCTGGGCGCGCTTGGTCGGCGCGGTGACCGAGCGGCGGGGGCCCGCGCTGTTCACCGCCGACCCGACGACGCAGCCGTAGATGTGGTCGCCGGCGGCGAGCGCGTCGGACAGCCGCCGCAGCAGCAGCACCGCCACTCCGTCGCTGCTGACGAACCCGTCGGCGTCGCGGCTGAATGTGTGGCACCGGCCGGTGGGGCTGAGCATGCGGGCGTGGGAGTAGGAGATGTACTTCCACGGGTGCAGGTTTGTGCACACGCCGCCGGCCAGCACGAAGTCCGACTCGCGGTTCTGCAGCGAGCGCACGCCCAGGTGCACCGTCAGCAGGGAGGACGAGCATGCGGCGTCGACCGAGTAGCTCGCCCCGTCCAGGCCCAGGAAGTGCGACACCCGGTTGGCGATCATGTAGTCGGAACCGCCGAACGTGGTCCGCTCGGTGATGTCGGTCAGCGCGGGCGGCAGCTGCAGGTGGTCCCGGGAGGTGATGCCGAAGTAGACGTCGGTGGCGCCGTCGCGCAGGTCGGCCAACGGGATGCCGGAGTCCTCCACGCACCGCCAGGACTCCTCCAGGGCGAGCCGCTGCTGCGGGTCCATGTGTACGGCCTCGGCGCGGCTGATCCGGAAGAAGTCGGCGTCGAACCCGTACGGGTCGGGCAGTTGCCCTCCCCACCGGGACAGGCTGCGGCCCGGCGCGGGCACATCGGTGTGGAAGTCGGCCGGGTCCCAGCGTTCGGGCGAGATCTCGGTGATGTCGCACTGCCCGCGCAGGATGTTCGCGGCGAGCTCCCCCCGGGTCTCGGCGCCGGCGACGCGGCAGGCGGTGCCGACGATCGCGATCTTCTCCCACGGGCTGGGCGGGCCGGACATCATGCCTCACCCCGCGCGCGCCCGGCACCGGCGGC
Source organism: Streptomyces sp. NPDC092296 (assembly GCF_044755465.1). NCBI lineage: Bacteria > Bacillati > Actinomycetota > Actinomycetes > Kitasatosporales > Streptomycetaceae > Streptomyces > Streptomyces sp. NPDC092296. Next base: position 72,394 of record NZ_JBIVRB010000009.1, on the reverse strand, counting down.
GAGCAGGTCCCAGGCGCCGTGCATGATCCGCTGCGCCAGGTCCTCGACGTGCCGTTCCCGCCATGAGCGCAGGGGAGTGTCCCGCACCCACTGGTTGAACGCACCCAGGCACGGTCCGCAGTGGATCTGGAAGTCGAGCTTGAGCGCGGTGGCGCCGGTCATGGCGGCCCGCTGGCTGTGGCCGAAGTACCAGCGGAACGCGAGCGCCATCCGGTGCCGGGGGTCGGTCGCGGCGCGGGTCAGCTGCTCGGGGTCACGCTGCCGGAAATACTCCTCGGTCTCCGCCCACACCTGGTCCAGGCCGCGCTGGAAGTACCGCTTCTCCAGCAGCTCGCGGACGTCGGCGGGGAGGTCTTCCAGCGAGTTGTGCGTCCGGTACAGCTCGTGCAGCTTGCGGGCTCGGGCCGGGAAGAACACGCCCTTGCGGACCACCTGCACCTGTGAGCCGAGCTCGAACATGTCGCCCGCGGGTGCGTAGTCGGTGTCGTGGATGTCGATCTCCTGCAGGAGATCCTTCACCTCGTCGGACATGCCGGACTCGGCCGTGCACAGGTTGACCGAGCCGGTCGTGACGAAGTCGGCGCCCATCGCGAACGCCGCCGCCGCCGCATGCGGCGTGCCGATGCCGCCGGCGACCCCGAGCCGCACCCGCGCCGCGTAGCCGTACCGCTGCTGGGCCCGGTCGCGCTGCGTCGCGAGCGCGGGGTAGAGCACGAGCGGGTTGCGCCGGTCGGTGTGCCCGCCGGAATCCCCCTCGGCGCAGAGGTCGTCGGCCACCTGGATCCGCTCGCCCAGGCGCGCCTGTTCGGCCGTCACCAGCCCGCGGCGGAGCAGGTCCGCGACGATCTCCGGGGGTGGCGGGGCGAGGAACTCCGCGGCGACCTCCGGACGCGACACCTTGGCCATGATCTTGTTGTCCGCCTCGATCGCGCCGTCCGCCCCGGCGCGGAGCCCGGCCAGCCGGTAGCGCACCAGCGCGGCGCTCACCTTGATGAACGCCGACGCCTCGACGCGCCGCACCCCCTTGCGCAGGCACAGATCGAGGAGTTCCTCCTCGCCGGCCGGGGACAGCGGGTCATGCACCAGGTTGACGCCGAACGGCGCCCCCGGGCCCAGTTCGGCCGTGATCCGGTCGACGGCGGCCGCGACGTCCGCCATCGACAGGCCGCCGGCGCCGAAGTACGCGAGCAGGCCGTTGCGCGCGGCCCGGCACACCAGGTCGGCAGAGGCGATGCCCCGGTACATCCCACCGCACACATAGGCCAGGTCGACACCGTGGTCCCGGCGGAAGTCGGCGCTGCCCAGCGACGCCGGGCCGCCGGCGCTGCTCCGCTCGGGCGACGGGAGGGTGGCGACGGAGGCGGGCGACCCGGATTCGTTCCGCTGCGCAGAACGGTTGTGCGCCAAGGCATCGCCGGACGGGACGCCACTTTGTCCGGCCGAGCCGGTGCGCCCGGCTTCCGTGGTGGCGGCGGACCCCTCGGCGTGCTCGATGATCGCCTTGTTCAGCTTGGTCAGCACCTGGCCGGGGCCGACCTCGCGCAGGTCCTCGATGCCACGGGCGAGCAGCCCGCGCACCAGGTCCACCCACCGGACCGGGCTGATCAGTTGGCGACCGAGGAGCGCCCGGATGTCCGGGGGCAGCGGGTCGCCGGTCACGCTGGACAGCACCGGGATCTTCGGTTCGGCGAACGGGATGTCGCCGAGGAATCGCTCGAAGTCCAGCCGGGACGGCTCCATGTACCGCGAGTGGAACGCGCCGCTGATCTGTAGCGGGATGAACCGCGCGCCGACGTCCTTGAACGCGGTCGAGGTCTCCATCAGCCGGTCCCGTGGCCCGGACAGGACGACCTGCACCGGCGAGTTGATGTTGGCCACGTCGACATCGGTGAATCCGCCCGTGGCCAGCACCGCGGACACCTCGGTCTCCGACAGCCCGATCACCGCGGCCATGCCGCCGCCGGTCAGTTTGGACATCAGCAGCCCGCGTTCCCGCACCGCGCGCACCGCGTCACGGAAGGACAGCACCCCCGCGGCGTGCAGGGCGTTGAACTCGCCGAGGCTGTGGCCCGCCAGCAGCACCCGGTCAGGATCGACCTCGCCCCGCTCCACGAGTTCCCGGTGGTGCAGGGCGTTCACCACGAACAGGGCCGGCTGGGTGTACTCGGTCTGGCTGAGCAGCCGGTCGGGGTCCTCCACGCACAACCGCTCGATGGAGAAGCCGAGCGCGTCGTCCGCATCCCGCACCAGGTCGGGCCAGCGCGGGAAGAGGTCGCGGCCCATGCCCCGATACTGGGAGCCCTGGCCGGGAAACAGCAGGGCTGTCGTGGTACCGCTCGCGGTGCGGCCCGTCCTGACCTGGTCGAGCATTCGATGACCTTTCGCGGGGGTGGGCGCGGGGCGCACACCGATCTCGGCCACGGCGTCGAGGACCGGCCGGGGGGGCAGGAACGGGCCGGTGAGCGCGCAACTGCGGCCCGCCACCCGGGCGCCGAGCTCGGCGCGAAGGAAGCCGTGCATCGAACCGCTCGGGCTGAGGTCCACCCAGCGCGTCCGGTGGCCTGGTTCCGACTCCACCGCCGAAACCGTCTCCTGCCAACGGATCGGCGCCCGGACGGCGGCCCACAGGTGCTCCCGGGACGGGCCGGTGACCGTCGTGGTCGCGCAGGACACCAGCGGGATTCCGGCCGACCGGAGGTCCAGCCGGGCCAGGTTCTCCTCGAAGCGGCTGCGGATGGCGTCGATCAGCGAGGAGTGGAACGCGTAGTCGATCGGCAGCACCTGGCTCATCACATCGCGGGTCCGCAGGTCCGCCGCGACCCGGTCGACGTCGTCCACCGGCCCCGCGACCACGAAGTGCTGACCGGTGTTGACGGCGGCGAGTTCCAGTGCACCCCAGTCGATCCAGCGCTCGGTGAAGTACCGGGGATCGGCCAGCACGGCGAGCATCCCGCCGATCGGGCAGTCCCGTTCCAGCAGGGTCACATGCCCGGCCAGGGCCGAGGCCAGTTGCTCGCGGTCGATCCCGCCGGCGGCGGCCAGCGCCGCGAACTCGCCCAGGCTGGCCCCGACGAGCAGGTCCGGCCGGACGTCGCGGTGCACCAGCGCGTCGAACAGCGCCAACTCGACCATGACGATGCCGGGGTGCGACAGCCGGATGTCGCTCAGCATCCCGGCCGTTCCGGGGGCCGGTTCGAACAACCGTTGCGGGAGACCGGGAATGCCGTGGTCACCGAACATCTGGCCGAGCTCGGTCATCGTCCGGCGGAAAACCGGGTCGGTGTCGTGCAGGTACCGTCCCATGCCGGGGTACTGGGCTCCCTGCCCCGCGAACACGAAGGCGGTGCGCGAGGCGCCGGAGTCCTCGCCCGTCCCGGCTGTTCCCATGCCCGCCGACGGCGACCGGAGCCCGATGTCAGACACGCCCATACGTGTTCGTCCACCATTCCCCGTGTTCGTCCGCCGGCGGTCGCCGCATCGAGCGACCCTGGGCCGGTCGTGTTCCGCCTGTTGCCGCGACCTATTCGACCTGTCCACCCGATTGATCGGAAGGTGTGGCGGAGCCGAACAATCAATCCCGCCGCACTCACCCGGAGCAGCCCCCGAGCTGCGGGCGGAGGTGACAGAGCGTCAGGCATGACGCGGGCGTCTCACCGGTTCCTCCGCCCCGTCCGGCGCACCGGACAGCGCGGAGGCCGCCACGCAGATCGAGCCGCTGATCGACAAGCTCGCCGACCGGGAACGGGCAGCGGGTCAGGGCGCCGAGCATCTGCGTACGCAGATCGAGGAGCTCACCGCGCGTCCGGCCGAGGTCGCGGGCCGGCTCGAGGGAGTTGCGCGCCGTGGCCGACCCGCACCACGGTGCGCCCGCCCGTCATCGCCGCACCCCCTCACGCTCCTAGGCCCGCCAATCCCGAGTGGTTGAACACGAACGACCGCAGCAGTGGTGACATCGTGTAGCGGGACCCGGTCGCCGTACCCAGGAAACCCGCATCCACCAACGTCTCCAGCACGAGTACGGGGGACCCCCCGCCGATTCCCGGGACCTCGGCAAGATCCCCCGGGTACACCCCTGCACTACCGCGTTCGGAGACGTACCTCAGGGCCACCTTCGCCCGCCGGGACAGGGGTCCATAGGCTGCCGCCAGTCGGCCGCGCAGGCTCAGCTCCCCCACCTGCAGATTGGCGACGAAGCCCTCTCCTTCCCTCAGGTACCGCAGAGCGTCCACCGGCGTCCAGCAGGGATGGGCAGCCAGCTGCTTGCCGACGATGCTCAAGGCCACGGGAAGGTCGTCGCAGAGCTCGGCGATCTGGACGACCGGCTCCCACTCCGTCCGCGTCCGCTCCGGGCCGGCGATCGACTGGATCAAGGCTACGGCGTCCGGGCGACCGAGCGTACCGACATCCATCCGTGCCACCCCGTCGAGACCCAGCATCCGCGCACGGCCGGTCACCAGGATCTGACTGCACAGTGCCTCCACGAGGAAGGGCAGAATCTGTTGCTCGCCCTGAGCATTGTCCAATACGACCAGGATTCGACGAGAGGAAAGTATGGACCGGAAGAGAGCGGCCGACTCGCCCGTACTGTGCGGAATCTTTTCCGGCGGCACGGCAAGCGCCCTGAGGGCACTTGCCATGATCTGGGAGACCGGAACGTCTCTCATCTCGTCCGCACCGAGGTCGAGATACAGCTGACCGTCAGGGAAGTCCGCCGACATCTCCCGGGCAAGCACCAGCACGAATGCGGTCTTGCCGACCCCGATGCGCCCGCTGACTATGAGCGGCACCCGGGTGCCCCGTCGTGACCTCATCAGCCCGAGAGCCCACGCGCGCTCGGCACCGCGACCGATGAGCTCATCCGGCCCCAGCGGGAGCTGCGCCGGGCGCGGAACCCCCACATCCCGCTGCCTGGCCCGCAGGGCTGCCCCGTCGGCAGGCCGCTCCACAGCCCCCAACGGCCCGTCCTTCTCCGCCTCCTCCACATCGCATTCCCGGGCGACACTACGCCAGCGCCGTTCCCACTCGCCGAGGTCACCGTCGCAGGCGCGGACGTAGCCAAGCGCGACTTGCAACGTCGGCAGCCGCCGGCCGTCCGCAGCGCTGGAGAGTACTGACGCGGAAAACAGCGCAACCCTGGCCATTTGCCGGTAACTGGGCTGCCCAGATCTGCAACGCAACTTCCTCAAGTCATGTGCAAACGCCACAATCGGACTGTCTTCCGAGTCGAGCGGATTTTCCGGCCTACCCACAATCCTTCCCCCCACGCCCATGCCAGGGCTCTCGCATAGTCGCCGTGATCTTGTGAAGATTTTGGTCGGTGGGGGCGTGACCGGATGAACCGAAGCTCCGTTGCGGCAGGTGAGCCGCCGACTCGCATAAAGACAAGGGAGTTTCGGTGATTCGCGTGCCTGCCGTGCCTGCCGTGCCTGCCGCCGTGCTGCCCCGCACCGTCCCCGGGTGGACGGCCCGCCGGAGGTGCAGGACCCGCCTCGGCGACGCGGACGGCGCTACCCGCTGCGCGCCCAGGTCGAAGCGGCGGCCTGCGCGGTGTCGGCCGGGACCGGCTGCTGAGCCGCCATCGGCCACTGGCTCACCAGGGCACCGCAGGATGCGCCGACCCGGCCCGGCCGTCAGGCCGAACCCGAAGACCTCGCATCGGCCGTGTGGTCGCACTGGCACATCGAAAACAAGGTGCATTACGTCAGGGACACCCTCTGAGACGAGGACCGCTCCCGTACCCGCACCGGACACGGCCCCGAGAACATCGCCGCCTTGCGCAGCACCGGCCTCGCGCGACTCCACGCCTGCGGCGGGAACGCCATCACTGCCGCCGTCCGCGACCGGTCACACGAGCCCTTCACCGCCCTGCTCAACATCCTCGACACCTCCGCCGGCCAGCACGGATGCTGACGAGATCCGACTTTGCAGGATCCCTGACTGCGTGCTGGAGACGTGACCGAGGTCGACGTGTGCGCACCGCACGAAGCGGGGACCCGAGGACATGATCACTAGAGAATATCTCCCTGTCATGCCGTGTCAATCCCGTTCACGTTATGGACGTTGGTGGCAGAGACGAAGGAGAAAGAGTGGGTACGCCCACGACATGCTCGCGTTCCCCGTCCTGGGCCGGGGAACGGTTCCGGGGCGGCCGGGCGAGTTGGGCATGCACCCAACTCCTCAGCAGTCAGGGCGGCCGGGGGGAGGAGCGGAGCCCCGCCGGGGGAGCGGTGGTCAATGCTGCCCCTCCGACGGCTTCGCGCCCACGGGCAGGTCGAGCTTGGTGTGCTTCGATGCCCTGTTCCACTCCTCGGCCAGCTCCCGCAGATCCGCGTCGATCATCTGGCTCGGGTAGGCCCAGCGCAGCAGCGGCGCGGTCATGGTAGTGGTGACGAGGGCCATGACCACCATCAGCGAGTACAGGTCCGTGTCGAGTAGTCCCAGTTGCAGGCCGACGCCAAGGATGATCAGTTCGGTGAGGCCGCGGGTGTTCATGAGGATGCTCAGCGTCGTCGCCGATCGCCCGGACTGGCCGGCGACCCGTGCTCCGAGGTAGGAGCCGCCGAACTTGCCGCTGATCGCCACGAGGAGGATCAGGCCCAGATCGCCGAGTCCGCCGCCACTCAGCGTGGTCAGGTCCACCTTCAGCCCTGCCACGGCGAAGTACGCCGGCAGCAAGATCCAGATGATCGTCTCAAACCGGTCCCTGATCGCCGCGCGCAGCCACTCCGTGCCATGGCGTGGCACGATCGCGCCGGCAAGGAACGCGCCGAAGATGAAGTGCAGCCCGAACCACTCACTCAGCGCGCCGGACATCAGGAGCAGCACCGTCAGCGCGCAGAGTGGCCCGGCTCCGATTCCCCGCTCCCCAGCCCCACGTTCGAGGTCGGCTCGGCCCCGCTCCGGCGCGGCCAGGAGCCTGCCGAGCAGCGGCCGTACCACCCCCACCATGGCGAGGGCGTACGGCACGACCAGCAGGACGTGCCAGGAGTTCTGGCCTCCGGTGAAGGTGAGCACGGCCGCGAGCAGGAGCCAGGCGACCACGTCCCCGACGGCCGCACTCGCCATGGCCAGCGCACCGACCCGCGTGTGCTGGATGCCCTGGTCGGTGAGGATGCGGGCCAGTACCGGGAACGCTGTGATGGACATGGCCGCGCCGATGAACAGCAGGAAGCCGAGCCGGTGTCCGACCGCGTGGCCATTCCACAGGTGGAGCGCCAGCAGGACACCGAGTCCGAACGCGCAGACGATCGACCCGACGGATACCCCGGCCGCAGCACGCCCGTTCCCGCGCAGCAGCCGGTAGTCGAGTTCGACGCCCACGAGGAACATGAAGAGGGCGACTCCGAGGTTGCCGAGCGTGGTGAGCATCGGCCGGACGTCCGGGGGCAAGAGCGTTTCCGACAAGGCGCCATGGAACAGGGTCGGACCGAGTAGGATGCCTGCGAGAATCTCGCCGATGACCGCCGGCTGGCCACACCGCCGCGCGAGGCGCCCGAGCACATGCGCGAGCGCGAGTATCAACGCTAAACCGACCATGATCATGGTTGTTTGATGGGTTGTCATGAGCGCTCCCTCTCCACAGGTCGACTGGCATGCGACGGCAACGTCGGTCCCCCTCCGCTCCTGCACCTTCCGATGTCTGCTCGGTGATGCCTGTCGCGAAGGCCGATGCCACATCCTGGGCTACCCGAGGGACTTCCCGCCAGCATCGTAGGGAATGGGCTGCTCACGTCCGCCGGGAAACCCGGAGATCCGTGATCAGCGAGATGCCAGACGATCCTGTCGGCCGTGGCATTCGCCCCAGTCCGTCATGACCAGGCCGTCGAGCACTTCGGGGTCGGTGGCCGGCCCGGTCGCCGCTTGGTCGGGCTGAGGCCGGCGCGATCACCGACGTCCCGACGGGCGTACGGCAGTGGCCGGCGCCGGCCGCCATGGGGAAGCGGCTCGGCGGCGGTCCTGGCGGGGCGTACTGCCGGCGCCATCCGCCGGTCCGGACCTCGGCGGCGTAGCGCGCGGCACCGGCGACGAACATCGTGGTGCCGTCGAAGACGATGTCCGTACCGGCCGACAGCCCGCTGTTCACGGTGGTGGTCCACAGCCGCGCCCCGGCCGCCCCCGCGCGCACAGCGGTGAGATCTGAGCCGTCCCAGCCGTCCCCGCCGTCCCCGCCGTCCGCGAACGTGGTGACGAACGTGGTGACGAACGTGGAAGACCTGCCGCCGAGCGCGAGCGAGCGCCAGGTCAGGTCAGTGATTTCGCGGTTGGCGTCGCGGCTGGTGTCGCGGCTGGTGTACGGGCAGCCGCGATTCGAGCGGAAGACCACCGGACCGCCGGGACGACGGATTCGGCAGGCGGCCCGCAGGGCATCGGCGACCAGTTCGGTCCGCAGCAGCGCACGGCCACGGTCCCTCGCCGTGACTACGGGTGCAGCTTCTCGCCCTTCGCCAGCATCGCCACATACTTTTCGATTCGGCGCGCCCGGGTCTCGGCCTTCTTGGCGTCTTGGATCCGGTACAGGATCGCGAAGCGGTTCTGCCGGTCCAGTGTCTCGAAGAACTCCGCCGCGGCCGGGTCGGCGGCCAGGGCCGCGGTGAGGTCGTCCGGCACCGTGGCGGTCTTCGCGCCCTCGTAGGCGGCTTCCCAGCGGCCGTCTGCCTTGGCGCGGTCGACCTCGGCCTGTCCCGGCGGCTGCATCCGGCCCTGCTCGATCAGGGCGGCCACCTTGTCCCGGTTGGCCTTGGACCACTTGCTGCGCGGCTTGCGCGGGGTGAACCGCTGGAGCCACCACTGGTCGTCGAACTTTGCCTTCTGGCCGTCGATCCAGCCGTAGCAGAGTGCCACGTCGAGCGCCTGGGTGTAGTCCAGCGCGGCGATTCCGGAGCCCTTTTTGCGAAGCTTGAGCCAGATGCCGGGCGAGACGGCGTGGTGCTCGCCGAGCCATGCCCGGAATGCCTCGGCGGATTCGAATGCGACGGTCTCCAAGTCCTGAGTCACCCCAGCAGCGAACCACACTCGGCCGATTGCCATGAGGCATTGGGCACGGCCCCGGACGCGCGATGCCCGTGGGCCTGCGTGATCATCTCTGTTCTCGGCGCGGAACGATCATGCCGGGGCCACGGGCTTGGTCAACGGTACGACGTTGCTGCTCGACCTCGACGGGGTGTCCGCCGCGTGGGTTGAGCGGCTGGCCGACGGACGAGACAGCCAGAGCCTGCCCGGCCTGCGGGGTGTTCGCCACCCGGGTCAAGGGCTCGGCGGTGACCCGGCCACGTGATCTCCCTTACGGTGAGAGCGGATTGGAGTCCCGCCGGCACAAGCGCCGCTGGTGGTGTCGCGAGGCCGGCTGCCGCGCCGGTCCCTCGCGGAGCAGATGCCGCAGATTCCGGCCGGTGCCAGGCTGACCGCCCGGCTGCGGGATACGGCCGGGCGCCGCATACGGGATGCCGGCTCCACGGTCATCCAGGCCGCACGGGATCTGCATCTGTCCCGGCCGACCGTGATGGAAGCCTTCCACACGCAGGCCCGCGACGTCACCGAGGCACCTCTGCCGCAGGTCACAGTCCTGGGCATCGACGAGACCCGCCGCGGACGGCCGAGCCGGGAACAGGATGCGGAGACCGGCAAATGGCGCCTGACCCGGGACCGGCGGCACACCGGCTTCGTCGACGCCCCCGGCCACGGCGGGTGCTCGGACAAGTCGAGGGCCGTGCCGTTGAGCTGGGGGTGCGGCCCTCGAAGGTCGGCGCGGGATACTGAGCGGCATGCGCGTCGACTTCGACCCTGAGGCCATGGACTCCAGGGCGTTCTACAAGCTGCTCACGGCGGTGGTCGTACCCCGGCCGATCGCGTGGGTGTCCACGCCGGCGGCGGACGGGCAGACGGCCAACCTGGCCCCGGCGACGTTCTGAGGACATGGGTGTCGTGGGCTGTGATGTCAGCCCAGGTCAGAGGGGTGTGACACCAGGCTCGATCGAACCAGATGGTCAACGGCGGGTCTGGAGCGGGACCCGCAGGCGTCGCCGCCCTGCGCGAGGGGTGGCACTTCGTCGGCGTCGAGGTGTCCTCGCTGTGGGTGCCGATTATTACGTCCGTGCAGGTCAACTCTCTGGTGCTTCCGCGTCCGCAGTCGGACGTGATCGGGTCTCGTACTGGTCCGCTTCGCCTACCTCGCGGTCTCCCATGCCTTCGCCGCCCTACGACAACTACCGATGAGCGACCACGGGAAGGACATCGAGATCCTGGCCCTGCGCCACCAACTCACGGCCCTGCAAGACAACTCGGCAACCAGCGACCCCGGTACCAGACCGAGGACCGGGCCCTCCTGGCCGCACTGCGAGAGACCCTGCGCCGACTGCGACTCCTGATCAGCCCGGACGGGCCGACTGCCCGCAACGCCTCCGGTATCGCGAAACGCAGCACGTCACGCAAGCCCTGGGGTATCCGCAGTGCCCAGTCCGGCGGCAGCGCCCGGCCGTTGGGCAGCGACTACAGCATGGCTGTGCACGTGCACCGTGCTGCCGAGTTCCCGGCCGTCCTCAACGGCGACGACCAGGGCCCGGCCGGACAGGGTGTCAGGAAGGTGTGCTCAGTACGGCACGACAGGCGAGAGCTGGTAGACGGCCACGGAGCGAACCCGGCGAGCCCGCACCTCCCAGTACGCGGGACTCGACGCCGCCCAACCCGGCGGTCAGGACCCCTCGCGGGGCCGGCCCGAGACGCCCTCGTACCAGTCGTTCGCCTCGACCATGCCGTCCATGCTGGGCCAGTACGGCTTGACCACATCATCGACGTCCTTGAAGTACACGGTGGCGCACATCGGGTACTGCCGGCCGTCGGGCGCCGCGATGACGGTGGGAGGCTCCACCCAGACGTACTTCCCCGCCTGCTGCCACTTGCGGCGCGCGAAGGTCAGACCGGGGTCCGCCTGCCCCTTCGCCACTACTTCCGCCCAGGTCAAATCCGCCATGGACGCGAGCGTAAAGCCTGCCTCCCTCACCGCGCAGGGGGAGTTGACGCCGACCCGCGCCGCCCGCTACAAGCCCCGAGCGATCGGAGGAGATGCGCGGGTATGCCGCCGGGCGGTTGGAGGCCGGGCCGGGGTGGGCACTTCGAAGTCGTCCTCCCGGGGTATGGCGGTGGCGGCCGTCGCGCTGTTGGCTCCGGGGCTCGGATCGCTGAGCTGGGGGTGCGGTCTGCGGTTCGGGGCGGGATGGATACTGAGCGGCATGCGCATCGACTTCGACCCTGAGGCCATGAACTCCAGGGCGTTCTACAAGCTGCTCACGGCGGTGGTCGTACCCCGGCCGATCGCGTGGGTGTCCACGCTGGCGGCGGACGGGCAGACGGCCAACCTGGCGCCGCACTCGTTCTTCACGGTGGCCTGCACCGAGCCGCCGATCGTGCAGTTCACCGTGGTCGGGCGGAAGGACTCGCTGCGCAATGCCGAGGCCACCGGCGAGTTCGTGGTGAACTTCGCGCCCGAGCCGCTCATCGAGCAGATCAACGCCACCGCCACCGACTTCCCCGCCGACCTGGGGGAGTTCGACGCGGTCGGCATCGAGCGCGAGGCCAGTCTGCGGGTCCGGCCGCCTCGGGTGGCCGCGTCGCCGGTCGCGCTGGAGTGCCGGCTGCACAGCACGCTGCGGCTGGGCAACTCCACCGTGGTGTTCGGGCAGGTCGTGCACGCGGCGGTGCGCGAGGAGGTCGTGGAGGACGGGCACCCCCGGATCGACCTGCTGCGGCCGCTGTCCCGGCTGGGCCGGGACGAGTGGGGGGCCACCGGCGGCATCCGGGAGGTGTCCCGCATCCGGTACGCCGACTGGCAGCAGCAGGGCTGACCGTGAAGCTCAGCTGTGCTTCCGGTTAAGAAAACCTCGATGGACTGAAAGCCCGGCACCGGGCAGATTTCTCTCTGCCCGGTGCGGTCTTCTCCGTACGCAGGGCTCCTTCCGCCCTGCCCGCTCCCCACCGCGCGGCCGGGCCCACCCGCGCGTACCCAGGAGCCGCAGCCGTGAAGGCACTCGTCAAGGAGAAGGCAGAACCCGGGCTGTGGCTGATGGACGTGCCCGAGCCGTCCATCGGCCCCGGCGAGGTGCTGATCAAGGTGCTGCGCACCGGCATCTGCGGCACCGACCTGCACATCCGCGCGTACGACGGCTGGGCGCAGCAGGCGGTGCGCACCCCGTTGGTGCTGGGGCACGAGTTCGTCGGCGAGGTCGCCGAGACCGGGGCCGACGTGGTGGATATCGCGGTCGGCGACCTGGTCAGCGGCGAGGGCCACCTGGTGTGCGGCAAGTGCCGCAACTGCCTGGCCGGCCGCCGCCACCTGTGCCGCAGCACGGTCGGCCTGGGTGTGGGCCGGGACGGCGCCTTCGCGGAGTACGTGGCGCTGCCGGCCGCCAACGTCTGGGTGCACCGGGTGCCGGTCGACCTGGACACTGCCGCGATCTTCGACCCGTTCGGCAACGCGGTGCACACCGCGCTCTCCTTCCCGCTGGTCGGTGAGGACGTGCTGATCACCGGGGCCGGTCCGATCGGCATCATGGCGGCGGCGGTCGCCCGGCACGCGGGCGCCCGCAGCATCGTCATCACCGACGTCAGCGACTACCGGCTGGAGCTGGCCCGCGAGGTCGGCGTCAGCCTGGCGCTGAACGTCGCGGAGACCTCCATCGAGGAGGGACAGCGCCGGCTGGGCCTGCGCGAGGGGTTCGACATCGGCCTGGAGATGTCCGGCCGCCCCGAGGCGATGCGGGACATGATCGCCAACATGACGCACGGCGGCCGGATCGCCGCGCTCGGCCTGCCGGCCCAGGAGTTCCCGATCGACTTCGCCAAGGTCGTCACCTCCATGATCACCATCAAGGGGATCTACGGACGGGAGATGTTCGAGACCTGGTACGCCATGTCGGTGCTGCTGGAGGGCGGTCTGGACCTCAGCCCGGTGATCACCGGCCGCTACTCCTACCAGGACTTCGACGCCGCCTTCGACGACGCCGCCAGCGGACGCTGCGGCAAGGTCATCCTCGACTGGACCGCCTGAGCCCGGATCACCCGAGCACCCAAGGAGCCTCCCCGCCATGTTCGATTCGGTACGCGACGAGCTGCGCACCACCCTGGACGAGATCCGCGCCGCCGGGCTGCACAAGCCCGAGCGCGTCATCGGCACCCCGCAGAACGCCGCCGTCGACGTCACCGCCGGCGGCCGCCCCGGCGAGGTGCTCAACTTCTGCGCCAACAACTACCTGGGCCTGGCCGACCACCCCGGTGTGGTCGCCGCCGCCCACACCGCGCTGGACCGCTGGGGCTACGGCATGGCCTCGGTGCGGTTCATCTGCGGCACCCAGGAGGTCCACAAGGAGCTGGAGCAGCGGCTCTCCCGCTTCCTGGGCACCGAGGACACCATCCTCTACAGCTCCTGCTTCGACGCCAACGGCGGCGTCTTCGAAACCCTGCTGGACGAGCGCGACGCGGTCATCTCCGACGCCCTCAACCACGCCTCCATCATCGACGGCATCCGGCTCTCCAAGGCCCGCCGCCACCGCTACGCCAACCGCGACCTGGCCGACCTGGAGCAGCAGCTCAAGCAGACCGCCGACGCGCGCCGCCGCCTGATCGTCACCGACGGCGTCTTCTCGATGGACGGCTACCTCGCCCCGCTGCGCGAGATCTGCGACCTGGCCGACCGCTACGACGCCATGGTGATGGTCGACGACTCGCACGCCGTCGGCTTCGTCGGCCCCGGCGGACGCGGCACCCCCGAACTGCACGGCGTCATGGACCGCGTCGACATCCTCACCGGCACCCTCGGCAAGGCCCTCGGCGGCGCCTCCGGCGGCTATGTCGCCGCCCGCGCCGAGATCGTCGCCCTGCTGCGCCAGCGCTCCCGCCCGTACCTGTTCTCCAACTCGCTGGCCCCGGTGATCGCCGCCGCCTCGCTCACCGTGCTCGACCTGCTGGAGGACGAGGGCGAGACCGGTCCCGGCGCGGGTCTGCGGCAGCGGCTGTACGACAACACCGCGCTGTTCCGCCGCCGGATGACCGAGGCCGGCTTCGAGATCCTGCCCGGCGACCACCCCATCGCCCCGGTGATGATCGGCGACGCCGCCGTGGCCGGGCGGATGGCCGAACTGCTGCTGGAGCACGGCGTCTACGCGGTCGGCTTCTCCTACCCGGTGGTCCCGCACGGCCAGGCCCGCATCCGGGTGCAGCTGTCCGCCGCGCACAGCACCGCCGACGTGGAGCGGGCGGTCGCCGCGTTCGTCGCCGCGCGGGCCGCCCTGGCAGGATGAACGGGTGATCGATACGCGGCGGCTGCGCACCCTGCGGGCGGTGGCGGACCACCGCACGGTGACCGCCGCGGCCGCCGCGCTGTACCTCACCCCCTCGGCCGTCTCCCAGCAGCTGGCCGCGCTGGAGCAGGAGACCGGCCACCGGCTGCTGGAGCGGCACGGCCGCGGCGTGCGGCTGACCGCCGCCGGGGAGATCCTGCTCGGGCACGCCAACGCCGTACTGGCCCAGCTGGAGCGGGCCGAGGCCGAGCTCGCCGCGTACACCTCCGGCGCGGCCGGGGAGCTCACCGTCGCCTCCTTCGCCACGGGCATCGGCCTGGTGCTCGCCCCGGCCATCACCGAGCTGGCCCGCAGCTCGCCCGGCATCCGGGTGCGGGTGCGCGACGCCGAGGGCGACGAGAGCCTGCCAATGGTGCTCGACGGGCAGGCCGACCTGGCGGTGGCCGTGGAGTACCGGGGCGCGCCGCGCGAGGACGACCAGCGGCTCGCCCGGGTGCCGCTGTACGCCGAGCCCTTCGACGCCGTACTGCCGGTCGGGCACCGGCTCGCCGCCGCCGACCGGGTGCCGGTCGCGGACCTGGCGGACGAGGTGTGGATCGGCCCCTACCCCGGCAACCCCTGCCATGACGTGGTGGTGCTGGCCTGCGAGTACGCCGGTTTCCAGCCGCGCCTGGTGCACTCCTCGGACGACTTCCGGGCCGTGGTCGCCCTGGCCGGCGCCGGAGCCGGGGTCGCCCTGGTGCCCCGCTCGGCGCTGCGCGGCATGGACCTGGCCGGTGTGGTGGTCCGCCCCGCCGACGGCGTCGCCGCGACCCGCCGGGTCTTCGCCGCCGTCCGGCGCGGCGCCGAGGAGCACCCGCTGATCCGCCCGGTGCTGGACGCGCTGCGGGCCGCCGCCGCCCGGATCGGCTGAGCCCGGCCGACACCCGATCCGCCGAACATGGCGGCGCGGGCCGCTGGGCAGGGATCGGCCCATGACGATTCGGCTGGGGCTCGGACTGCCGCAGATGAAGCAGTACGACCTGGGACACGACGTGGTGGCGGTGGCACGGGAGGCCGAGCGCATCGGCTACGACAGCCTGTGGGTCTTCGAACGGGTCCTGGTCCCGGAGAACCCGCGGCAGGGCATGTACGGCATCGCCGGACTGGCCTGGCAGGACTCCTACCGGTCGGTGGCCGACCCGCTGGTGGTGCTGGCGCTGGCCGCCGCCGTCACCGAGCGGGTCCGGCTGGGCAGCAGCGTGCTGGTCGCCGGGCTGCACCTGCCGTTCTCGCTGGCCAGGACGCTGGCCTCGCTGGACGCGGCGAGCGGCGGCCGGGTGCTGGCGGGCTTCGGGACGGGCTGGTCGCTGGACGAGTACGAGGCGGCGGGCGCCGTCCCGTTCGACGAGCGCGGCGCGGCGCTGGATGACCTGCTGGACGTCTGCGCGGCGGTCTGGGGCCCCAACCCGGTCTCGTACCGCAGCCGCCGCACCGCCGTCCAGGAGGCGGAGGTCGGCCCCAAGCCCGCCCGCCCGATCCCGGTCTACCTGGCGGCGGGCGGCCGCCGGGCGCTGGACCGGCTGGCCCGCCGCGCCGACGGATGGCTGCCGACCGGCGCGCCCCCGGACCTGCTGGCCGCCCGCTGGCGGGAGCTGACCGAGCTCACCGCCTCCTACGGCCGCGACCCGGACCGGCTCGGCTACTGCGTACGGGCCAATGCGCGGCTCACCCGCGAACCCGTCGCGCCCGACCGGCGCCAACCGTTCGTCGGCACGGTCGAGCAACTGGTGGCGGACGTGGCCGCGCACGCGGCGGCCGGCGCCCGCGAAGTGCTGCTGGACCTCCAGGGCAGCGCGCGGGACGCGGCGGAGCTGACCGACCTGGCGGCCCGGCTGCACACGGAGGTACGGGCCGCCGGGGTCTGATCCGGGGGCCGCCGGCGCCCCGCGTAAGCTGCACCGATCACTGACCTGCGGTGAGGGGAGCAGCGGACATGACCGGCGAGACGATTCCGGTGGCGGTGATCGGACTGGGGGACATCGCGCAGAAGGCGTACCTGCCGGTACTCACCGCCCAACCCGGCCTCGACCTGCATCTGATGACCCGGGACCGGGCCAAGCTCGACCGGCTGGGCGACGCCTACCGCCTCCCGCACCGGTACACCGACCTGGACGCGGTGATCGGCGCGGGGGTGCGGGCGGCCTTCGTCCACGCCTCGACCGAGCAGCACGTACCGATCGTCAGCCGGCTGCTGGCCGCCGGGGTAGACGTCTATGTCGACAAGCCGCTGGACTACCGGCTGTCCGGGGCGCGGACGCTGGTGGAGCTGGCCGAGTCCGCCGGGCGGTCGCTGATGGTCGGCTTCAACCGGCGGCTGGCGCCCGGCTACGCGCAGGCGCTGGAGCGGCCGCGCGAGCTGATCGTGCTGCGCAAGAACCGCGAGGGGCTGCCGGAGGACCCGCGCACCGTCGTGTTCGACGACTTCATCCATGTGGTGGACACCTTGCGCTTCCTGGTGCCCGGCGAGATCCGGCACACCGACGTACGGGCCCGGGTGCGGGACGGCAAGCTGCACCATGTGGTGCTGACGCTCGCCGGGGACGGGTTCACCGCGCTCGGGATCATGAACCGGGTGAGCGGTTCGACGGAGGAGATCCTCGAAGTCTCCGGGGCCGACAGCAAGCGGGAGGTCCGCAACCTGGCCGAGGTGGTCGACCACCGGGGGCAGCCGACGGTGCGGCGGCGCGGGGACTGGGTGCCGGTGGCGCGGCAGCGGGGGATCGAGCAGGCGTGCCTGGCGTTTCTGGGGGCGGTGCGGGCGGGGCGGGTGGTGTCCGCGCGGGATGCGCTGGTGACGCATGAGCTGTGTGAGGAGATTGTGGGGCGGGTGACCGGCTGAGGGGGCTGGGTTGGGTTGGGCTGGGCTGGGCTGGGTTGGGGCGGGGTCTGCGGGCTGGGTTGGGGCGGGTTCGGGGCGGGGTCTGCGGGCTGGTTCACGGGGGCTGGGTGGCTGGTCGCGCAGTTCCTCGCGCCCCTGGGCGGGTGGGGGGCTTGGCGGGTTTCGCGGGTGCGGTGGGTGGGGGGTTGTTCGCGCAGTTCCTCGCGCCCCTGGGGTGGGCGGGGGTGCTGGGAGGGTTCCTTGCAATCTGGTGGGTGGAGGGGTTGTTCGCGGAGTGTCGGTGCGCCCCCTGGGGGCGCGCGGGTTGCGTTGGAGAGCGCGCGAACTCCTAGCGTTCCTTTCCGGCACACCGGACCTCCCCAGGGAAGGGAACCCCCATCGTGCGGACCACCCCATCGGCGGCCCCCACCGGATCGAGGTCAGCGCGCTCTGCCTGGGCGCGCTGAACTTCGGCACCCTCGTGGACGACGAGACCTCCTTCGCCCTCCTCGACCGCTTCACCGAGGCAGGCGGCACCTTCGTGGACACCGCCAACAACTACCCCTGCTGGATCGACGGCCGCACCGGCGACGAGAGCGAACTGCTGCTGGGCCGCTGGCTGGCCGCGCGCCGGGCCCGCGACCGTACGGTGGTCTCTCCACCAAGGTCGGCGCCCGGCCCGACCCGGCGCGCGGCACCGAGTGGACCGCCAACGCCGAGGGGCTCGGTGAGCGGGCCGTCCGCGCCGCCGTCCAGGGCAGCCTGCGCCGACTCGGCACCGACCGCATCGACCTCTACCCCGGCCACATCGAGGACCGCCACGTCCCGCCGGCCGAGACCGCCGTCGACGTGCTCGCCGCCCTGGCCGAGGCGGGCACCGTGGGCGTGGTCGGCGTCAGCAACCACCCGCCGACCGGATCGCGGAGGCCCGCAGGCTGGCCGGTGACCGGCCCCGGTTCCAGGCCGTCCAGCAGCGGCACAGCTGTCTGCGACCCCGGTACGGCGCCGACTTCGGCGTTCAGCGGTGGGCCGACGACCCGCTGCTCGACCTGGTCCGCACCGAACCCGACCTGGCGCTGCTCGCGTACTCGCCGCTGCTGAACGGCTCCTACACCTGCCCTGACCGGCCGCTGCCCGAGCAGTACCGGCACCCCGGCACCGAAGACCGGCTGCGGGCGCTGCGCGAGGTCGCCGCCGAGACCGGGGCGACACCAGGACAGGTGGTGCCGGCGTGGCAGCTGGGCGGCGACCCGATGGTGGCCCCGGTCCTCGGGGTCAGCTCGGCGGCCCAGTTGGACGAGGCACTGGCGGCCGTGGACCTCGTCCTGGACCCCGGCCAGCGGACCCGGCTCGACGCCGCCGGGCGGGAGGGTCTGCGGCCACGGGCGGTCACGGATCGCTAGGCTGTGGGCCACGCGGCGCGACAGCGGCGGTGCGGCCTGACGGGAGGCAAGGGATGGGTCGGGAGCGGGGACTGCTCGCCGTGCACGCGCACCCTGACGATGAGTCACTCTTCACCGGGGGAGTGCTCGCCCAGCACGCCGCCGAGCAGATTCCGACGGCGGTGGTCACCTGTACCGACGGCGAGATCGCCGAGGGCACCCCGTACGCGCCCAGCGGCACCCGCGCCAAGGAGCTGGCCCAGGCGCTGACCGTGCTGCGCGCGGGCGAGCCGGACATCCTGCGCCACCGCGACTCCGGGCCCGCCGGGCGCGGCCCGGGGTCGCTGTGCGAGGTGCCGTTCGACACCCTGGTCGCGGAGCTGGTCGTCCGCATCCGCCGGCTGCGGCCCACGGCGGTGACCACCTATGACGCGTTCGGCGTGTCCGGGCACCCCGACCACGTCCGGGTGCACCGCGCGGTGCTGGCCGCGGTGGAGGCCGCCGCCCACGCCCAGCTCCAGCCGGACGCCGGGCCGCCGTGGGCGGTGCACTCCGTCTGGCTGGCCACGCTCCCGGAGTCGCTGGTCCGGCAGTTGACCGAGCTGGGCATGGAGATCCCGCTGCCCTTCACCCCCGACGAGCGGATCTCGGCGGCCGTCGACGTCCGCCCCTGGCTGGACGTGAAGTGGGAGGCGATCCGGGCGCACGCCTCGGAGTTCGAGCGCGGCGCCCGGATCGCCGCCTTCGAGGAGCCCCGGCTGCGGCGGCTCTGCCTGGGCACCGAGTGGTTCCTGCACCGGCCGGGTCCGGGCGCCCGTCGCTCCGGCCACAGCCGTCCCCGGCTGCTGGCCGACCAGATCTGACCGACCAGATCTGACCGACCAGATCTGACCGACCAGATCTGACCGACCAGATCTGACCGCCCGGCTCTGACTTCCTGGTTCCGACCGCGCGGCTCCGGCCGCCCGCTACCCGCAGGCCGGCGGCTCGGCGCCCTGGAGATAGCGGGCGCCGGAGCCGGTCCGCGCGGCGGTGTCGTCGGGGTTGTACAGCCGGCACTTGCGCAGCGACAGGCAGCCGCAGCCGATGCAGCCGCCCAGCTTGGCGCGCAGCCGCTCCAGCTCGGCGATCTGCGCGTCGATCCGGCGCTGCCAGGCCGCCGCGACCCGCGCCCAGTCGGCCGCCGTGGGCGGCCGGTTCTCCGGCAGGGCGTCCAGCGCGCCGCGCGCCTCCTCCAGCGAGAGGCCGACCTGCTGCGCCGCCCGGACGAAGGCCACCCGGCGCAGCGTCGCCCGGCCGAACCGGCGCTGCCCGCCGGGGGTGCGCTCGGAGTGGATCAGGCCCAGCTCCTCGTAGTAGCGCAGCGCGGAGGCGGCCAGGCCGCTGCGGGCGGACAGTTCTCCGATGGTCAGGCGGTCGTTGCGTGCGGTCACCTCCCCGATGGTACGGGGTTGACCTCAAGTCCACTTGAACTTGCATCATCGTCCCATGATGCTGACCAGCCAGGACGCCGCACTCGGCTACCGCGACCTGCCGCACCTGATGGCTCTGATGACCGGCGACGAGAAGCACGGCCCGGCGGCGACCTCCACCCTGGACGTGCTGTGGGTGCTCTACGACCGGGTACTGCGGGTGACGCCGGAGAGCGCCGACGACATGGAACGGGACCGCTTCCTGCTCTCCAAGGGCCACGGCCCGATGGCGTACTACGCGGTGCTCACCGCCAAGGGGTTCCTGGACCCGGGCCTGCTGCCCGGCTTCGGCGCCTTCGACTCCCCGCTCGGCCACCACCCCGACCGGGTGCTGCTGCCCGGCGTGGAGATCGGCAGTGGCTCGCTCGGCCACGGTCTGCCGCTCGCCGTGGGCACCGCCCTCGGCCTGCGCGCCCAGGGCCTGACCGAGCCCCGGGTCTGGACGCTCATCGGGGACGCGGAGCTGGACGAGGGCAGCAACCACGAGGCCATCGCCTATGCCGGTGCGGTCGGCCTGGCGTCGCTGCACACCGTGGTGGTGGACAACTCCTCGGCCACCCACGGCTGGAGCGGCGGCATCGCCACCCGCTTCGCCGTCGAGGGCTGGTCCACCCGCACCGTGGACGGGCGCGACCACGCGGCGCTGTACGAGGCGTTCACCGTGCCGCACCCCGGGCGCCCGCACGCGGTGGTCGCCGTCGTCGAACCCAAGCGCTGAACCCAAGCGCTGAACCCAAGCGCTGAACCCGAGCGCTCAGCCCCAGCAGCCGACCGAGCCCCCCGCCGCACCGAACCCGAGGGAACCCGCTGCCATGCCCACCATGCGCGACCGCTTCGCCGCCACCACCAGCCGCCTGCTGGACGATGACCCCCGCCTGGCGCTCGTCCTCGCCGACATCTCCGCCGACCGCTTCACCGAGGCCGCCGCCGCCCACCCCGACCGGGTGCTCAACGTCGGCATCCGGGAACAGCTGCTGGTCTCCGTCACCGGCGGCCTCGCCCTGACCGGACTGCGCCCGGTGGCGCACACCTTCGCCAGCTTCCTGGTCGAGCGGGCCTTCGAACAGCTCAAGCTGGACCTCGGCCACCAGGACGCCGCCGCCGTCCTGGTCAGCGCCATGGGCTCCTACGACTGGCCGGCCGGCGGCCGCACCCACCAGGCGCCCGGCGATGTGGCGCTGCTGGACACCCTGCCCGGCTGGACGGTGCACATCCCCGGCCACCCCGACGAGGTGGAGCTCCTGCTACGCGACGCGGCCGCCGCCGACGGCCGGGTGTACCTCCGGCTCTCCGCGCAGCAGAACGCGGCGCCGCAGCCGGTCGCCCCCGGCCGCTTCACCCTGGTCCGGCCGGGTACGGCGGGCGTGGTGCTGGCGGTCGGCCCGATGCTCGACGCGGTGCTCGCCGCCGTCCAGGGCCTGGACGTGGCCGTGCTGTACGCCGCCACCGTGCGGCCCTTCGACGGCGCCGCGCTGCGCGCCGCGCTCGGCGGGGCCACCGACGCCGTACTGGTGGAGCCGTACCTGGCGGGCACCTCGGTGCCGTTCGCCGCCGAGGCCCTGGAGCAGCGGCCGCACCGGCTGCTCGGCCTGGGCGTGGCCCGCGAGGAGCTGCGCCGCTACGGCACCATGGCCGACCACCTCGCCGCGCACGGCCTCGACCCGCGCTCGCTGCGCGAGCGCATCACCGGCTACCTGCCGCTGCCGGTCTGATCGGCGGCGTCGGCTGCCGGGCGGCGCATCAGCAGCCAGGTGCCGACGGCGGCGGCCGTCAGCACCACGGCGGCCAGCAGCGCGGCGATGTTCATCCCGTGGATGAAGGCGTGCCGCGCGCTCTCCAGCACCGCGCCCGCCGTGCGCTGCGGCAGCTCGGCGGCGGCCTCGGCCGCGCCGCCCAGCGAGTCCCGGGCGTGCTCGGCGGTGCTGGCGCCGAGCCCCGGC
Organism: Streptomyces sp. NPDC092296; assembly: GCF_044755465.1. NCBI lineage: Bacteria > Bacillati > Actinomycetota > Actinomycetes > Kitasatosporales > Streptomycetaceae > Streptomyces > Streptomyces sp. NPDC092296. The sequence continues at coordinate 50,452 of NZ_JBIVRB010000009.1, read as the reverse complement.
GGGAGCACCAGGCCGCTGCGGTACAGGCCGGTGACCACCGAGCCGAGCAGCGCGATGCCCAGCGCCGCGCCCAGCTCGTACGCGGTCTCCGAGACGGCCGAGGCCGCGCCCGCCTTGGGGGCCGGGGCGCTGCCCAGCACCAGGTCGGTGCTGAGCGTGTACACCAGGCCCTCGGCCGCGCCGATGGCCAGGAAGGCGGTGCCGAGCAGCAGGTAGCCGGTGTCGGCGCCGGCCCAGCCGAGCGCGCCCAGGCCCAGCCCCATCACCAGCAGCCCGCCGCTGAGCGCGCCCCGGGCACCCACCAGCCGGGCCAGCCGCCCGGTCAGCAGCCCGGTGACGACGGCCCCGGCGAAGGCGGGCAGCTCGGCCAGCCCGGACCGCATCGGGGAGTAGCCCCGGACCAGCTGGAGGTACTGCGAGACGAAGAACAGCACGCCGGACAGGCCGACCAGGGCGAGCAGCGCGCCCAGTACGGCGGCGGTGAAGCGGCGGTCCTTGAAGAGCCGGACGTCCAGCAGCGGCACCGGCAGCCGCAGCTGGCGGCGGGTGAAGGCCACCAGGGCGGCGGCGCCGAGCAGGCCGGTGGCCAGCACGTCCGGCCGTAGCGGCCCGTGTACGGCGGCCTCCTTGATCGCGTACACCACGCCGATGATGCCGGTCAGTGACAGCAGCACGCCGGGCAGGTCCCAGGCGCCCGGCCGGGGGTCGCGGGACTCGGGGAGCAGCCGGACGCCCAGCCCGATCAGCAGCGCCATCACCGGCAGGTTGATCAGGAAGACCGACCCCCACCAGAAGTGCTCCAGCAGGAAGCCGCCGACCAGCGGACCGGCCGCCGCGCCCGCCGTCGCGGCGGCGCCCCAGATGCCGATGGCGGTGGCCCGCTCGCGGTCGTCCGGGAACAGGGACCGGATCAGCGACAGGGTGGACGGCATCACGGTGGCCCCGGCGACGCCGAGCACGGCGCGGGCGGCGATCAGCCAGCCCGGCCCCGGTGCGTACGCGGCGACCAGTGAGGCGGCGCCGAATCCGGCCGCGCCGCAGAGCAGCAGCCGCTTGCGGCCGATGCGGTCGCTGAGCGAGCCCATGCTGACCAGCAGTCCGGCCAGGACGAAGGAGTAGACGTCGCCGATCCAGAGCAGCTGGGTGCCGCTGGGCCGCAGGTCGGCGCTGATGAAGGGGATGGCGAGCGAGAGGACGGTCGCGTCCACCGCCACCAGCAGCACGCCCAGCACCAGCACCGCCAGCGCGAGCCAGCGGTGGCGGCCGGGACCGGTGGTGGGGCGGTTCGGGGGGTTCGCTGCCCCGGGATGGTGCACGGCGGTGGTCATGGTGTCGCGGGTCTCCTGATGGCGCCGCCGAGGAAGAGCTCGGCGAGGGCGTGGACACTGTCACGGGGGGCGAGGCGGCCGTCCTGGACGGCCCAGCCGACCCCGGCGACCAGGTCGAGGAATGCCTCGCTCAGCCACGCGGCGGGAAGTTCGATCCGGAAGGCGCCCTCCTGCTGGCCGCGCAGGAACAGGGCGCGGATGCGGCCGTCGAGCCGGTCCCAGGACTGGTTGATCTCGGTGTCCTCGTAGAGCTTGCTCTCCCCGGTGAGGAAGGAGCAGAGCTGGGCCAGCGGGACCACGGCGTCGACCAGTCGGCGGACGGCCGCCACGGGGTCGCCGCGCTCGATGGCGGCGTCGTCCAGCGCCTGCGAGAACCGGCGCAGCCCGAGCGCACCGACCTCGCGCACCAGCGCGTCCCGGCCCGGGAAGAGCCGGTGCAGGGTGGCGCGGCTGATCCCGGCCGCGCGGGCGATGTCGTCCATGGCGGCGGTGGGCTGCCGGGAGAGCACGCCGACGGCGGCGTCCAGGACTGAGTCACGGTCGATGGCCATGAGGCAAGTGTAGAGCAGATGAGACACTGATGTCTCAGAATTATGGTCGGTGTCTCCGAGGGGTGAGGCCGGTGGCATGACGGAAGCCGGTGGGCGGCCAGGCCGCCCACCGGCTTCCGGGGGGTTACTGCGTGGTCAGCTGTGGGCGGTCAGCTCTGGTTGTAGAACCCGGTCTCGTCCAGCGGGCCGTCGATGACCATCACCTCGACCTCGGGGGGCGCCAGCAGGAAGACCCGGCGCGCGATGCGCTCGATGCTGCCACGGGTGCCGAAGACCAGCCCGGAGGCGAAGTCGACCAGCCGCTTGGCGTCGCCGTCCGGCATCTCGGAGACGTCCATGACCACCGGTGTGCCGGCCCGCACATGCTCGCCGACCACCCGGGCGGTCTCGAAGCCGGTGGGGCGCACCGAGACGATCCGCGCCGCCTCGGCCGGAGCCTGGGCCGTCGACTCGGTCGCCCAGGGGTCCTCGTACACGGGGGCCGCGTAGCCGCCGGAGGGCATCAGCCACCCGTGGTGCTCGTCACGAACTGCTCCCATGCCGCGCCTCCCCATCCCGTCACATTCTGCTCCGGCGGCCTACCCGCCTTCTGACGTGTCATCCACTCGCCGGAACTGTCCGAGTATCGCACTGATCACCCGGTCGCCGCCCGCCCGGGACCGCCGTTCGGGTACCGGCACCCGCGACACCGGGCACCTGCTGCGACGCCGCCGCCCGCTGAAACGGTTCCGCGCCCGACCGGGCGTCACCTCGGGTTGACGCCCGGTCACTCTCCCGTGACACCGTCGATCTGTTCGCGGATCAGGTCCGCGTGGCCGTTGTGCCGCGCGTACTCCTCGATCAGGTGGATGAGAATCCAGCGCAGCGACACCTGCTCGCGCCCCCGCAGCCGCTTGCCCAGCGTCTCCAGCGGCAGCCCCGCGGCGGCCGCCCGGGAGGCCGCGCACTCCGCCCGCCAGGTGGCGAACGCCTCGGCGGGGTCCGCGCCGTCCACGTCGTCGAAGTCGCCGTCCGGCCGCTGCGGCGTCCAGTAGTGGCCCCGGTCGAAGTCCAGGCCGCCCAGGATGCCCTGGAACCAGTGCCGCTCCACCTCCGCCATGTGCCGCACCAGCCCCAGCAGCGACAGCGAGGACGGCGGCACCGGGCGGGTGCGCAACTGGTCGTCGTCCAGCCCCTCGCACTTCAGGGCCAGGGTGGCGCGGTGGTAGTCCAGCCAGGCGTCGAGCATGGCGCGCTCGCCGAGGATGAACGGGGGTGGGGTGCGGGTCTCCGTCATGCCGGACATCCTGACCCCCGCCCCGCCCGGGACGCGAGCCCATTTCCGGGCGCCGGGCGGGGCGGCCACCGGCCCGCCGTCCGGGGGCACCGCCGCCGAGGCGCCCGGGTCCGCCCCGGCCGGCGCGGGCGAGGCACAATCGCCCCATGCGAGCCGACCGACTGCTCTCCCTGCTCCTGCTGCTCCAGAACCGCGGCCGTCTGACCGCCGGCGAGCTGGCGGCCGAGCTGGAGGTGTCGGTACGCACCGTCTACCGCGATGTGGAGGCGCTGGCCGCCGCCGGAGTGCCGGTCTACGCCGACCGGGGGCCCGACGGCGGCTACCGGCTGCTCGACGGCTACCGCACCCGGCTGACCGGGCTGAACGCCGACGAGGCCGACTCGCTCTTCCTGGTCGGCCTGCCGGGACCGGCCGCCGAACTGGGCCTGGGCGCCGAGCTGGCCAGCGCCCGGCTGAAGCTGCTGGCCGCGCTGCCCGCCGAGACCGGGGCTCGGGCCGAACGCATCCGCGAGCGCTTCCACCTGGACCCCGGCCGCTGGTTCAGCGAGACCTCGCCGGTGCCGCACCTGGGGGCGGTCGCGGACGCCGTCTGGCGGCAGCACACCCTGCGGCTGCGCTACCGCAAGTGGGGCCCGGCGGACGTCGACCGGACCGTCCGGCCGCTCGGCGTCGTCCTCAAGGCCGGTGAGTGGTACCTGGTGGCCGAGACTGACGACCGGCCGCGCACCTACCGGGTGGCGCGCATCCTGGAGTGCGAGCCGGGCGAGCCGTTCACCCGGCGGCCCGGCTTCGACCTGGCGGCCTTCTGGGACGGCTCGGCCGGCAGCTTCCAGCGGACCATGTACACGGAGACCGCCGACGTGCTGCTCACCGAGGCCGGCGCCCGGCGGGTCCGGGCGCTGTTCGCCCCCGTCCAGGCCCGCGCGGTGGACGAGGCCGCCGGGCCCGGCCCGGACGGCCGCATCCGGGTCGCCCTGCCGGTGGAGTCCCTGCACCACGCCGTCGGCGCCCTGCTGGGGCTCGGCCCGGAGGCCGAGGTGATCGGGCCGCCCGAACTGCGGGAGCGGGTCGCGGCCGCCGCGCGGGCCACGGCGGACCGGTACGGGTGAGCGCGGGCCGGGGATCTACCCTGGAGGCCGCCGTTGAAGTCCCCGTACGCCGGAAGGGTTCCCTTGCCCGCTCATGACGCCGCCCGGCCCACCCCCGCCGAGCTGGAGGCGGCCCGCGACCGCACCATCCCCGACGTGATCGCCGACGAGCTGCGGGTGCTCTTCTGCGGCATCAACCCCGGGCTCTGGTCGGCCGCCACCGGCCACCACTTCGCCCGCCCGGGGAACCGCTTCTGGCCGGCCATGCACCGCTCCGGCTTCACCGACCGCCAGTACCTGCCCCGCGAGCAGGGCGAACTACTGGCACTCGGCCTGGGCATCACCAATGTCGCGGCGCGGGCGACCGCCCGCGCCGACGAGCTGCGGGCGGCGGAGTTCACCGAAGGCGGCGCCATCCTCACCCGCAAGGTGCTGCGGCACCGCCCGCGCTGGCTGGCGGTGGTGGGCATCACCGCGTACCGGGCCGCCTTCGCCGCGCCGCGCGCCACGGTCGGGCCGCAGCCGGAGCCGATCGGCGGCACCCGGGTCTGGGTGCTGCCCAACCCCAGCGGCCTGAACGCGCACTGGCCGGCCCCGGCGCTGGCCGCCGAGTTCGCCCGGCTGCGGGAGGCCGTCGCCGGGCCCGGCGGCCCGGACGGCGGCCCGGGTCGGCAGCCGACAGGCGGTGCGGACGCCCGGGTCTGCCCGTAGGGTCCGCCCCAGCCGGGGCGGTCAGCTGCCGGGGCTTTGGAAGCAGCGAGCCTGCGGTCGCCGGGTGAGGGCCGCTGCTCCGGCAGGGCGCTGACGCGTGAACAGCAGCCGGAGTATGGGCCAGACCTTGTCGGTTCATTACAGGGGAGCGGCCGCGCCTCCGGGTTCGTTCAGCGGCGGCGGGCCCGCCAGAGCGAGACCACGCTGAGCAGTCCCATGACGACGATCAGACCGGTCGACAGCAGGAAGGCGGGGGAGGTGGGGGAGGCGGCCGAGGCACCGGCGACCACGTACGCGGCCGTGCCCGGCAGCACGCCGAGCGCCGTCGCGGTGACGAAGGTCAGCGGTCGCACCCCGGAGAAGGCCGCGCCGTAGTTGGCGGCGGCGAACGGGATGCCCGGCACGATCCGCAGCAGCAGCACACTGCGGAAGCCCTGCCGGGTCAGCCGCCGGTCCAGCGCGGCCAGCAGCCTGGTCCGCAGCAGCGGCCGCAGTGCCTCCCGGCCCAGGCCGCGCCCCAGTGCGAAGGCGAGCGCGGCGCCCAGGGTGGTGCCCGCGACGGCCAGCGCCAGGCCCTGGTGGATGCCGAACAGCGCGCCGGCGGCGGCGTTGAGCACCGGCTTGGGGACGAAGGCCAGGGTGCTCAGTGCGAACAGCGCCGCGAAGGCCGGGCCCGCCCAGGCGCCGGGGACCAGCGAGGTGAAGCCGTGGTCGAGCAGTTCCCGGGGGTCCCACAGCAGCAGTGAGCCCGCCGCTCCGGCCAGCAGCAGGGCCAGCAGGGTCAGCCGCGCACGCGGGGAGACCAGGGCGCGGGCGATCCGGCGTACGCCGGTGGCGGTGGGGGTCTGCGGCAGCTCTTCGGGCATCGGGTCGAGCGTAGCGGCAGCGGCGGCGTACCTCCGTTCTCGTCCTGTTGACGATAAGCGAGTAGGGCTCTATCGTCATAGTGACGAAAAGGGGACTCTCATGGCCGACATCACCAGGCGCTTCGGCTTCCGCCACCTGCGCGCCGCACCCACCGCCCACATCCGCCACCAGCGCGGCGGCACCCTCGCCCACGACGGCACCGGCCTGGCCTTCTGGTTCCGGCCGCTCACCGCCGCCCTGTCCGAAGTACCCGTCGACGACCGCGAACTGGCGATGCTCTTCCACGCCCGCACCGCCGACTTCCAGGACGTCACCGTCCAGGCCACCGTCACCTACCGGATCACCGACCCCGCCGTCGCCGCCACCCGCGTCGACTTCGGCATCGACCCCGACAGCGGCGCCTGGCGGTCCGCCCCGCTCGACCAACTCGGCGCCCTGCTCACCGAGACCGCCCAGCAGCACGCCCTCGCCCTGCTCGCCCGCACCCCGCTGGCCGACGCCCTCACCGACGGCGTCACCGCCGTCCGCGAACGCGTCACCGCCGGACTGACCGCCGACCCCCGGCTCACCGAGACCGGCCTCGCCGTCATCGCCGTACGGGTGGTCGCGCTGCGCCCCGAACCCGAGGTGGAGCGGGCACTGCGCACCCCCGCCCGGGAACTGGTCCAGCAGGAGGCCGACCGGGCCACCTACGAGCGCCGCGCCGTCGCCGTGGAACGGGAGCGGGCCATCGCGGAGAACGAGCTGGACAGCAAGATCGAGCTGGCCCGCCGCGAGGAGCAGCTGCTCGCCCAGCAGGGCGCCAACAACCGGCTGGAGGCCGGGGAGGGCGCCGCCGCCGACCGGCTGCGCACCGAGGCCGAGGCGGCCCGCCGCACCCGGCTGGCCGAGGCCGACGCGGGCGCCGCCCGCGCGCTGGGCGACGCCAGGGCCGCCGCCGAGGCCGCCTGGCTGACGGCCCACCAGCAGGTCGACCCGGCCACCCTGCGGGCGCTGGCGCTGCTCCGGCTCGCCGAGCACCTGCCGCGCATCGACAGCGTCACCCTCACCCCCGACCTGGTCACCGGGCTGCTGGCCCGGCTGGGCGCCGCCACCGGACCGGGGGAGGGCTGATGGCGCTCGCGCCCCGGGTGGTGGTCGTCCACCGCCGTACCGAGTACCAGGAGCTGCTGGCCCGGCACGGCACCCCCGGCCAGGCGGCGTTCTTCCTGGCCGCCCGGGGCCGCTCGCTCAAGGAGACCGAGCAGCGGCACCACCGCACCGCCGCCGCCCTCGCCCAGGTCGCCGCCGCCGTGCCGCTGGACTGGCGGCACACCCGGGTGGAGCGCGCCGACCTGGCCCGGTTCCTCTTCGCGCCGGACGATCTCGTGGTGGTGGTCGGCCAGGACGGCCTGGTCGCCAACGCCGCCAAGTACCTCGACGGACAGCCCGTCATCGGCGTGGACACCGACCCGGGCCGCAACCCCGGCGTACTGGTCCGGCACCGCCCCGACCGGGCCGCCCGGCTGCTGCGGGCCGCCGCCGCCCCGGCCGCCGTACTGGAGGAGCGGACCATGGTCGAGGCGGTGGCCGACGACACCCAGCGGCTGCTGGCCCTCAACGAGGTCTACCTCGGGCAGCCCGGCCACCAGACCGCCCGCTACCGGCTCGCGGTCGGTGACGGGCCGCCGGAGGCGCAGGCGTCGTCCGGGGTCCTGGTCGGCACCGGCACCGGCGCCACCGGCTGGTGCCGGTCCAGCTGGCTGGAGCGGCGCAGCGCGCTGGCGCTGCCCGCGCCCGCCGCGCCGGAGCTGGCCTGGTTCGTCCGGGAGGCGTGGCCGTCGCCCGCGACCGGCACCGAGCGGGTGCAGGGCCTGCTCGGCGCGCGCGACCGGCTCACCCTCACCGTCGAGTCGGACCGGCTGGTGGCCTTCGGGGACGGCGTGGAGTCGGACGCCCTTGAGCTGACCTGGGGGCAGAGCGTACGGGTGGGGATCGCCGCCACCCGGCTGCGGCTGCTGGTCTGAGGCCGGGCGGGGCGGGGCAGTACGAGGCGGCGGGGAAAACCGCTGTCCCGGTGCGGCCCCGGGGCCCTACGGTCGGTCCCGGCGCGATCCACCGGGGGCGAGGAGGCCGCATCGTGACCACCGCCGGACTGCCACTGGGCGCCGGACTGCCGCTGGGCGCCGAACTGCTGCTGGGCGCCGTGGTGCTGCTCGGCGCCGGGGTGCAGCGGATGAGCGGCGTGGGCTTCGCCCTGGTCGCGGCGCCCGGTCTGGTGCTGCTGGTCGGGCCCGGTCAGGGCGTGCTGCTGTCCAACTGCGCCGCCGGGGCGATCAGCGCGATCGGCCTGTGCGGCGGCGGCTGGCGGCAGGTCAGGATGGCGGCGATGCTGCCGCTGGTGCTGGCGGCGGCGTGTACGGTCCCGGTCGGCGCCCTGGTGGCCGACCGACTGCCCGAGCGGGCGCTGCTGATCTCCATAGGAGTCACCGTCACCGCCGCCGTCCTGCTGGTGATCGGCGGCGTACGGGTGGCGGCGCTGCGCGGCCGGGGCGGCGCCGTGGTGGCGGGCGCGGCCAGCGGCTTCCTCAACTCGGCGGCCGGGGTGGGCGGTCCCGCCGTCTCGCTGTACGCGATGAACGCCGCCTGGCCGGTCCGGGAGTTCGTCCCCAACGCCCAGTTCTACGGCGTACTGGTCAACGCCTTCTCGGTCGCCGTCAAGGGCCCGCCCCAGCTGGCCGCCCCCGGCTGGCTGCTGACGGCGGCCGGTATCGCGGGCGGCGCGGTGGCCGGCCGCCTGCTGGGCTCCCGGCTCCCCGACCACCACGTCCGCCGCCTGGTCCTCTCCCTCGCCCTGGTCGGCGGCCTGCTGGTCCTCGGCCGGGGCCTGCTGGACTGACCTCCACCGGAGCAGCCCACCCGCCGCCGGGCTCGGTGGCGCCGCCCGCCCCGGGTGGGGTGGGCGGCGCCGGGTGTCGTTCAGCTCGTGGCGTCGGAGACCGCCGGGGCTGCGGCGGGTGCGGTGGCCGGGGTCGCCGCGCCGCGCAGGGTGCCTGCGGAGAGCACCAGGGCGGCCACCAGTACGGTGACCAGGCCGAACGAGGCGGTCAGCGAGGTGGCTTCGGCCAGCAGGCCGATGGCGGCGGGGGCCACCAGGCCCGAGGTGTAGGTGATGGTGGCGACGCCCGCGATGGCCTGGCTGGGGTTGCTGCCGCTCTTGCCGGCGGCGGCGAACGCCAGCGGCACCACGATCGCGATGCCCACCCCGAGCAGCGCGAAGCCGGGTATCGCCAGCGCCGGGGTGTCCGCCACGACCACCAGCAGGCCGCCGGCCGTGGCCACCGCCCCGCTGAGCCGTACCGCCCGTACCGGACCCATCCGCCGCACCACCGCGTCGCCGGCCAGCCGGGCGCCCGCCATGGTGAACGCGAAGCCGGAGTAGCAGGCCGCCGCCAACCCGGCGGAGGCGCCGGTGATGTCCTTGAGGTAGACCGCGCACCAGTCGGCGCTGCCGCCCTCCGCGAAGACCGCGCAGAAGCCGACCAGCCCGATCGCCAGCGCGGCCCTGGGCGGCAGCGCGAACCGGGGCGGTGCCTCCTCCTCGGCGGCGGGGCGGATGTCCAGCAGCCCCCGGGTGGCCACCAGCCCGCCCGCCACCAGCACCGCCGCCATCACGCCCAGGTGCAGCCGGGCGTCGACCCCGGCGTGGGCGGCCAGTACGCCGAAGCCGGAGGCCACCAGGCCGCCGACGCTCCACATCCCGTGCAGCCCCGACATGATCGACCGGCCGAGCCGCTGCTCGACCTCCACGCCCTGGGAGTTCATCGCCACGTCGGCCATCCCGGCCGAGGCGCCGAACACCAGCAGCGCCAGGCAGAGCCACGGCAGTCCCGGGGCGGCGGCGGGCAGGGCCAGCGCGGCGCACCAGAGCGCCAGCAGCCCCCGTACGGCGGCCCGGCCCCCGTAGCGGTGCACGATCCGGCTGGCCAGCGGCATCGCCACCGACGCGCCGAGGGCGGGCATCATCAGCGCCACGCCCAGCTGTCCGGCGCTGAGGTCCAGCCGGTCCTGGACCCAGGGGATGCGGGTGGCGAAGCTGCCCTGCACGGCTCCGTGCATGGCGAAGACCGCGGCCACGGAGATCCGGGCTCTGCGGACGGCGGATTGGTCCATTCGTACTTCTTCCTCCCCCGGTGCGCGGTTGCGCGACCCTGCGGTTGGCGAGTGAGCGGTGGTGCGGGCAGGCGTGGTCGCCGTCCGGCGGGCCGGGCCCCGAGAGAAACTATCAGGAAGGGTCCCTGATAGAAAAAGTTTCTGTCGACGTCTGGGAGGATGCAGACCTATGAACACCGCGCGTACGGCCACCCCCAGCACTGCCCGCGCCATCAACGACCGCCTGGCGCTCGGACTGCTGCTCGAACGGGGCTCCCTGACCGCCACCCAGCTCAGGACGCTCACCGGGCTCTCCCGCCCCACCGTCGCCGACCTGCTGGAGCGCCTCGGCCACGCCGGTCTGGTCACCGTGGTCGGTGAGGCGGGGGAGGCCCGGCGCGGGCCCAACGCGCGGCTCTACGGCCTGGTCGCCGGCCGCGCCCACATCGCCGGAGTGGACGTACGCACCGTCGGCGTCGGCATCGCCGTCGCGGACCTCACCGGCGCCACCCGCGCCACCGCCGAACTCCCGGTCACCCCCGGCACCACCCCCGACGGCATCGTCGACGACACCGTACGGGCCCTGACCGACGCCGCCCGCCGGGCCGGCGCCGCGCAGGGCCTGCACGCCATCATGGTCGGCGCCCCCGGCCTGGTCGACCCCGCCACCGGCGAACTCAGCGACCTGGGCGGGCTGCCCCGCTGGCACGCCGACCTGGTACGGGCCCTGCGGGAGCGGCTCGGAGTGCCGGTCCTGCTGGAGAACGAGGTCAACCTGGCCGGCATCGCGGAGCAGCGGCTCGGCTCGGCCCGCGACCGGGACACCTTTGTGCTGCTCTGGCTCGGCCACGGCGTCGGTGCCGCCGTCGTCCTGGACGGCAAGCTGCGCCGGGGCGCCTCCGGCGGCACCGGCGAGATCGGCTTCCTGCCGGTGCCCGGCACCGCCGGACTGCCGAGCGCCACCGTCTGCGACGGCGGCTTCCACAGCCTGGCCGCCAGCGCCGCCGTCTGCGCCCTGGCCCGCGTGCACGGGCTGCCCGCCCCGGACGCGGACGACGCCCCGGCCGCCGAGGCCGCCGTACGGGCCGCGCTCGCCGCCGGGCCGGCCGGGGAACCGTTCCTGGACGCCCTCGCGGAGCGGGTGGCGGTCGGCGCCGCCACGCTCTGCGTGGTCCTCGACCCGGGGTGCGTCGTGCTGGGCGGCGAGGTCGGCCGCGCGGGCGGCACCGACCTGGCCGACCGCGTCGCCGCCCGCCTCGCGGACCTCTCCCCGCTGCGCACCCTGGTCCGCCCCGGCACCGTCCCCGGCAGCGCGGTGCTGGGCGGCGCCGTCCTCACCGCCCTCGACGCCGTCCACCACGACCTCTTCGGCACCCCCTGACCCGCCCGCGCGCACCGGGCCGCCGTGCTCCGCCTTCCGGCGCCGGGTGGCGATCTCAGGGCGCGACGGGTGCGCCTTCGCGGTGGGCTGGGCGCGCAGTTCCTCGCGCCCCTGGGTGGCCGCCGGGTCGGCGTCCGCAAGCGTGCACCCCCTCAGGGGCGCGAGGAACTGCGCGAACAACCCGGCACTACCGTCGGCCGCGCGCAGACCCCCGCCGCACTCCCCGGAACCGCGAACCCCGCACCCACCGTCACCCGTAGGCAGTCCGCAGCCGTGCACCCTGTCAGGGGCGCGAGGAACTGCGCGAACAACCCCGCACTACCGTCGGCCGCGCGCAGACCCCCGCCGCACTCCCCGGAACCGCGAACCCCGCACCCACCGTCACCCGTAGGCAGTCCGCAGCCGTGCACCCTGTCAGGGGCGCGAGGAACCGCGCGAACAACCCCGCACCGCCGTCAGCCGCGCGCAGACCCCCGCCGCACTCCCCGCAACCGCGAACCCCGCACCCACTCTCACTCGAAAGCAGACCGCCGCCGCCCCCCGGGCCATGACGCCCGCACCCCCGGCCGCCCCTCAGCGCGGCGCCGTCGCGGAGTGGTGCGTGGTGGTGGTGTCGTGGCCCGCGTCGGGCCCCCGCAGGGCCGGGGTGCCCAGGGCGACCGAGGCGATCAGTCCGGCGGTGACGGCGATGCCGAAGGCGATCCGGCCGCCCAGTTGGGCGGCGGTGGCCCGGGGGCGGGGTGGGGGAGTCACGTCGCTGTGGAAGCCGCCGTCCGGCCACTGGCCCTGCCCCATGGAACGCTCCCTGCACTCACGCTGCCGTCATGCCCGAATCATGCAGCTTAGGTCTGAATATCAGCTTAATCTCCGGTACGCGAAGTCCCCTCCCGAGTGGTCCGTAGGGCAGGATGGCGCTGATCACAGCCACGTCCGGCAGGAACAGGCGTCCGGCAGGAACAGGAGGAGCCGATGGTGCAGTCCGGCCGACCGGTGAACAGTTACCGGATCGGGGAGGCGGCGGCCATGCTCGGCGTGAGCGCCGACACCATGCGCCGCTGGGTCGACGCGGGACGGCTCGCCGCCGAGCGGGACGACAACGGCCACCGCATCGTCCCCGGCGCGCAGCTCGCCGCCTTCGCCCGCGAACTCGCCCGGCCGGAGAACGCCGAGGCGGCCGGCCGACCCTCCTCGGCCCGCAACCGCTTCCGGGGCATCGTCACCCACGTCGTGCTGGGCGACGTCGCCGCCCAGGTGGAGATCCAGGCCGGACCGTTCCGGGTGGTCTCGCTGATCAGCCGGGAGTCCGCCGAGGAACTCGGCCTGGAACCCGGCGCCCCGGCGGTGGCCGTGGTCAAGTCCACCAATGTCGTCGTCGAACCCGGCTGACCGGGCCGCCGCCGTGCACATCCCCGCACCCCGGGCCGTCGCCCACCGAGGCGACCCGTACCGGCACCGTGAGAACACCCTGCCCTCGCTGCGCTCCGCCCTGGCCGCGGGCGCCGACGCCGTGGAGGTGGACGTCCGGCTCACCCGCGACGGCGTCCCCGTCCTGCTGCACGACCCGACCCTGCGCCGCCTCTGGGGCCTGGACCGGCCGCTCGCCGCACTGACCCTCGCCGAACTGCGCACCGAACTGGGCCGGATCGGCGGCCCGGCGGGGATACCGACCCTGGCCGAAGCGCTGCGCGAGGTCGCCGCCACCCGGCGGCCCGACCCCGCGCGGCCGCCCCTGCTGATGATCGACCTGGACGACGCGGGCCCGGTGGCGGCCACCTGCGCCGAGGTCGAACGGTTCGGCGCCCAGCGGCACGTCGTCTACTGCGGCCCGCTCTCCGCCATGGCCGCCGTACGCCACCACGCGCCCGCCGCCGAGATCTCGCTCACCTGGTGGACCCCCGTCCCGCCGTCGGCCGCCCTGCTGGCCGAGCTGCGCCCACACCTGCTCAACCTGCCGTTCGGGCTGGTCACCCCGGCGCTGGTCGGCCACGCCCGGGACGCGGGACTCCAGGTGAGCGCCTGGACGGTGGACGTCCGCCGGACCATGGCCCGGCTGCTGCGCACCGGCGCCGTCTCCCTCACCACCAACCGCATCGGCGTGCTGCGTACGCTGATCGACGCCACCACCGCCGGGCCGGGCTGACCGGAAACGGCCCCACCACCGTCCGGCCTCCAGCAGACTGGCCCCGGCATCGCCCGACCGGCCGCCCCCGGCCCCACCGGGCACCCTCAGCGAACGGAGAAGCCGCACCATGTCCCAGCAACCGGCCCACCGCCCCGGCGCCGTCGACCGCCGCGTCCGAGTCCTGGGCGTGCCGGTGGACTCCTACCCGGAGACACCGCCGGAGGCGGAGCGCGGCTCGGTGCGCCGGGTCACCGTCGTCGGTGAGGAGGTGCTGCACCGGCCGTGCCGCCCCGGGTCCGGCTTCGGCAGCGAGGAGCTGGCCCGGCTGATCGACGACATGTTCGCCACCATGCAGGTCGCGGAGGGCTGCGGCCTGGCAGCCAACCAGGTCGACGTGGATCTGCGGCTGTTCGTCTACGACTGCTGGGACGAGTCCGGGGTGCGCCATGTCGGGCACATCCTGGACCCGGTCCTGGACGAGCTGGGCCCCGGCGAGCGGCGCCTGGTCGAGGACGACGAGGGCTGCCTGTCCGTCCCCGGGCCCGCGCTGACCGTCGCCCGGCCCGACCGGGCGGTGGTGCGGGGCTTCGACCAGTACGGCAATCCGCTGGTCATCGAGGGTGCGGGCTACTTCGCGCGCTGCCTCCAGCACGAGACCGACCACCTGTACGGGCATCTCTACCTGGACCGGCTCGCCAAGCGGGACCGCAAGGAGGCGCTGCGGCGGATGGCGGAGCAGCGCGAGGACGTCTTCGCCCGCCGGCTGGCCCGGACGCAGGCCCTCGGCAAGCAGCAGGTGTGAGCCCGGCGCGGGGCGGCCCTGGCCGCCCCGCCCGGCTCAGCCGCCGGACGCGGTGGCGGCCCGCTCAAGCCGCTTGGCCAACACCCGCAGGTGCGGCACCAGCTCCGGCGGCTCGTGCACCTCGAAGTCCGCGCCGAGCATCGCCAGGTGGATGGCGAGCGCGTCCAGTGAGTCGGAGCCGGTGCGCAGTACGCAGCTGTGCTCGTCCACCGGCTCCACCTGGGCGGAGGTCGGGCTGGTCCGCGCCGCGACCACCTCGGCCGGTGCCCGCAGGGTGATCCGCGCCCGGTAGCGGTAGCCGTCGGTCGACACCCCCCGGGAGACCCGCGCGGCCGCGCCCTCCGGCAGCTCCCGGGCCGGGAAGCGGGGGCCGGTCGGCAGCGGCTCGGTGATCCGGTCCACCCGGTAGGTCCGCCAGTCCGCGCGGTCGGTGTCCCAGGCCACCAGGTACCAGCGCCGCCCGGTGCAGACCAGCCGGTGCGGCTCCGCGTTCCGGCGGCTCTGCGAGCCGCTGCGGTCCCGGTAGCCGAACCGCATCCGCAGCCGGTCCCGGCAGGCACCGGCGATCACGGTGAGCAGCTCCGGGCCGACCGTCGGGCCGGCGCCGGTCAGCGAGACGGTGGCGGCCTGTAGCGCGCCGACCCGGTGCCGCAGCCGGGCGGGGAGCACCTGCTCCAGCTTGGCCAGCGCCCGTACCGAGGACTCCGCCATGCCCGCCACGGTGCCGCCCGCCGCCGTCCGCAGGCCCAGCGCGACGGCGACCGCCTCGTCGTCGTCCAGCAGCAGCGGCGGCAGCGCGGCCCCGGCGCCGAGCCGGTAGCCGCCCGCCGAGCCGGGGGTGGCGTGCACCGGATAGCCCAGCTCGCGCAGCCGGTCCACGTCGCGCCGCACGGTGCGCGGCGTCACCCCCAGCCGCTCGGCGAGGTCCGGGCCGGTCCAGTCCCGGCGGGTCTGGAGCAGGGACAGCAGGCGCAGCAGCCGCGCGGAAGTCTGAAGCACGGGCCCACTCTGCCAGCTGCTGCGGACCGTCACGGTCCGAGGTCACCGCCCGCCACCCGGCGTCAGCCGCAGGCGCCGCCGTCCTCCCGCTCCGCGCGGGCGGCCTGCTCCAGCAGCAGCCCGGCCAGTCGGCGGGCCTCCTGCGGGTGCAGCCCGGCCCAGACCCGGGAGGCACCGCCGCGCTCCGGCCCGATCTCCAGCGCGATCCGGGCGAACGGCCGGTCCAGGGAGCCGAAGCAGAGCATCGCCACTTTGATCAGGCGACCGCACGACGTCACCAGCGGCGCCGGCGGCTCGCCGTCGATCGGCTGCCGACCGGCGGAGTACGGCTGGCGGGGCTGGTCCAGGGGACCGGCAGCGGTCATGGCGTCCTCACTTCCTCATGGGGGCGACCGCCGCCCGGGGCGACGGAAGCGCAGGGTGGCGGAAGCGCGGGGCAACCACGGCACTGGGCGACCGGTGCACTCGGGCGACTGGCTCGCGGGGAGCGACTGGCAGGTTCTCCAGCTTCAGCACCGCCGGGCGCCCGCGCATTCCAGCGGGCGGCGATACCCCCGGGGGTGTCGTCCTGTACGGTGGGGAATACCGGCAGGGGTATATCCGGCACTGCGGCCCACCCCCGTGCGGCAACCCACCGGGACGCCCCGCAACCACCGAACCCGAGGACACCCCATGCCCAGCACCGAACTGACCGCGCAGCAGGTGACACCCGACGCCTTCACCGTCGTGGACGTCCGCTCACCCGCCGAGTTCGCCGCAGGCCACCTCCCGGCGGCGGTCAACATCCCGCTGGACGAGCTGCCCGACGCCGTCCCGGCGCTGCGCGCCGCCGCCGAGCGGCGCGGTCTGCTGCTGGTGTGCGCCTCCGGCGTCCGCTCGGAGCGGGCCCGCGACCTGCTGGCCGAGGCCGGTGTCGAGGCGGCCGCGCTGACCGGCGGCACCGGCGCCTGGCAGGCGGCCGGCCGCGAACTGCACCGGATACCGGGCGCCCGGCAGGTGTGGGCGATGGACCGCCAGGTCCGGTTCACGGCGGGCGGCATCGTGCTGACGGCGCTGCTGCTGGACCGGGTACGGCCCGGCGCCCGCTGGGTCGCGGCGGGCATCGGCGCCGGACTGGTCTACTCCGGGCTGTCCGGCACCTGCGGCCTGGCCGCGCTGCTCGCCCGGCTGCCGCACAACCGGCAGACCCCGGCCGGGGCCACCGACTGGCGTAGCGCACTGGCGGGTTAGGCGTACCGCCCCGTCGCCGTGGTGGGCCGTCCCGGTCGGCCTGCTTGAATCGCGGGGTGGCGGCGCCCAGCGGCCCCGGGGGGAAGCCACGCCCATGAGCAGTTCGCTCCCCTACCGGCTGTCCGAGCCGCTGCCCACCGCCGCGCTCGCCCGGACCCGTGGCCTGCTGCGCAGCCACGGCCGCCCCGAGCTCAGCGCGCCCCGGGCGCAGCCGGACATGGTGACCACCGCCGACCAACTCGCCCATGCCATCGCCCACTTGCCCCGGGCCCAGCACATGGTGTCCCGCAACCCGGCGGTGAAGGCGGCGCTGCTCGCCGCCCTGGACGGGCAGGGCATCGCGTACCGGGTGGTGGCGGACGACTACCGGCTGCTGCTGGACGTACGACTGCGGCCGGAGCCGGCCGCGCTCCGGCCGCTGCCGGACGGCGCGCACCTCTCGCTCGGCGCCACCGCGCCCTTCGGTGACGAGGACACCGAGGATGAGGACACCGAGGACGAGGACGACAGCACCGAGGCCGAACTGGACGCCATGGTCGCGGTGCTCGGCCCGCTGACCATGGGCGTGGCGTGGGAGTCCCCGCCGCGCGGCCTGCCGGGCGCCAAGCCGTGCGGTGTGCGGCTCTGCCGCAACGGCGAGTGGACCAGCCGGCGGCTGCAACGTCTACCTCTCCCTCGGCACCCGCAGTGTGAACCGCGCCCTCGCGGACCGGTGGCTGCGGGACAGCGGGCTGCGCCTCGGTGAGCCGCCGCCCGGCCGGTGCGCGGCGCCGAGGGGGCGGCGGAGCGGTCAGGCGAGGGTGAGGAAGAGCTTCTCCAACTCCTCCTCGCTCATCGGCGGCCCGTCCGCGCCCGCCGCCAGGCACTGCCGCATCCCGCTGGCCAGGATCTTGAACCCGGCCCGGTCCAGCGCCCGGGAGACCGCCGCGAGCTGGGTGACCACGTCCTTGCAGTCGCGGCCCGCCTCGATCATCGCGATCACGCCCGCCAGCTGGCCCTGTGCCCGCCGCAGCCGGTTGAGGACTGCGGTCGTCGCCTCTTCGTCCACCTTCACCGGGTGCCTCTTCCTGTCCGGGCCGGGAAGGTTCCATGCTACCCCGGGGGGTATGTGCGACGGCTTCCGCCGGGGACGGGGACGGGGACGCGACAGGATGACGCCATGTCACGGGGAGGATCGGACGCGTACGCGGACAGCCGGGGTCTGCCGCCGCTGGTGGAGCGCGCGGTAGGGGCCGCCCGGCGGCACGGCTTCGCCCACTCCTGCCGCCCCGAGCAGGGCCGCCTGCTGCACGCCCGCGCCGCCGGCGCCCCGGCGCCGATCGGTGAGACCGGCACCGGGCTCGGTGTCGGGCTGGCCTGGCTGGCCTCCGGCGCGCGGGAGGGGGTCCGGCTGGTGAGCGTGGAACGCGACCCGGACCGGGCCGGGTGGGCGGTGGCGCTCTTCGCCGACCAGCCGCAGATCCGGGCCGCTGCCGGTGACCTACCTCGCGCGCCGGATGACCTTCGTCCGCTGGTACGCGGCCGAGGACGACAGCGGTCCGGAGCACGCGGTGGAGCAGGCGATGAGCTCGGACGGCTGGGAAGACGCCGTCGGGATCTCACTCGGCGGCGGCTACCGGCTCATGGACTGCCCGGTCGCCGGCGGTGATTCGCCGAGGCCGACACCATCCGGGCGCACCTCCCGAGGGCCGCTCCCTGGTCCAGTCGTTGTCCATCGAGCCGTCCTCGGATGACCGGTTCATGCTGGAACGGCTGGTCGGAATCCGAGCCCGCCGGGCCGCGCAGACGCGGCACCGAGGCGGTCGTCCCGGAGCAGGGGGACCCCGTCCCGGCGCAGGGCGACCAGGCGGTCGCGACCACTGGCGCACCCGGCTGCCAGCCGATGTCACCAATCGAGTGGCCGGCTTGTCATCCAGGAGAACGGCATCCCACAGCGGGGTGCCCCGCACTGTTCCCCACAGAGACGGAGCAATCGTGTTCGCCGCCTATGTCACGGTCACCATCCTCGGCGCGGTCTTCAACGGTGCCGCCGCCGTCACCTACCTGATCGGCCATGAATACCCCAAGACCCAGGCGGACATGAAGGGCGTGCCCCGGAGGTGGGTGCCGGTGCTGGGCATGCTGCTGGCGGCGGGCACCGTGGGGCTGCTGGCCGGGCTCGCCGTGCCGCTGCTGGGCACCCTCGCCGCCGTCGGCCTGGTGCTGTACTTCATCGGCGCGATCATCGCCCACCTGCGGGTGGGCTCCCGCAACATCGTGGGCGGGATCGTCTTCCTCGCCACCGCGGCGGCCGTCCTGGCGCTGGGCCTGGCCGACCACGGCGCCTGGTGATCCGCGGGAGCCGTGCGGGGTAGGGGCCACCGAACCCGCCGATCGGCAAGCCCCGGCAGGGTGCTCGCCTGGGGCTCGGCGTCCGTCAGTACGTCCGGCAGCCGCCGCCCCGCCCGGCCCGGTCCGGCCGGGCTTCGGTGGACGCCGCCGGGCCGGACGCCGTCACCTCGCTCACCAGTGCCTCCCGACGGTCAGCTCGGACAGCTGCGGCGCGGACAGGTGCAGCACCCGGTAGCGGGTGCCCTGGGCGTCGTCCGGCGCGGCGTCCTGCCAGAGGGTGAACCGCATCAGCTCCCAGCGCCGGGTGTCGATCGCCACGGCGGTGGAGTGCACTCCGGCGGCGCCCGCCCGGGTGGCGGCCTCGGCCAGGGCCAGGTCGACCGCCGCCACCGGGTCGGCGTCCGCCGGGACGGGCGTCAGGTTGCGGGTGGCGGCCCGGGGGAGCGACCCCCACGCCGGACCGCGCCGGAAGCCCAGACCCGTCCAGTGCTGGACCGGCGGTCGGCCGAAGTCGTCGCGCAGGCCGCCGAACCCGCGGCCCCACAGGAAGCGGTTCATCCCCTCGGTGGAGACCCACAGGTAGCAGGGCGCGTACTGGTTGACCGGCGAGCCGTCGACGCCGCGCTCCCGCACGCAGTACGCCTTGAGGCCGAGGCCGGCGAAGTCGTCCGTCAGGTGCCCCCGGTCGGCCACCCGACGGCGGATGATCTCCATGTCGTAGTCGGCGGGCAGGGTGATCTCGTACTGCATCGCGTCCATGGCCGCGCCCCTCAGCAGTGCGCCGCGAGCAGGGCCAGCGCCCCGGTGACGGCCTGGTCGAACGGTTCGGTGCTGTCCGCCGAGCGGGCCAGCACATAGCCGCCCTGCACCACGGAGACGATCACGGCCGCCGTCGCGGCGGGGTCCGGCTCGCGGGTGAACTCACCGCGCTGCCGGCCCTCGGTCAGCACCTGGGCGATCCGGTTCCGCAGCCAGTGGAAGGTCTCCTCCAGCGGCTCCCGCAGGACCGGGCTGGCGATGATGTCGGGGTCCTGTGCCAGCCGCCCGACGGGGCAGCCGCGCAGTACGTCCCGCTCGCGCAGCAGATAGCCGGAGATCCGCTCCAGCGCCGTGCCCGGCGCCGAGAGCACCTCCTCCGCCAGCTCCCGCTGCTGCTCGACGTCGCGCCGGATGGCGGCGAGGGCCAGGTCGGCCTTGCCGCTGAAGTGGTGGTACATGCTGCCCTGGCCGGCGTCGGCGAGCTGCTGGATTGCCTTGGGGCTGGTGCCGACGTAGCCGCGTTCCCACAGGAGTTGCCGGGTGGACTCGATGAGCCGCTCGGAAGTGGACATGCCGTGACTGTACATACCAGTAGGTACAGCATGCCACTCGGTACCCGCCTGCATGGAGGCGCGGTCGACGCGCCCGCGCCCCATGATGCGGAGATCAGTCGCTGAGGGCGGCCGGCTCCCGGCCGCTGCCCGCCGGGGCGGCGGACTCGGCGGCGGTGGTGGCGCTGCGGCGCAGCAGCAGGGCGTCCAGCGCGGCGGCGCCCGGACCCACGGCGGCGATCACCAGGAAGGCCCAGCAGAACATCACGGGCGCCTCACCGCCGTTCTGGATCGGCCACAGCGCGTGCTCCTGATGCACCGTGAAGTACGCATAGGCCATGGACCCGGAGCAGAGCAGCGCGGCGGGCCGGGTGAGCCCCCCGAGGCCGACCAGGATGCCGCCGGCGAACTGGATCAGCGCGGCCCACCAGCCGGGCCAGGCCAGGAAGGCGGGCTGCTGGTAGGGGTTGAGGATGCCGAAGAGGCTCGACGCGCCGTGGCAGACGAAGAGTAAGGCGGTGACAATGCGGAAGAGCCCGAGGACGATGCTGGTCCAGCGCTCGGGCAGGGGTGTGTTCACCAGGAGGCTCCAGGAATGGGGATCGCGGTCGCGGCAGATTGCGCCAACCCCTTTGTGAGCGCGCTCACCGCATGTACCTGCATCGGCCGATGCGTCTGAGTTCCCCCCAATCAAGCCAGCTTTGTCCTGTGCTCGTCAAGTTTTCTACTCAACCTTTTTTGCCCCGTCGCACGCGTCGGCTGTGCGCTGGTCATGCGCGGTCGTGCGCCCCCTCGGTGCGCTCCCCGCCGGCCCCCGGGCGCGCCGGCCGGGTGCCCGCCGGCAGCGCCCCGGCGGCGGCCGCCCGGTCCAGGTACTCCAGCAGCACCCGGCGCAGCTCACGGGCGGCCCGGGGCGGCTCCACATCCCTGCGGTGGGCCAGCCCGATGGTGCGCTGCAACCCGTCCCCGGCGAACGGCGTCACCCGTACGAAGGGCCGCCGCTCCGCGACCATGCTGGGGACCACCGCCAGCCCCAGCCCGGCCTGTGCGAAGCCCAGCACCGCGTCCATCTCGCCGCCCTCCACCGCGAACACCGGCTCGAAGCCCGCCGTCCGGCAGGCGTGCACCGTGAACTCCCGCAGGTCGTAGCCGCGCCGGAACATCACCAGCGGCCGCCCCTCCAGATCCGCCACCCGCACCGGCTGCCCGCCGGCCGGCGGCTCCGCGTCGGCGGCCGAGACGACCACCAGGTCCTCGTGCAGCAGCTCGGTGGTGGCCAGCGCCGGGTCATGGCTCTGCAGCGGCAGGATGAGCAGCGCCAGGTCGAGGCTGCCGGTCGCCAGCTGGCGCACCAGGTCCCGGGAGCCGCCCTCCTCCACCAGCAGCCGGATGCCCGGGTGGCGGTGGTGGTAGGCGCGCAGCACGTCCGGCAGCAGGCCGGTGCAGAGGCTGGGGGTCGCCCCCAGCCGGACCCGCCCGCGCCGCAGCCGGGCCAGCTCCTGCACCTCATGGCGGGCGGTCTCCGCGTCGGCCAGCATGCGCCGGGCCAGCGGCAGCAGCGCCTCCCCGGCGTCGGTGAGCGTGATGTTGCCCCGGGCACGGCTGAACAGCTCGGCGCCCAACTCCCGTTCCAGTGCCCTGATCTGCTGGGAGAGCGACGGCTGCGCCACATGCACCCGCTCGGCGGCGCGGGTGAAGTGGCGGGTCTCGGTGACGGCGAGGAAGTAGGCGAGCTGCTGCAACTGCATCGCACCACGATAGCCATCGCCTATCGAAACGAGCCGTTTCATGTCTTGGACCTGTGACCGCATCGCCCCGTAACGTCATATGTCATGGCTCTGGCGACCCGGACGGCGCACCCGTCCGCCCTCCGCACCCTGTGGGGCTCGACCGTCGGCAAGAAGACGGTCATGGCCGGCACCGGCGTGCTCATGCTGCTCTTCCTCGTGGCCCACATGATCGGCAACCTCAAGGTCTTCTTCGGCCCGACCGACTTCAACGGCTACGCGGCGTGGCTGCGGACCATCGGTGAGCCGGTGCTGCACAGCAACTGGTACCTCTGGCTCCAGCGCTTCGCCCTGGTGGCCTGCGTGGTGCTGCACGGCGTCGCCGCGTACCAGCTCAGCCGGCGCGACCTCAAGGCCCGCCCGCAGCGGTACGCGCACCGCCCGCCCGTCCGGGCGAGCTACGCCACCCGCACCATGCGCTGGGGCGGGGTGATCCTCGGCCTCTTCATCGTGTGGCACATCCTCGACCTGACGACCGGCACCCTCAACCCGCGCGGCCAGGCCGGACACCCGTACGAGAACATCGTCGCGGACTTCCGGGTCTGGTACGTGGACGTGATCTACATCGCCGCGATGCTCTCCCTCGGCCTGCACATCCGGCACGGCTTCTGGAGCGCCGCCCAGACCCTGGGCGCCAACAACCGCACCCGCGACCGCGCCCTGAAGGCCACCGCCAACGCCCTGGCGGCGCTGCTGACGGTGGGCTTCCTCGTGGTACCCGTCGCCGTGCTGACCGGACTGGTGGACTGACCGTGAACCCCTCCTCCCCGAACCCCGACGCCGACCCCGGGCACGCCGAACACGCCGGGCACGCCGCCTTCACCCTGGGCGACCCCATCGCGGACACCAAGGCCCCCGGCGGCCCCGTCCACGAGCGCTGGGACCGCCGCCGCTTCGAAGCGAAGCTGGTCAACCCGGCCAACCGCCGCAAGCACACCGTCATCGTGGTCGGCACCGGCCTGGCCGGCGGCGCCGCCGGAGCCACCCTCGCGGAGCAGGGCTACCGGGTCGTCCAGTTCTGCTACCAGGACTCGCCCCGCCGGGCCCACTCCATCGCCGCCCAGGGCGGCATCAACGCCGCCAAGGACTACCGCAACGACGGCGACTCGGTGCACCGCCTGTTCTACGACACCGTCAAGGGCGGCGACTTCCGCTCCCGCGAGTCCAATGTGCACCGGCTGGCCCAGGTCTCCGTCCAGATCATCGACCAGTGCGTCGCCCAGGGCGTCCCCTTCGCCCGCGAGTACGGCGGCCTGCTGGACACCCGCTCCTTCGGCGGCGTCCAGGTCTCCCGGACCTTCTACGCCCGGGGCCAGACCGGCCAGCAGCTGCTGCTCGGCGCGTACCAGGCGCTCTCCCGGCAGATCGACGCCGGCGCGGTGGAGATGCACCCCCGCACCGAGATGCTCGACCTGATCGTGGTCGACGGCCGGGCGCGCGGCATCGTGGCCCGCGACCTGGTCGACGGGCGGATCTCGGTGCACCTGGCCGACGCCGTGGTGCTCGCCTCCGGCGGCTACGGCAATGTCTTCCACCTCTCCACCAACGCCAAGAACTCCAACGCCACCGCCATCTGGCGGGCCCACCGCCGGGGCGCGTACTTCGGCAACCCCTGCTACACCCAGATCCACCCCACCTGCATCCCGCGCTCCGGCGACCACCAGGCCAAGCTCACCCTGATGAGCGAGTCGCTGCGCAACGACGGCCGGATCTGGGTGCCCGCCGCCAAGGGCGACACCCGGCCGCCGGAGCAGATCCCCGAGGAGGAGCGCGACTACTACCTGGAGCGGACCTACCCCTCCTTCGGCAACCTGGTGCCCCGCGACATCGCCTCCCGCGCCGCCAAGAACGTCTGCGACCAGGGCCGGGGGGTGGGTCCCGGCGGCCAGGGCGTCTACCTGGACTTCGCGGACGCCATCGAGCGGATGGGCCGGGCCGAGGTCGCGGAGAAGTACGGCAACCTCTTCGAGATGTACGAGCGCATCACCGCCGAGGACCCCTACTCCCGGCCGATGCGGATCTACCCCGCCGTCCACTACACCATGGGCGGCCTCTGGGTGGACTACGACCTGATGACCACCGTCCCCGGCCTGTTCGCCATCGGTGAGGCCAACTTCTCCGACCACGGCGCCAACCGGCTCGGCGCCAGCGCCCTGATGCAGGGCCTGGCCGACGGGTACTTCGTGCTGCCCGCCACCCTCGGTGACTACCTCGCCCGCCACCCGCACGACACCGTCGCCCCCGACCACCCCGCCGTCACCGAGGCCGTCACCGTCACCGAGGACCGCCTGCACCGGCTGCTGACCGCCGACGGCGACCGCACCCCCGAGTCCTTCCACCGCGAGCTGGGCGCACTGCTCTGGGAGGAGTGCGGCATGGCCCGCAACGACGCCGGACTGCGCCGGGCCCTGGCGCGCATCCCCGAACTGCGCGCGGAGTACTGGCGGCGGGTCAGGGTGCCCGGCAGCGGCACCGAACTCAACCAGACCCTGGAGAAGGCCAACCGGGTCGCGGACTACTTCGAGCTGGCCGAGCTGATGTGCCTGGACGCGCTGCACCGCACCGAGTCCTGCGGCGGCCACTTCCGCGAGGAGTCCCAGACCCCCGACGGCGAGGCCCGCCGCGACGACGAGCACTTCGCGTACGTCGCCGCCTGGGAGTACGCGGACGGCGCCCCGCCGGTGCTGCACCGCGAACCCCTGGCCTTCGAGTACGTCCACCCCACCCAGCGGAGCTACGCGTGAACCTCACCCTGCGCATCTGGCGCCAGCGCTCGCCCGAGCAGGACGGCGCCATGACCACCTACCAGGTCGAGGGGATCAGCCCCGACATGTCCTTCCTGGAGATGCTGGACGTCCTCAACGAGGAGCTGATCCTGCGCGGCGAGGAACCCGTCGCCTTCGACCACGACTGCCGCGAGGGCATCTGCGGCGCCTGCGGCATGGTCATCAACGGCCAGGCGCACGGCCCCGAGCGGACCACCACCTGCCAGCTGCACATGCGGCACTTCGGCGACGGCGACACCATCGACGTCGAGCCGTGGCGGGCCGCCGCGTTCCCGGTGGTCAAGGACCTGGTGGTCGACCGCTCCGCCCTCGACCGGATCATCGGCGCCGGCGGCTACATCACCGCCCCCACCGGCTCCGCCCCCGAGGCGCACGCCACCCCCGTACCCAAGCAGGCCGCCGACACCGCCTTCGAGCACGCCGAGTGCATCGGCTGCGGCGCCTGCGTCGCCGCCTGCCCCAACGGCTCCGCGATGCTCTTCACCTCCGCCAAGGTCGTCCACCTCAATGTGCTGCCGCAGGGCGCCGCCGAGCGTGAGACGCGGGTGCTGGGCATGGTCGGGGCCATGGACGAGGAGGGCTTCGGCGGCTGCACCAACACCGGCGAGTGCGCCACCGCCTGCCCCAAGGGCATCCCGCTGCCGTCCATCGCCGCCATGAACCGCGAGTACCTGCGCGCGCTGCGCAAGGGCGCCCCCGGGCGGGTCTGACCCGCCCGCCCGTGCCGCGCGGGCTGAGCCGGACCGGGGGGCGGCTCAGCCCGCCAGCCGGGCCTTCCGGATCTCCTCGCTGGGCCGGTAGTGGGTGGACAAGCCGATTATGGGGGTGGGTGGGTCGGGTGCCACCGGCGGTGGGGGGTGCCGGGGGGTTCGGCGTTCGCCGGGGTGGGTGGTTGTTCGCGCGGTTGCTCGCGCCCCTGGATGGGCGGGCGTGTGTTCGGGGTGGGGGCCGGTGGTCGACAATGGGGGGATGGTGGCCGAACCGGAAGAACCCCTTGACGAGCCGGTGCCGGTGCACCGGGCCGTCGCCCTCGGCATCGCGCGGCTGCTGCCCGATGTCGACCGCCCCCGCGCCTGGCTGCTGACCCTGGACGGCACCCCGCAGTCGTACGTCGACCTGGACGACCCCGGGCACCTGGAGTTCGAGTACGCCCGCCGGCTCGGCCATGTCGTGGACGCCGCCGCCGAGCCCGGCCGCCCGCTGGACGTGCTGCACCTGGGCGGCGGCGCCCTCACCCTGCCCCGCTACACCGCCGCCACCCGCCCCGGCTCCCGGCAGCGGGTGGTGGAGATAGACGGCCCGCTGGTCGAGCTGGTGGCCGAGCAGCTGCCCTGGCAGGGGCCCGGCGTACGGATCGAGGTCGCGGTGGGCGATGCCCGGACCGCACTGGCCGAAGCGCCGGACGGCTCGGCCGACCTGGTGCTCGCGGACGTCTTCGGCGGCTCCCGGGTCCCGGCCCGCCTCACCACCGTGGAGTTCGTCCGCGAGGCCGCCCGGGTGCTGCGCCCCGGCGGCGTCTACGCCGCCAACCTGGCCGACGGCCCGCCGCTGGACTTCGCCCGGGGCCAGGCCGCCACCGTACGGGCGGTGCTCCCCGAGGTCTGCCTGCTCGCCGAGCCCCAGGTGCTGCACGGCCGCCGCTTCGGCAATGTGGTGCTGGTCGGCTCGCGGCGCCCCGTACCGGTCCGGGAGCTGGCCCGGCGGCTGGCCGCCGACCCCTTCCCGGCCCGGGTGGTGGCCGGGGAGGCCCTGGACCGCCTGATCGGCGCCGCCGAACCGGTGGACGACAGCGCGGCCCGGCCCTCGCCGCCCCCACCGGACGGCGCCTTCACCCTCTCCTGATCCCGCCCCGGCGGCGCCGCGCCGGGCCCGGTGCCAGAATGGCGGACAGGACCGCACCGCCGGACCGGCCGCAGGGAGAGGGGCGCCGATGACCGCCGACGACCAGCCCGCCGCCGGAGCCACCGCGCTCGCCCCGGTGCCGCAGACCGCGCTCTGGACGCTCTACCACCGCGCGGTGGAGGCCCGGCGGCCGGACGCCCTGCTGACCGACCCGATGGCGATCCGGCTGGTCGACACCCTGGACTACCCCTTCGCGGAGCGCTTCGGCGCGCCCTCGGCGGCGGCCGTCCGGTTCCAGGCGCGGTTCCAGGCGCAGCGGGTGCTCAGCTTCGACCGGGAGGTGGCCGACTTCCTGCTCCGCCACCCGCGCGGCACCGTGGTCTGCCTGGGCGAGGGCCTGGAGACCCAGTTCTGGCGGATCGACAACGGCCGCGCCCAGTGGCTCACCGTCGACCTGCCGGACTCGGTGGCCCTGCGCCGGAAGCTGCTGCCGCCCGGCCCCCGGCAGCGGCTGCTGGCCTGCTCCGCCACCGACGACCGCTGGATGCGCGAGGTGGACGCCGGCCACGGCGTGCTGGTCACCGCGCAGGGGCTGCTGATGTATCTGCGCCCCGGCGAGGTACGGGACCTGATCGCCGGCTGCGCCGAGCACTTCCCCGGCGGCGGGCTGGTCTTCGACGCCGTACCGCGCTGGTTCAGCCGGCTGGCCGTCCAGGGGAAGCTGCGCACCGGCGGCTTCCAGGCGCCGCCGATGCCCTGGGGCATGGACGCCTCCGAGCAGCAGCGGCTGCGCACCGCGCACCCCGCCGTCGTCGGGGTGCGCGACGTCCTGCCGCCGCGCGGCGCCGGGCCGGCCGCCGCGCTGCTGTCGTACGTGGCACGCGTACCGGTGCTGCGCGCCAAGCGGCCGTCGGTGGTCCACCTCGACTTCGCCCCGGACGACTGCCGCTGACGGTCGCCCGTGCCGGTGACCGGCAGTCACAGGATGATCGCCTGCCTGGTCGGCGCACCCGGGGCGGCGCACGAGGGCGTGGCCGGACGGCCCGCCCGCGCCGGAGCCGCGATCCCCGCCGTCCTGCCCCGGCCGTCGCGCGCCGGGCCGCGGCTCCGCGCCGGCACTCCAACGGCTGGGCAGCGGGCGGCCGCTGCTCGTGCAGTTCGTCCTCCCCAGCGCCACCGCCGCGCTCTGCACCGGGCCGGCCCTGCCCGGTGGTGATCTCCCGGGGCCGGCCGGGTCTCGCCGCTGCGGCGGTCGGCCCGGCGGTCACGGCCAGGTGCTCGGCCCTGGGCACGGCGCGGACGGCCCCGCCGTGGCCATGACGGCGGGTTCCGGCGGGTACGTACCCGGTCGCGGTGTCTCGGGTACGCGGCTGTGCCCCGCCGGGTCGTGGCGGCGGCCGCCGACCGCTGTCATCAGCTCCCGCAGTCGCAGCAGTCGCAGCCATCGCAGCAGTCACACCCGTCGCAGCAATCACACCCGTCGCACCCGCAGTCGGCACAGCTGGAGCAGCAGTCGCAGTCCGTGTAGTGGCAGGCGCCGTGCCGGGTGCGCCCCGTCCAGGGGTCCGGGTACTGCTCGCGGCAGCACAGCTGGCAGGTGCAGGCCATCATCGCCCACACCGCGCACCCGGCCAGCAGGTTGCGGTGGGCCGGCGGACGGCCGCCCGGCGGCGGGCCGAAGCCTGGGCCCTGCGGCACCCAGCCGGGCGGCGCGCCCTCGTCCGGGGTGTCGGGCGCCTGCGGCGGCGTCTGCTGCGGGCCGTGGTCGCCGGTGGCGCGGCCGTGGCCGGGGCCGCCGAACACCCGGGCCACCGCGCTGCCCGTCTCATGGGCCAGCAGCCGGTGGGCCAGCGCCGGCTCGCTGAACTCCACCTCGCGCAGCGCCAGCCGGATGCCGTGCACCGCGTCCCGGCAGAGCCGGTGCGCCTCGTCCAGGTCGGTACCGGTGGCGGTGAGCGGGTTCCAGGCGCCGCGCTCGGCGTCCTCGCGCAGGTCCTCGGCCGCGTCCAGCAGATGGGCCAGCCGGCCGAAGAGCCGGCCCGCCTCCGCCAGCGCCGGGCCGTTGCCCGGCCGCCCGGCGAGCACCGCCGTGTGGGCGAAGGCGGCGGCGGTCGCGGTCTCGGTCGGCTCGGTGACCAGCAGGACCGAGGTGCCGGGCCCGGCCGCCCGCTCCAGCTCGCCCTGCCGGGCGACCGCGTCCAGCAGTACGCCGGTGTCGAACCCCACCCCGGCGCCGCCGCCCGCGCTCTGCCGCCCCCAGCGCCCGGCGACGGCCCGCGCCCCGGCGGCCACCGGCCGCCGGGCGAAGGCCCCGTCGCCGTCCTCCACATGGTCGCGGACCTTGGCCGCCGCCAGCGCCAGCGAGACCGCCGCCGCCAGCCTGGCCCCCTCGCCGCGCGCCACCTCGGCGGTGCGCATCCCGCGCAGCGGGCACGGTCCGGCGGTACGCCGCCCGGCGGGGCCGCCGGGCGCGGACTGCGCCTCGACCAGCACCGAGATGATCAGCCCGTCGTAGTTGGTGGCGGTCCGGGCGAGCTGCCCGTGGTCGTCGCGGAGCGCCAGGCACAGGCCGCACAGATGTGCGGTCCACGCGGTGCGCAGTCGCTCGGACAGCCGATGTCTGCATGGCCGGATGATTCCGAACACGGTCCCCCCTAGAACCCGGTGGCTCGCCGGCCGCGCCGACGCGCTGATCAGGATAGGAGCGGCGCGGGCCGGGCCGTCGGCGGGGCCCCTCCGCACGCCCGGCCGGCCCGGCGGCCGCGGTCAGCGGGTGACAGGGCGGCCCATGCCTGATACCAACGAAGGAGAGGCATCACGGTGAGAGGAGGGCCTGACATGAACGCCGCCATCGGAGACATGGTGCACATCCACGGCCGCACGGTCGGTGCCCAGGACAGGACGGGCCGGATCACAGAGGTTCTCGGCCAGGGCGGTTCCCCGCCGTACCGGGTGCGTTTCGACGACGGGCACGAGGCGCTGATCTTCCCGGGTCCCGACTGCGTCGTACAGCACCTGGCGACCCAGACGGGACCGGGCGCCCGCTGACCCGGAGCGCCGCCGCCACGCCCGTCCCGCCCGGGGCGGGCGCGGACGTGCGAGGGTGGAGGGGAGCCCCGTGGCGGACGGCCGTCGGCCTGACCCGCCGCCGGGGGCAGCGCCCGGGATAGGCTCGCGGCGGCAGGCAGCAGTCACCCACCGCCACGGAGGTAGCGGCGTTGCACATCGACGCGTGGATCGAGAGCGTCCCCCCGGGGGCGGTCTACGCACTGGTAGGGCTGATCATCGGGGTGGAGAGCCTGGGCATTCCGCTGCCCGGTGAGGTCGCCCTGGTCAGTGCGGCGCTGCTGGCGTCCCACGGCACGGTCGACCCGCTGCTGGTGGGGGTGTGCGCCACGGCGGGTGCCATCATCGGCGACTCCATCGGCTATGCGATCGGCCGCAAGGGCGGCAAGCCGCTCTTCGAACGGATGGGCAGGCGCTTCCCCAAGCACTTCGGCCCCGAGCATCTGGCCTCCGCCGAGCGGTCGTTCCAGAAGTGGGGCATGTGGGCGGTCTTCTTCGGCCGCTTCGTCGCGCTGCTGCGGATCTTCGCCGGTCCGCTGGCGGGCGCGCTGCGCATGCCGTACTGGAAGTTCCTGACCGCCAATGTGCTGGGCGGCGCCATCTGGGCGGGCGGCACCACGGCGGGCGTCTACTACCTGGGCGTGGTGGCGGAGGACTGGCTCAAGCGGTTCTCCTACCTGGGGTTGGTGCTGGCGGTCTGCCTGGGTGCCGGATCGTTCCTGCTGATGAAGCGGCGGGCCGGCCGCATGGCTGCCG
Source organism: Streptomyces sp. NPDC092296 (assembly GCF_044755465.1). NCBI lineage: Bacteria > Bacillati > Actinomycetota > Actinomycetes > Kitasatosporales > Streptomycetaceae > Streptomyces > Streptomyces sp. NPDC092296. Next base: position 20,088 of record NZ_JBIVRB010000009.1, on the reverse strand, counting down.
CCGCCTCGGAGGAGCCGACCGGCGAGCCCGCCGAGAAGCCGGTGGCCACCCCCGCCGACTGAACGACGACCCCGCAAAGCCCCCCGCAGGCCCGCTCCGCCCCCGGCGGCGCGGGCCTGCGGCGTCCGGACGGTCAGCGGCGTCCGGACGGTCAGCCGGCGGCCAGCAGCACCGTGCCGACCAGCGCCAGCCCGGCCCCCACCGCCTGCACCGGGCGCAGCCGCTCCCCGAGCACGCCCCTGGCCAGCAGCGCGGTGGCCACCGGGTACAGCGACGCCAGCACCGCCGCCACCGACACCGACCCGCCGCGCGCGGCCAGCGCGTACGCGCCGTTGGCGGTGACATCCGCCACGCCCACCACGCCCAGCGCCGCCAGCCGGGGCCGCACGCCCGGCCACAGCCCCTCGGCGGGCAGCGCGGCGGCCGGGTCCCGGCGGGCGGCGAGCAGCAGCGCCCCGCCGCCGACCGCGACATTGCACAGCCGCTGGACGCAGAGCGCCAGCAGCAGGCCGCCGTGCGGCGAGGCGTGGGCGATCAGCGCCATCACCGCGCCGAAGCCGAACGCCGCCACCAGGGTCAGCGTCACCGCGCGGCGCGCCACGGCGGCGCCCCGGAACTCCGGGCCGCCCGCCAGCACCACCCCGGCCAGCGCCACGGCGATCCCGGCGGCCTGCACGACGCCCGGCCGTTCGCCCAGCAGCAGCCCGGCCCCGACCGGCACGGCGACGCCCACGGTGGCCAGCGGCGAGACCACGCCCATCGGGCCGATGGCCAGCGCGCGGTAGAAGCAGAACATCGCCAGCGGGCCGATCAGCCCGGCCCCCGCCGCGTACAGCAGCTGCGGCCCGGCGTCGCCCAGCGCCCCGGTGGCCACCACCGCCACCAGCAGCAGCACGGCGGCCACCACCTGCGAGACGACCACCACGACCAGCGCGGGCAGCCGCCGGGTGAGCAGACCGCCGCCGAAGTCGGCCGCACCCCACAGCAGGCTGGCCAGCAGCGCGAACAGGGCGGTCACGGGGTGGCCGGGGAGTGGATCGGCACGGTGCTACCTCGCAGTGCGGTGGGGCGGTGCGGTTGGATGGACGCTGAGTACAGCGCAAGATTAGTGCACTGTGCTGCACTGCACGAGCCACTTTATTGGACCAGGGGGATGTCAGGCGTGCCCGATACCGACTTCGTCTCACAGGCGCTCGCCCGCAACCTGAAACGGCTGCGCGCCGACCGGGGCCACACCCTGGACGCGCTCGCGGCCCGCTCCGGCGTCAGCCGAGGCATGATCGTGCAGATCGAACAGGCCCGCACCAACCCCAGCGTCGGCACCGTCGTCCGGCTCGCCGACGCCCTCGGGGTGTCCATCGCCCGGCTGCTGGACTACGCGGAGGGCACGGCGGTACGGCTGGTCCCGGCCGAGCAGGCGGTGCAGCTGTGGACCACCCCGGCGGGCAGCACCGGCACCCTGCTGGCCGGGGTCGAGGCGCCGGGACCGCTGGAGCTGTGGTCCTGGCGGATCGAGCCGGGGGAGGGCTACGCCTCCGACCGGCACCCACCCGGCACGGTAGAACTGGTCCGGGTCGACGAGGGCGAGCTGACCCTCACCGTCGACGGCCAGGACCACACCGTGCCGACCGGCACCACGGCCTCCTTCGACGCCGCCCTGCCGCACGGCTACCGCAACACCGCCGACCGGCCGCTGCGCCTCACCATGGTCGTCTCCGTCCCGCCCGTCCCCGGTGACCCGCGCTGAAACCCGGGGGCGGGCGCGGCGCGGGCGCGCCGTCGGTGATGATGGGCGCTGAGTGATCCCGCTGGAGAAGCCGGAGAAGGAGCGTCATGACGCAGCAGCAGTGGACGGCAGTGGACCAGTACCTGACCGGCGCCCTGGTCGGCACCGACCCCGTACTGGAGGAGGCGCTGGCGGCGAGCGACGCCGCCGGACTGCCCGCCATCAACGTCTCGCCCAACCACGGCAAGCTGCTGCACCTGCTGGCCCGGGTCCAGCAGGCGCGCAGCATCCTGGAGATCGGCACCCTCGGCGGCTACAGCACCCTCTGGCTCGCCCGCGCGCTCCCCGAGGACGGCAGGCTGGTCACCCTGGAGATCGACCCGGCGCACGCCGAGGTCGCCCGCGCCAACTTCGAGCGGGCCGGTCTGGCGGACCGGATCGAGCTGCGGCTCGGCCGGGCGGCGGACACCCTCCCGCAGCTGGCCGCGCAGGGGTACGGCCCGTTCGACCTGGTCTTCATCGACGCGGACAAGCCCAGCAACGCCGAGTACTTCCGCTGGGCGATGAAGCTCGCCCGCCCCGGCACGGTGATCGTGGTGGACAACGTGGTGCGCGGCGGCGCCGTGGTCGACCCCGACAGCCCCGACCCGTCGGTGCAGGGCGTACGGCGGCTCAACGAGCTCATCGCCGCCGAGCCCGGCGTCACCGCGACGGCCGTGCAGACGGTGGGCGGCAAGGGCTACGACGGCTTCACCCTGGCCCTGGTCCACACCCCCGCCGGCGGTGAGTCGTGACGGCCGGCCCGGCGTACGAGCGCGCCATGGACAGCGCACCGATCGGCACCTTCGCCGGGGCCTGGCCCGCCGTCGACCGCCCCGACCTGGTCGCCGGACCGGTCGGCGCCGCGCTCGCCGCCTGGCGCGGCCCGGAGCCGGTGGAATCGGTCCTGGTGGTCGACACCGACCCGGACGCGGCGGACACGGCGGTGTTCTGCGAGACCTACGGGGTGCGCCCCGAGGAGTCGGCCAACTGCGTGGTCATGGCGGCCAAGCGGGGCTCCACCGTGACGCTGGCCGCCTGCGTGGTGCTCGCCAGCACCCGGGCGGACGTCAACGGCGTGGTCCGCCGTCACCTGGGGGCGCGCAAGGCGTCGTTCGCGCCGATGGACGAGGCGGTCAGCCGCAGCGGCATGGCGTACGGCGGGATCACGCCCGTCGGCCTGCCCGCCGACTGGCCGCTGCTGGTCGACGCGGCCGCCGCCGAGGCGCCCTGGCTGGTCATCGGCAGCGGGCTGCGCCGCTCCAAGCTGCTGCTGCCGGGCAAGGCCCTGGCGGGGCTGCCCGGCGCGGAGGTGCTGGCAGGACTGGGCGTCCCGGTCGGCGGCTGACGACGCGTTGCCGCCTGACGGCGGCGGCTGTTCGCGCGGTTCCCCGCGCCCCCGGGTGAGCCCCGGGGGGCGCGGCCCGGCTACCGGGCGAGGTCGGCGGCTGCGGCGTGGACCTCGGAGAGCAGGATCGCAAGGTCGGCCTCGGTGGTGGCGGGGTTGAGCAGGCAGGCCCGCAGCGCCTCGTGCCCGCCCAGCACCGTGCCGGTGACGAACGCCCGGCCGCGCCGCTGCACGGCGGTCGGCAGGTCGTGGTTGAGCGCGTCCACGGCCTTGGGCGGCAGCCCCGGCGCCCGGTGGCGGAAGGCGACGATGGAGGTCTCGACCGGGGCGGCGAGCTCCAACAGCGGGTCCCGCTCGACCAGTTCACCGAGCCGCCGGGCCAGCGCCGTGCAGCGGGCGATGTCGGCGGCGATGCCGTCCCGGCCCCGGTGGGCGATGGTCGCCCAGACCTTGAGCGAGCGGAACGGCCGGGTCTGCTCCATGCCGTACTCGGAGAACCAGCCCAGCCCGCCGGACTCCTCGTCGCGCAGGTACGGCGGCACCAGGCTGAAGGTGCCGCGCAGCTCGGCGGCGTCCCGGACCAGGGCGCACCCGCAGTCCACCGGCACGCCCAGCCACTTGTGCGGGTCCAGCGCGAGCGAGTCGGCGCGCTCCATGCCCGCGTAGCGGTGGGCGATCAGCGGGTCCAGCACGCCGAAGGCGCCGTACGCGCCGTCGACGTGCAGCCAGAGCCCCTCGTCCGCGCAGACGTCCGCGATGGCGTCGATCGGGTCCACCGCACCGGCGTTGACGGTGCCGGCCGAGGCCGCGACCAGGAACGGCCGCAGTCCGGCCGCCCGGTCGGCCGCCACGGCGCCGCGCAGCGCGGCCACGTCCAGGTGCCCGTCGGCGTCGGTGGGGACCGTCCGCAGCCGGCGGCTGCCGATGCCCAGCAGTTCGGCGGCCTTGCGTACGCAGGAGTGGGTCTCGCCGGTGCAGTACGCCACCAGCGGCGGCATCCCGGCGAGGCCGTCCGCGCGCACGTCCCAGCCGTCCTCGCGGGCCGCCCGGCCCCGGGCGGCGGCCAGGCAGAGCACCGTCGCCATCGAGGTGCCGGAGGTGAGGATGCCCGCGCCGGGCCGGTGCGGGAAGCCGACCAGCTCCGCGATCCACCGCACCACCGCCCGCTCCAGGTGCACATCGGCGTGGTCGCCCCCGGCCGAGCTGGGGTTCATCGCGGCGGCGGCCAGGGTGGCCAGCACACCGGCCGGGGCGGGCGCGGAGTTCACCCAGCCGAAGAAGCGGGGGTGCCCGTTGCCCATCGGGTAGGGCAGCACCTCGTCCTCGATCGCGGTCAGCAGCTCCGCCAGCGGGCGGCCCCCGGCGGGCAGCGGGGCGTTCAGCAGGCGGTCGCGCCCGGCGTCGTCGGTGGGCTGCCACACCGGGCGGTCGGCCACCGCGCCGAGGTAGTCGGCGGCCAGGTCGGCCACCGCGCGGGCGGCGGCCCGGAAGTCCTCACCGGGAAGGCCCTCACCGGGGAACTGCCGATCGGGGGTCCGCGCATCGGGGGTCCGCGCATCGGGGGTCTGCGCATCGGGGGTCTGGCTCAACGTCGGTGCTCCAGGCGGTGGAGAGGGCGGTACGCGTCCCGGGGCGGCGTCGTCGGCGCTGCGGACGCTGTCGATCGTACGCGCCGGAGGGTGGCACCGACCGGGTGGGCCCGGCCGCCCGCCGGGGTCGAACTGTCGCCAGGGGAGCGAAAGGGCGCCTCCCCTGCCCGAATTCGGGCAGAAATCTTGGCCTTCCGGTCGCGGAATGCCTAGGCTCTTGCTCCGTGCCCCACCCACCGCACCCCCATGAGGACCTGCTCGCCCACCTCACCCGCACCAGCCCGCTGGCACCGGGCGAGGCGGCGCGGGTGATCGCAGAGGTGCTGGCGTACTTCTCCGAGAGCACCGAGGAGTACGTCCGCCGCCGCCACGGCGAACTCCAGGCGCGTGGCCTGACCAACGAGAAGATCTTCGGCCGGATCGCGGACGAGCTGCCCGCCCGCCGGGTCGCCGCCCCCGAGCTGTCCGCCCGGCAGCTGCGGCGCATCGTCTACGGCTGAGAGCCGCTTCCACCACCAGCACACCAGGAGGAGCCCCGCATGTGCGGAATCGTCGCGTACATCGGCCCCAAGGACGCCGCCCCCATCCTGCTGGAGGGCCTCCAGCGGTTGGAGTACCGGGGCTACGACTCGGCCGGGGTCGCGGTCTGCGGCCGCTCCGGCGGGCTGAAGCTGCGCAAGACCCGGGGCAGGGTGGCCGACCTCGCCGCCGCGATGCCCGCCCGGTTCAAGGGCACGGCCGGCATCGGCCACACCCGCTGGGCCACCCACGGCGAACCCAACGACGCCAACGCCCACCCGCATCTGGACGGTGGCCGGCGGATCGCCGTGGTGCACAACGGCATCATCGAGAACGCCGACGAGCTGCGCGCCAAGCTCACCGCCGACGGCACCGCCTTCGCCTCGGAGACCGACAGCGAGGTGCTGGCCCACCTGGTGGCCGCGCACGCCGCCGAAGGCGTCGAACTGGAGGACGCCGTCCGCCGTGCGCTGGCCCATGTGGTCGGCACCTACGGCATCGCGGTGCTGGACGCCGAGCGGCCGGACCGGATCGTGGTGGCCCGCAACGGCAGCCCCATAGTGCTGGGCATCGGGGAGAAGGAGATGTTCGCCGCCTCCGACGTCGCGGCCCTGGTCCGCTACACCCGCCAGGTGGTCCACCTGGACGACGGCGAGCTGGCGACCGTCCGCGCCGACGGCTTCCGCACCTTCACCGAGGACGCCAGGACCACCGCCAAGGTGCCCTCCACGGTCGACTGGGAGCCCGGCTCGTACGACACCGGCGGCCACCGGCACTACCTGGTCAAGGAGATCCACGAGCAGCCCGCCGCCGTGGAGCGCACCCTGAGCGGCCGGCTGGACAACCGCTTCCACACCGCCCACCTGGGCGGTCTCGACCTGGACGCCCGTACGCTGCGCGCCATCCGCCGGGTCAAGATCCTCGGCTGCGGCTCCGCGTACTACGCCGGGGAGATGGGCGCCCAGCTCATCGAGGAGCTGGCCCGCGTCCCCGCCCATGCCGAACCCGCCTCGGAGTTCCGCTACCGCAACCCGGTGATCGAGGCCGACACGCTGTATGTGGCGGTCAGCCAGTCCGGCGAGACCTACGACACGCTGGCGGCGGTCCAGGAGATCAAGCGCAAGGGCGGCCGGGTGCTCGGCGTGGTCAACACCGTCGGCAGCGCCATCGCCCGCGAGTGCGACGGCGGCCTCTACTTGCACGCCGGGCCGGAGATCTCGGTGGCCTCCACCAAGGCGTTCACCTCCACGGCGGTCGCCTTCGCGCTGCTGGCGCTGCACTTCGGCCGGGTCCACGACCTGTCGCCCGCCGACGGCCGCCGGATCTGCGCCGGGCTTGCGGCGCTGCCGGGCCAGATCCGGGAGATCCTCGCCCAGGAGGAGCGGATCGCCGCGCTCGCCGCCGAGTACGCCCGGCACGACGGCATGATGTTCATCGGCCGGGTGCGCGGCTGGCCGGTGGCCCGGGAGGGCGCCCAGAAGCTCAAGGAGGTCTCGTACGTCCACGCGGAGGCGTATCCGGCGAGCGAGCTGAAGCACGGTCCGCTGGCTCTGATCGGCCCGGAGCTGCCGACGGTGGCGGTGGTGCCCGATGACGAGCTGCTGGACAAGAACCTCACCACGCTGGGCGAGATCCGCGCCCGGGGCGGCCGGGTGCTGGCGGTCGGCCACCGGGTGCCGGACCCCCGGCTGGCCGACGACGCCATCGTGGTGCCGAAGAACGAACCCGAGCTGGACCCGCTGCTGCTGGGCATCCCGCTGCAACTGCTGGCGTACCACGCGGCGGTGGCCCTGGAGCGGGATGTCGACCGGCCGCGCAACCTGGCCAAGAGCGTCACCGTGGAGTGACCGGGGGAGGAGCGACCGGGAGAGCGGTACGGGCGGGGGCGGCGCCCCCGCCCGTACCGACGGCCGTCAGCCCAGCGGGCCCGTCAGCCCGGCGATCTGTCAGCCCAGCGGGTCGCCCGACCGGGGCAGCGCCAGCCGCTCGGCGGGCCGCACCGGGTGCGCGGTGACCACCGTGGTGCCGTCCTCGACGTGGTAGTCCAGCGGCACCCCCAGCCGCCGCATCGCCGCGACCATCGCGGTGTCCGAGGACCGGGTCACCGCGTAGACCTCCGCCATGCCCGCCTCGGCGGCCAGCGCGACCAGCCGGCTCAGCAGTCGGCCGCCGAGCCCGCGCTGCTGCCAGCCGTCCTCGACCAGCAGCGCGACCTCAGCGCTGTCGCCGTCCCAGAGCAGGTGCGCCAGCGCGACGATCCGCCCGTCGGGCAGCTCGGCGGCCAGCGTCTGCCCGTGGCGGGGGTCCAGCAGATGGGCGAGGTAGCGGTCCGCGTCCCCGACCGGGCCGTGGTAGCGGCGGCGCAGGGTCTCCGCCGAGCAGCGGCCGTGCAGTTCCAGCGCGGCCTGCCGGTCGTCGGGGCCGGCCCGGCGCACGGTGACCTCGCTGCCCGCCGTCAGGGTGACGGTCTCCCGGTGGGCCGGCAGCCGGGGGCCGAGCACCGCGTCCAGCTCCACCAGGGCGCGGGCCCTGGCGTACTCGGTGGGGGTGAACGGCAGGTGCGGCCGGGAGAGCTTCAGCACGCCGCCGCCGGGGTCGCGCAGCCGCAGCACGGTACCGTCCGCCGAGCCCGCCGCCGGGCCGTCCGCCTGGGCGGGGACGGCGGGGTCGTCCGGCACGGCGGGCAGCGAGCGGATGGCGCAGGGGCCGAAGAGCTGGCGGAGCGCGAGTGGCAGCTCGGCGGCGTCCAGCGCGGTGCGGGTGGCCAGCCCCAGGATGCGGGTCGGCACGTCCACCAGGTCGTGCGGGTCGGCCCGGTCGATCCAGGCGTCCCGGCCGCCCGCCGCGAGCACCGCGCCGACCAGCTCGGCGCGCGGCAGCTCGGCGGGCGCCCGGACCAGCAGCTCGTCGGCGGTGCAGGTCGCCAGCGGATGGGTCTGTAGCGTGACGATGTCCACCCGCAGCCGGGCGAGCGCGCCGCATAGCGCCGCCAGGCTGCCGGGGGTGTCCGCGACGGTGGTGCGGATGCGCCACAGCATGCCGCCCCCGGCCGGCTCGGGTCCGACCGCGCTCACCGGGGCCACCGGCCCGGCGGTGGGGTCCGGACCGGGCGGGGCGTGCCCGCGGCGGTGCGCCCACCCCAGGTGGCACAGCGCCGTGCCGAGCAGGGCTCCGGCCGAGGCGAGCAGCAGCGCGGGTCCGTCGTGGCCGTGGACCACGACTCCCGCGACCAGGTCGGCGGTTGCGACGGCGAGGAAGACGGCGGACAGCTCGACGGCTTCCCGGCGCCAGCGGTGGTGCTTCGACAGGTGGTCCATGGCATCAGGCTGCCGCCCTGGTGTTTCACGATCACGAACGATTGATGACCAGACGGTAAAGGACTTTTCATGACCTTCTAGGGTGTTGTGCGTGGCTACTGGTGGGAGCGGAGGGGGCGGCGGGGGCGCACTCAGCCGATGGCGAGCCGCCGCAGCACCTGCCCGCAGCGTCTGGCGTACAGCCGCTGACCGACCGGCACCACGGGCCCGGCGGCGCGGGTGAACCAGCGGGCCGGTCGGCTGAAGGCGGTCACCGTCAGCCAGACGGCCTTGTCCGGGCCCATCTCCACGATGAAGGCCTCCTCGCCGCACTCCGGATGGCCGGCCAGCGTCCCGTACGCGAAGCCGAAGCGGTCCGGCCCGGTGAGCGTGGAGACCACCCGGCAGGGCGCCAGGACCCGCAGCGGCCCGACTCCCAGCGCCACGTCGACGCCGACGCCGGGTGCGGCGCGCTCGGCGGGGGTGTACATCTTCACGCCCATCGCCCGGTGCATCCGCCAGTCGAGCACCGCCGCGCCCGCCGCCTCCAGCACGTCCCGGCCGTGGCCCAGCAGCATCCGGTGACGCAGGTGCTGGTAGCCGCCGGGCAGCGGCTCGGTGGCGGTGGCGCCGACCTCGGGGTAGGTGAATCCGGTCAGCTCGGTCAACGCTGGGCCTCCTGTGGTCGGCGCCGGGCGGGCAGCGCGCGGAGTGCGGCACCCGGCGCGTTCACGGCGCCGCGCGCGGCAACCGTCCAGGTCGGCGGTGGGTGTGGGACGCCGGGCGCAGCCACCATGGTGGCCGCCGGCGGTGTCGCGCGGACGGCAGCCGCGACGCGTGTCGCGCGCCGCGACGCCCCCGGCCCCCCGATCGGACCCGGCGCGGCGGGCGGTCTCCCCGGTGCCACGCCCAGGTTCACCAGCACGGTCATGGTGCACCCCCTCCCCGCCCCCACACTAACCCGGATCTTGGGTGCGACCCGCCGGTGGGTGGCGGACAAGTCGCTTGCGGTCACCACCCTGCCCCGGCAAGCTATGCGTAAGTCAGAATACCTATGCAATCACGACGCAGAGGAGCGCCCCATGACCGACGCACCCAACGGCTGGCCGCAGGGCTTCCACGCCTGGACGGGACGGATCGGCCTGCGCGACGAGGAGGGGGACGACCTGGCGCTGCTCGCCTCCGACCGGCCCTGCACCAGCGCGGCCGTCTTCACCCGCAGCCTCTTCGCGGGCGCCGCCGTCGTGGTCAACCGCCGGCACGCCCCCGCCGGGCGGACCCGGGCCGTGGTCACCGTCGCCAAGAACGCCAATGTGGCCACCGGCGAGCAGGGCGAGCGCGATGCCCAGGAGATCACCGCCCTGGCCGCCGCCGCCCTCGGCGTCCCCGCCGAGCAGGTGCTGATCGGCTCCACCGGCGTCATCGGCCGCCCGCTGCCGATGGACCCGGTACGCGACGCGCTCGCCACCGCCGCCGCCCGGTGGCCCGTACGGCGCACCGCCTCCCCGCTGGACGTCGCCGCCGCGATGATGACCACCGACACCCGCCCCAAGACCGCCACCGCCCGGGTCGGCAACGCCCGGATCGTCGGCGTCGCCAAGGGCGTCGGCATGCTGGAGCCCGACATGGCGACCATGCTCGCCTACCTCGCCACCGACGCCGAGGTCCCCGCCGACCGGCTGGACGCCGCGCTGCGCGCCGCCGTGGGCACCACCTTCAACTGCCTGAGCGTGGACACCGACACCTCCACCTCCGACACCGTCGCGCTGCTCGCCAACGGCGCGGCCGGCCCGGTGGACCCCGACGCCTTCACCGCCGCGCTGACCGAGGTCTGCCTGGACCTCACCCGGCAGCTGGCCGCCGACGGCGAGGGCGCCACCAAGCTGATCGAGGTCACCGTCGGCGAGGCGCGCGACCGCGACCAGGCCAAGCGGGTCGCCAAGGCCGTCGTCAACTCACCGCTGGTCAAGACCGCCGTACACGGCGCCGACCCCAACTGGGGCCGGGTGGTGATGGCGGTCGGCAAGTGCACCGACGACATCGACATCGACCCGGCCCGGGTCCGGGTCGCCTTCGGCGGCCTCCAGGTCTACCCGGGCCAGGTCGACCAGGACGCCCTGGCCCGGCTCACCGAGATCATGAAGCAGCCGGAGGTCGCCATCACCGTCGCGCTGGGCACCGGCGACGCCGCCGCCACCGTCTACGGCTGCGACCTGTCCGCCGGGTATGTGCGGATCAACGCGGATTACACCACCTGACCGGACCGCACCACCTGACCGGACCGCACCACCTGACCGGACCGCACCACCCGCCCGGACCACCTGAGCGACTACACCACCTGGTACGCCAGCAGCGGCAGCACCCGCCCCGGGATCGAGCCCGAGGGGGTGCTGCCGATGCGCACCGCGCCCATCGCCAGGTAGAACGGCTCGGCGTTGGGGTCGGCGTCGATGGTCAGCCGCCGGAACCCCAGCGTCCGGGCCTCGGCCGCCATCCGGTCGAACAGCAGCCGGCCCACGCCCCGGCCGATGGCCTCCAGCGCCACGAAGCACATCCCCAGCTTCCCGTCCGGCGGATCGCCCTCCAGGGTGGTGAAGCCCAGCACCCGGCCGCCGTCCTCGGCCACCCGGGTCCGCCGCGCCGCCAGCTGGTCCGCCGTCAGGGTCAGCTCCGCCCGGCAGGCCGCCAGGAACGCCGCGTCATAGCCCCAGTGCCCCTTGGACCGCAGCGCCAGCTCGCTCAGCGGCCCGGCCTCCTCCGGCCGCGCCGCCCGGACGATCACGACTGCACCCGCTGGGCGGACGAGCCGAAGCGCAGCAGGTTGCCCCAGGGGTCGATGTGGGCGCCCTCGCGCATCCCGTACGGGGTGCCGACCGGGTCCACCAACTGCCCGGCCACGCCTGCCGCCGCCCACTCCCGGGCCAGCACGTCGGCGTCGACCACGGAGAGGTAGACGGCGGAGTTGCTGGTCGCGGGGTCGATCCGGTCGACCACGGCCAGATGGACCGTCGCCCCGCCCCGCCGGGCGAAGGCGTACTGGGAGCCGGACGGCTCCACGGTGAAACCGAGTGCGCGGTAGTGCGCCGCCGCGCCGGCCAGGTCGCTGACCGGCAGGATCGCGGCGGCTGCGGTGAAGGTGGTCATGCCCGACAGCCTATGCGCCGAACCCCCGTCTGCTGTCGGCCCGGACGTCGGCGGGCCCGTGCTCCGGTGCGGACGGCGGCCGTGGCTCCTCCTGGGTGCGCAGTCGGCGGGCGTAGCGCTCGACTATCCGGCTGAGGACCCGGGCGGTGGTGGCGAGGTCCGGGTCGTCGATGCCGTGCAGGACCTGTTCGAGCAGGGCGCGGTTGGCGTGGTGCAGCCGGGCCAGCACCTCGGTGCCCTGTGGTGTGATGACGACCCGGCGGGCCCGGCGGTCCAGCGGGTCGGCGGAGCGTTCGACCAGGCCACGGGCCTGGAGCCGGGCGACCTGGCGGGTCACATGGGACGCCTCGACCAGCAGCCGGTCGGCCAGGTCGCCCACCCGGCAGGCGCCCGCGCCGCTCTCCAGGGCCAGCAGCAGATGCGCGTCCGGCCGACTCAGCCCGACCCCGGCCAGCGCCGCCTGCCGGTCGTGTGCCTGCGAGCGGGTGAGCAGGTAGGACAGCGACGCCAGGACCCGCTCCAGGGCGGCGGTCGTGTCCCGTACGACTGGTTCCGGCATGCGGGGCACTGTAGCGGTCCGGGTGCAAGGGGGCGGGGTGGGCCACCGGGGCGAACCGGCCAAAGTGGGCGAGGGGGGCGGTTCGCCCTTCCTGTGTATACGGAGGGCGAGCTAATGTGACGGCAGGTTAGTTGCCTTAGTCAGCTAATTTACCTTGGCATGACCTATACAACTTGCGAGGAGTGCCCGCCGCGCCCCTCCCGAGGAGGCGAACGCCGTGAGAGTCAGCATCGACGCCCAGCGCTGCTGCGGCTCCGGCCAGTGCGTACTGGCCGCCCCCGAGGTCTTCGACCAGTCCGAGGACGACGGCACCGTCGTCCTCCTCGACCCCGCCCCCGCTACCCGAGCGCACCAGGCCGTCCGCGACGCCGCGTCGTTCTGCCCGGCCGGCGCCATCACCGTCCACGACGGCTGAACCCGACCGCCCGACCGCCCGACCGCCCGGCAGCCGCGCACCCGCATCCGATCGCGCACCCGCATCCGTCCGCGCCCCGCATCCGATCGCGCCCCGCATCCGTTCGCGAAGGAGAGACCCCCGCGATGACGACCGTGGAATCCGCCGAACCCCTCGCCTACCCCGCCGCCCGGGGCAGCTGTCCGTTCGCGCCGCCGCCGCCCTACCAGCAGGCGCAGCGCGAGCGGCCGGTCACCCCGATCACCCTCTGGGACGGCTCGACCTCCCTGCTGGTCACCCGGCACGAGGACGTCCGGACGGTGCTGCGCGACCCCGCGTTCAGCGCCGACGCCACCCATCCCGGCTTCCCGTTCCTCACCCGCAACCGCCAGGTGCTCGCCACCGATGTGAGCTTCATCCGGATGGACGACCCCGAGCACGCCCGACTGCGCCGGATGCTCACCGCCGACTTCATGGTCAAGCGGACCGAGACGCTGCGCCCGCAGATCCAGCGGATCACCGATGACTTCCTGGACCGGATGACGGCCCACCACCCGCCGGCCGACCTGGTCGCCGAGTTCGCCCTGCCGATCCCCTCGCTGGTGATCTGCCTGCTGCTCGGCGTCCCGTACGAGGACCACGCCTTCTTCCAGGACCGCAGCCGCATCCTGCTGGACACCAGCGCCGCCGCCGAGGAGGTCGACCGCGCCCAGCGCGACCTGCTCGACTACCTGATCCGGCTGGCCGAGGAGAAGCGGAGCGACCCGGACGAGAGCATCTTCGGCCGGCTGTCGGCGCGCGGCGCGCTCAGCTCGCGCGAGGTGGCCGCCATGGGACGGCTGCTGCTGGTCGCCGGACACGAGACCACCGCCAACATGATCGGGCTGTCCACCCTCGCCCTGCTGCGCGACCCCGCCCAGCAGGACCGGCTCCGCCAGGGACCCGACCAGGTCAAGGCGGCCGTCGAGGAGTTGCTGCGCTACCTCACCATCGTGCACACCGGGCTGCCCCGGGTGGCGATCGAGGACACCGTCGTCGGCGGGCACCCGGTGCGCGCCGGGGAGGGGGTCATCTGCATGCTTTCCACCGCCAACCGGGACGAGGCGGTCTTCCCGGACGCCGACGGGCTCGACCTCTCCCGGGACGCCCGCCGCCATGTCGCCTTCGGTTTCGGGGTGCACCAGTGCCTGGGGCAGCCGCTGGCCCGGGTGGAGCTCCAGATCGCGCTGGAGACGCTCTTCCGGCGGCTGCCGGACCTGCGGCTGGCCGTCCCGTTCGAGGAGATCCGGTACCGGAAGGACATGGTGGTCTACGGGGTGCACGAACTGCCCGTCGCCTGGTGACGTCCCCCGGCGGGGGCGGGGTCAGCGGCGGGGGGCGCCGGTGGCGACGGTCAGCGGCGCGGAGAGCTCGCCCCAGTCCCCGTCGGGCAGCCGGGCACGGACCCTGACGGTGTAGGAGGCATGCGGCTCGGTGCCGATCGGGAGGCTGTAGCTCGCCCGGTCCTGGGGTTGGCCCGCGCCCCAGACCACCGTGGTGGCGAGCGCTCCGTCCAGGTGGACCTGGTAGTCGGTCACCTGGCCGCCGGTCTCGGGCGGGGTCCACGCCAGGTCGAGGTAGTACCCGTCGGCCGCCGAGCGGGCCTTGCCGCTCAGTCCGGTCGGTGCGGTGCTCGGGCCGTCGCCCGGTGCGGCGGGGGTGGTGACGTCCACGGCGGTGCTCTCCGGCGAGACGTTGTCCGCCGCGTCCCGGGCCCGGACGCTGAAGGCGTAGCCGACCCCGGGCCGCAGCCCGGTGATCCGCGCGGTGGTCCCGCCGCCGCCCACGCTGTGCACCTTCACCCCGCCCTGGAGGACGTCGTACGAGGCCACCCCCAGGTTGTCACTGGACTTCCGCCAGGTCAGCACGGCGGCCCGGGGTCCGTCGGCCCGGCCGCGCAACTCGGTGGGCCGGCTGGGCGGCCGGTCGTCCTGGGTGGCCGCCGACAGCGTGGTGGCGGTGGCCTCGGTGCTCTGCGGCGAGAGGTTGCCGGCCGCGTCCACGGCCCGGACGGTGAAGACGTACCGGGTGGACGGGCGCAGCCCGGCGACATCGACCATGGTCAGCGAACCGGGAACGTCCTTGACCTTGGCGCCGCCCGACCACACCTGATAGCCGGTCACCGCCACATTGTCGGTGGCCGGCTGCCACATCACATGGGCGGCGGTGGCGCTGCCGGCCTGGGCGGTGACGGCGGTCGGCGCGGTGGGCGGCTGCTTGTCCCGGTGGTCGGCCGCGCACCCGGCCAACAGCAGTGCGGCGGCGCCGGTGAGCACGGCGAGCCCGCGAATCCGCGCCACGATGGTGCCTCCCGGTCGCCATGATTGGTCTAGACATATATGCCACAGCCGACGGGCCCGGATCAAGACTCCCGGCAACCCCAGGGAACACAAGCGCAACTACGCAACGAACCCCCCCAGGGCAGGTACTTCCCCTATTCATAGTTTACCCAGGTCAGACGCTTGATATGCGGGTTGGCAGAGATCAGGTGCTCCCAGACAGCCGTTGCTGCCTGGGGGCATCTGTGTTCTGTGCTTGATCAGCGGTCGGGGTCAGTCCCGGGGGTGAGCAGAGGGCCGCAGTCCGGGCAGGCGTAGACGGTCCACGCCGGGCCGCTGGCTCGTTCGATGGTGTGGACGGGGACCGGGCCGTCGGTGGGCTGCTTGCACCGGACGCAGTTCTTAGGGGTGACCTGCGGCCAGCACTGCCCGTAGGCGTCCATGTGATCCCCCCGGTGATTGCTGTCGAGCACACACGGAAGGTCGGTCTTGGCGGCTGTGCGGTGGTCACCGCACGTGGGTGCTCCGAAGACGGCACCGCTCATGATCACCGCACCCCCGCCAGAGCGGGGTACGGGTAGTCAATGCCCATAGCGGCAAGAGCCGCTGCGGTGCGCCGCTCGCGCTGCCTCTCCCGCTCTTGGGTCCGCTCCCAAGCCTCCACGTATGGGCGCACAAGCCGGATGTCCTCGGCTCGGGGCGGCATTGTGCGGACAAGCAGGTGCGTGGGGATCGGCTGGCCGATGCGGGAGCAGAACGGGGGAACAGGGCGGGGAGCCTGCGAGCGGGCGGCGGCGGGAGGCTTTGGGCGGGGTCCTGTCGGGGGTGGGGTCGGGCATGTTCGGGGGGCCGTACGCTGGCCAGGCACCGGGGCAGGCTCCTGCCTGCCCGCCCTTCTGTCCCGGGGCCCCCCGGACTTGCCCGACGCGGGTCCCGCCATCGGCGGGTGCGTAAAGCCTTCCGCCGGTGCCCCCCGACCATGGCGCGGCAGCCGGTGGGCCCCGTGTCGCCCGGGGCGACTCCTGGAGGTAAGCAAGTGCAGCGCCCGTATGAGGGCGCGGGCGATAAGATCGCGCATGTGTCGGTCAGCTCCTAGAAAGCTGTTCGGCCGGAGCCCCGGCGGACCGGTCCTACGCGGTCTGTCGGGGCGTTTCTCATCTGACGGTAGCTAGCCTGTCCCCCCCTGTCCATGGCTATCCGTGGTCATTCCTGGCCGTGCCGGGCCGACCCGGGCAGGTACGGTCATGCTCGTGATGGAGTACGACC
The DNA here is from genome assembly GCF_044755465.1 of Streptomyces sp. NPDC092296. Classification (NCBI taxonomy): domain Bacteria; kingdom Bacillati; phylum Actinomycetota; class Actinomycetes; order Kitasatosporales; family Streptomycetaceae; genus Streptomyces; species Streptomyces sp. NPDC092296. Next base: position 3,890 of record NZ_JBIVRB010000009.1, on the reverse strand, counting down.
CCCACCGCCCGAAGTGGCAGCAGATTGCGGAGACGTTGCGCGCCCGTATCGAACGTGGCGACTACGGGCCGCATCACCTGCTGTCGGAGATGCAGCTTGGGCCAGAGTTCGGGGTGAACCGGAAGACCTTGCGGAAAGCAATAGGAGAGCTGCGAGAGCAAGGGTTGATCACCACTCAGCCCGGCATGGGGTCCTTCGTGGCTGACCGGTCCGCTGGCGAGTCCCCGCAGCAGTCCGGGGGGCAGTCGGCGCCGTGACGCGCGGAAGCCCCGACCACCTCTGGAAGGCATTCCGTCTCGGTGGTGGCCGGGGCTCGTGTGGGGCCTAGCGAACTGCTTGAGGGCCCCGCCTGCCTGTATTGGGGAGGGGAAGGCAGGCGGGGCGGCTCTGTTAGCCGGTCAGGTCGGACCAACTGCCCCGGGACATATGGCAGGTGCCGTCCGGGGTCATACGGACACGACCCCGAACAGTGGCAACGCGCCTTCGGTGACTGCTGTGCGGTGGTACCCGCCCCGGTCGGCGGTCCGATCGAGCGGAGCCCGCCCCGCTGAGTGCGGGACTGGAAAGCTCGTGCCGGCCGGGGCGGGGCCCGTCCCCTGTCGCGATCATTGGGAGATTTTGCGAGAACGCCCAGACGGGCGGCAGGGGGCGGGAGTATCAGGTGTCAGCCATGGGCCTTGCCGTCCCTGGGGGGCTCTGGGGTTTCCGCTCCGGCCGGGTGAGGCGGTCCACCGGCGGGAACGGAGGTCGCGGGAGGTATCGGGTCCACCGATATCGGTGCTCGCCCCAGCCATCGAACTGCGACGCAAGCCACGTCTCGTCCACCTCGAACGCCTTGCCAAGTGACTTCATCGACTCACCATCCCGGTACCGCCTGATGATCTCGGCCTTGCTGGCGACCGCCTTTTCGCGAGCTGCCTGTATTTCACCTCGTGTGCGGCGCATGTCGGTCGTCTCCTGTGTCTGTGGGGCGCGGGGTCACACTGCTGCGCGGGCGGTGGTGAGCAGGTCAGAGAGGGTCACCGGGATGCAGATCGGCCACACCGCGAGGTAGTAGCGGCCGGTGTGGTCGGCCATGTCGAGGGCGACGGGTTCGCCCCGGGTGAGTTGCGCCAGTGCGGCGGCCTGGCGGTCGTCGTCGGTGCACCAGTCCCGTAACTGCTGCGGCACGTCGGGGAGTCCGTTCGGCGTCCGGTTCACGCAGGTGCCGACGATCCCGGCGGGACCGGGGTCCAGCCCGTCCGCGATCCGGTGGGCCTGGCCGCGCAGCCAGCGCAGCGCCAAGCGGCGGTTTGCTGCGGTGCGCTCACCCAGTACGATCCGGACGACCCGCCCCGGGAGGCTGTACGGCGCCCCCTCCGCAATGACTTCGCCCCAGTACGCGGTCAGCGTCGGCATGCCGCCCCCGTCCTGCCCGGCACGATCAGCCACGGTCGCTCGGTGGCCTGCGCGTAGCTGGTGTGGTCGCGGTGGTCGCGGAAGTGCTCGAACGTCCAGCGCTGCTCGGCCGCGAAGTCCTCACCGCCCGGCGACTGCGCGCCGCACGCCCGGCCCGCTTCGTCCTCGCCCAGGCAGCGGAACCGGTGCCACGTCGGCGGCGCATCCGGAGCCGTGTCCGGCGTCACGGTGTGGTCCACGAACCGGAACACGGTGCGGGTCACAGCGCATCCGTCCAACGGCTCAGGCTGGCAGCATTGGCCACGGCAGCCCCCGCCCGCAGCCGCTCTATCACTCCAGCGGGCCGCACATCGCCGGGGTCCGCGTACCACCAGGAGCCGCCGCCAGGCGGGCGCAGCAGCCAACCACGGGCGCTAGCGCTCCGGTACTCGCCTACCCTGTCCGCTCCGGTGTCCAGTACCAGAGCGCCGACCTGCGGTCGCTCTCGCTCATCCTGCCCGCCCTCGACCGGCTGGGCTCTCTGTGTGTCGGGGTCACGCTGAGGCATTCACTACCCCCTTCGCTCCGGTGAGTTGCTAGACAAGCCAACTGGCAACAGGCCGTCCGAGGTAGCTTGATGAGGGGTGGCAAACCCTGGCACTTGATCCGGCATCGAGAGGACGGGCGCGATGCGCGAACCGAATCACCTGTTAGCGGACGCGTTCGCCAGATCGCTTATGACTCAGGGTGAGTTGGCACGACGCGTGCACGCCCGAGCGGTGAGCCTTGGACACCCACACATCTGCCCGGACGCAACGGCGGTCCGCCGATGGCTTGGCGGGCAGGAACCGCGCGCTCCGCTGCCGGGGCTGATCGCCGATGTGCTTTCAGAGCACTTCGGCAGGCGCATCACGACGTATGACCTAGGGCTAGGTGAGGAACCCGACCTTGACCGCCCGCTGACGTACAGCTCATCTTGGGCCTCGACGGTCGAGTCGGTGACCGAGCTTGGGAGAGCGGACATGGATCGCAGGAAGTTCCTGGCGGCGGCACCCTTCGCCGCTGCTGCTGGTATCGGCCCGTCACGGGACTGGCTGCTCAACACCCTTGATCAGAAGCCCGAACCAGGCCCCCGAGTCAGGCTTGAAGACGTCGTGCACGTACGAAACATGTTCAGCGCATTCCAAGACACGGACGTGATGCAGGGCGGAGGCTCGGGCCGACTGCTCTTGACGCAGTACATGAATGAGCACGTCTACCCGCTGTTGCGACGCACCTACTCGGACAACGTGCGGCGGGCGCTATGCGCTGCCACGGCCGAACAGACGTACCTGTTGGGATGGATGGCGTACGACGACGGCGAGCACGGGACCGCCCAACGCTTCCTGATTCAAGCGTTGCGGCTCGCAGAGGAATCGCACGACGCTGCCCTCGGTGCTCACGTGCTCGCGGGTATGGCCGACCAGGCCACGCTGACAGGCAGCCCCGAGGAAGGGCGCCGGCTCGCCCAGGCAGGGCGGCACGGGCTCGCAAAGGTGGACTCCGCCGCGTGCCTGGCGGACCTTTGGGCACTGGAAGCGCGAGCGCTCGCCGTACTCGGGGACAAGGCCGCTACTGCCCGTGCGATCCTACAGTCCGAGTCGGCATTCAGCCGCGTGGACCACGCCAAGGAACCGGCATGGGCTAAGTTCATCGATGCCGCCTATCTCCACGGTGAGCACGCCAACGCCTTCCGGGACTTGGGACAGGCAGAGAACGCGGCGGAGCACGCTCGGCAGTCCATCCAGCACGCACGTGCGCAGAATCGAGCCCGTCGTGGCGCCATGTCACAAGCGGCGCTTGCGGTCTCTCACTTGCAGAACCGGGACCTGGAGGCGGCCCACTCGGCAAGCGTCCGAACGCTCGACCTTGCCCGCCGAGTCAAGTCGTCACGCGCCATCGAAGCAGTGCAGGACGTACAACGGCGCATGATCCCCTTCGGAAGTCACCCCTTGGTCGCGGACTTCAACGAGCGAGCCCGCGTCCTGGCCACCGCGTAGCCTGCCGCGCCCCGAGCGCGCTGCCCGAGGCCCCACCACGAACCCCCGCCGTGGTGGGGTCTCTTGCTGTCTCACGCAGCGTGCGCGTACTGGGGCAGGTGCCCGAGAGGAGATCGGGGGAGTGTCATGAATCAGGTGTGGGTCTCCACGAAGGAGTGAGCCTGATGAATATGACGGCTGGTCACCTGATCGAGACCGTGGACAGCGTGTCGCTTGCCGAGGTCGGCGTGAGCGCTGAGGGTGCCGACGTGAAGTCGATGCCGGTGTCACCGAACGGTCTGTCCAGCGAGCTGCTGGAGGAGCTGGCCGCGCTCGCGGCCGAGAAGGTCCGCGGGGAGGGACTGCGGCTGATGGGCGAGGGCGGGTTGCTGCCCGAGCTGGCCCAGCACCTGATGCAGGCCGCGCTGGAGGCCGAGATGGACGAGCATCTGGCCACCGGGGCCGGCCGGGCAGATGGACGCGGGTCACGCTCGG